>CALXVG010000001.1 GCA_944391955.1 uncultured Clostridia bacterium
GCTAAGCTTATTGTTTTGAAATCAAATTCATATTCTTTTATCCATTTTAGAATATATTTATTTTCTTTCCTTGTAAATTTTCTATTTAAATTAATTTCACATTCTTTAACAATATCATTTGGTTTCATTTATTATTATCCTTTCCAGATTAAATAGAATCTAATATTATATTACTTTAATATTTAATATTAAATTTCCACTATTTGAAGTTTTATCTTGATTCCCCTCTCCATATATTATTATACTTTGACTGTCTTGAATTCCTTTTGGTATTGTTATCTTAATAGTATCTTTTCTAGTTACAATTCTTTTTGCTTTATTATCCCATTTTTTTCTTTTAATTTTTAATTTCTTTACGCAACCTTCCTCTGCTTCTTTTTTATTAATTTTATATAATATATATATATCGTTAGGTGTAACTTTATAATCATGATTTTTACATTCAAAATAAGTTTTAAATACTTCTTCTAAACCACTAAAATCAAAGTTATTATTTTCCATATTTTCTTTAACATAAAAAGGCTTTATATTTAAATCCTTTTTAATATCATCTATAAATTTTTCTTTATCTATCTTATCCAAAATATTGTTTTCCTTTCGTTTTTTCCACTTCATATTTTTTTTAGGACATTTATTCCATAAATTTTATAATTTTTAATATATCATAACTCACTTTAATCTTATTTTTATATATGTTGCTTAATGGCATTTATGGAAATTTATCATCTATTGTTTCTCAATTTATTCTTTTATTAAAAAGCAACTAAACCTTTGTATTTTATCTTCCTCTTCTGACATTATAACATATAATTCTTGTCCTTTGTATTGTTCCATTTTATCCTTATCACATAGTCCTTTTAACTCATATTTATCATGTCCATTTTTATCTAAAAATTCTACTTCTACTTCATATAAATGTTCTACTATTTCTTTATCTAGCTTTCTAATATTATTTATCTTACCTTCTTTCAAGATATATTTTTTGCTTTTCCATATATCACTTGTAAAAATTTTATTTACAACATCTTTATCTGTAATTATATCTATACTTTCTATTAATATATTTGTAAATCCATATTCCACCCATAATTTTTGTACTTCTGCGTCTTCTATATCTCCTTCATTTCCTACAATATATCTTTCTGAAAATTCTATTTGTGTCATATTTCCTATACCTCCTTTAATTTTTCCCATACTTTAACCATTGCATAAGTATCTAATTCACAGTATTTTAACAATCCATATCTTGCCTTTTTCTGTTCTTCTTTTGACATATCCTTAATTTTAGGAAATATATTCATTGCTTCTCCTCCATTATGTATTAATGGTAAGTTATGATAATTCAGTTCTGGATCATTTGGAAATAATGCTGGAAGTACATATTTTATTGAATATGAACCTTGCATATCCTTACAATAATACATTCTTTCTGAAAATGGTATCATTAGATCTTGTATATGGTCATGTATATTCATCAAATGTTCACTTAAATCAGAAAAAATTTCTGCGAGTTCTTTTATTCTTCCTTTTTCAAACATCATATTGTATGCTGTTACACATACATCTTTTGGAATGTCTTTTACTAATTGTTCTGCAAGTTTTCTTCTTGGGTCTGTTCCTGATTCAGCCAAAAATTCTTTATGAAATAGTTTTCCATTTTCTTTTTCTATATAATGTAATGAATATTGAAAAGGAATTTGCTGATATGGTTTTGAATTATCAAATTCTGGAATAGCTGGTTGCATTGTTTCAAAATCTAAAAAATAAATTGGATAGTATAAATTTTTCATAAATTCTCTTATTTTTTGTTTGTCTATATGAGGTTCATAATTGAACTCTTGAAATTCTATTTGCTGCTTAAACTTCCAGTTCATTTCTTCTTCTAATAAATCTTTAAAATTAATTTTTCCTTCGTAATAAAACTTTAAAGCTTTATCTTTGTGCATCTTTCTAATCTGAAAAACATTGTGTTCTGGAAGATGTTTTGTACAATATTTCCAAAATTGACATTGATACGGTTTGAAGCATTGCATTCCAATTTCTTGCTTTGGTTCATCTTCTTGTTTCATATACTTATTAATTTCTTTTATTTTTGCTTCGATTTCTTTTCGTTTTTCTTGAACTATATCTGTAACATCTTCAATATTAAAAAGCTCACTTAAATTTAATTCACCGTGTCTTATATATTGATTATTTATATAAACAATACTTGCTTTAGTCACTTTATACCCTAATTTATTTAGAATATAAAACTGATAAGAAATATCATCTAAATAAATATCTTTAATTTCAGTAGAGCTTTTTACTTCATATATTTCTACTGAATTTCCATTAACTTTTAAAATATCTATACTGCAAAAATTATTTTTATATTTAAACGATGCTTCTGTAATAATATTTGAACTTTCTTTTAATGCCTCTTTAGTATCATAAATCATTTTATCTAAATTTTCATCATACTCAATATTAGTATAGTTTCCAAAGATTCCTTTTGCAAGTTCGCCTACCTTTGTTCCATTGTCTAAAACAGCCTGATTATCCATTTCTCCTTTTTCTTCTGGTTTGTTTTTTTCAAGCCATAACATTTTATTACATTGTATTGCTCTACAATATTTAGATTTTGATAAGTGAATTTCATTCATAAAAAACAGTCCTTTCTATTCTATATTATATTATTTAAGAATAATAATCAACTGCTTTGGTCACGAAATGTTGTAAATTTCATTTTATTTATTTTATAGCTATCATTAATTCATTATCTTGAACAGTTCTATTAGAATCTTCATATTCAAATTTAGCCCCAGTAAAATATACTTTATAATTCTCATTCTCTAATCTTGTTCTTATTAAAAATAAAAACCTATCTGTATCTTCTTCAGATAAATTATATTTTACTCTAAGTTCATAAAATGAATATCTAATATAATTTGGATTATTTTTCATTTTAATTTTTAAAGTACTTTCTATTAGTTTAATAATATCTTTATCATCCAACTTATTATCACTCCTTATAACTTTTTACATATTATCATAAAAAAGCAAAAAAAGAAGTTAATTTATTTCTAAATTAACTTCTATATGTTAGATATTATTTCAATAACTACATTTATTCTCGTTATATTTAAAAGTATGTATAATTTTATTCTTGATAAGGAATCTCTAATGTTTGAGGTATATTTATAGTATTAGTGTATTCTTCAAATCTATTTACTGTGTCGTTTTCCATTTTATTTGTAACCTTCACATAAATATTATAAGTAGTTTGTATGCTCGAATGTCCTAACCTTTTTGATACCGCTTTAATATCAGCTCCATTTTCAATCAATCTAGTTGCATGTGTATCCCTTAAATCATGAAATCTACTGTTAATTCCTAATTCATAATGTATTACCTTAAAAGCATATTTAGGCGAATCAGTTCCTAAAAATTGTCCATTTTCTTTTACAAACACTAATTTAGCTTCTGGCAATGATACACCTAATTCAGCCTTTGCTTCTATTAATTTTATTTCTTCTTTTTTTGTAATTTCATTTAATACATTCTTTTCATAATAACAGAGGTATGAGTTACCATAAAACTTTCTATTTTCTTCTTGTTCTATTTTGTATTCTTTTAAAGCTTTTACTAATGTATTACCAATTGATATTGTTCTTCTACTTTGTGGATTTTTACAATCTCCATAGTACCAGATACTAACAGAATTCCCTTTAGTTATATTTTTTCTTTTTGGTAAACCAAACTGATTTTTCTTAATAATATTTTTATTTATAGTTATTGTTTTTTTATCAAAATCTATACAATCCCAAGTTAAGCCATAAACTTCAGATACTCTCATTCCTGTATAATAAGCTGTTAAAAATGCATAATAAATTGAGTGTGTCCCCCTAAATCTATTTAAAATTCTCTCAACTTCTTCTTGAGTAAATATATGTGCAGGATCTTTATCAATTTTATTTATTTTTGGAACATGTACATTTTCTCCAGGATTTGAATTAATATAATTCAATGTATAGCAAGCATACTTTAAAGAGCCTTTCACAACCTTTAAAATGCTTGACATATAATTTTTAGAAAAAGAATATTCAACATATATTTTATTTATAAATTCTTGCAATAATCTAGTATCTAATTGCCATAATTTATAATACCCTAACTTGGGTTTAACATGATTTTTAATAATATTTATATAGGATATTGTTGTTGAATAATGTAAATTAAAACTAGCATAATTATCTATCCAATAATCTAAAAAATCAGCATAAGACATATTTTCTCTTAAATTTACTTTGTTTCCATTATAAAAAAATTCATTATATGCTTTTGCGCCTTCCTTAAATGCCTCTGTCTTTGTTTGATAACCAGACTTTGTTATCCATTTTCTTTTTCCATCGACCATTCCTACTTCAAAACGGTACTCATATACCTTCCCACGTTTTCTTACATTTACCATAAAAATCTCTCCCTTTACTAAATTTATTAGTAAACGGAAAGATGTCAGCTTATCAAATGCTGACATCTTATAACTATATCCACTAAATTTATCCACACAGATTTTATTGATATATAAAGGTTTTTACCTCTTTTGTCCACAAGCTTATATTTATGTGGACAAATCGTGGACAATCGTCCACTGTGGACAAAATTTCTATTTTTTTATTTTCTAGAATCTTTATTTTTCAAGGCTTTTAAGCATTCTTACCACAACAGTTCTTATACTTTTTACCCGAACCACATGGACATGGTTCATTTCTTCCTACTTGTGGTCCATTATTTTTTACTGGTGTATTAGTAACTTCTTGTTTATTGCTTCCTTGTGCATTTTCTGTTTTTAAGCCTTCACCTGTTATTTTAGCTGTTTGTACTCTTTCTATCTTTTCTACTTTTTCTAAATGTAATAGGATTTTTACAACATCTGTTTTTATGTCACTCACCATTTGTTCAAACATATCAAATCCTTCTATTTTGTATAATGCTACTGGGTCTTTTTGTCCATATGCTCTTAAACCAATTCCATCTTTTAGTTCATCCATGCTGTCTATATGATTCATCCATTTTTGGTCTACAATTTTTAGCATTACTATTCTTTCAATTTCTCTTAATTGCTCTTCTCCAATTTCTTTTTCCTTTGCTTCATATCTTTCTTTTACTATATTATCAAGTTTTTCTATTAAACTTTCTGCTGTTTCTCTTTCTAATTCTTCTGGTTTTAAATCAACATTTAATATAGATTTTAATTCTGCAATTAAACTTTCTTGGTTAACTGCTAATTCTGTATGATGTGTATTTACTATTTCTTCAATTACACTTGACATCATTTTTATAATTCTGTCTTTTAAATTTTCTCCATCTAATACTTCTCTTCTTTGTTTATATATTATTTCTCTTTGTGTATTCATTACATCATCATATTGCAATACATTTTTTCTTATACTAAAGTGTTTTCCCTCTACTCTTCTTTGTGCATTTTCTACTGTTTTTGAAAGTAATCCCATTTCGATTGGCATATTTTCATCAGCTTTTAAAGCATTATATACTGAAGTTATCATGTCTCCACCAAAGATTTTCATTAAATTGTCATCTAAAGCTATATAAAATCTTGATTCTCCTGGGTCTCCTTGTCTTCCACTTCTACCTCTTAACTGATTGTCTATCCTTCTTGATTCATGTCGTTCTGTACCTATTATTTTAAGACCTCCAGCTGCGATTACTTTTTCTTTTTCATCTTTTATTTCTTTTTCAAATTTATCTTCATAATTTCTAAAGGTTTTTCTTGCTTCTAATATTTCATTATCATCTGTTTCATTATGTGCTGTTGACGCTTCTATTAGTTCTTCACTATAACCACGCTTTTTCATTTCTTGTTTAGCTAAGAACTCAGAATTTCCACCAAGCATAATATCTGTACCACGACCTGCCATGTTTGTTGCTATTGTAACGGCTCCATATTTTCCAGCTTGTGCAATTATTTCCGCTTCTTTTTCATGATATTTTGCATTTAAAACTTCATGTTTAATTCCTTCTCTTTTTAATATACTACTTAATTTTTCAGAATTTTCAATAGATACTGTACCTACTAATACTGGTTGTCCTTTGCTATGGCTTTCCTTAATATCTTCTACTACTGCTCTGAATTTAGCTTTTTCATTTTTATATATAATATCATTTAAATCTTTTCTTATCATTGGTTTATTAGTTGGTATTGTTATAACATCTAGATTATAAATTTCTCTAAACTCACTTTCTTCTGTCATAGCAGTACCAGTCATTCCTGCCAATTTATCATACATTCTGAAATAATTTTGGAATGTAATTGTTGCCAATGTTTTAGATTCATTTGCTATTTTTACATGTTCCTTTGCCTCAATTGCTTGATGTAAACCATTGTTATATCTTCTTCCATACATTATTCTTCCTGTAAATTCATCTACAATAAGAACTTCTCCATCTTTAACTATATAGTCTATATCTTTTTTCATGATTCCATGTGCTCTTAAAGCTTGATTTATATGATGTACAATTTCTGAATTATTAATATCATTTAAATTTTCTAATTTAAAATATTCTTCCGCTTTTTTTGTACCTTTTTGTGTAATTGTTGCAGATTTTGCTTTTAAATCTATTATGTAATCATAATTTTCATTGTCTTCAGCTTGTTCAATATTCTTAGCATCTTCTTCAACTAAGACTTTTGCTTTTAATCTTCTAACAAAATCATCTGCTAGTTTGTATAAATTAGATGATGTGTTTGCTGTTCCTGATATTATAAGTGGTGTACGCGCTTCATCTATTAAAATACTATCTATCTCGTCTACTATTGCATAATTTAATGTTCTTTGAACTAATTGTTCTTTTCTAACAACCATATTATCTCTCAAATAATCAAAACCATATTCATTATTAGTACCATAAGTAATATCTGCATCATATGCTTCTTTTTTCTTTCTTGGATCCATTTCAGAGATTACTAATCCAACTGATAAACCTAAAAATTTATATAGTTTTCCCATCCATTCACTATCTCTTTTAGCTAGATAGTCATTAACTGTAACAACATGAACTCCCTTACCTGTAAGTGCATTTAAATAAACTGGCAATGTTGCAACTAGTGTTTTTCCTTCACCTGTTTTCATTTCAGCAATTCTACCTTGATGTAAGATGATTCCTCCTATTAATTGCACATCAAAATGTCTCATTCCTAAAACTCTAAAAGAAGCTTCTCTAACTAGCGCAAAAGCTTCTGGTAAAATATCATCTAGGGTTTCTCCATTATTTAATCTATTTTTAAATTCATTAGTTTTTTCTCTTAATTCTATGTCTGTTAATTTTGACATATCTTCTGATAAACTATTTATTTTGTCTACTATAGGCATTACCCTTTTTACTTCTTTTTCACTATATGATTTAAATAAATTCTTTATAATTCCCAAAGTTCATACCTTCTTTCCATTTTTATCTATATATTTATATCATAAAATTATGTATCTTTCAATACGATTGCTCAAAATTGTTGATTTATCAAGCAAAATATGGTATAATATAATTGTTGCTTTTTAGGCATTTGTGTAAATCCTTAGTCCGGTTAATAATTTATCAACGAAAGGGAAGAAAAAAGATATGAAAAAGAAAACGAGTACATCGAAAATGCGGTCATTTCTCTACTTTGTTCAGGTTATGAGAAGATCATGCTTGACAAAATTGGCACTCATCATCTTTATTGTAGCAACTGTTCATAATTGTTTCTTACTAACCAGTTTTGAGGAGCCAACTCCCAGTCAAGCTTCTCTTCTTACAGAAGAGCTGTCCAATTTTAACGACATTTTTTCTGCAACATTTACAAACGGGCCTTTTCCTAGTCCTGAGTATCAGTTCTCCTATTTGGCTGAATACTCTCCTGTTCCTGAGTCAGATTCTATTGAAGAAGAATTTCTCTTTGAATCTTCTCAGTATGGGGAAGAAATTCCAAGAATTGTATATCTGCATTTCTCGGAACCGACAGGTAATATTTCAGACTTCTCCTGGATTCCAGAAGTAGTTTTTGAAAAAATCTCTGAAGATGATGTTCCTGTTGATTTAGGGTTGTCGTTAGAAAACAATGATGTATTAGAAGTGTCTGACACTATACGTAATTACATTTATCTTACTACAACCCGTGAAGCTCGCGGAGAACCTTTCTTAGGGCAGCTGGCCGTAGCAGAAGACATCTTGAATCGTTTGAAATTTCCTGACATTTATGGCTCTAATATCATTGATATTATTGCAAAAGGTTATGGGGTTGAAAAAGATTCTAATGGTATTCTTCATTTCTATGATGGAAATGGGCAAGAAATGCTAAATCCGACAGAGTCTTGCAAAGAAGCTGTTGATTTTGCTCTTTCTGGTTCAGACATAACATCTGTTCTGCTTGAAGCAGTAACTGCCTTGCAGAATGAACGTTATGGATTAAGCTTAGGTTCTGAGTACTATCAAAATGGTGCTACATTCCATTTTGCACCTAAGTACATCTCAAACGGTGCCATTGATGCTCGGAGATTTCAGCGCGTACCAGTTGGATTCCGGATTGACAACCACATTTTCTATGGTTATTGGCATACGTCCGAAGATGCTCTAGACATTACAATTGAATATTGATTTTTTCAGTCTCCACAGTGCTAGCTGTGGGGACGCTTTTATATTCTTTTCTATAGTAAATATTATTTATCTTGCATTTTATATTCCTGTTCTGTCATATATTTTACCTCTCCAAAATAAAATTAATAAAAATATGTTTTGAGGTGAATTTATGTTTATTTATAATGTAAAACTAAATAGTAAAAATATTGTAAAAATATCATTTATCATTCTCTCTATTATTGTTGTAATCTTTTTTCTAATATCTTTATATAAGATTTTTAGTACTACTGTAAAAGTGCGTGACGAGCTTGAGGCTCCTAACATTTCTTATATACAAGTAGAAAATTATACAAATATATTAAAAAGTGTGTATGAAGATTTAGATACTTATGTTGGGCAGAAAATTGGTTTTTCTGGATATGTTTATAGGAATGTTGATTTTTCCAGTACACAGTTTGTTTTAGCAAGAGATATGATTATGCCTAACACGGAAAATAAATTAATTGTTGGTTTCTTATGTTCCTGTAAAGATGCAGAAAACTATTTAGATGGAACCTGGGTTGAAATTGTGGGAGAAATCACAAAAGGCAATTATCATGGTGAGATTCCGATTTTAAAAATAACAGAAATAAAACAAATTGATAAACCAGAAAATGAATTTACATATCCTCCAGATGCAACATACATTCCAACTGGAATAATATATTGATATTTTATTTAGATATATGAATATTTATATAGTTTTAGGAAAAACTTAATTATTATGAATACTTTTTCCAAAATAATTAAAAATTTATTTTTATATGAACCTAAATCAAATTATGAATTTACCTTACCTGAAAGTAACTTGGAGGATGCAAAAGAGAAAAAAAATCCTCCTTCTCTTTCTTTGCCTGATGATACAAATATCTTTCCTAATTTAGATGATAATTACAATTATCTAAAAAGTAAATACAATTTTCTTATTAATAGTGATATTATTTTTAGACCATTTATAATAAATGTTAATGGGAAAAATTATAATGCATTATTTATTGGTATAGATGGTATGGTTTCTTCTGATTTAGTAAATAATTTTCTTTTAAAACCTTTGCTAAACACTAATCAAAATACTAATAATGCTAAATCTTTTCTAAAGACTAATAATGGAGTTAATATCAAAAAAGTAAAAAAAATCAAATTAGAGAATTATATTTTTGATAAACTTATTCCACAAAATACTATAAATAAAGTATCTAGTTTTACTGATGTTATTTCACATATAAGTATGGGAGACTGTGCTCTTTTTGTAGATACTTTATCTATTGCATTTGCTATTGATGTAAAGGGTTTCGAGACTCGTGGAATTGATACCCCTAAAAATGAAATAGTTGTTAGAGGTGCACAAGAAGCTTTTGTTGAAAAATTAAGAACAAATACATCTATTCTTAGAAGAATTATAAATAGTCCTGAGTTAATTATAGAAAAATCAAGTATTGGAACAGTTAGTAATACTAATATTGCTATATGTTACATGAAGAATATTGCTAATCCAAATCTTGTTGCAGAAGTGAAATACAGATTAAATAATATTGATATAGATTATATTATTTCATCTCGGACAAGTTGAACAATTGATTCAGGATAACAGCAAAATAGCCTTACCACAAATGATTTCTACTGAAAGACCAGATAAAGCTGCAAATCATTTACTAGAAGGTCGTGTTGTTGTATTAGTTAATGGTTCTCCATATTCATTGATTATGCCTGGTGTTTTCATTGATTTTTTATCTTCACCTGAAGATTTGAATTTAAAACATCAATATTCGAATTTGCTTAAATTTGTACGAGCAATAGCAACTTTTATAACATTATTACTCCCTGGAATTTATGTTGCAGTTATGAGTTTTCATACTGAATTAGTACCTACTGAACTATTATTTACAATTGCTTCTGCCAGAAATTCTGTGCCTTTTCCAGTTATTTTTGAAATTTTAATTATGGAAATTGCATTTGAATTAATCCGTGAGGCTGGTCTTAGAATTCCTACTCCTATAGGTCCAACCATTGGTATAATTGGTGCATTAGTGCTTGGAGAGGCTGCTGTTACTGCAAATCTAGTTAATCCTGTAGTTATTATTATTGTTGCCTTAACTGGAATTTGTTCTTTTGCTATACCAGATTTTTCGCTAAATTTTAGTTTTAGGATTTATAAATTTTTATATATATTTTTAGGATTTATCGCAGGTTTCTTAGGAATAGCTATTGGCTTATTTTCTCAAATTGCAATACTTTCTAGCTTTAAAACTTTTGGTGTTTCATATTTGTCTCCGCATACTTCCTTAAGTAATGTAAAAACTAGTTTATCTTACTTGGTTTCTCCTATATGGAAACGTGAACGAAGAGGAGCATTTTTGAACACTATTAGACCTGAAGAAGAACCTCCAATTAGTTTGAAATGGAAAACTGGAAGGAGTAAATAAATAATGGATAAAATAGAAAAAATAACTAAAGCCGAAGCAATTATACTTTTAATGACTATTATTGCTAATAACATTATTTTTAATATATCAGCCATTATTTTAAATTCTGCTGGTACTGGTGCTTGGCTTAATATCATTTATCTAAGCATAATATCTATAATTTTTATAGTTATTGTTACAATACTTTTTAAATCCTTTAATAATGCTGATATTATCGATGTTTCAGAATATTTAGGAGGTAAGTTTTTAAAATTCATTACTGCCATTTTATATATAATATTTTTTGTTATATTTTCTTCTTTGGCATTAAGGTATTTTTCAAATAGCCTACAACTTATATATTTTAATTACACACCTCTTATTATTCTAATGTTGCTATTTTTAATACCTGTTATTATCGCAAATCATGCTGGACTAAAAGCAATAGCTGGAGTAACTAAAATTTTCTTTCCTTTTACTTTTTTAGGAGTTGTTATTCTAATGTTTGTTGCTTCAAAAGATTTTGTATGGCAACATCTTTTTCCTATTTTTGGCTTTGGAATTGATAGTGTTTTTTTTAGTGGTATAAATAATTTATTCGCATTTAATGTTATTGCATATATTTTCTTGTTAAAACCGTTATTAAAACAAGAAAAAGACTTTAAAACAATTTCAATTGTTTCTGTAATAATTTGTGGAATTTATATATTAATGTCTATTGTTTCATTACTTATGTCGTTTCCTTTTATCATTGAAACAGATGAAATGTTTGCTGTATACCTATTAACAAGAATTGTATCTTTTGGAGAATTTTTGCAAAGGGTTGATGCTGTATTTATATTACTATGGATTTTAGTTTTTCTATCATTTTTAAGTTTTAATTTTTATTGTATATTAAAAATATTAAAAAAGATATTAAAATTTGAAAATGTTACTGAACTACATTATAGTTTAGCTTTAATCATATTAGGAATAGCTCTTTCGTTTAAAGATATAATTACTGTTAAATTTATATTGAGAAATTATTTTAGAATTTATAGTGTAATACTAATATTTGCAATAAGTTTTATTGTCTTGCTATTTGCTTACTTTAAGAAAAAATTAATTCATGGAAAGGAAATTATGAAAAAATGAAATGCAAACAAATTGTTCTTATTTTAATATTCTGTTTGTTCTTTCTAACTGGTTGCTCTAGTTTATCAGATATTGAAGCCAAAGCATATGTAATAGCTTTAGGTGTTGATAATGGTGAATCTAATAATATAAAACTTAGTTTGCAAATAGCTGTTTTAAGTAGTTCTGGGGGTTCTTCTGGAGAGTCCCAAAAAAAAGATTCTTCAATAATATCAGTAGAATGTACAGATATCAATTCTGGTATTAGTTTGATTAATAGCTATATAAGTAAACAGATTGATTTATCACATTGTAAAGCTATAATTATGTCGGAAGAATTATCTTCTAATGGTGTTTCTAATCATATATGTACACTTATTAATAATGTTCAAATTAGACCTGATTGTAATATTATTATAAGCAAGTGCTCAGCTTATGATTTTCTTAATAATTCTAAACCAGTTTTTGAATCTATACAAGCAAATTATTATGAATCAATACTTAATTCTACTAAATATACTGGTTATATTGCTGATTTATATTTAAGCGATTTTTATTCTAATATTCTAAGTAAATCTTCTCAAGCAACTGCAATATTAGGTGGTATCAGTTCTAAAGAAAATGGAAAAGAATTATCTTCAACTTCAGACTATATGGCAGAGAAAACTAGTATTGATGGGAAGAATAATGTAGAAAACATGGGTACAGCTATATTCAAAGATGATAAATTAGTGGGAGAATTAAATAATATTGAAACTTTGTGTCATTTGATTATTACTAATAAATTAGAAAATACCACTATAACAATTCCAAATCCTTTTGACAGTAATAGTGAAATTTCTATTTATATACACTTATCAAAAGATACTGAAAAGCATGTAGAATTAATAAATGGTTATCCATATATAAAGTGTCATTCATATATAACTGGAAATGTTCTTTCTCTTGGTGATTCCTTAGATTTAACAAATAGTTCTAATTTGGAAATCTTGAATTCTGCTTTAAATAATTATTTAGAAAAAAACATAAATGATTATTTATACAAAACTTCTAAAAAATTCAAGTCTGATATAGCCGGATTTGGAAAATATCTTTTACCACAATATTTAACATGGCAAGATTGGTTAGATTCTGATTGGTTAAATAATTATGAAAATGCTTTTTTTGAAATAAGTGTAGAAACTCAAATTCAAAGTGGATATTTATTTAATAAATTATAGGAGGTATCATGCATTTTTTTATATTTGTATTATCATTGTTCATTTTTATAAAAACTTTTAGCTATGGAATTTATGAGATAAAAAAAAATAGCAATATAATTGCTGGTGTAACCACAATTATAATTGCTAGTATAAGTTTAATATTACCTAATATTATTATCTATATTAATGGAATAATTTAATATACTATTCCTAGTGTTATTGCCAATATTACAAATACAATCCCTAATATTATAGTAAATCTTTTTAGTTTTCCTTCAGGTGTTCTTCCTTTATTTTTCTCATAGAAAGATCCTCCTGTAATTGTTTCAGATGCACCTTTATCCTCTTTAGATTGCATTATTGTTAATATTGTTAATATAATTGCTACTATTGAATATATAATAACTAGAAAAGTTTTCACTATTATTCCCTCCTATTTCAATTGACCTAAATATTTTAACATAAACAAATTCAAAAATCAAGCCTTTTAGGGAAAATCTACACAAAATAACATAAGTCAATTATTCTACGCTTTTCAAACTTTCTATCATATCTATTTTCTTTAATGTAAAATGTATTATGAAATCTACTATCCATGAAAATACTGCTGTTATAAGAATTGCATATAAATAACTTAGTGGATGTATATCTTTTATAAATCTGAAATCTGCTGTTTCACAGGTTGTTATTATGAAATTCGTCAAAAAGTAACCTGCAGCTAATCCTATTATAATACCAACTACTGTAAATATTATACTTTCTCTGCTTATATAAGCATCTACTTCCTTGTCATAAAATCCAAGAACTTTTAATGTTGCTATTTCTCTTTTTCTCTCGCTTATATTTACATTTGCTAAATTATATAGAACTGTTAAAGCTAGTATTGCAGAAGCCATAATTAATATCATTACTATATAATCTAATGAGCCTAACATATCATTAACTGTTTCTATTAATGTATCTATCATAGAAACAGATGTTATATTTGAATCTTGTAAAATTCTTTCCATTAAACTATTTTCTTCTTCTTCGCTTAACTCTGTTATATTAATCCATAACATGTTTATTTCTGGCTCTTCTACTGTGTTTCTATATGTATCTGCTGACATATAAACATAATGATTAATATAATTTTCTACTATTTTTTGAACTACAAATTCATATTCTTTACCATTAGCCAGTAATAATTGAACTGTGTCTCCTTCTACTATTTCTAGTTCTTCTGCCATTTTGTCTGTAATTATTATTTTATTTTCTTCTATATTAACCTCTTGCAAGTTTTCATCATATAATGTACATACTTTCTTAAATTCTTCTAAATTCTCTGGTACAATAACATTAGTAGTTTTCCTCAAGTCTCCTTTGCTTAATTCGCCAGTTTCTGCTGCGATACTTACAATCTCTGTTATTTCTTCATTGTTCTTCAAATTTTCTATAACACTTTCTTTGTTACCTTTAATGTTTACAATTCCATCATATTTGTATATTCCACCATATTGACTATCAACTATTTGTGTTATTGAATCTCTAAGTCCAAATCCTGCAAGTGTTAATGCTGTACAGCCAGCAATACCTATTATTGTCATACAAGCCTTTTTCTTATATCTAAATAAGTTTCTAATGGTAACTTTTCGTGAAAAGCTTATATGATTCCATAATATTTTTACTCTTTCTAAAAATACTCGTTTACCTGGTTTGGGTGCCTTTGGTCTCATCAAAGTTGCAGGCATTGTTTTTAATTCTCTTCTACATGCTAAGAATGTAGCTCCTACAATGCATACATAAGCTATGCCTAAACCTACAACTCCGTTTTCTATTCTAAATGGTGTTGTTACGTCTGGAACTTTATATAACAATCCATATGTATCCCAAATAATACTTGGAAATAAATAGAAACATATACTCATTCCTATTAGGCCACCTATAATACATGCTATTGAAGAATATAAAATATATTTAAACAATATGTTTAAGTTAGAATATCCTAGTGCTTTTAATACACCTATTTCATTTCTTTCTTCTTCAACCATTCTAGTCATAGATGTTGAGCTTATTAATACTGCAATTATATAAAATACTATTGGAAAAACTCCTGCTAAATTTGTTATGCTCTCAATTGCCTGTAATAAATTATAATATCCTGAATTATCTTCTCTTGTTTGTATGTACCATTTATTTGATTCAATATCTACCATTTCTTGCATTTCTTCCATTGGAAGTTGTCCGCCTGTTTGTTCTGTTATTTCTTCTATAGCTTGTTCTACTAAACTATTATATCTTGCTTCTTCTCTTTCTTGTTTTATTCCTTCTATTTTTTCTTTAGCAGATTTTATTAGTTCATCATATTTTTTACTCTCTGAACTTAATTCTTTTGCACCAACTACTTTTGCATATATACTTGTATAATAATCAAACTTCAAGATATCTTTAACATATATGTAACAGTTTATTGTTCCTGTTCCCAATGTTGAGTTTCCTCTATCACTTGATATATATAATGCACTCTGGCAGATTCCTACAACTTTTAACTCTTTTTGTAATACAGTATCATCATCTGTTTTTATTATTATTTTATCTCCTAGTTTATAATTATTATATTCTGCAAATTTTTCATCTAACAGACATTCTGTATCAGTTCTTGGAAATCTTCCTTCTAACAAATATGGTATATTTACATTGTCATTTAATTCAATGATTTGTGCCACATATTCCTTTTCTTGTATCTCTATTAGATAATCCTTGTACTGAACTCCATATGCTTTTTCTATTCCTTCTACTGCTTCTAATGCTGTTATATCTTCATCTGTTAAACCAAGTGTTGCTAAAATATTTATATCATATACTTCTGAATTATCTAAATAATTATCTAAAGATTCTTCCATATCTGGACTTGCTGCTGTTAAGCCTGCAAAAAATCCCACACCAAGTAATGCCATAAATAGCAATGATAAAAATCTTTTTTTATTTTTAGATATTGATTTCAAACTGTTTTTTATTAGTTTTTTCTTCATTATTCTCCTTCTTTCTTGTAAATTTTGGCATTATAAATATGCGTTCTACCATTCAATATCACTAATTGGTTTTGGATTTTCATTTTTTTCTATTCTTTCTGCATTTCCATTTTTAAAATATATTACTTTATCTGCCATTGGAGCGATTGCTGTATTATGTGTTATTATAATTACTGTCATTTTTTCTTTTCTACAAGTATCTTGAAGTAATTGCAGAATTTGTTTTCCAGTTTTGTAGTCTAACGCTCCTGTTGGCTCATCACATAATAGTAATTTTGGATTTTTGGCTATTGCTCTGGCAATTGCCACTCTTTGTTGTTCTCCTCCTGATAATTGTGCTGGGAAGTTTTTCATTCTTTCTTGTAATCCAACCTTTTCTAATACAGTAGTTACATCTAAACTATCTTTACAAATTTCTGTTGCTAGTTCTACATTTTCTTTTGCTGTTAAGTTTTGTACTAGGTTATAGAATTGGAATACAAAACCAATGTCCTCTCTTCTATATTTAGTCAACTCTTTACTTTTTAATGTTGTTATTTCTTTATTATCAACTAAGACTGTACCTGAGGTTACTGTATCCATTCCTCCCAATATATTTAATGTTGTAGTTTTTCCGGCTCCACTTGGTCCTACTATTACAACTAATTCTCCTTTTTCTATTTCAAAGGTAGTGTTCATTAGTGCATTGATAGTAACTTCTCCCATTTTATATTGTTTGCTTACATTTTTAAACTCTATATATGACATATTATTTTCTCCTTTTTTAATTTTATTATATTATAACACAAAAACAAAAGAGACAAAACCATTTTTTGTCTCTTTCTTCATTTTATTCTCTATTTGTTATTTCTTCTAATTTTAAAAGTTCTTCCCAACGTTTATCTACTTCTTTTTGGAATTCTTCTATCATCCACTCATTACCTGTTTTAAACATGTGTTTAAATCTTTTTTGTGGTTTTAAGAATTCTTCTACTGGTAATTTATTTGCTGGTTTATAATTTACTTTATATTTTCCATCTTCTATTTCATATAATGGCCAATAGCATGTTTCTACTGCTAATTTATTTATTTTCATTAAATCTTCTGTTGGATATCCCCATCCTCTTGGACATGGTGCTAATACATTTAAGAAACATGGTCCTTCTGTATAAATTGCCTTTTCAGATTTTTCATATAAATCTTTAAAGTTATTAACTGCTATTGTTTGAGCAACATATGGTAAATGATGTGATGCCATTATTTCTGTTAAGTCTTTTCTAGATTGCATTTTTCCTGGTATTACTGTTCCTGCTGGTGATGTTGTTGTATCTGCAAATCTTGGTGTTGCAGATGAACGTTGTATACCTGTATTCATATATGCACCATTATCATAGCATACGTATACCATATCATGTCCTCTTTCCATTGCACCTGATAGACTTTGAAGTCCTATATCATATGTTCCTCCATCTC
Source organism: uncultured Clostridia bacterium (assembly GCA_944391955.1). Classification (GTDB taxonomy): domain Bacteria; phylum Bacillota; class Clostridia; order TANB77; family CAG-508; genus UMGS1781. The sequence continues at coordinate 17,830 of CALXVG010000001.1, forward strand.
CACCAAATGCTATAAATTTTGTGTCTTTTCCTTGTAATTTATTTTGTTTTTTTAATGATTTATATGCTGCTTCTACACCTGATAATGTTGCTCCTGCACATTCGAATGCTGTATGAATAAAAGAATCTGTCCATGAAGTATATGGATATATAAATGTTGAAACTTCCATACAACCTGTTGCTGTACATACCACTGCATGGTCTTCTGGTTTTAATGCTCTTAATATCATTCTACCAACTACTGGTGCTCCACAACCTGCACACATTCTATGTCCTGCTGTGAATCTTGCTGGTTTTTCAGCTACAACTTGTTTTAAATTATATGCCATTTTTTATTCCCTCCTTAATCCTAAATATCTATATGGATTTTCTACTTTTCCATTAGTGTTTAGTTCTTGTAAGTCTGTAAATACTTTTTCTATATCATCAGATTTTGTGTCTCTACCACCTATACCATAAATATAGTTTATTGTTGGCACAGTTACATTGTTTGTATACATTGCTGATGTTATATCTGTAAATAATGCTCCACCTGCAGCATTTAATCCATCTGCTTTATCTAGTACAGCTATTGCTTTTGCTTTTGATAAGCTTTTAGCAATTTCTTCTGCTGGGAATGGTCTAAATACTCTTACCTTTAATACTCCTGCTTTTATTCCTTTTTCTCTTAATCTGTCTGCAGTGAATTTTGCAGTTCCCGCTGTTGAGTTCATGCAAACAACAACATATTCGGCATCTTCCATTCTATATTCTTCGAAAAAGCTGTATTTTCTACCTGTTACTTTTTCAAATTCTTCTGCCACTTCTAAGATTACCTTTTTAGCATTTTTCATAGCTTCTGCTTGTCCGAGCTTTATGTTCAAATAAATATGCTTGTAAATCTAAAGGTCCTACTGCTATTGGTTCTTTATCATTTAGCAAATAATGTTCTGGCTTATATGTTCCTACAAATTTTTTTACTAGTTCATCTTCTTCTAATTGAATATTTTCAATTGAGTGTGATGTTATAAATCCATCTTGACATACCATTAATGGTAATCTAACATTTGGATTTTCTGCTATTCTATGTGCCATAAGTAAATTATCATATGCTTCTTGATTGCTTTCTGAAAATAGCATAATCCAACCACTATCTCTAACTCCCATTGCATCTGAATGGTCATTATGAATATTTAATGGTCCTGATACTGCTCTATTTACTAAAGACATTACTATTGGTAGTCTTAAGCTTGATGCAATATATATCATTTCCCACATTAAAGATAATCCATTTGCAGAAGTTGCTGTCATTGCTCTTGCTCCTGCTGCTTCGGCTCCTATACATGCACTCATTGCACTATGCTCACTTTCTACTGCAACAAATTCTGTGTCTACACTTCCATTGCTTACAAATGTAGAAAAATATTGTGGTATTTCTGTTGAAGGTGTTATTGGAAATGCTGCTACAACATCTGGATTTATTTGTTTCATTGCTATTGCAGCTGCTTCATTACCACTTAAACGTTCTCTAATTGACATTTTTATCTCTCCTTTTTTATTTATTTTTTATAGACTATATACTACATAAAACGAAGCAAATTAGGTATATTGCAAGGAAACCAAATAAAAATTTTTGAGATTATACGCTGTATATCGAAAAAATTTTTATGCAGATTGACACAGCAATATGCCTGATTTCATTCGTTTTTATGATTTATTCCATTATAATCGCCCCAAACGGACAAACCTTAGCACAAACTCCGCATCCCTTGCAATAATCATAATCAAAATCTTCTCTTTTTTGTTCTTTATTTACTGGTATTGCATTATCTGGGCATACTGGAAAACATAAACCGCATTGTTTACATTTTTCTGATAAATAAATTGGTTTAACACTTCTCCAATCTCCTGTTTTAAATTCTCTTGCATTTCCTGCTGTGTATATATTTCCACCTTCTGTTAATTTTTCCATAGGTGTTTTTGAATTTATTTCTGTCATACTTTTTCTACCTCCTTTAATGCCATTTCTAAAGCTTTCATATTTCCTTCTATAACTTCTGGTTTTTTGGCAAATTTATGTTTAAAAGAACCTTGCATATCATTTAAAAATTCTTCATCTGTCATAACTTTGCTTACTTTTACTATTGCTGCAAGCATTGGTGTATTTGGGAAATATTTTCCCAAAGCTTCAATAGAAATCTTTCTTGCATCAATTTTATATATTTCTCCTTTATATCCTTTTAATACATTCCTTAAATATTCCGCATCTTTTGTTGTATTTATAACTATGGCACCTGTTTCTTTAAGACCTGCTGTTACATCAACACTCTCTAAAAGAGTATCGTCAACAACTACAACATAGTCTGGTTCATAGATATTACTGTGAATTGTTATTGGTGAAGTGCTAATTCTGTTATATGCTGTTATTGGTGCTCCCATTCTTTCTGGTCCATATTCTGGAAATCCTTGTATATATCTTCCAGTATTAAAAGCAGCATCTGCTAATAATAATGAGGCTGTTTTTGCACCTTGTCCACCTCTTCCATGCCATCTAATTTCAATCATATCATTCACTTTAGCTAACCTCCTATTTTTTATTTATGTCAGTATATATCTAATCATAAAAAAAGTCAACTAAATTTTTTTGACTTCTTGCATATTTTTTCTCTGTTTTGGCAAGACTATTTTTTACTGCCAGTAAATATTTACATTTACGTTTCTGTGAAAATGTACCCATAAATGCTATATTTTTGGCAAAGGAGTGGTTATAAATGGCATTAAACTATAGTATTATTGGAGTTAGATTAAAACAAGCAAGATTAAATAGAAAAATTACACAAGAACAATTAGCAGAAAAACTTGATGTTTCTGTAACATATATTAGCAGAATTGAGAGAGGTTCTACCAATATAAACTTAAAAAGATTAAGTGAAATATGTGATATTCTATCTATAACTGAAGGAGAAATTTTAAACGGTACTTCTAAAACTTCTCCTATATATTTATCTAAGGAATTTAATGATTTGTTAAAAAATTGTCCACCAGAAAAAATCGATTTGGTTTATAAGATGGCTGAACTTATTATAAAACATGAATAATCTTGTAAAAAACTCTTCCCTTTATACCTAAAATGTAGTATAATAGTTAAGGAGGAGTTTTTTTATGTGGTATATTTGGTTAATTGCTGCTGGAATTTTCTTCATTGTTGAAATAGCAACTACAGGCTTTCTAATCTTCTGGTTAGGAATAGGTGCATTATTTGCGATGTGCGCAAGTTTTATTACAGATGTACTTTTTATTCAAACATTAGTATTTGTAATTACATCTATACTATTTATATTTTTAACAAAGCCCCTACTTTCTAAGTATGTTGATAAAGATAAAGCTGTACCAACTAATGCTTATAGCGTTTTAGGAAAAAAGGGTATTGTTACAGTTCCAATAAACTCTTTAGATGGAACTGGGCAGGTCAAAGTTGATGGAGAAATTTGGTCAGCCAAATCATCTAATAATGTTGATATTCCAATTAATACAGAAGTAGAAATCTTAAAAATAGATGGAGTTAAATTAGTTGTTACACCTAAGATAAAAGAAGAAGTTTAAAAAATATTATTTATAGGAGGTTAAAAATGCCATTTTTAATTATATTTTTAGTTATAATTTTATTTATAGCATTTAAATCAATTAAGGTTGTAAAACAATCTGAAGTTTACATTATTGAAAGACTTGGTAAATTTCACAAAATAGCAGATGCAGGACTTACAATTATTATTCCTTTTGTTGACCATGTAAGAAGTGTTGTAAGTTTAAAAGAACAAACGATGGATATTCCACCACAGGGTGTTATTACAGAAGATAATGTTACAATTACAATAGATACTGTTGTTTTCTATCAAATAACAGATCCAGCAAAAGCAGTATATGAAATTCAATCTTTAAAGAAAGGTATTGAATATCTAGCAATTACCACTATCCGTGATATAGTAGGAAAAATGAACCTAGACTCTACTTTCAGTTCAAGAGATTTAATCAATAATCAATTAAGAATATTATTAGACGAAGCTACTGATAAATGGGGTTGTAAAGTAAACAGAGTTGAGATTAAAGATATTAACCCTCCAGCAGATATTCGTGATGCAATGGAAAAGCAAATGAATGCAGAAAGAAATAAAAGAGCTGCAATCCTTCAAGCAGAAGGAGAAAAACAAGCTGCTATCACTATTGCAGAAGGTCAAAAAGAAGCTGCTATACTTGAAGCTGAAGCTGATAAAGAAGCTAGAATAAGACGTGCTGCCGGTGAAGCTGAAGCAATTCGTGAAGTTGCGGTTGCAAAAGCTCAAGAAATTCAAATGGTATATGATTCTATTAAAAAAGCAAACCCAGATGATAAATTAATACAAATAAAATCTTTAGAAGCATTACAAGAAGTTGCTAGAGGTGAAGCTAATAAAGTATTTATTCCTTTTGAAGCAACACAAGCTCTTGCAAGCTTAGGCACAATTAAGGAAGTTATGAAAGAAGATAAAAAATAATTCACTTCAAAAAACTCGGTTATCACCGAGTTTTTTATTGTGCAATATAATTGACAAATTTATAATTAAGTTATATTATATTACATATATTTTAGGACGTGTGTCTATTAAGAAAGGATTGATTGTTTATGTTAATTTTCAAAAAATTCCTAGCTATTATACTTCTTACTCTTGTTATTTTCACATCACCTGTTCTCGCTACAGATAATGCTTTAGTTGATGATACTCAAAGCACTGAAAATGATGTTTCTGTTTCTGAAACAACTTCTTCTTCTAAACTTGCAGAAACCATTAATAATGATTTATTAGTTAATAATGATGATAGCTATTCAATTATATTAACTCCTTTCTACAAATTGTATGCAAAATCATTAGTTAATAATGATGATAGCTATTCAATAAACGGTATTTTAGATGGTAATGCTTTTATTTCTACTGACTCTCTTACCATAGATTCTAGAAATAACGGTGGTATTATATTTGGAAACTTGTTTGCTTCTACAGTAGATACTACTATAAAATCAGATGTTGTTTATTCTGATACAAAAGATAAAATTGGAAATTATCTTATAGATACTACTAACTCTTATTCAATTATTAACGGAAATGTTTATGTACTAGCTTCTAATACCTTTACTCTAGAATCAAAATGTGAAATTCATGGAGATTTATATGTGTATGCAAATGTTGTTAATATAGAAACAGATGCTGTTGTTAATGGAAATGTATTTATATTTGCAAATTCTACTCTTAATTTGAATGGTAAAGTATCTGGTTCTGTATATGCTAGTACTGCAAATTATAATATGAATTATACTGGATATATTTCAAAAGACTTATTACTTAATACTGAAAATGCCACCATATCTGGAAAGATTAATAGATATGCAAAAATCAATTCTGATACTGGCAAAATAACTACTACTTCTGATTTTATTGTTACAAAAGATTTTCAAATAAAAGCAGATGAACTTCAATTTGCTGGAGAGGTTCAAGGTAATGCAGTTATATCTGCAAGAGCTTTGACTTTTGATGATTCCAAAAATTGTATAATTCGTGGTAATTTAAATTATGCAACACAATCTGAAATTACAATTTCAGAATCTATAGTTCTAGGAGAAATTTCATCTTCTGAATATGTAGATACAGATAGTGTACTTTATACTATTCTTGAAAAAGTAATTAGTTATGTAGGTTTATTAATATATGTTTTTGTTGTTGGATTAATGTTAAAACGTATTATGCCAAACTTTATGGAAAAAATGTCAAATATTACAACATCTAATATATTAATAGGATTAGGAATTGGTCTAGGTTTATTTATATTACTATTCCCATTCTTAGTATTGCTTTTATTCACAAAATTTACTATTGCATTAGCACTTGTATTACTTGCATCAGTTTTATTTATAGCAACAATTGCAACTCCTGTATTTATTGTGGCAATTGCAGATGCATGGAAAATTAATAAGTTAAATATATATGTAAAAATGTTGATTATTACTTCTATTCTTTTTGTTGTTAGCCTATTATCTTATTTTGGTTTAACAGCTATAGCAGTATTTGTTACAATTGCTATTGGCAAAATCTTAATTGCGTTATTTAAAAAGAATTAGAAATAAAAAAATAAAAGCCACTATGGCTTTTATTTTTTTAGCTTATCAATTTCTTTTTTATAATCTTCTGCTTCTATTATTGCTGTACCTACTACTAATATATCTGTACCTGCTTTTTTAGCTATTTCTGCTGTTTCTGAATTGATTCCCCCATCAACTTCAATATATGTCTCTAAATTATTTTCTACTAAATATTTCTTTAACTTTTCTATTTTATCAATGGTTTCTGGAATAAACTTTTGCCCTCCCTTTCCTGGTTCTACACTCATTATCAAACATAAGCTTATATATGGTAAAAATTCATATATCTCCTCTAATTGTGTATTTGGTTTTATAGATAAACCACATTTTACATTATTTTCTGTAATATATTTTAATAATGATTTTACTTCTTCTTTGTTTTTACAAGCTTCATAATGTATTGTTATAAAATGCGGTTCTACACTTAAATATTCATCTATATAAGATTTTACATCTTCTACCATTAAATGTACATCTAATGGTAAATTAGATATTTGCTTAATAGTATTTGAAAATTTATACATGTTTTGAGAAGTATCTTTTTCTACAAATTTTCCGTCCATAACATCTATATGATAATAATCAGTTCCTGCTACTTCTAAATCATAGAAAACTTTAGTTGGATTTTCTTTTTTTATAACATTTAATATTGATGTAGATATTTCTGCCATCTATCTCCCTCCTATTAATTAATATTTTATCATAAAATTTAATTATTGCAACTCTCAAGCTTTAATTAATTTTCATTTTAGAGTTCAATTGTGTAACACATTATTTTTTTTTTCATAATATATAACATAACTGATGAAGAAAACTTGAAAAGTTTGAAGTTTCTACATAGGGAGGTGAAACTGAATGCCAGAGAATAGAGGATGCGGAGGATTTGGATGTGGTAATGATTGTTGCTGGATTATAATCCTTTTAATAATAATTTGTTGTTGTTGCGGTGGTAATAACAATGGAGGTTGCTGCTAATATTATTTAGTTTGAACTTCAAAATAACATCTCTTCAAAAGAGATGTTATTTTTTTCAACTTTTATATTCCATTTTTTTACATTTTATGATATAATATACGTAAATTTTAAGAGCTATTTATTGCTCAATTGGAGGTCGCTTATGGAATTTAAAAGATGTAGTCGTTGTGGTTGTTTCTTCACTTCTTCAAATGATGTATGCAATTGCTGTCAGACTAAGGATGAACAAGATTTATACAGATTAAATAACTTTATTGATAATTCTAATGTTGACCCTTCTGTTGCAAACCTTGCAGCAGGCACAGGCATTTCAGAAAAAAACATAAATAGATTTATTCAAACTAATAGTCTTAATTTTAATCTTTAAACTATAAAAACAATCCATTTAAGCATAATGGATTGTTTTTTAAGTATACTTATTTATAAACTTTCTTACTTTATTCCAATAAAGTTCTGAATCTACTGTACTACTTTCTGTATGCCCAGCATTTTTTACACTTATTTTTTCTTTCTCACAACTAGCTTCGTCATATAATTTCTCGACCATATTATATGGAACTAATTTGTCTTCCTCACCATGAATAAACAAAATTGGAATTTTAGATTTTTTTACTGCTTCCAAAACAGAACCTTCTTTAAAAGAATATCCCGCTTTTATCTTAGCAGTTATATTGGCTATATTCAATATTGGAAATGTTGGAAGTTTAAAACTCTTTTTGTATATTGCTTTAAATTCATCCCATATAGATGTATATCCACAATCTTCTATACATGCTTTAACATTATTAGGTAGATTTTCTGCTGTTGCAAACATAACAGTTGCCGCTCCCATAGAAACTCCATATAAAAATATTTTACTTTTTTCATGTTCATTAACTATTAAATTAATCCATCTTATTAAGTCTTTACTTTCTAAATACCCCATTCCTCTATATTTACCATCACTTTTGCCATGTGCTCTTTGGTCTATAATAAGTACATTATACCCCATGTCTAAAAATATTTTTGCCTGTGGAATCATATCTAATCCTTTACACATATACCCATGGTTCACAATGATCCAAATATTTGATTTGCAATTATTTCTTATCTCATAACCACATAAAATTAAATCATCAAATGATTTTATATATCTTGTTCTTGAGTGTGTTTTTAGCCATTTTTTTCTCTCTTCTTTTTCTTCCATTGATAATGGTGTACTAAACATCCTTAATTCTGTTGTAAAATATCTGTTTGATGTTTCTTTATCAATTGCTAAATTACATATATAAATTCCTGAAAACACAGATATAATGACTAATAGTAGCATTATTAGTAATATTATAATAAGCATTTAATTCCCCTCTCATACCATTATGTACATTTTTTTGATTTTTAAAATTTTTTCCAATATTAAATCGAGTTAAATTTTAACTCGATTTAATACATAAATTATACTAATTATCAAACTTACCTAACAATTTAAACATATTGTGTTTATATGCTTCTACACCTGGTTGGTTAAATGGATTAACTCCTAGAATTCGTCCAGACATTGCACATGCTAATTCAAAGAAATAAATTAGTTCTCCTAAATTTTCCTCATCTAATTTATTCATATTTATTAATATGTTTGGAACATTACCTGAAACATGAGCTTCTATTGTTCCTTCCATTGCTTTTTTGCACACATATGACATTGTTTTATCTGCTAAGAAATTTAAACCATCCACATTGTCTGCGTCTTTTTTTATTGTAATATCTGTTGCTGTATTTTCTATATTTACAACTGTTTCAAATAAATCTCTTTCACCTTCTTGGATATATTGACCTAAAGAATGTAAATCTGTTGTAAACATTACACTTGCTGGAAAAATTCCTTTACCTTCTTTTCCTTCGCTTTCTCCATATAATTGTTTCCACCATTCTGAAACAAATTGCATTTTTGGTTCATAACTTACTAATAGTTCTATCATTTTTTTATTTTTATATAAAATGTTTCTTGCTACTGCATATTGATAACATTCATTATATTTTAAATCAGATTCACAATATTTGTTTTGTGCTTTTCTTGCCCCTTTCATTAATTCATCTATACTTACACCTGAAACAGCTATTGGTAATAATCCTACTGCAGTTAGTACAGAATATCTACCACCTACATTATCTGGTATTACAAATGTTTCATATTCTTCTTCTGTTGCTAATTTTTTTAATGCTCCTTTTTCTTTATCTGTTGTTACATAGATTCTCTTTCTTGCTTCATCAATACCATATTTATTTTCCATAAATTCTCTAAAAATTCTAAAAGCCATAGCAGGTTCTGTTGTTGTTCCTGACTTAGATATTACATTTATAGATAAGTCCTTATTTCCTATAAGTTCTATTAAATCATTTAGATAATTTGGACTCATATTATTTCCTACAAATAATATTTGTGGTGTTTTTCTATTTGGTAACATATTATAAAATGTATTTGTTAATGCTTCTATAACTGCTCTTGCTCCTAAGTAAGAACCACCTATCCCTATCACTAAAAATATATCAGAATTTTCTTTTATTCTTTCAGCACATTTTTTTATTCTTTCAAATTCTTCCTTATCATAATTTGTAGGCAATTTTAACCATCCAACAAATTCTTTCTCATCATCACTTTTTTCGTATAATTCATTATGTATTTCTGCTACTTTATCTCTATATTTCATAATTTCTTCTTTTTTTAACCCTGATTTTTCTAAATCTAATTTAATATATGACATTTGTAAAACCTCCTATTATTTTTTCTTTATCATTTTATTATATTAATCATTTTTATGCAATAGAAAATAAAAAAGATTTCAAATTAGATTGAAATCTTTTTCTATGTTACATAACATTTATTTTTTTTGCTAAATTTGATTTTTTTCTTGATGCTGTATTTTTCTTTATAATACCTTTTGAGCAAGCACCATCTATTTTTTTAGTAGCAAGTTTTAAAGCTTCTTGTGCTGCTTCTTTATTTCCTGATTCAACTGCTGCTTCAAATTTCTTTACAGCTGTTTTATATTCAGATTTTATCATATTATTTCTTAAAGTTTTTGTCTCTATTACGCTTACTCTTTTTATTGCTGATTTAATATTTGGCATATGGCACCTCCTTAAAGTCTAAAAATAAAATTCACTTTTTCTATTTTACCATGGAATGCTAAATTTTGCAAGTGCTTTTTGCCAAAAATTACAACTTTTCAATTAAAGTTTGTTTTATAGAATTATGCAAATTAATCCTCCGCTTCCTTCATTTATTATCCTCTCTAATGTTTCTTGTAGTTTTTCTTGTGCATCTTCTGGCATTCTATATAACTTGTTTTGTAAACCTTCATTTACTAGTTCGTGTAAGTTTTTTCCAAATATGTTTGATTCCCAAATTTTTATTGGATCACTTTCAAATTCAGATAGTAGATAATTTACTAACTCTTCTGATTGTTTCTCACTTCCTACTATTGGTGATACTTCTGTTTCTATATCCGCTCTTATCATATGTATTGAAGGTGCTTTTGCTTTTAATTTTACACCAAATCTTGAACCTTGTTTTACCATTTCTGGCTCATCTAATATTAATTCTTCCATACTTGGCATTACTATTCCATATCCTTTTTGTTTTACTTCTTGTAGAGCCATTGAGATTTTATCATATTCTTTTTTAACTCCTGATAGATTTTCTATAATGCCAAATAATTCTGCTTCATTTGTTACATTTATTCCTGTTATTTCTGTTAATATTTTATAGAATAAGTCTTCTTTTAATGTTATTTGAACAGTTACAGCCCCTGTTCCTAAGTCTATTTTTTCTATACTTGTTTTTGTTATAATTTCTGTTGTTCCAATTCTTTCTAAAACAGAATTTACTGATTTAACAGTTTTTATATTTTTAAATCCTTCTTTTATTTCTTTATATAATTCTTGTTTTAATCTATGTGTATTATTTAAACCTTCTATCCATCCTGGAAGAACTATATTTATCCTTTCTATTGGGAATTCATATAATATTTTTCCAAAAATGTTGTTTACATCATCATTGTTTAGATTAACACAGTCTGTTGGAATAACAGCAACCCCATATTTTTGCTCTAATTCTTGTGCAAGTATTTGTGTTTCTTCTCCATACGGATTATTTGTATTTAATACTATAACAAATGGTTTATTTAGTTCTTTTAATTCTCTAACTACTCTTTCTTCTGCTTCTATATATTCTTCTCTTTGTAGTTCTGTTATGCTTCCATCTGTTGTAACTAATATACCTATTGTTGAATGTTCTGCAATAACCTTTCGTGTTCCTATTTCTGCTGCTTCCTCAAAAGGCATTTCTGCTTCAGACCATGGAGTTTTTACCATTCTAGGTATGTTCTCTTCCATATATCCTAATGCATTATTTACTAAATATCCTACGCAGTCTACTAATCTTGTTCTAAGTTTTAGATTTTCCCCTATTGTTATTTCTACTGCTTCATTTGGAACAAATTTTGGCTCTGTTGTCATTATTGTTCTTCCTGCAGCACTCTGTGGTAGTTCATCTCTTGCTCTTTCTTTTTTATAATTATTTTGAATGTTTGGAAGAACCAATAAATCCATAAAGTTTTTTATAAATGTTGATTTTCCAGTTCTTACTGGTCCTACTACTCCAACATATATATCTCCTTCTGTCCTACTTCTTATGTCTTCATATATTTCTAAGTTTTCCATAAAAATAATTACCTCCCATAATTAACGTTTGTACTATAAACTTTAATAAATGTATATTATGGTAAGGTAATTTTTATTACTATTTTGTTTTATTTTTATTAGATTTTGTTATGTTCTCCAATCTGGCTGTTTGTTCCTTTTGTTTTTCTATTGGCAACCAATGATACGCTGAACATACAAATTCCCCATATTTAGTTGTATCTTCTTTTTTATGAGCTTTTTTATCTTTATCCATACTTTTAACCTCTTTGAGAATATTATGCCCATAAATTAGATATTTATTACATTTTTCTAAATACTCCTGCAACTTTTCCTAGTATTTTACAGTCTGGAACTATAATTGGATCCATTGTACTATTTTCTGGTTGTAATCTAATATAGTCTTTTTCTTTGTAGAATGTTTTAACTGTTGCTTCGTCTTCTATTAGTGCAACTATTATTTCACCATTTCTAGCTGTTTCTTGTTTTTTTACTAATATATAGTCTCCATCTAGAATACCAGCTTCTATCATACTTTCTCCTCTAACTACTAGCATAAAGCTTTCGCTATTTCCTACAAAATCTAGCGGAATTGGGAAGGTGTCTACAACATTTTCTACTGCTAATAATGGTTGACCTGCTGATATTTTTCCTACAATTGGTACTTCTACCATTTCTTTATTTGTGTAAACTGATTTTTCTTCTATTTTTTGTTGTCCTGCTAAACCACCTTTAAGTAATTTTAATGTTCTTCCTTTTTGAGTTTCTTTCTTAATGTATCCCTTTTTAGCTAAGCTTGTTAAATATGTATGTACTGTTGCTGTTGAACTTAATCCTACTGCTTTTCCTATTTCTCTGACTGATGGTGGGTAACCATTTTCAGTTACTTGTTTTTCAATGAATTTTAATATTGCTTTTTCCCTTTTATTTAATTCATTTGGATCTTTCTTTCTCATATAATCATCTCCATAATATTTTTTTCTTTTATATCCTATCATATATTTATCATTTTGTCAAACAAAAGTTCAGTTTTTTTGAAAAAATTTTCATATTATAAAATTGAAAATCCCAACTAGTTTTTACACTATTTGGGATTTCTTTATTATTTTGCATAATCTACTGCTCGTGTTTCTCTTATTACATTTACTTTTATTTGACCAGGATATTCCATTTCAGATTCTACTTTTTGTGCTACTTCTCTTGCCATTGTTATCATTTCACTATCTGAAACTTTTTCAGGTTTTACTATTAATCTTACTTCTCTTCCTGCTTGTATTGCAAAAGATTTTTCTACACCTTCAAATGAATCAGCAATTTCTTCTAGTTTTTCTAGTCTCTTAATATAGGTTTCTAGCGTTTCTCTTCTTGCACCTGGTCTTGATGCTGAAACTGCATCAGCAGCTTGTATTAGAACTGCTTCTAATGTTTTAGGTTCTACATCTCCATGGTGTGCTTGTACAGCATTTATTACCAATTCATTTTCTTTATATTTTTTAAGCACGTCTACACCTATTTCTACATGTGTTCCTTCCATGTCGTGGTCTAATGCTTTTCCTATATCATGTAATAATCCTGCTCTTCTTGCAAGCTTAGGATCTAATCCTAATTCTTCTGCCATTATTCTAGCTAGGTTTGAAACTTCAATTGAGTGTGTTAAAACATTTTGTCCATAACTTGTTCTATATTTTAGTTTACCTATTAGTTTTACTAAATCTGAATGTAGTCCATGTACACCTGTCTCTAGAATAGCTCGTTCTCCTTCTTCTTTGATTGTTTCTTCTACTTCTTCTTTAGCTTTTTCTACCATTTCCTCGATTTTAGCTGGATGTATTCTTCCATCTTCAATCAATTTTTCTAAAGCTATTCTTGCAACTTCTCTTCTTAATGGGTCGAAACCAGATAGGATTACAGCCTCTGGAGTGTCATCAATAATTAAATCTATTCCTGTTAATGTTTCTAAGGCTTTAATATTTCTTCCTTCTCTTCCTATTATTCTTCCTTTCATGTCATCATTTGGTAATGCTACTACAGATACTGTGGTCTCAGATGTGTGGTCTGCTGCACATTTTTGTATTGCATAACCTATGATTTCCTTTGCCTTTTTATTAGCAGTTTCTTTTGTCTCTGTTTCTACCGCTTTTATTATTGCAGCCTTTTCATCGTTTAGTTTTTTACTTAATTGTTCTAAAAGAATTGCTTTTGCTTCATCTCTTGAAAGTCCTGAAATACGTTGTAATTCTTCAATTTGCTTATTATAGACTTCGTCTAATGATTTTCTTTTTCTTTCAAGTTCTTGTGCATTTTTTTCTAATTCTTTTTCTTTACGTTCAAAGTTTTCAGAACGTCTTTCTAAAGTCTCTTCTTTTTGGAAAAGCCTTTTTTCTTGTTGTTGTACCTCGCCTCTTCTCTCCCTTATCTCTTTATCTAATTCGTTTTTGTTTTGCAAAATTTCTTCCTTTGCCTTAAGTAGCTCTTCTTTTCTTACATTTTCTGCTTCTTTTTTTGCATTTGCTATAATTCTTGCGACTTCACTTTCTGCACTTTTTATTTTAGATTCTGCTGTTTTCTTTCTAATTAATATACCTGTTGGTATACAAACAGCAGCTGAGATAAGAAATGTAATTATGGCTATTACTGGTCCACTCATAAAAACACCTCTTTTTCTTAAATTAAATTTTCAATGTTCAGATTTCACAATATATATTTTCTTATAAAATTTCTTATATATTTTTTTCTGTACTATTATATTTTACATGGAAACTAAAAATATGTCAATACCAATTTGGAAATTAAAAGCAACTTGTCTTTTTTAAAGAATAAAACTATACAAATTTTCTCCATTTACTTGAGAATTTTTGTATAGTTTTATTATACTATTTATATAGTTTTGAAACATTTAATATCTTTGTAATACTTTTATTAAACAATTTTTGTACCTAGTTTTTTTCCACCTAATATGTGAAAATGTAAATGTCCTACTTCTTGTCCTCCATCTTCTCCACAATTTACTATTATTCTATATCCTTTTTCTGCAATACCTTCTTTTCTAGCTATTTGCTTAATTACAGTATATATTTTTCCAATAGTAGCTTCATCTTCTGGTTCTACTTCATTTAAGTTGCTTATATGTTTTTTGGGGATTACCAATATATGAACTGGTGTAACTGGGTTTATGTCTTTAAATGCTAATATTTGTTCATCTTCATATACTACTGTTGATGGTAGTTCTTTATTTATTATTTTACAAAATATGCAATCACTCATTTCTTTCCTCCTATTTTAATATTATTCTAAAATTGCTTTTATACGTCTTACTCCTGCTGAAGATGCTTCTTCTTTTTTTATTTTAAAATGTCCTAATTCACTTGTATTACTTACATGTGGTCCTCCACATACTTCTATTGATACATCCCCAATTTTATAAACTGTTACTATGTCTCCATATTTATTTATAAACATTGCTTCTGCACCTAGTTTTAATGCTTCTTCTTTTGGCATTTCTGTTTTTTCTACTGGTATTGCCATTTTTATATATTCATTTACTAAGTCTTCTGTTTTTTGCTTTTCTTCATCTGTCATTTTTGCATTATGTGAGAAATCAAATCTCATTCTCTCTGCTGTTATATTACTTCCTTTTTGATGTACATGTTCTCCTAATACTTTTTTTAGTGCTGCATTTAAAAGATGTGTTGCTGTATGATATTTTGTTTCCATTTCTCCTGTTGAAGCTAACCCACCTTTAAATTTTTGTGTTGCTCCTTCTCTTGATTTTTCTTGATGTTCAGCAAATTTTTGTTTAAATCCTTCTATGTCTACTTTTAATCCTTTTTCTTTAGCTAATTCTTCTGTTAGTTCTATTGGGAAACCATAAGTATCATATAGTCTAAATGCTATCTCTTTATTTATTTCATTTCCTTCTAAATTACTTATGGCTTTTTCAAATTCTCTTAAACCTTTTTCAAGTGTTCTATTAAATTTTATTTTTTCTTCTTGTAATACTTGTAATATAACAGTTTTGTTTTTTTCAAGTTCAGAATAGTATTTTGAATATTTATTTATTATTATTTCAGCTAATTCTTGTTCCCATGTACTGTTTATGTCTATATTTAGTTTTTTAGCATATCTAATAATTCTTCTTATTAGTCTTCTTAAAATATAGCCTTGATCAGTGTTTGAAGGTTTTATTCCTGCTTCATCTCCACTAATCATTACTACTGCTCTCATATGGTCTGCTATTATTCTCATACTTCTAGCATTTTCTTCATTATTATATGGTAATCCTGATATTTCTTCTATTTTTCTTATTACCTCTTGCCATACTGATGATTTATAGTTATCTGTATAGCCTTCTAATATTGCTGTTACTCTTTCTACTCCTAATCCTGTGTCAACATTCTTATTTTTTAAAGGTACAAAAGTTCCATTTGGTTCATGATTATATTGCATAAATACATTATTCCAAATTTCTACCCAATTTTCATTTTCTGGGTCAAACTTTTCTGGTACAGCTTCGTTACTTCTCCAATAGAAAATCTCTGTATCTGGTCCGCAAGGTCCTGGTGCTTCCATGTTTGGCCACCAGTTATTTTCTTCTCCTAAAAATGCGATTCTTTCTTCTTTTATTCCTTCTTTTTGCCAAAGTTCTGCTGATTCTGTATCTGCTGGCACTAAATCATTTCCTTTAAATACTGTTACTGCTAAACGTTCTACTGGTATATTTAGGTGCTTTGTTAATAATTCAAAACTCCATGCAATTGCTTCTTCTTTGAAATAATCTCCTAAAGACCAATTTCCTAGCATTTCAAAAAATGTATGATGTGTTGTATCTCCTACTTCATCTAAATCATTTGTTCTAAAACATTTCTGAACATCTGCTAATCTTTTTCCTTCTGGGTGTGGCTCTCCTTTTAGATATGGTACTAATGGTTGCATTCCTGCGGTATTAAACAAACATGTTGGGTCATTTTCTGGAACTATTGGTGCACTTGGAATTATTTTATGACCTTTGCTTTCAAAAAATTTTAAATATTTGTCTTTTAAATCAATCTTTTCCATTGTCTCTTTTCCTTTCTTTATCAACATTTTTAATTATACACATTTTTTTCAGTCTTTTCAACATTTTTCAAAAATTTTGTCAGAATTATGCATAAAATATTTTTCTTTTCAAATACTATTTTTGAATTTAAAAATATTAAAGGAGGTAATAATACAGTGAAAGCAACAGGAGTAGTTAGAAGAATAGATGATTTAGGTAGAATTGTTATTCCTAAAGAAATTAGACGTACACTTCATATAAAAGAGGGCGATCCTCTTGAAATTTTTACTGATAAAGAAGGAGAAGTTATATTAAAAAAATATTCTCCTATTGGAGAGCTTTCTGAATTTGCAACCGGATATGCTGAAACTCTTTCAAAAACAACTGGACATATTGCTTGTATAACTGACAAAGATACCGTTATCGCTGTTTCTGGTGGTTCAAAAAAAGATTTTTTAGAAAAGTCTGTAAGTCCTGAACTTGAAAAAGTTATGGAAAATAAAGAAATATATACTAGTAAAGAAAATAATGAAATAGCTTTGCCTATAACTCAAAATGATAATAATGAAAGACGTTATAACTCTCAAGTTATCTATCCTATTATTTCAGATGGTGATGTTATTGGAAGTGTTATTTTACTTTCAAAAGAACAAAATACTAAAATGGGAGAAACTGAACTTAAAGTAGTTCAATCAGCTGCTGGATTCTTAAGTAGTCAAATGGGAATATAATTTACGGAGGTCGGACATCAGAAATCAGAAATCGGACATCGGACATCAGATGTCCGATGTCGGAGGTCAGATGTCGGACTTCCGATTTCCGTCATTCGCTAAATTAACTCTTTTACTGATTCGCTTATTATCCTATTAACATCTGCTAACATTATATTAAAACGTACTTCTACATCAAAATACTCTTTTATTTTTTTGTCTTCATTTAATATATTATACATTTCTTGAAGTTTTTGCATTTTTTCTGCATCTTCTTTTCCTTGGAATGATAATGCTTGAACATCATATCTTAATTTTTCAAAATCGTCTATTTTCTTTTTCATTTCTAAGTCTTGGCTTATTTCTTCTTTTGCTTTTTTATATTCTTTATATTCTTTACTCTCTTGTATTGCTTTTGCTAAGTTATTAGCTTCATCATAAACATACATATTTATTAATTTTCCTCCTTAATATTTTTTTAGGAACAACTTTTGATTAGTTGTTCCTTTTATTACTTTTTTAAGCAAATGCTTGACGTTTTTTAAATGACAATAGGTTTGTAATTTCGTTTTCTGATTCTTTTGATTTTCTTGCCTTGTTTATTCTTTCTTGTATTAATTGTTTTGCTTGACGTTCTGCCATTGTCTGACATATTGCTTTTTCATATGTGAAATATGTATCTTGTGCAATTTTGCCCCAGTTGTATTGTTCTTTTACTTTTATTTTTGCTTGACGTGTTATCTTGTCACATAATTCTGGATTTAATAATAATTCTGAAATAACATCTGCTAGAGAATTTGGATTTCCTGCATAACTCTTCATTCCGTCTACTCCGTGTTCTATTATTTCAGCTAATCCTCCAACATCTGAAACTACTGTTGGTACTCCTGCAAGCATTGCCTCTAGTGCTACAATTCCAAATGGTTCGTATGTACTTGGGAATACTGAAACATCAGCGCATTTATACATTTTAGATACTTGTTTTGCATTCAAATATCCTGTAAAATATACCTTTTGTCCTAATCCCATAGCATCTACTTGACGTCTTAATTCGTCTAACATTCCACCTTTTCCGGCTACAATTAGTTTTGAATCATGATATCTATCTAGTATTTTAGGCATTGCAGAAATTAAATGTTGAACTCCTTTTTCATATACTAGTCTTCCCATAAATAAGATTATTTTTTCATTGTCTGCTGCATATTGTCTTCTAAACTCATAATCTCTTACAACTCCATTATATGAAGTTATATTAATACCATTTGGTATAACATTAATTTTCTCATATGGTAATCCAAATAGTCTTTGTAAATCACTTTTCATGAATTTACTATTTACAATTACTTCTGAAGATTCATAAGTTAATAGCCATTCTGTATCGTTAACATATCTTTGATTTTCATCATGAATTCCACTGTTTCTACCTGCTTCTGTTGCATGGATTGTACTTACTAGAGGTATTCCAAAAGAATTTTTTATTGTTTTTGCACAATTTGCTACTAACCAATCATGTGCATGTATTACATCAAATTTTCCATGTTTTTCAATTAATTCATTTACTTTAGTTATCATATTAAAATTCAATTGGAAAATCCAATCTATAAAGTTATTTGGATTAATCATGTAGTTATCTACTCTGTGTACTTCTACTCCTTTATCATCTTCATAGTATGATAAGTCCCCTTCTCTATATGTAACTACTGTAACTTCATGTCCATCTTTTATTAATCGATGTGACAAATCATGCACAACTCTAGCGATTCCACCAACTATTCTTGGTGGATATTCCCATGTTAACATTAATATTTTCATTTAAATACCTCCATACATTTTTCCTTTGTGTCTCAAGACAAATTTTCTTACTAGTATTGTATATTAAATCATTACAAAAGTAAACATTTTTTTACATTTTTCTTAAAAAATTTTTTACTATTTTGTTTTTTAAAATTATCAGAAATTTAATAGTATTAAAAGTATTACCCCTGGAATTCCAAATATGCCTACAAATACTGATGTACAGACGTTTAAACCTATATGTATTCCAATATATGGTGTTGCCTGATTTATACAAAAAATTAATACTCCACCTAGTAGTGAGTTTATTACTAATTTTACTATTTTTCTTAATGGAATATTAAGTATTTTTGTTATTATTATTACAGCAACTATTGATATTCCAATGATTAAGGCATTATATATGTCCAAAACAATCTCCCTCCTTAATCTATAAGTATGTGTTGCTTTGGACAAATATTACTTTTATACAATTCTAAGTTTTAAATCTTCTATTATGCTTAAAGAAATTTCTTTTTGTTTTATTTCTTTTATTAAATAATCTAATTTTGCTTTATCAGCTTTCATTTGATAAGCATAATAGTCTATTAGGTCGCCTGATGCATGTTCAAAATTTTGGTTTGCATTATCTAATTCTCTTTTTGTAATTATCATGCTTTTTATTAATTCAATATCATTCTCACTCATATTATAAACCTCTTAATTGTTATTATATCCCTCTTCTACATAAAATATGCAAATTCTCTTGATATTTTCTATTAATTTGTTTATAATATTTTTATGCTACTGTAGCTCAGTTGGTAGAGCAACTGATTCGTAACCAGTAGGTCGGCGGTTCAATTCCGCCCAGTAGCTCCAATGACGTTTCTGTTCGAACTAATAGAACAGATAGATACAAATATCATCCTGAAAAGGATGGTATTTTTTTGTTGCAAGAATCCAATAAATTTTATTGCCTCGCAGATCCCCGAGTTTTGATAATATGTCAAAACTCATAGGGGGTTAGGACTTATGACAGAGTCAAAGTCTTGTAAAAATACTATTTATATAAAAATTTAAAAAACAGAAAAATTAATTGACTTTTACAAACATTTGTTTTATAGTATATTTGAAATAAGTAAAATATTATGAATGGAGATGATATTATTGAAAGAAATAGATAAGAACAATAAATCATTTGAAAATATAAAACATATTGATGAAAATGGAATTGAATTTTGGTATGCTAGAGAGTTGATGAAAGTTTTAAGTTATAAGGATTGGAGATATTTTGATGCAGTAATTAAAAAAGCAAGGATAGCTTGTCAAAACTCTGAAATAACTGATATTGACCATTTCGTTGTTGACAACAAAATGGTAGAAATAGGTTCTGGTGCGAAAAGAGAACAAAAGGATTATAAATTAACACGATATGCTTGCTATCTTATAGCTCAAAATGCAAATCCAAGATTAAAAATTGTAGCTCTTGCACAAACATATTTTGCAGTTCAAACAAGAAAACAAGAAATTAGTGAAAAAGAATATAGTATGCTAACAGAAGATGAGAAAAGATTTTATCAAAGAGATTTAACAAGAAAAGGAAATTACTCACTTAATCAAACTGCTAAAAATGCAGGTGTTAAAAATTTTGACAAATTTCATAATGCTGGTTATAAAGGTTTGTATAATGGGAAAACTGCTGATGATATTGCTAAAAGAAAAGGATTAAGATATAGAGAAGATATTTGGGATAATATGGGAAGTGATGAACTTATAGCAAATTTATTTAGAATTTCTCAAACAGAACAAAGATTAAAAAGAGATAAAGTTGATACTGAAAAGAGAGCTTGTGATACTCATAATAAAATTGGAAAAATAGTTAGAAAAGCAATTAAAGAAGCTGGATGGAACTATGCCAGAAGATCTTCCTACACCTAAAAAGAGTTTAAAATAATTAGAAAAAAAAATAAAAAAAGTTTAAAGAAGTAAAATGATAGTGGTTCCAGTATATCTACATATAGATGTATATGTCAGCGAGTACATTTAGGTAATTTATGATTGAATATTGCTTGAAATTTTATGTAAAATGATATATAATTTAAAGTATTATAGGAATTTCCTATATTTTCCCCTTTTTCCACTAAATAGTGAGAGGGATTCCCTCTAGCTTTTTGGTTTAACATATATAGAGCAAAACAACAATAAAAGATTTAGGGAGGTTGAGTTATGTCTATTAGAACGGAACTCAAAGAAAAATTACATAAGGTCACAAACAAACAAGCTGAAGAAGAACGGAGGTTAGAGCTTGAAGCAATAAAAATGATTGAGGAATTTGTAATTCCGAAATTCAGAGAGATTGCTGATGTCCAACCTACTTCTTCTATACTCAGAATTGATTTCCACAGCAATATAGGATGTTGGAATTATACATCTAATATTAATAACTGGGATAAAAGAAAAAATTCTCCTTATGACTATTCAGTTGTTTCAAAAGCTGTCAAAATCGCTTTCAAATTCGATATTGAAGGAGAGATAACTGATGACGGTAGTGGCGGAGACACATTATCATTTATATTAGACCTTAGGTAATAATCATAAAAAGATTAATTCTTTTCCTCACTTTATCTAGTGAGGTTTCTTTTTTATCGTGTTTTTCTATAAATATGGTATACTTTAATAAATTAATTGATATTTGTATCAATCGTTAAGAGAGAAAAAGTTGTAAATAACTACGGCGTTTGCTCCAATTGAAAACAACTTACGGACTAATTGAAGTTCGTAAGTTGCTATTTTATATAGGGCTTAAGATTCTCTCATCAAAAGTAAAATATTTTAAGATTTAATAGAAAAGATATATAAATTTAGATAAATCACTTGACAGTTGCAAACAAATGTTTTATAATGTTGCTAATTTAATATAAGGATGTGAAGCTATGGAAGAAAATAAGAACCTGACCCGACATAGCAATCAAAGTTTACAATCGTTTCCCCAGAACCTTGTTGCCTCAGACAATAAATTAGTAATTCAAAATGAATTGGATATTGAAGATATAAAAAGTTTAATATATACAATAAGAGGTAAACAAGTTATGCTAGATAGTGATGTAGCAAATATATACCATTGTGAGACAAAATATGTAAATCGTGTAGTAAAAAGAAATCTAGAACGCTTTCCAGAAGAATTTTGTTTTCAATTGAATGAGAATGAGTTTGAATCTTTAAGGTGCCAATTTGTCACCTTAAACGAAAATGGAAGAGGACAACATAGAAAATATTTACCTTATGTCTTTACTGAACAAGGTATAGCAATGTTATCAGCTTTATTAAAAAGTGATATTGCAGTAAGTGTTAGTGTGAATATAATGAAAGCATTTATTGAAATGAGAAAATTTTTAATGCTAAATGGTCAAGTATTCGAAAGATTAACAAATATAGAATATAAATTATTAGATTATGATAAAAAATTCGATCAAGTATTTAATCAACTCCAATTAGAAGAAAATATTAAACAAAGAATATTTTTTGAAGGACAAATATATGATGCTTATAGTCTAATTGTAGATATCATAAAAAAAGCAAATAGCAAGATTTTAATCATAGATAATTATATTGATGATAGTGTTTTAAAAATGTTATCTAAAAAGAAAAACAATGTAGAAGTAGTTATTTTAACATCTGATAAAAGTAATATTGAAAATTTAGATATAAAAAAATTCAATAAAGAATATCCTATGTTAAAAGTTTCTAAAACAAATAAATTTCATGATAGATTTATTGTTATAGATAACAAAGAGATGTTTCATCTAGGAGCTTCAATAAAAGATTTAGGCAGAAAATGTTTTGGAATTAATAAAATTGAAGATATGGAAATAATAGAAAAAATTATAAATTTGTAAATACATAAAAAGACAATAATGCAATTGATTATAATTGTAATATTGTCTTCCTTATATAATATTCTTTTATAAAATACAAGCAAACGAAACAAATTTTTGAAAATATATTTTAGTGAATTGTAAATTTTTTAATTAAATACCCTATGTGTTACCATTGGTGTTGTTTCTGTTATTCTTTCAAAGGTGTATCCATTTTCAAGTCCGTATTCAATTATGTATGGTAATGCTTCTACTGTTTTATTGTTTCCACTAAAGTCATGCATTAATACAACATTTGCTCTTTCTTTACTTAGTCCTTTTATTACATTTTTGTAAACATCTTTTGAATTTCTTGCACTTCCTGCATCATCTGAATCTACATTCCAATCAAAGTATCTATAGCCATTTACAAGCACTTCATTTGTTAATAATGTCATAATACCTGGATTAAATGAACTAATTGTATTTGAACTTCCTCCTGGAAATCTTATTATAGTTGTTTCTTGTCCTGTTGTTTCTTTTATTTTTTCTTGTAATTTTGTTATATTTTCCATGTATGCATCTTTTGATTGATATATTATTTTATATTCATGTGAATATCCATGAATTGCAACAGTATGTCCTTCATCAAATTCACGTTTTACATATTGTGCTTCATTTTCATCATAATTCAGAATAAAAAATGTTGCTTTAATTCCTCTTTCTTGTAAAATATCCAAAATCTTTGGAGTTGTATTTGCATTAGGTCCATCATCAAAAGTTAAATATATTACACCTTTTTTTGATTCCTCACATTCTTCCTCTTCTGCCTTTTTGCTTATTACTACAACAATTCTTTGTGTTACTGCTTCGTTTCCAGTTGTATCTGCCACTTTATATTTTAAAAGATAATTACCAACTGTTGAAGTGTCTACTATTCCTTCTACTTGTGCTCTATCTGTTATATCTCCGTCTTTATCATCTATTGCAGATACTCCTTCTTCTATATATTCTTCTCCAAGTTCCAAAACTATTTTAGATTTACCAATTAAAGTAATCTCTGGTGATACATTATCTATTAAATATATTTTTCTGATTTTTGTTGTTATATTTCCAGAACTGTCTGTAACTGTATATTTTATGTCTATTTCTTTTGGGCTTATTTGTTCTTCTTCTATTTTAATTAATTTGCTAATATTACCATCATAATTGTCCCTTGCTGTTGCTCCTGTTTCAGTATATTCTGCTATTGAGTTTAATTTTAGTTCTTCTTCTCCGTTTAATATTATTTCTGGGGCAGTTCTATCTACGATTTTTATTATTTGTGTTTTTTTATATACCCTATTAAATAAAATTGGTACATCATATTCAATTTCATATTCTCCCAATTTATTATAATTAATTTTTCCTGTACACTTTACCATATCAGTTATATCTTTAAAGAAATATCTAGTTTTAGGAATTACAACTATTTTTCCATTTCCAAATTCAACTTCTAAAACATCATTCATTGACATTCTAGGCATTTCAAAAAATATAGTGAGAAAAATAGTTATAACTGAAACACATAATATCACAGAGAAAAATAAAATATTCATTTTGATATCTCTTTTATGAAATGTTATTATAACTAGTACTGTAAATAATATTGCAATTAAAAGTTCAATTAATATTATAATCATTTTTACATCCGTTTCTAAAGAGATTATCATATACTGATAATCTCTTTAACTCTGTTATTCTCTAAATCTTTTTCCTCTAGCTGTTTTATTCTTTTGTTTCTCTTCTACTTCTGTTTCTGTAATTTGTTTTATATTATTTGTTTCTTCTATTTCATTATTTTTGCCTTCTTCATATTGTTCTGTTTCTTCTGGTTTCATGTTTTCTGTTGCCAATGCCACATTTGCCTTTTCCATTAAGTTTGTTTTGTTCATTAAAGCTAGTTGGTTTAATATTTTTTTATAGTGTTTATAATCATATATGAAATATATTGTTAAACCAACAAGTGCTGTTGTTGATGCTATTAATGAGCATAATAATATTTTGTCAATATTAGTTTGAATCCATGTGCCTGCCATTCCAAACCAGTTTTTTATTCTGTCCCATAATGATACTGGTGTTTCTACTGGTGCCGCTTCTTTGTTTAATTTTATTGTGTACGTTTTTACTTCTTCTAAACCAGATTCATCTTTTACAATTACTTTTATCTGTACTGTATTTTCTCCTTCTTTTAATCCTTCATTTCCTGTTATTTGTATTTCTGCATTTTCCTTTGTTGCAGTACCTTCTATTATTAAGTTTTCTATTTGATGTGTTATATTTTCTAATGTATATTCATAAATAGTTGGTTCAAATATTGGACTTAATGTTAATGGGATTTTTTCTCCATTTTCATTTATATAGAAAACATTTAATGCTTGTAAATTCAATACTGCTTCTGCTCTTACTGCATTTATTTTATATACTGTTGTTGAACCATTTTCTGCTGTTACTATTACTTCAATTGCATTTTCTCCTACAACTAATTCTTCATTTCCTGCAATTTTTACTATTGCCTTTGAGTCTGCTGGAGTTGCTGTTATTGTTAATTTAGTTGTTTCATTTGGTACATTTATTTGATATTCTAATGTTCCGCTATTAAATTCTGGAGTTATTGCTCCTTCTGCAATTTGTAAAACACTTAAGCTTGAATTATCTGATTTTGTTTCTGTTGCTGTACTTGTATTAGTATTAGTACTTGGTCTTGTTGTACTACTGTTTCCGTTGCTAGAACTTCCAGTGTTGGTATTTCCGCTACTAGTATTATTTCCTGTTGATGGAGTTTGTTGTGCTGGTGCTTTTACAGTTATTGTAGCAGTTGCACTTGAATCTGGTATTTCTTCCATATTTATATCATCCATTGCTGTTGCATTAAAAGAAACTTTATATGTTGTATCAGTAGTTACTGTTGGTGCTTGAAATGTGAATGTTCCTAATGAAGTCATTCCGGTTGTACTTGCATTTGTTATTGTAGTTGTTCCTGCTCCAGCTCCTCCTGCGCTTGTTACAAAAGTTAATCCTCCATTACTTGTTACTGTTACTTTATATGAAATGATTTCTATATTTGAAGTTATAGAAATTTGAACTTGTTCTCCTGAATTAACTGTTTTTGATGAAGCTGATATTGAAGCTTCTGATATTGTAACATTCAAGAATAGTACAAGTAATGCTATTAATATTATTTTTATATAATTTCTTTTTATCATACTTTCTTCTCCTTATATTATAAAGTTATTGTAAATAAATTTACACTTGCTCTTAAAATTCTAGCTGAATCTCTTGCGTCGATTTCAGAATCTTTATTTACATCTGCTGCTTTTTGTTGTATATCTGTCATATCAAATTGTCCTACACTATATCTTAAAATTCTAGCTGAATCTCTCGCATCCGCTTCGCCATCCCCATTTACATCACCTAACATTATCAATGTATATGTTGTTTCATCTATTGCAACTTTTTCTCCGGTTGCCATTTTTGAGCCAGTTAATGTAGCTCCTGGTATATCTGATATTTTGGCTCCTGGTACTATTTTTATATATTCTCCATCTATTTCATATTTTGTAGTATTACTTTCTTTTAAAAATGCTTCTGATACATATCCTTGTGTTCCATCTGCCAATTTTACTCTATACCACATATGTCCATCTGTTTCAGAATTTGATTTTGATATTGCAGTTACTTCTGTACCTTGTTTTAATACTTGTATTACTTTACTTCCTGTGGTTCCTTGTGCTGTTCTTAAATTACACATTTCTGTTGTTACCATTGCTTCATTTACAGAAGTTTCCATGGATACTAAATATTCTCTTGTTGCATAACCTGTTATTGTTTGTGTTTCCGTACTATATATAACTTTGTCCCAATAAATACCACTTGAATCTGCTGATTGAGCTTTTTCAATTCTTGTCAAAACTGATCCTATTGGTGCATAACCTGCTGGAGAGTAGCTTGTACCGGGTCCTGACCTTATTGTTAATGGGAAATTTTTTGTTGTTACAATAACATTTCCATCTGTTACTGTTGGTGTAGTAGCTTCTACTCCTGGTATTGGAGATGCCAATTCTGGCATATTTTCATATACTGGAATTATAAAATTGAAATTGCTTTCTAATAATCCCATTGATATATATGCATTACGTACTGATATTCCTTCTGAATATGGTGCAGATATATTTTGCATATATTGATATATATATAAATTATCTCCTGAAGGATCTACTTGATATTTTTGTAAGTATCCTGAATCTTGATAGTCATTAACATAACTTGCATAAAATTTTGCTCCACCATATATTGCAAGTTCTGGGGATGTCCAATTACGTCTTGAATCTTTGGCATAGGTCAATCCATTTTTTATTATTTCTGCTTCTTCATTTCCTCCCGCTCCTATGTTAAAATAATTATAATATCCTACAAAAGACTCTCCATCTGCTGATGTATATGTACCACTAATTAAAGCACTTTTACCAGATGTTCCTTGTTCTTGCCTTACTCTACTTGCTAATGCATATGGACTTACATTGTATGTTTCTCCTGCTTCCATAAATATTTGTGCATAAGATTTATTAATAGTTCTTGTATTTCCGTTTGTATCTACATATGTTATTTTATCTGTATCCATAAATGTTCCAGATAGTATTTCTTTTACACCCTCTATGTTTTGTATTGTTGCATCATATCTTAATGATTCCATAGTAAATATATAATTTTCATTTAGCCAATTTCGTGGATCCATATAGTATTTTACCGCTTTTTCTGAAGCACAATACCATGAACCATTATCATATGGTGTCCATCCACATACAGAACATACCCAATCATTCTCATTACCAGACATTATTGATGTTTGAAGTAATGATCTACCATGTGCTGCCAATGTTTCATTATAAATTACAGTATTCCAGTCCAGTCCTGTATATAATATCGTGAAATTCCATTTTGGATGTGCCACTTGTAATTCTCTAACTAATGTATATGTACTTGGATAATTTACTAAATTAGAAAGGTCATTTGCTACACTTCTTACTGCATACACTTGATTATTTGTCGCAATACCATTAAGGATACAAATTGTTAAAAATATTATGATAAAAAACATATATGTAATTTTCTTTATTCTCATTAGTTCATCTCCTATTTTACGGATGTCAGTGGTCTGATGTCCGATTTCTGATTTCCGTCCTCCTGTATAGTATATAATATCAAAAATTATAAGTCAATCAAAACGAGCAAAAATTTTGTGGAAATTTCTGCTCGTTTTTCCTTTTATTATGTTGGTTTATAGGTCAATATGGTCTAATTCTTCCATTGTATTCATATCTGTTACTTTAATTAGGTCATTTGATAATGTATATAATTTATCATTTATATATATTATTCTATTTACTCTATTACCTGATTTATATAAATCGTACCCTTCTTCTATATGTGATATTTCACCTTTTAAAGTAAATCCTTCTTCCAAATTTAGTCCATATACAATTGCTCCTTGGAATGTTACTTCATAATCATCTTCTGTTACACTAATTGGAAATGCAATTATATTTTTTTCTTTAGAGAATAACAATGCTTTATGATTATATAAAAGTTCTGAATATGTTCCCCTTTCTCCTATGTCTACACTATATAGTTCTTTTGGGTTATTTGGGTCTGTTACATCAAACAATGCCATTTTCATTCCATCTGTTATTACTTGGTCTCCATAACCATAATTAACTACTTTTGTTCTTTCTCCAAATCCTATTATATGTGTTTCATCATATGGATGAAGATATTTGCTATAACCTGGTATTTTTAACTCTCCTAAAACCGTTGGATTTGTCGGATTTGAAAGGTCTATTACAAATAATGGGTCTGTTTCTACAAATGTTACCATATATGCTCTATCTCCCATAAATCTTACTGAATATATTCTTTCTCCTTTAGCCAATCCTTCTACTTTTCCTATTATTTCTAATTTTGCATTTAATACATACAAGTTATTTGTATTATTTTCACTGTCCCAATCTTTATTGCTTGTTGTAGCAATTCTAAAGTATTCTCCGTTTTCATCCATTGAAAATTGGTTTAACACTCCACCTGGAACTTCCCCTGCTTTATCAAAATTGCATTTGCCTTCTACTAAATTGAATTTATATATTTCTGTACTTGTTTCATATTCTCTGTAGTTATTCTCTTCTTCATAGTTATAAATTACTCTTGTTATATATAAGTTTTTATCTGATGCATATATTTCACTACCTGCTCCTAAGTAAGTATCTACATTTGCCTTTTCATTGTTTGTTACATCAAATGAAACTATGTTTAAATAATTTGCTGTTTCAATATTTGGAATATAGCACATATCTTGGAATTCTACATATTTTATTTCATCACTTATTGCTGTATCTTTATATTTAGGTTTATAGTCTTTTTCATCTAACTCGTCTATATCCTTGTTTTTTAATTCATATGCATAAATACTTTTATTTGCCATTAAGTATATATCATTATCAATCATTCTTGAAGATAAATAATAACCTTCGATTTCTACTGTTCTTGCTAATTGTGGTTTTGCTCTGTTTGATATGTCAAATACTTTAATTACAGTATAAGATGTACCTGGAGCATACATAATATCTGTATACATTGAATCTATTGAATATTCTTTTCTTCCATTTTCATATCTATTGCCTATTACAATTACCTTATCACCTTTT
This sequence comes from uncultured Clostridia bacterium, assembly GCA_944391955.1. Taxonomy (GTDB): domain Bacteria; phylum Bacillota; class Clostridia; order TANB77; family CAG-508; genus UMGS1781. The sequence goes on from CALXVG010000001.1 coordinate 47,738, forward strand.
ACATATAGTTCACTTGAATAAAAATCTGTTTCATCAAATTCAACTGTTGCCATTACACTCATTTTTTGTGCATCTACGATTTTTAAATTGTTCTTTGTTAGATAATAAATGTAGTTTCCATCTGTTTTTACAATATCTGCTTCGTCTACTCCTTCAACTTGAGTATTTGTATCAGAATATTCTTCTGATGCTTCTTGTTTAGAAGAGTCTGTGCTATTTGTAGCATCATTTGTAATCATAGACTCTACTGAATTTCCATAAAGAAGCCCACCTGAATTGTCTATTTTAGTAAGCATTGCATATAAGTTTTCAAAATTTTCTACTTTTGGTAATCCTTCTGCTGTTACAGTTTCAATTGTTTTCCCTGCTTCAATTTTATTTTCATTAAGTGGATGTGAATTGTGTAATGGAACTCCTATACCTATAATTATAGCTACCATTATTGCTGCACTCATTAGTGGATATAACTTGTTATATTTTCTTTTTTTAGATTGTGTTATTTTATTAAATGTTTCTTTCTTTAAGCTCTCTCTTGGATGTATTTCATTCATTGCATCAACATAATCTTTTTTATTCATATGCCATACCTCCTTCTACACTTGTTTTTAATGCTTCTCTTGCACGAGCTAATCTAGATTTTATTGTATTTTCATTTGTGTGTAATATTTTACTAATTTCTTTTATACTGTAATCTTCATAATAATATAAATGTATTACTGTTCTATATTTTATGGGTAATTTTTGAACAGCATAATAAATCTCATGTCTTTCTGGAGTTTCGAAACTTAAGTTTTCATCTAATTCTGCCCTTCGCTTTAAAAAGCTTGAATTTAACATGTTTTTGCTGCAATTAATTGTTACTCTAATAAGCCATGCTTTCTCATGTTCTTCACTTTTGAAGTTTGGCAACTTTTTAGCTAATCTCAGGAAAACTTCTTGATATACATCTTCACTCTGTTCAATACTTCCTGTTCTTGCCATTGCTAACCTATAAATCATATTCGAATATTTTTCTATCATTTGCTCAAGATAATCATTTTTATTAGTATATACCATTTTTTATCACCTTTACATATAATACCATATAAATTGCAAAAAGGTTGCATTTTTTTATGATTTTTTTTAAGTTTTTTTAGGATTGTTTTTTTCTTCTTTTTGTGATATAGTATTTACTGTATTTTAGGAGGTTTTTATGGATATTAAAGAGTTATATTCGAATACAAGTAAATTTGCTAACAAAGAGGTGGTTATTGAAGGTTGGGTTAAAACTGTTAGAGATTCTAAAACTTTTGGTTTTTTAGAAATAAATGATGGCAGTTTTTTTAAGAATGTACAAGTTGTTTTTGAAGATTCTTTAAATAATTTTGGAAGCATTTGTAAATTACCACTAAGTTCTTCTATTAAAGTTACAGGTACAGTTGTTGAAACCCCTTCTGCTAAACAACCTTTTGAGATTAAGGCTAAATCTATTGAAATTGAATTTTTGGCAGATTTGGATTATCCTCTTCAAAAGAAAAGACATTCTTTTGAATATTTAAGAACAATTGCACATTTAAGACCTAGGACAAATACTTTTAATGCTGTTTTTAGAGTTCGTTCAGTATTGTCTTATGCCATTCATAAATTTTTTCAGGAAAGAGATTTTGTATATGTTCATACACCTATAATTACATCAAGCGACTGTGAAGGTGCTGGTGAAATGTTCAATGTTTCAACTTTGGATTTTAATAACCTACCAAAACTTGATGATGGTAGTATAGATTATTCTAAAGATTTCTTTGGAAAGCCTGCACATCTTACTGTAAGTGGTCAATTAAATGTTGAAACATATGCATTTGCTTTTAAAAATGTATATACTTTTGGTCCTACTTTCAGATCAGAAAATTCTAATACAGTAAAACATGCTTCAGAATTTTGGATGATTGAACCTGAAATCTGTTTTGCTGATTTAAATGATGATATGAATTTGGCAGAAGATATGATTAAATATATAATTAATTATGTTCTAGAATATTGCCCAGAAGAAATGGCTTTTTTCAATAGTTTTATAGATAAAGGATTGTTAGAAAAGCTTCATAATGTTGTGAATTCTGATTTTGCTAGAATTACTTATACTGAGGCAATAAAAGAATTAGAAAAAAATAATGACAATTTTGAATTCCCTGTTCATTGGGGGTCAGATTTACAAACAGAACATGAAAGATATTTATGTGAAAAATTATTTAAAAAACCTGTATTTGTTACAGATTATCCAGCTGAGATAAAGGCTTTCTATATGAAGCTTAATCCAGATGGCAAAACTGTTGCTGCAGCTGACCTTTTAGCTCCTGGTATTGGAGAAATAATTGGTGGTAGTCAGAGAGAAGATAGTTTAGAAATTTTGCAAAATAAAATTAAAGAAAACGGTATGAATGAAAAAGATTATTGGTGGTATCTAGATTTAAGAAAATATGGTAGTGTTAGACATGCTGGTTTTGGTTTAGGATTTGAGAGAATGATGATGTATCTAACAGGAATGCAAAATATTCGTGATGTAATACCTTTCTCAAGAACACCAAAAAATTGCGAATTTTAAGATTTTATAATAAAAGTATTGCAAGATAAAATCTATTATACTTGCAATATTTTTGTTTGTAGAGGTAGTTATGAAATTAAAATATCAAATACGTGCAAGTGATAATTATAATAATTTAAAAGAGCTTCTGAAAAATCATTTTGAAATTTCTGATAGATTACTAGTTAAGCTAAAACATAATCAGAAACTATATATAAATGGTGAAGTTGCTAATATAAATTCTTCTTTAAAACTAAATGATGTTGTAACTGTTGTAATTGATTTTGTAGAAGATAGCCATAACATTGTTCCAACTAAAATGGATTTAAATATAATATATGAAGATGAGGCTGTTTTAATAATAAATAAACCGGCCAGAATGCCTGTTCATCCTTCTATGGACCATTTTGAAGACAGCTTATCTAATGGTGTGAAATTTTATTTTGATTCTATAGGTTTGCAGAAATTAATTAGGCCAGTAAACAGACTAGATAAAGATACTTCCCGGTTTGGTCGTTTTTGCTAAAAATGAATATATACAAGAATGTTTGGTGAAACAGATGAGAACTAAACAATTTGAAAAAAGCTATCTTGCACTATGCGATGGTATTTTTGATATTTCCTCTGGAACTATTAATGCACCAATTGCAAGAAAACCTAACAGCATAATTGAAAGATGTATTGATAATAACGGAGATACTGCTATAACTCATTATGAAGTTGTTAAGACTGTTGATAATTACTCTGTTGTGAAATGTACTCTAGAAACAGGACGAACTCATCAAATTAGAGTACATATGGCATATATTAATCATCCATTATTGGGAGATACTTTATATGGCACGTCTTCTCCTTTAATTTCAAGGCAAGCTTTACATGCTTATAAAATTACATTTATACATCCTATTACTAAACAAAAATTGGAATTTAACTGCCAGATACCAGCAGATTTTGAAAATTTGATTTAAAAACTTTAGCAATTAGGTCAATGGGCGGAAGGTTTGGCATGTTGTCAAAACCTCCGTCCTATATTTACTTAACTTATTATTTCAACATTATATCCTATGAATAAACCTGTTTCGATTACTCCTACTATACTTTTTAATGTTTTTTCAAAGTTTTCATCTATGTTTTCGAATTTTGCATCTATTATTAAATTTCCATTTTCCGTTATAACTGGTCCATCTTTCTTTTTTGCCAATCTAAGTTCTGCCTGTGTTGCTCCTAATTCTAAAAGTTTTTCTTTTACTGAATATAAACTGTCTGGAAATACTTCTATTGGTATTGGAAATTTCTCGCAAGGTTTGTTTACAAATTTACTGCTGTCTACTAGTATATATACCTTATTTGCATTAGATATTACTAGTTTTTCTCTAAACATGGCAGCTCCTCTGCCTTTAAGTAACCATTTTTCTGGTGTTACTTCATCTGCTCCATCAAAACACCAGTCTGGCTTTGCTTCTATAAGTGTAGTTGTTGGTATATTAAGATAATTGCATACCATTGCTATTTCTTTAGAAGTTGGTATTGCCTTTATTTTCATGTTTTCTTCTTTTACTCTTTTAGCAATTGCTTGTATTGCTAAAAAAGATGTCGAACCAGAACCTACACCTATTACATCTCCATTTTTCGCAATACTTGCTATCTTTTCAGCTATTTTTTGTTTTTCTTCTAAATTGCTGATTTCTCCATTCCATTCTAATTTTTGTATAACATTATCATTCCAATTCATATTAATTTTTCTCCCTTCTACTAGTAATATAACAAAATGAATAGTAAATAACTTTATTGATTATTAATTATTCACTATTCATTTTTTTACTTTATATTATACATCAGGTTCTACTATTCCATAATTTTTGTTATCTTTTAATTTGAATAGTACATTTACTTTATTTGTTTCAGAATTGATGAAAGTAATAAATCTATCTCCTTGTTTTTCTTGTAATTTTAAAATTGCATCTTCTGGAGTAATTGGTTTTAAATCATAATATATTGTTTTTATTATTTCATTTTCTATCTCTACTGTTGGAACATCTACAGTTAAATTTTTTATTGTATCATCTTTATTGCTTCTTTCTCTTTTTGTTTTCATTTTTCTAACTTGACCTTCAAGTATGTCTATATCTTTGTCTATTGAAGCATATAAATCGTTATGAGCTGTTACTGCTCTAAGAGATTCACCACTTGCTTTTAATGACATTTCTGCAATTTGTTCGTTTCTTTCTGTTCTTATTGTAAGTGCTATATCAAAATTGTCTCCAAAATATTTTTCTAATCTTTCTACTTTTTTTTCTACATAATCTTTTATTGCCTCTGTAGCTTTTAAATCTTTACCTAAAATTGTGATATTCATAATATTTCCTCCTACACTATTTTATTTTTCTCAATAATACATTATTTTAGCTGTCTTGTTCTCCAATTTTCTTTAAACTAATTTTTCCTTGGTTGTCGATGTCTAATACTTTTACAATTATTCTATCTCCAACAGATAAAACATCTTCAACTTTTTCGACTCTTTCTTTAGATATTTTAGAAATATGAAGTAATCCTTCTTTTCCTCCTCCAAGATCTATAAATGCTCCAAATGGCATTATCTTTGTAACTATACCGTCATAGTATTCTCCAACTTCAATTTCTCTTACGATTTTTTCAATTATGTCCATTGCTTTTTCAGCTTGTGCTTTGTCTATAGAATATACAACAACATTCCCATCTTCTGAGATGTCTATTTTTACACCTGTTTCCTCTATTATTTTGTTAATTACTTTTCCACCTGTTCCTATTACGTCTTTTATTTTATCTGTTTTTATATGCATTGTCAATATTTTTGGTGCATATTTTGATACTTCTTCTCTTGGTTTCTCAATTTGTTTTAACATTATTTCATCTAAGATGTATTGTCTTGCTTTTTTTGTTCTTGCAAATGCTTCTTCTATTATTTGATATGATAAACCATCAACTTTTATATCTACTTGAATTGCTGTTATTCCATTTTTTGTTCCACCAACTTTAAAGTCCATATCTCCAAAGAAATCTTCTAATCCTTGTATATCTGTAAGCATTATATAATTATCTGGATTTTCGCTATCTGTTACTAAACCTGTTGAAATTCCTGCTACTGGATTTTTGATAGGTACACCTGCATCCATTAATGCTAAAGTACTACCACATATACTTGCTTGTGATGTAGAACCATTTGAACTTAATACTTCTGATACGACTCTTATTGTATATGGGAATTCTTCTGCACTTGGTATTACTGGTACTAATGCTCTTTCTGCTAATGCTCCATGTCCTATTTCTCTTCTTCCTGGTCCTCTTACTGGTTTTGCTTCCCCAACACTATATCCTGGGAAATTGTATTGATGAATATATCTTTTTGTTTCTTCTTCATCTAATCCGTCTAGGATTTGTTCATCTGATGTCATTCCTAATGTTGCAATTGACATTACTTGTGTTTGACCTCTTGTAAATACTGCGCTTCCATGAGTTCTTGGTAATATTCCTACTTCACATGAAAGTGGTCTTATTTCATCTATTTGTCTTCCATCTGGTCTTTTATGTTCATTCAAAATCATTGCTCTTACTGATTTTTTCTCTAATTTATATAAACTATCTGCTATATCTGTTTTTATTTCTTCTGCTCTTTCTTCTCCATATTTTTCTACAAAATATGCTGTAACATCTTCTGATAGTTTTTCCATGTTTCTATCACGTTCTTCTTTTTCTTGAGCTTGTACATCTTTATACATTCTATCATAGAAATTTGTTTCTATTTCTTCATATATATCATGGTCTACTTCAAAAGATTTATATTCAAATTTTTCTTTTCCTATTTCTGCTTTTATTTTTGAAATAAATTCACATACTTTTTTTATTTCTACATGTCCTGCTTTTATTGCTTCTAGCATTTTATCATCTGGTAATTCTTTTGCTCCTGCTTCTATCATAGCAATTTTATCCATTGTTCCTGCAACTAGTAAATCTAACTCTGATTTTTTTCTTTGCTCTAAATTTGGGTTTATTACAAATTCCCCATCAACATATCCTACTTTAACTGCTGCTGTTGGTCCTCCAAATGGTATATCTGATATTGAAAGAGCTGCTGATGTACCTATCATTGCACATACTTCTGGTGAATTGTCTATTTCTACTGATAATACTGTTGCTGTAACAACAACATCATTTCTAAAATCTTTTGGGAATAATGGTCTTATTGGTCTATCTATTGCTCTTGATACTAATATTGCTTTATCTGCTGCTTTTCCTTCTCTTCTTGTAAATCCTCCTGGGATTTTTCCTGCTGCATACATTTTTTCTTCATAATCTACTGATAGTGGGAAAAAGTCTATTCCCTCTCTTGGTTCTTTTGATGCTACTACATTTACCATAACAACTGTGTCCCCATATCTTACTAGGACATTTCCATTTGCTAGTCCTGCTAATTTTCCTGTTTCTACTGTAAGTGTTCTTCCTGCTAATTCCATTGAATATGTTTTAAACATAATTTTTCCTCCTCATTTTTCTTTTAAAATAAGTAGTACTAGCTAATAAATATTTTTTATGAATGTAACCTCTAAGATGTATTTTTATATTTTGAGTCCATGTTATCTTGATGTATATGAGCTTCTAAAAATGCATCTTACAAGCTACGCTTCATACAATTTATTTATTAACTAATCTACAATTTAAGTTAAAACTGCACAATAAGGCGGATAAAATCCGCCTTTTTGCAATTATTTTCTTAAATTTAATTTTTCAACAACTTCTCTGTATTTTGGTAAGTCATTTTTTGATAAATAGTTAAGTAAATTTCTTCTTTTACCAACCATTTGTAAAAGTCCACGTCTTGAATGATTATCTTTTTGGTGTACTTTTAAATGTTCTGTTAATTCATTTATTCTTTGTGTTAAAAGTGCAATTTGTACTTCTGATGAACCTGTGTCGTTTTCATCTCTTCCAAATTTTTTGATAATTTCTTGTTTTGTTTCCTTTGTCATATTGTTTCCTCCTTTTTTCTATTATTTGCCTAAAACTGAACTTAAAGCCGGATATCTCTATTAAGTTAAGTAAAAGGTATTTTACCTATAATATTTTACTATATTTTCTCGCTAATTTCAAGCTTTTTTTAAATAAATCTCCTATAATAAGGAGATTTATTTTTTATTGTTATTTTTTTAGGTTAAGACTTATTGCATCTTCGTTATCAAAGAAGTATGATGAATCTGTTGTGTCTGTTTGAACTGGATCAATTTCCTCATCATCAGATGCAGTATCAAATGTTATATTCTTTGGATTAAATTTGTTTGTTCTACTTTTCTTTACATCTTCTGGTACAATTCCAGAATTAAATTTATCAAACTTATATTCTTTAGATTTATGGTATTCTTTATATTTTGATTCTAAGAAATCGACTGTACCGTAATTTACAAGGTTTTTGCCTTTTTTATCTTTTACTTTATATATACAGTTTTTGAATTTTAAACCTTGAATTTTGGCAACTTTCATTGTATCTTTCCATTCCCATGTTACTCCACCTAAAGAATCTGAATAAGCTCCATCTTTCATATTATATGAAGGATGTATTGACCATTCTCTTCTTTGACAGAACTCTTTTTCCCACCATGCATATTCATTTGGCAAACAATTACCAAATGTAAGCTTTGTTGGACAATTTGTTGAAAGTGCTTCAAATAAAGCCCCATGATCTCCTCCAAGACTTGCTAAGCTTGGCACTGCAAATATTGATCCCACTTTAAATTTTCTAAACATTGTAAAAATATCAGTAAGTAATGGGTTTGCATATTTATCAAATTCATCTATATATAAGAAATATGGTGTTCTTGTTTTTTCATTTCCTGGACGTCCTTCAACAAAACACATAAACAAACTCAAGAAGAAACGACCAAATCCTAAGTGTGGTGTGCCACCGATGTCTGCTAATCTTGTACATGCAAATACTACTTCACCATTTGCAAGAACTTTATTAAAATCTAAATTGTTTTGTCTTTTACATATAATGTCTCTTACACTTCCTGCTCTTAATAGTTCTTCAAGTTGTGCTGTTGCAAAATGTATATATCTTTGCATATCTTTTCTTCCTGGTGAGTTTTTGTAAAAATGTTGTTCAAAATATGCAATTTGGAATTCGTATTTTTCTACTAAATCTGGCTCTGTTTTTAAGTCTTCACACAATTCTTCAACTAAATCGAAATTGGTTAAACAGTGAAGTAAATCTTCTAATGTTGGCAAATCTCCATTATGACGTCTAGGATACATTTCACCTAAAAATACACATATGTTTTGTAATGCCTGATAAGCCAAATCTTTCATATATACCAATTCAGCTGTTGCACTTCCTGGATTATACAAACCTTCTACTACAAGCGAAATAATTAAACCTGCTAGGGTAGGACTAGGTAGTATAAATGGATTTAAACCAGGTGAATTAGGATCTAGCGGATCAATAATATGTACTGGTATATTATAATTATCTGCCACTTGTTTTAGCACCGGTATTTGTGCTGGGTCTGGAGTGACTGTAGTAATACCAAAGTTTTTGTAAATGATTTTTCCATCTGGGGTTGTTTCGTATATTAAGTTTTTCATATATGCTTTATATGCTTTTAATCTTTCCTCAACTGGAACTAACATATTTAGACTAAAATTCTCATTAATGTATTTTTGATTATATGGGCAGTCTAATGTTGCTAATCCGTTTTTTAAGGCATTATATCCCATTTCTTTTGATGCTTCTCTTAAAAAATATATTTTTTCTAAATCTCTAGCAATCATAGGTTCAATAACCATGGCTGATTTACCAGTTCCAGAAGGTCCAACAATTAATGTTGATTCAAATCTTCTTTTTTCTAGTATTTTTACTGGTTTTCCTGTTGACCTGTCATTGCACAAAGTTATTTCAAAGCTGTAAGGTCCAGAGTTTTCCGGTGTTGGTGTAAGGTCAATTCCTCCAAAGTCCAAAATAGAATCTTCATATGGATTTGGGAAGATTGGGTCATGAATTATTTTATATAACCAGAAAAAAACTTTGTAAAATGTCATTAATATAATATATAATGCTATTGATGTAAATGCTGGTTTTGCCAAATATGCAAAGTCATTAAATATTTTTTCAGCATTTGGAAGTGCTAAAACTCCCATCCAAGCTAATCTATTTACCCATTGAACAGTCATTGAGATTCCAATTATATAAAATACCATCCAAAATGTATAAAAGAATCTTAGTTTTGTTTTATCAGATTTTGCAAACTTTGACTGTATTGAAAAAGCATAGGCGAATACTGGACAAGCAAGTGCAAATGTATACATTATCGGTCCCCAGTAATTTACTGACATTCCTGTAAAGCAAATAAACAAGATTTCTACTACTCTATCAATTATAAAATATGCTGTTAACAATGTAAGTACATAAGTTGCAAATGTGTTTCTATCAGTTCGTAATATTTTTAAAAATTTATCGAATAATTTTAACACGTTAATTTCCCCCAAAAATTTTTTTCATACATATATATTATCTAATAAAATTGAAAAAAATACAAGAGTTTTTGCGAAATTTGTGCCGATTTTACATAAAAAAACCACTAAACAAGTATGTTTTGTGGCTTTTTTGAATTTATTCTAATATTTTCAAGTTTACTTCTTGAATTTTGTACTTTCCTGTTGTTTCATCTAATACAAATTCACTTAGCGAATTTGACAAAGTTTCCCCATTTTGTTTTAAGTCTGTTGTCATACATATCTTCATATTCTCAATTTCTAATTTATTCATAACAATGATTTTGAATACTTCAACTTCATGTTTATTATCTTCACATAATAATACTAGTTGTGGTTTTGTTTCATAACCAGAGTCAAATGTAACAAAATTTTCATAGAAATCTTTTAATAATTTCATTCTATCTATTAATTTCTTTTCCCAGTCTTCTTCTCTTCTTACTGCTTCGAAAATAAGTTCAGCTGATTTTCCATTTTTAGATACTTTTATTCCTGCATGCATTTTAAATGTTTTTGCATTTTGCTTTGCATTCAAAGTAGGTTTTATTGTATAAGATGAAAAAGCTTTTACTTTTCTTAAGTATGATATAATTATTTGATTTCCTGCAAGTCTTTTCTTTATCATTGCAACAGGTTTTGTATTATCTGTTGGTTGCCATTTACACTCTACACCTCTTGAATTTAAAAGGTATTTTCCCATTTTTTCTAAGCAATATATTCTATATATACCCTTACCTGCTTCTGCTGTAAAATAATATCTTGTAAGGATTTTTGATTTTATTAATTGTTCTAATTTGTTATTTAATTTATCTTGTGATTTTATTTCTACGCCTCTAGCTTCCAAAAGTTGATATATTTGTCTTGAAGTTATAAATTCAAATTCATTAACTATTTCTAACACTTTAAAATGTATATCTGTAATATGTCCAATATTGATTTTATTTATGATTTGGTTAATTGAAACATATCCATCTCTTCCATCGAATGTTTTTATTTCTCCATCTCTCATTGCAAATGGTGATATAGTAGTTTTTATATCTTTATCTTCTACCATAATTAAATTCCCCCTTCGGTTTATAGTGTCTATTTTATCAATTATTTAGTAATTCGTCAACCTCTCTTTGCTTTAAATACCTCCATGTTCCTATTTTTAAATCTTTTACTGAAATATTTCCTATTTTACTTCTATGTAAAGCTAATACCTTTTTCCCAATTGCTTCGCACATTCTACGAATTTCTCTATTTTTCCCTTCATGTATTGTTATTTCTAATCTTGATTTATTTTTTTCTTTATCTATCATTAAGATTTTTACTTTTGCTTTACTTGTTGTAAATCCTCCGATGTCTACTCCATTGGATAATTGGGTTACTTCTTCATGAGTTACATTGCCTTTTAACGTAACTGTATATGTTTTTGTTATTTCATGTTTTGGGTGTGTTACTTTATATAAAAAATCGCCATCATTAGTTAGTATTAATGCACCTGAAGTATACATATCTAGTCTACCAACAGGTACCAGTCTTGTTTCTATATTTATTAAATCTAATACTGTTTTTCTTCCGAATTGGTCTTTAGCTGTTGTTACATAGTCAATAGGTTTATTAAGCAATATATATGTGTAGGAATTATTCTTTTTTAATATTTGTTTTCCATTATATTCTATTTTATCTTTATCTGGATTTATTTTTACGCCTAATGTTGTAACTATTTCACCATTTACTTTTACTTTTCCTTGCAAAATGTACTCCTCACATTTTCTTCTTGATGCTATTCCTGCCCCAGCTAAATATTTTTGTAGTCTTTCCTCCATTTTAACTCCTTGTTACAATTTCCAACATCGATTTTATTATGTATTACTACAAATTGTAATATTCCTTTCTTATATTATTTTTGTTCAAGTTTTCTTATAATATCTATAAAGTATTGTGGCAATTTGGCTTCGAAAGACATAGTTTCTCCCGTTTTTGGATGTTTGAATTCCAGTTTTGCTGCATGTAACATCTGTCCTTCTACTCCAAATGGATTCTTTCCATTTGAATATACTTCATCACCTACTATCGGATATCCAATTTCTGCCATATGTACTCTTATTTGATGTGTTCTTCCTGTCTCTATATTCACTTCAATGAAAGTGTATCCGTCAAATCTGTTTAAGACTTTAAAATGAGTTATTGCTTCTTTTCCTGTTTTAGAAACTGCCATTTTTTTTCGGTCTTTTGAACTTCTTCCTATTGGCATATTTATTGTTGCCTCATTTTCTTTAATTACTCCTCTAACTAATGCCATATAAGTTTTTTTCACTTTTCTTTTTTGTATTTGATTGCTTAAATTTATATGTGCAATATCATTTTTTGCAATTATCACTAATCCTGATGTATCTTTATCAATCCTATGTACTATTCCTGGACGAATTTTTCCTCCTATTCCAGAAAGGCTACCTTTGCAATGTGCTGCTACTGCATTTGCCAGCGTTTTATCTGGATTTCCATTTCCTGGATGAACTACCATTCCTTTTTCTTTGTTAACAATCAATATATCATCATCTTCATAAATAATGTTTATTGGAATTTCTTGAGGTTTTAGTTCTATTTCTACTGGTTCTGTCTCCTCTATTGTTACTATGTCTCCAATACTTGTCTTATATGATGCTTTTGTTGGTTTGCCATTTACCAAAATTTTTTGTTCTTTAATCATTCTTTGTATAGCTTCTCTTGAAAAATCATTTTCAAGAGAAGCTATTTCCTTATCTAGCCTATTTTCTTTTTCTATTAGAAACCTTTTCATATTCTTTCTCCTGACTTTGTACTGTTTTTATTATTACTGTAATCATTATAACAATAACCCCTATTACAATACATATATCTGCTAAATTGAATATTGGATATTCAAATAAATTAGTTATATCTATATAATCAATTACAAATCCTCTAAAGATTCTGTCTACTAAATTTGCAATTCCTCCAGCTAAGATTAATGAATATGCTAGTTTCATTTGTTTTGTAAACTCATATTTCTTACTAGTTAATAGTTTTATAATTACTATTATTACTAATATGTTTACACCTACTAGTATCCATCTATTATTCCATAGTCCAAATGCTGCTCCTAAGTTTGGTAAATATGTTAAACTCAAAACACCTTCAATTAGAGTTACACTTTCTATTGGTTTTAAGTATTGAAAAACTAATATTTTTATAATTTGGTCTATTATAACCAAAATTGCTATTAATAAGATATTCTTTCTCACATTTATTTCCTTTCATATATACAAAATACATCATCTTCTACTTCACCTAACGGATAAACCAACTGATAATAGTTATCTCCTTTTGCTTCCAAATAAACCCTTAATTTGCTATTTTTCTTTATTAGGTAGTGTGTAAAACCATATTCATCCATTTTTGCTTCCATGTCTGTAAATCCGATTGAATCAATTTTAAGAAAATCATAAAAGACATTTACACCAATATTAAATTCTGGCATATACAAATCACATCTAGAATCTATAAATACCGGGATGTTTTCATATATTAGATAACTTCCAAAATTATATGCATTATATAATTTTATATTTTCTAAATCCAAATTTTCTTTTATCCATTTTGATGCTTTTATAGGATATGACCTCTCATCAATATATTGGTCATATGCTACTTTTTTATAAAAATGTAGTCCTATTGTTAAAACTATACACGTAATTGTGATAATTCCAACAAATGTACTCGTATATTTTTCTAATTTTGGCAATAAATTTGGTCTATATTTCTGTATTAGTCCACTTAACATTCTGTTGAAAATTATAACTCCTGCCATTACTAACATCGATGCTTGTCTTTGTGATGAAAATGTTAAATATAATAGTCCTCCTAGCATAAATACATCACATAATCTTATTTTTGCTTCTGTAAAAATTACCAATCCCAATATAAATATTAACACACAAATAATATCAACATTATTAATTAATACTAAAGGTAAGTGTTCTGAAATGTTATTCATACTTATTCCTTGCATTGTTTTAATTAAGTATGTATATGGTGTTGTTCCTATTGGTGTTAAAAGTCCTGTAAATAAGCATATTATCATAATTAGTATTAAAATCTTAGTATTTTTTCTATATTCTATTTTGATTTTATATGGATTGTCTCTTCTTATTTGTTTTGATTCTTTTAATCTTTGATTTGTTTCTTCTAATTCAGTAATTTTCTTTTTAATTTCTTCATTATTGTCTATATTTTTTTTCTGTAATCTTTTTATCTTATAGTTTCTTCTAATTGTATTTATTTCTAACAGTATATATATAAAATATTCTGCAATATATGGTAAATATAGTATAAAATAGAAATAAAAAGTTGCTGTGTGTAAGTTGGCTATTAGTATTGGGATTATAATAAGTCCTATGGCATATCTTAATTTTCTATTTTCTAAAAATTTTTCAATAAAATATATGGTTAACAAGAATAAACTAAATGTAACGAGCTGAGCTCTCGCTGCAATATAATTTCTGAATAAATATATTGCAGTTATTGTTAATACAAAAGACAATATTCTATTTTTATTTAATTTTACATTAACAAGATACATAAGTATTCCAAATATAGACGCAAATACCATGGTAGATATATATATACCTGTCATTCCTCCTATATCAAATATCTTGTATATCATTACATCATATGCCCAATGTGGAAAAGTATATTCTAGATTTTCATGCCAAGAAAATGGGTCTTCTGTGGTTATGCCATTTTCTGTAATATATTCTCCTATTTTAATAGTGTAATAAGTATCATTTTGTAATGTTTTTGGAGACATTAAACAACAAAATATTATAATTAGAATTATTGCTAATATATTTAGTTTAATCTTTACCATTTTGTTTTCCATTTATTATTTCATCCCTTCTCACTTATAGCAGTGGTATTAATTTTCGTTGAAAAATTGAATTGCTCTTTCTAATTGTTCATCTTCTTCGGTCTCTTGATTATCTTCTATTGTAATGTCTGGTTCTATACCTACTTTGTTTATTTTGTCTCCATTCGGAGTAAAAAATTCTTCTATTGTTAGTTTTAATGCAGCTTCTCCTCCAAAAATAGGTACTATTTCTTGCATTACTCCTTTTCCATAAGTGGTAGTTCCTATAATTGTTGCTACGTCGTTGTCTTTTAATGCTCCTGTTACTATCTCTGAGGCACTTGCTGACATTTCATTAACCAATAATACTAATTCAACATCTTTTGTTTCTTTGCTACTTGACTTAATAATTTCTTCTGCACTTACTTTATCATATGATTTCATAATAATTTTATCTTTTTCAACAAATAACTCACATAATTCTATTGCTTCTGTAACTATTCCGCCAGTATTATCTCTTAAGTCTAATATAATTTTATTAATACCTTGTTTTTGAAAATCTTCTATATATTGTTTAACATTTGCTGCACTTTCTTCATCAAATGTAATTAATCTAATATATCCTATATTATCTTCTAAAGTTTCAGCCGAACTGTCTTTTATTACTACTTTTCGTCTTTCAACTTCTTTTTCTATTACATTTCCCTCTCTTAATATTTCTAATTTAACCTTAGTGCCTTCTTCTCCTTTTATCTTACTAGAAACTAAGTCTAAATCAATTCCCTGGCAATCTTCCCCATCTACTGTTAGTATTATATCTCCTGTTTGTAATCCTACTTCTTCAGCTGGAGAACCTTCTATTGGTAATAGTACTACTACATTTCCCTGAGTGTCTTTAGTCATATATATTCCTATTCCCACAAAGTCTCCTGTTACAGTAATCATTAATTCTTCATATTCACTTTTGGTTAAATATTCAGTATATTCATCTCCTATACCACTAACATAACCTTTTATAGCTCCTTGGAACATTTTTTCTTCATCTAGTTCTCCTATATATTTTTGTTCCAAATATGCTTTTATTAAACTTAGTCTTTTTTGTAATGTACCAGAATCAGTTAAAGTTGTAGTTTGTTCCTTCTGGATTACAGCAGTTAATATCTGTTCTGTGCCTTGTTCTGTTTTCGTAAAATAATTATAAAGTGCTATAGATGTTCCCATAAATGTTATCATAGCTGTAATTAAAACTAGCATTATTGATTTATATATTATATTTCGTTTTTCTGTCTCCATTATTTATGTTGCCTCCTCATATTTTACATCATGATTTCTAGATATATTATATTTAAATTTTATCAAAATATGAAATTCTGACGACCAAAAGTATGTCGTCAGATGTTATATATATGTATTTATAAATAATTTCTTGGGTCTCTCCTACAATCTCCTGGTCCACCACCATATACCCATGAATATGGTGCAACTCTTACTTCAAAATGTAAATGTGGCCCTGATGAATTTCCTGTATTACCACTAAGCATTATTAGTTGTCCCTTTTCTACTTTTTGTCCAACTTCAACATACATTGTACCATTTCCATGTCCATAATATGTTCTAAGTCCATCAGCGTGTTGTATAACAGTTAAATAACCATAGCCTGTATTATTCCATCCTGCTTGTAAAACAATTCCTTCTTCTGCTGCATATACTTTTGTTCCTACAGGTATTCCTATATCCATTGCTCCATGATATTTTCCACTACTATAATACATGTTACATGTAACAACTCCACCTATAACAGGTCTTTGAAATTGTCCAGAACTTGTTAAATCGTCAATATCATCTTGGTGATTTCTTTCTTGTTCTGCCAACTCTGCTTCCATTTGGTCTTGCTGTTCTTTTAATTTTTCAATTTCTTCTTTTAATAATTTTTCATCTTCTGTTAATTGTTCAGCATAATTTTCTTGTGTGATTTTTGAACTTTCTAAAGCTGACATCGTACTTTGTTTATTATTCTTTAAAACTTCAATTTGTTGTTTGTTTTCTTCTAAAGTTGTTTTTGTGGTTTCTATTTGTATTCTGCTTTTTTCCATTAAGTCTAACATATTATTGTCACATTCTGCCATTTCTTCTACTAAATAATAATTAGTTATAAAATCTACAATATCATCTGATGATAATAATACATCTAAATATGTTGTTTCACCAGCTTCATATATTGCTACCATTCTTTCACCAAAACTTACTTTTTGTTCTTCATATTTTTCAATTGTTTCTTGTAATTGAATTTCGGCTTCTGATATTTTTGTCTCTAATTCTTCTATTGTAACATTCAACTCTTCAATATCATTTTCATAATCTGATATTTGTGCTTGTAAATCTTGTATTTGTTTTAAAGTTCCTGTTAGTTCTTCTTCAACACTATCCAATTCTTCTTGGTTTTTATCAATTTCATTTTTTACACTGTTTATATCATCTTGTGTTACTGCAAATACAGTCATTATGTTAATTGAAAATATAAATGCTATTACAGCAAGTATCATTATTAGATTTTTAACTAGTTTTTTTATCATAAAATTCTCCTTTTGGTTTTTTTTTTTTTTTTTTTTTTTAATTTTGTTTTTTTAAATTTTTTTCTGATTTGCTTTCTTTTAAGAGTTTATGGTTTGTTTTGGTTACATATGGATATGGGTCTATTTTGGTACCATTTACTATTATTTCAAAATGTAAATGTGGTCCTGTTGACCAACCTGTTGAGCCTACTTTCATTATTATGTCTCCACGATTTACTTCTTGTCCTTCTTCTACAAGAATTTCTGAGCCGTGTGCATATGCTGTTGATATTCCATTACCATGATTAATCATAACAAGATTTCCATAAGAATTAGAATATGTTGCTTTACTTACTACACCACTATTTGCCGCTAATACATATGAACCCATTGGTGCTCCTATGTCCATTCCCGTGTGTCCAGCATAGACCTTTAATATTGGATGTAGCCTCATTCCAAACGGTGAAGTAATTGTATAATATCCTGGTGTTGGCCATAGGAATATTCCTCCTACATATATTGAGTCATTATTTTCTAGAGATGTTAATAACATTTCTAGGTTTATTAAATCTAGCTCTTCTTGGTACTTCTCTAGTTTTTCTCTCGTTTCTTGTTCCTGTGCTGTTAAGTTATTTAAATAGCTATTTTTTACAACTTTAGAATTTTCTAAAGTTATTGCAATCTTTTGTTTTTCTTCTTTTTTTTCTTCTAGTTGTTGTTGAACCTGTTGTAATTCCTCTTTTGCTTCTACAATTCTATCTTTATTGTTTTCTATCTTTTCTATTAAGTTTGCATCATATTCTGCCATTTCACCTATTAGATAATAGTTTGATATGAATTCTACAATTGATTTTGAATTTAGCAATACATCTAGATATCTTGTATCATTTGTTTCATATAGATATACCATTCTTTCTGCAAAAGCTTCCTTTACTTGATCATAATTCAACTGAATAATTTTTATTTCTTTTTCTTTTTCTTCTATATCTTGTTCAATAGTTTTAAGGTCTTCATCTATTTGTTTTATGCTTTCTTCATAGTCATAAATTTGTTTATCTATTTCATTTATTTTTTCTAATGTCTCTGTTAATTCTATTTGTATATTTTCTATCTCTATTCCCGACTGTTCTATTTGTTCTATAAGTTCTTTTCTTCTTTCTTCAATTTCTGCTGAAGTTACAGCTTGAACTGTACCCATAATGCAGAAAAGCAGTAGAATTATTGTTATAATAGTCAGGTAAAATTTTTTCATTTTTCTCCCTTCTGTTTTAAACGTCTAAATATTTTCTCATTGAGATTGCACTACCAATTATTCCTATTCCAACGCCTAAAATCACATATACCATTATTATTTGTGCAAATAGTTCATTAAAGCTTAAAATATTTACCCCTATTGTTTGTATTGTTTCAGATAATCTCATTCTGTTAGCGCACCAGTTATATGCTCCTCCAACAAATAACAAAGATATTACACTTGACATTATTCCAATTATAACACCTTCTATTACAAATGGTGTTCTAACAAAACTATTTGTTGCTCCAACATATTTCATTATTGAGATTTCTTTTCTTCTTGCGTGAACAGTTAATTTTATAGTATTTGATATAATAAATATTGAAATTACTATAAGTATTGCAAGTAATACACCAGTTACAATTCTTACCCATTTACCTATTACTGAAAGTGCTCTAATTGTTTGATTACTACTTGTAATTCTTTTAATATTATCCAACTTCATAATTTGTTCTTGTATACTATCATTCAAGTCTAAGTCTGATAATGTAATGACATAAGAATATGAGAATATTGATGGTTCTAATATGTCCATTGCATCCTGCTTATCTCCTAATCTTTCTTTCATTTCATTATATGCTTCTTCTGGAGTAACTAATTTTATTCCTGGTTCTACACCTTCTATGCTTTCAATTTCTGCTTTCATTCTTTCTAAATCTTCTTCTGATGTATCTATATTTGCGAACACTCTTATTGCTTGTGAATCCTCTATATTTTCTACCATATGTGTAATGTTTTGTCCTATTGCAAAAAACAATCCAAACATTAACATTGTTGCACACATTACACCTAAACATGAAAATGTAGATTTTTTATTTTTAAATACATTTCTAAAACCTTCACTTAGAAAATAGCCTACTACATTATATTTCACTTGCTATAACCACCTTTTCTATCATCTCTAATAATAATACCTTTTTCTATTTCAATAACTCTTTTTTTCATTGCATCAACTATATCTTTAGCATGTGTTGCAATTACTACTGTAGTTCCTCTTAGGTTGATTTCATTTAATAGAGTCATTATTTCCCATGCTGTTTCAGGATCTAGATTTCCAGTTGGCTCATCTGCTATTATCATAGATGGATTATTAACTAGTGCTCTTGCTAATGCAACTCTTTGTTGTTCTCCTCCTGACAATTCTTCTGGATAAGCTTTTGCTTTACTGCTTAATCCAACTAAAGATAGTACCATTGGTACTTGTCTCCTAATATGCCTTGGCGCAGCCTTTACAATATTCATTGCAAATGCTACATTATCATATACTGTTTTGTCTGGTAAAAGTCTAAAATCTTGAAAAACCACTCCCATACTTCTTCGCAAATATGGTACCCTAGAAGGTTTTAAAAAAGTTGTGTCTTTTCCATTTATTATTATTGTTCCTTCTGTTGGCTCCTCTTCTTTTAATATTAATTTAATTAGCGTAGATTTTCCAGAGCCAGATTGTCCAACTAAAAATGCAAAATCTCCTTTTTCAATAACAAATGTTGCTCCGTGTACAGCTTCTGTCCCTGTGCTATATATTTTTGAAACATTCTTAAATTCTATCATCAGCTTCCCTCATTTTTTTAGATTTACCTCTTTATTATAATAATAAAAACAAAAAAATGCAATCGTTTTTTGCATTTTTTTGTTTTTGTAATATTCTTGTAATATAAACCTTTATTTTTTAAGTTTTTCTTAAGTTTTTTATTAATTATCGTATAAATTTCTTACCATATTTGACAAGCTTTGCTGTTCTTCTTGTTGATTGACCATCCTATCATTTAATTTTTGACTTTCTCCAATTGCATCATCATTAACAAAAAAATTAACTGTCACAGCAGATATGATTAATAATATTATAACTGTAATTATTAATATTATCAAAGTAATTCCTTTGTTTTTTTTGTTTGTTTTTCTTTTTTCCATAATATTCTCCTTTGTACTTGTCTAGCTTTTTACTTGTTTTATAATATCTTCTGCCGTTAATCCATAATATTTTAATAATTCTGTAGCTTTACCTGATTTTCCAAATTCGTCTTTTATTCCCATTCTTATAAGTTTTTTAGGAAATTCTTCAGATAAAACTTCTGCAATCCTACTTCCTAGACCTCCAATAATACTATGATCTTCTATTGATATAAGTTTATTAGTTTCTTTAGCACATTTAACTATCATATCTTTGTCAATAGGTTTTATTGTATGTATATCTACTACTCTTATATTTATACCTTGTTTTTCTAGTTCTTTTTTTGCAAGTAATGCTTCTGCTACTACTATTCCTGTTGCAAAAACTGTTGCATCTGTTCCTTCTCCTATTTGTTCTGCCTTTCCTATTTCAAATGTTTTATTTTTTTCATATATTAGTGGTGTATCTAATCTACAAAGTCTTAAGTATACTGGACTGTTGATTTTTGATATTTCTTCAACTGCCCATTTAGTTTGTGTGTCATCTGAAGTTGAAATCACAGTCATATTTGGTAAGCCTCTCATCAAGCTAATATCTTCTAACATTTGATGTGTTGCACCATCTTCGCCAACAGTTATTCCACTATGTGTTGCACATATTTTTACATTTAAATTTGGATAACATATCCCATTTCTTATTTGGTCATATGCTCTTCCTGCTGCAAACATTGCAAATGTACTAACATATGGAATTTTTCCAAATGTAGCTAATCCTGCTGCTGTGCCCATCATATCTTGTTCTGCTATTCCAATATTGAAAAATCTTTCTGGAAACTTTTTGGCAAAAATAGATGTTTTAGTAGCATTTGATAAATCTGCATCTAATACTACTATTTCTTTATTTTTACTACCTAATTCTGCCAATTTTTCTCCATAGCTCTGTCTTGTAGCTTTTCTTTCTTCCATATTCATTATACTGCACCTCCTAGTTCTTTCATAGCTAATAAATATTCCTCTTGATTTGGTGCTTTACCATGCCATCCAACAATATTTTCCATAAAAGATACTCCTTTACCTTTTATGGTATTTGCAATAATTGCTGTTGGTTTTCCTTTTATTTTTTTAGCTGCATCAAAAGCTCTTATCAATTCTTCAATATTATGCCCATCAACATTAATTGTTGCAAAACCAAAGCTTTCAAATTTTTTATCTATTGGATATACATTCATAACTTCATTTACTTTTCCATCTATTTGTAAGTTGTTATTATCAACTATTACACATAAATTATCTAATTTATAATGTGCAGATGTCATTGCTGCTTCCCAAATTTGTCCTTCTTCAATTTCTCCATCTCCACAAATACAGTAAACTCGAACTCCCTCACTATTCATTTTAGAAGCTAATGCCATGCCATTTGCTATTGATAGTCCTTGTCCTAAAGAACCTGTTGAAGCATCTACTCCTGGTATTTTTTTCATATCTGGATGTCCTTGTAGCCTACTGTTAATATTTCTTAATGTTTTAATTTCATCAAAATCGAAAAAGCCTCTTAAAGCTAGAACACTATATAATGCTGGAGCTGTATGTCCTTTAGATAACACTAATCTGTCTCTTCCCTTTGCTTGTGGATTTTTTTCATCAATATTCATTTGGTTGAAATATAATACTGTTAATATATCTGCTATTGACAATGAACCTCCAGGATGTCCAGATTTTGCATTATATATAGACTCTATGATTCCTTGTCTTACTCTTTTAGCATATTCTTGTAATTCTTTTATATCTTTTACTTTCAAAATTACAACTCCTTTACTAATCTATTATTTTATACTTGGTTAGATGTATAATAATCTACTATATTATCCAACCCTGTAATAGTTTCATCTCCGTCTTGTATTTCCATTTGATCATCAAGTAGTTCTTCATTTCTTTGTGCATCTTCAAATTCATTAGATGAATCCTCTTGTTCAGTTATAATTATGGTACAAATCCAATTATCAGCATCATATTCTAATTCTACAGTATATTTCCCATTGGCTTTTAATTCACTAATAGCTCCTTGAAGCTCTATTTGGTGTTCAGAATTTGCATTACTTGATCTTACTGCTGATATTAATGAACGTATTTGTGATGCTGATTGATTTTCTCCTTCATATGGTGTGAAATTTGCATTAAATATTCTTGCTGCAGTCTCATCAGCATTAATTTGTACATCAGAAAAATCATCATACTCTTCTTCCATATCATCTGATAAATCTAATTTTGTTAAGGCTCGTGGATTATCTGCTGTACCTGTTTGTTCTTCTGATATTTCTATGTCTTCTCCTAGGGTTACAATTGGTCTAATATAGTTTTTAGCACTACTACTTTGTCCATTAGAAATATATACTGCACTTGCTCCTATGGTATAGTTTCCTATAGAAAACAATCCAAACATTGCTGTATTTTCTGATGAACAATCTATACAACGTGTTGCTATCCAACTACCATTTAATGTATTAAATAATAAATCATACAAATTTTCATCTTCAAAATAAGTTTCTGTTAAATTCTCTAATTTATAAAATGTTTGAAGCAAAGATACTGTTTCTGCTTTTACTGCTGTATATGCTGTTGCCTTTTCATAATATGGCAAAGATTCATTTTCTACTTCTAAACTCAATTCTGCATATATTGCTGGAACATATGAGTTATCTGCTGTATATATGCGTTTATCTCCATAGGTAATTTCATTTGACGAATATGAATTTTTTTCTTCTATGCCTGTTTCTGACATATTATCTTCTATATCTTTTATATTTAAACTTCTTGCAATTACACCTAATTCCTCATTTGAATATTGTTTTTCGCATATGTTATTCATTAAATATACTGCATTATTATAGCCTACAGCTCCTCCAAGATATATTTCAGTTGATATAGGTTCTTCACTTATTATATCTACTGTACCATCATCGTTGATGCTTAAAATTCTCCATTTTAAATCCTCTTGTTTTACTCCTGTTTCACTATTATCTGTTGACCCTGTAGCATCTTCTGTTAATAAATAATTTGCTGCCGTATCTGGAGTATAATCTACATAATCTCCAACTTGTATTGGGTATGTTATAGGTTCTTGTGGAATATTTGTACTTTGTTCTTGTATGTTATTTGCTGTTGTACCGTTATCCTTTTTTAACACAAATTGCCATAAGATAATTCCCACAATTGCTATTATTAATAATATTATTAAAATAATTATAGTTATAAACAGTCCTCTTCTTCTTCTCACTTTTTCTCATTCCTTTCAAATTTTTTTACTAATTTATTTTATATATTTTTTAGCATTTTGTCAATAGTTACAAGTATATTCTATTGGATATCTTTTTTATTAACTATAAGAAAGGCGTGCATTAACGAAATCAAAGATTTCGACGCACACATGTGAAGACTGCTTCGCAGTACTTCACAAATATAGGAAGCCTAACCTTGTTGTATAGGAAAAATCTTCGATTTTTCCTATACAATAAAAAAAGTTGGAAGATTGTATTCTTCCAACTTATATGTTTTTATTCTACAATTGTTCCTGTGCTTTCTTCTATAAAAGTAGATTTTACAATTATTGACACATTCTTTTCTTTTGCTAATTTTACACATTTATTATGTAATATTTTTGCACCATTATTAGCCATTTCTAACATTTTATCATATGATATTTTATCATATTTTTTTGCATTTTTATTTATATTTGGGTCTTCAGCATATACACCATCAACATCTGTAAAAATTTCACATTTTTCTGCCTTAAGTCTATCAGCTAATGCTATTGCGGTTGTATCTGAACCACCTCTTCCCAAAGTAGTTATGTTATACTCTTTATCAATTCCTTGAAATCCTGCAACTATAACAATTTTATCACTTGCTAATGAATTTAATATTTTTTCATCTCCAACTTCCAATATATTAGCATCTCCAAAATTTGAGTCTGTAATTATAGGTACTTGCCAGCCTAAATAGGATATGCTATCATGTCCATTTTCTTTTAGTAGCATTGATAATTTTGCAATTGTAATTTGTTCACCTACTGAAACTAACATATCATGTTCTCTTTTGCAGGGATTTTTTGTTATTTCTTGTTCTTCCTTTATAAGTTTATCTGTAGTTTTTCCTTGTGCTGATACAACAACTACTACTTTTTTTCCTTTTTTTACCTCCTTAATAATATGTGTACAGACTATTTTTAATTTTTCTGTGTCTGCAACAGAACTTCCTCCATATTTTTGTACAATTATTTCCATTGTGGAACCTCTTTTATAATAAAATACCAATAACATTTAAGTCTAAATATTATATCTGCAGTATATTATATACATTTTTTCCTGTTTTGTGAAGAGTTTTTTGATTTTTCTCAAAATCATTTACAAAAAAATTAGTTATCAAGTCTATTTTTCTTTTTATATAAACTAAGTATTATCGATAAATGCCTAAATCCATCTCTTATTGTTCTTAAATGTGGCTTTTTATTTCTTAAGTCTTTTCTTAATATAGTAGGTACTTCCAAAATTTTTAAATGATTTATCTTTGCTTTTATAATCATCTCACTAGCATACTCCATTCCGTATTGTGATAGTTTTATTTGCTTTATTTTCTCTTTGTTATATGCTCTTAGTCCGACAATGAAAATCTTCTATTGGTGTATGGAAGAAAATATTTGCAAGTTTACTTAAAATTTTCACTCCTATTTTATGTGATAATTTCATCGAACCTTTTTCAAATCCTCCCTTATATCGATTGCCTACTACTAAATCATATCCATTTCTTACTCCATCTATAAATTCGTCTAAATTTGAAAAATCATAGCTACCATCACTATCTCCCATAATGCAATATTGTCCACGTGCATTATTAGTGCCATTTATCAGTGTTGCTCCATATCCTTTTTGTCTACATATTGAAACTCTAGCTCCATATTCTTTTGCTACTTTTACGCTATTATCTGTACTATTATTATCTGCCACTAATATTTCTGCAATTAATTTTTTTTCATTGATATACTTTTTTATTTCTTCAATGCAAAATGGCAATGTTTTTTCTTCATTTAAGCAAGGAAGTATAAATGTAAATTCAATATTCATTCTTTTCTCCATCTCTTTTTATTTTCACTAATGCGCAAAAAGACTAGCTCTTAATTTTACCTAGGAGTTAGTCTTCTCATATTTTTAAAGAAACTTTGCATTTTTATAGCTCTTCTAAAACTACTTGTGTGTATGTGTGCATACAGCCACAAAGGTTTCAGTATTTTTCGCTATATTCATACAAATTCCTCCTTCGCTTGAAATTATTAATCATATGATATAATTATAAAAATAAAAAAGCAATACTTTTTAAAAAATTTGTCAAAATCCCAATTTAAATACGTCCCCAATTGGGATTTTGTTATTTTACGATTTTTGTTTTTAGGTATGCTTGTATGAAGTCGTCTATTTTTCCGTTCATGACTGCTTCTATATTTCCTGTTTCGTAGTTTGTTCTATGGTCTTTTACTAGTGTATATGGACAAAATACATATGAACGTATTTGACTTCCCCATGCAATATCTTTTTGCACTCCTTTTAAATCTTCTATTTTATCTTTTTGTTCTTTTTCTTTTAATTCTAATAATTTAGATTTTAACATTGTCATTGCTGTTTCTCTATTTTGTACTTGAGAACGTTCTGTTTGGCATGTTACTACTATATTTGTTGGAATATGTGTTAGTCTTACTGCTGAGGAAGTTTTGTTTACTTTTTGTCCTCCTGCTCCTGAAGCTCTATATACATCCATTTTTATATCATCTGGATTTATATCTAATTTTACATCATCTGTAATTTCTGGTAGAACTTCTACTGAAGCAAATGATGTATGTCTTCTTCCTCCTGCGTCAAAAGGAGATATTCTTACTAACCTATGAACTCCCATTTCTCCTTTCATGTATCCATATGCATTTTCACCCTTTACTAGAAAAGTTACACTCTTTATACCTGCTTCTTCACCTTCTAGATAGTCTAGTTCTTGTATTTCAAATTGATTAGTTTCTGCCCACATACAATACATTCTATAAAGCATTTCTACCCAGTCTTGTGCCTCTGTTCCCCCTGCTCCTGGATGAAGTGTTACAATCGCATTATTTCTATCATACTTTCCTGCTAATAATGTTGTAAGCTCTAACTTTTCTACCTTTTCTTTTAGTTCTGTTGTTGCTTGTAAAAGTGATTTGCACATATCTGAATCTTCTTCTAATAGCAATAGTTCATTTAATTCTTCTAAATTTTTAAATTCGTCTTTTATTTTATTAAACTTTTCAATTTTACTCTGGGTTCTTTTTAATTCTGTAAGAATTTTACTTGATTCTTCTTGATTATTCCAAAAGCCTTCTTCTGCGACTTTTCTTTCCAATTCTTCCTTTTTTAATGTTATTTTATCAATGTCAAAGTGAATCACTTATATTATCAATTTTTTTCTTTAAGTTGGCTAATTCGTGTTTATTTTCTTCAAGTTCTAACATGTTTTTGCCCTCCTTATTTTGTGCCAAATATTCTATCTCCAGCATCTCCTAATCCTGGTAATATATAGGCTTTTTCGTTTAATTGTCTATCTATTTTAGCACAATATATTTGTACTTCTGGATGTTTTTCTTCAATAGCTTTTATTCCTTCTGGTGCTGCTATTATGCATAGGAATTTTATGTTTTTTACACCTTTTTCTTTTAAAAGTTCAATTGCATCTAATCCTGAACCACCTGTTGCAAGCATTGGATCTAATATTAATACTTCTCTTTTTTCTATATCTTTTGGGACTTTGAAGAAATATACATTTGGTTTAAATGTTTCTTCATCTCTGTACATTCCTATATGTCCTATTTTTGCATTTGGAACTACATTTATAATTCCATCTAGCATACCTGTTCCTGCTCTTAAGATTGGTACAAATGCATAATTATCTTCATTAATTTTCTTTGCTTTCATTTTTTCCATTGGTGTTTCAATTTCTACTTCATATGTTTTAGCATCTTTCATTGCTTCATAGCAAAGCATTTCTCCCAATTCTGATATAATTTCTCTAAATTCCTTTGTGCCTGTCTTTTTGTCTCGTAATATTGCTAATTTGTGTTCAACTAATGGATGATTAAGTTCAATTGCTTTCATAAAATACCTCCTATTTTTACTATAATTTTTTCACAGTACCTCCGACTTCCGACTTCAGTCATCCGACCTCCGACATCCGACATCCGTACTACATCTTACTAGGCATTTCCATGCCTAATAGTGTTACACCTGTTTTTAATACAATTCCTACAGCATATGTTAGAGCTAATCTTGCATCTTGTACTGTTTTGTCTTCTGTTATTATTTTATGTTCATTATAAAAGCCACTAAAATTTTGTGCTACATCTATTAAGTATCTTGATACAATAGAAGGTTCATTTTTTTGTGCAGCACTTTCTACAAATTCATTAAATCTATATAATAATTTGATAGTTTCTAATGCTTCTTTTTCTTGCAATTTACTAAAATCCACTTTTTCTATTTCTGGAACATATCCTGCTTTTTCTAATACGCTATTTGTTCTTACATATATGTATTGTATATATGGTCCTGTTTCTCCTTGGAAATTTAAAAGCATATCCCAATCAAATATTTCGTCTTTTATTCTACTATTTGCTAAATCATTAAAAATAATTGCTCCTACTCCTACTTTTCTTGCGACTTCTTCTTTGTTTTCCAAATTTGGATTTTTTTCATCTATTATTTTTTCTACTTTTTGAATTGCCTCTTTTAAAATATCTTCTAAAAATACTGAATTTCCTTTTCTTGAGCCAATTTTTTCTCCTTTTTTATCAACTACTAGTCCAAAAGGTACATGTTCACATCTTTCTGCATATTTTTCATACCCCATTAATTCTAGTACTTTGAATACTTGCTTGAAATGTAATCTTTGTTCATTTCCTACTACATATATTGCTTTAGAAAAATCATATTTTTTTATTCTTTCTTTTAAAGAAGCTAAATCTCTTGTTGCATATATTGTTGTACCTGCAGATGTTATGATAATACATGGTGGCATATCATATTGGTCTAATGGTACTACTCTTGCTCCTTCTGATTCCACTAATAATCCTTTTTCTTCTAATTCTTCTACTATTGGTTGCATTTTATCATTATAATATGCTTCTCCATTATATGAATCAAACTTTGAGTTTAATAAGTCATATGTTTTTTGATAGTTTTCTAAACTTATTTTTCTTATCCATTGCCACATTTTGGTTTCTTTTTCATTTCCATCTTCTAGTCGTTTAAAATATTCTCTTGCTTTTTCTGTTAGTTCTGGTTTTTCTTTTTCTTCTTGATTAAATCTGATATATATTTTTAAAATACTTTGGATTTCATTTTCAGTAAAATCATATTCATCTTTCCACATATCATATCCTGCCATTACTTTACCAAATTGTAATCCCCAGTCTCCTAAATAATTTATTCCTACACTCTTATATCCTAAAAAATTATATATTTTATATAATGAGCCACCTATAACTGTTGAACGTAAATGACCAATATGAAATGGTTTTGCAATATTAGGTGCTGAATAATCTATTACCACATGTGCACCATTGCCAATATTGCTTGAACCATATTGTTCTTTTCTTTTATATACTTCTTCTAATAGGTTTTTAGATAATGTAATTTTATTTATATATATATTTAGATATCCACCTATAATTTCAATTTTTTCAATTATATTTTCATCAATCTTTATTTTCTCTTTTATTTCATTAGCAATTACAGGTGGTGCTTTTCTTAGTTCTTTTGCTAGTTTAAAACAAGGGAAAGCATAATCCCCTAAATCACTATTTGGTGGTATCTCAATATATTCTTTTAATTGTTTTTCATCTATATTAGTTACCTTAGATATTTCTTTTGCAATCTCACTTTTAAAATCTATCATAAAATATACCCTTCCTTAAGACATTATGATTATCTTATAAATTTAATCTCCTAAACAAATTCCTAAGTTTCTAGCTACTTTAATTAAATCATCATCCATTTGAATTCTTTTTATGTTTGTTGTTTCTGTTCCTCCTGAACGTGCACCTATCTCTTTATTGTTTCCTACTACTTCTTCTAATGAAACATATCCTAATCTTCCATCTTTTAATGTTACAAGTACATTAAATGTTCCTTCTAGTGCAAGTTCCATTGCTTTATATCCATATTTAGATGACAATACTCTATCATATGCTGTTGGTGTTCCGCCTCTTTGTACATATCCAAGTACAGTATTTCTTGAAACCATTCCTGTTTTTGCTTCTATTTCCTCGGCTAATTGTTCTCCAATTCCACCTAGTCTTATATTGTCTAATCCTTTTCCATCATTTAATGTCTTCTTTATTACCATTTCTCCGTCTTTTGGTTTTGCACCTTCTGATACAACTACTATACTAAATTTTTTTCCTTCTGCTTTTCTTTTATTTATTTTTTCAACTACACTATTTATATCATATGGAATTTCTGGAATTAATGCAACATCTGCTCCACCAGCAATAGCTGATTCTAGTGCTATCCAGCCTGCATATCTTCCCATTACTTCTAATACCATTACTCTATGATGAGATTCTGCTGTTGAATGTAGCCTATCTAAAGCTTCAGCTGCAACAGATACAGCAGTATTATATCCGAATGTCATTTCACAATGTGCTACATCATTATCAATTGTTTTTGGTACTCCTATTATATTTAATCCTTTTAATGAGAAATCTCTTGCAGATTTCTGTGTTCCATCTCCTCCTAAAGTAAATATACAGTCAAAACCTGCTTGTCTTACATTTTCAATACAAATATCTGATACATCTTTATATACTGTTTGTCCGTCTACTTCCATTTTTAAATTAAATAAGTTAGTACTGTTTGATGCTCCTATAATTGTTCCTCCTCTATGTAATAAACCTGATGCACTTCCATTTGATTCTAATTTTATATAATTATTCTCATAAAGTCCTTTATATCCTTCTATATACCCATAACATTCTACTCCGTTTGTTTCAGCTGTTTTTACTATTGCTCTTATAACAGCATTTAATCCTGGGCAATCTCCTCCGTTTGTAATAATGGCAACTTTTTTCAACATTAAAATCTCTCCTTTACTTAAGCTACTAGAGCTATATTATTCTTCTTTTTGTTTATCTTTTAAGTCTATTTTTATATGTATTTCTTTCAGTTGTTTTTCTGTTACTTCTCCTGGTGCACCCATAAGTAAATCTTGTGCTTTACTGTTCATAGGGAATGCTATAACTTCTCTTATGTTTGGTTCATCTGCAATTAGCATTATCATTCTATCTACACCTGGTGCTATTCCAGCATGTGGTGGTGCACCATAGTGGAATGCATTAAATAATGCTGGGAATTTTTTAAATATTACTTCTTTTTCATATCCTGCTATTTCAAATGCTTTAACCATAATTTCTGGATCATGATTTCTTACTGCTCCTGATGATAGCTCTACTCCATTACATACTAAATCATACTGATATGCTAATATTTCTAATGGATTTTTTGTATTTAATGCTTCTAATCCTCCTTGTGGCATTGAAAATGGATTATGACTGAATGCAATGTTTCCATCATCATCTAATTCATACATTGGAAAATCTACTATCCAGCAGAATTTATAACTGTTTTTCTCTATTAAATCTAATCTTATTCCTGCTTCTGTCCTTATTTTTCCTGCTATTCCTGCAACAATACTTTCTTCATCTGCTACAAATAATAATGCATTTCCAACTGTTGCACCTGTTTTTGCTAGTAATTCTTTTTTGGCTTCTTCTGTTATAAATTTTGCTATACTTCCTTGTAATTCTTCATTTTCATTAACTTTAATCCATGCTAATCCTTTTGCATTACAATCTGGTGATGTTGCGAATTCAGACATTCCATCGTAGAATTTTCTTGATATGTTTTGAGCATTTGGTAATACTATAGTTCTTACTGTTTTACCTTTGAATGCATTAAATTCTATTTTACTAAATATTTCTGATACATCTGTTATTACTAATGGATTTCTTAAATCTGGCTTGTCTGAACCATATTTAAGCATTGAGTCATGATATGATATTCTTTCAAACGGATATGTACTTATTTCTTTTTTTGAAAATTCTTTAAATGTATTATAAACTACTTCTTCAACTACTGCAAAAACATCTTCTTGTGTTGCAAAACTCATCTCTAAGTCTAATTGATAGAATTCTCCTGGTGCCCTATCTGCTCTAGCATCTTCATCTCTAAAACATGGAGCAATTTGGAAATATCTATCTATTCCAGATACCATAAGTAGTTGTTTAAATTGTTGTGGTGCTTGTGGTAAAGCATAGAATTTTCCTGGATGTACTCTACTAGGAACTAAGTAATCTCTCGCCCCTTCTGGTGATGAACTTGTTAGTATCGGAGTTTGCACTTCTGTAAAACCTTTTGCTATCATTTGTGTTCTTAAGAATTGTATAATTTTTGCTCTTAATAAAATATTGTTTTTTAATTTTTCATTTCTTAAATCTAGAAATCTATATTGTAGTCTTAAATCTTCTTTTACATCTTTATCATCATTTATTTCAAATGGTAGTAAATTTAATCTTTTGCCTAAAATCTCATAACTTTCTATTACTACTTCAATTTCCCCTGTAGCCAGATTTTTATTTTTCTCTTCTTTTTTTCTAACAGTTCCGGTAATTGATACTGTTGATTCCACTGGAATCTTAGAAATTTCTTCAATCATTTTTTCATTTCCTGATGTTACTACTTGTGTGATTCCATACATGTCTCTAATATCTGCAAACACTAATCCTCCAAGGTTTCTAACTGTTTGTACCCATCCGGCTATTGTTACCTTTTCTCCTTCGTTTGATAATCTTAATTCCCCACAGTTATGTGTTCTGTATTTGTTCATGTTGTTTCCCTCCTAAATTTTATTTATATTATGCTTTAACCATTTAACTCTTTCTTCATGGAGTTTTTTTCCAAATTCTTTTCCTGGTTCTAAATTATATTTATTATTTATGAATTCGCCATCTATAACTTTTAAAAGCTTATGTCCTATTTTACAGAAATTATATTTTTCATTTATAATATCATCTTTAGTTCCATTTATAAGTCTACTTTTGTCACAGTATACAACAGTTTGCAATCCATTTAATCCTAATTGTGTTTTGTCTATTTTTTCTATAAATGTTACCTTTTTAGGTATTGTCATTTGATGAAATATTCCACCCTTCATATGTTCTAGTACAGATGTTAATGCACTCTTTCTCCAAATATTTGGTACACCTATTCTTGCTGATAATTCTCTTAATGGTTCTACTCCTCTTTTTTCATGATTATAATGATGTGGCAACATTTCTTTTGGCGTTCTTCCTTTTCCTAAATCATGTGTAAGTACACAAAATCTTAATCTTACATTATTTGTAACTTTTGCACTGTTATCAAGTGCTAGCATTGTATGATTATAACTATCTCCTTCTGGATGATATTTAATTGGTTGAATTGCTCCGATTAAATCATATACTTCTTTAAAGTGAATCTCTAGAAGTTCTGCCTTTTTTAATACATCAAAAAAAATTGATGGTTTGTCAGTTTCTAATGCTCTTCTAAATTCTGTAAAAACTCTTTCTTTTGATAAGCTTAGAAGTTCATTTTTTAAACTGTTCATCATCTCTATTGTTCCTTTATCGACTTCAAAATTTAACATGGCTGCAATACGTGCTACTCTATATACTCTTAGTGGATCTTCTTTGAATCTTTCACTTGTTGCTCTTACAACTCCATTTTTTAGGTCTTCTCTGCCTCCAAATGGGTCTATTAATTCTTTTGTAAGTACTTCTTGTGCCATAGAATTTATAGTTATATCTCTTCTTATTAAATCATCTTCTATGGTTATACTTTCATTTGTTTCTATATCAAACTCTTTATGTCCTTTTCCTATTTTTGTTTCTTTTCGTGCTAAAGCAAATTCTTTGCCTTCAATAATAAAAACTGAAAAGGCTTTTCCTTGTATTTTCGCATTAGGAAAGATTTTTTGGAAATTTTCGTCAGAAATCCCAGTAACACAGTAATCTTCATCTTTTACTGGTCTATCTAATATTGTATCTCTAACTGCTCCACCTACTAGGTATAAATTACCACCATTATCTTTTATTATTTTCGCTATTTTTTCTATTTCCATTATTCCTCCAAAAAATCACTATTATTTTATATCTAAAATGCCTTAATGTCAACATATATAATAGATTTTTTGCTGTTTTGAGAAAGATTATTTTTAAGATATTTCTGTTGACTTCTTTTTTTGTTTTTGCTAAAATTTATTTGTAAAGGAGATTTTAAAATGTTTGAAGACCTATTTATAACAGATGCAGAAAGAGTTACTATTGATTTACATGATATGGAACTACTAGAAGCTACATATTATCTGGAAAAATTATTTGAAACCTTGTCTGAAGATATTAAAGAAGTTGTTGTTATTCACGGATATCATAAAGGACAGGTTTTATTAAATATGGTTAGAAAAGATTTTAAACATCCTAGAATTAAGAAAAAAGTAGTCCCTATGAATAAAGGAATTACTCTATTATATGTTTAACATTATTTGTAAAGTTAATAAATTGCTCCATCCAAAAGATGGAGCAATTTTTGTACAAAATTAATTTGATACATCTTTTATATCTGGATTTACTAAAATCTCATCATATATATTTATTTTTCTCATTTGCCTTATCTCTTCAACAGAAAAACCTAATTCTTTTAATTCTTCTGTTGAGTAGTTCCCAATAATGCTATAATTATCATTTTCTTTTATTATTTTTACTAATATTTTACTCTTTATTCCTGCTCTTGTTCTTACAACATAGCTCAAACCATTTTCATATATGATAGATGAATGCGGAACTTTTAGTCCTTCTTTTTCCCACCATACAATATCTATTGATATTTTTCTGTATTTTATTAGGTCTTCAACTCCTTGTGTTATTTTAAATACTATTAGTTGAGTTTCTCCTTCAGTTTTAACACTCTGCACAGTTGCTTTTACTGTTTTATCAGTAGAAATTCTTAAATTTATCCTATCTCCTTCTGTAATTTCATTTTGTGCATTTTTATCTCTAGAAACTACGATATAGCACTCAAAGCTATTTATCACTTTTCCTTTAGATACATTTTTAGAAATTATTTGACCTGTTTTTAAATTTAATCCCTCTAAATATTCTGTTGTCAATTCATCTAACTTGGCTGGAGTTAATTTATCTTCTAGTCCATCTACTCTATATGATACCATACCACTTATTGGTGCTATCTCATAATTAGATTCACTTGATAATTGATTTTCTAAAGCTGTTTTTTGTTCAATTAGTGTATTTATATATGAATTTGCTGGGCTCAGTTCTCCTGCAATTTTTGCTTTCTTTTCCATATAATTTGCAATATCTTTTTTGTTTTCTACAATGGTTTGAATGTCATTTTCATTCATAATATTTGTTAAAATTTTATCAATTTGTGTGTCTAGAGCTTTAACATCACTATTAAGTAAATTTGTTTTTCCTTCCATTGCCTCTTGTATTTGATTATTAAGATTTTCTATTTGCTCATTTATTGATTCTTCATTTACAGTTTTATGTCTAAAAATTTCTTCTCCTTTTGCTACCTTTTCGCCTTCGCTCTTTACTTCAATAAGTTCAGTTTCTGTTCCTTGGGTATTTACAACTATTTCATCTCTTATGATATATCCTTCTACTCTTTCTGTTTCTGAAATAACTCCTCTTTCTATTATCAGTGCATCTGATGGTTTTATTACAAATCTTGCTACAGTATATACAGCATATGCTGTTAAACATAATATTGCAGATAATGTAACTGTTTGTGTTATGGCTTTAATTAATTTTTTATGTGTTTTATTATTTTTTTTCTTGTTCTTTTTCTTTATGTTTTTCTTTTTTACAGCCATCTTATGCACCTCCTAACTTTAATTCATTTGTTTTATTATTATGTCTAGATTTATATTTATGTCATTTTCGCCTTCTAACCAAGTTATTTCTTTATATTTTCTAAACCATGTCAACTGTCTTTTTGCATAATGTCTTGTTTCTTTTTTTAGTTTTTCTAACATTTCTTCTTTTGTAATTTTATGTTCTAAATATTCTACAACTTCCTTATATCCTAAACCTTGCATCGCAGTTGGAAATTTATTATATTTTTCTCTTATGGCTTGTACTTCTTGAATTAAACCGGTCTTCAATCATTTTATCTATTCTTTGTTCTATTTTTCTATATAACTCTTCCCTCTTCCAATTAATTGCAAAAACTTTATAATTATATTTTATTTCACCTTTTCGTGATTCTGCTTCTTGTTCTGTTTTCGTTTTTCCTGTTTTATGGTAAATTTCTAATACTCTTAAAATTCTTTTTCTATCATTTGGGCTTATTTTTTCCATTGCTTTAGGGTCAATTTTTTGTGCTTCTTGATATAATTTATAAAGTCCTTCTGTTTCTGCAATATTATTTAATTTTTGTCTATATTCTTCATCCATTTCCTCTTCTTGAAATTCTATACCATATATTAAACTCTCTATATATAATCCTGTACCACCCACAATAATTGGTACTTTTCCTTTAGCTAGTATTTCTTCTATTGCTTTTTCCGCTTCTTTTTTATACGCTGATACACTATAACGTTCTTCTGGAGATACTATATCTAGCATATAATGTGGTATTCCTTGCATCTCTGTTTTCGTTATTTTAGCTGTTCCTATGTTCATATCTCTATATATTTGCATAGAATCTGCTGAAATTATTTCTCCATTTATTTTTTTTGCAAGTTCCACTGCTAAATTGCTTTTTCCAGAAGCAGTCGGACCACCTATTACAATTACTGTTGGTTTCATTTCTTTTCCTTCCTTGCTTTCTATTTTCTGCGGTTAAATTTTCTTTCTAAATCTATTTTATTCATTTTTATCGCTGTTGGTCTACCATGTGGACATGTAAATGGATTTGGTAAAACTAATAATTTTTGCATAAGCTTGTCTACTTCTTCTTTGTTTAGATTCATGTTTGCTTTTACCGCTGCTTTACATGCTACTGTTGCAATAAATTTATCTTCTTTTTCTTGTTTCGCTGTTATTGCAACTGTATCTATTGTATCTAATATTTCTAAGAATAGTTCTTTGGTGTCTAAGTCCATACATATTGCTGGAACTCCTATTAATCTTATTGTATTATCACCAAATTCTTCAATTATAAATCCTGCTTTTTTGAATAAATCGGTGTTTTCTCTTACAATCTGTTTTTCTTTATGTGATAAAGTTATAATATCTGGTAATAACATAATTTGAGATTCTTTTTCCATACTACTGTAAAAGTTCTTCTTTATTTCTTCATATAAAACTCTTTCATGTGCTGCGTGCTGGTCTATCATGTACATTTCATTTCCCATTTCTATAATTATGTATGTTGAAAATACTGTACCTGAATATTTATAAGGTGGAACTTTTATTTCTTCGTCATTTTCCTCAAATATAGACATGTTTTTACCACTTACTAAATTCTTATTATCTGGGAAAGTATAGTTATCTATTTTTTCTGCTTCTTCTTTTTTCTCTTCTTTTTTAATTCCAAATGTTTCACTATACATTTTATTAAATTCTTCTTTTTCATTTCTTGATGCTACTATTTCAGAAATATAGTCTCTTGGTTCTTCTTGTAAATATGGATTTTGATTTTTGTTTTCATTGTGTGGATCTTCTATATTTCTTGTTTTATAGATTTCATGTATTGCATTGTTTTCAATCTCTTCTTCTACATTTTTCTTTTTTAATATTCCAAATAATCCTAATGGTTTTATTTTTTTCTTTTCTTCTTCATTAATTTTTTCTTCTGGTTGAATCATAATAGGTTCAATATCTTCTACTTTTGCTACATCTTCTTTATTTTCTGTTTTTTGCACCGGCATAACTTCTTCAATGCTTGGTTTAGTATTGTTCTCTACTCTAATAGTTTGTTCCTGTTCTTTTTCTGAATTTCGTACCAAATCTCCTTTTAATAATGCTTCTCTTATTGAATGGTAGACTGATTTAAATACTTTTTGTTCTTCTTGGAATCTTATTTCTAACTTTGTTGGATGAACATTGACATCTATTTTACTTGGATCCATATCTAAATTTAAAATTAAAAATCCATATTTTCCTATTGGCAACAAACCTTTAAAAGCCTGTTCTGCTCCTGCTGATAAAGTTTTATCTTTTATATATCTTTTGTTTATAAAGAATATTTGATATGTTCTGTTACCTCTTGCTATCTCTGGTTTTCCAACAAAACCACTAACATTTATTCCCTCATATGTATAATCAACTTCTAGCAATCCGTCTGTTACTTCTTTACCATAAATATTGTATATAGTTGTTTTTAAATCTCCATTTCCTGTTGTTTGTATTATAACCTTATTTTCATCACTTAATTTTATTGCAATATTTGGATTGGCAAGAGCTATTCTTGTTACTGTATCTTCTATATATCCTAATTCCGTGTAATCTTTTTTTAAAAATTTATATCTAACTGGAGTATTATAAAATAAATTATTTACTATAATTGTAGTTCCTGTTTGTGCTCCTATTTCGTCAATTTCTTTTATGTCTCCTCCTTCTACAATTACTTGATGTCCCATTAATTCATCTGCTGTTTTTGTTATCATTTTTATATTTGAGATTGCTGCAATACTAGCCAAGGCCTCTCCTCTGAACCCCATTGTTCTAATTGTTTGTAAGTCTTCTGCTTTTCTTATTTTGCTTGTCGCATGTCTTTCAAAAGCAAATTCTATATCATCTTCTTTTATTCCTGTTCCATTATCTATTATTTTTATCTCTTTAATTCCGCCATTTTTAACTTCAATGATTATATTTGTTGCACCTGCATCTATTGCATTTTCTACTAATTCTTTAACTACTGAAGCTGGTCTTTCAATTACTTCACCTGCAGCAATTTGGTTTATTGTTAAATCATCTAATACTACTATTTTTCCCATTTATACTTTCCTTTCTACTTTATCATGCAAATTTTTATTTATTGTAGTCCTCTTAGAACATAATAAGTATAGCCTCCCTTTTCAACACCATTTAAACTTATTACTTCCCTATTGGCAAAATTTACAACTACTTCATCATTTATTTCTGATATTCCAAAATCTTCATCAATATCGCTACTACTAAAATATCTTATTTTGTCACTAGTCACATCGGTAGTATCTATTAAGCCTCTTATATCGGATTCTAATATTGTGTATAACCTTTCTTGCATTTCTGTATTCAAGGCTCTTCCTAATGTTTCATAGTCAGTTCCTTCTTCTACATAAATATCTACTTGCTTTTGTATCATTTGCATATATGAGGAAAATTGTACTGCTCTTGAATTTTCATAAGTATTTCCTACTGATGTTACAATTACACCTGTCAACATAGCTAAGACAACAACTGTTATCATTACAACTATTAATGTTATTCCTTTATTATTTTTCATATGTACTGCCCCCTTCTATAGGTTATCAACTTTTCTCGTTCTTTTTCATTACAGTGTTATATCCGATTTTTATTTAATTTTTAAATTAAATTGTCAAACATAAACTGTTCTTGCATCCTTTTTAATGATTGTTTTATTGTTATTGCTCTTACTTCTCCAATACCTTCTACTTCATCTAGGGCTTCAATATCTGCTGCCAATATATGCTGAAAAGATTTAAAGTTTTTTACTAAGTTTTCCACTATGGTATTTGGCATTCTTGGTATCTTATTTAATATTCTATAGCCTTTTGAAAATACTGCTATTTCTTCATAGTTTTCGAAGACATCATATCCCAACAATTTTGCAATCTGATTTAGTTCTATAACTGTATTTTCCTTTGTTTTAGTTCGTATGGTTTCTAATATTTTTTCTGCTGATAACTTTTTACTTGGAATTTTATAATCTTTTATTATTAATAATTCTTCTTTTGGTAAGTCTTCGATTAATTCTTCTAATTGCATTTTTATTAATAATCCGTTTTTTCCTAATTCCAATATTGCTAGTTCTACTTGTTCTGCTATTTGCATAACCATATCAGCTCTTTGCAAGCATGTTAAAACATTGTCTAATGTGACTATATCATTAAACTCGTACTCATTTAGTATTTTTAATTTTGTATCAAATACTTTTTTATAATTTTCTAATGTTTGAAGTGCTTGGTTTGCTATTGATATTATTCTTTCGGGTTCTTCTATTGTATATCTGAAATCTCCTTTAAAAACCGTTATTACACTTCTTCTTTGTGATATACTAATTACTAATTCTCCTGTTTGTTTAGCTGTTCTCTCTGCAGTTTTATGTCTAGTTCCTGTTTCGTCTGTGTGTATTGCTGAAGAAGGTATAATTTGCGTATTTGCCAGTAAGATTTTTTTTAGATCTTTACTTATTACTATTGCTCCATCCATTTTTGCAAGCTCGTATAATTTTGCTGGTGTATATGGCTCATTTATTGTAAATCCTCCGTCTGTAAGGTCTAAAACTTCTTTTGAATCTCCTATAACTATAAGTGCTCCTGTTCTTGCTTTTAGTATATTATCCAACCCTTCTCTAAGAGCAGTCCCTGGAGCCATTATTTTTAGAATATCTTGTAACATTTATCCACCTCTCACATCAGTTTTAGAGCTTTCATTGCTTCTTTGATGTTTTTCACACCAATTATATACGATTTGTATTTTTCTTTCAATAGTTTTTTGTTACTTTCTGAAATTATACAAGTCTTAAACCCTAATTTTTCTGCTTCTTTTATTCGTTTTTCTATCATGTTTACACTTCTAATTTCGCCTGTTAATCCGGACTTCTCCTATTGCAATAGTATCTCTTGGTATGCTTATATTTTTATAACTTGATGCTGTGGCTAATATTATTCCTAAGTCTGCTGCTGGTTCGTTTAGTTTTATTCCTCCAATCACATTTAAGTAAACATCTTGATTTCCTAATGGTAATCCTACTATTTTTTCTAATACAGCTACTAGCAATGTTAAACGGTTATAATCTATTCCATTTGTGTTTCTTCGTGGCATACCAAACACGCTTTGTGTAGTTAGGGCTTGTAGTTCTACCATAATTGGTCTGGTTCCTTCCATGCTCACAACTACTATTGAGCCTGTTGCATTTTCTTCTCTTTCTCCTAAAAGCACAGATGACGGATTTGTTATCTCACAGATTCCTTTATCTTGCATTTCGAACATACCTATTTCATTTGTTGAACCAAATCTGTTTTTTATTCCCCTTAATATTCTGTATGAAAAATATCTTTCTCCTTCTAGATATAACACTGTGTCTACCATATGTTCTAAAACTCTTGGTCCTGCAATGTTTCCATCTTTTGTTACATGTCCTATAATAATTGTGGTTATTGCTGCTTGTTTACAGATTCTCATTATTTTTCCTGTTATTTCTCTTACTTGACTTACACTACCTGGGCTTGATGTTATATCTTCTGAATACATCGTTTGTATTGAATCTATTATTACAAGTTTTGGCTTAATTTGTAATATTGCATTTTCTATTACATCAATATCTGTTTCTCCTAAAAACATTATGTCTTCATTGTTTATATGTAATCTATCTGCTCTCATTTTTATTTGTTCTGCAGATTCTTCCCCTGATACATATAGTACTTTACCTTCTCCTTTTATTTTATCACAGATTTGTAGAATTAATGTTGATTTTCCTATTCCTGGCTCTCCTCCTAATAAAACCAGGGAACCTTTTACTAGTCCTCCTCCTAGTACTCTATCTAACTCGCTAAACCCGGTGGAACTTCTTATGATATCTTGATTTTTCACTTCATTTAATAATTGTGGTTTTTTTGTTTCTTTTATTGTTTTATTGTTGGTAATTTTTGTGGTTAATTTTTCTTCATAACATGTGTTCCATTCATTACAAGCTGGGCATTTGCCAAACCATTTTGAAGATTCGTTTCCACAATTACTACAAACGAAAACTGTATTTGATTTTGCCATTTTTCCTCCTCAAATTTTTTATATTTTTGAATATTTTGAATTTTTATAAAATTCTTTAGTTTGCTTGTCTCCTTCGCCTTCACAATATCGGATGTCGGAAGTCTGAGGTCAGATGTCGGGATGTGTGTCCAAAATCTAAATTCCAACTTCCAAACTCCAAACTCCAAACTCCAAATTCCAAAATCTAAATTCTCAATTGGGGACAGGATTTGATGTGGCAATGGCTGAAAACCTACAGACATAATCCCCATCCCGCTGTCTGAGTCACACTTTAAATTCTTTTTCTAATTTTTCAGTTAAATATAATTTAGAAACAATCTCTAATTCTTTAATAGATTCTTCTGGTACATTAAAAGAATATATTCTTTTTGCATCAGACAATACTATATATCTAATTGCATCTCTTGTTGTTTCAGTTATAGCTATTGCTCCCGGTTCTTGCTTACTACAATTATTGCATTTCAAACCATTATCCTTTATACTAAAATGGTTTAAGTTTTCCTTTTGTTTACAACTTACACATTCATCAATTATCGGTCTAAAACCTATGATTGACAATAATCTTATTCTAAAAATTGATTCCACAAATTTCAGATCTTTGTCAGTATTTGCCAATATGTACAAAGTATTCAAAAATAATTGTAATATCCTATAATTATTTTGATTTTCTGTTGTTACATCATTCACTATTTTTGTAAGATATGATGCACATTTTAATTTATCTAAGTCTATTCTTATATTATAAAAAACTTCTATAGTCTCGCATGCATTCATCCTATATGTATCTCCACCTTTATATAGCAAATAGTCTCCAAAGCACAAAAATTGAGTGCCTGCCAAAAGAAGGCTTTTTGACCTTCTTGCGCCCTTTGCCACAC
This sequence comes from uncultured Clostridia bacterium, assembly GCA_944391955.1. Lineage (GTDB taxonomy): Bacteria > Bacillota > Clostridia > TANB77 > CAG-508 > UMGS1781. The sequence goes on from CALXVG010000001.1 coordinate 90,337, forward strand.
ACTCAATCTTTCCTATATTTGGTGTTAAAATTGTTACTACTTTATCAAAATCAGACATTATCTTTTCTGCAATAATTATTCCCTTGGTTCTTACTGTTTTCATTTTCAGCCACCTTCATATTTTTTTCTATATCTGTTACTTGTTTTAATTCTAAAAATATATTTATGTCTCCTGTATTTTTAAAAGTATTCCAAGCCATTTGTTTTATCATAACATTCATCTCCTGTATCTAAAAGGATTTATATTAGAATTAAATTATCCTTGTTTTCTTAAGAATATTTTTTGTAATTAACTTCAAATTATACGTTTTTATTTCAATCTAAATTCATTAACTATTGATGTTATATCTTGCCAATTTTCTTTTACTTTTACCCATAATTTTAAGTTAACTTTTGTATTTAACATTCTTTCTATATCTTCTCGTGCATACATGCCAATCTTCTTTAACATTGCACCATTTTTTCCTATTATAATACCTTTATGAGATTCTCTTATGCAATATATTGTAACAGTTATATCATATATTTTTTCATTTTGGGCTGTTTTTCTTTTTTTCATTTTTTGAAGTTCTACATATATTCCATGTGGAATTTCTTCATTCAATAGTTTTAAAGCTTTTTCTCTTATAATTTCTTCTATTAATTGTCGTTCTGTCTGATCTGTTAATTCTTCTTTGTCATAGTAAGCTGGTCCTTCTGGTAAATTCTTTTCTATTTCGTCTAATATTATTTGTAGGTTTTCATGTTTTAGTGCAGATACTGGTATTATTGCACTAAAATCATATTTTTCTTTATATGTATCTATTATTTTTAGCAGACTTTCTTTTTTTACTAAATCAATTTTATTTATTATTAAAATTGTTTTTTTGTTCTTTTCTCTAAGCTTATTTAGTATTATTGTATCTTCTTTTCGTATTTCTTTTGAAGTTGTATCTATGATATATAGCAATATGTCTACATCCGGTATTGTTTTCCATGCGGTTTCAATCATAGTTTGTCCCAATTTATTTTTAGGTGAATGAATTCCTGGTGTATCTATAAAAATTATTTGTGAGTTTTCTCTATTCACTATTGCCTTTATAGCTTTTCTGGTTGTTTGAGTTTTGGGCGTAGTAATAGCAATTTTTTCTCCAACTAAATTATTTAGCAATGTTGATTTTCCAACATTTGTCTTCCCTATAATTGAAACAAAACCTGATTTAAACTTGCTCATTTACATCTCCTTCAATTGTTATTTCTGCATCTAATGGACAAATTTGTATAAAGGTATTTCCATCATTAACTTGCAATTCTTCACCATTTTCATATTTATATACTGTTTGCTCACTATGTGCCGTTTTTTCCCATGTAATTGGTATTACATATCCTCCTGTTACAAAATATCCTTCTCCGCTTCCTATATTGTCTAACTCTTGTCTTCCCTTATCTTCTCCATCATTTAAAGTATAATTTCTAACTTTATATATGATAATGTTTTTAGCAGTATATTGTTCTCCTGTTACTAAGTCTACATTTGCTGTTCCGCTCATGCTTCTTTTATATACTTTATTTTCTGCATCATATTCATAACTTGTTGTATGATAATATGAATATTCAATATCTATTGATAGTGCTGTTTCTGCATTTTCTTTTGATGCCATATTTATTTCATCTACACTGTAATTTAGTAATAAATCTTTATTAGTATCTCTTGTATATCCTTGTTTTTCTGCATATTCTTTTACATTTGCCATACTCGTAAATCCTGTGTGTTCATAAGCTCTATCTAGTGTTCTATCTCTAAAGAAAACTGAACCTTCTAGTGCAATTCCATCCAAGCTGTCCATACTTCCTAATTTGCTATATGCTTGTGGGCTAGCTCCCCAATGAACAAATATTGCATCATTTTCATTTGCATAATCTAAGAAATAGTGTCTAGCGCTTCTTACAGAGCCAATCTTTGCTGTTTCTTGATCTTTATAAAGAGCCATCATTCTTGTAATTCCACCTTCTGAAATTATTTCATATACTAAATATGCATCTTGTACTCCACATTGTGGCCATGCAGAATGATTATTATTTATCATTACAGCATATGGTCTTGATTTTGATTCTTCATTTACTATAGTTAATTTTTTAACTTCTTCATTTGCTGCAACTGTTTGTTGAGCTTCCCCTTCTGCTGCTGTTGTTTGATTATTTTTAGTTTTATTTTTGTTCATCTTCAATGCTAATACTACTCCTGCAGCAATTATCAATAATATTAGTATGATTATTAATATTTTTTTACTCTTTTTCTTTTTATGTTTATCTGATCTCATATCATTTCTCCCCTTTAATATTTAATTTATCTAATATATTTTCTTCTTTTTCTCTCATTATTTTTTTATCTTCTTCTACCATATGGTCATATCCCATTAAGTGATAAAATGAATGCACTAACATATATGCTAGCTCTCTTTCCATACTATGTCCATACTCTTCTGCTTGTTTTTTTATTTGTTCTAATGAAATTACAATATCTCCTAAAACATCTTCTGTTTCTGAATTTATTTTTTCTATTTCATCTGGTTCAAACATTGGGAAAGATAATACATCTGTTTCTTTATCTATTCCTCTATGTTCTTTATTAATTTTTCTAATGTTCTCTGGTGTTGTTAAAACTATATTAACATATAAATTCTTTTCTAATAGTTTTTCCTCCTCAAAACATTTTTTTATAACATTATGAATTAATTCATCATATTCCTTTGTTTCGTCTACATCTAGAAAGTTTATTTCTGTAATATCCTCCATTTTTTTACCCCTTTGTGTTATATATTAATCTTGCATAAGTTTTAGGTGCTTGTCCTATTGTTCTATATGCTCCTCTTTTTCTTAATTCTTTTTTGTGTAATTCCATAATTTTTGCATATTTTTTTGTATTTATTTTTAGTCTTTTCAAATCTTCTTTCAAAAATAATATTTCTTTTTCTTTTGATTGTTCTTTTACTCTTTCATATTTTTCGTAAAACTTTTTATAAGTATCTCTTTCTTTTGGATTATCCCAATATATTTTTGTTGATAAGACATTATCATTGTAATCTTCTATCACTTCGAATAATGTTTTATATAATGCATTCTTCTTTGCTTCTTGTTTACTATTTACAATTAGTTGTCTAACATCTTTTAAAAGATGTATATAGCATTTTTCAACTATTGATAATGGAAAGCTATGTACAAATATTTTTCTGCTTATATTTATTAATACTAATTTTTGTATTATTTTATCTCTAGCATCTAACTTTCCTACTGTTGTATGTTCATATTTCTCATAATCTTCTTTTAAGTCTTCATGTCCTTGTTCTATTTTTATTGGCAATATTTCAAATATATAATTTTCCAATGTGCTAAATATTTTATCATATACTTCTTCATTATTATCGTGGATACTATCTGCTAGTTCTACTGAATAATTTTTTAATAATCCTTTGTACAACTTTTCTATTTTTTCTACATAGAAATTTTTATATGCATCTACTGTCTTACTTTTTTTCATTGAACTTACTGTTTCATAATCTATTCTTAATAGATATTCTTGTTTCTTATATTTATATTCTAAATAATGTTTTTCTTTTAAACTAACAATATAATAGTACTTTTCTAGAGCTCCTTTTTCAAAATTTGTTGCTGTTCCCGCTTTTACTTTTTTATAAACTGAATCCATTATAAATTTATCTATTGCTTCTAAATATAGTGCATAATTATCTTCATACTTTTGTAATAACAATTCTTCTTTATCTTCAGTTGTATTTTTATAACTGTTATATGCTTTTATCAAACTGTTTCTTTTTAATGTAATCATTACACCATTAAGGCCTATTCTCGTTGGAATAAGTATTTTAGATATTGTACTAGTAATTTTTGTGAAAAAGGTCTTGTTTGTTTCTACTACTTTTAGACTCCTCTGTTCCACTATTTCATCTCCTTTATTTTAAAAATTTAATTTCTCTTTTGTCCCAATATTTTCCAATACTTCATATATCATTTCTACTTCTATATATCCATCATATAAATATGTATTTACTTGAGAATTTACTATTTTGCTTTCATCTCTTATTTCCTTTTTTAATTCTTCTTCTAACTTACTTACTGTAATTTCTGTTAGTTCTTCTGGTGTATATGTTACTTCTTGCATTACATATTCTTTATTTACGGTTTCTATAATCTCAATTGGTAAATAGAAATTAGAAAATAGTGTTAATTTTTTTCTCGTATCTATTGTATCATAATTTTGAAATTTTGAAAGAGTTTTATAGAAATTTATTTGAAAATTTTTTATGTTTAAACTATATTTTTTTTCTTCATTACCTGTTTCAACTGGTATTTGAGTAGTTAGATTTGCTCTAACTTTTTTTGTATACCAAACTCTTGCTTCTATATCTGCTATACTATGTACATATCTTACCCCAGTATAAGTTCCTTCCATGTGCCCTTCTACAAGAATATCACCTTCTTGCACAATATCTCCTTCCTGTACTACGGCTGTTCCATTTTGTACATTTATTTTTGTTATTATTCCTGTCTTGTCTGATATTATATTGCAATATTCATCTTTATCAACTACTTCTGGTGGTTCGTCGCTTTCTTTTATTTTTATTTTCGCATTTGTACCTTTTACTGTAATGCCAATCCATGCAATATCATCCCTATTTAACCTTATTTTATTTATAACAGATTTTGTATCTAAATCATCTTTTGATATTCCTATATATAGTCCACTTTCTTTTAATGCCTCTAATAATTCTTCATTGCTTATATTTATATTTCCTTCTATTTCTATATTCCAGATATAATTTGAAAGAACTACTATACTTGTTAATATTAGTATAAAGAAAACTGCAAAAATTTTTCTTTTTCTATATCTGTGTACTACAAATGGCAGTCCTGCTTTATCTTCTATTTTTATTTTTGATTTAGTTTTTTTGGCTACTTCTCTTAGTCTTTTATAATCATTTATTCCAACTTTTGTATATAATAATGTGGATTTTTCTCGTCTCATATCGTGTAACAAAATTCTTTTACTTATACAAATATTTATAAATCTCTCTATAAAAAAACCTTCAACTCGTATTGTTACATAACCTGTAAATAAATTTGTCATTTTTTTAGTAATCACTTTTTTCACTCCTCTATATTTCGTTCAAAATCTACACTGTTTATAACTCCTTTTATTGCAATATCATCTTCTGTTATTTGTTCCAGTTTCAATTTGTATCCATTTACATTAATTGTTCCTAATTCAGTATGTATCTTTATGTAAAATTCTTCGTATTCTAATATTCCCTTGTAATTTTCTATTAGCATTTCATCAAAAGATAATATTGTTATTTTTGATTCTTTGTTGTCTATTTCTCTTGGCATTTCGAGAATTTGATTAAGTCTACCTTTTCTTTTCATAGATATCCCCTCACACTCTTTTTTATATTATCTTATTCTAATTTGAACAAGAATATTATGTTTTTTGAACTTTTATCTTGACAAATCTCTATAAAGTGTTTATAATATAATAGTTCACGGCGAGATAGCTCAGTTGGCTAGAGCATTCGGTTCATACCCGACAGGTCGGTGGTTCGAATCCACTTCTCGCTACCAAAATAGGGCTAAAAATTTTTTAGTCCTTTTTTTTATTTTCCTTTTTATTATTAAATTTATAAAAAACATTGACGTACGTTAATACGTTTGCTATAATTGATAAAAATGAGGGACGAAAATGTATAAAAAAATCATACTACTTTAAGCTTAAAGTAGTATGGTTTTTATTTTAATTTTTCTCTAGTATTGGTTTCAAAAATTTACCTGTATATGATCTTTCATTTCTTGCCACTTGTTCTGGTGTTCCACAGGCAATTATTTCTCCACCTTTTTCTCCACCTTCTGGTCCTAAATCAATTATATAATCTGCTGTTTTTATCAAATCTAAATTATGTTCTATTACAACAATACTATTTCCTGTATCAACTAATCTTTGCAATATATTTATTAGTCTATGAACATCTGCTATATGCAATCCTGTTGTTGGTTCATCTAATATATATAGTGTTTTTCCTGTTGCTTTTTTTGAAAGTTCTGTTGCTAGTTTTACTCTTTGTGCTTCTCCTCCTGATAATGTTGTTGATGGTTGTCCTAGTTTTATATAGCCTAAACCTACATCATATAATGTTTGTATTTTTTGCTTAATTTTTGGAACATTGCTGAAAAATTCTAAAGCTTCTTCAATTGTCATGTCTAATACATCTGATATACTTTTTCCCTTATATTTTACTTCTAGAGTTTCTCTATTATATCTTTTTCCTTTACATACTTCGCAAGGCACATATATATCTGGTAAAAAATGCATTTCTATTTTTATTATTCCATCACCTTGGCAAGTTTCACATCTTCCTCCAGCCACATTAAAACTAAATCTACCTTTACTATAACCTCTAAGTTTGGCTTCGTTGGTTTCTGTAAATATGTCTCTTATTAAATCAAATACTCCTGTATATGTTGCTGGGTTTGAACGTGGTGTTCTTCCTATTGGTGATTGGTCTATATTAATAATTTTATCTATATTTTGTACTCCTGCTATTTCCTTATGTTTTCCTGGTTTTTCTATTGAACGATATATATCTTTTGCTAATCCTTTATATAATATTTCGTTTATAAGTGTACTTTTTCCAGAACCTGAAACACCTGTAACACATGTAAATACTCCTAATGGAATTTTTACATTTATGTTTTTTAGGTTGTTTTCTTGAGCTCCTTTTATTTCTATTGCTCTTCCATTTGATTTTCTTCTTGTTTCTGGAATTTTTATTTGTTTTCTTCCACTTAAGTAATCTCCTGTTATAGAATTTGGATTTTGTTTTATATCCTCTGCTGTTCCTGTTGCAACTACTTTTCCTCCATGTACACCTGCACCAGGTCCTATATCTACAATATAATCTGCAGCATACATAGTATCTTCATCATGTTCTACAACTAAAAGCGAGTTTCCTAAGTCTCTTAGTTTCTTTAAAGTTTCTAAAAGTTTACTGTTATCTCTTTGATGTAATCCTATACTTGGCTCATCTAATATATATAGTACACCTGTTAATCCTGAACCTATTTGTGTTGCTAAACGAATTCTTTGTGCTTCTCCTCCTGATAGTGTTCCAGCTGGTCTTGATAATGTTAAATATTCTAAACCAACATCTATCAAAAATTGTAATCTTTGATTTAATTCTTTTAGTATTTGGTTTGCTATCATTGCTTCTGTTCTGTTTAAATTTAAATCATTTAAAAAGTCTTTTATTTTGTTTATTGGCATATCTGTAAGTTCTTTTATATTTTTATCTCCCACAGTAACTGCCAAAGTTTCTTTTTTTAATCTTGCTCCATGGCATGCCTCACATGGACTTTCACTCATATACATTTCATAAAAGTCTCTCATTCCTTGTGATTTTGTTTCTCTATATCTTCTATCTAAAGTTGGTATAACTCCTTCAAATGGTGCTGTAAATGTTCTTACTCCTGCAACAGTTTCATACCTAAAGTCTATTTCTTCATTCCCTGTTCCATATAATATTTTATTTAAAAATTCTCGTGGAAGTTTTTTTATTGGCACATCTTTTATTTTTACATTATAATGTTTAGCAATGCTCTCAAAATACATTTTTGCCATTGTATCTCCACGTTTCATTGTACTTGCACCAAAAGCTTTTACTCCATCATATAATGTTTTATTTTTATCTGGAATAATTAAGTCTTCATCCATTCTCATTAAATATCCTATACCTGTACACTCTGGACATGCTCCAAATGGATTATTAAATGAAAACATTCTTGGTGATAATTCTTCTAAGCTTATATTACAATCTGAGCAAGCATAATTTTGGCTAAATAAAATCTCCTCTGTTGGAGTTGCTATTATTACTAAATTGTTTGCATGTTTTAATGCGATTTCTATTGATTCTGCTGCTCTACTTCTTATATTTTCTTTTACTATTAGTCTGTCCACTATTAACTCAATATTATGTTTTTTCTTTCTATCTAATTCAATATCATCTGAAAGTTCGTAAAGGTTTCCATCTATTCTTGCTCTTACAAATCCTTCTTTTTCAAATCCCTCTAAAAGCTTAGTGAATTCACCTTTTTTACCTCTTACTATTGGTGCTAGAATTTGTATTTTTGTTCCTTCTTCTAAATTCATTACTGCATCAACTATTTGGTCTAATGTTTGTCTTTCTATTTTCTTTCCACAGTTTGGACAATGTGGTATACCTATTCTTGCATATAGCAAACGTATATAATCATATATTTCTGTTACTGTTCCTACTGTTGAACGTGGGTTTCTTGATGTTGTTTTTTGGTCTATTGATATTGCTGGAGATAATCCTTCTATTGTTTCAACATCAGGTTTTTTCATTAAACCTAAAAATTGTCTTGCATATGATGATAAACTTTCTACATATCTTCTTTGTCCTTCTGCATATAATGTATCAAATGCTAGTGAGGATTTTCCTGAACCAGAAAGTCCTGTAATAACTACTAATTTATCTCTTGGGATTGTTAAATTTATATTTTTAAGATTATTTTCTTTTGCTCCTTTTATTACTATATTGTCATTCACTTAAAGCTTTCCTCCCTTTTTCATCATCTCTTAGTTTTATAATTTCTTCCATTAATTCATTAGCTAATTCTTGCATTTTTTCTTTGTCTTTTGTTTCTTTTTTGTATTGTGCATAATCTATTGGTTTACCTATATTTATTGTAACCCTTCTAAATGGCTTAAATGTGCCTTGTACACCTATTGGTATTATTGGAGACTGAGTAGTTGCAGCAATCATCACTGCTCCCTTTTTTACTTTCTTTCCTTTTGCTATACCATTTCTAGTACCTTCTGGGAATATTAATAGTAGTTCTTTATTTTTCATTAATTTAAGTGATGTTTTCATGGCTCCTAAATCTGCACTTTCTCTATTCACTGGATAAATACCTGCCACTTTTTCAAACCATCTTCCTATTTTACTTCCATTAAATAGTTCTTGTTTTGCTAGTACATTTACTTTTCTTTTTAGCATCACAATAATTGTTACACTATCCCATACATGTACATGGTTTGCACATAATATTGCATTTCCTTCTTTAGGAATATTCTCTTTTCCAATAACTTTTGGTCTATATATAATAACTGTAAATATTTTTATGAAAAATTTAAATATTTCTCTCATTTTTTTATATCATTCCTTTTGTTTTTTATTATATCTACTATTTTGTCTGTAACTTCTTCAATAGTTAAATTTGTAGTATCTACTACTATGCTATCTGGAGCCAATTTTAAAGCTCCTATCTCTTTTTTCTTATCATTATCATCTCTTTTTCTTATATTTTCTAGAACTTCTTCATAAGACATTTCTATATTTTTTTCTTTCATTTCTAGATATCTTCTTTTTGCTCTTTCCTCTTCTGTTGCATCTAAATATATTTTTACATCTGCATTTGGAAACACATATGTGCAAATATCTCTTCCCTCCATAATTATGTCTTTGTCTTTTCCAAGTTTTCTCTGTAGTTCTACCATTGCAAATCGAACTTCTTTGATTGATGAAACTGGAGAAACTACTTTTGTAACTTCTTTTTCTCTAATTTCTTTTGTTACATCTTGTCCATTTAAAAACACAATGTCTCCATTTGGAGTGTTTTTAATTACTATATCTATTTTGTCTAACAAATCTATGATTTTCTTTTCATCAATTATACCATCTTTTATTGCTCCTGTTCTTAGTGCCTGTAATGCTACACATCTATATGTTATTCCAGTATCAATATTTATCAGTCCTGTTAAATTTGCAATTTTTTTTGTTATTGTTCCTTTTCCACTTCCTGCTGGTCCATCTATTCCTACTACAAATCCCATTTTTCTTACTCCTTTTTTTCTTCTTTAAATATACCTTTAGCTAGAATTTGAAACTTTTCTACATTCATTGCTGTTAGTTTTTCAATTTCTCTTATACATTGTTTTTTAAAACTTTGTAATTGTGTCATTACATTATATCCGTATTTTATTATTATTTCTACATATATTGATGCACCTTGGTCTGTTTTTTCAATCCTTATTCTTGCTATTTTATAAATTGCTTCTGCTTTTGTTGATATATGTAAAATTATGTCTTTAAGCACAGAATCTGAGATTGTATAGTTTCCAAGATAACTGAATGTTGGTCTAATCATAGATTTTTCTGAAATATATGGTTTGTTGTCTTTTCCTTTTGATTTAAAAATCTGTAGTGGGTCTAATATATATCCTGAAAAGTCTTTTTTGATTTCGAATGTAGGAACAGGAATTACATGTTTTCCTTCTGTTAATCTCATTCTTCTTGCATCTTCCATTTCTTGCTCTGTTGCCACATCTGTTATATATATTGTGTCTGTAATTTCTGGCAGTCCTAAATTTTCAGCTATTTTTTTTACCATATTATCTGAAGTTCCTAAAATCAATAAACTTTCTGGTCTATATTTTCTAAAAGCTTTTTTTATTTCTTCTGCTCTTTGTGGGTCTGAAAATAAAGCTTCTCTAACCGTTTCTATTTTTGTTGGTGCTTTTTTTGCAGATTCTCCTGCAATAACTTCATTATCCTTAATTAGTAGTCCATCATCTATTATAAATCTTATATTCCTCTCACTTGCTACCATTTGTGCTCTATAACTTTTCCCTGTTCCAGAAGGACCAACAAATGCATATACTTTCATTCTTTGTTCTATTATCTTATCTAATAACATTTTTATACCTCTATAAATTAAAATATCTATTAGTATATCACAAAAAAATATATAAATCTAGTCCAATTGGGGACGTATTTAAATTGGGAAAAAATGCTAATTAGGGACAGGTTTAATACCTGTCCCCTTTATTTTATATTAATTCATTCCCAATGCCTACAGACAAAAACTCCGTCCCGGTGTCTACAGACAAAAACCTCGTCTCCATGTCTATTCCTCAGGTCTGATTATTTCTGGAGCGTTTATTTTTGGTGGTATTTCATCTTTTAGGCAAACTACTGGGCAAATACCTAATTCTCCTCCTCCTCCTTCTCCTACTGATGTAAACATTTCGCTAATAGAACATACTACTCCAAAATTATCATCTATTCCTCCAACGGCTCCAATTCCCCAAATCACCATATTGGGTCCAGCGATTGCTCCTTCAGTTGCTAACCAATATACTACTGGATTAACATTTTTATCTGCAAAAACTGTAAGTATTTCATTTAGTGATACATATGTTACTGCTTCTGTTATTGGATTTATCAAATAATAAGCTCCATCTAATATATAGAAATAGCCATTTACTTTATATGATCCTAATTTTTCTTCTGTATTTGTTCTATCTGGTGTATATGTTCCATTTGCTTTTATTTCATTCCACTTACTGCTATGTTCATTGTTACACCTGTTAGTATTAATAGAATAATTATTGTTATTATTAATGCTATTAATGTTATTCCTTTTGTGTTTTTCATTTTTTCTCCTCCTTTGTTATTTATATATTATCATAGCAAAAATCAAAGAACAAGATAAATAAATTAAAAAACTAAAATGTAATATATTTGTAATGTATAAAACCTCAGTTTAGTTGACAACGTTTTTCTTTGAAATCCCAGTATTACTTTGTTTTTTCGACGTTTTTATTTACTATATAGTTCTATTTTTTACTTTTTGTCATTTTTTCATTGACATTAATTATTTTTTGCATTATATTATTTTTGGCTTTTATCCAGATACTAAAGAACTACATAAATTAATCAAATATTAATTATTTTAAGGTGATACTGTTGTTAAATTTTGTTTTATGTGATGATAGTTCTGCAATACTTTCTAGGCTATCTAAAATGTTAGAATCTATTTTTATTAAGCATAATATTGATGCTACAATAGGCTTAGCTACTTCAAATCCAAATGATTTTTTTAGTTATATAGAAAATAATAATATAGATGTATTAATACTCGATGTTAATTTAAAAGCTGAAATTTCTGGATGTGATGTTGCTGAAATTGTTAGAAAGAAAAATAAATCTGTTTATATTATATTCTATACTGGTCATTTAGAATATGCTTTAATTGCCTATAAGTATAAAACTTTTGATTACCTTCCCAAACCTTTAACTCTATCGAGATTGGAAGAAACTATTTTAAGATTAATAGAAGACATTACTCTATCTCCTTCTAGCTTTATTAAAATAAATACTAAAACTATTATCAACTCAAATGAAATAAAATATATAAAAAAAGATGGTATGAAATTGATTTTTTGTGCTAATAACAAGAACTATGAAATTTATAGTTCTTTTACGAAAATTGCATCTTGTCTACCAGATAATTTTATCAGATGTCATAAATCATACATAGTAAACATTAACAATATTTCTAAGTTTGATTCAAAAAGTAATATGATTTTATTTAATAATAACGACATGTGTTCTGTTGGAGAAAAGTATAAAAATAATTTTTTGGAGGTTTTGAATAATGGAAATTGTAAAACATATCTGGATATTATTAATATTAACTAATGCTTCTCTTATTAGTGTGTTTTCAATACTATTTTCTACTATTGAATTATTTATTTATTCTTTAATTATATCTGCTCTTTCTAAAGCAAAAATTTCATTAAAAAGACGTATACTATTTGTAGTTATATTGGTTTTAGAAAACGTTTTAATTATTTCCATTGTCCATGCTCCTTATTACACTTTCATTAATTTGTTATTTGCTATTATATTATCTATGTTCATTCTAAAAACATCTTTATTTTATGCTTTTCTTGCTAATATTTGTTTTTATATTGTTACTTTTTTATTTAGTATAATATGGTTAACAACATATACATTATTATTTAATTGTTCTTCAAATGAGATACAGCAAATTTTATTATATAAAGTTATTTTTGCTAGTTCTGTTGATATATCTTATTATGTTTTTTACAAATTTTGTATAAAACATCCGCTAAATATTAAATTTTCTAATAAATTAGAAAAACACCTTTTATTATTTTGTAATATATCACTATGTCTTTCCACTATTGTTTTGCAGTTTTTTATCGCCTATCTATATTTTGACCGTATCCCATTAGTTTTAAATATTTTAAGCACTACCTTGTTACTTGCATATTTCGCAACTAGCATATATAGTTTACGTAGAACTAGCAATTTAGAAACTACTACTCTTTTGTTAGCTGAAGAAAAATTACATAATAAAAATCTTTCTACAATAAATGATTCTATTAGAGGTTTTAAACATGATTTTAATAATATTGTTCAAACTATAGGAGGTTATATTGCTGAAGATAATATGGAAGAATTGAAAACATATTATAAAGATTTATTTGGTGATTGTCAAAATAATAATGCCTTATCAATTTTAACACCTGAAGCCATCAACAATCCTACTCTTTATAATTTATTAACTAATAAATATTATGATGCATTAAATGCAGATGTACCTATTGATTTCACTATACTTACTTCAGATTTATCTGATTTAAACATAAAATCTTATGAGCTTTCCAGAATTTTAGGTATATTGCTTGATAATGCAATTGAAGCTAGTGCGAAAACGAAAAATAAATTAGTTCATGTAACTTTAAAGAAAGATAAAAATGTAAATAGACATTTAATTATTATTGAAAATACATATACTAATAAAGATGTTGATATTAATAAAATATTTGTAAAAGGTTATTCTTCTAAAGAAGACAAAGAACAACATGGCATTGGTCTATGGGAAGTTAATAATTATATTAATAAACGTAAAAATTTAAATTTAACTGCCTCAAAAAACGATGAATATTTTATACAACAATTTGAAATCTATGATGATTAAATCTAAATATTTCTTTGCTTATTAAGTTTCTTCTATCTTTTAATTTCAGTGTAATTATATATGAGAAAACAATCTCAGGAAAATTTCTGAGATTGTTTTATTTGTACATTTAGTACATTTTATTAAATACTTACAAAATCTTATTTTTAATTTAATTTATTTAGTCTTTTTTTACTAAATTTGCTGGCATTTTTGGTTGGTGCCATATTGTAAAGAAAAATGATGCTGTATTTGTGTTTTTAGCATATTTTTCTGCAATTTTTGATAATAGCTTTAACATTAATATCCCCCCTCTTTTGTTTAAGTTTAATTTATGTAATATTTCATTAAGTATCTTGTTTATATACTTCATGTCCATATTTATTATTTGTTATAATGTACATAAAGCGAGATATTGCTATAGTTTGCAGTAATGTTCCAAATATTAATAAATTTGAAATAACTATATTTTTTATAAATACTGCTATTAATAATGTTATTGTAACAATAATATATGATAGGATTTTTTTTGTTTTTCTTTCTTTTTTTCGTAATATTGGTACCGCTTCTGTGTCTGCTGGGGCATATAATCTTATCATTATTAATGAAAAAATCCATACAAATACGGTTATAATTACTTTTTCTGTTGATTCTAATATTATATGTTTACTCAAAATCGCATTACCAATATAAAATACTGATGTTGCAACTATACAACCAATATGTGTTTTTAAATGAACTCCGCCTGAGACAATTCTATATGGCATTATAAATAGTAGTGCCAGAAATGATAATAGGGGTACTCTGAAAATACAGGCTATAATAAATAATATAACAAATTTAGGTGATTCTCCTATAATTAATTGTAAACCATAATTTATTGCTTCTGCTCTTTCATCATCTATTTCTGGCATTTCTTTTCTTATTTTTAGAGTTAATTTATTGCAAATTGCTTCTACCATATTTATCTGCCTTTCTTTGACAATTTTATACTATTTTTAGTTATTATTTTCATTTTATATATGAACATGAAAAAATCATATACGAAAATTCAAAAAATAATTTTCATATATGATTTTTTATTTTTTATATAATCTTCTTTTAATTTTCCCATCTACTAAATATTCCGCATGGTAGTACTAAATCAGATTGTGCCATTGGTAGACCTACTTCGCCATTTGTAATTTTACCACGATATTTTTTCATATTTATTCTTAAGATATTACTTAATACTTCTGAAGAAATACCTGTAGTATATGAATTCATTAAGAAAAATAGCGGTTTATCACTTAGTATATTTGTACATAAATTTACTAAGTCTGATATATTATTCTCAAATTGCCATACCTCTCCTGATGTTCCTCTTCCATAAGATGGTGGATCCATAATTATTGCATCATACTTATTGCCTCTTCTAATTTCCCTTTGCACAAATTTAATTACATCGTCTATAATATATCTAACTGGTCTGTCTTGTAGTTTTGAAGATATAACATTTTCTTTTGCCCATGCTACCATTCCTTTTGAACTATCTACATGGCATACCGAAGCGCCTGCATATAAACAAGCAACTGTTGCTCCACCTGTATATGCAAATAAATTTAAAACTTTTATTGGTCTTTTAGATTGTCTGATTTTATTTATCATCCATTCCCAATTTGCTGCTTGTTCTGGAAATAGTCCAGTATGCTTAAATCCCATTGGTTTTATGTTAAAAATTAAGTCTTTATATCTTATCTGCCATGAAGCTGGTAATCTATTTTTAAATTCCCATGCTCCTCCACCTGTTCTACTTCTATTATATATAGCATTTGCCTTTTTCCATTTTTCTGGAAAAGTCTTTTCTTTCCAGATTATTTGTGGGTCTGGTCTTACTAGTATATATTTTCCCCATCTTTCTAATTTTTTTCCTTCTGCCATATCTATTATTTCATAATCATTCCAATTTTTTGCTATATTCAATGTTTTTCTCCTTTATATTTTTCCTAGTAGGCTAAAAAAACTATGTATTAATATTACATTTATTGTTAATGTTATAAAAAACATTATTAAACCTACCATTATAATTTTTCTGTTTTTTCTTTTTGTTTTTGCCTCAAAATCTTTTTCATAATCTGAATTCCAAATATCTTCTTTTGTAATATCTGTCATATTTGTATCATTCCTTTCCACTTTGGTAAGAGTTATTATTTAGTTTCATTTTTTCACTTCAGTAGCTCCACGTGGATGATATATTTCTTTTCCGACGCGTGAGCCAAAGGAAAAAAATATATCATCCAGCAAGATGGAGCGGATTATAATTATTGTAATGAAACTTGTCCCTATGATACAAATATATTCTAAAAATGATACAAATATGCTAAGTTTTAATCCAAATTTTCTTTGATTTTTCTAGCTAAATCCTCATTTATGCCTTTAATTTTTGCAATTTCTAAAATATCTGCCTTTTTTATACCTTCTATACTTCCAAATTTCTTTAATAGGCTTTCTTTTTTTGCTTTTCCTATTCCGTGGAATGTCATCTAATTTAGATTTTGTAACAGCTCTTTCTCTTAGTTTTCTATTATATTCTATTGCTACATTATGCACTTCATCTTGCAAGTTTGTTATAAAATTAAATTGCTCTGTTGTTATGTTTATTACATTTCTATCCTCGTCTATTAAATTTTTAGTTGAGTGTTTATCATCTTTAACCATTCCAAATACTGGAATTTCTATATTATATTTTGAAATTGCTCGTTTTATTGCTCTAATTTGTGTTATACCACCATCTGCAAAAATCACATCTGGTAAATTTCCAAAACCACCTTTTGGATTTTCTAGTGAATGTTTTATTCTTCTAGTAACAACTTCTTCCATACATCTTGGGTCATCTTGTGTAAATACTGTTTTAATTTTAAATCTTCTTGATAGATTTTTCTTTATTGCTCCATCTATTGCTACACACATTCCTGCTACCATATAATCTCCAGAAATATTGGATATATCAAAACATTCTATTTTTCTTGGTAATTTTTCCAGATTTAATGTTTCTTTTAATGATAACACAATATTTTGTTTTTCTCTTGTTTTATTTTCTAAAGTTATTTTAGCATTATTTATAGCCATTTCTATAAATCTTAGTTTTTCACCCTTTTGAGGTATTTTGAATTCTACTTTTCTTCCAGCTTTTTCTGATAAAATTTCTTTTATTATTTCTAAATCTTCGAATTCTTCTTGTACCATTATTTTTCCTGGTACCTCATCTTTTCTCATATAATATTGTTTAACAAAATCTGATAATATAATTCTATTTTCTTCTTCTCTCATATCGTCTAAAAAATAGTGTTCTCTTGCTATCATTTTACTATTTCTAACAAAGAATATTTCAATACATACAGATATTTCATTTTTATATAATCCAATTACATCTATAGCTTTTTCATTTATGTTTGAAACTTTTTGTCTTTCAGATATTTGCTCAATTGCAACTTTTCTATCTCTTACAATTGCTGCTTTTTCATATTCTTGTTTTTCTGAATATTCTTTTATCTCTTTATCTAGTCCTTTTATTATTTCATCTGTTTTGCCATCTAGAAGCATAATAATTTGATTAATTTGTTTTCCATATTCTTCCTTAGAAATACAGTTGCAACAAGGTGCTAAACATCTTTTTATATGATAATTTAAACACGGTTTTTTATTTGATTTAAAATTTTTACATTGTCTAATTTTAAATTTTTGTTTTATGAAATTAACCATTTCTTTTGCAGAACCTGAGTTAGCATATGGACCAAAATACTTTGCCCCATCGTTTTTTATTGTTCTTGTAAGAAATACATTAGGAAAATCAGATTTTACATCTATTTTTATATATGGATATGTTTTATCATCTTTTAGTAAAACATTAAATTTAGGCATATTTTTCTTTATTAAGTTACATTCTAATATTAATGCTTCTGCTTCATTATCTGTAACAATATATTCAAAATGATCTATTAATGATACCATTTTTTGAATTCTTGCAGTTTTATTTGTTTTCCTAAAATACTGTTTTACTCTGTTTTTTAGTATAACTGCTTTTCCTACATATATAATATTATCATTTTTATCTTTCATAATATAAACTCCCGGTTTGGCTGGGAGTTTTTTTAATTCTTCTTCTATATTAAACATTATCAATATATCCTATGTATGGTAAATTTCTATATTCTTCATCAACGTCTAACCCATATCCTAAAACAAATTTGTCTGGTATATTAAAACCGACATATTCTGGTTCAATTTCACATACTCTTCTTTCTTTTTTATCTAATAATGTACATATCTTTAGACTTTTTGGATTTTTTGTTTTTAAATATTCCTTTAAATAACTTAATGTTCTTCCTGTATCTACAATGTCTTCGATTATTAAAACATCTTCTCCTTCTATATCATCTTTCAAGTCTATTTTAAGTTCAATTTTTCCTGTACTTTCAGTACCATGATAGCTTGATACTCTAATAAATTCCAATTTTACATTACTTGGAATATGTTTTGCTAAATCTACTGTAAAAAATACTGAGCCTTTTAGAATACATATAAATGTGATGCTTCTTTTGTTGTAATCTTCATAAATTTGTTTTGCAAGTTCTTCTACTCTTTTTTTTAAATCTGCCTCGCTTATTAGTGTTTTAATTTGACCTATATTTTCCATTTTAAACCCCTTTTGGGATAGTAATTTTTTTAATTACTATCCCTACTTTTTATTTGTACTTATTAATTATACTATGTTTCGCAGAATTTGACAATATGTTTCATAATTTTTAATTACTTTTTTACTTTGATTTTGTAACATATTATGTTATAATGTGTATACTAATTGATAGTACCTAGTTTGAATTTTTATATTTAAGAGCTTCTAATTAGAAATTCTTTGACAAACAGAAAAGTACTTTCAAGGAAGGAATGATGAAAATCATGAAAACCTATAAACTAGCACTTGTTGGTGCTACCGGTCTTGTTGGTAGAACTGCTTTACAAGTTTTAGAAGAAAAAAATTTACCTGTTTCTGAATATGTGTTTTTCTCTTCTAAAAAGTCTGCAGGTAATACCATACATTTATTAGGAAAGGAGTATGTTGTTAGAGAACTTACAGAAACTTCTTTTGATGAAGGATTTGATTTTGCAATTTTTTCAGCAGGTGGAGAAACTGCAAAAAAGTACGCACCTATTGCTGCTTCTAAAGGTTGTGTTGTTGTTGATAATAGTAGTGCTTTTAGAATGGATGATGATGTGCCTTTAGTTGTACCAGAAGTTAATTCTGATGATTTAAAACATCATAATAATATTATAGCAAATCCTAATTGTTCTACAATACAAGCTGTTGTTCCTCTTAAACCTTTAGATGATAAGTATAAAATTAAAAGAGTTGTATATTCTACATATCAAGCTGTTTCTGGAGCTGGTAAACATGGTGTAGAAGATTTGGAAAATACGCAAAAAGGTCTAGAGCCAAAGAAATTTCCACACCCTATTGCCAATAACTGCCTTCCACATATTGATGTATTTTTAGATAATGGATATACTAAAGAAGAAATGAAAATGATTAATGAAACTAGAAAGATTTTACATAAGCCTAATTTAAAAGTTACAGCAACTACTGTTAGAGTTCCTGTATTGAACTCTCATAGTGAATCTATAAATGTAGAATTTGAAAATGATTTTGATTTAGAGGAATTAAAACAATTACTAAAAAATAGCCCTGGAATAGTTCTTCAAGATGATATCGAAAAAAACATTTATCCTCTTGCTACTAATTCTTCTGGTTTTGATGAAGTTTTCGTTGGTAGAATCAGACGAGATGAAAGTGTTCCATATGGTATTAACATGTGGGTTGTTGCTGACAATGTTAGAAAAGGTGCTGCCTCAAATGCTATACAAATTGTTGAAGCAATGATGAAATAAAATTTACTAGGACGTCGTTTAGGCGTCCTATATTTGGTTTAACTTCCATTCATTTGCTTTATCATTGTTTCTCCAAATAATGCATATCCTTGTCTTGGATTATTTACAAGTACATGTGTTATGGCTCCTACAAATTTTCCATTTTGCACTATTGGTGCTCCACTCATTCCTTGTATGATACCTCCTGTTTTTTCTATTAATTCTTCATCTGTTATTTCTATTAACATACTTTTGTTATCTTCTGTATTGTTTTTATAAATTTTCTTTATTTCTATATCATATTCTTTTCTTCCTCCGTCTTCCAAGGCTAGAATTACTTTTGCAGGTCCTTTTTTTATTTCTTCTATTAATGCAACTTCCATTTCTTCTGCATTACTTAAATCTAATGTTGTTGCAGAAAAAATATTGCCATAAATTCCAAATTTAGTATTAATATTTATATTTCCTATTACTTCACTCTCTATTAATGAACCTTTTATTTCTCCTGGTGCTCCTTCTTCTCCTTTTTTTATTTTTGATATCCTTGCTTTTGTAATTGTTCCACTTTCTACAGTTATTAAGGAATCTGTATCAATATCAACTATTCCATGCCCCAATGTTGCTATTTTGCCACTACTTGGGTCATAATATGTTGCAGTTCCTATACCTACTGCACCATCTCTTACCCATAGTCCTATTTTATACTCATTGTTGGATGTTTTTATAGGTTCTATTGTTGTGCTGTGTTCTTGTCCATCTCTAATATATTTTATCTCTATCTCATTTCCATTTGAATTATTTACACATTTAATTAAATCTTGTGTTGTTGTAACTTGAACGTTGTCAACAGAAATTATTAAATCCCCCTCTTTTATATCTGATGTTTCATATGGTTTTTCTCCCTCTATTTCTGTCATACCAATTACCAAAACTCCATCTGAATAAATTTTAAGTCCTATTACATTTCCAAGAGGTATGATTTTTGTATTTTGCACAACACTTATTTTAATGTCTTTTATATCTATTATATTAAATAAGCTAAGTGTTACTGTTTTTTCTTCTATTCTATTATTCATACTAGAAGTTTGAATGCTTAAGTCATGATTTTCTTTTATTGTTATTCCATAAATTTCTCCTAGGTTTAAATCTTCATTTTCAAATAAAACTATTTTATCCGGAATAGCTGTTATATTTGTTACATATACTAAAATTAAACATAAAAATGTTATTAAAATAAATTTCTTTATATTTTTCAAAAAAGGTCACCCTAATAATAGGGTAACCATTTTTAGAACATATATTTATTTTACAGCTGATTATATGAATCTTATAGATACTGATACATTATCTAACCTAAAATATCCTATATCGTCACAACTATGACCATAATGATCTGAAAAGAAACCAAAAGAATTTGCATATGTTGTATCAAGATTTAATACTATATCTGATGTAAAATTTGATGTAAATATATATCCTGTGTCTGTTACTTGAATTGCTACACTCCCTGTGAATCTTTCCGATCTTCCGCTTCCAGTTGTTGTAATAGGAATAGCTTGAATCTGCCTTACACTGTCAAAATTTTCATGATTTTCCCCAATAGTATATGTGAATTCACAAATTGCAGCCTTACTAATCCCAGAGAATGAATAGCTGCTATCGAAATTTATACAAAATAAGTATCCCGATAATTTATTACCTTCTTTCCTCACATTGAACAAAAGTCCAGCTGCATTAAAACTATCTCCTTTTACAACATCAAAATCAAATTTGAATTCGCTAATTTTTAAGTATTCTGAACCAATTGTTGTCCATGTTGCACCTTTTCCTTTGTTTGTTCCGTTTCCTTCCATTTCTATAGTTGATATACCGTCCATTATCAGTCCTACGTATATGTGATATACTACCATCGTTTACCTTTGCCACATCTCGTCCATCTGGATCAAAATAAGAATTTGGCCATGTCCAATAAAAATCATCTATCCACTCTAGTCCACTAAAATTAGGTGCCCAAATTGCGTAAAGGTCGACATCTTCTGTGAAATAATAGCTTTTACCTGGTTCATATGTTCGCTCATTTGCATTTGGGTTCGTTGACCATCCAGTACAATAAAATTGTATTTTTGCATCATTAGTTGTTATTATTGGAAGCTGATTCGATATTTGAGTATATATATTTGGTTTTGTTTTTTGATCTGCTGGCATATTGGTAACACTTCGGATTACTCCCATCTCCAGTGGTCTTGCTGGTATATTTGCATGATATCTTATCGTAATACCTAAATCTTCCTCTATTGTTATGTATTGATAATATCTTTCTCTCGCTAAAGCTTCTTTATATGCTTTTGCTTGAATATCTGCTATTTGGGTTTGTTCCACTGTTGGTGATGCTATATCTATTGTTTTTGCATAATTCGCTTTATTTACTATACAATAATAACATCCTAAATCTGAATTGTCTGTTGTTGTAGGTTGTTTAGTATGTTGATAATAATACATTTCTCCTGTATCTGTTGAATATGTTCTTAATGTGTATTCAATACTTCTATATCCTGTGTATTCATCCTCTATCTCTAATAAACTCAATTTTGTACAATAAGGTCTATGATAACTAGTTGATTTACTGCTAAAATATAGTTCATCTGGGTCTACATAGTCTCTATTTGAACTGCTTGTTGCTATTGCATAATTATTATATGTTTTTAATCCTATTGGTACTCCTTGGAAAAATGCTACCATTGATATATTTGTAAATATTTTGTCCCAATCTGAATCAGTCAATGCTGGAAGTCTATAAACTTCTGCACTATTTCTTGCATAATTTGATATTGATAAATTTAAATTTGAATTTATTGTATTTATCATTATCTCTTTTTTATGCTCTGCTATTAATGAATATTCTGTTTCTAAATCATTTCGAATTCCTGTTTCAGGATCTACATACCCAATATCAAATATATTGTTTAGAGTAACATTCTCTTGTTTATATGTATTAGTTTCCTCGTCAAACACTATTCTTGTTTGTGCTATTGTGCCACCTAATCTATCTCTAATCCAATTTGTAAATGCATATGCTTCTACATAATAGCTTATTGCACTATAATCCATATATATGGCACTAAATCCATACTCTAACATATTTTCTTCTATCTCAGTGTCTATTATTTCTACTCCTGGTCCTACTTCTTGTATTTTCTCTTGATCTTCTTTTAAAGAAATATACCATTTACCTTTATCTCTTCCATTTAATACTTGATATAACTTTTTATATGTACTATCACTTGTAAGTATTGATACTGATTTATAATGACAGTCCTCCTCTCCTACTTTCATATTTGCATCATCTGATATAAATATTTTTACTTTCTCGGCATTTAGCGTAAAGAAATTGTCTTTATACTCATCATAGTATAATTTTGTTCCTTGTATATCATATATGTACTTATATGTTTCTAAATTTGCCTGACTTGTTGTATTTTCTTTACATACTATCTGTTCTGTCAATATTTCTGCATTTATGTTTGAGCCATTATATACTAATTTATCTATCCTTGAGTCTTCATTAACTATTATATCATCTTCATCTTGAGGATTATTTTTTATTGTTATTCTTGGAATACTGCAATCACTTGAATTAAAATATACCAAACAACCTGTTTCCTGTATATCTTTACTTCCATCTGTTCCATATACATATATTCTATTATCTAATGTATAATTTATTGTTACATTTATACTTGTCCCTTTTGTATATGTTGCTGAATATGCTATTTTATTACTTACTGTGTGCTCATATGTTTTATTTGCTTGTGCTGCATCTGTTACAAATGTATATGATTTTTTTTGTTCATTTCCATTTTCATCTGTATATGTATACCATCCTGTTTTTATATTTGTTGCACTAGTTGATGGCTCATATATTACATCATTCATATTTCCATTTGTTATTGTATCTGTTGTTACTATTGCATTTGTATTGTCATAATATAGCTGAATTCCTTGGTCATTTTCTATTGTATTTGGTGAATATGTTGGTGAATATATATAATATCCATCATACATTGTCATTACTACTGCTGGTATGTAATTTATCATATATTCTTTTGCTGTTCCTGCTATCCCTAAATTATTTGCTAAGCTTGTTATAAATGTATTCATACTTGCTGTTACATTTCTTCGTTCTTCACCTTGTACTTCTCTCCAATTTACTGTATTTACTTCATATGCTTTTATTCCTTCTTTTACTGATGCTGCTAACTTTGTATCATATTCGGCTTGTAATTCTAATGTTTCTGATTGCAGATTTAGATAATATCCTAATATGAATAGCAATGGTAATATTATTACTATAAAGATTATTGCTAAATTTTGTATCTTCATATTCTTTATCCTTTCGTATAGTTATTAAATTAATCTATAAATTTACTATTTTATTCTTACATATAGTAATCTACGCCGTAGCTGAATATTTAATTTCTAATGATACATCATTTAAATCATCTTTTCCTATGGCTGTAGCAATTTTTTTAAGATCTAAATAGTATTTCCCTCCAGTTACTGTAAGTACATTACCATTAAATGGACTATCTTTATATGAGTATTCTCTGTTGTTTACTATAAGTATTATATCTTTTGAAATATCTAAATTCGCTAGTAATATTTTCTCATCTTTTGATGTTGTATACTGAATTTCATCTTTTTCTATTGTTTCAGTAGATGTAAGCATATTTTCTATATCTCCACCTATCATACCATTAGGCAGATGTCCTCCATATTTACTACCAAGCGTCACGTCCCACAAACCTTTTATGTTATCACCTAAAGACCCTGCTCTACAACATCCCATTGTATACATCTTATCTATACTATCTTTTTTGGCTTGTAAAACCGTATTGGCTTCTTGTCTTTCTTTTGGACTAACTCCTGTCCAAGACATAAACACTAGTATCTTTATTTTGTTTGTTCCTTCACTCTCTCTTTCAATTTTGCTTATAGCATTTTTCAATGTTATGGCATAATTTCCTGAAAATGATTCGGTGCTTAATTGACTCGTATTTGGTGGATTATTTTTACTGCATTCAGCTACAATTCTAGTAGGATTAGATGTTTGTATAAAGCCTAAATAAAAACTGCTAGATGTATTGTTTAGCTGTTGATATATTTTTTGCATACTTTGTTGCGTTGCACCTACTCTTACATGTCCCATACAAAGAGGCTCAGAATCTAGTATAACCATCATTACTACTGGTCTTTCTGCTGTTGTTATTGTTTGTTTAATATGTTTAGTTATTTTTATATATTTTTCTTGGAATTTTTCTTCTACAATATTTGAATGTACTTCTTCTTGTTCCTCTGTTCCTGAATTTGTTACTAGTGCTGATGAAGATGTTCCTATTACATAAGCATCTTTTCCTACTATCCTATAGAAAAAGTTTTTAAATGCTGTACCTATTGTTATATTTGTATTTTTTACTGTTACTATTATATAATCATCTTTTTTTAGATTATACTCTCCTTCTTCATCATTTGTTATTTTTTCTCTTATTTTATCTGTAATATCTTGAGTATATACTGAATATTGAAGATTTTCTCCTTTCTCATTTAATGTTTGTGAAGTTGTTACTGTTTTTCTCTCTGGGTTATCATCCATTACTTGTAATTCTATTTGAACATCAAAAGAATTGCCTGTTGCACTTATTTTTTGTATTAACTCATTATAATCAAATTCTGTTATTTTCCCTTTTTCTGCTATAGTATTTACAAAATCTGCAACAGCCACTTCTACAGTTGTTTGTGCTATTTCATCATATTCTCCTGCAATTGCTATTGTTGGAATTATAAACATTACTAACACTGCAAGAGCAATTCCTAGTATGCTCATTAGCGTATCTGTCATAAATATCAATCTCCTTTACAATATATGGACGATTAATACACCGTCCATATATACTTTATCTATTGTTTTATTTTACTCCTGTTACTGATACCAATGCGTTAGCTGATGTATCTATAATTGTTGTGTCTTTTCCAACTATTTGGTAGAAAAATGCTTGAATTTGTTTACTTAATGTTACATTCGTATTCTTTACTGATACTATAAAATAATCTCCTTTATTTAAAAGATATTGATTTTCACTGTTTAATGAGTTTAAAATAGTAGTAGTAAATTCAGAATGTCTAATATTTTCTCCTATAACATTTACTGTTGTTCCTGCTGAGCCTTTAACACCAACATTGTCTCCCATTACTTGAACTTCTAAAGCTACATCATATGTATTTCCTGTTGCATTTAGTCTTTGAAGAAATGCTTCATAATCTTCTAGTGTTATCTTTCCTTTGCTTGCCTCTTTATTTACAAATTCTTGTACTATTGCTTTTACAGAACTTTCTGTTATTTCATCATTTTGATTTAATGTAGCTAACATTGGAATCCCAAAAGCTGCTACTAATAATATTATTCCTACAAAAATTGTCACTAATATATCTGACATATCAAATACCTCCTATTTTTCTGTGTACATTATTATAACTTTGTTATCTCCTTGTACTACTTGTAGTTTTGTACCATCATCTGCAATTACATACTCTCCTCCAAATTGGCTTTTGTTTGTTACCTCTGATACATTTTCATAATAGGTTTTATTCTCTCTTAATGTATTGTTTATAAAATTTATTTTATAATATCTGTAATCTTCTGTTGCTCCTGTTGTTGGTGCTTCATTGGTGTCTATTCTTCTTATAACAGTATTGGTTGTTCTATTTATTTCTGTTACATTTCCCATATAGTCAAATACATATTTTGTATTTGTTGATTTTAAATCTACAATTATATATGTATCTGTTTGTTTTCTAAATAATGTAGCAATAATAGCATCTTTAGTCACTTCTCTTCCTTTTGTTTGATCTGAACTGTCTGTATAATCATAATAGTTCGTTTCATCCGAATAATACAATACTGCATCTGCTGTTTCTCTTGTCTTTGTCAAAGAGTTTAAAGTTATAGATAATGCTACTATAAAAGCAAATACTGCAAACATCATTTTTAATGCATCGGTTGCATTTTCCATATCTTTTCCCTCCTTAGTTTTGAGTTTTTATTGCACTACCCTCAACTTAGAACATAACTCTCCACTATTTATGTTCTAAGTTCAGGATAAGCTATATGCTTATCCAAATTCAATTTTGCATTATTATGTTTGTTCACTTATTGTAATTGTTTTCACATATCCTGATGATGATCCATCAGTACCTTCATATGATAATTCTACTTTGTATTTTTTATTAGCTTTTAATCCACTAGTAACTCCTTTAAGTTCTATTTGTTGTTCAGATTTTGCATTACTTGATTTTACAGCTGATATTAATGAACGGATTTGACTTGCTGATTGATCCTCTCCTTCGTATGGTGTAAAGTTTGAATTGAATGTTCTAATAGCTATTGTGTCTGCGTTTTCTTGTACTGATTGTTGAGTATTACCTGTTGAGTTCATAATTAAAACACCTACACTTATTAACAAAATTGAAATTAATATAGCACCTGCTATAATTAAGGCTTTTGAAGCATTCTCCATTGTCACTTCACCTCCTTCGTATATTACTTTTTTATTTTCTATGTAATCTGGTTTTATTCCAGAACGTTAAAAGCAAATTAAAATCTCTATAATCGTTAAATATATTATAGCATATTTTGTTGAAAAAATAAACTTTTTGTGCCTTTTTATTGCATTTTTTATAATGTTTATAAAGTAGATTTTTCTTAATATTCTAGTTGTTCTATTACTAATTTGCTAATTTTGCCTGTTTTTTCATGATATTCAATATTTGTACATTTAAATCTTATGGTATTAAAATTAGCTAAAAATTCATTTATATCATTATTATAAAAATCTTCCATTTGATATGTTCTTTCTATTGTAATCATTTTAAACTCTATTTTTATACTATTTTCTCCATTATCTATGTAATATCCTTTTTCATCTTTTGCTATACTATTTCTTTCATTTTGGTCTATAACCTTATTTATTAGAGTGGTTACTTCTGTTCCATATATTTCTTTATTTAAATAATATTCATATTCTTGATTTGCTTTTTTTACCTCTTCAGTGTTTATTCTTAATGATACTAATAAACCTGTGATAGAGAATAATATTACAGTTATTGATAGCAACATTAACAATAGTAATCTCTTCATAATGCCTCCTATTATTGTTGTCTTCTAATTTTCTTGGAATCTAATTTCATAAATTCTTCCATCTTCACGATATTTAATTGAATCATTTACATATGAAAATGTATTACTATATGTACTGATACCTGAAGCATCTGTAGAAGTTGTTAATATATGATCCTTTAAAAATTGATTTATTTCATCTAATGTTGCATGTGTCCAATCTCTATTTGCCTGTCTTATTGTTCCTGTCTTTGTTGTTACTATTATTGTTATTTCATAATTTCTTTGTTGTGATAAATTTATAAGTGTTACTATTTCTTGTGCGGTAACATTAGTCCTATCTTGATATACTATAAAAGTGTTGTTATATTTATTCAGCTCTGTTATATCAAAATTGGATGCTATTTCTTCAGAAGAATTATTAATAGTTACATATATTGTTACAATCACTGCAAGTATTAATATTGTAATTAATATGACTCCCGCTATTATTAAAGCTTGTGTTGCATTTTCCATAATATCAAATCCTTTTTATTTTCCTGTATTTTTAAATGTCATTTTATTTACTCTTCCTGTTTCAGCATTATATTCTACTCCTGTACATTCAAATATTGCAAGTTTATTTTGTGATAGATAAACTGATTCTTCTTCATCTGACACATTTGTACCGTTTTCTTTTAATATTTTTATTGTTATTTGATATTTTTCTTGTCCTTCATTTACATAGTTCTCTTGTGCCGCCTTATTAACTACTGTTAAAACATCTGAACCGTACATTATTCTTTTATTATAGGCTTCCCACTGTGCATTCCATTCTTGCAAACTTTGGGCTTCTTTTTTTGTTTCATCAGCTTCTGACATTGTTTGTATGTTTCTAAGCATTACGACTATTAGGCTTAATGCTATTAATGCAAAAAATACACCTGCTGCCATTAATATTGCTTTTGTTGAATTTTCCATATCTCCTCCCTTTTATATCACAAAGGAAAATCTTTACATAATTTTCCTTTGCAATAAGGATTATCTTTCTTTTTTATAAGTTTGTTTGTAGTGCATTGAAAGATTCTGTCATTGATGTTAAACCTATAGCAACTAAAGGAACTATTAAATATCCTACAAAAAGTCCAACCATTGGTGCAAATCCTAAAACTTTTCCTATCATACCTTTTCTACTTATTAATCTTTGGTTTGATTCTTCTCTTTTTGCTTGATAATATTCTCTTTCATTGTCTAATTCATCAAATGCTTCTGAAATTGGGATTTTTTCAACTGCTGATTGCATGCTTTCTACAATTCTTTCTAGTTGTGGGAATGCAATATCTTCTTTTAACTGTTCTAATGCTTCCCATGCTCCTGCTTCATAATTGTTAACGCATCGCGTGATAGGTTCTCTAAATATATTTGAATATCTTTCTAACCATTCTAATATCATTTCTACATTAACACGTTCTATTTTCATTAGCATTAATATAATTGTTTGATATTCCATTACTTCATTTTCCATTTCTAACTTTCTTAAAGTTTTTTGGAACATTAAAATCCATACTGGTGCACAATAACCAACATAGCCAAATATAAATGATAATAGTAACTCAAACCATTTAAATCCTTCTTTATTAATAATTGATAGTTTACTATGTATTTTTTCTGCAGCTGTCGTTAGTTCTGCTTCTGTTGCATCTTTATAAAATTCTGAATTTTTTGCTATATATTCTTCTATTTCTGCTACTGTTATTTTTTTATTTCCTTTTAATTCCTCTAATATGATATTTTGTGCTGCTGTAACTTCCATTGCCTCTTGCTCTTGTTTTTCCGACATTGAGCCTAACAAGTTGTAATCTGACGTTGGTTCTGTATATACATAATCTACAGCTGTTTTATGGGCAAATGAAAATAAAAACATAGTCGCAATTACTGTTATTATACATATTACCATTTTGTTTATATAAAATGTCTGCATTTTTTGCTTATATGCAGCCTCTTTCATTAATTTGGTTAATACTCTATAATTTTTACTATTTGTTTTTGGTATAAATAAATCTACAACTTTTTTTACTAATGGGTTTTTATACAATCTAACTTGCCATACTTTGTTTGGATCTTTGTATTCTGCTTTTATTGAACCTGTATCTTTTATTTTTCTAATTAATATGTAACATACAAATGTTAATATTAATAAACCAATTTGCACAAATAATCCTAATTTTCCATCATAGAATTGTTTTGTGAAACTAAAATTGTTTATACACCAATTTTTTAATGGTTGCATAAGTAGTACAGGTGCTATTGCAATGATAGATAAACTTTGGAATACATAATCAAGTTTATCTCTTTTTAATATTTCCATCTGCATTTCTTGTGTTATATTATTTAAGTTTTTTAAATATAGTGATGAACCATTATCAAGTGTTCTATCTCCAAATTCTCTTGTTAAATATGATACTCCTGCAAACTCTTTTAAGTAACTGTTTGGAGATACATCATAATATTTTTCTAATTCGCTTTCTGGATCATCAGATATTAATATTTCATATATTTTTTGACCTTGTACTGAAACTTCTAGTTCGTCATTTTGTGATACCTCATATATTGCCTCTTCAACCATGTTATATTCATGATATGCATGTCGTATTTCTGCAAAAAAGTCAATCTGCTGTTTTAATAATTTGGTATCTAACTTGTCTATCATACCTGTCATGATGGTTTCTATTAAGAATACTTCCATTAAAAGTAATGTTACTCTTAATAATGCATCTCCTTTTGTTAATGCGAAAATAATTAATGTCAAAGGAACGATTATTATAATTGCTTTTGTTATTATTTGTGAGGTTTGCTTTCTAGTTTTATACTCATCTTGCATGTGTATAATTTCTAGTTTTTTTCTTATTTTCTTTAAGTATCTTTTTAAAAATGGTATACTGTTATATGTATTATATAGCTTTTGATATATTACATCTGCAGAGTAGTTCTTTTGTGATGTTCCTTCTCTTAATTGTTTTATTCTTTTCCTATCGCCTTTATCAAGTGTTTTTTGTATAATTAAATAAGCTATTATAATTGCACAAAATGCTCCACCTGCTATACCCATTATTAAAAATAATGTTTGATTTGACATCTAGTTTTCACCTCTAACTTCTTGTTACTTTTTTTGTAGCCTTTCCCCAGTTTCTTTCAATAAATTTATCAAATTCTATTGCATCATTATCATTCATATTGTTTCTCATTTCCATTAAGTTTTGGTCTGAAATTTTATTTGTTATTACATATGTATCATTATGATATTCCATTATATTTTGATATCTATACATTTCTTTGTCTGTAACTTTGTGGAAGTATCTTGTAGCATTATCCATGAATTTTTCTATTTTTCCTTCCATTGTTTTTTCATTTCTGTAATCATATGTATATGATTCATTATCTTCAATTGGAATACATTCTGTTACTCTTTCTATATATCTTCTTCCTCTAAAGTCTTTTACTAAGTGAATATCAAAGTTTAAAACACTTACAACCTGTTCTTCTGCTGTTCTTTCATCAGAGAAAGCACCTGTTCTTAACATTGAGTTTCTTAATGCTGTTATTAAGTTTGGGAAAGTTTTAGCGTGGTGTGTAAATAATGTGAATTTAGATGCAACCTGTGCTGATTGTATCATCCAAGATGCTACGGGGTCTGTTGCAACCTCACCTATGATGTTAACACTACCATCTGTCTTCTTTTGAACGTCCAAACATTGTTGTCCAGATATTGTTTCTGTTTCTCTCATTGATAATATATTTCTTGTTGGATATATTTTTCTTAAGTGCAACTCGAATGCAGTTTCTGTAATACGTAAGTTCATTGTATCATATATGTTTTCTATCATACCCATAAGCATTGTTGTTTTACCACAACCTTGCTCACCAGTAAGAGAAATTACTCTGGCTCCTTTAACTAAATATTTTAATAAATCTATTGCGTTTTCTTTTCCTGGTATGGTAATAATTTGTTCTAGTGTTGCTCTTTTTACGTCGAACTTTCTTACGAAGAAAGCCCATGTTTCAGACATACTTGGTCTTACAACAACAACTCTGGAACCATCCTTCATTTCATTGATTTTATAACCATTTGTATCTGATAACTGTCCTGGATTATTATATTTATATATGTTTTGACATACTCTTTTTAATTCACTTTCTTTACCAAATGAAAGAAATGCTAGTCTGATTGATTTACCTTGGAAGAAAATCCAAATACTATCACATGCTCTTGGTACTTTGTTTTCGTTTATTTGTGATAAATAATCTCCATCTGTTTGTGCAACCTGGCTTAAAAAGCTTTCTGGCAAACCAGATACTCCACCAGATACACCATCTATATTCATATCTCTTATCTCATCTATACTGCTATATCCTTTATAATGTTGATATATTCTTTGTGTTACAACTGACAATTTATCTGCAAAGTCTAGTGTAAAGTTTTCTTTTTCATATATATCATCTATTTCTTGTGGTGTTATTACATATGAAGGTTTAGAATCTCCATCTATATATTTTTCTACTGCTAAATTGTATTTTTTTATCATCTGTGTTAAAGATTCATATCCAAATTCTTTTTTATACATATGCATTATTATATCAAACTTATCTTGTGGTGTAAGTAGCGATGGTATATCAAAAGAAATTGCTTTTGATATATTTATTTCGTTTACTCCATACTCTTTGTACAATAAGTCATATATTAATTCTTTTACATATTTTTTATCATTAACATCTCCATATGTACAACCTTTTAAAGCTTTTCTTAATTCATATTTTTTTGCTTTTCTTCTTTTTAATTCTTCTTCTGATAATCCTATATCGTATAAGTTTACTTTTGTAATTTCATCTAGTCTGTTTTTTATGAAGTCCATCATAGCATCAATTGTATATGATTTTTCATCAACAACTTTTTCTTCAACTTCTGCATTTTTATTTTTTCTTATTGAATATACTATCAAAATTGCTACTACTACAATGACTGCAAGCATTAAAACTATATTCATCTTTCAGGATTCCTCCTTTTTCCTTATTGTATCTTATTGCATCTGCAATTGTAATTCTTTTATTTTATATATCATTCTTTCTGAGAATTGTTCCATAGAATCTACAAGTGGTGCTTGTGGGTGTGTTGGCTTTAGTTTTCTATATTGAGTAAAGAAATCTGCTAAGCCTCCTTCATTTGCACTCTCAAAGAATAAAGTATTATATGGTATTCCGAATACATCTTTTAGTCTATATGTTCTTTCAACATTTTTTGTGTTATATTTTGAAAACTTATCATATTTGCCCATTAAGAACATAACATTGTTTTTATTTAATAGTGGATTCGTTTGTTGGATTTTTGTAACTTCTTTTATTATTTTATCTCTTTGAGTTAATCCAATAACAACTAAATTTGATTCTTCTAGTATTCCTTGTATTATAGGGTCTTCAATGCTTCCTTCTAAATCCACAAATACTAAATCATATGCTTTATTTGCTATTTTTATAATTTCTCTCATACGTGTCATTTGTTTGTCATATGTATCTTTCAAAATATTTCCATCAGTCAATACCTCTAAACGATCTTTGAATACAGCCCTTGTATAATTAGTTATTATTTCAGGTGTTGCCTTGTTACTTGTTATTGCTTTCATTAATCCTGTCATACCTGTTTCTAAATCTGTTCTTCTAGAATTTAATTTATCTTCCCAAAAACATTCTTCCATAGAAGAATCATTATGTTTTGCGTTTAATAGCAGAATTTTATAGTTATGTTCTACTGTTAATTGTGTTGCTATTCCTGCCATTGAGGTTGTTTGAGCTGTTTCTACTCTTCCAGTTGACCAAAATGTTACAACAGACATTTGTATTCTCCTCTCTTATTATATGTTTTTAAACATTTTCTTTACTGTTCCTGATTTGATTTCTGGTGTTATTTGTTCTACTAATTGGATTAATCCATCTTTATAAACCATGCTTAATTCTTTAAAACTAATTCTTGCTGCTCTCTGGTTATCTATAATGATTGATTCATCTCCTGCTTCAAAAGGAAAATATATCTTTCCTTTATTCCATTCAACCGCATAATAGAATGATAGAAAATTCAAATATTCTTCTTCTGTTTTTTCCATATGCTTTGATACCAATATTTTTGTCATTTTAATTCTTTCTTCGCCTTTCCCGATTACTTCTAATCCTCTGCGAAGTGAATAATCATCAAATCCTGTCACAAAATAATTAGCATCAGCATTTTTCATGTCTAATTTATTTAAATTTTCATTTTGGTCTATATCTATTAGTACCACATCATAATCAAGCTCTTGAACACCTGAATAATGTTTTATCTCTTCAATAGTTTCAAATCCTATAGCAACATCTATTCCTTCATAAGATGTTATATAGCATCTGCTAGGAGCTATTGCAGGTACTGTATATCTTGATTTCTGTAGAATCGTTGTATCAATAATTAAAACTTTTAGTCCAGATTCCACAAAAATCTTTGAAAGATATATTAATATATTCGTTTTATCATATGCACCTATAAAGCCTATCTTTTTCAAGTTTATTCCTCCTATGAATTAAATTCCTGATAAGTAATTTTCTCTTGCTGTTTGAGCTTTTTCAATTTGTTCTCTAATTCCTGTTTCTATATTTACATCTCTATCGTTTGAATATTGTTCTATTTGGCTATTAATATAGCTTTCTCTTAAATTTGAAATAAATCTGTTTTCAAAATTTTGTAATGCTTCACTAGTAATATTTGCATTTGATTTCATCAATGCTTGTACTGCTTCTGTTGGTGCGTAGGTCACTGTTGAAACTTCTTCATCAAGACCTGGTTGTATATCTAGCGGATATTTTGAAACATATAGATTTGAAGTTGGTAAGATATAAGCTTCAACTATTGCACTGTTCATCATTAAGATTTCGCCTTCTGATAAACGTAATGTAATTGTATCGTCTATTACTTCCACTACTTCTTTACCTGCTATTACAATTAAATCTTGTCCATTTGCAAATGCTATTCTGACATCTATAAAATCTCCTACATCAAGTGTTGTTTGTAGTGTTAGCATGTTGTATTCTACTAATCTTTCTGAAGTATCTTTTTCTTCATCATCTATTAATAAACTATCACA
The DNA here is from genome assembly GCA_944391955.1 of uncultured Clostridia bacterium. Classification (GTDB taxonomy): domain Bacteria; phylum Bacillota; class Clostridia; order TANB77; family CAG-508; genus UMGS1781. The sequence continues at coordinate 125,386 of CALXVG010000001.1, forward strand.
TAAAATTGTTCCTGCTGTTAAGTTTATTTTTGCTTTTCCTCCATAAAAAGGAATTTGTGTTGTTCCACCATCATTTGAAGCAATAATTTTGTCTGTTGGAACGTCTGTTGATGGTAAATTTACTAATTCTAACATACTTTGATCTATTTCTGTTTTTGAACGTACATCCGTTTTTAATTTATACACTGATGTATATTGAACTGACTCCTCAGCTTTTTGTTCATCTAGCATTGGTTTTACCATAAGCATAAATAATAATGCTCCTATTAATAGAGCTATAAATAACATTACAATCATTCCTATAAGAAATGAATTTCTAACTTTTCTTTGCATTGGGTTTGATGGCATAATGAATTCCTCCTACTTCTATATTTTATTATTTTTAATTTTACAACAAAAAAATAAAAAAAACAACATTTTTTTGAATTTGTAATATTATTGTAATATTGTTGTAATATTAGCTTTTTTTGAAAAAATTTCTAGTTTATTTTTCTTTATTTTGCACATTCTAATATTGAAAAAGCTTTGATATGCTTTTCAATATAATCTCACATTCTAGGAGGTGAAATAAATGGCAAACTCAAATTCAAACAGAACATTAGTACCAGAAGCAAAAGACTCTCTAAACCAATTCAAATATGAAGTAGCTAACGAAGTTGGTGTAAACTTAAAGAATGGATATAATGGTGATATATCTGCAAAAGATGCTGGAAGAATTGGTGGAAATATGGTTAGAAAAATGATTCAAAAAGCTGAAAGTCAAATGTTAAGTAAATAGTTGTATTTACTTTGATTTAAATAAAACTCCCAAATAGTAATTTACATACTATTTGAGAGTTTTTATTATATAATATATTTTTTATTTATAATTAAAATTTCCTGTTCCTGAATTGTAAAGGCATTGTTTTGTCACTTTATCATACAAACATGCAACATTATTTTTATCTATAGCTGGAAAAAAATCACCAACTAAAGTTCCATTTTTATAAACTTTGAAATAATATAATTTCATTTTTGCAAGTCTTGTTTCCGCAGTACCTGATTGTTGAATATTGAATATATACAAACTATATGGATTGCTAAATGTTGTTGTTGCATTAGCTATTGTTTTAGTTTTTCCATTTGTTTCTATAATAGTTGAAGTTGTATTTTTTGTTATTGTTATCATTTGTCCTATCGTATATGTTAAGCCTGAAGATGTTTGTGTTGTATTATAGTCCCATCTCATATCCTTATCATTGAAAAATACATTAAATGATTGTTGTCCTATGCCTTGTCTTGAGCCAAAAATCGCTTGTGTTGATGTTATATCATCTAATGCTATACTTATTTCAAATGTTGTATTATTATCTGGTAATATACCTGTATCTATATATTGTGTTCCTGTTCCTTGAATATATTCAACAAAATCTACTGCCAAAAGATTATCATATATCTGATCAACATTGTTTACTTCTGCTTCATATATTCTTTTTGTTTCTCTTTTAATTTCTGTTTGTGCCTGTAATTTATTTGAAATTATTACAAATGAACTTACTAAAAATGCTATTATAAAAATAATTGTGCCTAGTGTTATAAATGTTATTGCTCCTTTTTCGTTTTTCATTTGTTTACCTCTCTTTCACATTTTTTATTTACTAGTTGAACCAAATCCGCCTTTTCTTTCTTCTGTTGCATTATCATTATCAATACTTAAAAATTTTTGGAATATTCCTTGTCCAATTGCTTCTCCTTTTTTTATTTCTACATCTTCTTCTTTTATGTTATAGAAAGCAAACATTATATGCCCATCATTATCAGGATTTCCATAATAATCACTGTCTACAACTCCTATACTATTTGCCATAATTAATCCTTTTTTCCCTGGATTTGAGCTTCTATTTGCTAGAATTAGTACTTCGTCTTCTTTCATGTATGCCTTTACTCCTGTTTTTACTAATGTTGGTTTTGTTCCTTTCTTAAAGCTTGGTATGATTGTGTCTTCTGCTGCTTCAAAGTCATATCCTGCAGAACATTTAGTTTTTCTTATTGGTAAATTAATTTTACTATTTTCAAATCCTTTTGCTACTTCAAAACCTCTTTGTTTTTCCATTTATTTCTCAATCCTTCCTTATTTCTTTAATTTTTCAACAATTTCTGCTATTGTTTTTTGTTCTTGATTTCCTGTTTTCATGTTTTTTAAAGTCATTTGTTTTGTTTCAATTTCAGTTTCTCCTATTACTATTACATATGGAATTTTTAGTTTGTCTGCATATTTAAATTGTGTTTTTAACTTTTTTTCATCAAAATAGATTTCAGTATTTATTCCCGCTTCTCTTAAAATATTGGCAGTTTCTATCGCCGGTTTTAAATCTTTAACCATTGATACAATTAATACTTCTGATATTGAATTTTTTTCGGCTTTTATTAGTCCGATATCATTTAGCACGAAAAATAATCTTGTTAGTCCAATAGAAATTCCTACTCCTGGCAATTTTTTTTCTGTATAGTGTTCTGCTAAATTGTCATATCTTCCTCCTGAACAGATACTTCCTATTGATTTGTATTCATTTAAAAATGTTTCATATACTGTTCCTGTATAATAGTCTAAACCTCTTGCTATGCTTATGTCAATGTCAAAATATTCTTCTGGTACATTAAATAATCTAATATAATTAATAACTTCTGAAAGTTCTTTTAACCCTTCATTAAACATTTCATTTTTCACATTTAGTTTTGATAATTTTTCTAATTTTTCATCTTTGTTTCCTGTTGTTCTTATAAATTCAATTATCTTTTCTATATTGTTTTCTTGTATTCCTAATTCTGATAATTCTTTTTTTACATTTTCTTCTCCTATTTTTTCTATTTTGTCTATGATTCTCATTATGTTTACACTATCTTCTTTTGCATTAATCTCTTCAAAAAATCCTGTTAATATTTTTCTATTATTGATTTTTATTGTAAAATTTTCTAATCCTAGTTCTTTAAATGTTTTATATATTATGCTTGGTATTTCAGCATCATTTATTATATTTACTTCTCCGTCACCAATAATATCTATATCACATTGATAAAATTCTCTAAATCTTCCCCTTTGTGCACGTTCTCCTCTATATACTTTTCCGATTTGATATCTTCTAAATGGAAAGCTTAAATTGTTTGAATATAATGAAACATATTTTGCAAGTGGAACTGTTAAATCAAATCTTAATGTTAAATTACTATCTCCTTTTGTGAAACTGTATAGTTGTTTTTCTGTTTCTCCTCCTGCCTTTGCTAAAAGTACTTCTGTGCTTTCTATAATTGGTGTATCAATTGGTAGGAATCCAAATCTTTCATATGTTTTTTGTATTTTTTCTTTCATTTCGTTAAATAATACTTGCTCATTTGGCAATAATTCCATAAAACCAGATAAGGTTTTTGGTTCTGTTTTTTGCATAGAAATTCCTCCTTCTATTTGCTTAAATTAATTTATTCTATTCCCATTCTTTTTGTTTCATATCTAAATATATTGTTTTTTCTTCCTGTATTTTTGTTGATTTTCCATGCCCTGGATATACTATTGTATCATCTGGCAATATCATGAGCCTATTTGTTATTGAATCTATTATATTTTCAAAACTACTTGTTGGTAAATCTGTTCTTCCCCATGTTCCTCTAAATAAAGTATCCCCAGAAAATAACAAACCTTCTTTTTCACAGTAAAGGCATATACTGCCTTTTGTATGTCCTGGTGTATGTATTACTTTAAATTCTAAGTCTTCTATATGTATTAAATCTCCATCATTTAATCTTGAATCTGCATTTACTCTTACATCATCTAGTCCTATATAATAACATAAATTTACATCCGGATTTTTTAATCCTTCTGCATCTTCTATATGTATTAATATTTTTCCACCATATTTTTGTTTTATCTGTTCTGCACCTGTAATATGGTCTGCATGGCAATGTGTTAAAACTATATATTTTAACTTTATATCCAATGTTTCTAACATTTCTGCCAATTCTTCTGTTAAATTCCCTGGATCTATTATCATAGTTTCTTTTGTTTCATCATCTTGTATTATATAACAATTTTCACCTATCATTGTTCCTATATCTGTTTTAATTCTCTTTAGTATCATTTTTTACCTTCCTTATTTCTTTCTTGTAACTTCGTAAACACTATCAACTTTTCTTATTTGTTTTGCTACTTTGTTTAATTGTTCAGTATTTTGCACTTCCATTGTCACATCAATTGTAGCAATTCTATCTCTGTTTGTTCTAGTATTTACTCCCATTATATTAATTTTTAAATTTGTTATTTCTCTAACAACATCTTGCAAAAGTCCTGTTCTGTCGTTTGCTAATATTTGTATATCAACATTATATACTGTTGGTGCTTTATCTTCATACCATTCTACTTCTATAATTCTTTCCTCTTCTGATAACAGGTCTTTTACATTTGTACAGTCTTTTCTATGAATTGATACTCCCCTCCCTTTTGTAACATAGCCTATTATATCATCTCCTGGAACTGGATTACAACACTTTGAAAATTTTACTAAACAATTGTCTACACCTTTTACAATTACACCTGATTTAGAAGGTTTTTGTTTTTTAGGTTTTTCTGTAATTAATTCTTGTATCTTTTCTTCAATTACTTCCTCTTGATGTTCTTTTTTATATTCTTCTAATAATCTTGTTAATATTTTATTTGGCGATATTCCACCAAACCCAATATTAGCATACATGTCTTCTACAGTATTATAATTATATCTGTTTAAAACAATTTGTATAAATTCTGGTTTTAATAATTCATTATGTTGTATACCAATTTTTTTAATTTCTTTATTTAATATGTCTTTACCTTTTTCAATGTTTTCTTCTCTTTCAGTTTTCTTAAACCATTGTTGTATTCTTGTTTTTGCACTTGAACTTTTTACAAGTTTTAACCAGTCTCTACTTGGTCCTTTTGAAGTTTCAGATGTTATAATTTCTACTATATCTCCACTTTTTAGAGGTGTTACTATTGGCATCATTTTGCTGTTAATTTTACATCCAACCATTTTATGTCCTACTTCTGCATGTATTGAATATGCAAAATCAATTGGTGTTGCATCTTTTGGTAATGTTTTTATTTCACCTCTTGGTGTAAATACATATACTTCATCTTCAAATAATTCTGTTTTCAAAGTTTTTAAAAACTCATCTGGGTCTTGCATATCTTTTTGCCATTCTAATGTTTCTCTAAGCCAGGCTAGCTTATCATCATGAACTACAACATTTGATTTTTTAAATCTATTTGCTTCTTTATATGCCCAGTGTGCTGCTATACCAAATTCTGCAATTTTATGCATTTCCCATGTACGTACTTGTACTTCAAATGGAGTTCCGTTTGGTCCAATCAATGTTGTATGGATTGATTGATACATGTTTGGTTTTGGTACAGAAATATAATCTTTAAATCTTCCTGGCATTGGTGTATATAATTCATGTACAACTCCTAGAGCGGCATAACAATCTTTTACAGAATTTACTATTATTCTTAGTGCAAACAAATCATATACTTGATCTATCGTAATATTGTCTCTCTGCATTTTTCTGTATATACTATATAAATGTTTTGCTCTTCCTGTTATCTCTGCAACAATTTTCACTCTTTTTAATTCTTTTCTGATTTCTTCCATTATGTTATTTATAAATTCTATACGTTCTTCTCTCTTTTTCTCTATGCTTAATACTAATTCTCTATATTCTTCTGGATATAAATATCTAAAAGCCAAATCTTCTAATTCCCATTTTAAAGAATATATACCAAGTCTATTTGCAAGTGGTGCATATAATTCCATTGTTTCTTTCGCATTTGCAATTTGTCTATCTCTTTTTAAACTTGATAATGTTCTCATATTGTGTAATCTGTCAGCTAATTTTATTAAGATTACACGAATATCTTTTCCCATTGCTAAAAACATTTTTCTGTAATTTTCTACTTGTTGTTCTTCTATAGTAACATATCTAATTTTGCTTAATTTAGTAACACCTGCTACCATTTCTGCAATTTCTTCACTGAAATTTTTTACAATTTCTTCATGTGTGGCACTTGTATCTTCTACAACATCATGTAAAAGTGCAGCACAAATTGTTGCATCATCTAATTGTAAATCTGCTAAAATATATGCTACTGATAATGGATGAGTTATATAATCCTCCCCTGAAACTCTTTTTTGTCCTTGATGGTGCTCTTCTGAATATTTGTATGCTTTTAATATTAAATTTGTATTATATCTTCTTTTATTTGATTTGAGTTTTTTCATTAAATCATTTATTGTTTTTTGTTCTTCTTGCATAGGCCCCACAATCCCTTCATTTTATGTCTTTACTGATTTCATTATATCTTTTAAATTCATTTGTATGGTTTCTAGTCCGTTAAATTTATTAACTTCTAAAGTTCCTACAATATCAACTTTGTCCCCCATTAAAAGTCCTTCAGCTAAATGCCCTAAGTTAAATCCTATTGCATTTAGCACGAAATTTTCATCTTTTAGGCTTAATCTTATGTGTTTTCCTTCTGATAATGTTCTTATTGAATCTATTTTTAAATTTTTATATATAAAAATTGGTTGTTTATTTTGTTCTCCAAATGGTTCTAGCATTTTTATTTGTTTTATCAAGTCTTCACTAAAATCTTTTCTATTTATTTGGCAATCAATCTTTATTATTGGAATAATATCTTTTACATTTTTTTCTTCAGCTATTTTTTCAAACTGTTTTTTAAATTCTTCATATTGATTTTTAAAAACAGATAACCCTATTGCCATTTCATGTCCACCATATTTGTCTAATGTATCTGTACAATTTCCTAAAGCTCCATGTAAGTCAAATCCTGGTATACTTCTCCCTGAACCTTTTCCTTCGTTTCCGTCAAAACAAATTAAAATTGTTGGTTTGAAATATTTTTCTGTAACTTTTGAAGCTACTATTCCTATTACTCCATGATGCCAGTTATTTGATGATAACACTATTGTGTTTAATTTATTTATATCTTCTTTTTGTATCATTTCTATAACTTCTTCATATATTCTTCTTTCAGTATCCTGTCTTTGGGAATTATATTTATTTAATTGAGATGTTATTTTTTTTGCTTCTTCTAAATCTTCTGTTAAGAATAGTTGAAGTGCTTCCATTTGCTTTCCCATTCTTCCAGAAGCATTTATTCTTGGTGCAACTCCAAAAGAAATAGCTGATGAATTTATTTCTTTTATTCCTGCTTCTATTATTAATTCTCTTAATCCTATATTCCTTGTCTGTTTTATAAGCTTTAATCCTAGAGTAGCAATAGTTCTGTTTTCATTAACTAATGGTACTATATCTGATATGGTACCAACACAAACTAAATCTAAATATTTTAAATATTCTTTATCTTCTAAATTTAATTTTTGTGAAATAGCTTGTATTAGCTTAAATACTACTCCAACCCCTGCTAATCCTCTAAAAGGATATGTATCGTCTTTCTTTTTAGGGTCTATTATGCAATATGCTTTTGGTAATACTTCTGCCTGTTCATGATGGTCTGTTATGATTGTTTCAATTCCTAAGCTATTTGCTAAATCTATTTCGTTTATCCCTGAAATTCCACAGTCTACAGTAATCATTAATGTAAAACCTTTTTTGGCTATTTCTTCTATTGCTTCTTTATTTAAACCATATCCATCATCTAGCCTATTTGGTATATATGTTCCAACTTCTAGCCCTCTTTCTTGTAAAAATTTCTTTAGTACTGTAATACTTGTTATACCATCTACATCATAATCTCCATAAATAATAGTTTTTTCATTGTTGTTTATTGCTTCTATAATGCGGTCTGCTGCTTTATCCATGCCACTCATTAGGAAGGGATTTAAAAAGTCATTTCTAGTTGGTGCCAAGAATATCTGTATTTCTTTATCTTCTACTATTCCTCTATTTACTAATATTTGCGCAATTATGCGAGATATATTATGTTTTTTTGAAATATTTTCTACTATATTTTCATCTACTTCATAATACTCCCATCTTTTCTTCATAAATTCACCCTATTCTTTCTCATAATATTTTATCTTATTTTTCTCAATTTTTAAAGGGTTTTTAATAAATTTATTAGATTTTATGTATCTTTATTGAATAGCAATATAATAATTATAAAGTAAAAATTCCTGCTTTTATTTTAATTCCTTGATTTTTAAACTTTATTTCGTGTTCCGTTTCTATATTCTGCCAAAATTCTGGCATATTATTCAAGTCGTTAGTAGTTTTAATAGTTTTAAATCCTGCTTGTTCAAAATATTCTAAGCTTTCTCTAAATAAGTTATCATCATCTGTTTTAAAATAGATTTCGCCATTTTTTCGTAAAAATGTTTTATATTTTTCTAGTTGTCTCATATGTGTTAATCGTCTTTTTTTATGTCGTGGTTTTGGCCATGGATTGCAAAAATTAATATAAATCCTTTGAATATCATCTCTATTATCAAAAATTTTATCTATTTCTTCTGCATTGTATCTTGTTAAAATAAGATTGTTTATTTCTTTACCAGCAAATTCTTCTTGTATATTTCTATTTGCAACTCCTAAAATAACATCTACTAAATCTATTGCAATATAATTTATATTTGGATTTTGTATCGCTGCTTTCTTTACAAAAAAACCTTTTCCACAGCCTAATTCTAGATGAATTGGATTGTCTGTTTTTTTAAATATTTCTTTCCATTTGCCCTTGTTTTCTTCTGGACTTGATATATATATTTTGCTTTTATTTAGTTCTTCTTTAGCCCATGGCTTATTTCTCATTCTCATATTTCGTTTCCTTTATCTATAATTATTTTTGTAATATTCCAATAAATATGGTAATTCTTTATTTTCATATTTTTCTATTGCTTTTTTTACTGCATAATTTACTTCTTCAAATGTTCCTACACATTCAAATGGTTTTATTTTTCCATATCCGCATAGTCCTATAAATGTTTCGAGTAGTTCTTTTTTCTTAAATAAATTTTCTCCAAATATATCTTCTATTTCTTTTATTTCCAAGAATGGACTTAATATTATGTATACAAAAAGGCATTTTGGACAATTGCAACACCACTTCCATGGAATTTGTTTGCTACCTACATTGCAACTTTTAAATACTTTGTGATATTGTTTATGTTTTGAAAACATTTCTGCTATTTGTAGCTCACTATACTTTCTTAAAATACTGAAATATATTACATTTGCTTTTAAGTATTTTTCTGCATATTCTTTGAAATCAATTTCAAATTCCAAGCTTTTTGAATATTGATGATTTATATTTTCTCCTTTTACATTACTTTCATTAGCACTTGCTTCATTTGATAATGCAACATATTTTTTATCTGTTAAATATGCTATTAAATATGATAAAAAAGCTAAAATTGAAGAAAATGGTGTATGCCCATTCAAATAGCCTTTTTTATTAAGTTCTAATAAATTATTATCAATTTCTCTATTAACTTCTATTATTTGATTTTCATTATATCCTGCTATTTTACAGCATTCTATTACTGGGGCTTTTCCTCCTACTGTTAAACAATAGTTGTTTGCTTTACTTTCTTTCAATTTTTCAAGTGTTACTATAGAGTCTTTCCCTCCACCCACTGGTATTATGTATCCCTCTAAAGTATCTTTTGCTTTTTTTTCAGGTACAATAGATTTTATATTTTCATTTGTTATGAAGTTTACAAATTCTTTTTGCTCAATATGTATATTGTTTATATATCTGAACTCACCTGTACCATTATAATATAGTTTTTTAAACCATTGCTTTTGTTCTTCATTTAAATTTCCACATTCTATAATTACATTCTCTGTACATACACATTTCCAGTAACTGATAATTTCTACCATACCAAGATTAAAAACAATATTTTTTACATATTCCTCGTCTACTGTTTTATATTTTATATTTTTTTTCATAATCTGTATTGTTGGTTTAAATTCTGCTAATTGTGGAATTTCAAAAAAATACTGAATTTTTATTGTCTGTTCATCTTCAGTAATTGTAAAGTTTTTATATATAAAATTTTTATACTTTTCTCTTAGATCTATAAAATCCATATTTTCCCTCTTTTCTTGGCTTTTACAATAATAGGCGACCTATATAATGGGTCGCCTATATATTATATTATTCTTCTGTAATATCTTTTATTAACTCTAATTGTGATATTAATAAAGATTCCATTTTAGCTTTATATACTTCAAATTTCTTTTTCAAATCTGTCAATTCTTTTTCTTTTTTTATAATTTGATTATCTATATCTGCTGTTTTTTCTTTTGCTGCTAATTCTGCTTCTCTTTCGATTTGTTCTGCTTTTCCTTTTGCCTCATCTATTAGTTGTTTTGCTTGTTTTTCTGCAGTTTCTTTTACTTCGTCTGCTGTTCTTTGTGCTATTACTAATGTACTTTGGAGTGTTGATTCTATATTCTTGTATTGGCCAACATCATTGTGTAATTCTTCAGCATTTTTCTTTAGTTCTATATTTTCTTTGTATAATTTTTCATATGCTACCATTACTTCATCTAGAAATTCATCTACTTCTTCGACATTGTAACCATTTACCATTTGTCTGTAAAATTTCTTATTTTCTATGTCTAATGGTGTTATCATAAATCTTCCTCCTATTATTTGTTATTATTTTAGCCAAGATACAGATAATTTATTTTTTAATTCCTCTCTTGCTAAGTCACTTGATATATCATAATTAACTGGTGCAATTAAGAATATTGAATTAGATACTTTTTGAATATGACCATCTAGAGCATGAACTGCTCCACTTAAAAAGTCTACTATTCTTCTAGCAACATCTTTGTTAACATATTCTAAGTTAACTATTATAGATTTCTTTTCTTTCAAATAATTGCAAATATCCTCTGATTGATCAAAACCTGTTGGTTGTGTTATTACCATTTTAACAGATTGAGGTTGAGGCATACTAACTATTTTGCTTCTTCTTCCGAATAGTCCTTTTTCTTCTACTTCTGTTTCTTCTTCTTCCTCATCTCTTCCAGAAGTATATTCATATACATTATCCTCTTCTTCTTCATTTTCATTTCCAAATCCTAAAGCATCTAACATTTTACTTACGATTGCTACAGCCATTTTATACCCTCCTATAATTTCCTTGGTATTATTTTTGTTATACTATACTAATATTTTATAACTCATCTTTTGGTGTTTTGTCAATAGTTTTTACGTTTGTAATTAAAATGTAATATTACTGTAATATTTTGGCAATAGAATTATTCGCCATAATATGCCTTTCTATATAGCTCTTTTATTTCTTCAACTGTTGGATATTTTGGGTTTGCTCCTGTACATTGGTCATCATGTGCATGTTCAGCAAGGCTATCTAAGTTTGACATAAATACATTTTCATCAATTCCACATTCTCTTATTGAAATTGGCATATTTAAATCTCTCATTAGTTGTTTAATTGCATTTATTAGGTTGTCTATACTTTGTTCCTTTGTTTCTCCACCCAATCCGACTACTTTTGCAAGTTTTGCATACTTTTCATCTGCTATGAATTTTTCGTATTTTGGGAAAATTGTAAATTTATTTGGTAATTCACTATTATATTTTATTACATATGGTAATAAAATTGCATTTGCTCTACCATGTGCAATATGATATTCTCCACCTAGTTTGTGTGCCATACTGTGATTTAATCCCAAGAAAGCATTTGTAAATGCCATACCTGCAATACAACTTGCATTATGCATTTTTTCTCTTGCCTCTTCATCACTTTCTCCATTATCATAAGCTCGTTTTAGATATGTGAATACTAAATCTACTGCTTGCATTGCCAAACCATCTGTGTAATCACTTGCCATTACTGATACATAGCTTTCTATAGCATGTGTTAAAACATCTAATCCTGTGTCTGCTGTTGCAGTTTTTGGTAATGTTAATACAAATTGTGGGTCTATTATCGCAACATCAGGTTTTAAAGCATAATCTGTTAAAGGATATTTTATGTTTCCGTTTTTTCTGTCTGTTATAACTGCAAAAGCTGTTACTTCACTTCCTGTTCCTGAAGTTGTTGGAACTGCCACAAATTTTGCCTTTTGCCCTAGGTTAGGAAATTTGACTACTCTTTTTCTTATATCCATAAATTTTTGTTTTAAACCATCAAAAGAACTTTCAGGATGTTCATAAAATAGCCACATTCCTTTTGCTGCATCTATTGCTGAACCACCACCAATTGCTATTATTACATCTGGATTAAATGCTCTCATCTCTTCTACGCCTCTCATGATTGTTTCTACATCTGGATCTGGTTCAACATCTGAATATATTTTTGAATGACAATATTGTTCTCTTTTTCTTAGATAATATAATGCTTTATCTACATATCCCAGTTTTATCATTGTTGGGTCTGTTACTATAAATGCTCTTGTTATGTCTCCCATGTTTTCTAGGTATTGTATTGAATTTTTTTCAAAATAAATTTTAGGTGGAATTTTAAACCATTGCATATTTACCCTCCTTTTTGCTATTTTTTTCTTGTTTATTAAATTAACTGTCGACACATTTGATGTTGTACTATTTTTACCATATGAACCACATCCTAGTGTTAAAGAAGGTGTATTTGTGTTATATATATCTCCAATTGCTCCTTGTGATGATGGAGAATTTACTATTATTCTACCTACTTTCATTTCTGTTCCAAAACGTTCAATAACTTCTTCATCTTCGCTGTGTATTATTGCAGAATGTCCTAGTCCTCCAAGTTCTAACATTTTCTTACATTTTTCAAATCCTTCTTCTGTACTATTTACAACATAGTAAGCAAGAACTGGAGATAGTTTTTCTTTTGATAAAGGATATTCTGCACCTACATCTGGTAATCTTGCAATTAATATCTTTGTACCTTCTGGAACTTCTACGCCTGCATTTTGTGCAATCCATGCTGCTGGTTTTCCAACTACATTACCATTTACAGAACCTTTTTCTTTATTTATTACATAATCTGAGACTTTCCATGTTTCCTCTTCATTTAGGAAATAGCAATTATTCTTTTTCATGTATTCCTCAAATTGAGGTGCAATTTCACTATCTACTATAACTGCTTGTTCTGAAGCACAAATCATACCATTATCAAATGTTTTTGAAAGCATTAAGTCTGTACATGCTCTTTCTAATTTTGCAGTTTTTTCGATATAACATGGTGCATTACCTGGTCCAACACCTAATGCTGGTTTTCCGCAGCTATATGCAGATTTAACCATTCCTGCACCACCTGTTGCTAATATCAATGAAACTTTTGGATGATTCATCAATGCTGTTGTAGCTTCAATTGATGGAAATTCAATCCATTGTATACAGTCTGCTGGTGCTCCTGCTTTAACTGCTGCGTCTCGTAATATTTCTGCTGTTTTCTTTGAACAGTTTTGTGCTGAAGGATGGAAACCAAATATGATTGGATTTCTTGTTTTCGCACATATCAATGATTTAAACATTGTTGTTGAAGTTGGATTAGTTACTGGGGTTACACCTGCCACAATACCTACTGGTTCGGCAATTTCTACATAGCCTTCTAATTCATTTTCATCTATAACTCCAACTGTTTTTTCTCCTTCTATAGAGTGCCAAATATATTCTGTAGCAAACATGTTCTTTATAATTTTATCTTCATATATTCCTCTCCCTGTTTCTTCTACTGCATCTTTAGCAAGTTCTCTATGATGTTCTAATCCTGCAACAGACATTGCTTTTACTATTCTGTCAACATCTTCTTGATTTAGTTTCATATATTCATATAAAGCTTTATCTGCTTTTTCTACTAAGTCATTTATCATATTTCCAATATCATTTTCCATATTTACTCTCCTTTCGTTTTCAATACTATCTTACTATTACTCTCATAAAAAATCAATATGATTTTAGATATTTATTTCAAAATTTTATTATATATATTTTCTCCAAAAGTCTTAGAATTATAGCTAAATTTTACTTTTTGGTCTACTTATGTTATAATTGAAAATGGAGGGTAAAAAAATGATTAAGCTAGTTGCTAGTGATTTAGATGGAACAATATTAGATAAAAACAATTCTATTTTTGCTAACAATTTTAAAGCGTTTGAAGATTTGCATAAACACAATATGAATTTTGTTGTTTGCACTGGTAAAACCTACCATATCACAAAAAAAATGTGTTCTAAAATAAATGCTAATTTTGGAATTTTTGGTAATGGTAATCTTGTTATGGATTTAAGGAATAATAATGTTTTATATAAGAAGTTATTAAACACTAATGAAGTTCTTTCATGTATTGATATTGCCAAAAAACATAATATGCATGTACATATATATTCTAGTGAAGATGTTATCACAGAAAAATTAGAATATTTAGATTTAAGAAATTATAAATTACAACAAGCTGATAATTTAGAAGGTTCATTGAATTTTAAAATAGTTGATGATATCAAAGACTATGTTATAAAAAACAATCCAGAAGTATTTAAGTTAGTTATATCAGATACATATTCAACTGCTTCTGCTAGAGAAGATATTGAAAATTATTTTGACCTTTCTGTTGCTACAATAAGAAAAAAAGGAAAATATAAAGATGCTATTATAAATAAAGAATATGAATATTTAGATGTAACCTCTAAAAACACATCCAAACAAGCAGCCTTAGAATTCTTAGGAAATTATTTAAACATCAAACCTGATGAAATGCTTACAATTGGAGATAATGTTAATGATTATGATATGATACAAAAAGCCGGTATAGGTGTTGCTGTAGCTAATGCATATGATGAATTAAAGCAAGTTGCAAATTATACCACTGTAAATCCTGTTGAGCAAGGTGGATTTGCAGAAGCAATTTATAAATTTATTGAATTTTAAATACGTCCCAATTGGGGACGTATTTAAATTGGGAAAAAAATCTCAATTGGGGACATGTAATATTAGTTAAACATTTTATTTGTTATTCTTCTACAGCCTTTCATTATTTTCTTTTTATTTAACATTCCCTCTTCATATAATGCCAATGCTGCCATTGTAACAGCTGTTCCTATAACCACACCTTTTACAAATTTCATAATATTTCTCCTCTCTATTATTAATATTTACTATTATATTATTTCTCTTTACTATAAGAATTATACTGTTTTTTTAGTGAATATATTTCATAAATTGCAATAATTGCTAGAAAAATTGCAAAACATTTTCTTAATAATTTAACTTCTAATTTTGACATTATTATTGAACCAATAATAGCTCCTATTATACCTGCAATTGCAATGTTTCTGCCTGTTTTCCATTCTATTAATTTTTCTTTGAATGCAATAATTATAGCTGCTATTGATGTAGGAACAAAAAATATTAAATTAGTTGCTTGTGCTGTATGTTGTTCTACTCCTATGAAAACTGAAAGAACAAGTATCAGTATTGTTCCTCCTCCCATTCCTGTACCACTAACAATACCTGAAATTAATCCTGTTAATACTTCTAACATTTTGCTTTCACTTCCTTTTTTATTATTGTATAAATAATCTGATTGCTGTATAAATTAAAAAAATAATAAATAAAATTCTAAGTATTTTTGAGGACAGTTTTTTTAAAAGTTTTGCTCCAATAACTCCTCCAATTATGCCACCAATTGCACATTTTATCCCTATATCCCAATTAATATAATTGTTGGTATAATAGAAAATTCCACTTGTTATTACCATTGGTAAAATTGCTAAAATTGAAGTTGCTCTTGCTTTTGCATCTTCTAATTTAAAAATATGAACTAATGCAGGCACAACAATCATTCCTCCACCTGCTGCAAATAGTCCACTAATAATACCAGCAACAAATCCTATGGAAATTTCTTTAAATATAGCTTTATTTTTTCCTTTTTTTCCTATTAAAATTGACATATTTATATTATTGGATTTTTGTA
Organism: uncultured Clostridia bacterium; assembly: GCA_944391955.1. GTDB lineage: Bacteria > Bacillota > Clostridia > TANB77 > CAG-508 > UMGS1781. The sequence goes on from CALXVG010000001.1 coordinate 141,303, forward strand.
TAAATTTATACTTTTGAAATTTATTTCAAAAAAAAGAATAAACCTTAAATGGCTTATTCTTTATGTTGAACACCTGCATTATCTATTGTATAATTTTCTTTATAGATTAAATCTGAAACTTTTACAATATTATAACCTTTTTCTTTTATTTTTGTTATCAACACATCTAAACTTGTTGCTGTGTTTTCTGTTCCATTATGCATTAATATTATACTTCCGTTTTCTAGTTTAGGTTCTATTCTTTCCCACATTTGTTCTCCTGTTAATGAATTATAATCTAATGAATCTATTGACCATTGTATTGTAATATGGTTATTGTCTTTTGCTGCTTGTAATACAGTATCATTATATTCTCCATATGGTCCTCTATACAACGTGCTTGGATTTCCAGTAATTTTTTGTATTAGTTCAGAACATTTTTTTATTTGTTCCACATTTTGGTCATAACTTAAATTATTTACATGCGGATGATTATATGAATGATTTGCAAGCTCATGACCCGAATTATATATTTTTTTGGCAGCATCTTCATTTTTTTCAATCCAATCTCCTACCATAAAAAAAGTTACTTTTATTTGATGTTTTTCAAGTGTTTGTAAGATTAAATCTATATCGTCTGCATTCCATGCACAATTAATTGTTAATGCTACATTAGGTTCATTTGTATTTACACTATAAATTGGTAATTGTTTTCTTGTACTCGCTGTTTCTGCTGTTTCTGCTGGCATTTTTGCAAATAGAGTTGTCATTAAAAATAATGCAAATACTGTGCATACTGCAACAAATACTGAAACAATTCTATCTTTATTAACTACTAGAAACATACTTACCTCCTAAACTTTGCTAATTAATTATATGTATCTTTTATGCAATTATTCATCTAATTTCATTTTACAATATGTCAATATTTTTTGGAATTGTTTTCTTGACTTTGCCATATGATATTGTTATAATGTTTATTTAATGATGTATGGAGGTTTATTATGGATCGTTATGAAAGTGCTAAAAGGGCTGGTATTCTGGGGATTTTAGGAAATCTTTTTTTACTTATTATTAAGGGATTTGTTGGTTTTACTTTTAAAAGTCAAGCTATGATTGCTGATAGTTTTAATAGTGCTGGAGATATTTTAAGTTCTCTTTTCACTTTTGTTGGCAATAAAATTTCAAGCAAACCTGGTGATGATGACCATAATTTTGGACACGGAAAATCTGAGTATATTTTTTCATTTTTAATAAGTATTTCTATGATAATAGTATCTTCAAAACTATTATATGATTCAGCTAAATCATTAATTTTTCATAATACTTTAGATTTTTCTATTTTACTAGTGATTGTTTGTATTATTACAATACTAATAAAGATGAGCCTTTATATATACACAAAGAGATTAAATAAAAAACAATCTAATATTTTAGTAGAAGCAAATAGTCAGGATCATTTTAATGATTGCATTATTACATCTTGTACATTAATATCTATACTTTTTTCATATAATGGTATTTATTGGGTTGATAGTGTTGTTGGTATTTTAATATCAATATATATTTTCTATACAGGTATTAAAATTTTTCTTGAGAGCTACAATGTGTTAATGGATATCTCAATTGATGAAGATACTAAAAAAGTGATATTAAGCTTAACAAACCAGTATAAAGAAATTAAAGGTGTTGAAAGTATTTTTTCTACTCCTTCTGGTTATAAATACATTGTTATTATGACGATTTTTGTAGATGGAAATATGACAACATTTGATAGTCATACTTTAGCAGATAATTTAGAAGAAGATATCAAACATCTTGATAAAGTATCTGCAGCAATTGTACATGTTAATCCTGTTTAATATCTTCTAATTTTTTTAAATTTATTTTGTATATAGTCCTCCAACTTGTTCATAAATTCAGTTGGTGGTATTTCTTTTTTTGCCACCATATCTAATCCTTTTTCCCAGCTTGCAGTTAGTTTAGGATTTAACATATCTGGCATTGAATTATTTACTACATCAAATATCGATTCTCCTTTTTCTGTTGGAGTTATTATTTGTGTTTTTGAATTTATATTTATATGTTGTATTTTTTCTAGTTTTTTTATGATTTCTGCTCTTGTTGCACTTGTTCCGATTCCAGCTCCTTTTATCTGTTCTCTTAGTTCTTCTTCTTCGATTAGTTTCCCTGCATTTTCCATTGCCAAAATTATTGACCCTGAATTATATCTTGTTGGTGGTGTTGTCTCTGCTTCTTTTATTGAAATATTTTTTACATCTATTTCCTGATTTTTTCTTAGATTTTTTAAGCTTTCTGTTTCAATTGTATCTTCTTTTGCTTTTAAAACTTCTAAATATCCTACTTTTGTACATATTTTTTCACTTGTGTAAAATGTTTCATTTTCTATGTTTACAGTAACATTTATTTTGTTAAACTCTGCATCCGGATAAAAAATTGCTATAAATCTTTTTACTATTACTCTATATATTTCTCTGTGCAAATCTGGTAATTTTGCATAGTTTTCAAAGCCTTGTCCTGTTGGGATGATTGCATAGTGGTCTGTAATTTTACTATCATTAACATATTTAGTTTTAGCTAAGTTGTTAATTGGATATTTTTCATTTATCATTTTTGTCATATATTCATTTATTTCTTCATCTGTTTTTAAGTTTTTAAATAGTCCATTTAGATTTTTGGAAATTTCTTTTGCTACTGCTGTTGACAGCACTCTCGCATCTGTTCTAGGATATGTAACTAACTTTTTTTCATATAAACTTTGTATTATTTCTAGTGTTTCACTTGGTTTTATTTTAAACCTTTTTGTGCATTCATTTTGAATTTCGGCCAAGTTAAAAAGTAATGGTGCTTTTTCTTTTTGTTTAGTTTTTTTTACTTCTGTTATAATTGCTTTTTTCCCTGTTAAACTTTCTATAAACTCTTTAGCATCACTTTCTTTTTTTAATCCTGATTCGTTGTATAGTTTAGGTGATTCGTAAAGTACAGATTTTTCATTTACTTTCCATTCTCCTGTAAATGCGTTTTCTTCTCCAAATTCTGCATTTATTTTATAATATTTTGTTTTAACAAAATTTCGTATTTCTCTTTCTCTTGAAACAATCATTCCTAAAACACATGTCATTACTCGTCCAATTGATATAGATGTTTTATCTTCTTTTATTTTTTCTGCCAGTTTTTTTCCATATACTATTGTTAATAATCTTGAAAAATTAATACCTATTAAATAATCTTCTTTTGCCCTTAAATATGCTGAATCTGATAAGCTATCATATTCTGATAAGTTCTTTGCTTCTTTGATTCCTCTTAAAATTTCTTCTTCCGTCTGAGAATCAATCCATACTCTCTTTTTTTCTTTGCCTTGTACTCCAATCATTTTATCTACTAAGCGGTAGATGTACTCTCCTTCTCGTCCAGAGTCAGTACTTACATATATTGTTTCTATATCTTCTCTTGTCAGTAGTCCCTTTATTATATCAAATTGCTTTTGTACATTAGGAATTACTTCATATTTATATTCTTTAGGGATAAATGGTAATGTTTCTAGTCTCCAAAATTTTAACTTTTCATCATACTTTTCTGGATAAGACATTGTTACTAGATGTCCTACACACCATGTTATAACCCATTCTTCATTTTCTATATATCCATTTTTTCTATTTGTGCCTACTTTTAAAACCTTTGCAAATTCCATTGCTACTGAAGGTTTCTCTGTTATCAGTAGTTTTTTCTTCATTTCTTTCCCCCATTTATAAAATTATATAGGGATAATTATAAATTTCTTTACCTTATTGGCTTGTAGAAATTCATAATTATCCCTTTAAACAATTCAATAAATTCATCACATTTTATTGGTTTGCCTTGATATATTAAGTAAAATTCCTACCAAACATAACAATATTACAAGTGAAGAACCTCCATAACTAAAGAATGGTAGTGATATACCTGTTACTGGTATTGATGATGTTACAACCGCTATATTGATTATTGCTTGTGAACCTATTAATGCTGTTATTCCAGTAGCAAGTAAACTTCCAAACATATCTGGAGCTTTCATTGCAATTATTATTCCTCTCCAAATAAACACAGCGAATAAGAATATTACTACCACACAGCCTACAAATCCTAATTCTTCTGCAAGAACTGCAAATATATAGTCATTGTGAGGCATTGATATATATTGATATTTTTGATTACTATTTCCTAATCCTAATCCAAAAAGTCCTCCTGAACCTATTGCATATAATCCTTGTATAATTTGCCAACCTGTATCTGTTGGGTCTGCCCATGGATTTCTAAATGCCATAATTCTTTCAAGTCTATATGCACCTATTCCAAATTTGGTAGCAAGTATATATAAAATACTTCCTCCTGCCACTGCTCCAATTCCTCCAAAAATCGCAAAATGTAAAAATCTACACCCTGCCATTATCATCATTAATGAAACAGTTATAATTATAATTAAAGATGCACTAAGATGTGACTGCACAAACAATATAATAGCAATTGGTATTGCTAAAAATGCTAATGGTCTAAAAAATCCTTTTAGTAAACTTCTTAAATCATCTTTAGTTTTTGTTAAATATGCTGCGAAAAATATAATTAATCCTAGCTTTGCTACCTCTGATGGTTGAAGACTTCCGAAAATAGGTATTTGTATCCATCTTGTAGCTCCATTTACAGAGTATCCTAAATTAGGAACAAGAACTAATAATAATATTGCAATTGAGCCAAAATATGCCCATTTATAAAATCTCGCATATATTTTATAATCTATTTTTGATATTATAAGCATCGCAACTATTCCCAAAACTGCTGCTATTGCTTGTTTTGTTACATATGTATAACTACTAGCATTTTGGGATAATGCTAATGGAGAACTTGCTGAAAGAACCATTATTATTCCCAAACCTAGTAGTAGTAATACTATAACAAGAAGTGCAAAATCAAATGGTCTATTATTAGTAGTATTTTTTTTATTTGATTTCTTACTCATGTTTATACCTTTCCTTTCGTTATTCTATGTTACATTAAGTACTTATATTGAACATAATCCAATAATACAAAGCATTAGTGTAAAAACACAAAATATTGATACTACTTTGTTTTCTTTCCAACCAGATAATTCAAAATGGTGATGTAATGGTGCCATTTTAAATAATCTTTTTCCTCCAGTTTTTTTGAAATATATTACTTGCAATACAACTGATAATGTTTCTAATACTGGTATTGCTGCAATTATTAACAATATTAGTGGCATTTGTAAATATAAAGCCATTGCTGAAATTACTCCTCCTAATAATAAGGATCCTGTATCACCCATAAACACTTTTGCTGTGTTTAAGTTGAATATTAAAAAACCTAAACATGCTCCAACAATTATACTTCCAAATACTACTATTTCTTTTACATCTAAAATAATTGCTATAACTGTTAAACAAGTAGTTATTATTGCTGATACACTTGTACTTAGTCCATCTATTCCATCTGTTAAATTTACTGCATTTGTTGTTCCCAACATAACAAGAATTGCAAATGGGATATAAATTGCTCCTGATAGCACCAATTCATATTTTAAAAATGGAATAACTGTTACTGTACCTAAATTTACTCCTTTTAATAAATATAATACATATAAAACTGAGATTATAAGTAATCCCAACATTTTATTTGATGGTTTTAGTCCTTTAGTATTTTTTAAAACTAATTTTTTATAATCATCTATAAATCCTATTACCCCAAATCCTATTGTTATTAGTAATAATGGAAATAGCCTTTTTCCTACTTCTGGTTCTGTTGCTGAATAATATATATATCCACCTATTGTTCCTATTATAATGCCCATTGCTATTATTATTCCACCCATAGTAGGAGTTCCTTTTTTTCCAAGATGACTTTGTGGTCCATCTTCTCTTTCCATTTGTCCTATTTTAAACTTTTTTAATATTGGTATTATAAATATTGCTAACATTACTGTTGCTATAAAGGAAACAAACAAAATTCTAGTCTGAAAATACAACTACATTACCTCCTTTATTATTTCCCTTTCATCGTAATGTCTCATTTCTCCATTTATTTCCTGATAAGTTTCATGTCCTTTACCTGCTAAGACTATTATGTCGTTTTTATTTGCCATATTGATTGCATATTTTATTGCTTCTGTTCTGTCTGTTATTGTAATATATTTTCCTTTTGATTTAGTAGCACCTTCTTCTATTTCTTTTATAATTGTTTCTGGATTTTCTGTTCTTGGATTATCTGATGTGATTATTGTAAAATCTGCAATACTAGCAGATATTTGCCCCATTATTGGTCTTTTAGCTTTGTCTCTATCTCCACCACATCCAAATACAGAAATTACTTTTCCTCGAGTATATGCTTTTACTGCACTTAAAATACTTTGTAAACTCTCTGGAGTATGTGCATAATCTATCATTATTACTAAATCTCTTTTATTAGGAACTAACTCACTTCTTCCTGGTACTCGTATTTCCAATAAAGCTTCTTTTATTTCATCTACTGTTACTCCAACTTCTAAAGCAACATAAATTGCAGCTAATGAATTATATACGCTAAATCTTCCTGGTATTCCTGTTTTAATTCTTTCATTTTTTCCATTTATTTTTACTTTAAAGTCTACACTTGAATTTGTTATTGTTATATCTTTTGCAATAAGATTTGCTTCATTATCTACACCATATGTTCTTATGTCTTTATCTGGTAATATTTTTACGGCTTTTCTAACATAAAAGTCATCTGAATTTATAAAGCTTTTTTTACTCATTTCTAATAATTTTAATTTAGAATTGAAATAATCTTCCATATCTGAATGTTCATTAGCACTTATGTGGTCTTCTGAGAAGTTGGTAAATATTGATGCTGCAAAGATTGTACCATCTACTCTATGTAATTTTAATGCCTGTGAAGATACCTCCATAACACATATATCCACTTCTTCTTTTACCATTTGAGCAAACAATCTTTGTAATTCTAAACTTTCTGGAGTTGTTCTTGAGCTTTCTCCTAAATTTTTTCCTCCAATATAATTTGCTACTGTACCAATTAATCCTACTTTTAATCCGTGTTTTTCTAAAATAGATTTAATCATAAAAGTAGTTGTTGTTTTTCCTTTTGTTCCTGTTACTCCTATAACGCTTAATTTTCTTGAAGGATTTTTATAGAAATTACATGCTATTTTTGCAAGTGCTACTCTCGTATTTGGTGCTACAATTATTGTTACATCATCTTTAAAGTCTGCTTTATTAAGTTTTGCGTCTTCTTGAACCATTACAACTTTTGCACCATTTTCTATTGCTTGTTTAATATATTGGTGTCCATCTTCTTGAAATCCCTTTATAGCTACAAACATTCCATTGTCTTTTATTTTTTTTGAATCATATTCTACAGATTCTATATTTAAATTTAAATCTCCTTTTGCTTTTAAGCCTTCTATTCCAGCAATAATAGCTTTTAATTCCATATTTACCCTCCAGCATTTCTTCATAATTTATTTTTTCACACGTCTATTATAATATGTTTTTCTTTTTTTGTATAGTTTTTTAGAAAAATTTATATAAAGTTTATAGTAAATTATATAAAATTTATTCTTAAATAGAACAAAATAAAAACAGAACCTGGGTTTTGGTTCTGTTTTAGTTAATTGGGAATGTAGGTAAATTGTACAAAAAACTAGTCAGAAATCTCAAGTAAAATTAATCAAATTTTATTAGTTTTATTATACACTTTACAATAGCATTAGAAATGCAAGTTTTTTTGAGAAATTTGTTAAAGCTTTAGAATTTTGTGAAAAAAATTTATTTATATTTAAGAAACTTCTTGACATTCTCAAACATTTGTTTTAGAATGTATGTATATCTCATTAAAATTGGAAGTGATTTTTATTTATGAAAAATGAATTTATAAAAACAAAAATAATAGTAAAAGATACTACTATAAATGTTATTCGAATTGATAATACAGACTTTATATCATTAACAGATTTAGCTAAATATCAAAATTCTAGTGATCCATCTTTTACTGTAAAAAACTGGTTAAGAAGAGTTAATACTATTGATTATATAGGTCTTTGGGAACAGCTCCATAATTCTAATTTTAATTTGGTCGAATTCGACCAAATTAAAACTGAATATGGGAAAAATTCTTTTGCTATGTCTCCTACACAATGGATAAAAAGAACAAATAGTATTGGAATTATTTCAAAAGGAGGTAGATACAGCATTGGAACATTTGCACATCCAGATATCGCTTTTGAATTTGCAAGTTGGCTAAGTTCAGAATTTAAGCTATATTTAATAACTGAATTTGAGCGATTAAAAATTAATGAAGCATATCAAAATAAAATTGAATGGTCTGTAAAAAGGGAACTATCTAAAACGAATTATATCATTCACACAGATAGCATAAAAGAATTTATTGTTCCAGCACTAACTGAAAAACAGAAACAATATGTGTATGCAAATGAAGCAGATGTTTTAAATGTTGCTTTATTTGGAATGACAGCTAAAGAATGGAGAGATAAAAATCCTAATTTAGAAGGTAATATTCGAGATTATACAGATATTTTACATTTGGTTGTTTTAGCAAATTTAGAAAACCTAAATGCTGAAATGATAACAAATGGAATTTCTCAATCTGAAAGAATTGTAAAATTAAATCACACAGCTAAAAAACAATTAGAATTATTAAAAAATAATGCTAGCATTCGCAGACTAGAAAAAACAGACAAAAAGTTAAAGTTAGAATAACATTAGAGTATAGTTTAAGATTTTGGACAGACACAAGAACTTTAACGGAAATCTGAAGTCGGAAGTCAGAGGTCGTAGTTTACACCATTCTTGGCAAGCTCGCTGGAAGCCTACAGACATAATCCCCGTCCCACTGTCTGGAACAAAATAAAAACAGAACCTGGGTTTTGGTTCTGTTTTTACACATTAGTTTATTTTCTCCTTGTAATATTGTGTTATTAATCCGTCTAATTCTATACTTATTTTATATATTGTTTCATAATCTTCTCCATTTATAATACTTTCATTTAATTTTTCTCTTACTTTAAGGATTTCATCATTTATCATATTTATGCACTCTCCTTTTTTTCATTATCTTCATTTGTTATTAATAAAATACCATATTTTTACAAGAACGTCAATATAAAAACAGCAAAAAGTTGATTTTTGAGTCAACTTTCGCATACGATTTTTCCTTATATTTCAAGGGTATTTTTTATTTTTTGTTTTTTTCTTTTTCATTATGGCAACTTTTTTCATTTTGTGACATTTTTTTCTGATACGTTTTTACAGAATACACTATTATTCCTAAAAGTAAAATTATTAATGATAATAATTGGGAAATTCTTATACTACCTAGCATTAAGCTGTCTGTTCTTAGTCCTTCTATAATTGTTCTGATTACTCCATATCCTATAAAGTATACACATGTAGCTTGTCCTGTAAATTTTCCTTTTTTTATTAACATGAGAATTATAAACAAACTAAATGTTCCTAATGCCTCGTATAAAAATGTTGGATGAACTTCTATGTACTCTCCAAATTCATATATTCCCATTCTCCATGGTAGTGTAGTCTGTGTCCCATATGCTTCTACATTAAAAAAATTTCCCCATCTTCCTATTGATTGTCCGAATTGCTAAACTTGGTGCTGCATAGTCTAATAATTCAATAAAGTTAATTTTTCTTTTTCTGCAGAATACATAACATGTAATAATTCCTCCTATAATACCTCCATAAATTGCTAATCCTCCATTTCTGAAATTAAATATTTCTAGAGGAGATGATATATAATCACTTAAGCTAAATATAACATAATATATTCTTGCAGAAATTATTGAAATAGGTATTAGATATATACATAAATCTATTATATCTGAAAATTTTATATTAAAATGTTTTTCTCTTATTTTTAATACTAGTAATGCTATAACTATTGCTATTACAATCATTACAGCATACCAGTATATATCCATTCCGAATATTGTAAATGCTATATCTGAAAATTTTAATTCTAAATTTAATAATGGAAATTTTACTATATTCATTTTCTCTCCTTAATTATTTTCGTTTGTACTATCTTTTTTTATTATTGATATTACCATTTTGTCTTCTTTGAAAATATCTGTTAATATTTTTTGCGAATATTCTGGTGTTACTTGTTCATATAATTCGATATAATCAAAACTGTTTATACCTTTAAAATAGTCAGAAACAAACATTCTTGTTACTTCTGCAACATCATCATATTCTCTTACATAATTTCCATATATCATATTTTTAATTCTTGAAAAATGATTTGTATCTATTGGATTTGCTTTTAATTTTTTTATTTCTTCTTTTATTTTTTCTAATATTTCTGTTGGATTTGAACTTTGTCCTGTAATTGCTATATGTGCATAATTCTCAGCAAATTCATATTCTAAATATGGTTCTCCTGTAAGCATTCCTTTTTCATATAATTCTTTGTATAGTTTTGAACTTTTTCCAACTGTCATATTCAATAATATTTGTATTGCAATATGTTTTTTTACAAGGCTTTCTTTTGTTTCTGTTTCTTTTATATTATCTTTTATTCCGATTACAAAAATTGGCATACTTACTTCCATAGTTTGTGTTTTTTCTTTTTCCACTATTTCTTCTGGCTCTTCTGGATAAATTCTTTCTATTTCTCCATGTGGTTCAATCGGTTTTAATCTTTTCTTTACTTCTTCTAATAATTGCTCTGGTTCAAAATCTCCCGCAAAACACATTACCATGTTTGATGGATGATAAAATGTATTATAGCATTTATATAAAACTTCTTTGTCGATTTTGCTTATTGATTCTATTGAACCTGCAATATCAATGTTTATTGGATTGTTTTTATACATATTTTTTATAGCATTCATATATACTTGCCATTGTGGATAGTCATCATACATTCTTATTTCTTGCCCAATAATGCCTTTTTCTTTTTCTACATTTTCGTCTGTAAAATATGGATTTTGCACATAATCCATAAGTTCATCTAATGCAGGATAGAAGTTATCTGTACATTCAAATAAATATGCAGTATGATCTGTTGTTGTATATGCATTTGCATTTACTCCTAATGCGGTTAATGTATCTAGACTGTTTGTTCCATTTTCTTGTTCAAACATTTTGTGTTCTAAAAAATGTGCAACTCCATCAGGTATTTTTGTCTGTTGTGTGTCTCCTGGTGCTACAAATGTATTATTAATTGAACCAAAATGAGTAGCCCACATCATATATTTTTTCTGGGTATTTTTTTTAGGAATTATCATAACAGTTAACCCATTTTCTAATTTTTCTATATATAGTTTTTCTTTTACTTTAGAATTTTCAGTAATTTGCATTATTTTCCTTCCTTTCTTCTCTCTTATAAATATTACAAAATTAATTTTTTAAAAAATAAATCATATTTGTATTAATATTATTTGCAATATCTAATATTTCTTCTTTTGTAACAGATTGTATTTTTTCAATATATTCGTCAAAACTAGTTAGATTTCCGGATAATTCCTGTCCTAAATAGTATGTGATTTCTGAATCCTGCTCATCTGCAACAGTTTTTATTCCAGATACCATATATTTTTTTGCATTTTCAATATCTTCATCTGTAAAGTTACCATTTCTCATGTCTTCAAGTTGTTTATTTATTATTTGTACTGCTTTATCATAATTTTCTATTTCTATTCCACACCTAATAAATATATTGTTTTTTTGTCTTACATAGTTTGACCTTGCTGTATATGCCAAACTTGCTTTTTCTCTTACATTTTGGAATAATTTTGAAGTAGCACTTTCTCCTAATATAACATTATATAAACACATTGCATATTTTGAATTTTCTTTGTAATAATCTATGTCCATTCCTATTACTAGTTTTCCTTGTGTAACATCTTTTGATTCATTTAGAATTTTTATGTCTTCTATTTTTGTCTTTTTCTCTGTTTGTTCATTATTTATTATGTGGTTATCTTCTCTATCTGATAATTTTTTTATGTTTTCATTATTATTTAATAATTCTATTATTTTATTGTCATCAAAATCTCCAGAAACAAATATATCAATTTTTGCATTGCTTATCAAGTTTTTATAATATTCATATAAGTTGTGTTCATTTATTGTTTCTAAATCTTCTGTATAACCATATTTATATAAGCCAAATGGTTTATCTTTATACATTTCTTCTATACATCTATTAAATGCATAAATATCTTTATTGTCTATTTTGCCTTCTATTAATCTTTTTATTGTTTGCTTTTCTGTTTCCACATATTGATTATTAAAATGATTTTCTTCAACTACTGGATTAAAAATTATATCTAACAATAAATTTATAGATTTGTCTAATAAATTTTCTTGTTTTGGTAAAAAATTATCATTAATTGTTTCTAAATAAAATTTTATGATTTGATTGTCTCCTATTTTTTCTATTCCACAATCTAAATTAGCACCATACATATTTTCTAATTCTATACTTATTTTTTCTTGTGTGTCTAAATTTTTTGTTCCACTTTTTAATACTGCTGGAATTAATGCATTTTTTGTTACATTATCTCTTGATAATGGCAATGTTAAAAATATTGATATTAAATTTGTTTTAAACTTAGGTGTTTGAATTAAATGTGCTTTAATATTTTCTTTTAATTTTTTTGTTTTATAAGACATGTTATCTTCTCCTTATATTCATTTTATCTTAAGCAATACATATTGTATACTTTTTTAGTAAATTTATACAAAAAACGGAGGTTGTTTTTTTAACCTCCTATTTATATGTATTAAAATTTTCTTTTCCTAGCTGCTTCTGATTTTTTCTTTCTCTTTACACTAGGTTTTTCATAATGTTCTCTTTTTCTTACCTCTTGTAATACACCATTTCTTACACATTGTCTTTTAAATCTTTTTAATGCATCTTCTATATTTCCATTATTAACTTTAATTTCTGCCATTTTGATTTCCCTCCCCTCGCATATGCTTTCCTTTTGTTGGGATTATACAACTTGTAATATTATATAAGAAATCTTGCAGAATGTCAATATTTTGTGTTAAAAATGGTTAATTAAAATCCTGTTTTTGGTAGTTCTGGGTCTAATGGCATATTTTTAAAAGTTATTTCTACAATTTGGTTATTTTCTGTAATTGATATTGTTTTTGGTTCTGCATCTTTCAAAAAGTGTGCTGGTGTTTCGTATTCATATATAGTATATTTTCCATATGGTAATTCTTCTGTTAATATACTTCCTGTTTTGTCTGTTGTATATATACCAATTACATCACCTCTTTCATCTATTATTAAGAATTTTGTATTTGCAAGTGGGCTATTTGCTGGTAAATTTAGGGTTTTATTATATTCTCCAGAAATTTTATTTATTTTTATTTTTCCATATTTCTGCTCATTTGCTAAAGTAATTGTTACAGTTTCATTTTCTTTTAATTCTATTTCTTGTTCTGAGTTATCTATTACATAGTTTGCTGGTGCTTCTTTTTCCTTTATTATAATTGTTTTATAATCTCTTATAGCATATTCCTTTGTATATGCTTCTCCTTTTTCATTTGTTATAATTGTTTCTAAAATATTCCCATTTTTATCTAATACTTCAAATTTTACTCCTTGTAATTTTGTTTCTGGATTTTCTTTGTCTATCTTTACTATTTTTACTTTTCCCTTTTTTAATTCATTCTCTATAACAATATTTGTTGTTTCATTCCAATTTATATTAATTTCTATTTCTTCTGTTGAATTATACCATTGATTTGTTGTAATTTCTCGCAATATATATTCACCTGTTCTTAAATTTTCTATATTTATTTTTCCATTTTCATCAGTTGTATATGTTCCAACAATTTGATTAAATTCCTTGCTATATAATTCAAATTGTATACCTCCTATGGCAATATTATTATTATCTTTATCTACTTTTTGAATTTGCAAATTTCCTTTTTTATGTTCATTTTCTAATGTTATTTCTATTACTTTATTGTATACAGTTTCTACATTTACTATTTCTTGTGATATCAAATACTTATTATTAGTTGTAATTTCTCTTATTGTATAATTTCCTTGAACTAATTTATCAAATTCTACAAATCCATTCTCATCCGTTTCTTTTACTATTGGTTCACTTCCTGTATCTATATTTCTTACTTCGTAAATAACTCCTGTAAGTGGTTGTTGTGTATCTTTATCTATTTTTCTGATTTTTATCCCTGCTGTTTTTACATCATATTTTTCTTCTATCATAGCATTAGTTAAAGTAACTGTATCTGCTGTAATTGCATAGTTTTGTAAATTGCTATTATATGTTTTACCATAAAAAATGGGATATGATTTTGTTTGTACTTCAACACATATTGTTCCTTCAAGGTTTAACTTTTCTACTGTATATTTAGGCATTCTAACTTGAAATATTTCCCCGTATTTAAACCTTTCTTTTATTTCTCCTGATTTATTTGTTATTTTTACACCTGATTGAAAACCTGTTGTTGTTACTTGAAATGATTCTAATTCTACATTTGATGTTACTATATAGTTTTGTATATATTCATCTTCTTTGAAAAACATATCTCCGGATTTTTTTATTGTTGCAACTGGAGTTTTATATGTAGATGTTCCATTCTCTCCTATATTTACTAATTTTTTCATTAATGCAACTGTTCTATCACCTGTTGCATCTGTTCCATAGTAGTTATTAACATCTGTCTGTCCTAAAATATCATAAATTGCTGTTTTGGTAGCTTGATATGCATATGTCCAATCATCAACACCTAGTTCTTCTGCACTTTTGTATGGATAGCCTGATGTTATCACTCTCCATATCTTATTATATATTTCATCATTTTCTAACAATCTAGAAATATTTACATTATGTGTAAAACTATTATCTGCTCCATTTAATCCTCTATTTAAGCAATATGCTGGAAAGAATGTCCCTCCATTATAATATCCAACTAAATCTGTAGTTATAGCATAATCGCCACTTTCTTTGTTTCTTACATGACATTCAACTGAACCATATCCTTTTAGCTGTATGTCTGTTCCTATTGCACAAGTTGCTGCATTTGCAATTGGAAGTATACTGTTTATTAATATTATAATCATTAGTACTATGCTTGAAATTTTATTTTTGCGTTTCATTTTTTTATCTTCCTTTCACATGTTAAATTTTTTCTATTGCTTGTACACATAAACGACTTTGTGGTTTATTTTGTATGCAAGTTATTAAAGTTATTATATTTTCTTGTGTATTCTCAATCACAGACCAATCTGTTGACTCTATTATTCTACTATCATATACAGAATACTTTTTTACTCCTAATTTTGTTTTATAAATAATTTCATCACCAGCTTGTAGTTTGTCTATTTTTTCAAAGTAATGTGCATATTTTGAACGATTATGACTAGCTAATGCAACATTTCCAGTCCAAAAACTACTTTCTGAAAAGTGCCCTACCGCTTCTTTTAAAATTTCTTGACTTGTACCTTCTTGAATTGGTGCAATTAAATCTAATTTTGGAATTTCTATTATTCCTATGATATTGTCATTCAATATAAGTTCTTCATTTGTTATTATTTCAACTTCAGTATTTTGATTTGAACTAATTATTTCTTTTGCTTTTGTTATTTGTTTCTCTTCTGTTTTATTAGCTTTAAAACTGCCAATATAAGCAGCAGCTAAGATTGTAGCTATGATTATTGGCAATGTTATCCAAAATACGTCTGTTTTCTTCATGCATTCCTCCTTTTGAATTTTTGTAGCATTTAATATTAAAGTGTATCTTTATATTGAGGAATTCTACAAAATTCCTCATATGTTTTACACTTAAATACTAATATCTACAAACTTAATATTTTTAATTGTTTTTATTGGAAATTTTTCAGAAAATTTTGAATCAAAAATTTCTTAGGCAAAGTTTTTTAGAATAATCGCGAGAAATGCGATTGTACTTTGCTGTGAACATTTTTATTTATACCACATCTAACAGTATTTTTCAAGAAAAATCGTTCGTCAAAACACAATCTTTCTCGACAGAATTCGACAATCGTAACACTTTTCAACTTTATTAAAGCAGTAGAACTAAAAATTCCTACTGCTTCATTTTATACAATTTTTATGTTTTCATCTTCTGCTGTTATTACTGCTTTATTCTTTATATTGCCTTCTATTATTGCTTCTGCAATTTTATCTTCTATTAAAGTTTGTATTGCTCTTCTTAAAGGTCTTGCTCCATATTTTTCATCTGTTCCTTTTTTTACTATTAGTTCTTTTGCTTTATCATCTATTTCTATTGTTATTTCTTTTTCTTCTAGCCTATTTCTTACTTCTTTTAACATTATTTCTGCAATTTGTTTTATTTCTTCTTTAGTAAGTTTATGAAATACAATTATTTCATCTATACGATTAATAAATTCTGGTTTGAATTCCTTTTTTAGTTCTGCCATTACATCTTTTTTTACTCTGTCATATTCTTTTTCTTGTTCTTCTTTATTATCACTTGAAAATCCTAATGTTTTCTTTTCTGTTATCTGTCTTGCTCCTAAATTTGATGTCATAATGATAACTGTGTTTTTAAAATCTACAACTCGTCCGTGTGAGTCTGTAAGTCTTCCATCATCTAAGATTTGTAATAATAGATTTAAAACATCTGGATGTGCTTTTTCTATTTCATCAAATAATATAACAGAATATGGTTTTCTTCTGATTTTTTCTGTTAGTCCTCCTGCTTCATCAAATCCAACATATCCAGGAGGAGAACCTATCATTTTAGAAATCGAATGTGCTTCCATATATTCAGACATATCTATTCTAATTAAATCTTTTTCTTCTCCGAATAATGCTTCTGCTAGTGCTTTTGAAAGTTCTGTTTTTCCAACTCCAGTTGGTCCTAAAAACATGAATGAACCAATTGGTCTTTTAGGGTCTTTTAAACCTACTCGACTTCTTTTTATTGCTTTTGAAACAGATTCTATTGCCTCATTTTGACCTATTACTCTTTCATGTAATTTTTGACTTAGATTTTTTAATCTTTCATTTTCATCTTGATTTATTTTATTTAATGGAATTCCTGTCCATTTTCCTATTACTTCTATAATATTTTCTTCTGTGATTTGTTTAACTGATTTGCTAGTTTTATCTTTCCATTTCTGTTTTTCTTTTTCTAATTTATCTTTTTCCTTTTTTTCTTTATCTCTTAATTCAGCTGCTCTTTCAAATTCTTGCATTTTTATTGCTTCTTCTTTTTCTTTAGCAATATTTTGAATTTTTTCTTCTTGTTCTTTGAATGTAATTGGTGCTGTGAATGATTTTAGTTTTGCCTTTGATGCTGCTTCATCTATTAAATCAATTGCTTTATCTGGTAAAAATCTATCATTAATATATCTACTTGATAATTTTACGGCTGTAATTATAGCTTCATCTGTTATTTCTACATTGTGATGTGCTTCATATTTATCTCTTAGTCCTTTTATAATTTGTATTGTATCATCTATTGTTGGTTCTTCAATCATTATTGTTTGAAATCTTCTTTCTAAAGCACTATCTTTTTCAATATATTTTCTATATTCATTTAATGTTGTAGCTCCGATTATTTGTACATCCCCTCGTGCTAAAAGTGGTTTTAATATATTTGCTGCATCTATTGCTCCTTCTGCAGCTCCTGCTCCAACAATTGTATGGATTTCATCTATAAATAATATTACATCCCCAACTTTTTTTACTTCTTTGATTGCTTTTTTT
Source organism: uncultured Clostridia bacterium (assembly GCA_944391955.1). Classification (GTDB taxonomy): domain Bacteria; phylum Bacillota; class Clostridia; order TANB77; family CAG-508; genus UMGS1781. Next base: position 159,067 of record CALXVG010000001.1, read on the forward strand.
ACTCTTTCTTCAAAATCTCCTCTATATTTTGCTCCTGCTACCATTCCTGAAATGTCTAGTGTTACCACTCTCTTATCTCTTAAGTTTTCAGGAATATTTCCTGATACTATTTTTTCTGCTAATCCTTCTATTACTGCGGTTTTTCCGACCCCTGGTTCACCTATTAAACAAGGATTGTTTTTTGTCCTTCTTGATAATATTTCTATAATCCTTTCTATCTCATTTTTTCTGCCAATAACTGGATCTAACTTTCCTTCATTTGCCAATTTACTTAAATCATTTCCAAATTGGTTTAGTGTTGGTGTTGAGTTATAACTTCCTTTATTGTTTTTTTCTTGTGTTCCATTATCATAATTATTTACTTCATTTTCAGTTATAACATTTATTAATTCGTTATATAATTTTTGAGAATTGACATTCAAGTCTAACATTATTCTTACAGCCACACTGTCTCCTTCTCTCATTATACCTACTAATAAATGCTCTGTTCCTATATAGTCTGAATTCAATTTTTTTGCTTCTTTAAATGAATTTTCTATAACTTTTTTTGCTCTTGGAGTTAGCCCCATACTAGTTTTAGATTTTTGTTCTCCCATTCCTATTAATTCTTCCATCTTATTTAAAACTGTATCTGGTATAATATTTTGATTTTCTAAAACTTTACTTGCTACTCCTTTACCTTCTTTAGTCAAGCCATATAAAATATGCTCTGTTCCTACATAACTGTGTCCTAATTTAATAGCCACTTCATTAGCTATTTTAATTGCTTCTTCTGCTCTTCCTGTAAATTTATATGTCATTTTTTCCCCTTTCTTTTATTGATGAAATAAGCATATAGATATAATAGAAAACTTTGACTAATTATTATATAAATTAATAATCAATTATTGTAGAGCCGATAATTCCTGCATCACTTTTTAAAGTAGTTACAACTATTTGTGGAATATTATTATCATTGAATATTTCATTTTTTTGTTTGATTCTTTCATTTAGTTTATCTAATAATATATCAGCAAAATATACAAAGCTACCACCTAAAGCTATCTTTTGTGGTTCAAATATATTTGCCAAGTTAGATAGACCTAATACTAAGTCTTCTACATATTCATCTATGATATTTTTCATTTTTTCATCTGTTATATTTTCATCCACAAATTTTCTTATCTCTTCTCCACTTATGTCTTCTATATTATATGTATCTATTATTTTTTTCTTAAAAGCTTGCATTGATGCGTATTTTTCAAAACACCCTTTTCTTCCACAGTTACATTGTATTCCGCCTTTTTGAATTACCATGTGTCCTATCTCAAATCCTTCATATTTTTGTGGTTTTAAAAGATTTCCTCCTAAAAATACTGCTCCTCCTATTCCTGTTCCTAATGTTACAAAAATACAGTCATCACATTTTTTTAATGAACCTCTTGCTTTTTCTGCAATTGCTGCACATTTTGCGTCATTTCTTAAATAAATTGGAACATTAAAGTATTTATTTATTTCAGAAACAATATTGAAATTTTTTATATGAAGATTTTCTGCTTTTACAATGTCTGTTTCTGAAACAATTCCTGGAACAGCAATTCCTACCAATTCAATTTTTGATATGTCTATTTTTTTCTCTGTTAATATTTGTGATATTAAATCAATTATATTTTCAACTAAAATTTCAGTAAAGTTTTCTTTTTTATCAGTATTATTTAAATCCTTTTCTTTTTTTGCAATAAATGCTCCTCTTTCGTTTAAAACGCCTACTCCTACATGACTCCCTCCAATATCAACACCTATTTTCATAAACATACCTCTTTCTAAAATATATTTGATTTTTTAAAATAGTAACTTGCTAAATATTATCTATTTTAAAATTTAACTATATTTTAATCTACTTTGTAATAAGTGTCAACTCCATAAAAAGGATTGTACCAGTTTCCACTAAAATCCCCTTTTACACTAGAATTATGAAGTATGATATATGAGTTGAAAAATAATCCCATAAATGGTAGTTCTTGGCTATATTGATTTATTAATTCTTCATATTTTTGTTTTAGTATTTCTTGATTTTCTATTTGGTAAATGTCTTGTAAATTTTTTTCTTTAAAATACACATCTAGGTTTGGTGTAATTGATACTGTTTGTTTGTTTAATACTAAATCATAATAGCTATTATTTATTGCATTTTCAAAATTGTAGTAATAGATTATATCAACATCAATTCCTTCTTCTTCTAATTGTTTTTTTATTATTTCTGCTATTTGGTACATTTCTGCATCATTAGTTATTCCTAAGGTCAACTGTGTTGTTACAATATCATTTTCTTCATTTTTGTATTCTATATCACTATTTAAATAACTTCCATAGTCTAATGGAAAATCAGCTATTATGTATTTATTATTATATAGTTCATATATAATTTGTTCCCTATTTATTAATTTCTTAATCTGATATCTAGTATTTTTTTCTAGTTTTTCATTAAAATTTATATAATAAAAATTTCTTCCTGTAATTAATTGGTGTGAAATTCCTATATTTTCTATATATTCCTGATAATTATTATTTTGTGTTATGATAATATCTACTTTTGCTTTAGAAAATGCACTATATAGTTCTGATATGGTATCATATATATTTATAGTTATTTTTCTCTCATCATTTTTTAAAATTATTTGTTTTTCTGTTATTTCTTCTACCTGATAACTGTTTGTCCCAATATTTGCAATATCATATGTATTTTCCTTTACAATTGGAAAACATAATAAATATTCAAAAAAGTCTTGTGTTTCACTTAATGTGAGTTTTATTGTTTTATCATCTATTATTTCAATAGTTTCGATTGACTCTACATTTCTTTTATATATTGAGTCTGAATTTTTTATAGTATTTATTGTAAATTCTATGTCTCTTGCAGTTACTTCACTTCCATTATGCCATTTTACATCTCCTAATTTTATTATGTATTCTTTGTCTCCTGTTTTAGACCATTCTTTTGCAATTGCTCCTTGTATATTAAAATCTTTTGTTATTTCTATTAATGGTTTGTATATCAATTTCGTTAGAAATTGTACTTCTATACTTTTAGTTGTTATTGGATTCAGTGTATCAAATTCCGTTATACCTATAATTATGTCTTTATTGATATTTAATATTCTTATATTTTCTTCTTTATTTATTGCCTCAGTATTATTCCTTATACATATTATATATATTGCAAGCAAGATTAAAACTACTGTAATAATTATAAATATGCTTTTAAAATACTTCGTCTTTTTTTCTCCTTCCATATTAATTATGGGTAGGATTTTTTCCTACCCAATTATCTATTTACGAGATTCTATTATTAATTTCATTCCCGTTCTATTTTCTCCTTCTACCTCTACTTCAGCAAATGCTGGTATACATACTAAGTCAACTCCTGCTGGTGCAACAAATCCTCTTGCTATTGCTACTGCTTTTACAGCTTGATTAAGCGCCCCCGCTCCAATCGCCTGCATTTCTGCCTTATTACTTTCTTTTACTAATCCAGCAATTGCTCCTGCTACTGAATTTGGATTTGATTTTGATGAAATTTTTAAAACTTCCATTTCTTTCCTCCTATAATTTTTTTTGTAACTTTATTTTTTACTTCATTTGTTACAATATATTTATATTATAGTTTTTTTATTTTGTCTACACTTTTCTGGAAATTATTGGAAATTTTCATCGCAAATTGCGTCATTTTCTACATTTTTACTCTTTCGATTTTCTTTGTTCGACATGTTTCGTTATCTATTTCTAAAATGATACCATTTATTGATACATTTTTATCGCTACTTATTTTATATCTTTCTGGCAATGTAGAGACAAATCTTTTTAATGATGCATCAATGTCCATTCCTATTACAGATTTTATTGGTCCGGTCATCCCAATATCTGTTATATATGCTGTACCATTTTCCAAAATAGTTTCATCAGCAGTTTGTACATGTGTATGTGTTCCATACACGCATGTTACTTTGCCATCTAAAAAATATCCCATTGCAATTTTTTCTGCTGTTGCTTCTGCATGAAAATCAACAATTATGGCATCTGCTTCATTTTTTATTTTTTCTATAATGTCTTCTACTGTTAAAAATGGATTTTCAGATAAAACTGATATATCTACTCTTCCAATTAAATTAATTACTGCAATTTTTTTATTATTGCATTTATATATTGAGTAGCCTTTTCCAGGAATACCTTTTGAGTAATTTGCTGGTCTTATTATTTGTTCATCATCTATAAATGAAAAAATATCTTTCTTTCCCCAGGTATGGTTTCCCATTGTTACAACATTTACCCCAGCTTTTTTTAACTCTTCAAATATTTTTAAATTTATTCCCATTCCATCAGCCGAATTTTCTCCGTTTGCTATTATAAAATCTATATTATTCTGATTTTTATATTGTGGAATAATTTCTTTAACTCTTTTTACTCCTATATTTCCTATAATGTCTCCAATAATTAGAATTTTCATTTTTCCTCCCTCAATTTATTTTTGCTAAATCAAAATTCAAATAATCTGAACTTACCATTTGTATTTTTATATTGTCAATTAACCCTTGTTTTGCTTCTTTATGTGATTCCCCATGTATATGACCATATACACACTGTGTTACATTAAATGCTTTCATGGTTTTTATAAAGTCTAATTCTGTATCATTATAACTATTAAATGGTGGATAATGCATACATACTATTATTTCTTTGTCTTTTCCATATTTTTGGACGCCATCTTGCAAAGACAATTTTAATCTATAATTTTCTCTTTTAATTATTTTTTCTGCTTGTTCTTCTTGTTCAGACCATCCTCTTGTTCCTGCTATAATTTTGTCTTCAAAAAAATAACTATTATTGTGCAAAAAATCTATGTTTTTTATATTATTTTCATCTAAAAATTTTCTGATTTTAGTAAGAGTATTCCACCAGTAATCATGGTTTCCTTTTAGTAATAATTTTTTTCCTGGTAGATTATTTATAAATTTGAAATCTTCCAATGATTCTTCTAAATACATTGCCCATGAGAAATCTCCTGGAATTAAAACTAAGTCGTCTTCTTTTACTTTTTCTAACCAGTTCTTTTTTATTTTTTCTTCATGATTAATCCAATTATCTCCAAAGATATCCATTGGCTTTCCTATCCCTAAAGACAGATGTAAATCTGCTATTGCAAAAATAGACATTAATTACCTCCTATCTTTAGATTAGGTACTGCATTTAAATTTAGAGATGCTATTTTACCCTCTACATAATTATAATATCCTGCTGAAGCAATCATTGCTGCATTGTCTGTACATAATTTCATTTCTGGAAAAAATATTTTTACTTTTTTATCTTGTGCAAATTTTTCAAATTCTCTTCTAATATATGAATTAGCTGCTACTCCTCCTGCTAATACTATATTTTTTATTTGTGTTTCATCTATTGCTTTTATAATATTTTCTAAAAGCATTTCTGTTGTTACTTTTTCAAAGCTTGCACATAAATCTGCTTTGTTTATATCTGGTTTATTATGATTTAGATTTATTACTGCTGTTTTTATTCCACTAAAGCTAAAGTTTAGACCCTCAACGTTAGATTTTGGTAGATTAATATTAGGTGTTCCTTCATATGCCAATTTGTCTATTTTAGGTCCTCCTGGATATCCTAATCCTACTACTCTTGCAACTTTATCATATGCCTCACCTATTGCATCATCTTTGGTTTTTCCTATTATTTCAAATTTTGTATAATCATTTACTTTTACTAAATGTGTGTGTCCTCCTGAAATTATTAAACATAGAAATGGTGGCTTTAGTTCTTCATATGTTAAATAATTTGCTGCAATATGTCCTTCTATATGGTTAACACCAACTAGTGGTTTTTGTATTGCATAACTTAAAGATTTTGCGTATGAGAGTCCTACTAATAATGCTCCTACTAAACCCGGTCCATAGGTAGCACATACTACATCTATATCATTATATGTTACATTGGCTTGTTTTAGAGCCTCTTTTACTACTTGATTAATTACTTCCACATGGCATCTTGATGCTATTTCTGGTACTACTCCACCATATATAGTGTGTATGTCTATTTGTGAATTAATAATATTTGATAAAACTTTTCTGCCATTTACTACTATCGCTGCAGAAGTTTCATCACAACTTGTTTCTATTCCCAAAGTTATTATATTTTTCATTTTTCTCAATCCTCTTCTATACCGTATTTTATCAGTATTTATATATATTGTCAAGATTAGAAATCCACACAAAAAAAGCATGAATTTTACTTCATGCTTTCTTATTTTTTAATTAGTTTGATTTTTTATTTTTCTTTAATCCATATACTCCTGCTACTAAACCAACTACTGCAATTACTGCAACTGCAATTACTGGTACTAATGCATCAGATGTATCTGGATTTGTTGTTATACCAGCATCATTTGGAATTTCTTCAAATATAACAGCTAATTCTAAATTTTCTGTTATTGGAGTATCTTCTGCAAATGTTTCGTCTGTTCCAATTTTAACAAATTTTACAAATTCATATCCTTCTTTTGTTTTAAGTGATGTTAAGTCTAAATCTGCTAGTGTTTTTCCTTCTTTAACTTCGAATGTTGTTTCTCCAATTACTACAGTATATGTTGGTATTTTTTCAAGATCGCTTATTGCTTTTTCTATTGCTTTTGCATAACCATCTACCGTTGATTGTTCACTAGCTTTTAATCCTCTAACAACACTGTTTACTGCTCCATCTACTCCTGCTCCATCCCAGTTTGTGTAATCTGATGGATTAAGGCTATTTACATATTCTATTAATTCATCAACTTTAGTATAATCAGCTTCTTTTTCCTCAAATTCTACTGTTACTGTAACATCTGACTCTGGCATTGTTATTTTATTATCTGTTACTGTTACTGGATTTCCATCTTTGTCTGTTACTGTAATTGATTTTACTTGATATCCTGTATTTGCTGTTACTGTAAATACTACTTCTGAATTTCCTGCTACTTGTGTGTTTTGAACTGTTACTGTTCCATTTGTTGTTTGATTAATAGTTATATTATAGTAAGTTGTTACTGTAGCCGTTCCTCCTTCAGGACTATTAACTATACTACTGCTAGCAGGTGCTGCTATAGTTGCTTCTGGTAATATTTCTACTGTTCCAGCTTCTGCCAAAATAGCTCCATTTGTTGCATTTTCAGCTGTAAGTGTTCCTCCTTCAATATTCAGTGTTCCACCCTTATTTGCTACAACATATCCATTTTCTCCTTTTGTTGTTAATGTACCACCTTCGATTCTAACTTCACAGTTATCTCTGTTTATTATTAAAACGTAATCACTTGTTAATGTACCACTTTTAACTGTTATTGTTGGATTTGTATCACCAATGTTTCCTACTGTTGATGTATCTGTTGCTGTACTTGTTATTATTGCTCCATCGATTAGTAATTCGCCTTCATTTCTTATTACATAGAAACTTTTACTTGTAGTATATGTACCACCTTCAATTGTTAAAGTTCCTAAGTTTGTAAGAACTGAATATGTTGAGTCCTCTTTGTGAGTAACTTTTGCTCCTCCTTTGCTGTCTATAATTCTTAATGTTCCACCTTGTTCAACTTTAATAGCTTCACATGCTGCTGTATAGTTTATTAAGCTTTGTCCATTTAAGTCTAAAACTACATTTTCGCCATTACCAATTATAATATCTTGTGCTATATCGCCTGTAGTTTCTTTTAATTTGTATGTTCCATCTGCTTCTTGTGTTGCTACTCCCCACTTTACTAACTCAGTAACGGTTGCTGCTTGTACACCATTTGTAACAAATAAAACAGCTACAAATAATGCTAATACTGCTAAAACTTTTAATGTTTTTTGCATAATTTTTTCCTCCTTTTTTATTTTTTATAAAATCATTGTAACCTTTGTTATATTTTTTGTCAATGGTTTTTGAAATTATTTTTTTACATTTTTCTTCCTATTTTGCGTATTTTTTTCTTTGGATTTTATGGCATTTTTAGTTGTATTTTTCTTTATTTTATTGTATTATATTTATCATGAGAATCGATAGATTAAAAAAAGAAAGAGCTTTGAAAAAAAAGCGAAGAATATTTTTACTTTTAATAATTTTATCTTTAGTTGTACTAGGTTACGCCTGTAACTATATTATACACTGGTTTTTTGATGCAAAAAACATAGAAAAAGAAATAGCTGATATTGAACAAATTGTCTCTGTATCTGAAATTGAGGTCCCTTTAGAAGATGAAAATGTCGTTACTTATGGTGAAGAAAGTGAACCTGAAACTAGTCCATATTGGTCGTATATCTCTATGGATATGTTAACTGTTGATTTTTCTAATTTAAAATCAGAAAATAGTGATACTGTTGCATGGCTTAAAGTTAATGGTACTAATATTAATTATCCTGTTGTTCAAACTACAGATAATTCATATTATTTAAAACATTCTTTCAAAAAATCTAGTAATAGAGCTGGTTGGATATTTATGGATTACAGAAATAGTGTAACTTCTTTTGATAGAAATACTATAATTTATGGACATAACCGTGCTGATTCAACAATGTTTGGTTCTTTAAAGAATATTTTGACTAGTAATTGGTTAAATAATACAAATAATCATGTTGTTAAATTGTCTACTGAAACAGAAAGTACTTTGTGGCAAGTTTTTAGTGTTTACCACATTAGTACAACTGATGATTATTTACAAACTCAATTTAGTAGTGATACTCAATTTGTTAATTTTATAGAAATGTTACAAGCAAGGAGTGTTTATAAATTTAACACCTCTGTATCTGAAAATGATAAAATTTTAACTCTTTCCACTTGTTATGGTAATGATTCTGAAAGAACTGTCTTACATGCAAAATTAATAAAGAAATATGCTTTATAAAAATTAAATATACATTAAAATGGATGTTTTTATAAACATCCATTTCTTGGTTTAATACATATTATTTAAATTATTTTTTCTTATAATAATAAATACTATGCCTGCAACAAATATTATTATAAATATCATCATAAGAATTCCTGAAATGCCATTGGTAGATTGTTCTTCATTATTATGTGTTTCAAAAATTGCTTCTAGTTCCAAATCACTTGTTATTTCAGTATCTTCTTTAAATTCTTCATCTGTTCCTGCCTTTACAAATTTTATAAACGTTGCTCCTGCTTTTGTTTTAATTTGTGTTAAATCTAAATCTGCTAAAGTTTTCCCTGATTGAATTTTAAATGCATATTCTCCAATTTTTATTGTAACTTCTTGTCCTTCAAATTTCGCCTCTAAAGTTAAAAATGATTCTATTGGTTCATTTAAGTCTACCTTTTCCCCTGTTTCAACTATATATAATCCTAAAAATTTTTCTTGTTCCATTAATTCTTGAACTGCTGGAATTGTTGATAAGCTTCTTCCATATTCTATAATATATTCTTCATCTTCTATTATTATTCTGTTTAAGATTTTGTCATATGTTACCTCTACTGTAACATTAGATGCTGGCATTCTTATTGTGTAATCTTCTTCAACCGTTATCTTGTTTCCATTTTTATCTGTTACAACTATTGATGTAGGATAATACCCTTGTATAGGTTGTACATTTAATTTAACTGTTTCGCCTTCTTGTGCTATATTTTTTTCTGCTGTTACTGTTCCTAATTCTGCTGTTTTAGAATTTATATTATAAAGTACAATAGCATTATCTAATATTGCTCCGCTACTTTTTTCTACAGCATCTGATAAATATTTTACTGTTGTTTGAACATTAGAAGTTTTAGTTATTTCTACTCCTCCACTGCTTCCTGCTTGAAGGTTTTGAATTTTTCCACCTACTATTTCGACTGTTGCTTTTCCTATAACGCCTATTATGCTTTCATCTAATTCTCCTCCAATATACAAGTTTTCAATAGTTCCATTATTTATTAACACAGATGCTTCTTCTGTTTTTCCTCTACATACTGTTTGTAATAATTCTATAGTACCTGAATTAACTGTTAAGGCTGATTTGTTAGCATTTCCTTCCAAACCACCAAGAGTCAAATATGATATAAAAATATTTGTTTCTTGATTTATAACTATAGATATATTTTCAACATAAGCACTGTCTTTTAATCCTCCTCCAAATATTGCACTTACTGTTCCTCCTGTCATTGTTATATTACTTGAAGTATAGCTGGAATTTTCTTTTCCCCCTCCAAATATCCTTGCATTACTTGAAACTGCTTGTGTCCCACCATTCCAAGTAATTAAAGCTCCTGGTTGTCCGTCTGTTCTTTGTGTTATTACTATTGGTGTTCCTTTTGCATAGAAGTCTTCTCCATCAAATTCTGGTGTTTCTTCTGCATATACTGGTGTGATTAATAATGCTAATATAATCAAAGTTAAAATCAATATTATATTTTTTATCCTCATTTTTTACTCCTTTCTCTTATGTTCTATCAAAATTATATCTTATTTAGAAGTTTTGTCAAGTGTTTTTTTAGGTTTGGGGCATGTTTTAAAATACAAAAATAGCAATACTTAAATTAATATATGTATTGCTATTTGTTAATTAATTTTGTTTTTACAAATTTAGCATTTCTTGATATATCTTATTTATATCATTTTCTTCTTTATATTTGTTTTCCATTGGGCACATTCCTGTTTTATCATTATTTTGTATATAATCTACTAAATTCTTGTATTCGTATTTTATGCTATTTTCTTCTAATATTGGAACAGCATATTTGCTCATAACATCTGCATAAATTTCTTTTACTCCTGCTATTGTTAAAATACTACTTGCTACTTTTCCTATTACTTTATCTGCAATTACTGCTCCTTTTAAAGCATTTCTATCTTTTTGTAAGATTTCTTTTATATCTTTTATTCTATTTTGATAATATGTTTTACATTCTCCATCTGCATATATAACAACTAAACTGGCATTTGTTCTATATAATTCATTTTTTGCTTTTTCTAAATTAGTCATTTTTTAAATTTAACCTTTCATTCATTAATTTTGCTATAAATGGAACACATAATAATTGAATAATAATTCCTGGCATTCCTGTTCTTATTGATTCTATTACAGATATTCCATAAGTAGGTAATCCTAAAACATTAATAGCCATAAACAATACTCCTGAATATAAAATTCTTCCTAAGATTATTGTTCCTACTAAAGATACATAAGAATTAAATTTTTTCTTTAAGATGCTTAAAAGTATTGCATATATAACAAGTTCTATTAGCATATATGGTAATCTTGCAATAGTTGGCATTCCTGTTAATAAATAACTAAATATTATTGAGCTTCCTGCTACTGCAGTTGCTGATATTGCTCCAAATGTTAATGCTGCAATTAAAACAGCTATATGCATTGGTAAAAATGTTGCTCCTGCTGCACTGCCTGCTAATATGTGAAATACTCTTGGTAATGCTATTCCTATTCCACTTAACAATACTGTACCTATAACATATTTTGCCTTTCTATTTGATAATATTTCACTTAAACGATTTGTTTCTTTTTTAATTGTTTCTACTTTTTCATTCATGTTAATATCCTCCTCTTTTTTATATTAATCAATATTAATTAATTCATATTCTTTTGTTCCAAATCCAAGCTCTGCTGCTGCATCTATTGTATGTGTTCCATTTCTTGAATTTATTCTCTCTAATAAATGTTCTTTACCTTCATCATTTGAATTTTTAACTAAATCTATACATGCTTGGTCTATTGCAATTGGGTCAAGTGATGCTAATATACCAATATCTTTCATACATGGGTCTTCTGCTACTGCACAACAGTCGCAATCTACACTCATATTGCACATAATATTAATAAAAGCTATCTTGTTTTTAAAGTATTCAACAACTGATGAAGCACTATCTGCCATTGATTCTAGAAATTTGTCTTGTTCTGGTAAATCATCCCATAATTTTGTTTGATCTTTCTCTCTTCCTGCTGAGTGTATCCATGTTTTTCCTTCAGATGAGGCACAACCTATTGATAATTGTTTTAATGCTCCTCCATATCCTCCCATTGGATGTCCTTTAAAATGTGATATTACTAACATTGAATCATAATTTGCTATGTTTTTACCAACATAATTTTCTTTAATAACTTTACCATTTGGTATGCTAAGAACTACGTCATTTCCTTCTGCATCCATAATGTCTACATTAAAATATTTTGTCCAACCATGATTTTCTATTAGTTTTTTATGCTTTTCTGTATTGTTTCTTTCACCTTCATAAGCTGTATTACATTCTACTATTGTTCCATTAACTTTTTCTACAATTGCTCTCATGAATTCTGGACGTAAATAGTTTTGATTTCCTTCTTCTCCTGAATGAACTTTTACAGCTACTTTTCCAGGCAAGTCTTTTTCTAATTTTTCAAATATTTTAACTACACTTTCAGGGGTAATTTCTTTAGTAAAATAAACCTTTGATTTTTCCATCATCATCGTTCCTTTCTTTTGATATTATTTTTTAGTAGTTTTAGGATTTTATAAGCTATTTTATTTTCATCTATTACATATTAACATTTAAAGTATACTTTAAGTCAAGTGTTTTTGGAAAATTTTTATTATAAATTCAAATAAATTACAATACATTTATGAAAATTTGTTTTGTTTTTTGTGTCGTAAATGAGTTGTTCTATCTTGACACACTTTTTGACACACTAAAATAAAAGTAGCTAAAAATAAAAAAAGATAATACTTCTTGGTATTATCTTTTTCTTGGTGGTTCGAAGTGGAATGCGTCGAGCCGCGTCGGAAAAATAGTCCACTGGACTATTTTTGCCTTAGTTTCAGGCTAACCTTGTTAGCCCAAAACTAGGCAACCTCCTTTTCGATTCCACTCATCTCTACTAAATAAAAAAAAGATAATACTTCTTGGTATTATCTTTTTCTTGGTGGTTCGAAGTGGAATGCGTCGAGCCGCGTCGGAAAAATAGTCCACTGGACTATTTTTGCCTTAGTTTCAGGCTAACCTTGTTAGCCCAAAACTAGGCAACCTCCTTTTCGATTCCACTCATCTCTACTAAATAAAAAAAAGATAATACTTCTTGGTATTATCTTTTTCTTGGTGGTTCGAAGTGGAATCGAACCACTGACACGGGGATTTTCAGTCCCCTGCTCTACCAACTGAGCTATCGAACCTTTTTATATAATTAATGGCGACCCGAATCGGGCTCGAACCGACGACCTCTAGCGTGACAGGCTAGCGTTCTAACCAACTGAACTACCGGGCCAAAAAATTAAATGGTGGGCGCAATAGGGCTCGAACCTATGACCTCCTGCTTGTAAGGCAGATGCTCTACCAGCTGAGCTATGCGCCCATTCATTCGACAAAAACTAGTATACTAGATTTTTGGGCTGTTGTCAATACTTTTTTTGAATTTTTTCCAAAATTTTCATAAGCAAAATTTTCATAATATATCGGCAGCCTGTAACTTCCAAACTCCAATTTCCAAACTCCAATTAGTATTTGGGCAGGCACAAGACCTACCCCCCCTACATTTTATGTATTCTAATTTAGTTTGTATCTTAAATTTCTATTTTTTTATCCAGATAAACAGAATATATATATGTATGTGCCACCTTCTGTTGCACTGCTCGTTCTATTGCCTTTTTATATAATTCTAATTGTCCTTCATATTTTTCTATTAAATATTGTTCGTCTTTATTTGGTACATAATCAGTTTTATAGTCTACGAGAATAATTTCATCTTTTTCGTTTATACAATATAAATCTATTATACCTTGTACTAAAATATTTTCTTCAATATCTTTTTCATATATTTGTTTAACAGGTATGGTTATATAAAATGGTTGTTCTTTAAAGACTTGCTTTGCTTTTTGTATTTCTTGAAATAAGTCTGATTTAATAAAATTTAAAATTTTCTCCCTTGAAATTGCTTTCATCTGGTTTTCTGTCATGATTTTTCTTAATACTAAATCTTGTAATAATTTTTCTATTTTTTCTTTGTCATAATTTGCTTTAAAGTCTAATTTTTGTAGCACTAGATGTACAGCTGTTCCAATTTCTGCCCTTGATAGTTGTAGTTTTTCTTCCATGAATTTAGGCTTTTTTAGTTCACATACAATTTTTTCTTCTTCTTTTTGTTTTGTAATCTTACTTACTGAACTTTTACCTTCTATTGTAGTTAATTCTTTTCTTGAATATTCCCATGTAAGAATCTTGTTTATCTCTGGATTTATAGGTCTTTCCTCTATATTGATTTGTTTTTTTTCTTCTTTTATTTCTTCCTTTTTTACTATATCTTTTGGACTGTAAATATTAACCTTTATTAGTTTTTTCATTCTGTCATCAAATAGATTTACAAGTTCCATCCAATCTAAATATGATTTTGCTTTTTTTAGATTTGATATATCAATTTTTCCTTTACTTAAATTAGCATTTATCGTTTCTAGTTTTGATTTACTAGATTTTTCTAAGTTCTTGTTTATACCTGTTATAATTAATTTTTCTCTACTACGCGTTAATGCTACATACAAGAGTCTCATTTCTTCTTCAAGTACTTCTTTTTTAGTTTGGATTTTGATTGCTTCTTTTGCTAAAGTATTGTATTGAATTTTTCTTTCATAATTTATATATTTAGGTCCTATTCCGATTTTTGGATGTAATAGAATTTTTTCATTTAAGTCCATTATATTAAATTGATTTCCTGTTCCTGATAAAAATACTACTGGAAATTCTAGACCTTTGCTTTTATGAATACTCATTATTCTTATAACATCTTCATTTTCACCAATTAATTTTGGTGCTCCCATGTCGCTTCCTGTTTTTGTTACTTTATCAATAAATTTTATAAAATTATATAGCCCCTTAAAACTGCCTTGTTCATAGTCTTTTGCTTTTTCGAAAAGCATTTTTAGATTTGCTACTTTTATATTTCCATTTTTCATTAAACTAACATATGTATAAAATCCAGTTTTTTCATAGATATACCATATTAGTTCATCTAATTTAAGATATTCTTGTTTTTCTGAAAAGTCTTCAATATCTTCTAAGAAGTTTGTTACTTTTTTTCTTAATTCTATATTTTTTGATTCTTTATTTGCAACTAATGATTTATAGAAACTTTCATTCCTTTTAAGCATCTTTATTTCTAAAAGTTCATTATCTGTAAATTCCCAAATTGGAGACCTTAGTATACTTACAAGTGCAATATCATTATCTGGGTTATCTATTATTTTTAATAGGTTTATAATTATTTGTATTTCCATACTTTCAAAATAATTTGTTCCTATATCACTAAAAACGGGATATCCTAAACCTAATATTTCCTTTTCATATATTGAAGCTATATTTATAGTCTTTCTTAAAAGGATTACAATATCCTTTAATTGCAATTTTCTATATCCTACTTTTTTATCAAAAACATAATAATTGCTGTTGATTAATTCTTGTATTTTATTTGCTACAAATTTAGCTTCTAAAACAGTATTTTCAATATTTAGCTCTTCTTCCTCATCTTCTTCAATACTGTTCAAATCTATTATGTTTAGTTCTGGAATTCCATTTAATAATTTTTTTGTTTTGTCTTCTGGATATTCTAAACCTAAATTTAGATATTCACTTTCGTCATATTCTATATTCCCAAAATTTTTAGACATTATATTTTCAAATATAATATTTGTTAAATTTAAAATGTTGTCTCTACTTCTAAAATTTGAATACAATTGTATTTTATTTTCTTTATATGTATTGTATTTTTCTATAAATAGCTCTGGCCTTGATTGTCTAAATTTATAGATACTTTGTTTTACATCTCCCACCATGAATATATTGTTTCCGCGTGATATTGTGTTTAATATATATTCCTGTATTTCATTACTGTCTTGATACTCATCTATTGCAATTTCTATAAATTTTTCTTGATATTTTTCTGCAATTTCTGTTGGTACATAATTTCCAAATTCGTCTTTTTCTATTAATATTTTTAATGCAAAATGTTCAATATCATTAAAATCAATTATGTTTTTTTCTTTTTTTATTTGTTGATAATTTTGTGAAAATTTATGTATTACTCTTTCTATATTTACTAATATCCTATACATTTCATAAATATCTTTTGTTGCTTGATGGGAATTATACAGGAAAATCTTGTTTTTTAAATCATTTATCTGACTTTTTACTTTATCTCTTATTTCTTTTGCTTCGTCTTTTATGTCTGATTCAATTTTTTTATCTTGTGCCCATGTTCTAAATTTTATATCTGCTATTTGATTATATAATTCATCCCATGTATTTATATTTAATAATTTTTCCAAATTATCTATATCTTCATTAATTATAATATTCCATTTTATCAGCATTTCATCTTGTTGCAACTTTACTGCTTGTTGTTTTAATGCTTTTATTCCTTCTTGAATAACTTCTTTCGCATTTTCTATTAATATTTTTCCCCATTCTGTTTTAGCGAAATCTTCTGTACATTCTTTCATGTTAAATTTTTCAACATGCTCATTAAGCCATTCTTCTGGAAATGGCATACTTTGTGTATATTTATATATTTTCAATATTATTTCTTTTAAATCATCATCATCTCTATAACTACAATATGTGTTTATTAAATTGATAAATTCAGCATCTTTGCTTTCATACAATTCATCAAAGGTCTGTTCTAATGTTTCCATTCTTAGTAGTTCAATTTCTGGAGTACTTGCTAGTCTGAAGTTTGGAGAAACGTCAATTCTATAAAAATTGTTTTTTATAACTTCTAAACAAAAAGCATGTATTGTTGATATATTTGATTTATTTAATAATATAATTTGTTTTCTTAGATTTAAATTATCTGGTTCTTCCTCTAGTTTTTTGTATATAGCATCAAGTACTCTTTCTCTCATTTCTGTTGCTGCTGCATTTGTAAATGTAACTACTAATAATTTATCTATATCTATTTTTTCATTTGTAATTTTATTTATTATTCTTTCTACAAGTACTGCTGTTTTTCCGCTTCCTGCTGCTGCTGCAACTAATATGTTGTTTCCTTTTTGCGTCATTGCTTGCAATTGTTTAGAAGTCCATGCCATATTTTTTCTCCTTTTTTTGTTTTGTTAATTTTATCACATAAAAAATAATTAGTAAACATCTTTATTTTTGGTTTACTAATTATCATTTACCCATCTTACCATTTTTATATCTTTATATTTATCAAGAACTTCCATATATTTGTTGTATTCTTCTTCCCAAAGCATGTTAGGCACTTTATCAAATGCTTCAAAAACTCTTTCTGCTTCTTTTAAAAATACTAATTGATCTTGACTGGTTAATTTTTCGTATTTTTTTGAGAATCTATATAATTTATCTAAAGTTTGGTTTGCCTCTATAAAACTGTAAAAATCCTTGACATTTATTCCTGCTATTTTTATCTGAACTATCGCAAAAACTGCAAAAATAAATATCAAAAATAGGAGCATATATATTACTAAGAGTAATAACATATTTTTTACACCTTCTTTTTCTTCATATGCATATACATTTATATTATACCATATCTGTTTTTTTTTGGCAATCATTCATTTATTAAAATTTGTTAAAAACATTAATTCAAAATAATACTTAAATTTTTATTTTGCATATTTTATTTTTTATTGCTAATAATAATTATATAATTTATTAATGGAGGTGCTTTTCATGTCAGAAAAGAATAATAAGAATAATAAAAACAATAAAAATAATAATAACAATAATAATAATAGAAGCAATAATAACAATAATGAAAATAATTGTAGATAGTTATTATAAAAGCAGAATTTTTAATATTTAAAAATTCTGCTTTTTTTATTTATGGAAAACTATTTTATCATCTTTTTTTATTCTTTTTTGTTTTGTGTTATACATTTGCATTTTTAAGATTTTATATAAAATTATCATTGTGATTATTAAGTGTAATCCCATAATTATATTAAATTTTATTTTAAATAAAGTAAACATCTTTTTACATTCTTCTAAATAAAATTCTTCATCTGTTATAAGGGCTATTCCATCCAAACTTATACTGAATCTATCTGCAATATCTTCATTTGTGGTGTTCTCTCCTACATAGAATTTTTTAAATTCGTTCCCATCTCCATATTGTAAATCCAGCTTAATTTTTAATCCAAAAAACACTAGCATTACTATCATCGAAATAGCAAAAACTATTTTTAAATTTCTTAATAATATTGTATCATTTGGTGAGAAAAATCTTATTAATAACAAAATAATTATTAGTGCTAAAAGTAACAGTAAATATGTGTTAATTAATACCCTTTTTGTATTTTCTATTGGGTCTGGAACTTTAGATTCGTAAGTAACTATAACTGTAATAATTGCAATTATAAAAATTAATGCTGTTAATAATGTTAGAGCTGTTGATTCGTTTTTTTTATCTTTTTTAGACATATTTTATCTCCTTCAAAAAATCGGTCAAAAAGCTTTGGCTATTTGACCGAGAAGTTTGATTATAAGTTTCTTGCCATTTGAATTCCTGAACAAGATGCCATCATTAATCCTCTTGTCATTCCTCCACCATCTCCTATTGAATATAATCCTTTTACACTTGTCTCAAATTGATTGTTTATTATTACTTTATTACTATAGAATTTTATTTCAGGTGCATATAACAAATTATCTGGTGCACCAAATCCTTCTACAACCTTATCTACTGCTCTCACGAATTCTAAAATGCTTGTCATTGTTCTATATCCCAATGCAAAAGTTATATCTCCTGCTACTGCTGATTTTAAAGTTGGCTCTACTGTGTTTTTTTCTAGTTCATAATCCCATGTTCTTTTTCCTCTATATATATCACCTAATCTTTGAACTACTATGTTGCCTGCACCTAAATCATTTAAATTTTGAGCTACATTTCTACCATATTGAATTGGTGTTTTAAAAGGACTGGTAAAATGATGTGATACTAATATCGCTAAATTTGTATTTGTGCTTTTTCTTTCCTTATATGAATGTCCATTTACCAATGTAAGATTATTATCATATACTTCTGCTGATACAAATCCACTTGGGTTTTGACAAAATGTTCTAACTTTATCTCTAAAAGGTCCTACTCGTCCTATGAATTTTGCCTCATACATATATTTGTTTACATCTTTCATTACTTCATCTGGAAGTTCATATCTAACACCAATATCCACTATTCCTGTTTCTGTTTTTATGTTATGTTTGTTAGCCATGTCAACTAACCAGTTTGCTCCCTTTCTTCCAACTGCTAAAACAACTTTATTTGCATATATTGTCTCTAATGGATAGTCTTCATCATCTATGTATTTAGCTTCTTTAATTTTAACACCTTTTACTTCATTATTTTCTATTATTAAATCTGCAACTGTAGTTTCAAATCGCATATCTATATTATTACTTTCTATATATTGCTCTAGTCTATGATATACCTCATGACTTTTTTCTGTTCCTAAATGTCTAATTGGAATATTTATTAGTCTAATTCCTTCTTTGTGTGCTCTACTATTTATTTTTGCGATTTCTTCTTTATATTCTGTACCTTCAAGATGTTGATCAGCTCCAAAATCTAAATAGATTTTATCTGCATAATCTATTAATTTTTTTGTTTCTGGCACACCAATATATTTATGTACATTTCCCCCTACATGGATTTCATCATCTTCTTGATTATATAAAGATAACTTACCATCAGAAAATGCTCCTGCACCTGAAAATCCATTTGTTATATGACACATTGGTTTACAGTGAACGCATTTTTTTGTTTTTTCTATAGGACAATTTCTTTGCTCTACTCTTTTTCCTTGATCTATTAATAATACTTTTTCATGTTTTTTTAATTGTATTAATTCATATGCACAAAAAATAGAACTTGGTCCCATTCCAACTACAATTACATCATATTTATCTGACATATATACTCTCCCTTCGAGTTTTTTACTTAAAAAGTATATCATATTTTTTTATTTTTTTCAATGCTCGTAGAAGAAAAATGTTGTTTAGTGGCTCATTGGAATGCGAAAAAATGCCACACTATAACCAAAAGCTGGTTTTAATGTGGCAAATGCTGAAAACCTACAGACATAATCCCCGTCCCGCTGTCTACTGTCTAGACTTTATTTTCTGTTCTCCATTTTTGTACATCTTCTTGTGATGCAACCTCTCCTGTTTCTAAATCAGTAATTGAGTATCCTAATTCTATTTCGTTTGGTTTTTTGTTTGCTGTTATATTTATTATTGCATATTTATTTCCCAGAATATGAGCACTAATATTAATTTGATATTGATTATTTGAGTTTGTAACAAAATTTGCATTTGGATTAGTACTACTAATGTTTTGTATTAATCTTTCTATTGTATCATCATTAATATATTGATTCATTTTCTCATTAATTTGTTCATCATATACTCCGTTGTTTGTGTCTATATAGAATATATTACATAGACAATTATCTTTCTCTCTTATTGCTATTTTTCCACGTTGGAAATTACTTCCATTATTTTCATGAATTACAATTTCTTTCTTTATTTCTATATTCTCTTCCCATATATCTTTCATATCATTTTCTTCATGTACAACTGATATATTGTAAAAGTATGTGTCTAATTCAAAAATCTCACCTTCAACAAAATATGGGTTTTCTTTTTTAAATGCTATCATATCTATTCCATATATGATGTTATCTGTAATTCCTACAAAAGGCTTTTTCATTTGTACATTATTTTTCTCTTTACCTTTTTCTTCAACTATTAATGTTTCAATTTGTTTATTTAAAGTAGTAACAAAATCCGCATCTTTATAATATAAATCACTTAAAGACAGCTCTTCTCCTGTGTATAGATTATAAATATTGCTGTATCCATCATAAATATAGCTAATTGTTCCAATTTGATATGTTAACAATACTTGAACACATAGATATCCATTTTTACATTGAGTTTGTACATTTATTCCATCTACAACGCTATTTGCTATCTGAGATAAATATTGTTCATATTCTCTTTCTACTGTTTGTAATTGTATCCTACTATCTACTATAAATTGATTAATCTTATTTTCTAATTCTTGATTTTTTAATCCTTTAATTTCTTCTATGTTTTCATTTTGTCCAAATTCACAGTATTCAGAAGTGTCTAATGTATAATAAAAATTACTCAATGTTGCATCTTCTACTTGTTCTTTACCTGTTCCTGACGAACTATATTTATTCACTGATAATTCTTCTACTTCTATTGCTTTAATAGGAATATAGCCTGCTTCTGCAACCGCTTTTTGTCCTTGTGCAGTTATCAGCCATTCTACTAATGTTCCTGTCGATTTTGTTTCAGCTTTTGCTGTATTGTATACTGCATAAATATCATATAATAATAAATATTTATGTGAAGCCAAGTTCTGTTTTGTTACTTCAATATCATCTACTTTTATAAACTTTATTTCATTATCATACATACTACTCGGATATTTATATATCATAAATCCTATAGCATTTTCAGAATTATCATATGTAGCAGTTGTTTGGATTAATCCTGAATTGATTGCTGGTAGCACTTCTGTTTTTGGTTCAGCAAGTTCCACATCATCCATAAATATTTCCATGAAATTTTGTGCCATTGTATCTTCTGCGTTTTGATATACAATTATTTCAGCATCATTTCCACCAACTTCGCTCCAGTTTGTTATTTCTCCTGAGAATATACCTTTTAACTGTTCTTGTGTTAATGATTCAACTGGATTTGCAGCATTTACAAAAAAAACTAAAGCTTCATTTGCAACTGTTTCTACGGTTAAATTTATATTTTTAGCTGCTGCTTCTCTCTCTTGATTTATTGTCCAATTTGTCGTAAAAATCAAATCACATTCCCCTGATAATAAATTTTTAAAAGCTTTTTCTTCAGTTGAATGATAAATAGTTTGTTCAACAATTTGTATGTCTATCCCTGTTAAATTTGACATTATTCCTGCCTCTAATGAAATTGTAGAAAAGTCCCCATCCATTTTAGGCAAACTATTTTTTAGCACGTTTGCTAATTCGCTTGCTTTTATTTTCTCCTCTTCTGTTGCTTGATAATAACTATTTCCTATCCCAATTGTTGGATTTTCATCTGATTGCTTATTTACTTTATTATTATATAAAACAAAACAAATTGCTGCTATGAATACTGTAGCTAAAACTACAATTAATAAGATTATCATAACTTTCACTTCTTTGTCTTTTACTTTCATATTGCAATCACTCCTTTTATAGCCAACTTTTCATGAGTAAAAAAGAAGACATCTTATTCCTAGACATCCTCTCTTGTTTTTACAATTAAATGTTATCTTTTATATAATCAACAACATCTCCAACTGTTACTACTTTCTCTGCATCACTGTCTGGTATTTCTAAATCAAATTCTTCTTCTAAAGCCATGATTAATTCAACTATATCTAAAGAATCTGCTCCTAAATCATCTATAAAAGATGCTTCTGTTGTTATTGATGTTTCTGAAACTCCTAATTGTTCTATAATTATTTCTTTTACTTTTTCAAAAATATCTTCTGAGCTCATTAAATACACCCCCTCTATTTGCATTACATTATATGTATTAAAGTCTAGTACATTTTACACATAATAAGATATTATATGGTATCAAAAATGTCAATACTTTTTTTATATTTTTTCAAATTCTTTTTTCATTACTTCTACAGTTCCACTTTTGGCAAATTGTTCCGCTTGTTTTATCGTATAATAGAACACTTTTTCATCACTACTACCATGTGCTTTTACTACTGGTTTTTTTACTCCTAAAAATAATGCTCCACCATATTCTTTATAGTCCATTCTTTTGCTAAATCTTTTTATTGATGGCATTGCAGGTAAAGCACATAGTATTGTTCCTGCATTTTTCTTAAGTTCTTCTGTTAATGTTCTTTTTATAAATTTACCCAATCCCTCAACTGTTTTTAAAAGAATGTTGCCTGTAAATCCATCTGTTATAGCTGCATCAATCTCACCTGAAAATACTTCTCTTCCCTCAATATTTCCTGCAAAATTTATGTCATATTTTTCAGCATTTTCTTTTATTAGTTTATAGCTTTCTTTCATTAAGTCATTTCCTTTTGTTTCTTCTGTTCCTATATTTAATAACCCTATTACTGGCTTTTCTATATTGTATATTTTCTTTAGATATACATTAGCCATTTGTGTAAATTGTAATAAATTGATTGGTTTACAATTTGTATTTGCTCCTGCATCCATAAGCATTACACCTTTTTTGTAAGATGGTAACATCGGAGCCATTGCTGGTCTATCTACTCCTTTAATTCTACCTATTAATAGGGTTGCACCTGTAAGTAATGCTCCAGAGTTTCCTGCTGAAACAAAAACATCTCCTTTCTCTTGTTTTAATAGATTAAATCCTACGACCATAGAAGAATCTTTTTTGTGTTTTATTGCTTGTGTTGGAATATCTTCCATTGTTATCTCTTCTGTTGTATGATGAATTGTTAATTTGTCAGAAATTTCTTTTATGTTATCTTTACCATAAAATTCTTTTATTTTTTTATTTATAACCTCTTCATTTCCTACTAATATAATTTCTGATTCTATCTCTTTAATGGCTTTAACAGCCCCTTTTATATTTGCATCTGGTGCATTATCTCCACCCATAGCATCTAATATGATTTTCATGATTTACTCCTCTTTTTTTCTTTGATGTTATTATTTTAATATGTTATCTATAAAATTGCAAGTATTATATGAAATTTTATTATTATTTGCAAAAAAGGAACGCTATTTGCGTTCCTTTAATTTGTTTTCATTATTTTCTAGTTTGCCTTGAAGTGATTTTCTAACTCATCAAATAAGCTTTCACCTTCTACACTAGTCATTGTTACTAATATGAAATATTCTCCTTCTACATATACATAACTTCTTTGAACAACTCCTAGTTCTGATTCATTAAATGTTAATGTTGAACACTCTGCATTTCCTAATTTTGCTGTTCCTTCATCTATAACTGTATAGTTAAATCCTGTTAAACTTGTTAGTTGTGTTCTTAATGCTTCCATATATTCCTCTAATGTTACTGTTGATGCTGTTTTTTCTGCCATTATTAGAACATTATTTCCGGTTCCTTCTCTTGCTACTGCAAAATATACTGCTGACAATTTAGCTGCTTCAGAAATATATTTACCTTCACTTTCTAACGCATCTTCCCCTAATTGCATTATTGTAGCAATCTCTTTATCTGTTGATGCTGTCCAATTTTCAGGCAATTCAAATTTGTATTTTAAAAAGCTATTTTCATAAACTCCGTCTTTCCATTCTCCCATGCTAAATTCTTTTTTTGCTGTTTCTTCATCTTTTTTATCTCCACATGCTGTTATAGTTAGCACTAATACTAGTAATATCATTATTATAGAAAATATCTTTAATGTTTTTTTCATTATTATAATCCCCTTTCATATTTCTAATATTAAGTATTATACCATTTAAAACATTTTCATGCAACCTTTTTGTGTAAATAAAAAAGAGTTTCAAAATTTGAAACTCTTTTTTTAATATCTATTATTCCATTATTTCAGAAACTATACCAGAACCTACTGTTCTACCACCTTCACGGATAGCAAATCTTAATCCTTTTTCCATTGCTATTGGTGTAATTAATTCTATTGTCATAGAAACATTATCACCTGGCATTACCATTTCTGTTCCTTGTGGTAATTCAATTAATCCTGTAACGTCTGTTGTTCTGAAGTAGAATTGTGGTCTGTAACCGTTAAAGAATGGTGTATGTCTTCCACCTTCTTCTTTAGTTAAGACATAAACTTCTGCTTTGAATTTTGTATGAGGTTTAATTGATCCTGGTTTTGCTAATACTTGACCTCTCTCAATTTCTTCTCTTTGAATACCTCTTAATAGTAATCCGATGTTGTCTCCAGCTTCTGCTTGGTCTAGTAATTTTCTAAACATTTCAACACCTGTTACTACTGTTTTCTTAGCTTCTTTAGCTAATCCAACTATTTCAACTTCGTCAGAAACTTTAACTGTTCCTCTTTCTACTCTACCTGTTGCAACTGTTCCTCTACCTGTTATAGAGAATACGTCTTCAACTGGCATT
Source organism: uncultured Clostridia bacterium (assembly GCA_944391955.1). Classification (GTDB taxonomy): domain Bacteria; phylum Bacillota; class Clostridia; order TANB77; family CAG-508; genus UMGS1781. Next base: position 184,151 of record CALXVG010000001.1, read on the forward strand.
AAGAAGTCTCCATCTGTTGGTCTATCTGGTGTTGGTATATAAGAATCTACTGCATCCATTAATTCTTTGATGCATGCATATTCTGGTGCATTTGGATCTGTTGATGAACTTTCTAGAACTTTTAATGAAGATCCTTTTATGATTGGGATTTCATCTCCTGGGAATTCGTAGCTAGATAATAAGTCTCTAACTTCCATTTCTACTAATTCTAATAATTCTGGGTCATCAACCATATCGCATTTATTTAAGTAAACAACGATATATTTAACACCAACTTGTCTTGCAAGTAATATATGCTCTCTTGTTTGAGGCATTGGTCCATCAGCTGCTGAAACAACTAATATTGCTCCATCCATTTGTGCAGCACCTGTAATCATGTTTTTTACATAGTCTGCGTGACCTGGACAGTCAACGTGTGCATAGTGTCTTTTTTCTGTTTCATATTCTACGTGAGCTGTATTAATTGTAATACCTCTTGCTTTTTCTTCTGGTGCTCCGTCAATTTGATCATATGCTGTAAACTTAGCCATGTTTAATAATCCTAAGTATTTTGTAATAGCTGCTGTTGTTGTTGTTTTTCCATGGTCAACGTGACCAATTGTACCAATGTTTACGTGTGGTTTGGTTCTTTCAAATTTTTCCTTTGCCATTTAAAAATCCTCCTTTAATTTGGTATTTAGAATTTTGATTTTGGAATTTAGAGCATTTCTCTTTTATTCCATTCTAAACCCTTTATATTTTTAAATTTAATGACTATTTTTAGCAATTGCTATTTTATAACAATTTTGCTTTTTTTGCAATAGTTTTACTGCATTTTTTTGTTTTTATTATATTTTACTCTTCTTTTTTCGCACGAGAAGCTACAATATTTTCAAGAATTGATTTTGGAACTTCTTCGTAATGAGATGGTTCCATTGCATATGTTCCTCTACCTTGTGTTTTTGAACGTAAGTCTGTTGCATAACCAAACATTTCTGATAATGGTATGAATGCTCTTATTATTTGCATTCCATTTCTTGCTTCCATTCCTTCCATTTTTCCACGTCTAGAGTTTACATCTCCTATAACATCTCCCATGTATTCTTCTGGAACTGTTATTTCAACTTTCATAATAGGCTCTAATATAACTGATTTAGCTTGTTTACATCCTTCTTTGAATGCCATAGAACCTGCAATTTTGAATGCCATTTCTGATGAGTCAACATCATGGTATGATCCATCTACTAATGTAGCTTTAAAGTCTATAACTGGGTAACCTGCTAAGATACCGCTTTCTGCTGCTTCACGGATACCTTCTTCTGTTGGTTTAACGTATTCTTTTGGAACAACACCACCAACAATTTTGCTTTCGAATTCGATTCCTGAACCTGGTTCTAATGGTTCCATCTCTAGCCATACGTGTCCATATTGTCCACGTCCACCAGATTGACGTATGAATTTTCCTTCTACTCTTACTTTGTTTCTAATTGTTTCTTTGTAAGAAACTTGTGGTTTACCTACATTACATTCAACTTTAAATTCTCTTTTTAATCTGTCTACTATAATATCTAGGTGTAATTCTCCCATACCTGCAATTATTGTTTGACCAGTTTCATGGTTTGTATATGTTTTGAATGTTGGATCTTCTTCAGCAAGTTTTGCTAAAGCTATACCCATTTTTTCTTGAGCTACTTTGTCTTTTGGCTCGATTGCTATTTCTATAACTGGTTCTGGGAATTCCATAGATTCTAGTATAACTGGGTGATCTATATCACATAATGTATCACCTGTTGTTACATCTTTTAAACCAACTGCTGCTGCTATATCTCCTGAATATACTTTGTCAATATCTTCTCTATGGTTTGCATGCATTTGAAGAATTCTTCCTATTCTTTCTTTTTTATCTTTATTTGCATTTAAAACTGTTGAACCTGAATCTAATGTTCCTGAATAAACTCTAAAGAAACATAATTTTCCAACAAATGGGTCTGTTGCAATTTTAAATGCTAATGCTGCAAATGGTTCACTATCTGATGTTTTTCTTTCTGTTTCATTACCATCCAAATCAACACCTTTAATATGTGGTACATCTAGTGGTGATGGCATGAATTCTACTATATAATTTAGTAGTTCTTGTACACCTTTATTTTTGTATGATGAACCACAACATACCGGTACTATTTTATTTGCTATTGTACCAATTCTTAAACCTTTTTTGATTTCTTCTTCAGAAAGTTCTTCACCTTCTAAATATTTCATCATTAATTCATCATCTTGCTCTGCTGCTGCTTCTATCATTTCTGCTCTGAATTTTTCAGCAGTTTCTTTTAAATCTTCAGGAATATCTGTTTCTTCAATAACTTTTCCTAAATCATCTTTATGAATAAATGCTCTCATTTTTATTAAGTCAACTATTCCTTGGAATGTATCCTCACTACCTATTGGTATTTCTACTGGGATAGCATTTGCATTTAATCTGTTTTTCATTTGCTCTACACATCCAAAGAAATCTGCTCCTGTAGTGTCCATTTTGTTTACATATGCCATTCTTGGTACTTGGTATTTATCAGCTTGTCGCCAAACTGTTTCAGATTGTGGTTGTACACCACCTTTTGCACAAAATACTGTTACAGAACCGTCTAATACTCTTAAAGATCTTTCAACTTCAACAGTGAAATCAACGTGACCTGGAGTATCAATTATGTTGATTCTATGGTTTAACCATTGACATGTTGTTGCTGCAGAAGTAATTGTTATACCTCTTTCTTGTTCTTGGTCCATCCAGTCCATAGTAGCTGCACCTTCGTGAACTTCTCCTATTTTATGTGTTTTACCTGTATAGAAAAGAATTCTTTCTGTTGTTGTTGTTTTTCCCGCATCAATGTGAGCCATTATTCCTATATTTCTTGTTCTTTCTAATGGAAATGCTCTACCTGCCATTAATTTTTCCTCCTATTTATAAAATTTTACCATTTGTAATGAGCAAATGCTTTGTTTGCTTCTGCCATTCTATGTGTTTCTTCTTTTTTCTTAACTGCTCCACCTGTTTGGTTGATAGCATCAATTATTTCACCTGCTAATTTTTCAGCCATTGTTTTTTCATGTCTGTTTCTAGCATAAGTTACTAACCATCTTAATCCTAAAGTTTGTCTTCTTTCAGCTCTAATTTCGATTGGAACTTGGTATGTTGCTCCACCTACTCTTCTTGCTTTAACTTCAAGGACAGGCATAATGTTGTTTAATGCTACTTCAAAAACTTCTAAAGCATCTTTTCCTTCTTTTTCTTTTACTATTTCGAATGCTTCATAAACTATTTTTTGAGCAACTGTTTTTTTACCATCTAACATAATATTGTTTATTAGTTTTGTAACTATTTTACTATTATATATTGGATCTGGTAAAACATCTCTTTTTGCTATATATCCTCTTCTTGGCACTTTTCTTCACTCCTTTTCTTATTTAGAGGTTAATTTTTATACTCTTTCCTCTTTTTTGTAATACTTTATACAAAAGTATTAAAGTTACTCTGAATTTTTTCAGTTAGTGCTAATTGGATGTTTTTACGGAGGTCGGAGGTCCGATGTCAGAGTCTGACGTCCGTTCAATCTATATTTATTTTATTACATCTCTTTATTAACACTTTTTTGCTAAACATCTTTTGGTCTTTTCATTAATTTTACATTTTAATCAAAAACGAGTAATACTAGGAAAACCAATAAATTTTTTTGAGACTATACATAAGTATGTCGATAAAAAAATTATGCAGTTTGACAACGTAGTACGAAGTTTTTCATTAAAATGCTTATTTTTTTGGACGTTTAGCTCCATATTTAGATCTAGCTTGCATTCTATCTTTAACACCAGCTGTATCTAAAGTTCCTCTAATGATATGGTATCTAACACCTGGGATATCTTTTACCCTTCCACCTCTTATTAAAACAACACTGTGTTCTTGTAAGTTGTGTCCTATTCCTGGAATGTATGATGTTACTTCATATCCATTTGATAGTCTAACCCTTGCAACTTTTCTTAAAGCAGAGTTTGGTTTTTTAGGTGTTACTGTTTTAACTACTGTACATACTCCTCTTTTTTGTGGTGATCTGTTATTTGTTTGTCTGTTCAATTTTGAATTAAATCCCTTTTGTAAAGCTGGAGCTGTTGATTTTGTAGTTGATGTTTTTCTACCTTTTCTTACTAATTGATTAATTGTTGGCACTTTCTTTTTCACCTCCTAAAAATAAACATTAACGCTTAATATTATACCATCTATAACCTTAAACGTCAATGTTTTTTCTAAATTTTTCCTCGCATATTCATTTTGCTTTCATTTATACTAATATTGATGGAGGTTTTATGAAATTTTTAATTATTATTTTAATAAGTTCTTTTTTATTTCTTACTGGTTGTACTTCTAATAATGGAAATCAAGAAAATGAGAATTCATCTGCTAATAGTTATAATGTTACTCCATTATCTACAACTGTTCTTAAAGAAGAAGTAATTGCATCATTTTCAACACCTGTAAATTATCCCGAAGATTCTAATAGGCAAACTAATATGACTCTTTGCTGTAATACTTTAAATGGCACTATTGTTAAATCAGGAGAAACATTTTCTTTTTGTGATACCGTTGGTCAAGCTACACCTGAAAAAGGATATAAAGAAGCCGATATATTTGACTTGGACGGCAACATTACTACTGGATATGGTGGTGGAAAATGTCAAGTTAGTACCACATTATATAATGCAGTATTAGCTGTACAAAATCTAGTTGTTACTGAAAGACATCCTCATACAAGAAAAGTATATTATGTAGAAGAGGGTAAAGACGCTTGTATCAGCTATGGTGGTGCAGATTTAAAATTCAGAAATGATACTGAATTTGATATTAAAATTTATGCAACAAACAATTATAATACTATAGATGTTTCGCTTGCTAGAATTTATTATTAGTCATAAATTACATTTTTACACATATTATTTACAAAATAAATTTATATGGAGGAATGTATTTTGATTAAAAAAATCATAAGTCTTATTATTCTATTTATGCTTATATTTTCATATATTTATGTATTAGCAACAGATAGTTTATATGTATGGTCTGGCTCAGTAGAAACTGAAGCCATTACGACCTCTGCTTTTTTGAAGACTCAAGAAGGAAATTTTTTAAATCTTACAAGTGGAAGTGCTATCTTGATGGAGCAATCTACTGGGACAATACTTTATGAACATAACATTCATGAACAATTAAGACCAGCTAGTGTTACCAAAATAATGACCATACTTTTAATCATGGAAGCTTTAGATAATGGAATCATTTCATTACAAGATAATGTGCCATGTTCTGAAACTGCAGCATCCATGGGTGGTTCTCAGATTTGGTTAGACCCATCAGAAACATTAACTGTTGACGAAATGTTAAAAGCAATATGTGTTGTTTCTGCAAATGATTGTTGTGTTGCTATGGCTGAATATATCTCTGGCAGTCAAGAACTCTTTGTTGAGCAAATGAATAAACGTGCAAAAGAATTAGGAATGAATGATACTAATTTCAAGAATTGTCATGGGCTAGATGAGGACGGTCATGTTACTTCAAGTTATGATATTGCATTAATGTCTAGAGAATTACTAACAAAGCATCCTACTATTACTAATTACACCACAATTTGGATGGATACCTTAAGAGATGGAACATCTCAGTTAGTTAATACTAACAAACTTCTTCGTAATTATAATGGATGTACTGGTTTAAAAACAGGTTCTACTTCAACTGCTTTATTTAATTTATCTGCTAGTGCCACAAGAGATAATTTATCTTTAATTGCTGTTATTATGAGAGGCGAAACTTCTGCAATTAGATTTTCTGAAGCACAAAAATTATTAGATTATGGGTTTAGTAATTTTGAATATTATACATATTCAAATACTTCTGAAATACTTAGACCAGTTTTAGTCACAAAAGGAACAAAGCAAAGTGTTGATGTTACTTTTAATGAAACTGCCGGAAGTTTAATTCCGAAAGGGCAAACTTCAAATATTACCACAACAGTAGTTTTGCCAGACTCCGTATCAGCACCAGTAAACAAAGGAGATAAAATTGGTGAAGTTGTTTTCAAACTAGGAGATGAAAAATTAGCATCAATAGATTTAATTACTTGTAACAGTGTAAAAAAAATCAATTTTGGAAATATGTTAGTTCAAGTTGTTAATAGTTGGTTTAATCTTTTAAGATAGAAACTATTGTTATAAGAAAGGCGTTTTGCTAAGTTAGTCTCCGAAGCAAGTGCAAAACACATGTCACTCGCTTTGCTCGGACGAATTAAGGTAGCCTAACCTTGTTGTATACGGAAAAATCCAAATAAGGTCAAGCTAAAAGTCGATTTTTCCTATACAATAAAAAAAGTGGGGATTCCCACTTTTTATTCGTCTTCAATATCTTCTTTTTTATCATCTTCTGTATGATAGTTAAATTTATATGTTGTATTTGTTTTTATTATTTTAGGTCTTTTTATTTTTATACGTTTTTTATTATTTTTGTCTAGTACCTTATCTAACATTTTATTTGCTTTTTCCATTAAATCTGGTATATAATCTAGCACTTTATCAATTGTACAATTATGCTCTACTGGTAATATCTTTACAATATTATCTTGAATTACTAAGAATGCTACTGGTTTTATTGAAACTCCTGCTCCACTTCCTCCTCCAAAAGGATTTCTATATGCAATTTCTTCTTCCTCTCTAGTTTTAGTATATTCTTTTATTGCCTCTCCTTTAAATTCACTTCCACCTGCTGCAAATCCAAATCCCACTTTCGATATCGGAATAACAGTTATGTTTTCCTGAATTTTCATTGGCTCTCCTATTATTGTATTTACATTTATCATATCTCTTATACTATCCATGGCTGTTAGCATAAGACCTTCTATTTGACGTTCTTCCATCTATTTTATCACTTTCCTTTCTTTTTAATAATCTTGCTATATGGATAATATGTACCACTTTTATGCTAATTATACATTTGATAGATAACTCAAAATAATTTTCATCTATATATACTGGTAATATTTCATATTTTGTATTATTAACTTTTCTTGCAATAAAAAATGTAATAAATAGATTAAGAAATGTAGTCAAAAACGCGGTAATTACTGCATTTGCTGTTCCTACTTTACCTTTTATTTTGATATTTTTTATGCTTACATATTTTAAGCTTTTTAATCCTTCCTTTATTTTATTTACTTTTATTTTATTTTCATTAGTATAATCCTTTAATATTTCTTCTTGAACTTTTTTTATTATCTTTTTTATTATTTTATTTTTCTTCAAATTTTCTATTTTTTCTTTGTTTAATGTTATTTGTAATAAATTTATCTCATTAAGAAATGCTATACTAATTATTATTTTTAAATTTGTTATCTTTTTATTATATATTTTAAAGTCTTCTATACTAATTTTTAAACTTGAGCTTAGAAATATTATTACTAAAATTATGATAACAAAAAATATTGCCATAGTTTCCTCCTATAACAATATTTTTTCCATTTTTTACTATTCTATTCGTTTTATTAACTACACTTTTTTTCAATTATAATGTCCGAAAAATTTTCTTCTTGATTTGTTTGTATTTTATTTCTTCTTGATAGTTCTAATATTCCAGATAATGCTGTTACTGTCTCTAGTTTTGTATATTTTTTTGTTTTGCATAAAGTATTAAATATGAATTTTGGTTTTTTTAACAATTCTTTAAAAATATCTTTTACTTTACTTGTGACTGTTACTGTTTCTATAACTGCAATTTTTTCTATGTTAGCTGCATTTTCATTTACTTTATTTTCATTTTTTTCTATCAAAAATTTATAACTTTGAATAATCTCTTGAATATTATGTTCTTCTTCAATCTTTCTGTCTGGTAATTCTATTTTTTCTGCTGTTTTATAAAATTTTTGAGAATGTTCATTATAATTTTCTCTTAAAGTTTTAGTTATTTCTTTATATTTTTTATAATCAATAATTCTTTGAATCAATTGTTCTTCTGTTAGTTCTTCTTCTTCCTCTTCTTGTTTTGGTAATAAGCTTTTAGATTTCATATATATTAAAGTAGAAGCCATTACCATAAACTCACTTGCGATTTCTAAATTTAATTCTTGCATTTTGTTTAAATATTCAATATATTGGTCTGTAATTTCACTTATTTTTACTTGATTTATGTCCATTTTGTTTTTTTCTATTAAATGGCATAATAAATCTAAAGGCCCTTCAAAGTTATCTAATTTTATACTGTATTTATTTGTTTCTAATGCTAGTATGTTATTCATTTAATTTAGTTCCATCCTTTCTTGATGCACCTATTCTTTTTCTTCTAGTTCTATAATTTTTATAGTCTCACTCATATATCCTTTTTTTCTAAGATAATCTAAAATTCCTTCTTTTTCTAATGTGTTTTGTTTTTTTAGAAAAATCTTTTTAGCAGAATTTATTTCATATTCAAGTAAATCTTCTTTATTGTTATAAATATAATCATCTATTAAGTCTTTATTTATTCCTTTAGATAATAATTTATATTGAACTTCTTTTATAGACATATTTTTTAATCTTATAAATTCTGCAACTGATTTTTGTATATATTGATTGTCATCTATATATCCATTTTCCTTTAGATATTCTATAACATTATCTAACATATTTCCAGTATTTTTCAAAAATTTTTGTCTTACTTCTGCTTCACTTCTTTTTTTATATAATACATATTTTAATACTTGTGTTTTTAGTTTATCAAACTCTTCTATATTTTCCACAATTTAACTCCTTTTATTTATTACTTAAAAAGAGCAGTATTCTGCCCTTTTTAATTGATTTTATTCTTCTGTATTTTCTTCAAATTCGTCAAAATCATCTTCCTCGTCATCTTCTTCAATTTCATTGTCTCCTAAGCTTCTTTCAAATGCTTGTGACATATTTGCTCTTACCTTTTCTTCTATTTCTTTTGCAAATTCCGGATTTTCTTCCATATATTTTTTTGCATTGTCTCTTCCTTGTCCTATTTTTTCTCCATTATAGCTAAACCATGCACCTGATTTATTTATTATATCTAAGTTTACTGCTAAATCTAATATATTACCTTCTTTTGATATACCTTTACCATATATAATATCAAATTCTGCTTCTCTAAATGGTGGTGCTACTTTATTTTTTATTACCTTTACTTTTGCTCTTGCACCTACAACTGTTCCATCAACTTTTAAGTTTTCTACTTTTCTAATATCTAGTCTAACTGATGCATAGAATTTTAAGGCTCTTCCTCCAGGTGTTGTTTCTGGATTTCCAAACATAATTCCTACTTTTTCTCTTAATTGATTTATAAAAATTATAACTGTTTTTGATTTGTTTATTACACCTGCTAGTTTTCTTAAAGCTTGTGACATAAGTCTTGCTTGTAAACCTACATGTGCATCTCCCATATCGCCATCTATTTCAGCTTTTGGAACTAATGCTGCAACAGAGTCTACTACTATTACATCAATTGCTCCACTTCTTGTTAATGCTTCTGCTATTTCTAATGCTTGTTCTCCTGTATCTGGTTGTGATACTATAAGATTATCTATGTCTACACCTAAATGTTTTGCGTATACTGGGTCTAAAGCATGTTCTGCATCTATAAAAGCTGCTTCTCCACCCATTTTTTGTGCTTCTGCTATTGCGTGTAATGCTAATGTTGTTTTTCCTGAAGATTCTGGACCAAATATTTCTATAATTCTTCCTCTTGGTATTCCTCCTATTCCTAATGCAACATCTAAACTTAATGCACCTGTTGGAATAGCTTCTACATTCATCTCTTGGTATTCTCCTAATTTCATTATGGCTCCTTTGCCAAATTCTTTTTCAATCTGTCCTAATGCTGCCTCTAATGCTTTCTTTTTTTCAATACCTTCTTTTTTTTCTAAAATTTCGTTTTTTTCTTTTTTATCTTTACCCATGGTTTTCCTCCTAAATTTTTCAAACTTTTGTTTGGTAATATTATATACCATTATATTTTTTTGTCAAGAGTTTTTTTAAAATTTTTTTATTTTTTATCTACTTATTATATTTTGATTTTATCAAAACATTGATACTCTAAAAATTCCTAACAGATTATTTCATATTTTAGAAAATTGGTCAAGACTTTCTAATTATTTTTTAGATAAAAAAATTAAAGGGCTCCAAAGCCCCTTTAATTTTATTCATACCAAGCAAATTCCCAATCATTAAATCTTATTGTTTCACCATCTTTTACTCCAGCGTTTCTCAATGCTTCGTCTATTCCTAGATTTATTAACATTTTTTGAAAATAATATAATGATTCATTATCTGCTAAGTTTACTCTAGCCATTAATCTATCTACATCTGGACCTGAAACAACAAATTCTCCATCAATCTTGTTTATTTCAAATCCTTTTGTTTCTTCTTTTAATGTATATACTACTCTTTCTTCTTCATCTAAAAGTTCTTCTTTGGGAAGTTTTTTCAATTCTTCTGAAACTATTCTAAATAATTCTTTTAGTCCTTCTCCTGTTGCTGCAGATATTTTAAATATTTCTATTCCTTTTTGATTAGCCATTTCTTTTAGTTCGTTAAATAATGTTTCATCTTGCATAACATCTATTTTATTTGCAACTATAATTTGTTTTCTAGTACTTAATTTTTTACTGTATTTTTCCAATTCATTATTTATTGTTTTAAAATCTTGAACAGGATTTCTTCCTTCAGTTCCAGAAACATCAATAACATGAAGTAATAACCTAGTTCTCTCTATATGCCTTAAAAATTTTAAGCCTAATCCTATTCCTTCACTTGCTCCTTCAATAATTCCTGGTATGTCAGCAATTACAAAGCTATCTCCATATTCAGTTTTTACTACACCTAGATTTGGTTCAAGTGTTGTAAAATGATAATCTGCAATTTTAGGTGTTGCTGATGTTACCATTGAAAGAATTGTAGATTTACCTACATTAGGAAATCCTAATAAACCAACATCTGCTATTAGTTTTAGTTCTAATATAACTTCCTTTTCTATTCCTTTTTCTCCTGCTTGTGCAAAATGTGGTGCTTGTCTAGTTGATGTAGCAAAGTGTGCGTTACCTTTGCCACCTCTTCCTCCTGGTAATATTAGTTCTTTTTGTCCTTTCTTAGAAAGATCTGCGATTATTTTACCTGTTTCTGCATCTTTAACGACAGTCCCAGCAGGAACTTTTATATATAAGTCTTCTCCTTTTTTGCCATAGCAGTTTTTTCCGCTCCCATTTTCACCATTTTGAGCTTTATATTTTTTATTATATCTAAAATTAATTAAAGTATTTGCATCTGGGTCAACTATAAAATATATGTCGCCACCTTTTCCGCCATCTCCGCCATCTGGTCCTCCTGCTGCCACATATTTTTCTCTTCTAAAGGTTATAGCACCATTTCCGCCATCTCCAGATTTTATAATTATCTTTGTATAGTCTGTAAACACTATAATATTCCTATCCTTTCTTTAACATCTTTTAAAGTTTTTGATGCTAATTCTCTTGCCTTTTCTGCCCCTCTTGTATATATTTCCTCTAAGTATCCTTGATTATTAAGAAGGTCATTATATTTATTTTGAATTGGTTCAAGTTTTGATATAACAGCTTCTGCTACTTTGGTTTTAAAATCACCATATCCAGAACCTTCAAATTCTTTTTCAATTTCTTTTAATGTGCTACCTGTTGCAGAGCTATATATTTGCATTAAATTACTAACTCCTGGTTTGTTTTCTGGATTATATTGTACTTTATTTTCAGAATCTGTTACTGCTTTTTTAAATTTCTTTAATATTAAATCTGGTTCATCTTCTAAAAAGATTACATCATTTAAATTTGTAGCACTTTTACTCATTTTTGCAGTTGGGTCTTGTAATCCCATAATTTTGCTACTTACTTTACCTAAATATACTTCTGGAATAACAAATGTTTTACCATATAATTTATTAAATCTTTCTGCTATATCTCGTGTTATTTCCAAATGTTGCATTTGATCTACTCCAACTGGAACATAATCTGCTTGATATAATAAAATATCTGCTGCCATAAGTACTGGATATGTAAATAATCCTGCATTTATATTATCTGTATGTTTTTCTGATTTATCCTTAAATTGTGTCATTCTTGAAAGTTCTCCCATGTAAGTATAACAGTTTAAAATCCAGCTAAGTTCTGCATGTTCCTTTACTTGTGATTGTATAAATAATGTATTTTTTTGTGGGTCTAATCCTGCTGCAAGATATAATGCTATTATTTTTTTAGTATTATTTTTTAATGTTTCTGGATCGTTTCTTACTGTTAATGAATGTAAATTTGCTATCATATAATAACAATCATATTCTTCTTGCATTTCTACCCAATTATTTATAGCTCCAAAATAATTTCCTAATGTTAATCTTCCTGTTGATTGAACTCCGCTTAAAACTTTTTTCTTTTCCATACTTACCTTCCTTTCATAGTTTTAACATGCAATATTTTGCATTTATAACTAATATGTTTTTTAACGCAAAAACACCTAATCAAAAAATTTAGGTGTTTTCTTTTTTTATTTATTTTCTGGGTAAACACTTACTTGTTTTTTGTCTTTACCTTTTCTTTCATATCTAACTATTCCGTCTATTAAAGCAAAAAGTGTATCATCACTACCAATATCTACATTGTTACCTGGATGTACTTTTGTTCCTCTTTGTCTTACCAAGATATTTCCTGCAAGAACAAATTGACCGTCTGCTCTTTTTATACCTAAACGTTTTGACTCACTGTCACGACCGTTTTTTACACTACCTTGACCTTTTTTATGTGCCATTTATTTCAACTCCCTTTTTCTAAAATTTTCTTATTCTTCTTTTACGCTTCTACTTTAGCTTCTACTTTTTTTGTCGCAGTTTTTTTTGCTGCTGGTGTTGCTACTTTCTCAGTTGATTTTTCTGTTTTTGCTGCTGGCATTTTTATAGATGTTATTTCTACTTTAGTATAAGGTTGTCTATGTCCTTGTTTCTTTCTTTCATTCTTTTTAGGTTTCATCTTGAAAACAATGATTTTCTTACCTTTTCCGTGTGATATTACTTTTCCTTCAACTTTCACACCTTTAACATAAGGATTTCCTACTTGTACTTTTTTGTCATCAGATACTAATATTACTTTATCAAAGTTAACTTTTTTACCTTCTTCAGTATCTAATTTTTCAAAAAATACTGTATCTCCTTCTACTACTTTGTATTGCTTTCCACAAGCTTCGATTATTGCATACATTATCGAAAAGCACCTCTTCTTTCTTTTAATACTCGCTAAGTTTTAAATTTGGGTAGTTAAAAACTTTTAGGACCCAACTTATGCGGCTTACGAATGAATATTTTACCATATTTTTTTATTGTTGTCAACAATTATTCCCTTATATTTCTAAGTTTTTTAATCTGTCTTCTAAAAAATCTGCATGCTCCTTTGTAAGTCTTTTGTTTGCTACTGCTAATTTAATCAAAGCTTTTATATTTTTCCATTTCATACATTTTTCTTTTCCTTTTACTCTTTCCTCTATATATTGTATTATTTCCTCGAGTATATAATATGGTACATTAAAATCATTCATTTTTTGTACTCCTTTTTTTATGTATATTTTAATTTCTTTTCTTAGTATATTGGTTATACAACCAATAGTCAAGGAGCATACTAAAAATATATAATTTTTTTAAGTTTAGGTGATTTATATATGAAAAAAGTTGAAATAGAAAATGGCTATTATTTTTTTAAGCTCAAAAATTTACTGGCAGACAAAAATATTAGTATTAATAAATTAATGAAAGATACTAATACAGATTTTAAAGTAATAAAAAGAATGATGACTGGAGAATTGTTAAGATTTGATATTATCGTTTTAGCTAGATTTTGTGATTATTTAAATTGTTCTATAACAGATATAATTGAATATTTTCCAAATAAAAAATAAATCAGAGAAAACAAAAATTGTCTTCTCTGATTTATTTTTTAAATTTATGCACCTTCATATTAATATGTTTTATTAGATTTCCATAATAATTGGTATTAACATTGGTTGTCTCTTGGTTTTTTTATAAATATAGTCTCCTAATTCCTCTTTTATTACAGATTTTATTGTTGCCCAATCTGTCACATGTTTTTCTTCACATTTAGCAAGCTCTGTTCTTAATAATTTTTTAATATCTTCCATTAAATTTTCCGATTCTCTCACATATACGAAACCCCTACTTATCACATCTGGTCCTGCAACAATCTTTCCTGATGCTGAATCCAAAGTAAGTACTACTGTTATTAAACCATCTTGAGATAGTTTTTGTCTGTCTCTCAAGACAATATTACCTACATCTCCTACTCCTAATCCATCTACTAATATAATTCCTGCAGTTACTGTTCCATTAAATTTAGCCTCTTCTTCACTTAGCTCTAATATTCTACCATTATTAGTTATAAATATGTTTTCTGGTTTTATTCCTATTTTTTTAGCTGTTTCGGCATGTGCCATAAGTTGTCTATACTCCCCATGTACAGGAATAAAGTATTTTGGTTTTATCAATGATATCATTAATTTTTGTTCTTCTTGGCATGCATGTCCTGAAACATGTATATCTTCAAGTGCGTTGTATATAACTTCTGCACCTATTGTCATCAAATCATCTATTACTTTTGAAATATATTTTTCATTTCCTGGTATTGGATTTGCAGAAATTATTATTAAGTCATTTGGAGTAATTTGTACCTTTCTATGCTCCCCTTCTGCCATTCTTGTTAAGGCAGACATTGGTTCTCCTTGACTTCCTGTTGTGATTATTACCAATCGATCTTCTGGATATGATTTTATATTATCTATATCAATAAATACATTGTCTGGAACCTTAATATAGCCTAATTTTCTTGCTGTTTCTATCATATTTATCATACTTCTTCCACATATTGCTACTTTTCTTCTATATTTTACAGCTGAATTAACAATTTGTTGAACTCTATGAACATTTGATGAGAAAGTTGCTACAACTATTCTTTTTGAACAATTTATAAATAATTTATCTAATACTTCTCCTACACTGCTTTCAGACATTGTATATCCTTTTCTTTCAGCATTCGTACTATCAGACATAAGAGCTAAAACACCTTTATTTCCTAGTTCTGCTAGTCTTCCTAAATCCATTATTTCTCCATCTATTGGTGTATAATCGATTTTAAAATCTCCAGTATGAACTAAAATTCCTGCTGGTGTGTATATTGCAAGTGAACACGCATCTGGTATACTGTGTGTTATTCTTATAAATTCAACTTTCATATTTCCTAATTTTATTGTTTGACCTGGAGCAACAACTGTAAGTTTTGTACTTCTTAATAAATTATGTTCTTCTAATTTATTTTGTATTAAGCCCACTGTTAATTTTGTTGCATATATTGGTACATTTATTTGTTTTAATAAATAAGGAATCCCTCCAATATGATCTTCGTGTCCATGTGTTATAACTAGTCCTCTTATTTTTTCTTTGTTTTTTTCTAGATATGTCATATCTGGTATAACTAAATCTACGCCTAGCATATCATCTTCTGGAAATCCTAGACCACAGTCAATTATAATTATATCTTCTTCGCTCTCTATAACTGTAAGGTTTTTTCCTATTTCTAAAATTCCGCCTAAAGGTATCATTTTTACCTTTTCCTTTTTAAATATCCTATTGCTTTCTTTTTTAGGTCTTTTGTTTACTCTTCTTGTTTTCTCTTTGCTTGAGTTTTCTTCCATTTTATTCTCTCCTTTTTCTTTTCTGTAGATTAAACTATGTAATTAATATTATTGCACAATACAATAAAAGTGGAATTACCACTATATTCAGAAATACATTTTTTCTTGTTTTGCTAATATAGAATAAATTTTCAGCATAATATTAAAAATTTTCTAAATTAGTTTAGCTTAAGTATAAAATCAAGTATTAAATTCTCTTATCTAATACTTATTCTCTCTTACATATTTTTCCCGAATACTTTTTTATTAATCATATATAATCTCATTTTTGCCTTCCGGCACCACTTTTTATATTATACTATTTTTTTTGCATTATGTCAATGGGAACAGCAAAAACGATAGGAGCAATTATAGTGCATTACAGGAATTCACTTTATAAAACCATCAGCCTATTTAACGAGCAAAAGCTCCCTTTCCTGAGGGAGCTTTCTCTATATAAATTAAATATGGGCAAGCATAAAGCCTTATGCTTGTATTATGATTTCTGTCTCATAAGCTTATTGTTCTTGGGCTTCCTGCGGTTGTTCCACCTTCTGTTGATATCTTGATATTAGGTCCTAGAGTAACTACTGGACGCACTAACAATGTTCGTGTCTTTGGCTCACCATCTGAACCAAAAAGTTGATAACCATAAAGATGTGACCCGCTTATAAGTCTCAAATTGAAACTTGCACAATATTCATTGCATACAACACATCTTGAAGCAAGCCAATATGCTTTCCCAGTTCCAAACATAACTTCATAAAATTTAGTGTTTTTAAAATAACTTGTTGATATATTATCAAATTTGTAGTATGTATATGTTACTGTTAGTCCATTTTCATCTGCAGTTTCAGATATATTTGTTGTTGTTCCATTTTCATATCCACTATATTCTCCGCTCTCTGCTATTCCATCTGTTTGAATCTCCGTTGTATTTATTCCTGCTCCTTTCTCATGTTGGTATATGTCAGGATAATATGATTTTTCTGTTGAATATGTTACGGTATTATTTGTTGAATTTACATTTGTAATATTTATTTCTGCATTTAGATTTGCTACTTGCTCATTTATATAACTTATCTTTGCTGAATTTCCTGTATCGCTAAATTGTTTTTCAATATCTTCTATATTTACACTTCTTGCTATTGCTCCCAATTCAGTATTTGAATATTGTTCTCTACATAAATCATTTAATATGTATACTCCATTGCTATATCCTAATGCTCCATTAAGATGTACACTTGTTGCTATTGGTGTCGAACTAATTAAATCTACACTGCCATCTGTATTAATATTCATTACTCTCCATGTTAAAGTTGTATCCTGTGCTATATGTTGGGTATCACTATATCCTGAGATTGTTTCTGATATTGAATATTCTGATGCCGAATCTGGTTCATATTGAATATAATCTCCCACCTGAATATAACTTCTATCTAGTTCGGGATCTTTATTGTTTGTTCCTATATATTCATCAATTGAATTATATTTTTTATTTCCAACCTCTATTTCAAAATCTCCTGCTCCCCATCTTTGTTCATCTATTTGAGCATCATTCCATGATTTGGTTGCTTCTTGAGCCCTCGTAAAAAGACCTGAATTAATCATAAGTTGAATAACAACAGCAACTAAAATAAGTATAATAATAATTGTTATTATTAATCCAATTAAAGTTATTCCTTCTGTTTTTTTCATGATTTCCTCCTTAGTTCGATATTTTTTCTTTTATTTATTCTATCATAAATGTAACTAAAATTACAATATAAAACCTTATTTTTTTAAAATGTAATATTTTTGTAATATTCTACCAATAAAACCCTCGAATATAAAATATATATTTCAGTATTCGGGGATAAAATTAAATTAATTTGTTGCTAATTTATTTATTCTTTCTTCTATATTTGCTATCATTTCATTAAATTTTATTAGTTTTTCTTTTTCTTCTTCCACTTTACTTGCTGGAGCTTTTGCTAGAAATCCTGGATTTCCTAACATTTTATCTGTTTTTTCTTTTTCTACTAATATTTTTTCTTTTTCTTTTTCTAGTCTTGCTCGTTCTTCTTCAATATTTACTAAATCTTCAAAAGGCATGAATACTTCTATATCTGCTGTAACTACATTTACTGCATTTTGTGGGATATTTTCTTTGTTTGTTTGTACTTGAATTTCTTCTCCAAATCCTAATTTTTTAATGAATTCTTCTGATGCTTTTATTGTTTTCTCATATTCTGGTTTTACAACAAATATCAATTTAGATTTTTTTGAAGGATGTACATTCATTTGTGTTCTTATATTTCTTATTCCTGTAATTAATTCCTTTATTTGCTCTATTTTTTCTTCTTCAACTTTAAAGTCTAATTTTTCATTATATTCAGGATAATTTGATATCATTATACTTTCATCATCATTATATAATTCTTTATATATTTTTTCTGTTACAAATGGCATAAATGGATGTAATAATTTTAATGCATCTCCTAATACTTTATTTAATACCCATTGTGCTGTTTTCCTTGTAGTATTTTCTTTATCATATAGTCTCGTTTTTACAATTTCTATATACCAATCACAAAATTCATTCCATATAAAAGTATATATTTTATCTAATGCTACTCCTAAGTCATAATTGTCAAGATTTGTTGTTACTTCTTTTGCTAAAGTATTCATTTTTGATAATATCCATTTATCTTCTATACATAAGTCTGATGCTAGAGATGGGAAGTCAGATTTTATGTGTGCTTCATCTGCATCTTCTAAATTCATTAATACAAATTTAGCTGCATTCCATATTTTATTTCCAAAATTTCCTGCTGCCTCTATTTTTTCTGGTAAAAATCTCATATCATTTCCTGCTGATGTTCCCGAAACTAATGAATATCTCAAACTATCTGTTCCATATTTTTCTATTATTTCTAATGGGTCTATTCCATTTCCTAAGCTTTTTGACATTTTTCTTCCTTGGCTGTCTCTTACTATTCCGTGTATAAATACATCTTTAAATGGTACTTCTCCTGTTTGTTCTAATGATGAAAACATCATTCTTACTACCCAGAAGAAAATAATATCATATCCTGTAACAAGTGTGTCGGTTGGAAAGAATGTTTTAAAGTCTTCTGTATTTTCTGGCCAACCTAATGTTGAAAATGGCCATAAAGCCGAACTAAACCATGTATCTAGTGTATCTGGGTCTTGATGTAATTCTATGCTTCCACATTTTGAACATTTCTCTGGTTTTTCTAAGTCTACATTTATCTCTCCACATTTATCACAATAATATGCTGGTATTTGATGTCCCCACCAAATTTGACGAGATATACACCAATCTTGTATATTGTCTAACCAGTTAAAATATGTTTTTTCAAATTTGTCTGGTACAAATCTTGTTTTGCCCGTTTTTACCGCTTCTATTGCAGGTTTTGCAAGTTCTTTCATTGCAACAAACCATTGATCAGAAATTTTTGGTTCTATTGTATGACCACATCTATCATGTTTGGCAACATTGTGTGTGTAATCTTCTATTTTTACAAGTACTCCTAGTTCTTTTAATTTTTCTACAATAAGTTTTCTTGCTTCATACATGTCTAGCCCTTCATATTCCGGAACTAAATCATTCATTTTAAAGTCTTCATCAAATACTTCTATTATTTCTAAATCGTGTTTTAATCCTGCTTGATAATCATTTGGGTCATGTGCTGGTGTTATTTTTACACAACCTGTTCCAAATTCTTTTTCTACAAATTCATCTGCAATAATTGGAATTTCTTTATTCATTATAGGTAATATACATTTTTTGCCTACTAAGTTTTTATATCTCTCATCATCTGGATGAACTGCAACTGCTGTATCCCCAAGCATTGTTTCTGGTCTTGTTGTTGCAACTGTTAAGTATGTATTTTCCATACCTACTACTTTGTATTTTATATGCCATAAATGTGTTTTTTCTTCTTCATATATAGCTTCAGCATCTGATATTGAGGTATTACAACATGGACACCAGTTTATCATTCTTTTGCCTTTATATATTAAACCTTTGTCATATAATTTTTTGAAAACTGTTAGCACTGCTTTTGAAAGTCTTTCATCCATTGTAAATCTTGAACGTGACCAATCTGCAGAACAACCTAGTTTTTTCTGTTGTTTAACTATTGTTCCTCCATATAATTCAGTCCATTCCCATGCTTTATCTAAGAATTTTTCTCTTCCTAAATCATGTTTATCAATTCCTTCTTCTTTTAATTTTTCTACGATTTTTACTTCTGTTGAAATTGCTGCATGGTCAGTTCCTGGAACCCATAATGTATTGTATCCTTGCATTCTCTTATATCTTATTAATACATCTTGTAATGTTCCATCTAAAGCATGTCCCATATGTAATTTTCCAGTTACATTAGGAGGTGGCATCATTATACAGTATTTTCCTTTTTCTGTATTTCCACTTGGTTTAAAGTATCCTTTTTCTTCCCAATTGCTATATAGTTCATCTTCAAATTTATTTGGTTCGTATTTCCCTTCTAAATTATGCATTATATCATTCCTCTCTTTATATAAAAATCCGCGCCATCTTGCTGAATGTTGTATTTTTTCCTTTAGCTCTCGCATCGGAATAAAATACAACGTTCACGTGGCGCTATTAACTAATAATTCAAATTTATGATAAAGTCCTTTTGAAAATCTAATTCATATAATCACGTAATTTTTTGCTTCTACTTGGATGTCTTAATTTTCTTAATGCTTTTGCTTCTATTTGTCTTATTCTTTCCCTTGTTACCATGAATTCTTTTCCGACCTCTTCTAATGTTCTTGCCCTTCCGTCTTCTAACCCGAATCTTAGTTTTAATACTTTCGCTTCTCTAGGAGTTAATGTGTTCATGACCTCTTCTAATTGTTCTTTCATTAATGTAAATGATGCTGAATCTTGTGGTGCTGGACTATCTTCGTCTTGTATAAAATCTCCTAAATGACTATCATCTTCTTCTCCTATTGGAGTTTCCAATGATACTGGGTCTTGTGCAATTTTTTGAATTTCCATTACTCTTTCAACTGGCATGTCCATTTCTTCTGCAATTTCTTCTGGTGATGGCTCTCTTCCTAGTCTTTGAAGTAATAATCTTGATGTTCTTATTAATCTGTTTATTGTTTCTACCATATGAACAGGTATTCTGATTGTTCTTGCTTGGTCTGCTATAGCTCTTGTAATTGCTTGTCTAATCCACCATGTTGCATATGTGCTGAATTTATATCCTTTTGTGTAATCAAACTTTTCTACTGCTTTTATTAATCCCATGTTTCCTTCTTGTATCAAGTCTAAGAATAGCAATCCTCTTCCCACATATTTTTTTGCAATACTTACAACTAATCTTAAATTTGCTTCTGATAGTCTTTGTTTTGCTTGTTCGTCGCCTTCTAAGATTTTTTTAGCTAATTCCAACTCTTCTTCAAATGATAATAAAGGAATTTTTCCTATTTCTCTTAGATACATTCTAACAGGGTCATCTGTATTAACTCCATCTAATGGCATTTTGTCTAATTCTTCTAGCTTGATATCTTCTACTTCTTCTAAATCTTCTATATCTGGTTCGTCTAATTCATCACCGTCTTTTAATACATCTACTCCCATTTCTTCCATTGCATCAAAAACTTTATCTATTTGTTCTGGGTTTATATCTCCTAATTGTGTTGCTAATTCTCCATATGTTATATTTCCTTTTTCCTTAGCTTTTTTTATGATTTCAGTTACTTTTTTTGCTGTATCTTCTTGGCTTATTTCTTCTTGATTTGTTTCATTTTGATTTTCTTCTAAATTTTCTTGCTCTAATTCTATATTCTCCTTGTCTCCCATACAAATTTTACCCTCCTCTGATTAATTACTTTATTTTTGCTAGTTCAATAATTACTTCTTGTATTTCTCTGTCTATTTTTTTTATTTCTTCTACTGTTAAATTTGTGCTTTTCTGTTTTTCTATTAATTCTTGTTTTTTCATATTTAGTTTTTCTTTTTTATATGTTTTTATAATATTATCAATTAACTTTTTATCATTATTTGTTTGATATTCTTCAGATAATAATTCTGTTAATCTGCTTATAACTTGCTCATCTTCTGAGAAAAAGTTCATTAAAACATTGCTAATATTATTACTATTGCCTTTTTCAAACTCTTCATACAGTTTTTTTAATATTTTTTTATTTGGTTCTGATTTTAAATCTTCTACTGCAATTTCTTCTTTTATCTGATTATATCCATCTTCTTTTTCATTTATTAATACTGCTATAACAGATTTTTCTCTTTCTATGAGTTTTTTTTCAACATCTTCTTTATTAACTTTTAAAATTGGTTGCTTTGACAAAATTTTGCTATCTACTGTTTTGCCACTTAATTTATTTATTTCTGCATAAATGGCTTCTTTAGATATTCCATATTCTCTAGCAATATTTCCTAAATATATTTCTTGCTCAATTTTACTATTTACTGATGTTAATAGTTTTGCTATTTCTTTCAAAAATTTTATTTTGTCATTCGCATTTTGTAAATCCAAACTCTTTTTTAGTACTTTTGCTTTAAATTCTATTAATGAAATTGCATTATTTACTAATAATTTGAATCTTCCATTTCCATATTTTATTACATATTCATCAGGGTCTTTTGCACCTTCCATTTGCAATATTCTAACATCACATCCCATATTTGTAAGAATATCTAGTCCTCTCAATGTTGCTGCTTGTCCTGCTCCATCTGAATCGTATGATATAATGATTTTTTCTGAATATTTTCTTAGAAGTCTTCCTTGCATTTCTGTCAATGCTGTTCCTAATGATGCAACAGCATTTGGTATTCCTCTTTGATGCAAAGATACTGCATCCATATATCCTTCTACTATTATTAAATTATTTTCCCCTGAATTTTTTGCCACATTTAAAGCATATAAATTTCTGCCTTTGCTATATACTACTCCTTCTGGTGAATTTATGTATTTTGGTTTAGAGTCATCTAATACTCTTCCTCCAAAGGCAATAAATTTATTTTTTATATCTTGTATTGGAAACATTAATCTGTTTTTAAATACATCTACATATCCATTACTAAATTTTTTTACTAGATTTGATGCTAGTATTTCTTCATCTGTAAATCCCTTAGATTTCAGCATTTGATAAACTTCTGTCCCACCATTTGCATAACCTATCATAAATTTTTTTAGGGTATTATTATCTAGTTTTCTTTTTTTTACATATTCTTGTGCTAATTTTGCTTGAGGCTTATATAAATTTTCATGGTACATCCTTGCTACTAATTCATTGATTTCATAAACTTTGCTTTTTAAAATCTGCCTTTTACTATCTTGACTATTATCTGCTGTTGGAAGTGTTATACCTGCTTTTTCTGCCAATGTCTCTAGGCTTTCTCTGTAATTCAAATTTTCTATTTTATTTATAAAAGTAATAACATCTCCTCCTACTCCACATCCAAAGCAGTGGAATATTTGTTTATCTGGAGAAACAGAAAAAGAGGGTGTTTTTTCTTTGTGGAAAGGACATAATCCTAAAAAGTTTCTACCTCTTCTTTTTAATACTACATATTGTGATATGATATCTACTATATCGTTACTACTTTTGATTTCTTCTATCAACTCATCACTATATCGCACCATTTTTAGCACCTTTCTTTTCACATATATATTATTCGACATGTATCTTTTAATTCCTTCTTTTATTTACATAATTCTGTGATATATATCTACTGCTGTGGCATCTCTTTGATTTAAAATTAGTTTCATTCGTGAAAAACACCGAACCTATCTAAATAAGTCCGATGTTCTTCTTCTATTCTTCTAAGCCAAAACTTACTCCTAAAGCATTGTTGATTTGATTCATTATAATATTATTATCATCTATGTGTCCTATTTTTTCTTTTAATCTGCTTTTATCTATTGTTCTAATTTGTTCTGTTAATATTACAGAATCCGATTTTAGTCCAAATTTTTCATCATTTAATTCTATATGTGTTGGTAATTTATTTTTATTTAATTGTGATGTTATTGCTGATACAATTACTGTTGGGCTGTATTTATTTCCTACATCATTTTGTATTACTAATACTGGGCGTACTCCTCCTTGTTCTGAACCTACTACTGGGCTTAAATCTGCATAAAACATATCTCCTCTTTTTATTACCATTTTCTTCACTCCTGCTAATTATATATTTGTTCATATTTTAAATATAGGTAATAGAGTTTGATTTTTCTTATGTTTATATTTCTTCATTTATTAGCTTAATTGAAAATGCTATTTTTTCTTCATTGTTTAATGTATTTATTTCTATCTTATTATATAATATGTAAATTGTCGTTTTTTGTGTTATATCTTTTATTTCCATTTTTTCGATTGTTCCAGTTTCTCTACTTATATATAATTTTTTATTTTGTGTATAAATATTATTTGTTTTTACTTCTACTTCCATTATTACTTTTTCATTTTCCTCATATATCTTAGTTTCTTGATTTTGTTTATAGTCTTCTATAAATTTTGTTAGGCTTAATTCATTGCTTCCTATAAATTTATAGTCTGTATATATTTTAGTTAAGTTCAATTGACTATTTTTTATTGTGAGATTTGTTCCATCATATGTGAACTCAATTCCTTGTAGATGTTCTGGCTCTAATATTTTTTGATTATATGAATTTGTCGCTTTAATATATTTTTGTTCTACTATATAAGTATTTTTGTTTTTATTGCTATTTATTTCTATTTTCGCATTTGCAGTATAACTTTCTATATTTAAAATATATTCTTTTATTTCATCGATCGATTTATTACTTATATTATTTCCATTTTTTAAATTTTTATAATTGTTCTTTACTAAAATAACAATTATTATCAAAACAGCTATTGTAGCAATAATACCAATACTTTTTTTCATGTGTGCCTCCTTCTTTTAGTTAAGTATATTCGTTTGCATAAAAGTTAGAAGTTTAAGATTGGAATTTGGAATTTGGAATTTGGAAATTAAGAAGAATTCTTCGAAGTAAAGAACCCTCAGTCGGCTTCGCCGACAGCTCCCTTGTTAAAGGAGCTTTCTTGCAAGGCTTTGTAAGATTTTATTTATAAATGTAATGGCAATTTTAATCTTCCTTTCTTCAATGAATGTACTTTAATAGCCTGAAAACATTAAAAATCTCGGTTGATTACCGAGATTTTGTGGTTTTATTTATCATCTTTTAATTTATTGAGGTTTTAAATAATAAAATTTTAGATTTTCACTTCAATATTTTTCTTTTCTTCTGCTGTTTCTAGTTCGAATAATTCTGCTTCTTTGAATTTGAATAATGTAGCTATTATATTTGTAGGTATTACTGAAATTTTTGTATTATATACAGTTACTTCATTATTATATATTCTTCTTGCTGCTTGTAGCTGGCTTTCCATTTTTGATAAACTTTTTTGCAAATTTAAAAATTGCTCACTAGCTTTTAATTCTGGATAATTTTCTGCAAGTGCAATAATGTGATTACATTCTGCATTTAATATTGCTCCTTCTGCTAAACTTTTGCTATTCATATAACTTGTTCTCATTTGAATTGCTTTTTCAAACACTCCTGATTCATGTTTAGCATATGCTTTTACACATTCAACTAAATTTGGTATTAAGTTAAATCTTTGTGTTAAATAAACATCTATTCCAGATTTTGCTTGTTCTACTTTTTTCTTGCTTTTTACTAAACTATTATAAATTATTAAAATTATAAGTAATAATATCACAAGAATTGCTATTGCTATTTCCATTACACACTCTCCTAAATTTCTGTTTCTTCTATTACTTTATTTATTGACCTTGTTACTTTAAATATAAACTCTATAATATCATAATATCTCTTTAATGTGTTATAGTCAAGACTTTTTTTCAAGATATTTGGTTCGAAAACTGCACCTGTAAAAAATCTAAGGTATATTTGATTTCCTTTTAATGTTAATTCATATTCTATTTTACTAGCTTTTTTAAATTCTATAAGCATTTCCATTATATCTGCCGTTAATATTTGCATTGTAATAATTTGATTTGTACAATATACATCAAAATTTTTTTCAAATTCACTGGAATCCATTTCTATCTTTTCTTTGTTACCAAAAATTTTACCAAAAAATCCTTTGTCTGAGTGTATTTTTATATATCCAGGAATTTCTTTAGCACAGTTACTTACTCCAAACATACCATGAAATATTGTTGTAGTTGTAGTCTTTCCTTCTGAATCTGTTGTTTCATTTTGTGTTAATACCTCTGACATACATACATAATACTTATTATCTAAATTTCCTTCTATTAGGTCTTCTGATAAAAATTTATCAAAGTGTTGTTCAAACTCTCCGTTTATATATATTTGCTGAGTTATTCCTTGATCTGGATAATATGTTAAGTTTTCTTCTACTCCACTTACAAGAGCTCCTATTACTTCATTTTTGAATGCTCCTCTATAATTAGATTTTTTGCCACCTATTATCATTACAAACATTCCAACAATACAAAAGAAAAAAATAAATGGAAATAAATACATTTTATTTATTATAATTATAAAAATTGCTATTGCAATTACTACCAGTATAGTCAAATAAGTTGTATTTAAACTATACTTCCTTGCTGTTTCTAATTTTTCATTTTTTTCTTTATATATTTCTTCATATACTTCATTAAAACTTCTCATTTTTTCTCCTATTGTTTTGTAACTAGCAAAGTAAAAATATTACTTTGCTAGTATATATCCATATTATTTTATATATTCATTTAAGTTTTTTACTTTATAATTTAATTCACTTATTTCTGCTGTTGGTACAAAACCAGGTTTTGCATTTATTACTTCTGGGATTCTGTTCACTATACTTGCACATGTTAATTCTACAGTTGATGGTCTTGCAACAGTTATTGTTGTATCTGGTTCGCCATATACTGTCCATTCATTTTTATCATAATCTTCTTTTGAATAAACTTTTCCAATACATTCTGATTCTATTGTTATTCCTTCTTCTGTTTCTGTTGTTACAATTGCACTCATTCCTGTTGCTTCTCCTGCTTTTACTGTTACTCCTAGTGTTTCTGAGTATATATCTTCATTATTTGTTGTTGGTACTGTTACTTGTCTTTGTGATTTTACTGTTAATCCTAATTTATTACATAACCAACCATTTGTATTCCACATATATGATGGTAAATATTCTCCACTATTTATAATTCCTTGTCTTTCTTCATCACTTATTTTATCCACTGATGCGATTTGTTTATCAAATTCTTCTATTGTTAATCCAGCTCCATGTGCATTTGCAAGTGCAATACCATAATCCTCTACATTATAGCTTGAACTACCTTTTATTTTTGTGATTTTTTGTGTTGAACCTGCTATACTTGTTATTAATTGTCCCCAATATATATCTTGATATCCTGTTCCTGTTATTGTACATCCTGTTTGTTTTGCTAATTGGTCTATTCTTTTTGTTAGTTCTGGATTTGAGTTCCAAGGATAAAATGCTTCTTCACATGTTGTTAATGCATTTATTCCTAATCTTGCACATAACATCATTGGTTCTTCTATATCTTTTAATAAACTCATTGTTTCTATAATTGCTACATCAGGTTTTACTTGTTTTAACATTTCCTCTGCATCTTCAAATGATGTTACTGTTACATTTAAATTTTCTGTTCCTATAATCTCGCCTATATCTTTACCTATAACTTGTGGGTTTACATCAACTGCACCTACTATTTCTCCACCTTTTTCCATAACATATCTCATAGTATATTTTGCCATTTTTCCTGTGCCTATTTGCACAACTCTTACTTTTCTTTCCATATTGAAACCTCCCTATTTTATTTTTTACGTTTTTTAGTTTTCTATGTATTTCGATTTTATTATATCTATAAGATATTTTCTTGTCAATAATATTTTTAAAATTACAACAAGGACGAGCGTTTTCACGCTCGCCCTTGTTGTTCAAGAATTACTCACTCTTCCATTGTAATCGTGAGAATTCTGTCAGGGTTGTTTACAGGTTCTGTGAAAGCAATGTCCGGAGAGTCGATGTAGACCACTTCGTAGAGGGACGAATGCTTTGCGAGCATCATTCCAGTCTCCGGTACATCCTCGGATTCACAAGTAAGCAAGACATAATTGTCTTTCTGAATAAACATGCTGGCATAAGTCTCCAGCTCGTCTAATACTGCATCATCCAACTCAATCCAGGCCTGTTTCGTTTCAGTGCCCTTGTTCGCTAGAACTTCCAGTGGGCACATCCCTTCTGGAACTACCAACCACTCGTGCTTCATTGTTCTCATCCTTTCGGGTCGCGGGTTTGTAGCTTATATCAACGTCTAATCGACGCTTGGATTTTTATTATATCATAAATTTACATAAAATCAATACTTTTGTTCAAAATTTATTCTCTTTCCAGACATTTTACTTTTTTTATAATTATTAATGTATTTAATAATTATGCCCTTTGGCAATTAATGCTTCTTCTATATTGTTTACCCTCATTATTAAACTTAAGAAAAATTTAGAAAACATTATTCTTATATTTTTCAAGTTCATTTTTATTCCTTTTGCCTTGCATGCATCTTTCATTTCATTTAATTCTTTTCTTAGTATTGGTATCATTGTTAATGATATACAAACCATTACTTTTATTTCATCAGTGTTGACTTTGAAAATTTTAAGAGGTGTACATAATAGTCTTATTGTTTCTGCAACTCCTGCGGTGGTTGTAGTTGTTGCATAACACATTGTTATATTGCATACTATTATTAATTTTGCTCCTATCCATAATGCGTTTATGATATTATCTAACCACCAATTAAATAGAAATGTAAGCAAGATGAATGGAAATATTTTCAGTGTTCTTATTATCACTTTTTTTATGTTCTTTATTGTAAAAATCATTGCTACGATATTTACTATTGCGAATATAAATATTAATTCATTGTTTGGAAAAAAGAACACTGATGTTGTATATATTATAAATATTAAAAATTTAATTAGTTCTTTCATTTTAGCATTTCCTTTAAATTATTTATTAATTCATCTATTGAAAATTGTTTTAAATTAATTGTAACATTATTTTTTTGTAATTCTGTTAATATTTTCAAAATTGTTGGTTGTTTTATATCATATTTATCTAATAAATATGATTTTTCTACTAGTTCCTCTTTTTTTATTTCACATGCTATTTTTCCATTGTCTAAGATTAATGTTCTATCTGCTAATAGAATTTCATCAGCCAAGTTTGTTATACATATAATAGTATAACCTTGTTTTTTTAAGTTACCTATTATTTCATAAATTTTATCTTTCCCTTGACTGTCTATCATTGTTGTTGGTTCATCTAAAATAATATATTTAGGTTCTTTTGCTAAAACTTCTGCTAGCATTATTCTTTGCTTTTGTCCTAATGATAGTGAATATAAGTCTTGTTTTTTCTGTTCTTGCATATCTACTTGTTTTAATGCTATATTTATTCTTTTTTCTATTTGGTCTTTTTCTAATCCTTTAAGTGAAAATGATAATTCATCATATATATTATTGAAAATTATTTGATTTTCTGGATTTTGAAATACAATTCCTATTTTATTCTGTATTTTTTGATATTCTTTACTTTTTGAAATATCTAAATTATCTATTAAAATATTGCCTTTTTTTAATTTAGTAATACCTGCTATTAATTTTCCAATTGTAGATTTTCCTGAACCATTTTTGCCAACAATGGCAACGATTTCTCCATCATTAATACAAAAATTCAAATTGTCCAATACTTGAATATTACCATTTTTATATTTATACGAAACATTTTCTATTTTAATCATTGTCGCTCCTTATATATTTATCAAAAGGTTCTCTTAACAGTCTTTCAATACAGAAGATTACCACTATATGTATTGGTATCATTATTAATTGTTTTGGAACTCTTGTTAGGAATAGTGCTTGGAATGCTTTACCTGCTGTTATGCTTGTCCATAATGTATTTAGTCCCATGTTTACAATTACTGCAACTAGTACTGTTGAAATTGTAAGTCTTATAATGAATTTTTTGTCTGAATATGCATTTGCTTGCTTTTTATGAAGAAATATTCCATATATAAATCCTGCTATTGCTGTACTAATAGTATATCCTATAAAATATGGTCCTGTTGGAAATAATGTTGCCCCAATTACATCTCCTAAAACATTTAAAAGAACTGTCCATTTAGGTCCTAACCAAACTGCACATAACATTGTTGGAATAAATGCAAAACTTATTTTGGTTATTGGTGTTTTGATAGATAAGAATCTTGATAAAATAATTAACATTGCTAATAGTATTGCTGTTAATATAATTTTTTTGTTTTTGCTCATAAAAAAAGCCCCCTTTTCTTTTTACCGCATTAAAGAGAGGGATAGCTGAAAAGCTTTCCATTATCTTTATTAGCGGAATGCGAAAATAAATAAGCAAATTAAATTTTTGCCTTAGTAACAACTTCCCGTTTACTAAGTCTTAACTATTTATTTTCTACTCTAATTTTTACTTGAATTATTTTATCATATATTTATTTTTTTGTATATATTTTTTTATTATTTTATTTATTAATACTAAAAGTCAGTAAGAGAGCCGGCAGAAATGCCGGCTCTCGAGTCTTGCCTTGTATAGACTCCCCCAATCGGGATTACTTCCTGTAAAGATAGATATGGACTTCGTCAGCTGTGTCGGCAATGCCGACAATGTACCTGCCATCTTCGATCAATTTCATGACTTTGCTATCATTGGTTCTCAATCCGACGATTCTCCATTGGTCATTCTCATGAACCAACTTCCATGGAATTTCCGCTGGATACTCAATATCGGTACACTCAATACGACGTCCAATTTCTCCATAGGTACAATTTGGAATCATATCTCGAAGGGTTGTAGCAACTTCGATACCCAGTCTGCTTTCTGCAAACATTAGAGCATCAACAATGTTGCTTGCATCTTCGTGAACAGGTTCTCCGGTTTTGTACACCATGTAGTGTACCCGGTCCCCCAGGATTTCCTTTACCTCCTTCCAGTCTTTAGATAGCTTCTCCTGACTAATCTCCTTCAGGAAGAAGGCGTTGCTAGGGCAAAAGCCCAGCTGTTCGTACATAGCCATATTAATGTCCTCCTTTGTCGTTGTTTTTATGGCTCAAGGTATATGCTAGGTACAGCTAATATTATAGCACATTTGTAGTTTATTTTCAATATTAGCTAAATGTAAAAAACTAGCTTAAATACTCTTTTTAAGCTAGTTTTTATATTTTACATTGCTCGTCTATACAATTCTATGAATTCTTCTTTTGTTACTTCTCTTGGATTACCTGGTTTGCAAGGATCATTCATTGCTTTTTCAGCAAGCATTTCAAAATCTTCCTCTTTTGCTCCATAATCCTTTATAGTTTGTGTAATTCCTACTGCTTTGCTTAACTCAGAAAGCATCCATACAAATGTATTTATAACATCTTGGTCATTTAGATTTGCTGCGTCTGGTCTTCCTATATTTACTAATATTTCTCTAAATCTATCTGCACATACTTCTCCATTAAATCTCATTACTGTTGGTAAAAGCATTGCATTTGCAATTCCATGTGGAGTGTCATATACTGCACCTAATTGATGTGCCATTGAATGAACAATTCCTAATCCCACATTTGAAAATCCCATTCCTGCTATATATTGTGCCATCCCCATTTTTTCAATTGCTTCTTCATTTTTCTCATTTACTGCTGCTGGTAAATATTTGAAAATCATTTTTATTGCTTGCATATGGAACATATCTGACATATCATTATGTGCTTTTGTTATATATCCTTCTACAGCATGTGTTAAAGCATCCATTCCTGTTGCTGCTGCCAAGCTTTTTGGCATTGTTGCCATTAATTCTGAATCTACAATTGCTAGAATTGGAATATCATTTGGGTCTACACATACCATTTTTATTTCTGCTTTTGGATCTGTTATAACATAATTTATTGTTACTTCTGCAGCTGTTCCTGCTGTTGTTGGTAATGCTATTACTGGCATTCCTTTGTTTTCTGTGTTTGATAATCCATTTAATGATTTGATATCAGCTCTGTCTGGGTTTGTCATAACTATTGATATTCCTTTTGCTGTATCTATACTAGAACCTCCTCCTACTGCTACTATCAAATCTGCTTTAGATTTTTTACATGCTTTTACACCATCTAGAACATTCTTAATTGTTGGATTTGGCTTTATATCATGATACAAATCATATGGTATTTCTTCTCTATTTAATATTTCTTCAACTTTTGCTGTAACTCCTGCATCTACTAATGCTTTATCACTTACTAGAAATACTTTTTTAAAACCTCTTTTTTTAATTTCTCCTCCTAATTCTTCTCTTGCACCTTTCCCAAAATATGATGTTTCATTTAATACAAATTTAACTGACATTTTCTATTCCTCCTTCGTATTTTTTATGAATAATATTATAATTTGTATTTGTTTATAAATTATCCATATTTTATTGCATTTATTATATCATTAAAGAAAAAATTTGCAATAACTTTTATTCATATTTTTTCAAAAAAACCCTTGACAAGTTCTATTGGAAAGTAGTATAATTTAATCTGTCGCAAGACAAAGCCAGTTTTAAATGCAGATGTGGCGGAACTGGCAGACGCACAGGACTTAAAATCCTGCGGGCTTCAAATCCCGTGCCGGTTCGATTCCGGCCATCTGCACCAAAAGAAATAGTAGTAAACTACTATTTCTTTTTTTGTTTTTAAGGATACCTTTCAAAAAACATGGTATCTTATTTTATTTTGGTAAACTGTCTTTGGTAGGTATCACTAAAAACGTATCTTATTGTATCGCTAGTTGTACTCTAAATCCTAATGGTGAATATGCTTTATATGTAAAATCTTCAAAACGAAATGTTACATTCTCATTGCCGTCGCAGTATCCGCCTCCTCTGTATGCGCATGGGATACCAGAGCCACAATACTCTGTAGTCCATTCATAAACATTTCCCAACATATCATATATATTAGAATGTTTATCTGAAGCTTGTCCATTATATGTATACATTCCTGTATATGTTTTTGTCATTGTATTAAGGTTACCATATTCAGCTGATTCTGTAACTGCCAATTCATATTGAATATCCGAGTTTTGACACATAAAGTTTAATGCAGTATCCCAAGCATAACTTGTAATTAATGAAGTTACTATATTGGAATTTCCTGCACAAAATACTTGTGCATCCTCTAATGCTTTATCTCTAACCATCTTTGTATAAGTAACTTTGTTTTGTTGTATTACTATATTGCTACCATCTTTTCCAACTTCAAATCTTCCTATATAGAATCCTCCATATTTCTTTACTGAATTTTCAAAGTATTGTAATGAATATTTATAATTTTCATCATTTTCATCTAAAAGTATGAGGCTTTTACTATACAAAAAATAATTAAAAATATTATAATAATATCACATCTTTTTTAGTAATAATATTAAATGATATTTCTTATCTGCACCAATAATAAAAAAGCCTATAAATAGCTTAAATACTATATTATAGACTTTTTTGTCAAACTTTTTTTGATATGTACCACTAAAAACAAAAACCTTTATTTGTTGGCAATATATTTTATTCCTTCTACTAAAGGCCAAAATCTCATTTCTTTAGTTTCATCTGTTAAAACCCAGCCAGAATCGCTTAGTTCACTTAGTCTTATTGTATAAGATTTTGGTATATCTATTATTTCTATCTCAGAATCACTAATTATTCTAAAAGAGATTTTTCCTTCAATTTCTTGAATTGGTGAATATTCACCCCTTGCGGTAGTTAGTATACAATTAACTATATTATTAGAAATAGTATAATTTCCTTGAACGGAATTTCCAAACCCCATATAAATATTAAACTCATTGTTATTTAAAAAAGAAATTGTATAACTTTCCTCTTTTAATTCATTACCTGCTGTTTCATATTCTTCTCCTAACAAATATTCATCAAATTGTATAACATAATCTGTTTGGTTAAATTCTACTGTATTGTTTGTAGAAACATTGTCATCGTTTGCATTAGATATCGTTTCATTTAAGTTATTTATATTCGTATCTAAATTAGATTTCTCAATTGAATTTTCCTCAGCAACAAATCCAAAGTAATATACTATTATTAATGCAAATGATAATATCAAAATAATAACTATGCAAATTACTGTCCCTAAACTAACTTTTACTGATTTGTTTTCATCCATATTATCACCCCTTATCTATATTTTTAATATTGAAGCCATTATGCCATACATACTTTTTTAATACAATACACAATTTGTCTATTAAAATGCTTTGCAACATTATGTAAAATGCTATTTAATGACAGAAGTATATTTCTTCTGTCAAGCAAAAAGCAACAGAACTAAACATTCTGTTGCTTTTCATTTATTTAACATTATACATTTTTTGATTTTATATCTTGTAATTCAAATCTATATTCTTGTTCTACTTTTGGGTATTTTTGTTTATCTACTTTTGACATAAACATTTCATATGGTCTTATGTATAATTGGCTATTTCCATATAACGCTCTATAGACAACATAGTTTTCCTTTGTTTCACTATGTATTGCTACTCCTTCTACAATATAATAATCTCCTTTAAAATGTTTATATATTCCATTTATTTTAACTTCCATAGTTTCCTCCTACTATTCTTTTCCATTTATTCTAAATAGTTTGAATATCTCTACAATTACTATTGGAGCAAATACCAATATAACTATTTCCACAATATGTTGTGTTGGTAATAATGCTAAATTGAATATATCTCTCAATGATTGTGTAAATAAAATTACAAACATTAATGTGGCAGATGCTAATGTAGCTAATATTAATTTGCTG
Organism: uncultured Clostridia bacterium; assembly: GCA_944391955.1. Taxonomy (GTDB): domain Bacteria; phylum Bacillota; class Clostridia; order TANB77; family CAG-508; genus UMGS1781. Next base: position 218,797 of record CALXVG010000001.1, read on the forward strand.
TTGTTAAATATTTTTGTTCTAAATATAGATTTTATATTATTTCTTACGTTAAATACATGTACTAATTCTGAAAGTGCTAGTACATAAAATGCCATTGTTTGCCCTATTTTTACTTTCATTTCTGGGGTTTCCCCTTCTGTACTTAATCCTATAATAAATGCACTTAGTGTTAAAACACCTATCATTATACCTTGGTATATAATTCTCCATGTCATACCCTTTGTAAATATTCCCTTGCCATGTTTTACTGGTTTTCTCTGCATTATATCTGCATCTGCTGGGTCAACTGCTAATGCTAATGCTGGTAAAGAATCTGTTACTAAATTTACCCATAATAAATGTATTGGTAATAACACTTCTATTAATCCTATGTCTACTCCAAATTTTGATGATAGGAATGGTGTTATTAATATTGCTAAGAATAGTGCCACTATCTCTCCTATATTACTTGATAATAGGAATTGTATTGCTTTTAATATATTATCATATATACGTCTTCCCTCTTCTACTGCTGATACTACTGTTGCAAAATTGTCATCTGTTAAAATTACATCTGCTGCTTCTTTTGCAACATCTGTTCCAACAACACCCATTGCACAACCAATATCTGCTATTTTTAATGAAGGTGCATCATTTACTCCATCTCCTGTCATAGCAACAATTTCGCCATTTGCTTTCCATGCTTGCACAATTCGCACTTTGTGTTCTGGAGATACCCTTGCATAAACTGAGTATTTTCTAATATTTTTTGTTAACTCCTCTTGTGACATTTCTTCTAGTTCTAATCCTGTTATTGCTTCTTGTTCATCTTCTAATATTCCTAATGATTTAGCTATTGCAATTGCTGTTATTTTATGGTCTCCTGTAATCATTACTGTTTTTATTCCTGCTGTTTTACATTTTTCTATTGCATCTTTTACTTCTAGTCTTGGAGGATCTATCATTCCTACCATACCTATGTAAATTAGATTTGATTCTATTGTTTCCATTTCTTGTTTTGAAGGCTTATGGTCTAATTCTTTATATCCCATTGCTAAAACTCTTAATGCTGCAGTTGCCATTGCTTCATTTTGTTTTCTAATTTCTTTTTTAAATTTTTCTAAATCATCTTTTATTTCTTTATTTAATAAATATCTATCACATCTTGCTAGTAATTCATCTACTCCACCTTTTGTGTAAACAATATATTTTCCGTTTTCTCCCTCATGAACTGTTGTCATTAATTTTCTATCTGAGTCAAATGGTATTTCATCAACTCTTGGATATTGTCCATATAATGGTGTTTCATAATCTAAATTTAATCCAAAATCTACTAATGCTGTTTCTGTTGGGTCTCCTGTTAATTCATTATTTTCTGATATTTTGGTATCATTACACAACATACAGTTATGTACTAATCTATTTAAATCTGTATCCTCAAGGTTTCTTGTAAATTCTTTCAAATCAATTAATTTGTTATTATAGTAAATTTTTTCTACTGTCATTTTATTTTGTGTTAATGTTCCTGTTTTATCTGAACATATTACTGTTGCACTTCCTAATGTTTCAACTGCTGGTAATTTTTTAACAATAGCATTTTTCTTTACCATTCTTTGTACACCTATTGCTAACACTATTGTTGAAACAGCTGGTAATCCTTCTGGAATTGCTGCAACTGCTAAACTTACTGCTGTCATGAACATGTCTATTGCATTTTTGCCATATAATAAACCTACAATAAATATAACAACACAAATTATTAATGCAACTATTCCTAATGTTTTGCCTAATTTATCTAATTTTTTCTGTAATGGTGTTACATTATCTTCTGCTGAATTGATAATATTTGCTATTTTACCTACTTCTGTTTTCATTCCAGTTTCTACTACAACTGCTTTTCCTCTACCATATGTTACAAGGCTTGATGAAAATAGCATATTTATTCTGTCTCCAATTCCTACTTTTTCATCATTAATTTTGTCTGATATTTTTTCTACTGGAACAGATTCGCCTGTTAATGCTGCTTCTTGAGTTTTTAAATTAACTGCTTCAATTACTCTTAAATCTGCTGGAACATAATCGCCTGTTTCAAGTAATACTACATCCCCTGGAACAAGTTCTCTTGAAGGAATTACTTCTAATTTTCCATTTCTCATAACTTTTGCAACATGGCTACTTAATTTCTGTAATGCCTCTAAAGATTTTTCTGCTTTATTTTCTTGTATTACACCTATTATTGCATTTACTATAACTACTGCTAATATTATCATTGTGTCTGTTATTCCAGAAATTCCTTCCTCCATAACACCAACTATTCCTGAAACGATTGCAGAAATTATAAGGACAATTATCATAAAATCTTTAAATTGCTCTAAAAATTTTACTATGATTCCTTTCTTTTTCTTTGCTTCTAGTTCGTTTAATCCATACTGTTCTCTTCTTTTCTGTACTTCCTCATTTGACAACCCCGCTTCAAAATCTGTGTTAATTTCTTTTTTAGTTTCTTCAACTGTCAAATTAAACCAATTTTTCAATAAACATACACCTCTTTTTATTTTTTTAAATCTTATATATTTTACAATATTATGTACAAAAAGTAAATAGAAATTTTAAAAAGGAGATAAATTTTACTTTACCTCCTTTTATGCTGTTTTGTAGCATTTTTGTTTTAATAAATCTTCTAAAACATATTCTAATGTTGTAGGTGTTACTTTACAGTTTTTTAGTACCTTGATAATATTCATTACAATCTTTTTGTTTGTTGATATTTTCTTTACACTACTTCTTTCACACTTCACGTTATGTTTGCTATATTCTTTTTTTATTACAGATACACCATATAATGTTGTTGTTTTTGTTTCAGTATCTATTTGTTCTTCTATACTATAGTATTCTAATTTTATATTGTTTTTTATTTTTGTTTCCATAGAATTATTTTTATTTATCGAAGTAGCACCACAATATGTGCCTGATATATTCAAAATAGATTACTCCTTTCCTTGATTAATAGATTTATAAGCATTTTATTTATATATAATACACTAGATTGCTTACAAAATCAAGGAAAATCGTACTTCTAAATTCTACCTCATTCGACAAAATTCGACATTTATACATTCATTATTTCTTTTTCTTTTTTGCTTATTTGATTATCTATTTCTGTTATCTTACTGTCTGTTAACTTTTGTATTTTGTCTTCAGATGATTTTAATTCATCTTCTGTTATTGTTCCCTCTTTTTGTTCTGCTTTTACTATATCCATGCCTTCACGTCTTACTGAACGTACAGAAACTTTTGCTTCTTCTCCCATTTTCTTTATCTCTTTTACTAATTCTTTTCTTCTTTCTTCTGTTAATTCTGGGAAAGCTAATCTTATTACTTTACCATCATTGTTTGGGTTTATTCCAAGTTCTGCTTTTAATATTTCTTTTTCTATATCTTTTAAAATACTTGCATCCCATGGTTGGATTACTATTAATCTTGCTTCTGGAACAGATATTCCTGCTACTTGATTTATTGGTGTTGGTGTTCCATAATAATTTACCATTATCTTATTTAATATTGCAGGATTTGCTCTACCTGCCCTAACTTCTGCCAAGTTTTCTTGTAATACACTAATTGATTTGTTCATTTTTTCTTCAATAATTTTAATATCCATAAATTCTTTTCCTTTCATTTATTATAAATTTTAACGTACTATAGTACCAATACGTTCTCCTTTAATAATTCTAACTATATTTTCTGGGTCATCTATCCCAAAAACTACTAAAGGTATGTTATTGTCTCTACATAATGATGTTGCTGTTGAATCCATTACTTTTAAGTCTTTATTTAGAATATCTAAATATGTTATTTCATCATATTTAACTGCATTTTTATCTTGTTTTGGGTCTGCTGAATATACTCCGTCTATTGTTTTTGCTAACAAAATAACTTCTGACTCTGTTTCTGCTGCTCTTAAAGCTGCTCCCGTATCTGTTGAAAAGTATGGATTACCTGTACCACATGCAAAAATTACAACTCTTCCTTTTTCTAGGTGTTTTATTGCTTTTCTTTTTATATATGGTTCTGCAATTTGTCTCATTTCAATTGCTGTTTGTAATCTTGTGTATATTCCTCTTGCTTCTAATGCGTCTTGTAAAGCTAATCCATTTATGGTTGTTGCTAACATTCCCATATAATCTGATGTGGTTCTTTCCATTTCATGTCCATATCTACCTCTCCAAAAGTTTCCTCCTCCTACGACAATAGATACTTGAACTCCCATTTCTGTTATTTCTTTTATTTTATCACATATGTTTGCTACTATTTGCGCATCTACACCGTTTTTTCTTTCGCCTGCTAATGCTTCTCCACTAAGTTTTAACAATATACGTTTGTATGCTGTTTTCATAGAACTACTCCTTTTACAAAAATTTCTTTTAATATTCTATCATAAACTTTATATAAAAATAAAGTGTTTTAGTGAAAATAAAGAAAAAACTAAATGCGTATACATTTAGTTTTTTCTATTTATCCTTCGAATGGTATAAATTTCTTTATCTTTGATTCTGCTTTTTCTTCTGTTTTGTTAAATTCTTCAAATGAATTATTTATTCTAGTTTCAATCATCTCTTCTACTTTTTCTTGTCCTAATTTGCTAACTAGAGTTAATTCACTAACTAAAATTTGTTTTGCATTTAAAAGCATTTTCTTCTCCCCTGTTGATAGCCCCTTTTCTTTTTGTTTTAGGCTTAGATTTCTAACAACATCTGCTACTTCATATATGTCTCCACTCTTTATTTTTTCCATGTTGTCTCTATATCTTTTGTTCCAATTCATAGACATTTCTGTTGAATTTTCTTCTAATACTTTAAATACTTTTCCTGCTGTTTCTTGGTCTATAATACCACGTACTCCTATTTGATCAGCTTTAGCGATTGGTACCATAACCTTAACTTCGCCAGGCATTTTTATAGAATAATATTCTAATTTTTCTCCGCCTATAATTTTTTCTTCTATGTTTTCAATCACTCCTGCTCCATGCATTGGATATACTACTTCATCACCTATTTTAAACATTTACATGTCACTCCTTTTTCAGCATTTTTTGTTCTATCAACCATATCTATTATAGCACAAAATTTGGAAAAAGTAAACATTTTAGGCTTAAAGTTTTTTCATAAATAGTTTTATTTTAAATACATAGTAGGGTCTAAATATTCTTCATTTTGTAATAGTTCAAAGTGTAAATGTGGTTCGTCTGCTATCTCAAATATTGCAGAATTTCCAACAGTTCCTAAGCTTTGACCTTTTGTAACATTATCTCCTTCTTTTACAAATTCTGATGTTAATAAATTCGAGTAAATACTTTTATAACCATCTCTGTGTTCAATGATTACTGTTAAACCATAACGTGGGTCATTTTTTATGGCACTTACTGTACCTTCTTCAACAGCTTTTACTACTGATGTTCTTGCTGCCTTTATATCTATTCCATTATGTGTTATCCATTCTTGTAGTGTCTCTGAAAATACTAATTTTTCAGTTGCAAATTCTTTTAAAATCTCGCCTTCTACTGGATACATAAATTCAAGCGGTTTTACTTCTTCAATAACTTCTTCTTGAGCAGTTTCTTCTGTAATATTTTCTTGAGTACTTGTTTCTTCTAAAATTTCTTGAATTGGTTCTTCTAGTATTTCTGACTTACTGTCTTCTAATACTTCTTCAATGGATTTACTTATTTCTTGACTGGCTTCTTCTAGAACATCATTTGGCACAAGATTTTCCATTTTTTGTGTTGCAAGTAAACTCTGTTTTGTTGCTTCTTCTAGCTTTTTATTATATACATTATATACTATTATGCATGTTATAAATAAGATTAATAAAATTCCTCCGTAAATATAAAAAATCTTTTTTAAACCATTATTTTTCTTTTTTCTTTTCATTTGTTGCCTCCTATTTATTTTTTTCTTTAGTTTAATTATTTACAGTTATTACATTTTTTATTCAAATATTTTCTATTTTTATCCCTGTATAATAATGATTTATTATTTGTTCAAAATTCGAGCCATTTTTTGCCATTGCATCAGCTCCTGTTTGACTTAATCCAACGCCATGACCATATCCTATTACATTAAATGTAATTTCGTCACCAATAATAACATTGAAATTTGCAGACCTTAACCCAAAAATTTTGCGTGCTTCTACTCCTGATATTGCTATATTTCCAATTTGTATTGTTTTTACTCTACCACTTTCTGTATATTCTGTAATTTGTATACTATTTTCTTTTGAAAAATCGATTTCTATTTCTGGGTGTTCTATTTTTAATTTTTCTAGTAATTCATCTTTTGTTAGTGTAACTGTAGATTGATATTGTGAATATCCTTCTTCTCCTGATGTTTGTACGCTTTGAAGGTATGGATAATCTGTTCCTCCCCATACGTTTGATACTATTTCTGTTGCTCCTCCACTATTTGAATGAAAAAATGCATTTATTGGTTCTCCATTATATGTAATTATTTTTCCAGATGTTGAATCTACTGCTTCTACTATTTTGTTCCAGTTTGCCTCTCTTTCTTCTTCTTTCCATCTTGATAATCTTTCTTCTTTTGTTATCCATGCTTGGCAACATGTGGCATCATCACATATGTCCGCTTCTGGATGTTTTCCTGCATGTGCAATTTTATATGCAGTATATGTTCTTGCAACTACTGCTTGTGCTTTTAATGCTTCTATTTCATAGCTTGCTGGCATTTCTGCTGAAACTACTCCATATAGATATTCTTCCATATTTATTTCTTCTACTTCTCCTGTTTCTTTATGTAAGACTTTTACTGTTTTATAATTATTATTTGTAATTATATTTTCTTGTACCATATTTTCCATATTATTTTCTATTTTCGAAACTTCAGTAGTTTTTCTATTTGTTAATAATATTGGCATTGCAAAACAAAGCAGTACAAATAAAATTATTGTTAATAAAATTTTTTTCATTTTGTCTCCTAATAACTATATAATTTATGCTATTTGTTTCCTCATCTCCATTAAAATCTTTTTTTCTATTCTTGAAACCTGAACTTGGCTTATTCCTAGCATCTTAGCCACTTCAGTTTGTGTTTTATCTTTATAGTATCTTAATATTATTATTTGTTTTTCTCTTCCTTCTAATCCTGAGATTAATTCTTTCACACAGAGCTTATCAATAATGGTATTACTTTCATCTTTATTTGTTGTTATTCTTGCAATTTTGCTTTCTCCTCCATTGTCTTCATCATAAATTTCTGCATCTATTGATTCTAATTTTTTACTCGATTCTAAAGCTACTACTATTTCCTCCTTTTCTACATTTAATTTCTTTGCTAGCTCTAATATTCCCAATTCTTCTCCATTTTCATTAATGGCTCGCCTTTGTATTTCATTTATTTTATATGTTAATTCTTTTACACTTCTACTTATTTTGATAGGTCCATCATCTCTTATAAATCTTTTTATTTCACCTATTATGTATGGTACAGAATAGGTTGTTATTTTAACATTAAAATTAATATCAAATCTTTTAATTGCTTTTATTAAACCAATACATCCTATTTGGTATAAATCCTCTTTAGAATATCCTCTATTTGCAAATCTATTTACTATACTCCATATTAAACCTGAATTCTTCTGAACTATTTTGCTCATTTCTTCATTAGAACCATTTTGTGCTTTTATAATGTCTTCAGTTTCTATTTCGTACATATTTTCTTTCCTTCCTCTTATGTAAATTAATCAATATTTTTTCTCATAATAATTTTTGTTCCTACTTGTTCAATAGATTCTACGATTAGTTCATCCATAAAGCTTTCCATAATCGTAAATCCCATTCCTGACCTTTCTAATTCTGGTTTTGTTGTATATAATGGTTCTTTTGCTTTTTCTATATCTTTTATTCCTTTTCCATTATCAATAATTATAATTTCTATACTGTTTTTATATAATGTACATTCAATTTTTATTATTCCTTCTTTATTTTCATATCCATGTATTATACAGTTTGTTACTGCTTCTGAAACTGCTGTTTTTATATCCGAAATTTGTTCAATTGTTGGGTCTAATTGAGATGCAAAACTAGCTACTGTTATTCTTGCAAATGCTTCATTATCAGATTTACTCAAAAATTCTAACTTCATTTTGTTTTCATATACATTTTCCATCTTCTTCTCCTCCTATATCTTCAATTATTGGTATTAATTTTAAAATACCTGCCATTTCAAAAACTTTTTTTATATTTGGTTTAACATTTATCATATTTATACTCCCACCAAACATAGTTACCATCTTATATCTGCCAATTAACATTCCAATTCCCGCACTATCCATAAATGTAACATTATTAAAATCTAAAACTACCTTTTTGGGTATATATTTTTGAATTTCAAAATCTGCTCTTGTTCTTATTCTTTCTGCCACATGATGATCTATCTCTTCTGTAATTTGTAATAATAGTAACTTGTCCTTTTCATTATATTTTACTTTCAATTCTATCCCTCCTATTTTTTTGCATAAATATATATTCTATTTTGGGAAGCTTTTCCCTTCGATGAAAAATGGGAAGTTTTGCCGAAAAAATTGCAGATTAGCATTTAAGTATAAAATAGACTCTCTTAGTTAAACTAAAAAGTTTAACTAAGAGAGTCTTTCTTTAAATTTTCTATGTTTCTTTGTTTTCTTTTTTTAGATATCCTTGTATATAAAATGCTTTCATATATAAAATTAATGAAATTATGGTAGTTACTACTGCTGCATAGTATATTCCATCACTTATATGGTTTATTATTGTCATGCTCCATTCTGTATTACCATTTATTTGTTGTAAAATTAATGATATTACTATTGCTAAGTAAAATAATACTGTTGCCAATTTCCCATACCATTTACTCGACACTACTAGTTCTTTTCCATATAAGAATGATGCTCCTGAAACCATACAAAATTCTTTCATTATTACAATTACTAAAATCCAAATTGGTACTATACTTTCTACACATAATATTGTAAGAATACTAATCTGTGTAGCTTTGTCCGCCAATGGATCCATTAGCTTTCCAAAATCTGTTATTAAATTATATTTTCTTGCAATTGCTCCATCTAATATATCGGTTGCTCCAGATAGTGTTATCAGGACAATTGCTAAAACATAATTTTTTTCTATGCAAGAAATCACAATCACTGGAATCAGTAGAAATCTCATTATTGTAAAAATATTCGGTATATGTTTATACATGAAATACCTCCTATTCTGCTCTAAAAGTTAATTTATCATTTTCTACATCTATGTTTATTGTTTGATATTCTGTGATTTCTCCTCTTAATATCATTTCTGATATTTCATCTTCTATATATCTTTGGATTGCTCTTCTTAATGGTCTTGCTCCATATTTTATATCTGTCCCTTTGTTTAATAGATAACTTTTTGCCTGTTGAGATACTTCTAATTTTATTTCTTTATTAGCTAATGCTTCAGCTGTATTTTTTAATAATAAATCTACTATTTTTAGTAATTGTTCTTCATTTAGGCTATCAAATGTTACTATTTCATCTACTCTGTTTAAAAATTCTGGTCTGAAGATTTCTTTTAATGCTGTTTCTGTTTTGCTTTTATCCATTGTGGCTTTGCCAAATCCAATTGAATTAGTATTTAAATTTGAGCCTGCATTTGATGTCATTATTATAATTGTATTTTCAAAACTTACTGTATTTCCTTGTGAATCTGTTAATTTTCCATCATCTAAAATTTGAAGTAATAAGTTAAATACATCTTGATGTGCTTTTTCAATTTCATCTAATAAGATTATAGAATATGGTTTTCTTTTTACTTTTTCTGTTAATTGTCCTGCATCATCATATCCAACATATCCTGGAGGTGAACCTATTAATTTTGCTGTTGAATGGCTTTCCATATATTCAGACATATCGATTCTTATAATTGAATCTTCACTTCCAAACATTTCATATGCTAATGTTTTTGCAAGCTCTGTTTTTCCTACACCTGTTGGTCCAACAAATATAAATGAAGGTGGTCTTTTTGAGCTTTGCAAACCTGCTCTATTTCTTCTTATAGCTCTTGCTACTGCTTTTACTGCTTCATCTTGACCAACAATTCTATTATGTAAGTTTTCTTCTAGATTTAATAGTTTTTGTGTTTCTGCTTCTGTTATCTTTTTTACTGGAATTTTTGTTGTATGTTCTATAACTTCTGCAATATCTTGAACTGTAAGTTTTGTAGGTTCAAATGTTTTATTTATTTCTTCAATTCTATCTAGTATTGTACATTCCGCAGTTTTCAAATCTGCAGCTTTTTGATAATCTTCTATTGAATCTGATTGAACTGCTTCTTCTTTTTCATTCTGTATTTTTAATAATTGCTCTTTTAATAATTCTAACTCATATAATTCTTTGTTATTTAAATTGATTTTTGAACATGCTTCGTCTAAAACGTCTATTGCCTTATCTGGTAAAAATCTGTCATGTATATATTTTTCAGACATTTTAACTGCTTGAACTATAACATCATTTGATATTGATACTTTATGATAATCTTCATAATATCTTTTTATTTCTTTTAATATATCTATTGTAGCTTCTACAGTTGGTTCTTCAACAAGTACTGGTTGAAATCTTCTTTCTAATGCACTATCTTTTTCAATATATTTTCTGTATTCTTTTAATGTAGTTGTTCCCACTAATTGTATTTCACCACTTGCTAAAGATGGTTTTAAAATATTTGCTGCATTCATTGAATGTTCTGCATCTCCAGCACCTATTATATTATGTATTTCATCAATAACAAGTATTATATTTTTAGATTGTTTACACTCATCTATAATCGCCTTCATTCTACCTTCAAATTGTCCTCTGAATTGTGTTCCTGCAACTACTGCAGTCATATCCAATAAATATACTTGTTTATTTAAAAGTTTTGCCGGTACATCTTGTTTTGCAATTTTTATTGCTAAACCATTTGCTATTGCAGTTTTTCCAACACCTGGTTCTCCTATTAAACATGGGTTGTTTTTTGAACGTCTATTTAATATTTGTATTACTCTTTCTATTTCTCTGTCTCTACCAATTACCATGTCTAATTCATTTTTTTCTGCTTTTGTTGTTAGATTTGTACCATAAACATCCAAAAAGCTTTTTTTCTTTTCTTTTGGTTTTGTTTTTACTTTTTTATTTGATTCTGATTTTTCTTCTTTTTCATGATTATTATTAAACATATTTGAAAAAATAGAGCCTAAAGATGCTCCTGCATCTTCTGGAGTTTCATTAAGATTTTGTGCTTCTAGAGATTCTGACATTTCACCTGTTATTTCTTCTAGAATAGATTCAAACTGTTGATTCATGTTGTTTAATTGCTCTTCCGTCATCCCTGATTGTTGTGCTAATACCTCTAATGGATTTATACCTTTTTCTTTTGCACAATTATAGCAATAACCTTCCATTGAGGTTTTATCTCCATCTATTTTTTTAGTAAAAATTACTGCCACATTTTTATGGCAAACTGAACATAACATATATATACTTCACCTAATTTCTATATTTATCTACATTATATAATATACATTAAAAATTCCACTTAGTCAAGTGGAATTTTTAGTTATAATTTGTATTATTTTTCTTGATTCTCAAGTTTTAATTTCTTTATTGCTGATGCATTTTATACTTCGTATGAAAATTATTCAGTTGTACTTGCATCTCCTTCTGAAGTAGTTGGGTTGTCTGTTGATGGTGTCTCTGGTGTTGATGGTGTCTCTGGTGTTGTTGGTGTTTCTGGTGGTGTTTCTGGTGTTGTTGATGTCTCAGGTGGCGTTGTTGGTGTTTCTGTTGGTGTTTCTGTTGGTGTTTCTGTTGGTGTTTCTGTTGGTGTTTCTGGTGTTGTTGATGTCGATGGTGTTGTGGTTGTTGTTGATGTTGATGTTGATGTACTAGTTGGACCACGTTTTATTATTTTGTTTTGTGGATCATATGTATCTGATGATAGAACTATTCTTTCTATTTCAACACCATTTTGTTTTATAACTTTATATGTTATACTCTTACATCCTTGAATTCCATATTGAGCAACTCTTTCTTTACCGGCAGCTAAGCTTGAATCAGTTTCATATATTACACTATAAGGAGTATAGCTTAACACCTTTGTTTCTATTTCTATTTCATATTCTACTTCTTCTCTTACACCAAATATTTTTACTTGTAATAATCCACTTTGTGCACTTGCTTGTATCATTACTGGATATTTTCTTGTATTTTCAAATTTAAAATCTAATGAGCCATATACTACTGTTGCATCTTTACCTGGTTCTACATATGTTGCCTGGAACATGTGGTTATGTCTTTCCACAATGTTTAAGTTTGCATATACTACAGCATCATATAATGTTGATGAAACTTGGCATATACCTCCACCTAACATTGGTACTACTCTTCCTCCTGCAAAACCATTTGCATTTTTATAGCCTGCTTCTACTGTTCTTTTTCCAACTGTTTGATTATATGAGAATACTTCTCCTGGCATTACAACTGCTCCATTTATTTTTGAGGCTGCTAACGTTAAATTGGTTGATCTTGATACATTAGTTTGATCATACTTAGTTGAAAATGATGACAATAAATCAGGAAATGCTTCTGTTCCAATTTCATTTGTTAAAATTTCTGGTTCTGTTATTGTAAGTTCTATAACATATTCTTCTTTATCTTCTTTAAGTAGTGCTTTTGCTTCTTCTACATTAAAATCTATACCATTTTGATGAGGATAAATTTGAAACGGATCTGTCGTATAGTATGCATCTTGTGGTTCAGTATAAACTTCTTCATATATTTTATCTATGTCTATATCTGGACACTCTTGATATATTGTTACTAATTCTATGTCATTGAAGTTTCCTTCCTTTGCTGCTTGTATTATCATTTCTTTGTTCTTTTCATTATTCAATACCATTCCTGCTGTTCCTCTAGTTATGATTAATTCATCATCTTCTATATTATATGTATTATCAACCATTGCATTTGGAAGTTTCCCATTTATTGTAGTCATAATATTGTCTAATAATTCTTCATTATATTGAATTTCTAAATCTATATTTTGCTTGTTATGTATACTACCTAATATAGTAAAATTATTTTGAAAAATATTACCATTTCTTCCTATTTCATATGCTTTATTTACTGCTTCTTCAACTAAATAATTTATTTCAATTTGTTCTAGTGTTATTGATGTTTTTTCTCCATTTGCATTTAATTGAATTTCCCTAGTTTTCTCATAATTGACCTGTTCTGTAATTGCATTTATAGCTTCTTCCTTAGTTAAGCCGCCAACATCAATATTTCTAATACTTATTCCTGGCAAAATAGTTGTACTATTTATATTAACTAACGCAAATCCTGTACAAAAAATACCTGTTATTAATAAAAGTACTACTATTACTAAAATAAGTATGATGCGTTTTTTTCTTTTTGATTTTAACCTATTGAACTCTTTTTCTATATCTGGTTTTTCTATTACTTTGTTTGCTTTTTTGTTCTTTTTATCTTTGATTACTGGTGAATATGGCACATATTTTGGAGCTTTATCATCGTTAGCTTTATCTGTTTTCTCGTCTTTTTTTGCTTCTACGATTTTTTCATCTTTTTTTTCATTTTCTTTTATGTCTGTAACAACTTCTTCTTTTTTCACAGTTTTATCTTTTTTTGTTTTATTAGTATTTTCAGTTGTTTTTTTAGGAGTTTCTTTATCTGTTTTTTCTTCTATTATTTTTTTGTTTTCTTCAGGTTTATTCTGTTCTTGAATATCTCTTTTTTGTTCTTCTCCTATATGGTTTTTTAAGTCTTTTTCTTCATCCATTTTTGCTACCTCACCTTATAATATTTTTTGTTTTATATTATCATATATTGTCGTTTTTTTCAATATATTTATATAAAATTATAAATATATTCAAGTATATTATTATTCATTGAAAAATATTTCAAAAATGTTTGTATTTAAGGCTTTAGCAATCTTTTCCATTACTTCTATTGTTGGATTTTTTCTTGTTCCATTCTCTAAATGACATAAGTATCCTGCTGATACGTTTGCTAATTCTGCCAACTCTTCTAATGTCATACCTTTTTTTATTCTTAATGCTTTCAATCTACTATAATACATTTTATTTCCTCCTTGTTTAATTGACAATCATTAATATATCACAAACCAATTTGACAAGTCAATACTATTATGTTATAAATTGTAAGAATTTTGATAATGTTATTTTTTGTAATATTTTATATTTACTACTAGACAATTTTAGATTTATTTTGTATAATATACACATAATTTTTGTAGAAAGAGGTATTTTTATGATAGGTGATATGATTTCAAAGGTTAGAAAAGAAAGAAGTATGACAAAAACTGAGCTTGCTAACCTAACAGATATTAACATTGGGCATTTAACGCATATTGAAAAGGGAGAAAGAAATCCTAGTCATAAAGCTTTAAAAAATATTTGCCAAGCTTTAGACATTCCTTATCAACAATTAATGTATACATATGATAAAGAACTAAATGAAACACAAGAAAAATATGGATTTATTGAACATATCTCATATAATAAAGTTCTTGCTATTGATAATATAAATGGTTTCATTGATTGTCCTTCTTCTGTTCCAAGTGCTTCTTTAGCAGTAAAAATATTTGATAGTTCTATGGAGCCAGCATATAAAAAAGGTAATTATGTTTTTATAGAATATAACTCTCCTTTAGACAATAAAGAAATTGGTTTATTCTTTTTAAATGACAAATTTTATATTAGAAGATTTATGCTAAAAAGAGGTAAAATTACACTAAAAGCCGATGCTAAAGGATTTGATGATATAAATGTAAGTGATGATGATGATTTTTACATTGTAGGTAAAGTTCTATAATGCTTTATATTTAGCGAAAATTTCAACGTACATTTCTGCTTTATGACATGTTTTTTAAAAAAAATAATTTTTTTTGTAAAAAACTCTTGCATTATATAACATTTAATAATATAATGTGTAAAGCAAAAGATAAAATATTAATAAAGAGGTAGTAAAGATGGAATTATTAAAGAATATATTTTTCAATACTGACAAATTAGTACAAAATACAACTGTTAAAATTTCTTATACAGGTAAATTTTTTGAAGATGGTTCTGAAGAAACACATATCCACTATGGTTTTGGAGAAAACTGGGATGGTTTATCTGATGTTAAAATGGAAAGAACTGATTTAGGATTTCAATGTGAAGTTCATCTTTTAGATGGTTACTCTACATTTAATTTCTGTTTCAAAAACGAGAAAGGCGAATGGGATAATAACGGTAATGCTAATTACATATTTGATGTTGAATCTTCTTGTTTAGATTTAACAGTAACTGAAAATGCTTATTCTTTAGATAGACCTAATAGATTAAGAAAAACTTATTTGTGGAGTAAAAAAATTAAAATTGCTGTTTATAAAATACTTCGTTTTATTCCAAAACTTGTATCTGGAAATTATAAAAGAAAAATTGAAGATTAATAAAAATTAGAAACTATATGCCGAAATATAATATTATATCTCGGCATTTTTAAGTTGTTTTTTATTATATTACATATCCACCATTTATAGATATAACTTGACCTGTAGTAAATTCATCTTCTATTAACCATTTTGCACATCTATATATATCAATTGGTTCTCCTATTCTTTCTAGTGGAGTATCTTTTTTTAATTCTTCTTTTATTTTTTCATCTAATACGCTATTCATTTCTGTATTTATTACACCTGGTGCAATAGAATTTACTCTTATGTGTGAAGGTCCAAATTCTTTTGCAAGAGATTTTGTGATTGCATCCATTCCTGCTTTTGAAGCAGCATACACAGCTTCACAAGAAGCCCCTACTATTCCCCACATTGAAGAAATATTTATAATACAACCTGATTTTTGATTTATCATGTTAGGCATTACCTCTTGTATTGTATAATATATAGATTTTAAATTTGTATTCATAATTTCATCCCAATCTTCTTCTGTAACATCTTGAAACATCTGTAATTTAGCTATACCTGCATTATTTATTAATACATCTATATTTTTCATTTTTTTTGTAGCAAATTTTATTAATTTTTTCACATCTTCTCTTTTTGAAATATCTGCTTTAACTATCTCTATTTTTATGCCTTGTTCTTCTAAGTTTGCCTTTATTTGTTTTGCTTGTTTTTCAGATTTATTATAATTCAAAATAACATTATGACCTTCTTTTGCAAAATTTTCTACAAGACATTTTCCGATTCCTCTTGAACCACCAGTTATTATAATATTTTTCATTATTGTTCTCCCCTTTCTAAAATCTTTTACATTATATCATATATACATATTTTTTGCACATTTATATAACTTGTTTTAAGTGGTTAATATAACATTTTTGTGGTTTTGAATATATTTCTACTACATCTATTCTAGTATTTTGATTTAGTAAATTCCTTACATGTAAAAAATATTCTGCAGTTTTATAAATATGGTTTAATTTCTTTTCTGTTACTGCTTCTGATGGCTGTCCATATTCCTTGCTAGTCCTTGATTTTATTTCTATAAATACAATTTGTGAATTATCTAATGCGATTATATCTATTTCCCCTCTTGAACATCTAAAGTTTTTTTCTAATATTTTATAACCTATTAATTTTAAATATGCTTCTGCCAATTCTTCTCCATATTTGCCAATTCTTTGTTTAAAATACATGTTTTCTCCTTTTAGTTAATTGCTCTAATAAATAAATTTCCTGGCAAGCTTTTAATTGCCCCTTCTAATTCTAACATAGTTAGTATTGTATTTATTTCAGAAATGCTTTTATTGGTTATTTTGCTTATTTCATTTGCGCTTATTGCTTCTGTTCCAATTAAATTATAGCATTCTTGATATTGCTTTGGAATTTGTATTTCATAATTTTCTTTATCATAATCTATTTCTGATATTTCATAATGGTTTAATATATCAAAAACATCTGTTATTAAAATAGCATCTCTTTTCAGTAATCTATTTGTTCCTATTCCATGTTTATCTTCTATTAGATGTGGTATGCAAAAAATTTTTCTTTCAAATTGTCTTGCATATTCAGCTGTTATACTTGTTCCACTTTTTTCTTTTGCCTCTACTATAAAAGTACCTAAAGACAGTCCTGCTACAATTCTATTTCTTTTGCGAAATCCATCTGGAAATATTTCAGTATCTGGTTTATATTCTGTTATAATTGCTCCATTATTATCTAATATTTTTTGGAATATTTTTTTATCTGGGAATATATGGTTAAAACCTGAACCTAATACTGCAATTGTGTTTCCTCCCGCTTCTATTGCACCCAAATGTGCTTCACTATCAATACCTTTTGCCATTCCACTTACTATGTTAATACCTTGTTTTGCTATATTTTTTGCAAATTTCCTTGCAATTTCTCTTCCGTAATTTGTTGCATTTCTAGAACCTATTATTGATAAACTTTTATTATTTAAAATTTTTTCATTGCCTAGTACATACAGTGTTTGTGGTGGTTTTTTTATATGTTTTAATTGTTCTGGATACAATTCATTTTCTATACTTATTATTTTCATGTTTAAATACATTCCTTCCGCCTTCAGAACTTTAGTTACTCCAATATTTACGGTCCAAAGCTCTATATTGAATAGCCTCTGCAATATGTGATACATCAATATTTGTGGTATCTGCTAAATCTGCTATTGTTCTTGCCACTTTAAGAATTCTACCATATGCTCTCGCACTTAGTTTTAATTTATTAAAAGCATTTTCTAAAATTTGTTTCCCTTTTTCATCTAACTTACAATGTTTTTCTATTAATTTTGGTGTTAATTCAGCATTAGAATATATTCCTAGGTTTTTATATCTTTCTAATTGTATTTTCCTAGCTTTATCTACACGTTTTTTTATTTCTTCTGATGTTTCTATGTTTTCTTTTTGCTCTAATTTTTTATATTTTACTGGGCTTACTTCTACACATATATCAATTCTATCTAGCAATGGTCCACTAATTCTACCCATGTACTTTGTTATGCTATTTGATGAACATGTGCATTCTTTTTCTTTTGAACCATAATATCCACATGGGCAAGGATTCATACTTGCTGCAAACATAAAGTTAGCAGGATATGTGAGTGTTGCATTTATTCTTGATACAGTTACTATTCTATCTTCCAATGGTCCTCTTAAAACTTCTAATGTATTTTTTTGAAATTCTGGAAGTTCATCTAAGAATAATACTCCATAATGTGCTAAACTTATTTCTCCTGGTTTTGGTATTCTACCTCCACCAACCATTGAAACACCTGATATTGTATGATGTGGAGCTCTAAAAGGTCTTGTTTTTATAATTGGAGTGTTACTTGGTAATATGCCTGCAATACTATGTATTTTAGTTATTTCTAATGCTTCTTCAAAACTCAAGTCTGGAAGTATTGAAGGTAGTCTCCTTGCAAGCATTGTTTTTCCGTGAACCTGGACTACCAATTAATAAACAATTATGCCCTCCAGCAGCTGCTACTTCCAATGCTCTCTTAATATTTTCTTGACCTTTTACATCAGAAAAATCTAGTTTATATTTATTATTTTCTTTAAAAATATCTTTTACATCTATATTTATTTTTTCTATTTCTTCTTTTTTACTTAAATAATTAACTATTTGAATTAGACTTGTAGCTGGTATTACATCTATTCCATTTACTATACTTGCTTCTTTTGCATTTTCAATAGGTACTATTATTTTAGTCATTCCTAATCTTTTTGCTTCTATGCACATTGGCAATATTCCATTTACTTTATTTACTTTACCATCTAAAGATAATTCTCCTATAAAAACTGTTTTATTTAAATCACATGGTTCAATCGCGTCCATTGCAATTAATATTCCTATTGCGATTGGCAAATCATAACTGGAGCCTTCTTTTTTAGTATCTGCAGGAGCTAGGTTGACTACGATTCTTTTACTTTGGAATTCTATTCCAGAATTTTTTATTGCTGTTCGTACTCTCTCTTTAGACTCTCTTACACTAGTATCAGGCAAGCCGTACTACTTCCCAATAAGGCAATCCAGAAGAAACATCAACTTGTACATCTACTAGATATCCTTCTAGTCCATGCAAAGCCATGCTTTTTACAATTGATATCATTAAAATTCCTCCTAAAGTTTTGGATTTATTAAGAAATAAATTTATTTGAATTAAATTGCTTTTAGCAGAATTATTTAGAATTAGTCATTCAGAAACATGACCAATACTCGCTAAGAATATTTTATTTATATCATAACTTATTTTATTTTTCAATGAAAATCGTTCGACACATTATTACAAAATTTGACAATGTGGACAACTGGGGACGTATTTAAATTGGGAAAATGCCAATTTAAATACGTCCCCAATTGGGAATTATTACTTTTTCTTGCTTTCTTTTAATATTTTTATTATACTTTTTTTGCTTCCTGTGTTTAGTATTGCTGATGAGTATATCTTTATTGATATTATTGCTACTAATATTGTTGTTATTGTTAGTACTGCTATTGATGTTATCAGTTCTGATGTTGTTGCTGTTCCCATCATTACTCTTAATGGCATACTGAATGGTGATGATATTGGTACAATTCCTGATATTTTGTTTAAATTACTGCTTGGGTTTGTCATTGAAAAATATGATAGATAGAACCCTATTACTGCTATAAAACTTATTGGCCCATTTGCAGATTGAACATCTTCTGGTTTACTTACTGTTGACCCTGTTAATGCATATGCTAATGAATATAATGCATAACCTAATATGAAATATATTATAGCTACAAATACTAATTTAATTGTAATGTTTGATAAATCAAATATTGTTTCTAGTATTTCTTGGTCCATGCAAAAATGTGCTGAAAGTCCTGCAACTACTATCATTAATATTACTTGTAAAAGTCCTATTATTCCTATTCCTAATGTTTTTCCTAATACTATTGTTGCTGGTTTTGTTGATGTTACTAATGTTTCTATTATTTTAGATGTTTTTTCTGTTGTTATTGCTGTTGATACTTGTCCTGCACAGAAAACTACCGCATAAAATAGTACTGCTGAAATTAACATCATTATAACTACATTCCCCTTGGCTGCATTTTCATCTGTTTCGATAATTTCTATATTAAATTGTGGTGATATTGCTGCCAATTCCTCTGGTGAAATATCAAGCTTAATTATTTGTTCATTGCTATATAATGTTTGAAAAGCCATTATTAAGCTTTGTGGAACTTCCCCAAATGTCATTGATGAACTTTCAACTATGTATTCCATTTTTATAATTCCATTTTCATTTGTAAATTTCAAACAAGTATCTATGTCTTTATTATCTATTTTTTCTTTTATTTGTTCTTGTGTTAAATCTTCTGAAGTAAATTCAAATGAATATTCTAATTCCATTTGGTTTAATATTTCTTTACTATTTCCAAATATATTTTCTGAATCTACTACCAATATTTTTTCGTTAAACTCTTCACCTGCAAAATTATTTATTATATTTGGTATATTAAAACCAACTACAATTATTACTAAAAGTATTATTGTTGATATAATAAATGATTTTCTTTTTATCATATCTTTCATTGTAAATTTTGTTACTGTCCATAAATTTTTCATTGTACTTCACCTACCTTTTCGATAAAAATTTCATTTAAGCTAGGTTTTTTCATTTCAAATTTTCTTATTTTAGAATTTCTATTAATTAATTCTTTTAAAATTTCTTGTGCTTGATTTTCATCATCTATTTTTAACAAGTATTCTTCTTCTTTTTGTTGCAGAACTTTTAAATTCATCTTTTTTATTATTTCTTCAATTCCATTTTCTACATCAAGTTCTATTTTATCAGACTTATAACTATTTTTAATTTTAGCTAGATTTCCTTGTACTACTGTATTTCCTCTATCTAAAATTGTAATGTCTGTACAGAATTCTTCCACAGATGCCATCTGATGACTAGACATTATTATATACTTATCTTTTTCTACTAACTCTTTTATTACACTTTTTAATATTTCTGTATTTATTGGATCTAAACCACTAAATGGTTCATCTAATACTATTAGTTCTGGATCATGTAGTATTGCTGTTATAAACTGAATTTTTTGCTGATTTCCTTTTGATAATTTTTCTGCTTGCATATTCTTGTATTCTTCAACTTCTAATCTTTTTAACCAATAGTCGATTGATTTTGTTGCTTCCCTTTTATTTAATCCTTTTAAGTTAGCAAAATATAATAATTGTTCATATATCTTTGTTTTAGGATAAATTCCTCTTTCTTCTGGTAAATAACCAAAATTTACATTTTCTCTTGTTACTTCTTTTCCATTCCAATTAATCTCTCCAGAAGTCTTTTTTATAATTCCTAGTATCATTCTTATTGTTGTTGTTTTTCCTGCCCCATTAGTACCTAGTAAGCCATAAACTCCTGGTTTTTCAAGTTTTAAATTGATTTTATGTACTACTTCTTTTTCTCCAAATGTTTTGCAGACATCTTTCAGTTCTAGACTCATAATATCACCCTTTACTTTATACATTGATAAAACTATTATTGCATAAAATAATAGTTTTATCAATGTTTTTACTAGAAATATTATAATTTTTTATCACATTTCAATTTCTATATCATAATTTCCATCTTCTCCATTTAAACGTATTTGCTTTTCTTCTATTTCTTGACCATTTACAATAAATTTTTCTACTCCTGTATTTTTTCCATTTTCATTTTTTACTTTTATGTTGTATATACTATTTTTGTACCTATATCTAATACTATATTCTTTCCAATTTTTTGATATACACGGTTCTATTTTTAATATGCCTTGTCTTATTTTTAATCCCAAAATTTCTTCAATTCCTACTTTATAAAACCAACTACTTGAACCTGTATACCAAGTCCAACCACCTCTTCCTGCCAGACTTTCCGCTCCATATACATCTGCTGCAATTACATATGGTTCTACTTTGTATTTTATTGCTGTTTCCTTAGTTCTAGAATGTTCTATTGGATTTATCATTCTATAATATTCAACTGCTTTATCTCCAAGTCCTAGTTTGGCAAATGCCATAATTGCCCAACAGCTTGCATGTGTGTATTGTCCTCCATTTTCTCTTACTCCTGGCAGATATGATTTTATATATCCTGGTTCTATTTTTGTTTTTTCAAAAGGTGGGTCTAATAGTTTGATAATTCCTGTTTCTTTATCTATTAAATGATTTTCCAGACTTTCTAAAGATATATATTTTTTATCATTATCAGCTGCTCCTGAAATTACTCCCCAACTTTGTGATATGCTATCTATTCTACATTCTTCATTTTCTATACTACCTAATGGTTCTCCTTCATCTGTATATGCTCTTTTAAACCATCTTCCATCCCAACCACTACTATTTAACGATTTTTTTAATTTGTTTTGTATTTCTCTATATTTATCTACTTTTTCTGAATCTCCTACTTTTTCTATAATTGGTATAAATTTTTCTAAAATATCATATATGAAAAATCCTAACCAAATACTTTCTCCTTTATTTTTGTTGCCTACTGTATTTAATCCATCATTCCAGTCTCCTGAACCTATTTTAGGCAGTCCATTTTCGCCAAAATTTAAGGATTTTTCTATTGCTTTTATGCAATGTTCATATATTGTTCCTGTTACTTCTGATGGTAAATAGATATTGTATTTTTCATCAATATTTTCTTCTAAAGGCTCTCCTTTTAAATATGGTGTTACCTCATCTAAAATATTATAATCTCCACTATATGCTATATATTCTGATACTATATAAACAAGCCATAATAAATCATCAGAAAATCTTGTTCTTATTCCTCTGTTTGTTTCCTCATGCCACCAATGCTCAACATCTCCTTCTATGAATTGATGACTTGCTTGTTTAATTATTTGTTCTTTCATTAAATCTGTTTCGATATATTTTATTCCTAAAGTATCTTGTAATTGGTCTCTAAATCCAATTGCCCCTCCTGATTGGTAATATCCGCTTCTTGCCCAAAGTCTTGATGTTATTGTTTGATAAATTGCCCATCCATTAAGCATTATATTCATTGATTCTAATGGAGTTTTTACCTGTATTCTTGTTAGCAACTCATACCAATATCTTTTTACTTCATTTAATTCAGCCCTACAATTTGCAACTTTTGAATACTTATATGACATGTTTTTTGCATCTAATATGTTTCCTTCTTCTCCTAAAAGTAATACTATTTCTTTATTTTCATATGCTTCTAATTCAATATCTATATCTATGGCAATACACGAGCTTTCTCCCAAACCTGTTTGATTTCCTAATTCTGATAAGTTAATTCCTTGCGGGTTATCTATATCTCTTTTTCCGATGAATTCTAATTTACTTCCTGTAAATGACTTTATTGTTTCATTACTGCTACAATAAACTATTCTGCCTCTAAAATCATCTGTATAAAGATTTTGTGCGGTTACAATATTATTTTCTTTATTTACTTTAATATATCCAGATGTTTTTATTTCATCTTCTCCTAGGATTGGTTTTATATAATATAATAGTTTTAATTTTTTCTTTTCTGCAGATGTGTTTGTTAATTTTAATATGTTAATTTTTATGCTGTCTTCCTTTGCAACAAAAGTTTCTAATTCGTGTAAAATTTCATCTTTCATTAGTTTCATTGAAACATAGCCAAACCCATATGTTATATAATACTCTTGATTTTTCTGATTAATATTTTCAGATAAACTCCAAAATTCTCTTGTTTCTTTATCTTTTATATATATTATCTCTGATGGTATATCCACATTTGGACTATTATTCCATGCACTTATTCTATTCAGTCTACTATTTCTGTCCCAAGTAAATCCTCCTAGATTTTGAGTAATTACTGTTCCAAATTTCGGATTAGCTAAAATCATACTCCATGCTGTTGGAAGTTTATTTTCTTTACTTAATTTTATTTTGTATTCCAAGCCATTGTCTGTAAAACCTCCATAATCATTATAGTATTTAAGATTATTGTATTCATCTAATAAAAGTGTTTCATTTTTGTTTTCTATAAATACGATTTCTTTTGCTTTTTCTAATATTGTTTTTGTTGTTCTTGCATATTCTTCTTCTAAATCTTCTATCTGCATTTGTATACTTCCTAAACTTGCATCTAATTCTAAATTTGCTCTAAATCTTAATAAATCTACATCTTTAGGAGATATTTCCTTTTTATTTATTATAAAAATTCCACCAAATACATTTTTTAAATATGATAATTGCTTATTTTGAATTATATCCTCTATTTCAAATTTCATATAATTTTCATATGAATTTTTTTCCTCATTTAAAATTACCATATCTATTTTTACATTTTTAGCTCTAACAAATTCTAATGCTTTTAAGCATTCACCTATTAAATCAATATCATTTATATCTTTTATTCTGATTAATAATATGGGTAAATCGCCTGAAATTCCAAATTTCCATAACTCACTTTGTGCATATGTCCTTTCTGGTAATTTTTTTAATATATCCTTTTTCATTGGATTTTGGAATATTAAATATGACAGCATTTTTTGATAAGTTTCAATGTCTTTACCTGTAAGTCCTAAATATATGTTTTCGGTTTCTGTTTGTGCTTTTGATAATTCAAAAGTTTTCTCTATATTGTTTATATTAGTGTAATTTTGTAATAAACTATTTATTTGTTCTTCTTCATATGAAATACATATAATTAAATCTATTTTTACAGTTTCATTTGGATTTATTTTTATTGTCTTTTTTATTGCAATACATGGGTCTGTAACTAACCCTATTTTTTGAGAAAATGGTTTCGAATTACTAATACTTTCTGGAAACTTAAAATTTCCATTGCCCATGAATTTTTCTTTATCAATTTCGTATTCTATATCTCCAATTATTTCACTCTCACTATATAAGTTAACTCCTAAAAAAATGTCTTTTTGTTTTTCTCCTCTTTTTTTCCTTTTTATTAATATGCTTCCATCTTCAAGTTTTTTGAATACTAAGAATAGATTGTTAAATGCAGTATGTGAATAATCTTGTATGTCTGTTGATAATACTGGTTCAAAAAAGCTTGTTATATCTAATGTTTCTATGTTATTACCTATGTTTTTTAGTTCTAACCTTCGTATCTCTACTGGTTCTTCTGGTGATACTATAATTTTTGTTTTAGTGTCTATATTTCCATTTCTTTTTTGAAAAATAGTTTTATCTGGTGCAAATGTTATTTTACTATTTTCATCAGGCATGTTTGTCCACATTTGCTTATCTTTTAAGTTTTTTATATAAAAGATTATTCCTTGTTTATAATCTGCGGTTTCTTTATATCTATTTATTAAAATATTATTATATTTACTAAATCCTGTGCCCTCAATTGTATTGCAAATTGTATAGTTTCCATTTGAAATTACATTACAATTGTTTAAATTCTTGTTAACTTTAGTATATACTTTTTCTATATAATTTTCATAATTCTTCATTTTTAATTTTTGTATTTTTTCTTTTTTCTCTTTTGTAATAATGGCTTTTTCTGGCATTCTTTCTTGTAATAATATATCTATTGCCTCTATCTCAGGATTTTGGCTGAATCTTTTTACCAAAATATCATCATTTAAAATGTTATTTATTGATAACAATATTAAACCTTGATGATGTGCCATGTATGTTTTTACAGGTTCTGAACTATTTCCATATTTAAGTCTAGAAATTGTGTAGTCTATTGATTCGTAAAATCCATATTTATTATACATATTTTCTTTTTCTAATTTTTTTAAATTGTTAATGCTTTCTTCTATATTGTATTTCATACTTAAAAAAACTGAATATGGAGATACAACCATATCTTCCTCTAAGCCTCTTTTTAAGCCTAACCATGGTATTCCAAATGCTTTATATTGATAATTATTATTCAAATCTTTTAAATTAAATGCTGCTTCTGAAATTCCCCATGGTATTCCTAGTTTTTTTGCATATTCCTTTTGGCTCATAATCATAAATCTGCACGACTCATCTAACAAGCTTCCTTCATAGCTGTTTATGTTAATATTTGGCATTAGATATTCAAAAGCGGTTCCTGACCAAGAGATAAGCCCTTTATATTTGTTTAAAGTTGTCAATGTTCTGCTTAGATTATACCAATGCTTTATTGGCACTTCTTTTTTTGCGATTGCGACTAAACTTGCTTGTCTTGCTTCTGATGCTAATAGGTCATAATATGAATCTGTTAATTTATTTTCTTCTACATTGAATCCTATTGAAAATATTTTTTTCTTATAATCATATAATATCCTAAAATTAGTGTCTTCTATTAACTTTTCTATTATATCTATCAATGGTTTTGTTATATCTTTTTCTACTGAATTTAAAAACTGTTTTAAAGTATATAAATATCCCACAAAATTACCACTATCTACTGTTGAAATATATCTTGGAATTAGTGGTTCTAATGTTTTAGTATTATACCAATTGTATAAATGTCCTTCCCATTTTGGCATTTTACTTATTGTTTGCAACATTTTTGATAATAAATCTATACATTTATTTAAATCAATATATTTTAAATCATATGCAGAACAAACTGTAAGTAATCCTAATCCTATATTTGTTGAAGATGTTCTATATGCAATTTTTTCTTTTCTATCTTCTTGATAATTATCTGGTGGTAAAAAATTATTTAGTTCATTTATATTATCCTCAAAAAATTGCCATGTTTTTTTACCAATATTTAACAAATATTCTTTGTCTTTAGGTTTTACAGTTTTTACTTGTTTATATTCATGGCTTATATAATATGCCAAAAATGGCCCTAATAAAAATATAGTACCTAAAACTATTAAATATATATTGTAATAGATGATTCCTATTATTATGCAAACTATTCCACTAATAATACTTGATATCATATTTTTATAATATGAACCTAACGTATTTTTACTTTGTTTTTCTGCTTCTTCTGATGTCATCCATTCTAATAAGTTTTGTTTTGTAATTGTTAATCTGTATATAGTTTTAGAAATTGCATTAATCATCATATATGTTTTATATGGTAAAAATGATATTTCCAAAAATCCTCTATAAATACTTGCTTTTATTCCGCTTATTACTTTAATCATATTTTTATGTGCAGATACAAATTCTGAATTAACATTTTTCTTGAATATTATATAGTTTATTACATCTAAAATTGTTGGCATTGTAAATGCTATTAATGCAAGTACATTTAAACTCCAAATAAAATTATTTGTTATTATTCCATTTAAAATTGATATAAAAATTAGTACTATACTTAAAACTGGCACTAAACTTCGTCTTAAATTATCAAATATTTTAAATTTTGATAAATTATTTAATGGATTAAGCTTTTTAGTTCCATCTTTAATTGTTATTGTATTTTTTAGCCATCCACAAATTTGCCAATCTCCTCTTACCCATCTATGTTGTCTTGCCATAAAACTACTATATTTAAAAGGTGTTCCATCTAATAAAAAAATATCACTTGCTAATCCACATCTTAAATAACTACCTTCTAATAAATCATGGCTTAATACTTTATTTTCTGGTATCTCATTACACAAAATTTTATGAAATAAGTGCAAATCATATATACCTTTTCCAGTAAATATTCCTTCATCAAAATTATCTTGATATACATCTGAAATGCTATTTGCATATGAATCTGTTCCACCAACTCCTGCATATATTTTTGTAAATAGACTTTTCCTACTTGATATTAAATCAATACCAACTCGTGGTTGTATTAGTGCATGTCCTCCTACTACAATATTCTTTTTTTCATCATATACAGGTCTATTTAAAATATGTGCCATTGTTCCAATTAATTTATTTGCCGTTTCTAAAACAAGGTTTGTATCTGCATCTAGAGTTATAATATATTTTATTTCTATTTTTTTCTTTATTGTATTTGTTTTAAATTTGTTAGTTCCAGTTACTAGATAATCATTAAATTCGCATAATAATCCTCTTTTTCTTTCCCAGCCTAAATAACAGTGTTCTCCAGAATTCCATGTTCTTTTTCTATATAAAAAATTAAATTTGTCTTCACCATATTTAGTGTTCAATTTTTTTACTTCTTCAATTCCGGATTCTATTACTTCATTATCAAAATCTTCTTCTTCATTATTTGAGGATGTACAGTCTCCTAGTAATGTAAAATATAAATTTTCACTTTTATTTGCTAAATAATATACTTCTAACTTTTTAAATAGCTCTTTAACTTTGTTTCTACTATTTATTATTGTTGGTATTACTACCATTGTACTACATTCTTTGGGAATTCCATTCGTAAAATCTAATTTGGGTAATAATTTTGGTTTTACAAATTTTCCTAAAATATAATTTAATATTTGTATATAGATTTCTGAAATTGGTATAATTGCTAGAATTGCTAAAAGAATTGCTAACCATAAATTAGTTTGATAATATATAAATATTCCAAATAAAATTGTAAAAATTATTGTAATTATAAAAATTGATGATATATATGTTTTTGCTTTGTTTTTTCTTTTTTTCACTTTAATTCCTAATTCATGTTTTAATATATCTATTCCATCAGAAATTAAATAATATCCAATATGTCTTTTTATATCTTTTCTAGCATTTTGAGAAAGTTCTAAAACTTTTCTTGCTATATACATTTCAGACATCTTTGTTTTATCTGACAGTTCTTTTATTATATTTCTATAATATTCTTTTGTTTTATAATCCATATTAGAATAAATATTTGCAGGATCTTTTTTTAAAATTTCTTCTATTCCATTAATTTCTTCAAATAGATTTAAAAAACTTATTCTTGCAATTTCTCTTAAGCTTGTTATACTGTTACCCATAGAAACTTTTTGTATTGCCATATCAAAATGTTCTTTTTTTATTGCTTCTGACACTGTTATTCCTGTTTTATTTACTTCTTGCTCTAATACATCTAAATATGGAATTCCTTGTTTTCCATATTTTTTAAGTTTATATGACATATATTCTATAAATGAATATCTTGTGTTTTTATACATATTATTTTCTTCTCTGGATAATCTATAGTTTTGTTTACTTGTGTCTTTTTTATCTACTAATCTTTCTATTATATTTTCTACTTTTTCTTTCTGAATCTGATTGATATATATTTTTTCACATATTTTTCTAATATTTTCAATTATAGCAATGTCCAGAAATACCGGAAAATTCCATATTTCCTCCATATTCAAACTTTTTTCGCTTTCATATGCAAGTAAACTCAATTTCAAAACTTCTTCATCTATTTTACAGTCTGTTGAAGCAACAATTTCTGATGCTAATACGTATATTCTTGCAAAATCTTTATATATTCCATTTGTTATACTACAAAATTTTTTATATTCTTTTATATTTAAATTAAATGAAATTCTTTTTACAGTTTCTTCTATAATATAAAAATTATCTAAAAGCCATTCTCCTGCAGAATAAATATTAATGTTCTTTTTTATATGGTCATTTAATAAATTATATGTTTTTTCTATAAATTTAAAGTTTTCATTTAATCTTGGAATTGGATATGTTGAATTTGGTGTTTTTTCTTTTACATCATATTCTACTGCTATTTTGCGCATATACTGCTGTATTTGTTCTTTATTTAGAAGAAATCCTTTTATTCTTATAAATTTATTTTTTTTATACTTCACAATAAATATCAACTCCTAAAAATATGTATTTATAACCATATTTTTACCAAGTGAATGCTTTTTATACTAACATATTTTTTAAGTTAATATTTTAAAACCACTAATCTGCTTTGCAGATTGACTCCTTCTTAAATTGGCTTTATAGTAACAAAAAAACAGAGTAATTTAAATTACTCTGTTTAAAAAATTAAATTTATTTATCATATTCAAATAAATCTCCTAATGGTTTAGATTCATTTAATCTTTTTATTGCTTCCGCAAATAATGGTGCTATTGATACTACTTTTATTTTATCAATCATTTTTTCTGGCTCAATTGGAATTGTATTTGTTACAACTAATTCCTTTATTGGTGAATTCTTTATTCTTTCTATTGCAGGGCCTACTAAAACTCCATGTGCTGCACCTGCATATATTTCTTTAGCACCATTTTCTTTTAGTATATTTGCTGCTTCTACTAGTGTGCCAGCTGTACTAACTTCATCATCAAAAATCAAAGCAGTTTTTCCTTTAATATCTCCTATTATATTAGTAGCAGTTGCACTATCATTATTGCCTTCTCTTCTTTTATCAATTAATGCTAATGGACAATCAAAAAAGTGTGAATATTTATATGCTTTTTTTGAGCTTCCTGCATCTGTTGCTACTACTACTATATCTTTTAAGTTTTTATTTTTAAAATATCTTTCTAATAAGTGTTTTGCAGTTAGCCTATCACAATTAATATCAAAATATGCCTGTATTGCAGGATTATGCAAGTCACAAGTTATTATTCTGTCCGCCCCTGCTGCTTCTAGTAATGTTGCCATTAATTTTGCAGTTACTGGTATGCGTGGTTGGTCTTTTTTATCTGACCTTGAATACATAAAATATGGTAATACTACTGTAATTCTTTTAGCTGATGCTCTTCTTACTGCTTCTATTGTTATTAGTAGTTCCATAACTCTTTCGTTTACTGGTGGTTTTGTTGTTTGTACTATAAATACATCCTGATCTCTTACTGTTTCTAATAATTGTACAAAATTATTATCATTAGCAAATTTAAAAGATTCCTTTTTTCCTAATGGTAAACCTAAGGTATCACATATTTCCTGTGTAAATTCTTCTGCTGAATTACAAGCGAAAATTTTAATATCTTTCATGATATTCCTCCTAAAAATAGATTTTTGTCGAATTTTCATGCATTTTAATTGTACCATTATTTTCCGAGAAAATCAACACTTTTTGACTTTTATATTGCACATTTGATACATTATTTTTTCTTAACTGAATAGCCAAATGTTCCTTTCTGTTTGCCAAGTTCGAAATATCTTCCATTTGCATATGCTATTAAGTTGCATTTTGAAATATCAAATGCGCCTTTTTCGTCTATATATTTTTCGTCTGCATCTATTGATAATACTTCTGCTATAAATAAATCATGTGAACCTAAATTTTTTATTTCTTTTACTTTACATTCAATTGTTACAGGGCTTTCTTTTATTCCTGGAGCCTTTATAAATTTTAATTTTTCTTTTGTTAAATTCATTTCTTTAAATTTATCAACTTTTGCTCCTGTTTTAACTCCACACCAGTCTGTTGCATATGCTAATTCTGAATTAGTTAAATTTATTGCAAATTCTCCAGTTTCTCTTATTATTTTATTTGAAAATCTTTGTGGTCTTACTGAAATATATACCATTGCTGGGTCTGTATTTAATATTCCTGTCCATGCAACTGTTATAATATTTGATTTTTCCATGTCTCCGCAAGTTACCATTACTGCTGGAATTGGATAAACAAAAGTCCCTGATTTCCATACTACTTTACTCATATATGTTTTCTCCTTTTAAAAAATATTTTTGTATAATAATTATAGAAGATGAATGACCACAGAGTGGCGTGTCGCTAAAAACGTATTAGAAAATACATCTCTAATGGTCAAAAAGTCAATGTTAAATAGTCGAACTTTTAAAGTTCGACTATTTTTATAGATTAATTATGCTCTTGGATTTTTGATTGCTGCTTGTGCTGCTGCTAATCTTGCGATTGGCACTCTAAATGGTGAACATGATACATATGTTAATCCTACATTATGGCAGAATTCAACACTTGATGGTTCTCCACCATGCTCTCCACATATTCCTAATTTAATATCAGGTCTTGTTGTTCTTCCTTTTTCTACAGCCATTTTTACTAATTGTCCTACACCATTTTGATCTAATCTTGCAAATGGGTCTGACTCATAAATTTTTGTTTTGTAGTATGCATCTAAGAATTTTCCTGCATCATCACGACTAAATCCAAATGTCATTTGTGTTAAGTCGTTTGTTCCGAATGAGAAGAATTCTGCTTCTTCTGCAATTTCATCTGCTAATAATGCAGCTCTTGGAATTTCAATCATTGTTCCGATATGATATTTTATATCTGAACCTTTTTCCTTTTTAACTTGTTCTGCAACTTCTACTACTATATCTTTTACGAATTTTAATTCTTTCTTTTCTCCTACTAAAGGAATCATTATTTCTGGAACTATATCGCATCCATCTTCTTCTTTAACTTCAATTGCAGCTTCCATTAATGCTCTTGTTTGCATTTTTGCTATTTCTGGATATGTTACTGCTAAACGGCATCCTCTGTGTCCCATCATTGGGTTGAATTCATGTAATTCTGTACATTTTTCTTTTAGATGTTCTACTGTAACTCCCATTTCTTTAGCTAATGCTTTGATGTCTTCTTCCTCTGTTGGTAAGAATTCATGTAGAGGTGGGTCTAAATAACGAACTGTCATTGGTAGACCTTTTAGCTCTTTGTACATAGCTTTGAAGTCACCTTTTTGGAATGGTATTAATTCATTTAAAGCTGCTTCACGAGCTTCAACTGTTTCAGATAATATCATTTTTCTTATTTTTGGTATTCTGTCTTCTTCAAAGAACATATGCTCTGTACGGCAAAGTCCTATACCTTCTGCTCCAAGATGTACAGCATTTTTTGTGTCTCTTGGGTTATCAGCATTTGTACGAACTTTTAATGTTCTATATTTATCTGCCCAGCCCATTATTCTTCCAAAGTTTCCACTAACTGATGCTTCAACTGTTTTTATATCTCCTTTATAGATTTTTCCTGTTGTACCATCTAAAGAAATATAATCTCCTTCATGGAATTTGTATCCACCAAGCTCAAATTCTTTAGCTTCTTCATTCATTTTGATATCTCCACATCCAGATACACAGCATGTACCCATACCACGTGCAACAACAGCTGCATGTGATGTCATACCTCCACGTACTGTTAAAATACCTTGTGCTGCAACCATTCCTTCGATATCTTCTGGTGTTGTTTCTAGACGAACTAATATAACTCTTTCGCCTTTTCCACCTTTACCTAATTCTTTAGCTTCTTCTGCTGTAAATACTACTTTACCTGCAGCAGCTCCTGGTGATGCTGGTAATGCTTCTCCAATTACTTCTCCTGCTTTTAAGCTATCTTTATCAAATGTTGGGTGTAATAACTGGTCTAATGATTTAGCATCTATTCTTAAAACAGCTTCTTTTTCATCTATCATTCCTTCATCAACTAAATCACATGCGATTTTAATTGCTGCTGGAGCTGTTCTTTTTCCATTTCTTGTTTGTAGGAAATATAATTTTCCTTCTTGAATTGTGAATTCCATATCTTGCATGTCTTTGTAATGATTTTCAAGTTTGTTTGCAATTTCCATGAATTCTTTATAACATTCTGGTAAATCTTCTGCTAGTTTTGAAATTGGTTGAGGAGTTCTAACACCTGCAACAACGTCTTCTCCTTGTGCATTAATTAAGTATTCACCAAATATTCCTTTTTCACCTGTTGATGGGTTTCTTGTAAATGCAACACCTGTTCCTGAAGTTTCTCCCATGTTTCCAAATACCATTGCTTGTACGTTTACAGCTGTTCCCCAGTCTCCTGGTATATCATTCATTCTTCTGTAAACTATAGCTCTTGGGTTGTCCCAACTTCTAAATACAGCTTTAACCGCACCCATTAATTGTTCTGTTGGGTCTTGTGGAAATTCTTCACCATTCATATTTTCTTTATAAACAGCTTTGAATCTTTTTACTAATTCTTTTAAGTCTTCTGTTGTTAAGTCTGTATCATAATGAACTTTCTTTTCTTCTTTTAATTCATCTATAATTTTTTCAAAGAATGATTTTGGAACTTCCATAACAACATCTGAATACATTTGTATAAATCTTCTATATGAATCATATGCGAATCTTGGATTTCCTGTTTTTGCTGCAAATCCTTCAACTGCAACATCATTCAAACCTAAGTTTAATATTGTATCCATCATACCAGGCATTGATGCTCTAGCACCACTTCTTACTGATACTAATAATGGATCATTGTTATCTCCAAATTTTTTTCCTTGGATTTCTTCTAATTTCTTTAATGCGGTAAATATTTGCTCTTGAATTTCAGCATTGATTTTTTTACCATCATTGTAGTATTCTGTACAAGCTTCTGTTGATACTGTAAATCCTTGTGGTATTGGTAAACCTAAGTTTGTCATTTCTGCCAAGTTAGCACCTTTTCCACCTAGTAATTCACGCATATTTGCATTTCCCTCTTTAAAAAGGTATACATACTTTTTGCTCATAAAATTTTCCTTCCTTCCTTTATATAAAATTACTCGTACATTATATATCACATTTTGCCAAATGTAAAGATATTTTTGCATTTTTTTCATAGTGGATTAGCTTAATTGTTGCCATTTAGAGTTAAATGTAAGAAAAGTTGAAAGCCACATTAGCAAATATAAAGCGGGTCTTTTATATGTTACTTTTCTTGTTGTATACGGAAAAATCTTATATAAAGCTAAGATAAAAGCCCATTTTTCCTATACAATAAAAAACTGCCAAAGGCAGAAGCATTTGTTATTTTGCTCCCGCCTTTGTCTATAAAATATACTTTTATTCAGGGAAATCTTTGCGAGCATCTACTAATAATAGATTCGTTCCGTCTTGAAACATTACTCTTACATTTTTTCTAGTTCCAATATTTGTTTTTTGCTTCTCTTCCACTACTTCTGTAACTGTTTTGTTTATAGCTTTTTCGTATGGCTTTGCTATAACATTTCTATAACCATCAAAATATAATAATTCCTCGTTCTTTGTTACAATAAATATTCTCGTACCTACGCCGCATTTCTGCTAAATCATTAGCGCTTGTACTTGTTTGAGTAAATCCTTCCTTGATTATAACATCATTACCATTTTCATCTTTTATTGTAACATATTTTCTTGTAACATCATTATAATATGCTATTTTATTATCTTGACTTATAAATATATATCCTTCAATACTTCCAAAACTTTCTTTAAAGTTTCCTTCAAGTTCTTCATAGCTACTTCCTTCTGCATTAATTAATTCTCCTGTTGATAGTAAAAAATATGGTGGTTCAGTTATTCTTGTTGCAGCATCCCCATTTGTCATGTTAATTACTCTACCTTGAATGTTAATGTTTTCAAATATGTCATTAAAGCCATCTGATTTTTCTCTTGTCTCACTACATACGCTCATCCAAATTTTTCCATCATCTGTTAGTGCATAAACGCTTTCTAATGTCTGCTCCACCTGCATTGTTATGTATTTTACTTTTCCTTCAATTGTTTCTATTTTTTTCTTAGTGCCATCCTCCTCTAGAAAAGCAACTCCATCTTCAACTACTATTTTGCTACCCAAAAATTCTATTTCAGTATTATATTCATCATCTCCAAATAACCAATATAAATCTTTATATTTTTCATATGCGTCTTCTTCATTGTATGTATTTTCTTCTTCATCCTGTATAACAGTATTTGGACTATTTGCCACCTCGTTAGATGTATCAGTGTCTTTTATATAGTAAGCATATATTATTCCTATAATAACTAATAAAGCAATTATTACAACTATACAGATTGCTACTCCTAAACTAACTTTTACTGTTTTTTTATCTTCCACACTTTTCACCCCCCTTATTCTTTTGTTTTTCATGTTTTCATTATAATATATATGTTTATTTTTTTCAATTTTATTCGCAAAATTTTTACATTTTTTTAATATACTTTTGCTTTATTCCCATTCAATAGTAGCAGGTGGTTTGCTTGTAATATCATAGACTACTCTATTTACATTTGGTACTTCATTTACAATTCTACTAGATACTTTTTCTAATATTTCATATGGGATTTTGCTCCAAATACCTGTCATAAAATCTGTTGTTTCAACAGCTCGTAGTGCTATTGTATAGTCATATGTTCTTTCATCCCCCATAACTCCAACTGTTTTTAGATTTGTTAGAATTGCAAAGTATTGATTTATACTTTTGTGTAAGCCATGATTTGCAATTTCTTCTCTGAAAATACTGTCTGCTTCTTTTAATATTTCTAATTTTTTATCTGTTACTTCTCCTATAATTCTTATTGCTAGTCCTGGGCCTGGAAATGGTTGTCTAAATACTAAATTTTCTGGCATGCCTAGTTCTAGTCCGGTTTTTCTTACTTCATCTTTAA
Organism: uncultured Clostridia bacterium; assembly: GCA_944391955.1. GTDB lineage: Bacteria > Bacillota > Clostridia > TANB77 > CAG-508 > UMGS1781. The sequence goes on from CALXVG010000001.1 coordinate 255,000, forward strand.
ATAAGCTTCTAAGAGGTTCAATTATTTGTTTAAAGTTCACATGTTCTGGCAGACCACCTACATTGTGATGGCTTTTTATAACAGAACTTTTGCCTAATCCACTTTCTATAACATCTGGATATATTGTTCCTTGTACTAAGAAATCAACTTCTCCTATTTTTCTTGACTCTTCTTCAAAAACTCTTATAAATTCTTCTCCTATAATCTTTCTCTTTTTTTCTGGTTCTGTAACTCCTGAAAGTTTTTCTAAAAACCTTTCTTTTGCATTAACTCTAATTAGATTTATATCATATTCTTCTTTAAATACTCTTTCAACTTCATCTGCTTCATTTTTACGAAGAAGTCCATGGTCAACAAAAATACATATAAGATTTTTTCCTATTGCCCTGTTTAATAGAATAGCAGCAACAGAAGAATCTACACCACCTGATAAAGCACATAGAGTTTTTTTATCTTTAATTTTTTCTTTCAAAGTTTTAATTGATTCATCTACAAAAGATGTCATTGTCCAGTCTCCTGTGCATTTACAAATATTGTATAGAAAATTTTTTATAACTACTGTTCCATTTATAGAATTGTTAACTTCTGGGTGAAATTGTATTCCATATAACTTTTTATCTTGATTCTCAATAGCTGCATTTGGGCATGTTTCTGTATGTCCAATATTTTGAAATCCTTCTGGTATTTTTTCCACATAATCTGTATGGCTCATTAAGAATTTGTTTTTATTTTCAAAAGTTTCGAATAATAGTGATGTGTTATTAATTTCTACATCTATTGTTCCATATTCTCTCTTATCTGCTTTTTTTACATTTCCTCCTAACAAGTGTACCATAAGTTGCATTCCATAACAGATGCCAAGTATTGGAATTCCTAATTCAAAAATTTCTTTAGGACATTTTGGTGAATTTTCTCCATACACACTTGCAGGTCCTCCTGTAAAAATTATTCCTTTTGGTTTTCTTTCTCTTATTTTCTCAATTGAAATATCATAAGGTACTACTTCTGAGTATACATTGCATTCTCTAACTCTTCGTGCAATTAGTTGATTATATTGCCCGCCAAAATCTAAAATAAGTATTAATTCATTTTCTTTCAAAACCATTACCTCCATTTTTTATTATTTTATCATATAATTATAAAAAAACATATACAAATTTTATTTCTTATAGTAAAATGTATTTATATTTTATTTTAGGAGATGCCATTATGGAGAAATTAAAAGAAAAAATTTTGTCTGAAGGAAAAGTTATATCTGATTCTATATTAAAAGTAGATAGTTTTTTAAATCATCAAGTAGATGTAAATTTAATGAAAGAAATTGGAGAAGAATTTGGTAAATATTTTAATAGTAAAAATATAACAAAAGTTGTAACAATAGAAAGTTCTGGAATATCTCCTGCTACAATGACAGCTTTATACTTAAATGTGCCTTTAGTTTTTTTAAAAAAGCAGAAACCTAATACTTTAAATAATGATATTCTGCAAACTACTGTAAAGTCGTTTACAAAGGGGGAAACTTATGAGCTTACAGTTTCTAAAAAATATTTACAAAAAGATGATAATATTTTATTAATTGATGATTTCCTTGCAAATGGTGAAGCTGCTAGTGGTGCTATAAGATTAATTGAAGCTCTTGGCTCAAATGTTTCTGGAATTGGAATAGTAATAGAAAAATCTTTTCAACCTGGAAGAAAATTATTAGAGAGTAGAGGTTACGATATCTATTCATTGGCACGAATAAAGCAATTATCAGATGGGAAAATTTATTTTCTATAAATTTATGGTTGACTTAAATTGTTTCTAATTTTAAATCCCAGTATTGATATCAATACTGGGGTTTATTTAAATAATAGAAATATCTTTTGCTATTTTTTGTGCTGATATCCCATATTTTTCTTCTAGTTCTTCTACTTTCCCATGTTCTACAAATATGTCATCATATCCATATGTTTTCACTTTAACATTTTCTATTTTGCTTTTGTTTATGAGTTCTATAACAGATGTACCTAGTCCTCCGTGTAATAAATTGTCTTCAATTGTAATAACATTTTTTGTTTTTTCAATTGATTTTATAATTGTTTTCTCATCTAGTGGTTTTAAAAATCTAGCATTTATTATCTCTATACTTTTTTCTGGTAATAATTCTGCTATTTCTTTTGCCCTTCCTACCATTTTTCCTATTGCTATAATAGTTACATCTTTTCCTTCTTGTATGATTTCTGATTTACCTATTTCTATTTTTTCAACATGGTCAAATTTATAATTTTCTCCTCCTCGAGGATATCTTATAAATACTGGTTTATTTTCATTTACCGCAAATTCTAACATTTTATCAAGTTCTTCAAAATTCTTTGGTGCCATAACAACTATATTTGGAATTGAAGATAAAAATGATAAATCAAATATACCTTGATGCGTTTCTCCGTCATTTCCTACTATTCCTGCTCTATCAATACAAATTGTAACTGGTATTTTAGCAATTGCTATATCATGTATAACTTGATCATATCCTCTTTGTAAGAATGATGAATAAATTGGAAATACTGGCTTTAATCCTGCTTTTGCCATTCCTGCAATTAATCCAATTGCATGTTGTTCTGCAATTCCCACATCAAAAAATCTGTCTGGAAATTTATTTGCATATTCCTTAAGTCCTGTGCCATCTTTCATCGCGGCTGTTACTGCAACTATTTTTTCATCTTTTTGAGCCAGTCTAATTAAAGAATCGCCAAATGCTTTTGAATAGTCTTTTTCTTTTTGTTTTGTAGGTTCTCCTGTTTCTATATTAAAACTTGATACCCCATGAAATTTATCTGGATTTTTTTCAGCTATTTCATATCCTTTACCTTTTTTTGTAACAACATGTATAAGGACTGGTCCTTTTATTTCCTTGCTATATTTCATTATTTTTTCTAAGTCCTCTATATTATGTCCATTTACTGGTCCTAAATATGTAAAGCCTATATCTTCGAAATACATATTATGAATAACTGCCCTTTTTATAACTTGTTTTGTATAATGTGCTATTTTTACAATAGGTTTTCCGATTATTGGAATTTTATTAGTGAATTCTTTAACCTTTTTATTAGAACTTGTATATCCTCTTCTTGTTCTTATTTTACTTAAGTATAATGGAATTCCACCAACATTTTTAGAAATGCTCATTTCATTATCATTTAGTATTACTTTTAAATTTGTTTTTGTAGTTGCTGCATCATTTAAAGCTTCTAATGCCATTCCACCTGTTAATGAACCATCACCAATTACTGCTATCACTTCATGTTCTTGTTTTAAAATGTCTCTAGCTCGTGCCATTCCTGTTGCAACAGAAATAGATGTACTACTATGTCCTGTGTTAAAACTATCATACTCTGATTCTGAAATTTTGGGGAATCCAGCTATCCCACCAAATTTTCTAATAGTATCAAATTTATCTTTTCTGCCTGTTAATATTTTATGAACATAGCATTGATGTCCAACATCCCATATAATTTTGTCCTCTGGAGTATTAAAAACTGAATGAAGTGCTATTGTTAATTCAACTATACCCAAATTAGAAGCTAAATGTCCTCCATTTCTCGAAACAACTCCTAATATTAGTTCCCTTATTTCTTCTGATAATTGTTTTTTTTCTTGTATGTTTAATTTTTTTAAGTCTTCTGGATTATTAATCCCATCTAAAATTTTTGCCATATCTGCCTTCTTTCTCCCCTAACTATTGTAATCGCAAACTATTTAATTGTCAACTTCTTGTTTTTTTTTAAATTCTGTGATAATATTTTATGCGAAAGAGGAGATTTTATGGACGGAATTTTTTCTAAAAAATTTGAAATAACAATGTCAGATATCAGTGAAGTTAATGAACTTTCTAATAAAGGAATTTTAAGATTTTTACAAGAAATTGCTTGTCTTCATTCAGATAGTTGTGGCTCTAGTGTATCTAATCAAGATGAAATTGGAATTGCATGGATTCTTTTAAATTGGAAAGTTCGCGTTTTTTCTAGACCACATTGGAATACCCCTGTCATGGTAAAAACTTGGTCTAGTGGTCAAAAGCATTTGAGTTTTTACAGGGATTTTGAAATAACTGATGAAAATAACAATTTAGTTGCAATTGCAACATCTAAATGGCTTCCTTTAGATATTTTTAATAAAACATTTGCAAAGATAACACCTGAACTTTTAGATCGTTATCATATAATAGATAAAAAGGTTTTTGACGAGCCTATGAAAGAAAAGTTCTTAGAACCTGAAAATTCAGTATTTGTTAAGGATTATACGGTATTACGTAGGGATTTAGATACTAATCATCATATGAATAACCTAAATTATTTAGATTTAGCTTATGAAGCTATACCAGATAATATTTCTTCTGATTTTTCTGATATTGAAATAATGTATAAAAGTGAAGCTAAATTGGGAGATGTTTTAGAATTATATTGTTATAGTTTTGATAATAACGAATATACTATTACTATAAAAGATAAAAATACTAATGCATTGCATTGCATTATAAAACTATATTAAAAAGCGGATGACTCCTGTTGGAGTCATCCTTTTTGCTGGGGTTACCGTTCCTTAGTCCTCAAAGTTCATTTCAGGAGCAAGTATAATGGTATACTTGAACGGCTTAAACTCAATGTCATGCCTTACCAGAATAGCAATGTCCTTGCGTGAAAGCTTTTTGTAGAGCTTCCTTTTGCCGTGGCAGAAAGCACTGTTTATCTGCCTAAGCAGATAGTTGTCCCTTGTCCCAGTTAACCGCTTCGTTGTAATGATATACAAAAAAGGTTTTACCGGGAAGTGCAAAACATATGCCACATAGGAGACTTGCTCTTCTGTCAGCACTCTCACCGTGCTCTGCTGTCCGTGTTTTTTCTTTTCCCTGAGCTGTTGCTCAAGTTTCTTGCACGAGTTCCGATTGTTACTCATTGTCTGTATCCCCAATCGTAATATATTGTATCGCCTACCGGCAAATACTAAAATATTTTATCACATTTTTGCTATTTTGTAAACATTTTAATGACTTTTTCTAGATTTTCCAGAGATTTTTCACTTAAGATTTCATATCTTTTCCATTTGTCTTTTATTTTTGTTTCCAATGCAGGAAGTATTCCAAAATTTGCATTCATAGGCTGGAATTTTTCATTTTCTGTTGATATATATTTTGATAAAGCTCCAATTACTGTCTGCTCCGGAAAAATCACTTCTTTTTCATTTTTTATTTTTGCTACTGCATTTATTCCTGCAACTAATCCAGATGCAATTGATTCTACATATCCTTCTACTCCAGATATTTGTCCTGCAAAAAATATATTTTCATTTTCTCGTAAATTATATTTTTCTGTTAATAATTTAGGTGAATTTATAAATGTATTTCTATGCATTACACCATATCTTGCAAATTCTGCATTTTTTAATCCCGGAATCATTGAAAAGACTCTTTTTTGTTCTCCAAATTTTAAGTTTGTTTGAAAACCTACCATATTATATAATGTTCCTTGCTCATTATCTTGTCTTAATTGTACTAATGCATATGGTCTTTGATTTGTTCTTGGATCTATAAATCCCACAGGTTTTAATGGTCCAAACCTTATTGTATCTATTCCCCTTTTTGCCATTATTTCTATTGGCATACAACCTTCAAATATTTCTCTTTTTTCAAACTCGTGTAAAGTTACTATTTCAGCATTTATTAGTTCATTATAAAAATTTTCATATTCTTCTTTATTCATCGGTAAATTAATGTAGCTATTATCACCTTGTTTCCCATATCTGTCTCCATAAAATGCTATATCAAAATCTATACTGTTTTTCTCTATAATAGGTGCTGCTGCATCATAAAAATATAAATTATTATTATTTGTTAATTTCATAATTTCTTTTGTTAAATTTTCTGAAGTAAGTGGTCCTGTTGCTATAATTGTTATGCCTTCATCATCTAGCTTTGTTACCTCATTTCTTATAATTTCAATGTTAGGATTTTCTTCAATTTCTATTGTAACCAATTTTGAAAATGTTTCTCTATCAATTGCTAAAGCTTGTCCAGCTGGAACTGCAGTTTTATCTGCTATTTTTATTAATAAAGAATCTAATCTTCTAAGTTCTTCTTTTAAAAGTCCACATGCATTAGTTAAGTTATTGGATTTAAAAGAATTACTACAAACAATTTCTGCTAAATTTTGATTTGAGTGTGCTGGTGAATATTTTTTCGGTTTCATCTCATATAATTTTACTTTTATTCCTCTTTTTGCAATTTGATAAGCAGCTTCACAACCTGCTAATCCTCCTCCAATTACAGTTATATATTCTCTCATCATAAAATCTCCTTTGTCTTATATTATAACATTTAAGTCAAGAGTAATTTATAGTTTATAAAATTCTATATTTTTTTATATTTTTTTAGTTTTTTCCTTTACAAATTGACCATTCTAATATAAAATATGTACAGGTGAAATCATGTTAAAATTTGTTTCAAATAGTGAGAATGAAACTAAAGATATAGCCAAAAGTCTAGCAGCAAAAGTATCCAAAGGAGATGTTATTATTCTTACTGGAGAGTTAGGCAGTGGAAAAACAAAATTTACAGAAGGTTTTTTATCTTTTTGGGGATTAGAAAATGAAATTTCTAGTCCAACATTCACAATTGTTAATGAATATTCAAAAGACACTATAAATATATTTCACTTTGATGTTTATAGATTGGCTGATATAGATGAATTTTATGCAATTGGTGGAACAGAATATTTTGATAAAGGAATTTCCATAATAGAATGGGGAAATTTAATTGAAGAAATATTGCCAAAATATATTAAAATAGACATTTCTAAAGATAGTAATAATTCAAATATCAGATATATTAATATAGAATTTAAAGGAGATTTTGATGATAAATTTAGCCATTTCAACATCTAGTGATACTTGTTCAGTTTCCCTTTTAGAAAATGATAAATGTATCAAAGAATTAAATATAAAAAATGAAAAAACACATTCTGAAAAATTAATGCCCTTAATTGATGAATTATTTAATTCTACAAATCTCTCTCTTAAAGATGTTAATTTGATTTCATGTGATAATGGTCCTGGTTCTTTTACGGGACTTCGTATAGGAATTGCTACTGTTAAAGCATTTGCCGAAGTTCAAAATATTCCAGTTATAGCATGCTCTTCATTAGATGCACTTAGCTATAATATACAAAATGCAGAACATATATGTTCTTTAATAGATGCTAGAAATAATCAAGTATATTGTGCCATATATGATAATAATCACAACTTGATTTCTGATTATATGGCTAATGATATAAATAATTTATTACCTATTTTTGCAAATTATAATAATCTAAAATTCGTTGGAGATGGATATAATAGGCATCAAGATTTATTTAGTCAAACTGATATCTATGATGATACAATTTATAGCAAAAATATTGGAATATGTGGATATAAAAAATTTCTTTTAGGAGAAACTACTACTGCTGACTTACTTTCTGTTATGTATTTGCGAAAATCACAAGCTGAAAGGATGTTAGGTAATGGAACCATTAAACATTAAAGATATGTATTTATCTGATTTTAAAAAAATTGAAAATATATATGATACAGAATTTCCAAACACCTGGAAAATAAGTATTTTAGAGAGTGAACTTAATAACTCCTCTTCTAAGTATATTGTAGCATATATGTCAGAAAAAATTGTTGGCTTTGCCGGTGTATTATTTTCTGTTGATACAGCAGATATTACAAATATTGTAGTAAGAAAATCTTATAGGCATATGGGAATTGGCAGTAAATTATTAGAAGAATTGATAAATTTAACAAAAGAAAATAATAAAGCTTGTTTAACCTTAGAAGTTAATATAAATAATGTTTATGCCCAACAGCTTTATAATAAATATAATTTTAAAAATTTGGGTATAAGAAAAAAATATTATAATGGAACAGATGATGCTTATATTATGACTTTATATTTATAAGAAAAGAGGAATACCAATGAGAAAAAATGAATTATCTTACAAAGATTTAAGAAGTAATTGTAATCCAAACAGTTTTAACTTTGAAACTACTGAAGAACTTGATAATGAAGGTCTTATCTATGGCCAGGAACGTGGAATTGCAGCATTAGAATTTGGATTAAAAGTTACTTCTAAAGGTTACAATTTATATATTGAAGGTCCTAGTGGTGTGGGAAAAACAATGTATTCAAAAAAATATGTTACCGAAATTGCTCATAAAGCTAAAACTCCTAATGACTGGTGTTATATATATAATTTTAATGAACCAAATGAACCAATAGCTGTTTCTCTTCCTGCAGGACAAGGAAAAGAGTTTAAACAAATAATGGAATTACTCGTTGAAGATGTAAAAAAATCTTTAAAAAGAACATTTAATAACGACGATTTTGAAAAAGAGAAAAAATCTATTAAGCAAAAATTCCAAGAAAAACGTGAAAAGATTTTGGAACACTTAAATAAAGAAACTATGAAATTAGATTTTCAAATCAAAGCTGCACCTAATGGAATTTATATGCTTCCAATTTTAGAAGGAAAAGTCATTGACGAAGATGATTTTGAAAAATTAGATGATACTATTAAACAAAAATTTGAGGCAAATTCTGAAATAGTTCAAACACAAATAATGCAAGTTATTGGTCAACTAAAAAATATTGAACGCGAAGCAGACCAAAAAGTAGAAGAATGGCAATCTAACATAGCATTGTTAACTATAAATACTTATATTAACCCTATTCGTAATAAATATAAAAAATATACTAAAATTGTTACATTTTTAGATGATATTAAAAAAGATATATTAAAAAATATACCTGCATTTATAATTGAAGAAGCTCAGACTCCTTTTGGTCCACAATCTCCAAAACCAGATGCTGTAAAGCCTTGGTTAAATTACAGAATAAATCTATTTATTGACAATAGTAATTTAGAGGGTGCTCCTGTTATAATGGATTCTAACTATGCATATCATAACTTATTTGGTAAATTAGAATATGAAAATCAATATGGTATGCTAAAAACAGACTTTACAATGTTAAGACCTGGTGCACTTCATAAAGCTAATGGTGGTTATATAATATTGCAAGCTCAAGATTTATTGGTAAATCAGGCTTGTTATGATGCATTAAAAAAAGCCTTATTAATAAAACAAGTTAATATAGAAAACAATTTTGACCAACGTTCTTCTATGGTTATGATTGCATTAAAACCTGAACCAATCCCTTTAAATGTTAAAGTATTACTTATAGGTGATGCAAATATTTATCATACATTACTTGATCTAGACCCTGATTTTAAAAAATTATTTAAAATAAAAGTAGAATTCGAGGAAACTGCACCTCGAAACGATGAAAATATGTTAAAATTAGCAAAATTTGTTCATAGTTTTTGCGAAAAAGAAGATTGTTTACCACTTGATAAATATGCAATGGCAAAAGTTGTTGAATATACTTCTTCCTTAGCCGAAGATAAACAAAAACTTTCTACACATTTTAATGAAATAGGTGAAATAATTTCTGAGGCATCTACTTGGGCAAAAATTTCAAGAAAAAAACTTATATCTGCAGATTATATTCAAAAGGCTTTAGATAAAAGAATTGAAAGAATAAAGAAATATGATTCTCAATATACAGAACTTATAAAAGAAAACACTTTATTAATAGATACTGATGGTTATAAAGTAGGTGAAATAAATGGTTTAACAGTTATGACAATAGGAGATTATACTTTTGGAAAACCTGCTAAAATAACCGCAAATACCTATATTGGTAAAACAGGATTAGTTAATATAGAACGTGAAGTTGATTTATCAGGTTCTACTCACTCAAAAGGAGTTCTTATATTAACAGGGTATTTAGGTGAAAAATTTGCTCAGAAATTCCCTCTTTCCCTAACTGCTAGTTTATGTTTTGAGCAGTTATATAATGGTGTGGATGGAGATAGTGCATCAAGCACAGAAGGATATGCCATTCTTTCTAGTCTTTCTGAGATACCTATCAATCAGTCTATTGCTGTAACAGGTTCTGTAAATCAAAAAGGAAATATTCAACCTATTGGTGGTGTAAATGAAAAGATTAAAGGATTTTATAGTGTTTGTAAACAACGCGGTTTAAATGGTGAGCAGGGTGTTATAATACCTATACAAAATGTACGCAATTTACATTTACCTGATGAAATTATTGAATCTGTAAAAGAAAAGAAGTTCCATATCTATGCAGTATCTACACTTGATGAAGGAATTGAAATATTGACTGGTGTTCCAGCAGGAAAGAAAAATAAAAATGGTGAATATCCAGCTGGTACTATTAACTATCTAGTTTCTAAAAAATTAGAACAATATTATAAAAATAGTATAACTAAAAATTAAAATGGGCGGTTTAAAACCGCCTTTAGTTTAAGAAAAAGGAGATGTTATAATGACTGCATTTTTATTAAAAATAATTGCATGTATTACAATGTTTATAGACCACATAGGCTATGTTATTTTTGATGGTTCTTCTTTTTTTAATTGGATTGGTCGTTTAGCATTTCCTATCTTTGCTTTCCAAATCTCTCAAGGTTATATTCATACAAGAAATTTGAAAAGATATGCAATACGTTTGTTTATATTTGCACTAATTTCGCAAATACCTTTTACCATTTTTTATAAGAATATCTTTGACGCTTTTGCTATTAATGTAATTTTCACACTTCTATTTGGACTTATCAGTATTATTGTTTATGATAAAGTAAATAAAATTTTGGGACTTTTGGTTACAATATGTTTAGCTGTAATTGCACAAATTTGTGATTTTGATTATGGCTTTTATGGAGTTGCAATTATACTACTATTTTATATGTTTAGAAATTCTAAACCATTACTTATTTCTGCATTCTCATTCGCAACAATTATAAGGTATGGTTACCATATTGTATATTATTTAGTACAAACAAGCATAAAGCCTTCTATTATTTTCGAATTTTATATGCCTTCATTAATAGCTACTCTTCTATCTGCTGTATTTATTGGGTTGTATAATGGTAAAAAAGGTCGTGATTCTAAGTATCTTTTATACTTATTTTACCCTTTACACCTTCTACTTATCTATTTTATTAACGTATTATAATTTAATAGAATTACACAAAATTTAGATATTACATATAATATCTAAACCGCAAAATTAATACCTCTTGCTACAACATCTTTCATGTTTTCTATTAATTCATCTATCTCTTTTGGTGTTACTATTAAGTTATAATCTTTTGGAATTAATGCTTCTCTTATTAAATCATATTTATTTGTTTCTTTTAATTGATTTAAATATTCATTTGATTGTGCTTCATTTTGCAATTTCTCTATAAATAAATCTATACTATCAGATGCAATAGTAGCTGCATCTACAACCATTGGAACACCAATTGCTATTACTGGTATATTCAAAGTTCTTTCACTTATTTCATTTCTTGTATTCCCTACTCCAGCTCCTGGAACGATACCTGTATCTGCAATTTGTACTGTACTGCTAATTCTTTCAATACTTTTTGAAGCTAAACTATCTATTACAATTATAAGTTTTGGTTTAATATTTTCTACAATTCCTTTTATAACTTCCATTGTCTCTATTCCTGTTGTTCCTAAAACTCCTGGTGCTATTGCACTTATCGGTCTTGTATCTTTTTCTAAATATTGTGGTGCATATCTAAGTAGGTGCCTTGTAATATCAATATCTTTAACCACTTTAGGTCCTAAAGAATCTGGTGTTACATAAACATTTCCAAGTCCTACAATTAATATATCCCCTTCTTTATTCGTATGTTTATCTATTAAATTTTTTAATTCTTTTGTAACAATCTCTGATGCTTGTTGTATTTCATCATTACCCGCAATTTTTAAATTTTTCATATCAATTGTTATATACGTTCCAATAGGTTTTCCTATTGCTTGCTCACCTTTTTCATTTGTTACTTTTACTCTTGTTGTTGTAATATTTTCATTATTTTCTTCTCTTTCAGTTTCTATTCCTTCAATTTCATTTTCTATATTATTTGCACTACGGTATAAGTCCCTTCTTTCTATTGCCAAATCTGTTCTAAAATTATACATAAAAACCTCCTATAATATATTTATATATAGTTTTAGGATTTTTTATTTTTATATGCATCTATCTTAAAAACTTCCAAAAGTTGAGAAATTCGGACATTTATGCTATAATATAATTATGATTTTATATCATGTTAGGCGATGTGCTAACATCGTTAAACTCCCACATTAAGAGGTGGAACTGAAAGTAACTCCCTCTTATGTGTTTACATATATAGCAAGTTCCCACTGCAAGTATCCACTAACGACATTTTATTAGGAGGTCAAAGTCATGAAAAAAATCGTATCCCTCATTATGGCAGTCATTATGATTGCTGGTATTTGCACTACAGGTGCAAGTGCTGTGAGCGATATCCATCTGGATATCGGAGAGGCCGTCATCTATAAGGATGACCGCAAAGTTTCCGGTATCGACGCATACCTGGACGGCTTCGGAGAAATCCGGGTCAGCGACGAGTCTGACATTTGCACAATTTTTGCAGATGAATTGGACGGCGTTGTTCGTCTTCCCCTCACGACCCTGATTGTTACCGGATGGGCGGACTACTATGGTTACGCCTGGAGCCAGTCTGGCAACACTCTGTATATTTATACAGGGACCCTCGATTTAATCGAGGGAGACGAACTCATCTATAATCCGGACTCCAGTGGTCCTGCAGATCCTACCACAAATGGTAAGGTATACGTGAACGGTATCTACCGTAGCAACTTGAGTGGTGTTACCACTTACGGTGGAGAAGCTTTTATTAGTAGCTATGCTACTTTGAAGGCAATTTTTCCCACCGAGGCAGCCAAAGTGAATACCTCTGCTTATATGCCTACCAGTTCTCTGAGAATGTGGGCAACACAGTATAAGTATTCCATGGTTGTTTCCGACAACAGGGTATATCTCAACAACGATGGGAAAACTCCCATTGAGATGACTCTGGATGGAGTTCTCATCGATTTTCCTGACCAGCAGCCTTTCGTGGTTGCACCGGGAAGAACGATGATTCCCATCGCTACCTTCTCTGAAAACCTTGGTTTCAAGGTAACTTGGGAAGGGAAGGTAAGTGCTACTTCCACTTATGACAGAGTTAAAATGGAATACAACGGAAAGACTCTGTATCTGTGGATTGGTAGCAATCAGTACTGGATTGGAGGTAAGTATTACACCATGGATGTAGCACCCTATGTCACAAACGGCCGCACTATGGTGCCTGTCTACTTCATTGCTGAAGCCCTTGGCTACACTGTGAAGTGGGATCCGTCGACACAACCGTCGACGGTAAGAGTTACAAGTAAGTAAGTTCCAAACATGACTTAAGAGAGACCCACCGGCTTTATAGCTGGTGGGTCTTCTCTTTTTATTGTATTTTTTTTATGCAATATTCTTTAACAGGACATTCCGTGCAGTTTGGATTTCTTGCTGTGCATATTTTTCTTCCATGCCATACTAGTAAATGATTTACATCTTTATAATATTCTTTTGGAAGTAATTTTAACAAATCTTGTTCTATTTTTTCAGGTAAACTATTTTTAGACAATCCTAGTCTATTTGAGATTCTTTTTGCATGTGTATCAATTGCAATTCCTTGAGGATTATTAAAAGCTTCTAACATTACTACATTGGCGCTTTTTCTTCCGACTCCTGGCAGGCCCATTAAATCCTCCATATTTTCTGGAACTTGTCCATTATATTTTTCTAATAGTACTTTTGTCATTGCTTTTATATTTTTAGATTTATTTTTATAAAATCCACATGGGTATATTATTTTTTCTAATTCTTCTATGGGCATTTCATTAATTTGCTGTGGTGTAGAATATTTTTTAAATAAATTCGGTGTAACTTTGTTTACTCTCTCATCAGTACATTGTGCTGATAACATTACTGCTATTACCATCTCATATGGTGTTTCAAAATCTAAACTACATGTTGCATCTGAATAGTATTCTTTTAAAATTCTTATTATTTTTATTGCGTCTTCTTGTTTCATATTTTACTCCTACATTTATTTTAGTATATACATCATATAAAATACATACAAAACTAACAGCATTCCTGCTTTATACCTCGTAATTGTATTCTTTTTTCCAATAAAATTGAAGAGCATTATTAAACCTATTACATCACTTAAAATAACTAAATCATATACATTTTCTATTGAAAATGGTAGTGGTGTTATCATAGCTCCTGTTCCTAATATTAAGAATGAATTTATAATGCATGAACCTAGTAGATTTCCTACTGCTAAATCTTGTTCCGCTTTTATACTAGCTATTATTGAAGTTATAAGTTCTGGCAAAGCTGTTCCTATAGCTACAACCGTTAATCCTATTATTCTTTCTGAAATACCATATATATTCGCAATTTCAGTTGCTTCATCTACAACTAAATCTCCGCCATATTTTAATAATACAACACCTATTATAATATAAATAAATGATAATAAAATACTTATTTGTGGTTTTGTATGTTTCTTTTTTTCATCTCTCATTGATACTATTATATCTTTTAATTCAATTAAGATAGGATATAAAAAATATATTCCATAAAGTATTACAAGTATCATTCCTTCTTTACTAGTTATAGCTGTGTTTGAATCTTTGAAAACTCTAAACCCCACAAACAGTATAACCAAACTTGAAAGCAATGCTACTGGTAAATGCACTCTTTTTGTGTCTTTATCTATCACTACTGGCCTTAAAGTAGCTGTAATACCAAGTATCAGTAGTAGATTAAATATATTACTTCCTATTGCGTTCCCCAATATTAAATCTGTAGAGCCTTTTTGAGCAGAAGATATTGTTATCATAAGTTCTGGCATAGATGTACCAACAGCTACTATAGTAAGTCCTATTAACATTTCTGGAATATGAAATCTTTGTGCTATATTGCTTGAACCTCTGACAAGTAAATCTGCTCCTAATACTAATAATAAAAATCCTATTATCATAAATATTATTAATAGTATCATATGTTCTCCTTTTTCATATGTATTGTTTTAACATTATAACATATAAATATTTTTTTAACAAATAAAATTTTATTTAATATGTTTATTTTGAAGAAGGGAACAATTAATAATCGTTCCCTTCTTTGAGAATATTTCAAAATATTTTATTTTCCAATAAACATTTGTACATAAATTTTTCCATATTTTGGACTATTTACTACCCCTATTCCTGTATAATTATAATTATTGCTTAAGATATTAGCTTTGTGCCCTTCTGAGTTCATCCATGCATTTACAGCTCCTTGATTGGTAGAGTTTCCAGCTATATTTTCTCCTGCTGCTTTATAACTAATTCCATAGCTTTTTAACATATCAAATGGTGAACCATATGTTGGAGAAGTATGTGAAAAATAATTATTATTTACCATATCTTGAGCTTTAGCTCTTACAACATTTTGCACTTCTGCATCTATCTGTAAAGCTTGTAAACCTGCTGATACTCTTTGATTATTTATTAAGTCAAATACTTCTTGTTCATCTGCTGTTAATCCATTATTATTGATATTTTCTATGTTTTGCTGTGTTTCTCCACTATCATCTGTTGCCCCTTGTGTTGGATATATAAGTTTTACATAGTTCTTACTTACCATTCCTACATAGTCGTTATCTGTTTGTATTACATACCAATCTCCTATTTGTGCAAATACCCTTATATATTCATTTTTATAAATTAATGTAACAACTTTATAGTTTGTTCCTGGACCTTGTCTTACATTTAATGCTGTTGCTGTAACAAGTCCTGTTGTTGTTCCTACTGTTTGATAATGAGTCATTGCTATCGTTTTTACTGAAAAACTACATAATAGTACGAGTAAAATTATTATCAATATTGCTAATCTCTTTATTTTCATTTTATCACTCTCCCAATACTATTATTTATTTTTTCTTGGAATTTTATTCAAATAGTTTTTTACAAAAAAATACCGCCGTGCTGTTATCATTTCAGCACGGCGATCGAGATTTTGCAGAGGAGTCATTTGAACATGAGCCAAATCCAAAAAATGGAGGCTAGAATTGCTAAAATGTTCCAGTAGACACCTACAGCAAGGTCCTCCTTGTGGTTAACAATCCGGTCAATTAGACTTATTAGACTGCCTATCAAAAAGAGTATGCCAACTACCCCACCAATCCAAGCGGGAATGTGGAACAAAATCCACATAATGATGCAGAATCCAATGAACTTCAACATATCTTTTTACCACCTTTACAAAAGTTTTATACTTTAATTATACCATTTTTATTGATATTATTCAATTTAATGGCTTCTTCTTGGTCCTATATCATCATCCCATGGAACTTTTGCACTATTACCTTCATTTTCCTCATTTGCATCATTAGTGCCCATTTTTTTGTCTAATTCTTCTTCTATTTCTTGATTAACTTTTTCTTTTGCTTCTTCTCTTCCCATTTTTTCTGGGCCTATCATGTAATTCACTACTCTTGCCGCTTCATTTTTATTATATCCTTCATCCATTAATTGTTCGAATACTTTTTTTGGACTAAGTTCATCCATTGTAATACCTTCTTCTTTAAAGCCTGTATCCTCTATTTTATCATAACTTTTGCTAATTGTTTCTGAGTTGTCTTGTTTGTTTGTTGTATCACTTTTAGCATTTACTTGTTTACTATTATAGTCTGTTCTTGTCCTTTCAACTTCATATCCTACCCATTGTCCGTCATCTCCAAGTCTAGTTTCTTCCATTCGGATTTCGCCGCCTTCTATGTACATAGCCATTCTAATATCTCTTATTCCATGTTGATATCTACTTAATTCTTGTGTTTGCATAACTTGATATGGTTGTTGTTTTTTTACATCTTGTCCGTCTTTTCCAACACTTATCACTGGTTCTGTTAAATGAGTGGTAGAATCTTTAAAAAATGGCGATGGTTGTATTATTCCTTGTTTATCAACATATTCTGCCTTCATTTTACCATCATTATCTCTATAAAAATATGTTGATTTATCAACCATTGGATAATTTTTGAAAAATTGACTATCTGGTCTTATTCTATATACATTTTTTTCTGGAATGCCTTTTCTTTGTGCTATTTTTTTTGTTTCTTCATCATCATTTTTTTCTTCTTCGTCTTTTTCATCTTCGCCTTCTTTATTTTGTGCTTTTTCGTCTTTTTCATCTTGTGTTCTTTCCTTATCTCGTTCTTCCTTTTGTTTTTCCAAATCTTCTTTTGTTTTGCCTTCCATTTCTTTTAAAACTGATAAATCAGGTTTTTCTTGTTCTCCTAACTCTAAAAGTCCTAATTGATTATCAGGGTCTATCTTTTGAACTGTTTCTTTATTTACTTTTAAAGTTCCTTTTTCATCAATGTTCGCAATTAATACATCTTGACCCTGAAATTTCATATATACTTCGTATGTTGTTTTACTTTGCTCTTCTTCTTTATCATCTAAAAATTTCTCAGTTATTTCTGCGATTGAAACTTTTAAAATATTATTTCCTAATTTCAAATTGGCATCTTCATAATATTTAACATTTACATCATTATTTCCTGTTTCTTCTGCTCTTCTTTCTTCTATTCCCTTTATTTTTTCTAGAAGTTCTTCATCTCTTGTCATTTTTTCCTTTTTCATATCTGCTGCTAAATCTTGTCCTGAATTTTCTTCACCCATATTATTACCTCCTATTCACCTTCTTTTTGTATTTCTATGCTAATAATCTTATACTCCTGTCCTTCACCTAATTCAAGCTCTATTTTTACTGTTATTTCATCAGAATTAATCACATTACCATCTGTTATTGTTAAAGAATATGATGTTTTTTCATCGTTTGATGAATAAGTACCAAACTCTAATTTATTATTTCCAAACAGGTTATTTTCTAGATAATCTACCATATTTTGATAATCTGTAAAAGTATCATTATTTGCTAATTTATTATATACATATGTGTAGTCTCTATTGTTTATTGCTTCAAACATTCTCTCTATATTAAGTTGTGTCTTTGTTGATGCTGATGCATCATTATATTTACTTGTAAAATAGTTTAAATCTACTGTATATGTATCTAAGTATAATTTGTAATTCATAACACCATCTATTTCAAATATATAGTAATTTCCATATGGGTCTAAGCATATACAGTATTGTTGACCATTTTCTATATACATCTGATACTTCTCTAAAGATTTTTGAGGAGTTCTTGATAAATATTCATTATATTCATCATCACTTGCAAATTCTTCTCTATCTCTGATACTACTTGGGTCTAAACTTGCTAATTGAGATGCTTTACTTTCTTCATTCAAATATGCTAAAAATGCATTATAACTTCCAAATCTATTCTCCCTATACTCTTCATCTAATGAATTATATGCTTCTTCTGAGTTATATCTAGCATTTTGGATATAATCTCTTAAATACTTATTAGCCATTTCTTCTTCTGTTAATGTTGTACTTGAAATTTTATTGTATGTGTCTAATTCTATTTCTTGATTATATGTTTCTGTTATTTGTTCTGTTGTATAATTATTATATTCGGCTAAGGTTATAGGCTTAATTGCATATGACATATTTACTGAATCATAATACATAACTAAATAATATGGTGTTTTCTGAAAATCTTTTGTTAATGTACCATAAATATAATATATGGTTTTATCTGATTTATAACTATACATTTCTTTTGCTTTGTATGTTCCGTCATATGGTATGTTTGCTCGCATAGTTTCTAATACGTTTGCACTATTTATAGAGTTTTGTGATATAAAGTTATCATCTAACAATTGCAAGACTGCATCTGCATTTCCAACTCTCAAATATAAAAAATATTTACTTATCATTGTTTCTGTTGAAAAGAATATATTTCTATTTGTTACTTTTTTTAGTTTTTCTTCTGTATTATTTTCTACTTCTACTGGAAAGGTTTGATTATAGCTTGTGATATTGTTATTTATCACATTATTTAATATGTTATTTGTAGCAATATTATTATTTGTCTGTTCTTCATCCGTTTTAAAAGTAGTAATTACTAACATTGAAATAACTATTATCATGATAGCAACAATTAAAATAATAACTATTTTTTTTATATTATTCATTTATATCTCCTTTTAACGTGAATATGTTACTTTATTATATTGGTTACTTCTTATTACTGCAGATTTGCTGATTCCCTCTGATGGTGTTACAATTAGAGTATTATATCTATTTGCACTAATTGGCATAATTGAAAAACTATCTGTTGTTATATCCATATTTACTATAAAAAATATATATGCATTTCCTAATTGATATCTTACATAATATATTGAATATGTACTTCCTGTTATTTGGTAAATTTCGTTTATTTCACTCATATCACTTTGATTATAATTAGGAACATTGCTTAATACATTATCTTGTGTAACACTATTATTTTGTATATATGTGCTATCTAATACAGCATATACTGCATTTTCATTAGAATCTTCTACATAATTTAAATATTTCTTAATACAATTTTGTATTGTATTTATTATTGCTGTACGTGTAGCTTTTGTTGGTGTTACCCCTGTTAGTTCTATATCCTTATTTACATTTTCTTCATTACTTTGTGCCTGATTATTTAAAATTTCTGTATCATCTATTATATTTTCCGTTGTACTATTGTTTGTATTATTACTTGTTGGATTATTGTTAACTATATTTTCTTTCACCGTATTATCTCCTACAATATTGTTTTCTATTTGATTATTATTTATTTCATTACTTATATTATTTATAATAATATTATTCTGAACACTACTAGCAGTGTTATTTTGTGTTGCTATGCTATTTGGTATTACTGTTTTTTCTTCTGTGTCTTTGTTTAAAATCATTAAAATTACCAACAATACTATTAAAATAATACATATTATAACTAAAATTTTAATTATTTTTTTTATATCCATTTTTTAATATTTCCTTTCTTAAAATATTAATTACTTTACAAAGAATAATATCCATAAATTTCTGAATAATCTATATTTATCTCTTTTCTTTCTACTTTACTGCCTTTCCAATATGGGTTTGTTGATGAACTACCTGTATTTCCTTCTATAGTATATACTTTTATTCCATCACTGTCAACAACAATACCTGTGTGATCAATTGAACCATCATTTTCCCAATCATAAAATATAATATCTCCCGATTTTGGTACATAATTTGGATAGTCTTCTTGTGTTCTTCTTCTGCTCTCATCCATAAGTCTAAATTCTTCACACCCTCTAAATGGATTTGACAATACATCTGGTATTAATCCGCAATTATAATAACAATATGAAACAAACATTGCACACCAATCCGCCTCTATTGAAGGTTCATTACCATAAAATGTACGAATTCCTTCTGGTATTGTATATGATGTAAATCTAGAATGTCCTTCTCCTTCAAATTGTAATGCAAATTCTGCAACATCTGATGTGGCAATAAATCCTCCGTTTTCTTCATATGTAAAAATCTCTTCCTCATTTTCTGATGTTCTTGTTACTTCTTTATCTGGAACAGTATTTCCTTCTTTCATATCATTATTTTGTAACCATTCTAATTGTTCTTGCGTATAATATATATAATAGCTTCTTCCAAATACTTCTCCTGCGTCTGAATATGTAAAATCATATATTCCTTTTACATATGTTTCGAAAGCTGCATCTCTTGCTGGAACATGTCCTGCATATCCTCCACCTACTTTACTCCACCATTTATCCCAAATATGCTTGTTATGTTCCCATGAATTTATTTCATATAACCCTGCACCTTCTTCATATACTTCTTTAAATGTATATCCATTTCTTGTTGGTAAATGTCCAAAGTTATATTTTATTGTAGTTAATGCATATAATTGTTGTTGTGATAAGTTTAATCCTTCTGTTTCCTCTAATACACTTTGATATGATGCTTCTGCTACTTGTCCTCCAATCTGATCTACTAATTCTTTTTCAATATATATTTCCATTGCATCTATTTCTTCATCTGTATATGTAGCAGTATGTCCTCTAGTTAAGAAATTTTCAACATATTCTGCTACATTTTCTTCTGTATATTCTCCATCTGATTTTAATACTTTTCCTTTACACTCAAAACTAGGATAGTGTGATTTCCACTGTAAATCTGAATTGCCTATTGTTGGCCATCCTGCTCCATCTCCATACATTTTATAAAACCTGCCATCTTCAGTTTGAGGGGCTTCTGTAGTGTGAGAAAATTGTCTTAAATAATCTACTAATGATAATTCTTGAGATGCATTATTCATATCTTCATCATTTAATCCATTTTCAGTATCTCCACCAAATAAAGCCGTAATAATTGCTGCTATAATAACTGTTACAATTATTATAGGAAGTAAATACATCATTATTTTTGCAACTACTGTAGCTATAATCTTTATTATTGCTTTTACCAATTGTTTTTTTGCATTTTTCTTTGCTTGTCTTTTAAATGCCTCTTTTCCACTTTTTAATGCTAGATTATTTTGTCTGTTAGCTTCAACTTCATCTAATTGATTATTTTCTTCTTCATTCATTTTACTCACTTCCTATCTTTATGTAAAAAGATGTAAATCTATTATCTCATTTTGCTATAATAGGCAGATATAAAATCTGCCTATTTCGTAATATATTATACAGGTTTATACAAAATCATTTATATCATTAAATAGACTTTTTGCTTGATTTGCACTTAAGCCATATCTACCTGCATATCTTATAAATGCATTTTCATTATCATATAATTCTGCTGGCATATTTTTTGCAATTGCCATTCTTGCTGCAACTTCTTGTCCTGATAGGTTTTTACTTGTTTTTAATGATGAGAATTTCTTTACATCTGTTACTCCTAACTTATCTAGGGTTTTATATTCATCTCCATTTACACCAGCTTCTAAAGCCTCTTGTATTTTACTTGCATCTGTTATTCCATTATCTAAGAATATCTGTGTTTGGGCTCTTATTTGGTCACTACTATATTGTGATTTTAACTGGCTACTTGATGCAATTTTTTTGTATCCAGAACTTTTATAAAATTCTTGGTCAAATTTCATATTTTGGAATGCTTCTTCTCCCATTATACTTCTTTGTACTGCATCTGAAGCTTTTCCTACAAGATTGGCACCTTTATCTGGTAGTCCTGCAATTGAATTTCCTAGAACACTACCTGCTGCAATTCCTGTAAATAAGTCTGCACCTAAATGGTCAAGATTTCCATCTGCCATGTCTGCTGCAAGTGCTGCTGTTGTAGCTGTTGCTACACCTAAAGTTTTAGCTGCTGCTTTTCCACCAGCAAGCAATCCTTTTCCAGCAAATTTACCTGCTGACCTTAATATATTAACACCACTGATATTTCTTCTACTTCGTCCTGTAGAACCAGATGCTCCGCCACTTGCACTACGTGACCCACTTGAGCCAGATCCGCCTCCTGAACCAGCGCCACCACTTGAACCAGAGCCACCACTTGAACCAGAACCGGCACCTCCTGTTGCAACACCTGCCACAGCTCCGCCATTAGCATCCGATGATGCTGAACCATTTCTTGTTGCTGTTCTTACATATGCATTTGAATTGTCTGAACCAGAATTTGCTCCTCCTTTGCCAGAAGAACCACCTTTTCCTCCCATACCTTTTACTTTATTTAACATATTCATTACCATTGCTCCACCTGCTGCTGCACCTAAAGTATTGAAGCTTGATTGTTGTGAATTTATTCCAAACATTTGCTTAATTATTTTTTCTGCTGGCATCATAAATGTTAATGCAACAATTGAATATAAAATATTTTCTGCTGCAAAATCTATTGCATTTGTAATTAATAATGTATATAAAAGTAAATGTACTGGTTGTATTAAGCAATTAACTACATATTCTTTTAGCCAGAAATTAAATGCTTGTGCTTTTCCATCTCGTACTTTATCTATAGGGTATGTTAAGGCTATAAGTGGTGCTATCATTGTTAAAAATGCCATATATACAACCCTTTTTAAGTATTGAAATGTGAACGAAATCGTTAGAATAACTAATACGAAATACATTATAGTGAAACCTGCTGTATTAAAAGCATTATCTAAATCTTCTCCTACTTTTTCTCTAACAGTATTCATTATTTGATCTGTTGGAAATCCACCTGTTTCAGCTACTTCTATTACATTGCTTGCAAGCATTGAATTTATTCTTTCCGTAAAAGTTGTTAAGAATGCCATTACATAATGTAATATAAATAAAATACATATTGCAACTAACCAATCTTTTAACATGTTTTTATATTTTGCTTTATCTTGTGCTGAGGCACTACTTAAAATTATTCTAATACCTAAATATAGCAACACTGATAATAATCCAACTAATGCAAATGTTCTTAGTGCGATATACCATCTTGCTATATTATCTTTCAATTTCCATGCTGTTGATGTAAGCTGTACAGAATTTATATCAGTATCAGGTATTCCTTGTAATAATGTTTCAACTGAAGTAGTACATTCATATAATGTAATTCCTGTGTTTTGTCTTACTTCAAATTTATATAATTTTGTCACTCCGCTTTCATCTTGTTTTGTATATAAAGTTACATGGTGTAAATCAGGATCATATCTTCCAAAGAATCCTTTTGTTCCATTATATGGTTCTGATAATATAGGTTCAATCGTCTCCATTGCACCCCACCAACCAGAATCTGAACACGTATATTCATATATATTATTATTTATTCTTTCTTTATATACATATTTGATTCCTCCGCTATTGTGAATACTGATTTTATAATTATATGCAGAAAAAATCTCATTAACTTCTTCAATTTTAGTTTCATCTGGATTAATATATTTTTCTGTACTTCCAATTACTGTAAAATCTGTTCTGCCTAAAGGATTTCCATCTGCTTTTCTTCCATCTTCAATCAAAGCTAACATATCAGTTCTACTATCTATATCTATTGTAAGCTTATTATATTTTGCGTTATCAGACTCTGTTGCTGTTATAAAATTAACATCTAAAGCTGGAACTACATTTGCAAATATTATTCCTGGTGAATATCTTATTGTATATTCGCCATTTGTATATATATCTGATGTTCCAATCATCATCCATTGTATTATTCCTAAGAAAGCATCTCCTACATAAGCAACTAAATAAAAAATTCCTGATACCAGCTTATGTCCTACAGATTCCCCAAAAGCATATACATATTTTGGCATAATAAAATTGGTTGACATTACTATTAATATTATTACAACTAACAATTTTTTTAATATGCTATTTTTCGTTCTCATTGGGCATAAATTCCCCTTTCTAAAGGTTTACTTTTATTTTATTATACCATATTATGGTAATTTTTAAAAGTTTTTTATGTGAAATTTATATGTTAAAACTAATTTTTTTGTCTAAAATATCTAAGTCAATACATCATAATTAAAAATTATAGTTTTTGCATTAAATGAAGTGGGTAAAATCGTTGATTCCTTTTCGTCTTCAATCTTTAATATATACCATGCTGCTGTGCATAGGAAAATAATTCCTAATGACACTATCAGTATAATTAAAATTGTTATTTTTATTTGGTGTATAAGTCCATTTATTGCCTCTTTTAATAATGTTTTTCTTCTTTCCTTCTTTTTTGCCTTTTTTTCTTTATGCTGAAAGTTTGTTATTTCTAATCTGTTTTTTCTATCCTCATCATCCCAATTAGAATTTAAATTCATCTATTTTACTCACTTTCTTTATTTTAGAAAAAATCATTTAGTTCTTTGAATATTGCTTCTGCATCTTTTTCTGTTATTTTTTTACCATAAAACACTTTATTTACCATTATTTTTTTAAATTCTGGTAAAGTTTTTGGAACATTTTTAGCTAATTTAAACATATCTGCCAGTCCTTCATGAGAGTATTCTGGATGTTTTTTCTTTACTTCAATAATTTTTTCCAGGTCTGTTTCATCTCTATCTTTAAAGTACTTAACATCTTCAGGTAATATCTTTTCTTTTTTCAAATTAATCATTTCTTTTACTGTTTTTATTCCTAAACTTTCATATTCTTTAAATTCATCTTCTGTTATTTCATTTTCTTTTAACTGAATTATATCCGATATTCCCTCTACTCCAGATTCTTTATATGCTTTATATTCTTGACCTGTTATACCATTTTCCATTGCCATATTTAGCTTATCTGGATTTGTTAGTATATCATCTGAAAATCCTCTAATATTTTCTGTCATATTTTGTTTTATTTCATCTATATTTATTTCATGTTCATTATTTTCATTATTTGTTGAGTTAGAATCTCTTCTTCCTAATAAACTTCTTCTATGTGTTCCATATGCATGTTTTGCTTGGCTTTGTATTTTTCTGTTTATTCCAGAAGCAATATTGGCTCCTGCTATTGCACCGGCTCCTGTGTATTTTGCTGTATTTCCTAATTCCCCTGAAGCAACTCCAGCTCCTAAACCAATAGTTGCACCTCCAAATGCTCCTGCAATTTTTGCCGCATGATTAGTTGCCCATTTACCTGTTTTTGCTATCCATCTTCCTGTTGATTTCAATGTACTAGGTCCTAAAATTTTTCTTCTATTTGTTCTGGATACTTTATTTCCTTTCATACTGCTATAATTTTCATTTGAATTGCTAGTATTTTTACTTTTATTTTGTGAATTAGTTAAAACGATATTTCCTGTGCCACTAGTTACATTCTCATTGTTTGATTCTATTTCATTTTTCTTCTGTTCATCTTCATTAACTGTTCTTACTCTATTATCATTACTTTGTTTTTCTTCTAAATTGGCATGCTTTGCTTTACCTTGTATTTTATTCATCATATTCATTAGCATAGCACCACCTGCTGCTGCCCCCACTGTTCCCACTGTGCTAGCTTTTTCAAATCCAAACATTTTTCTAATAAATTTTTCAGCTGGTATGAAAAATGCTAATACAATAATTGCATATACAGGATTTACATTTACTAGCTTACTAGCACTTTCAATAAAAATTGTATATAGCAATAAATGTACTGGTTGTAATAGACAATTAAATATGTATTCTCTAATCCAAATAGAAAATGCTTGAGCTTGTCCATCTTTAATCTTATCAATAGGATATGTAAGTGCTATTAGTGGTGATACCATTGTTAAAAATGCTATAAACACTAACCTTTTTATATATTGGATTGTAAATATTACTGTTAAAATAGCTAATGCAATATACATTATTACATATCCAAAATATGTAAAATAAGAATCATTGTTATTTCCTGTTGCCATATTTCTAATATTAGTTATGAATTTATCTGTACCATCAATTGAAATAGTACTTACAGTAAAAAGATTGGTTAATCTTTCTGTAATACTTAATATAAATACCATTAGATAATGCAAAACAAATAATATAGCTATTGCAATAAGCCAATCTAATAACATTTTTTTGTATTTTGCTTTATCTTGTGATGTACTGCTCATTAATATCCTAATTCCAACATATAGTAGTACAGATAATAGCCCTACTAATGCTAAATTTCTTAAAGCTATATACCAAGAAGCAATTATAGGTCTTAATGTATATGCTGTTGATGTTTTTTCATATACTTCGTCAGTTGTTGTTTCACCAATTTTGTATAAGGTGCCTGACAAAGTATCCCTTGAGTTTTTATCCATCCACTCTTCTGAATCACAAATATAGAAGTATGTTTCATTATTATATTGCCATTGCATATAGTATAAGTTCTTATCTTTTAATCTATCTGCTATTGCTACGCCTTCGGCTCCTGCCGCTGCTGCTAAAAATATTGCAACTGATATTGCACCTGCATCGGCTGGCATTGGTATACTTGCTATTCCTTCAACTTCAACTACCATACCTACACCGCCACCATATGTAGCATACTCCCAATCCGTATTAGCTAATGCTTCTACTGCATTCATAACAGATACTAATGCAATTCCATGAGCAAAAAGTTCTGTTAAACTCATGTTGTCTCTAATTGATTGTAAAGGATTTGTTGCTCCATAATCTGTTTTACATTGTTCATATGTAATACTGTCAGAAACAGTAATATATTCTATCTTTGTTTTATAAAACTTTGTTTTTCCTTCTTCATCTCCAAGAGGTGAGAAAAAATTTATATCAAATGCTGGTATCTGTCCAGAGAAAATTGCTGCTGGTGAATATTTTATTCTGTATATTGTTGCTCCTTTTCCTCCTTTGTTTCCTGGTGTTTCTTCTTTGATAGCATCAGATGTTATAATATTTGAAAATTTTTCATCCCCTATAAATGTCGATTGTAATGTTGACATTACTCCATCTGCTATTCCTAGTATAAACTGACTTATTGGAGTAAATAATGCACCACCTTCTTCTTCTGTATTTTCTTCTTCTTCAGTTGAATCTAATATAGATTGCATTATATTTGTTAAATCATCCTGACTAACTGAGCTTCCCGGATCATATTCTGGTATTGATTCTATGTCTGATGCCGTTTCTGCATATGACCACTTAGGAATTATAAATTCTGCCAAGATTATTAAACTTATTATTGTTAATAATATCCTTTTTTTAAAACCAATTTTCATATATACACCCCGGCTATTGTGTATTTTTCTATGCGTTTTTCTCGGCTATTTTGTTTAAATTTGTTTCCATAAATTCAAATTCTCGTTTTGTTGGTGTTATTTGTAGTATTGCTGTATCTGCACCAACCTTAAATAATCCTTCTCCTATTAAACATGTTACTAGGAAATTTGCTTCACCTTCACTTAATTTGAATACTTCTTTTAAGTATGCAATTTCAGATTTATCTTGTGCCAAAAATAGCTTTGTTTCTGATGATGTTAGTACTGCTTGTGCTTCTGGTTTTTCGTAGAAGTCTTGGAATCTTTGTGATACTATTGCAAGTGATACATTTCTTTTTCTTGCACGTCTTGCCATTTTATTTAAGAATTCTACAGCTTCTGGGAATGGTAGCAACATCCATGCCTCGTCTACTAAAACTCTTTTCTTTACTGCTTTTGTTTTATCTTCACTATTTTTCTTAACAAATTTTTCCCATATCCATGATAATAATATTTGTTGTGCAAGTGGTCTTGCAAATCTTTCTTCTAGCTGTGAAATATCTAGATTTATAAATGGTACTGAATCTAATAAATCAAATGTTGACTGTCCATCAAAATATGCCATTTGTCCATTTAGTTCTCTTACATATTGTTTCATAACTTTACTTAAATAACTATAATGGAATGTATAGTTACTATCTTGATTTTCCTTTGCTTTTCTTAATAATGTTTTATACCATGAACCAATTGTTGGCATTGCTTTCTTTTCTCTTGAGATTTTACCTAACTTGCCTAATGTATTTGGTTCATATAAGCTTTCTGGGTCTGCAGTTATACCACATCTTGCATATTCTTCTGCTACTGCTTCTGCTATTATTTGTTTTGTTAATTCATTTACTTCTTCACTTCTTGTACTACCTCTTGCCATTGTAATTAATGCTTGTGTTACGTCTTCTATTTTATTTTCTACGTTTAAAACTGTTCTTTCTCTTCCTGTTATTTCATCTCTAACTTTTTCTTCTTCTATATCAAATAAATTTATTACTGTTTGTGATGTTGGTCCTAATACAACATTTATTCCACCTAGGGCTTCAGCCACTATTTTATACTCACCTTCTGCATCTAGTGCCAAACTTTCAATTCCCATCAATACAGCTGAACGAGATATTAAGGTTTTCATTGTAACAGATTTACCTGCACCAGATTTAGCAAATATAACCATATTGTAATTTGCTAAAGTTGGATGGAAATTATCAAATAATACTGGTACACCAGTTTGTTTGTTTATTCCTATTGGAATACCTGTTAAATGTCCAACTTCTGAAGTTGTAAATGGGAAAACTGTTGCCATTGAATTTCTATCAAATGTATGTGTTGTTTTTATTTGATTTTTCATTAATGGCATATTTGATTGCAATGCTTCATCTTGAATTCCCCATGCTGATTTTATTCCAACTAATGTTTTTGACATTTCTGTTGCTAATAATTTTGTATATGCATCTAATGATTGTAAATTATATGAATATAGTGTTGATATTATTGAAGCTTCAAATAATTTATTAAATCCTGATGCAATTTCATCTCTTAATCCTTCTGCTTCTAATCTTTTTTGTGCTAATATACTTTCTCTGTTTATATTTCCTCTATCTGCTGCTACGATTCTTTCTGTTTCTAATTGGTTTATTACTTTATTTAATTCATTTTGAGATCTTGCTTCTGGAACTGGTCTTATGTATATGGATGTATTTATATCTCCAAATAAATACATATCTCTAAATAATTCTGGGAATGTACACATTCTAGGAAGACTTGATACAAAGAAACTTCTTGCATATCTTGTTGTGTTTGATATTATTTCCAAATGGTCTATATTTGAAGCATCTATACCTGCTGGAGCAATTAATTCTTTTATAGACTTTTTTCTTAGAATATTATATTCTGGTTCTTGTCTACTTAGATTATTCTGCTGTGTTCTTGATTCTAGCTCTCTTGTTTTTTTGCTCATTTTCTTCTCCTCCTTCTTCTTGTGTTTTTCTTATTCTTTGTATAGATTTTTCTGTTACATCTTTTCCAACATATTTTTGGTTTTCTCTTAACATATCTTCTGCCATTTTTTGAACTAATTTTTCAAAATCCTGTTCTTTCTTTTTTATTTTTCTTTCCTTTTCTGCTCTTACAACACTTATTGTTTCTTTTGCTAATTTTAATGCTTCTTTTTCTATTTTTTCGTCTATTGCCTGCATTTTCTTATCTAATACATCTGGTGCTGTTGAAAATAGTTCGTTATAACCTGATCTTATTGCCTTTTGTACACTAAATATGTCTGAATCATCTCTGTTATATGCAATATACAATAGTTCAACTAATTCATTAGAATTTAGAACTCTACTTTTTATACTACATGCTGATAATGTTCTTATAAGTGATTGTGCCCTTGTATATAATTCTGAAAATATCATACTTTTTCTTTCTTCTTCATCTAGCAAATCTCCACCTAGTTCTGCAGAATAGTATGGAACTATTATATAATAGTGTTTTCTCAAAACATTTTTATTTTGACTTGTTTTTTGTATGCTATCTATTACATCACTACCATATTCGTACAAGTTTTTCAATCTTAATATTTCCATTGATAAAGCATCTGCTTGTTTTTCATTATAATTGTCTGCTTTTATTAATCTTGCATACATTGCTTGTTTTGTGTCTAATTCTTTTTTGGTAATTTCTAGTTTTTCGTTGTATTTAGAAAGACTTTCTGATATATTTATTGTTCTTGTTTGTGTATATATTTGTATTGGATGTCTTAGAGTATTTAAAAACTGAACAAATCCTGCTTCTACTGCTGTTTTTTCTACATGTGACATTAGGTCATAGTTTATTCCTTCACATTCTATAACCATTAAATATCTCTTACCTTCATCTTGTACTATCATATTATCTTCTATCTTATCAAATTGCATATATTGGAAGATAGATTTTTTTGTGTATTCCTTTGCTACTTTTGTAGTAGTTCCCACTGTAGCTCCATCTTCACTAATGCTATGTTTATTTTTGTATGACATGTACCATGCTACAAAAAGCAAAATTATTATTGCAAATACTAAAAAAATCAATAAAATTGTTAATAGGCTCATTATACTATCCATTTTCAATTTTCCCCCTTATCTTCTGTATATGTGTATATTATATTTTTTTTCTTTTTAAACTTATACCATTTTAGTATAGCTTCATCTATTTTTTCTCCGCCTGCTCTTTTGGTAAATGTAAATGAATTATTTTCTGGAATCCTAAATGTTGCAACAGCAAAGCCTATTCCTGCAAAGGCAAGTGCTATTATTATTCCTACTATATGCATTCCTAATGACATAAATAAATAGAAGAATATCAAACCTATTACACCTGTTGCACATGTATATATCAACGATTTTGCTGTAAATATCATTAATATTCTTCCGTTCACCCTTCACATCTCTTGGAATTTTATGTATTGCCACAGTTATTCCCCCTTTTATGGTATTTATTTAGTTTATTATATCAGATTTTGGAGGTAATTGTAACTATTTGTATATATGTAATTAAAACTTAATTTTTTTGTAATATTTTTGTAATATATGCCATAAGAAAGGCGTTTTGCTAAGTTAGTCTCCGAAGCAAGTGCAAAACACATGTCACTCGCTTTGCTCGGACGAATTAAGGTAGCCTAACCTTGTTGTATACGGAAAAATCCAAATAAGGTCAAGCTAAAAGTCGATTTTTCCTATACAATAAAAAAAGATATCAGATTTATTCTGATATCTCTCTATTAATATAATTATTATAGTGCAAATGTATCAAATAATAATTTAGCAATTGTTGTTGCACTCATTACTACTACTATACCTATAATTAAAGGAACCATAGATTTTTTGTATTCTGATTTTTCTTCTAAGCTTCCCATCATATATTTAACACCTAAAATAGCTATAATAACTACACCACCTATTATTGCAACATTTCTGATAAATCCTAAGATTTTACCTGCAATAGTTTGCATTGAGGTTGAATCGCCATATGTAATAGCTCCTTCTACGCCATCTACAGTTGCTTGAGTTGCAAATACTGGTGAAGCTACTGTTATTGTTAAAATTGCTATCATCATTAGTACAGAAAGTAATTTAACTGATTTTCTCATATTTTTCCCCTTTCTTTATAATATTTATATTTTGCACTTTCTTAAGTTGAGAACCTATTAAAAGATTCTCCGGAACCTTGTTGCTTCCGCAATAAGAAAATGTTAAAGACTTAAATTGTTATATTCTTGCTGCTTATATATGCTGTGTCTGTTGATTCTACATTATTTCCTATTTCTATAACTATTTTCCATATTGTAAATGCTGAAAATATTACTACACATCCAACAATATATGGTACCAATGTTTCTTTTATCTTTGCTTTCTCATCAACACTTCCTGTTATGAATTGAATACCAATTACTAATCCTACACCTATTGCAAGTATTGCTGCAATTGCAAATAGTACATTAAATATCTCTTTTGATGTTATATTTAATTCTCCTTCATCAAGTGGTTTATTGTTTGCATATGCACCTTTGCCTATATCTAAAAAACCTTCTCCTCCGCCTATAATTTCACTTGATATAGTATCATCTGCATATACTTGTGTAGAACAGCATAGCAATATTGTTATTATTATAACTGTTAAATTTAGAATGATTTTTTTCATTTTATCACCTGTTTTTATAAATTTAATTGTTCTATTAATCCTACTAATAATGATACTCCCATTAACATAAAGCAACCTACAACAAATGGTATCATTTCTTTTTTATAATCTGCTTTTTCTTGTACACTCAAAAACATATATTTTAGTCCGATTATTGCTAAGACTACTATAGATATCATTATTCCTACGGTTCTTATGGCGCCTAAAACTGGTCCTGCTTTTTGAACAAATGATTCTGAACCAGCTAATGATGGTTCGGGATTATAATTTTCTGGATTTTCTAATGCAAATACATTATTTGAAAATAATATAAGCATAATGCTAATTAATGGGACTATTATTTTTAATGTTCTTTTCATTAATTTAGCACCTCCTTATGCCTACTATCACTAATATTATAGCATTTTTTGATATTTATTGCAACTTTTTATGTTTATTTTTCTTTATATTTCTACATTTTTAATATAATTTTAATGTTTTTTTCAAAATTTGTCAATATCTTCTTGTAAAATTATTTTTAAATCCCAATTGGGGACGTATTTAAATTGAGAAAAATTTTCCAATTTGGGACAGGTTTGATTTAGCGGAGGTTGAAAGTTGGATGTTGGATGTTGGAGGTTGGAAGTCTGTTTTCTGATTTCGGGGCAATAAAAAACCTTGTAAGTACTTTAAAATCAATACTTACAAGGTTTTTACGGTTTGGAGCAGGTAGTGGGAATCGAACCCACGTCATCAGCTTGGAAGGCTGAGGTTCTACCATTGAACTACACCTGCATTGCTCGCTACGAATATAGATTATAGACTATTTTTTTTAGTTTGTCAATACTTTTTTTAAAATTTATTCAATTAATTCAAATCCCATATGTTTTTGTAGTTCTATGTCTATAGTTTTTCTTACATACAAGCCGTTTTCACGACAATACCTTTGTACTGCTAATTCTGTTTCTGAACCAAATTTTCCGTTTGGTATTCCAGTGAAAAAACCTAATTTTTTTAATTTTTTTTGTATTTCTAATACATCTGAACCATACATTCCTGATTTTAGATGTCTAAAACCTTTTCCGAATGCTCCATATGGTCCATCTACTATTGTTATTTTTGTGCCTATTGGTATTATTTTATATAATTCTGCTACTTCATCATTGTTCATTCTTATGCATCCATGTGAACTTGGCCAACCTAAAGAGTTTGGCTCTAATGTTCCATGTATTCCAAAGTTTCCCCATGGCACATTAAATCCTAACCAACTTCCTCCAAATCCTTCTCCCCATTTTGCCTTTTGCACTATTTGCCATGTTCCTATTGGTGAAGGTGTTGACCATTTTCCTCCTGAGCATTTATATGTTTTTGTTATTTCACCATTTTCTAATAAATATAATTTAGATTCCTCTACATCAACAAATATACTGTATTCTATATTTTGTTGTGTACTTGTTGCTATTGTTTTTTCTTTAGGCGTGTATATGTGTAATGATGATATATATAGTATTAAAATAATTATTGATATACATAGTTTTTTCATATTTAATACTATGTTATATTTATTTTTTTATTCTTCTATTTCTATATAGTTATATGCACATGCCCTTAATAGTCTATTCATTATTGCTAGTCCTAGTCCGTCTTTTTGTACACCTTCAATTAAAACTATTTCTGCATTATATTTATCTACTTTTCTAAGTAGTGTAAATATATTATTACATATTTCTTCTAAAGTATTTCCCATTGCTAATTTATTTGTAGCATTGTATTTTTCTAGGTTTGATGTTCTGCATAGTATAACTGCATTTTTTTCATTTGATACCTCATTTATTTTTTCTACCATTTTTTCATTATTATTGCTATATACTAAAATGCATTTTGTATTTGGTGCATAATGCTTGTATTTTATTCCTGGTGATAGGACTTTTTCTCCTTCTTCATATTTCCCTAAAATTTGTTTTTCAATTTCAACTTCTATTCCTAGGCTTTCTATGTCTTCCTTAGTTATTTTGCCTGGTCTTAAAATGTGTACTTTTCCGTCTATTACTCGTATTACTGTTGATTCTAGTCCTATATCTACCATTCCACCATCAATTATATACTCTACTTTTCCGTCTAATTCTTCAAGTATATCCTCTACAATTGTTCCGCTTGGTTTTCCTGAAATATTGGCACTTGGTGCAGCTATTGGTACTCCTGAATATTCTATTAATCTTTTGGCAATTTCATTGCTTGGCATTCTTATAGCCACTGTTTCTAGACCTGCTGTTATTATATTTGGAACAATATTTGATTTATTAAATATAATTGTTAATGGTCCTGGCCAAAATTTTTCTATTAGTTTTTTTTCTCTTTCTCCTATTTCTGTTACTAGTTTTTTTAACATTTCTAAGTTTGATATATGTGCTATTAAAGGATTATCACTTGCTCTACCTTTTGCTTCATATATTTTTTTTACAGCTTTTTCATCTAATGCATTTGCTCCTATTCCATATACTGTTTCTGTTG
Source organism: uncultured Clostridia bacterium (assembly GCA_944391955.1). Taxonomy (GTDB): domain Bacteria; phylum Bacillota; class Clostridia; order TANB77; family CAG-508; genus UMGS1781. Next base: position 289,797 of record CALXVG010000001.1, read on the forward strand.
GAAATAGTACTAAATTTCCTTGTTTTATTGCTTGAGCTGGTTCTTTTATTTTTTCATAGTTTTGATTATCTTTTAGGTTTATATATTTTGATTTCATGTTTTATCCTCTTTTAATCATCTAAGAATTCCTTGTATGTTTTTAAAATTTTTAAATTAAATTTCCCTGGTTTTATTTCTTCATTTTGTTTTACTTGTATTGATACTTCGTAAAGATCTTTCATTTTTTCTAAATTTTCTTTTTTATGTCCTATTACATTATTTGCATCTGCAGGGTTTATTTCTATTTCTATCTCTGCTACTTTTGTATTTATTTTTTTGATTTCTGCTAAGATTTTGTCATACCAAATACTGTCATCTACAAGCTGTCCAAATGCTTCATGATATGGTCCTGCAACTACTTCGCTTTGAATATTTTTAGGATTTGATATTATATCTGTATTTTGTAGTCCTACTCTTATTACTTTTATTTTTTTATTTTCAAATAGATATCTCAATTCTTTGCATCTTTCAACAGCTTGTTCTACTGTTATTGGTTCATATTCTTTTTTATAGTATTCTTTTTCTAATTCTGTATTTTTTATAACAAGTACAGGATATAGTCTTATCATTTTTGGTTTTAATTTTATTAAATCTTTTGCTGTATTAAGTTCATCTAGTCTTGTGCTATCTGGTAGTCCTACCATCATTTGATGTCCTAAGTTAAATCTATGTTTTCTAATTAATTTTGAAGCTTTTACAACATCTTGAAAAGTGTGTCCTCTTTTGCATCTTTTTAAAATATAGTCATTGGTTGATTGTACTCCCAATTCTATTGTTTTTACACCATATTTTTTTAGTAGCTTTAATTTTTCTTTATCTATATAATCTGGTCTTGTTGATACTCTAATTCCGTCTACTTGTTTGCTTTGTATGTATTTATATGCTATTTTAAGTAATTTTTCTTGTGTTTCTGTGTCTATTCCTGTAAAGCTTCCTCCAAAAAAAGCAATTTCTTTATATATGTCTTTTTCTTTAAATCCTTTTAGGAATTCTTTTATAGTCTTATCTACCTCTTCTTCTGTTATTTGCTTCATTTGCCCACTAATACTTTTTTGATTACAGAATGTACACTCATTTGGACATCCTAAATGTGGCACAAATATTGGTATAATATATTGTTTTGACATCAAATCAATCCTTCCTTATATATTTTCTAATGCTTGTTTTGCTGCTTGCATTTCTGCTTCTTTTTTTGTTTTTCCGACTCCTCTTGCTAGACATTTACCATTGAATTTAACTTCTGCTATAAAGCTTTTGTCATGGTCTGGACCTTTTTCATCAATTATGTTGTATTGAATATCTACATTTCCATTTTTTTGGAGTTCTTCTTGTAATACTGTTTTATAATCTTTTTCTCCCGCATTTCTACTTTCTGTTGCTATTACAGTTTTTAAATTGTCTAAAATAAATTTTTCTGCTTGTCTTAATCCTGCATCTTCATATATTGCTGCAATTACAGCTTCAACACTATCTGCTAATATTGCAGGCTTTTTATCTCCATTACTTTTCTTTTCGCTTTTTCCTAAATATAGTAGTTGTCCAAAATCATATTTTAATGCTACTTTATATAAACTTTTTTCACATACTACTGCTGCTCTTACTTTTGTCATATTTCCTTCTTTTAAATTATGATAATTATTAAATAAGTAATTACTTATAACAAATTCTAATATTGCATCTCCTAAAAATTCTAATTTTTCATTACTTTCAACTCTATTTTCATTTGCATATGATGTGTGTGTGAATGCTTTTTTTAATAGTTTGATATTTTTAAATTTGTATTCTATTTTTTCTTGAAATTCTTCTAAGTTCATATTCTCTCCCCTTTATACTGTGTTAATCTTTAGATTTTATCATTATTAGAATTCCTTTTTCTAATAATATTTCTGCTTCTGGTTCTATTTGCTCATTGCTTATTCCTAAGCTGTCTCCTATATTTAATGTTGAATTTGTTAATAGATATTTAAACCCTTTTAATGTAAGATTTTCTACTTTTGTTGTTAATGGAATTAATGATATATATTTATATTTCTCATCTTTGCATATCTTTACATTCTTATCTATTAAAGTTATTTCATTGTTTTCATCTATTATTTTTATATCTATATTTTTTTGGATTGCTATTTTTAATATATGTATATTTGCAATTGTGTGATCTATTCTAGTCCCTATTGCTCCTAGGATAGTTATTTTATCACTTTTTAGGCTTATTGCTAAATTTATAGCTGAATGAGTATCTGTTAAGTCTTTTTCTGGATTTAATTCTGTTATATTTATATTTTCTTTTTTATATTTTCTCAATACATCTTGATTTACTGAATCAAAATCTCCTAATATGTAATCAGGCTTTATAGTTAAAGTATCTAATATTTCTAGTCCTCTATCAACAGCTATTATTATATCATATTTGTTTGTATTTAGATATTCTTTTACAAAATTTTTGGTTGTTTTTCCTCCAGTAATTATAATTGCATTCATATTTAATTACATTCCTTCCTATTGTAATTATTTTTCAACCTTTATCCTTATATTTACAATTTTAGAGGTTAGCATATCTAACCTCTAATTTTAAACATAATTTTATTTAACTAGTTTCATTGTCTCTCTTGCAATTTCTAGTTCTTCGTTTGTTTGTATTACTATCATTTTTATTTTTGATTCTGGTTTGCTAATTACACCTGAATAGTTTTCATCACTATTGTGTGAACTGTCAAATACTATTCCTAATGGTTCTAATCCTTCTACACATTTATTTAAAACATCTGGATTATGTTCTCCTATTCCACCTTCAAATATGATAGCATCTACTTTTCCTAGCACTGCCATATATGAACCAATATATTTTTTTACTCTATATGCAAACATGTTTATTGCAAGTTCTGCTTGTGTATTTCCTTCATCAATTAATCCTTTTAGATCTCTTATATCTCCTGTTGCTTGTGATATTCCTAATAATCCTGATTTTTTATTTAATACTGTCATCATTTCATCAATTGATAAGTTTTCTTTTTTCATAACAAATTCAAGAACTGCTGGGTCTAAGTCTCCTGATCTTGTTCCCATAATTAGTCCTTCTAATGGAGTTAATCCCATTGATGTATCTACACATACTCCACCTTTAATTGCTGCTATGCTTGAACCATTTCCTAAGTGGCAAGATATTATATTTATATCTTCTTTTTTCTTTCCTAATTGTTTTGCAGCTTCTTCTGCTATAAATTTATGTGAGCTTCCATGTGCTCCATATCTTTTTATTGCATATTTTTCATAATATTCATATGGTATTGCATATAATGCTGCATAATCTGGTATTGTTGTATGGAATGCTGTATCAAATACTAGTACTTCTGGTACATTTGGCATTAATTTCATACATGCATTTATTCCTTGTAAATGTGCTGGGTTATGTAGTGGTGCATATTCAATTGATGTATTATATTCTTCCATTACTTCATCTGTTACTAGTACAGATTTTGTGAAATTTGGTCCTCCATGTACTATTCTGTGTCCTATTGCATCTATTTCACTTACATCTTTTATTGCTCCTACTTTTTCGTCTAATAAGTATTTCATTATGGTTTCAAATGCTACTGTATGGTTTGGCAGTGGCAATTCTTCTTTTATTTTTTGTCCTTTGCTTTTGTATTCTATGAATGGGCTTTCTATTGCTTTTACCCCTATTCTATCACATTTTCCTGATGCTAATACTTCATTATTGTCCATATTAATTAATTGATATTTTAATGATGAACTTCCACAATTTACTACTAATATTTTCATTTCTATTCTCCTTTATGAATTAAATTTTATTTCTATACATGTTTTATTCTAATGCTTGCAGACATGTAATTGCAACTGCTCCTACTATGTCATCTGCCTTGCATCCTCTTGACAAGTCATTTACTGGTTTTGCTATACCTTGGCAGATAGGACCATATGCTTCTGCTTTTGCTAATCTCTCTACTAATTTGTATCCTATATTTCCTGCATTCAAATCTGGAAATACTAGTATATTTGCATGTCCTGCAACTGGACTACATGGTGCTTTTGATGCTGCAACTTTTGGAACTATTGCTGCATCTAATTGTAATTCTCCATCTATGCTTAATTCAGGTGCTTTTTCTTTTGCAAGTCTTGTTGCTTCTTGTACTTTTTCTACATCTTCTGATTTTGCACTTCCAAGTGTTGAATATGATAGCATTGCTACTTTTGGTTCTTTTTTTACTAACTTTTTAAAACTTTGTGCTGAAGATATTGCTATTTCAGATAATTCTTCACTATTTGGTTTTGGATTTAATCCACAGTCTGCAAACATTAATACACCATCTTCTCCATAATCTTTGTGTGGAAGAATTAATAAGTTAAATGTTGATACTATTGTGGTTCCTGGTTTTGTTTTTAATATTTGTAGTGCTGGTCTTAAAGTGTCTGCTGTTGAATGCGCTGCTCCTGAAACTAGTCCGTCTGCTTCATCTTTTTTTACCATAATCATTCCAAAATATACAGGATCTTTTACTAATTCTTTTGCTTGTTCTAATGTCATTCCTTTTGCTTTTCTAAGTTCATATAAAAATGTTGAATATTCTTCATGTTTTTCAGAATTTATTGAATCTATTATCTCTGCTTTTGATATATCAAAATTATATTCCTTTGCTAATTTTAAAATTTCTTCTTTATTTCCTATTAATACTATTTTTGCAAATCCTTCTTTTGTAATTTTTGCTGTTGCTTCTAGTGTTCTTATATCTGTTGCTTCTGGTAATACTATGGTTTTTACTTTTGTTTTTGCTAACTCCTTTATTTCATCAATAAAACTCATCTTTTATTCCTCCTAATCAACTTTATAATTATATAACAATTTCTTAGCAAATACAATATTTTGGGCGAAAAAACTAAAACAAAAGAGAGCTTTATCTCTCTTTTGTTTCTGTATTTATTATATTACAAATTTCTTTATCAAACCTATTCCTATCGCTAAACATATTAATACTGTTAATGTTATTCCCGCATAATCTTCGAAAGCACCTGTATGTATTTCTAATATTACTAATGCTTTGTCATCATCATCTTCTTGTTGTTCATCATAACCATCTGGTTTGACATTGTCTGGTACAGAATCTATGTCTGGTGCATCTTTATCGTTATAGTCTTCACTTATTTCTGCTATATTTGTTTTTAACCCTAAATTGTCTGAACCATTTATCCATGTAAATATTACTTCAACTTCTGCTGATTCACCTGGTTGTAATAATGTTCCTTCTAATGCTCTTGTTGCAATTGTATTATCCCCTGTTTTTGTCCATAATGGGTTATCTTCTTGAACAAATGTTAATCCTGCTGGTATATAATCTGTAATTTCAGTTGCATATCCTGCAATTTCACCTTGGTTTATTATTCTTATTCTATATACAAATTTTACAACTGTGCTGTCTATTTTTTTCTTGTCGATTACAACTTTTGCAACTGGTTCTGGGTCATCTTCTGGTGTAAATCCTGTTTCTGTTATTACTGTTACTCCATCTACTGTTACTATTGTTTTTGTTACCCATTTTAATAATGCTAAATCAAAATATTTTACATAGATATGTTCAACATCTTGGTCATCTTCGCCTTCATTCCATTCGTTTGGTATTGAGTCGTCATCGTCAATGTCTATTTCGTTTCCGTCTTCATCTACTGCTTTGTCTGCTGTAATATGTGCTTTGTTTGTAATTATTCTATCTGCTGATGTTATGTTTTGTTCTACAACTTGGAATACTACTTTTACTTCTGCATAATCTGGATTATATGGTTCTGTTGTGCTTATTGCTTTTGTTGAATCAAACGGTTGTAATAATTCATCTTTTAAATAATCTGTTCTTATTTCAACTGCTTGTGTTGGGTCTGCTGTTTCATTTCCACTTGCATCATACATCTTCCAACCATATTGCACGTTTGTTTCGTTTGTTGGAAGGAATATTACTCCGTCTGGAATATCATCAGCTATTTCTGTTGCGTATCCTAAAACTGTTCCTTCATTATATACTCTGATTGTATATGTTACTAAATCACTATTTGCTACTAGGAGAGGTGTTTTGTCATGCTCGTATTTTATTTCTCCATTTTCATCTAGTGTTGGTTGTGGTATTCTTGTTGTTACTGCTTCATCATTTACACTTGTTATGAATTTTCTTAGTGCTAAATCAAATATGGTTAATTTTTCATTTGGTATAATTATTGTTATAACATCTGTTCCTTTTTCGCATATTACTTCTGCACCGTAAAAACTCATTTCCTTCCATGTCTTCAAGAGTTGCTTCATATATTATATATGCTGTTTTATCATGATTTAATCCAGTTTTTACTCTTAACCTAAATGGATTATTTAATTTTACATAACCTGATGGTGCTGTTATTTCTGTGATTTCAAATACAAACTCTTGATTCTCTGATGTAATTGTTATTTCTTCTGATGTAAACGTTCCATTGTTATCAGTAGTGATTGATAATGTGTTTGCATCTTGAACAATTTCAAATATTCCTCCTGCAATTTTATTATAGTCTTCATCCACTTTATTGATTTCTATTGAAAATTTTGTTTGTTCTACTGCATATGATTGAGTTTGTAATATTAATATTAACAGAAATATAATCGCACATATCAATATTACATTTCTTATCTTCATAATTTCTCTACCTTTTCTACTATACTACAACCTTCTTAATTAGCACTATTCCTCCTGCTAATATAGTTAATACAACTAATACTAACCACATATATGATGTATTTCCACCTGTTTGTATTTCTAATATTACTAATGCCTTGTCATCATCATCTTCTTGTTGTTCATCATAACCATCTGGTTTGACATTGTCTGGTACAGAATCTATGTCTGGTGCATCTTTATCGTTATAGTCTTCACTTATTTCTGCTATATTTGTTTTTAACCCTAAATTGTCTGAACCATTTATCCATGTAAATATTACTTCAACTTCTGCTGATTCACCTGGTTGTAATAATGTTCCTTCTAATGCTCTTGTTGCAATTGTATTATCCCCTGTTTTTGTCCATAATGGGTTATCTTCTTGAACAAATGTTAATCCTGCTGGTATATAATCTGTAATTTCAGTTGCATATCCTGCAATTTCACCTTGGTTTATTATTCTTATTCTATATACAAATTTTACAACTGTGCTGTCTATTTTTTTCTTGTCGATTACAACTTTTGCAACTGGTTCTGGGTCATCTTCTGGTGTAAATCCTGTTTCTGTTATTACTGTTACTCCATCTACTGTTACTATTGTTTTTGTTACCCATTTTAATAATGCTAAATCAAAATATTTTACATAGATATGTTCAACATCTTGGTCATCTTCGCCTTCATTCCATTCGTTTGGTATTGAGTCGTCATCGTCAATGTCTATTTCGTTTCCGTCTTCATCTACTGCTTTGTCTGCTGTAATATGTGCTTTGTTTGTAATTATTCTATCTGCTGATGTTATGTTTTGTTCTACAACTTGGAATACTACTTTTACTTCTGCATAATCTGGATTATATGGTTCTGTTGTGCTTATTGCTTTTGTTGAATCAAACGGTTGTAATAATTCATCTTTTAAATAATCTGTTCTTATTTCAACTGCTTGTGTTGGGTCTGCTGTTTCATTTCCACTTGCATCATACATCTTCCAACCATATTGCACGTTTGTTTCGTTTGTTGGAAGGAATATTACTCCGTCTGGAATATCATCAGCTATTTCTGTTGCGTATCCTAAAACTGTTCCTTCATTATATACTCTGATTGTATATGTTACTAAATCACTATTTGCTACTTCAACAGGTGTTTTATCATGCTCATATTTTATTTCTCCATTTTCGTCTAATGTTGGTTGTGGTATTCTTGTTGTTACTGCTTCATCATTTACACCTGTTATGAATTTTCTTAATGCTAAATCAAAATGTCTTAATACTAATGGTTCATAGTCATCATCATCTTGTTGATAAGAACTATTGTCTGATGGTGGATTATAGTTATCTATATCTACATTGTCTGGTCTTGAATCTCTATCATCAATATTTAAAATGTTTCCATCTTCATCTAAAACTTTATCTTCTTTTATTTCTGCTATATTTCTTAAAATTCCTTCATAAGTATTTTCTGCTAATACTATACATGTTACTTCAATTTCTCTATAGTATAATCCATCTGTTCCATTTATTGATTGTTGCCATGTATCTGTTGCTTCTATATCTGCTGCTGTTTTTTCTGGGTCATATGCTTTTATTATTGAGTTTTCTAATGCTGTTGAATAAATTTGTGCTTTTCCTGCCAATATTCTTACATCACTTAGTGTTGTTACATTGTTAAAGTCGGTTACTGCCAAGTTTGTTACAAGATCTTCTGTCGCATATAATCCATCAGTTCCAACTAGATTTACAGTTTGATTTGTTCCATCTACCACTGGATGCCAGAAGTTATTTGTATTTTCTTTATAATCCATTAGATATCCTAATCCTTCTGGTATATAATCTGCAATTTGTGTTGCATATCCATCTAGTTCCCCTTCATTATAAATTCTTATTTTATATGTAACTATGTCACCTTGTTTAACTACTACTGGTGTTTTTGGATGTATATATTTTGCTGTTGTTATCTTTTCGCCTGTTGTAGCATCTACTCCGTTTAAATCTGTTGTATCTACTTTTGGTGTTCTATCATCATCACCTGTTAATGATATTCCATTTATTTTTGTTATATATTTTCTTAATGCTAAATCAAATTCTTTTGTCTTACTATTTTCTACTGTTATTGTTACAATATTTCCATCTACTGTAAAGCTTGGTTGTACTCCTGGTACATCTACTATTGCTCCTGTTGAATCTACTATTTCAACTTTTTCTATAACATATGTTGTACCATCATCACTTAATTTAGTAGTAACTTTTATTCTGAATGGTCCGTTAATTCCTACATATCCTGATGGAACTGTGGTTTCTTCTATATTAAATGTAAATGTTTGTCCTTCATCTGTTATTGTTATTTCAACTGTTTCAAATGTTCCGTCTCCATTATCTCTTAATATTATTGTTTCTCTTCCTTCTGTTTCATCTATTACTGTAAATCCTGCACCTATTAAAAGATTTCCGTCAGGGTCTACTTTTCTTATTTGTAATTTTAGATTACCTGTAATTCGTTTTGTTGTTATTTTATCTGTTTCTGTGATTTTTTCTTTTTCTACTTTTAATATAGGTTGTTGATCAGCTTCATCTGCTGTCCATAAACTTGCTGTTGTTTTGAAATATGTTGTTGTTGTTTCAACTGTTATTTCTGATAAATCATAAACTGAAGCATATAAAGATGGTATATATACATATACATCGCCATTTCCTATTAAATCATCTAAAGTTATCTGTAATCCTTGTTCATTAAATAGTACTGGTAAATCTTCTTCTGTTTTTTCTGGTATTTCTACATTTTGTCCATCTTTTATTTTTACTGTTACATCAAAGTCATCTGTTACATCTGTTTTCTTTATGTTGATTGGTCCTATTACATAATCTCCTTGTGCGTTTGTTGTTATAGTTAATGGATTTGTTTTATCTATTTCTACTCTTTGTAATCCGACATTTAAATCTCTTACTACTGCATTTCCATATTGTGCTGCATTTGCTTTTGCATTATCTATAAAATATCTATATAATGCATCTATTTGATCTACTTCACTTACTGTGCTGTATGAATTTCCATTTTTCTTTAGTATTGAACTTATATATACTGAATCTGCTAATGATAATGAGTAGTCTTGTCCGTTTAAATCATAGTTTGCAAAATACCATAATGCCATTTGTTGTATTACTTCAATTTCATCATCTGTTAAAGTAGAATTCTCTAATCCTGCTTTCTTTAGAAAAGCTGCTCTATCCATGTCTGGATTTTCTGGTAAATACATATTATCTACAATCCACAATATTGCATTATATGAATTATCAGTATCAATATTAGTATATCCAATTACATTTTGATAGTAATCTATGATTCTATCTGATTCTTGTTTTAAATCTCCATATTTTGTGTATGTTACTGGATCTGTTGTTCCTGTTAGGTCTATACTTCCAAATCCTAGTCCACTTCTTAAACAATATAATGCAAAATAATCATCTACAGTGTATACACCATCTTTTAAGACTTTAAATACTCTTGCATCTTTCTGAGTTCCTTGCCCTCCAACTGTTGCTGTAAAACTTGAATTTGTGTATGGTCTTTCATCTACAATGTTTAAATTCATCGTATCAGTTGCATAAGCAATATTTGATAAAATTAATAAAATTAAAATAATACTTGTGGTAATTAGTGATATTTTTAATCTTTTCATAAAACCTCTCCTTATCAAAGTAGTATGTTTATTATATATTTTTTTTCAAAAAAATCAACTGTCATTTTTTTTGAGTTATTTCAGCCGATTTTTTTCTCTTTACGGAACTACTCTTTACATGTTCCTATATAGTATTTTTTGAAAATTATTACATTTTCTTTACATTTTTGTTTATATTAATTTCTTTTGCATTTTGCATTTTCTTATATTTCTTGTATTTGCTAACTCTTTAATTATACTATAAATAATTCATTTTTTCAACTAATTATGTAAAAATCTTGATTTTTTTGTCTGTTTTCTATTGACTTTTATTAATAATTTTGCTATTATAATATTGCTTTTATCAAATACAGTTTTATTCTTATTTTAAACTTATATTTGCAGATATAGTTTAGTGGTAAAACATAACCTTGCCAAGGTTGAATCGCGGGTCCGATTCCCGCTATCTGCTCCATTATAATAAATTAGTTATAATGAATAATTTTTTTATTATAATTATTCATTTTTTATTTTAGCTAGCATACAATATAATATTGAAGTATGGCGACATAGCCAAGTGGTAAGGCACGAGTCTGCAAAACTCTGATTCCCCGGTTCAAATCCGGGTGTCGCCTCCAATTTTTTTTGATACAAGCACCATTAGCTTAGTTGGTAGAGCAGGGCACTCTTAATGCCAAGGTCCACAGTTCGAATCTGTGATGGTGCACCACAAAATGCTTACGGAAGATTAACTTTCGTAAGTTTTTTTATAAAAAAACTTATTTGTTACATAATGGAAATATAGTTAAATATCTTTATGGGAGTGGTAATATTGAAAATAATGTGTATTTCTGATATTCATCGGTAATATAGCCTCTTTAAAAAAAGCTATAAATAAATTTCAAGAAGAAAAAGCAGAAAAGCTTCTTATTCTGGGAGATTTTTCTAGTTATGGTTTCTTTTCTTCTTCTGATTTTGAAGTTGCAGAAATTTTAAATAATATGGCTGGAACCCTTATTGCCGTAAGAGGAAATTGTGACAGTTCACGAACTGAAGAATTATTTAATTTCGCCTTACCAATTCAAAGAACAATATCAATAAATAATATTTTTATTACTTTGACACATGGCCATGTTTATAATAGAAATAATTTGCCTGAAAATTGTGGTAAAATTTTTCTTTCCGGTCATACTCATGTTGGTTTAATAGATAAACTTAATAATAAAATTATTGCCAATCCCGGTTCTATTTCAAAACCTCGTAATGGTAGTAAAAAAAGTTATATTATTATAGATGAACAGTTTGTAATATTAAAAACATTAGATGGAGAAGTAATAAAAAAAGTTGATATAAAACAAATCGACCATTCACTATAAGTGTCTGGTCGATTTGTTTTTCTGTAATACAGAACATTTGCTAAAACCTATGAACTATTCATTACCTCTCTCATTTGGAGTATCTGTATTTTTTATACCTTGATGGTATAAGTTGCCTAATTGGATGTTTTCTTGCCCTACAATGCAGTACACAATGTTACCGCTATGAATATTGTTTCTTCCATAGATTGCAAGTGTTTCTCCATTTTTGTAGATGCTTACATTTGCTTCTATTCCTGTATATCCTTCGCCCACATAAGCTCTGTTCTTTGAAGTAACACTAAACTTAACCATATTGTCGAAAATATAAATTTCCAAGTAATTCAGCCCATCTTCACTTTGGTAGATTATTCTGCTTTCTTGTCCTCTGTTGTAGTTTTCTTGTATTCTCATAATGTCTAACCTAACAAACAAAGGCAATCCCGCTTCATATGGTCTTGTGTCCATGTCTTCTGGAATTTCGGGAAGATGATTAATGATGTCACTGATGTTTCGGGTAATTTCACCATCTTCCATTTTTGGCAGGTAAAAGTTAATCGTTCTGATAGCCACAAAAAGAATAATCAATGTTGCTACCAATAAAGCAATTGCTTTTACCATTATCGTGTTGCGATTTTGGTTAAGTTTTCCTATGAAATCATGAATCCGCTCTTTAATATATTTTTTCATGTTAATCCTCCTTGCTGATAATTGATATTTGCGATTATTGTCCATAAGTTTTACCTTTGTAAAGGATACTGTACTCCTTACATCTTAAATATTAACATAATTATTATAGCATGAAATATCGAGTTTGTGAAGTTTTACATAATTCTTCATTCAAAATCTTCTAACTTTTTACTAACTTCTGCTTTATTATATACAATAATTCCTTCTTCTAACTTTTCTATATCTTCTTCTGCTAAATATTGAGTTTGTATATCTGTTTCTTCTATTAATTCTTTTTCCTTACCATATTTATCTAGCTTATATACTGTTATTGTTCCATTGTTATCTTTTATGCAATAATGTTCATCACAAAAATCGTATATTTCTTTGTAAACTACTACTTCTGTATTTGTAAATTTTTGTATTTCCCACCCTATATATTCTGCTTGGAATAAGTCTTTTGTTTCGTTTACCATTTCTTCTGGTGCTTGTTTTTCTGTTTGAACTATATGATTACAGTCATTGTAATACACTTTTTCTATTATTTTTGTGTCTGGATTTATTTTATCTTCACTGCTACTAGTTCTTTGCAATATTTCTTCTGCTTGATTTATAGCATTTTCTGCTTTGTTTGTTGTATATTCAACTTCAAATGCTAATTCTTCATTGATTTTATCTAATTTATAAAGATATGTTCCTAAGAAGAAACTTAATGCTATTGCCAAAACTACTAATACTATATATTTTTTCATTTATATCACCAATATTATTTTAACCAGATTCTTACATATTCATACAATTTATTTTAATTCTTGCATTTTTATCTACTTTTATAGTTATTTCTCCATTTATGTCTGTTCTGAAAATTTTGCTTTTAATTTTTGTTAGATTTTCAATAACACTTTCATCTGGATGCCCAAATTTATTATTTTTTCCAACTCCAATAATTGCAATTTGTGGCATTACTGTATTTAAGAAATTTATATTTGATGATGTTTTTGCTCCATGATGTGCTACTTTTAAAATTGTTGATTTTAACATATTTTGTGAATATATTTCTAATAGCTTATTTTCTGTTTTTTCTCCTATATCTCCTGTAAATAACATACTAAAATTTTTATATTCTAATTTAGCAACTATTGAATTTTCATTCATTGAGTTATTTGAAACTTTTGTTGTCCAAAGAATTTTTAATGTTACTTCTTTGTCTATTTTTATAGTTTGTCCCGCTTCCACTACAATTATATTTACATTTTGTCTTCTAGCAGTTCCTATTATTTTTTTAAACAATTCTGTTTCTTCTGTTTGCTTGCTGATTAATATATTACTTACTTTTAAATTTTCAATAACTTCTATTAAATTAAAACAATGATCTGAATCAAAATGTGATATTAAAGCATAATCTATTTCTAATATTTGTCTATCTAATAAATACTCTAGCAATGTATTTTCTTGTTCTCCTGTATCTATTAATAATGTTTTTCTGTTAGGTGTTATAACTAAACTACTATCACCTTGCCCTACATCTATGATATGTATTTTTAAATTTTGCGGAATTTGTTTTTGAATAAAATTTATAGTTAGAATTATTAGAAATGTAATTATTAGAATTCTTCGAACTTTTTTCTTTTTTAAATTTATTAAGATTAGATAATATATTAAAATATATATTAAATGAGGTGTTGGAATAATAATATTTGAAAAAGGCATATTGCCTACTATTTTAGCTGTAATTATTAATATGTTCAGTAAAAGACTGAGACCTATTGCCAGAAAACTAGCAAATTCTATTGATACTATCCCTATGATACTGGTTATATAACCATATATCATTATTATACCTGATATCGGAACTGCAATTATATTTGATATTAAAAAAGTTAATGAAACTGTATTAAAATTTAGCATAATAATTGGTAATATTAATATTTGTGCTGATATTGTTATAGCCATCATTTCTGATATTTTTTTTGGAATCTTTTTTGAGATTTTATTTGAGATTGGTTTGCTAAATATAACTATTCCTAATGTTCCTAAATATGATAATTGTAATCCTATATCATAAATTGCAAATGGATTATCAATAAAAATTATAATTAAGCTTATTGCTATTGAATTAATTATATCTGGTTTTCTATATACTAATTTTGCAGAAATCAATAATATGCCCATTGTACTTGCCCTTACCACTGATGCACTAAAACCTGTTATGAACATAAAAAATATGAGAACTAAATTGGTTATAATGTATGCTATTCTCCTTGGAATTTTACTTTTTAATAGTATATATGTTACTCCTAAAATTATATATGATATATGACTTCCTGATATGGCTAAAATATGTGATAAACTGCTTTTGCTAAAATCTTGTGTTAATTCTTCTGGGATATTTGTTCTGTCTCCAATTAATATTCCTACTAATAATCCTTGTGTGTTTTGTGGTAATATTGCAATTGCTATTTCTTTTATTTTATTTCTTACTGTTTGTCCGCTTTTTTGTATTATATTTATTTTATTGTTTTCTATAATTTCTATTTCTTCACTTTTTATGCTTCCATATATCTTTTTAGATTTCAAATATTGTTCATAATTGAACCCTTTATAATTTCTTGCACCTTCTGGTTTTATAAAGTTTCCTTTTATTTTTATTAATGTTCCATATTTTAAATCTTGCTTAGTATATAATATGAATTTTTTATTATTTGTTTTTATTTCATATGATTTATAATAATCTCCTTGTTTTGCATCACTTACAACAATTGCATTTATCTCTATTTTCTTTTCACTATATCTATAATAATTTTCATATTGGCTACCTATAATTTGAACATAGATAATAAATACTAATATACTTGCAGACATAAGTAATATGGCTTTTTTATTTATATATTTATTTGTTTTTTTATTTTTCATAATTGCAATTATTAAGAAACTAAAAAATAGGACCATACTTATTTTAAAGTATAGCCCTATTATTATTCCTATTATCATTCCTATTATCATTCCTATTGCAATTACTAATAGCGGTCGTTCTATATTTTTCACCTCTTTTAGTTTGCTTGAAGTAATGTTTTTAACATGTATCCTTCATAAATTGTTCCATCTACATCTGTATATATTACCTTATACCATTCTCCACTTTCTGCTGTTATTTCAACATCTGTATCTCTTGTTAAAGTTGTAACTATTTCTGAAGATGTTGAAGCTTCTTTTCTAACATTTGCTGCTCCTACATTTACTACTCCTCTTGTAACTGTTGTTTCTGTTTGTGTAGGTGTTTGCTCTTCTGGCTCAGTAGGTGTTTCAACTGGTGTTTGTTCTTCCGGCTCAGTAGGTGTTTCAGCAGGTGTCTGTTCTTCTGGCTGTGTTGGTGTTTCTTCTGTTGGTTGTTCTTGTACTGGATTTTGAGTGTTTTCTGGTGCTGTTGTTCCTCCATTTATTGCATATGTTCTAACCCAACCTTCATTTATTCCATCTGTTACATAAGACCAGTTTGTAATTTCTTTTATCACTGTAACTGATGTTCCCTGTGCTATTGTTCCTATAGGTGTTGATGTTACTAGTGGCATCATATATATTTTTATTTCACTTTGTGTTTGCATATTGTTTGTATTTGTATTTTCTTGGTTTTGATTTTCTGCATCTGGATTTTCTTGTGTTTCTGTTGATGGAGTATTAATTTCCTCTACTCCTTCTACATATTCAGCAAATAAATATCCTTCTTGCCCATTATATGTAACTTTGTACCATTCTCCACTTTCTTCTATTACTTCTACTGTTGCATCATCTGGCACAGTTGTTATGGGATTACTCGTTCTTGAAGGTTCTTCTCTTAGAACTAATCCACTTGGTGCGTTAACTGTTCCTGATACTGCTAAAGTTACTGTTGTTAACATCACTATAATCATTATTATAATTATTGGCAGTTTTTTTATTTTTTCCATAAAAAATCGCTCCTTTATGGAGCAATTATATATATATTTATTTTATTTGTCAAGATGTAATTGTTTCTTTTGGTTTGTTATTTTCTATGTAATCATCTAGCATCATTTTTATTGTTGCTACAATTGGTACACCTAAGAACATTCCTAAAACTCCAAAATATGCACCTGCAATTGTTACTGAAAAGATTATTAATATTTTACTTATTTCTAATGCATCTCCAACTATTTTTGGATTTATTATGTTTGCATCTATTTGTTGTAAAATTACTAATACAACTACAACCCAAATGGCTTGACTTAATCCACCTGTAAATATTGTAATTATCCCGGTTAAGCCAACGGCAACAATTGCACCAAAGAATGGTATTAAATTAAATATACCAATTATAACTCCTAGTAATAATGCATAATTTACTTTCATGATTGTTAATGCAATTGTCATGATTATACTTACTAGAATTGCGTCAAGTACTTGACTTGATACATATTTAAAAAATATTGTATTTCCATTTATGAAGTATCTATCTAATCTGTCATATGTGTCTTTTGAAAACATTGCACGACTTAGTTTCCTAAAATAATTTAATATAGCTGTTCTTTCTAATAATATATAAATTGAAATGATTATTGTAACAAATATATTAAATACTCCACTTGCTATTCCAACTGCTTTTTCTATATACATAGTAATATTATCTACTGTAAATATTTCTTCGAAATTTATGCCTTCTACCTTGCTAATTATATTTTTTACTGTTTCTTTGCTTATAACACTATCTTCTGGTATTTCTTCAACAAATTGTATTGCTCTATTATAATATGACGGAATGCTTCGCGCCAAACTTTCTACACTATCTTTTAATGTTGGTATAATTAAATTTACTAAAAGTATTATAAGTATTACAACCATAATGTAAACTGTTAGTACTGATAATCCCCTTGCTCTCTTTTTTAAAAGTTTATTTCTTTTAAACAGCCCTTCTATTTTTCTACATGGTATATATAATAAGTAAGCCATTAAAATTGCCATTATAAACGGATTTAATACTTTCAATAAATTTCCTAACCATACTGATATTCCTGTAAAGTTATCTAATATTTTATATATTATTACAAGAGCAACTGCAAGTGTAAACCAATAAACTCCTTTAGTTCCGCTTTTTCATTTTTTCCATTTTTTTCCTTCTTCCTTTTATTATATTTCTATTTCTAATCCTACTGGACAATGATCACTACCCATAATTTTATCATATATGTATGTTTCTTTTATTTTACTATTTATTTTGTCAGATGTCAAAAAATAGTCTATTCTCCAGCCCACATTCTTTTCTCGTGCTTTTCCCATATATGACCACCATGTGTATGCGTCTTGTTTGTCTGGATATAATTTTCTATATGTATCTGTAAAACCTGATGATAATAATTGTGTCATTTTGCCTCTTTCTTCATCTGTAAAACCTGCATTTTTTCTATTAGTCTTTGGATTTTTTAAATCTATTTCTTTATGTGCTACATTTAAGTCTCCACATATTATTACTGGTTTTTTATCATCTAATTTTTTTAAATATTCTTTAAAGGCATCTTCCCACTGCATGCGATATTCTAAACGTGCAAGCTCTCTTCCAGAATTTGGAGTATAACAATTTACAAAATAGAATTTTTCAAATTCAAGTGTTATTACTCTTCCTTCTTTATCATGTTCTTCTATTCCTATACCATATGTTACATTGTTTGGTTTTATTTTAGTAAATATTGCTGTTCCTGAATATCCTTTTCTTTCTGCATAATTAAAGTATTTTTCATAATCTGGCAAATCTAATTCAATTTGTCCTTCTTGCATTTTGGTCTCTTGTATACTAAATATGTCTGCATTGATTTCTTTAAAAAATTCTAAAAAACCTTTTTTATAAATTGCTCTTAATCCATTTACATTCCATGAAACTAATTTCATATATTTTTCACCTGCCTTTAAGTTTACCATAAATTAGAGTTAAAGGCAATAAATTGGCGTAAAAATAAAACAAAACCCTAGACAATCCTTTGAAAGTCTAAGGTTTTGTATTGGAGCCGATAGTCAGATTTGAACTGACGACCTACTGATTACAAGTCAGTTGCTCTACCAGCTGAGCTACATCGGCATTGGTGACCCCGACGGGAATCGAACCCATGTCTCCGCCGTGAAAGGGCGATGTCTTAACCGCTTGACCACGGGGCCGTTAATGGTGAGCCATCCGCGACTCGAACGCGGGACAACTTGATTAAAAGTCAAGTGCTCTACCACCTGAGCTAATGGCCCATAATTAATTTTGAATTATAGAAGCAGTCGTTTGGAAACAACTGCTTTTCTATAATACAACATTTTTTTTCGTCTGTCAATACTTTTTTTAAAATTTCTTAAATATTCCTTAAATATTTTTATTTTCTTTTGCTGCTTTTATAAGTCCTGCAAATAAAGGATGTGGTCTGTTTGGTCTAGATTTGAATTCTGGATGGAATTGTCCTGCAATAAAATATGGATGTTCTTTTAGTTCTACTATTTCCACTAAGTTTCCGTCTGGAGACATTCCTGAACATATCAGTCCTACATTTTCTAGTCTTTCTTTATAACTATTGTTAAATTCAAATCTATGTCTATGTCTTTCATTTATTTCTTTTTTGCCATATAATTCATATGCTTTGCTTCCTTCTTTTAAAACACATGGATAACTTCCCAAACGCATTGTTCCACCTTTATTATCAATGTTTTTTTGTTCTTCCATTATATGTATTACTTGATTTTTTGAGTTTTCATCAAATTCTTCTGAATTTGCATCTGTTAGTCCTAATAAATCTCTAGATATTTCTACAACTGCCATTTGCATTCCTAAACATATTCCTAAAAATGGAATGTTGTTTTCTCTTGCATATTTTATTGCTGCAATTTTTCCTTCTATTCCTCTATTTCCAAATCCTCCTGGAACAAGTATAGCATCAAACTTTCCAAGTTTTTCTTTTACATTTTCATTTGTTATATCTTCTGAATCGATATATCCAATTTCTACTTTTACATCATTTGCAAATCCACTATGTCTTAAGCTTTCTGCAACTGAAAGATAAGAATCCTCTAATTTGATGTATTTTCCTACAATTGCTACATTTACGGTTATATCTTTTATATTTCTTATTCTTTCAATCATGTCTTCCCATTCTTTATTATTTGGTTCAATATTTTCTAGTTTTAGATGTTTGCAGACTTCTCTTGTTAATCCTTCTTCTTCTAACATTAGAGGAACTGCATATAAATTATCTACTGTTTTATTTTGTATAACACCTTGTGGATGTACATTACAATGCAACGCTATCTTATTTTTCATATTATCATCTATTGGAAGTTCTGACCTGCATACTAAGATATCTGGTCTTATTCCTAATGATTGCAATTCTTTTACTGAATGTTGAGTTGGTTTTGATTTTAATTCATTTGAACCTGCTATATATGGAAGTAATGTTACATGAATATATAAAACATCTTCTGGTTTTTGTTCTATCCCTATTTGTCTTATAGCTTCAATAAATGATAATCCTTCTATATCTCCTATTGTTCCTCCGATTTCAGTTATTACTATATCTACATCTTCATCTTCGAATTTATATATTCTTTCTTTGATTTCATTTGTAATGTGTGGTATTACTTGCACAGTTTTTCCTAGATATTCGCCTTTTCTCTCTTTTTCTATTACTGTGCTATATATTTTACCTGTTGTTACACTAGAATTTTTTGTTAGATTTTCATCTATAAATCTTTCATAATGTCCTAAGTCTAAGTCTGTTTCTGCACCGTCATCTGTTACAAATACTTCCCCATGTTCTATTGGGCTCATTGTTCCTGGGTCAACATTTATATATGGATCCATTTTTTGCATTGTTACTTTATAGCCTCTGTTTTTTAATAGTCTTCCTAAAGATGCTGCTGTTATGCCTTTTCCTAAACCTGATACTACTCCTCCTGTTACAAATATGTACTTTGTTTTCATTATTCCCTCCTATAAACCAAAAAAAGATTTAAAAAATCGCCTCGTTTTTTGAGGTTTTTTTTAAATCTACCTTAATAGTATAGCATTTTTTGACAGTTTCTGCAATAGTTTTTTGAAAATTTTTTAAGTAAAATGTGTATTATCCTAAAAATGCAAGACCACCCCAATGGGGTGGTCTCGTGAGAATTGGCATTATTTCATGAAGACTTCCTTAAACCGCTTCAGCCCGGCCATGGCATCTCCATTTCCACATTCTTTGAAAAATGCGTAGAATTCTTTGGAGAATTCTTCTTGCTTGATTTCTTCCACGAACTCATCGAAGAGTTCCTTGAACAGAGGTGTAATGAAAGATTTGCCAGATGCCAAATCTTCAGTTCTCCGCTGGAAAACATCTGCGTAGTACTCATCCTTGCTTCCGGCTCGGAACAGTCTCCAGCATTCCATATCGGCGGAGATATAATCTGCCCCTTTAAGGAATCTTTTGTGATGAGCGTTCTGTTCGTCTTCCATCATAACTTCTTTGACGGCTCTTACAAGGTAGTTAGGCAGAACATTATAAAAGTTCTCCTCAACTTCCTGCTGTTCATACTCCTCAGTGGCTTTCCTAAAGCCCTTAATCCTGTCCTTGACAGGAGAGGGAATATCCTTAGTCCATGTCTCTGCCACATCATGAAAGATTCCCATAAAGAACATCTTCGTTGCAGTCAGCTCATCATCTGGATGCAGTTCCAGATGCATGAAGTAAGCACAAACTGCAGTGTCGAAAAGATGCCTGAGAACAGGACAACCCTGATTGCGAATTCTGGTCTGCCATCTGTCCTGATACCGGAGCTTCATGAACTTTCGAATGAGCTTGAAGAGCTTCGACTCCGGATTAGAGAATTCCTTCACCCCCGGAATGTCAAAGTAGGCATTTAACGAGTTCGTGATTTCCTGCACTTTCATCATAAACTCGTCCTCAATCTTGCGTTCGTTCTCGAAGAGCTCCGCATAAGTGACAATCTTCGTTGCTGCCTTGTACAACCTATTTTCATAGGTGCCGATACCTTCACAAATAAAGGTTGCAAAAGCCTCATCGGTTTTTTCTCCAATCATCGTCTTCGTCTCTTGGTCGAAGACGTCCATGTCAATGTTGCCGAGATTGCAAATCTTCTGGAGCGTATGCTCCGGAATGTCGAAGTTCATGGAGATTTTTTGGAATCCCCTGTAAATCGCGATTTTGGGAAACCGCGTCCACTGAATGGTTTTTCCCTTGCTTTCTACATGCTTGGCAAGCAAGTATGCAGTCACACAGTTCAGAGCCTGCTTGTTCGCTTCATCGATGTTGTGGACGTTAAGCAGTCCCGTCCACCGATCCAGATAGCCAAGGCGTTCCAGCATGCTGTTAACCGCCTTCACATGTTCAAATGTCAATTTCATATTCATTTCCTCCTTTAAATTATTGTCTCTTGCTATAACCTGTTGCTATGCAAAGAGGACGTATGAATGAATATGTATATATTATATAATCTTTTTATGTTAATTTCAAGTAATTTGACATTTTTTGCTATTTTAAATAATTATTCTCTTTCTCCTTCTTCTCTTTGAAGTGTTTCCATTGCTAATTCTTCTTTTGTTTGTTTTGTTATTACTAATTCTGGTTTTATCCCTAAATCCTGTAAACATTCTTTTAATTGTTGACTTGCTTTTTTTATTCTATCTCTGCTAGCACATTTTATTTCAATAACGTCTGTTATTGGAATAGGTCTATTTCTTCCTAATACTGATGATGAATCATTTTTTATAGTAACTCCATCTTCATTTTCAAATAAATTTCTTCTTGTTCTTATCATACATTTTGTTGGAGCATCTGGTATTTTTATATTAAATTCTGCATGTTCTCTATTAAATTTTTCTATTAATTCTAGTAAAGAAATTCCTTCAGTATCTTCTGATGAATATCTTTCTCTTTCTGCCTGAGTTACTCCTTTTTCTCTTTTACGTTTTACTATTAACTCTTTCTTTGTAGTCCCTATATATTCTCGTAAACAAACTGATATACCATCGTCATTCTTAAAATATGTGTCTAAAATATTTTGTGGTTTTTGTGTTCTTATTTCATCTCCAAAATATGGTAATAAATCACTTATATTAAATAATCTCTTAGGATGAATTCTTATTTCTCTATCTGAATTGTTCATTTTTAATAAATTAGTAGTATCTAAAATTCCTCCTGGTTCAAATGCTTTTTTCCACTCTTCTGGATTGTTTTCAAATCTCATTCTAATTTCGTTCATTAAATTTAATACATCTATATCATTATATCTTGTTATTTGTGCTAATGTATCATCCCATGCTGCTTCCATGTTTCCATTATGTTTTTTTAATGCAGAGTTGAATGTTTTTGTTAAAAGAATTCCAGAAACTTGTTGAAGTTCCCTTTTGCTCTTATCTACTACACCAGTTCCTCTAAACCCTTTTACATAGTCTATCATTGCATTTAAAATATCCCATGTATCTTGTTCTACGTCATAATATTCTTTTCCATCTTTTTGATTTTCTCTAACTGTATTTGCTATTGTAGTAGTAAGCTCTCCAAAATTATTAGTACGAATTAATTTTTCAAATTCTTCTATTTTGTCTCTTATAATTTCTTCTTTTTGTGAGTAACCTCTACCTAATTTTTTTATAGTAGCTTCTTTCCATTCATTAGTGAAAAAACCTATTGGTAAATCTACTCCAGTTCTTCCTGTTCTTTTCATTATATCTACAATATCACTTATGCCATAGCATATTTTGTCTGCTTCTCTAGGTAATTGTACAACTGTTCCTTCTCCTCTTTTTTCACTATTAGTTCTACTATGTTCTTCTATAGCTCTCTTTATTTGTTCTTTGTTTTTATTTATTGTTGCTAGTATTTTTTCATCAGAATATGTTAACCCTGCACTTGCACAATATGCTTTTATATCTTCTAATATTTTTGTTTCATCTGCTGAAACGATTCTTTCTATAACATCTCTTCCATTTATTTCGTGTGAGAAAAATCCATCTATATTTCCTATTATTGCTTCTGTTATATGTGCACCTGGAACATGCCCAATATCATGTACTAGTCCTGATGCCATACATAATAATGGTTTTCTTTCTTCTTCCGAGATTTCTCGGCTTTTGCTTATAAGTCCTGTAATTAACATTACTTGTTGCGAATGTGATAATCTATTTGTTATTGCTTGATCATTTCTATGATAGTTTTCATTTAAGAAATTTACTAAATTATATTCTATATCTCTATAGCCCATATCTGAAAAATAGCATAAAAACATTTCTTCTAGATTATTTATTTTCCCTGGCTTATAATCCTTTTTTGTCTTTACTGATGCTATCTTATTTACGAAATATTGAGGATCTTCAAAATTATCTAATTGAAGTTTTTCTGTCATTGGTACTCTATAATCATGTAATATTTGTCCTTTATATTTTAATTGGTCAAATTCTTTTGTACGCATTATATCACTTAGCATTGTACATATTGTTATTTCATCTAGATTCATAGTTTGTCTTTGTGCATGCAGTTTTTCTGTTGCTCTAGAGTATTTTGAATGTTCATTTCTTTCTATATCAAATGATGCATTTATTGCTTCATATATTTCCTTTAAAGCATCTGGATTTCCTGACAATAATTCACATTCAAATTCGCTATCCATACTATAATAATTTCCAAATTGGTCTTCTGCACTAGGCTTATCAAAAGCTATTTCTATTGTACTACCATCTGGTGCTTTTATATTTCCTTTACGTCTTACATTATTAACTTTTACAGAAAATTGTAAATTTTCAGGCAATTCGATTTCTGGGTATTTTTGTTTTAGAAACTCAACTGCTTTTTGAATATCTATTTTTCCCCCTTCTTCTATGTATGTTCTTGGTAGTATTTCTTCATATTCTCCTCTTTCTGCATATGTTTCTTCTGTCTCAGTTGGTGCTTTATATGTAATTACTATGCCATTATCTTTTTCTCTTATTCTTAAACTTTTTCCGGCCTTATGTAATGTTTTGTTTGAATCATCATAATATGTATCTTCTTGATATTTTTCTTCTATTTGCCCCTGTAATTCATAATTTAATGATGATAATAATTCTAAAACAGCTTCTTCGCTCATGTGTGCATCTTGTGGAATTATTTTTAATTCTTCTTCTAATTTCATATAATCCTCCCTCATTTACTATTTTATAATATTTTGCATATTTTCGCAAATTTTTCTATTACTAACAAAAAATTGAGGTATTCAACCTCAACTTTTTATTTATTTATCTCTTTTAATAATTCCTCTACATCTATTCCATGTACCTCACATGCTTCTTCTATTGTCTCTTCTTGTGATGCTGGGCATCCTAAACAATGCATTCCTGCTTGTAATAATATATCAGCTTTTTCTGGTGCTATTTGTAATAACTCTCCTATTTTTGTAGTTCTTTCTATCATTTCTATCCCCCTATCTTTAATTATAATAGTATTTTAACATATTTTTTTTAAAAAGTATAGACAATTTTATAAAATTATAGTAGAATATAAAAAATTTGAAAGGTGGTGAGTTCACTTAGAAGTTTTAATTCACTTTTTCTTTATATCTTTTATTGTTAATCTTTTTATAACTTTTTATTCAGTTTATCTATTTTTTGAAGTAACATTTTTTCATTCGTTACAAGGTTCCAAATTAAAAATGAAAAAACTTTCATAGGAGGTCTTATTTTTGAAATTTTTATCTAGAATAGGTTTTATTCTATTTGTTTCGCTTATTTTATTTTCGATTATGTTTTACTTTTTAAATCCAATATTTTTCGCAAACTCTGTAATAATCCCTTATTCATTTTCACATTTTGATATTTGTATCAAGGCACCTACGGCTTGGAAATACATTAAAATTACTTATATAATTACATTTTTTTATTCTTGTTATATTATTTCTAATTCTTTGTATTGTTTTTGTTTGAAAGATAAATTTTTAGTATTTATGAAAAAGAAAAAGAAACATAAATACTCTTTAAATTCTAATATTTTAGAATTATATGTAGGAACTAATTTAAAAAATGAACCAGTATTTATTAATGAAAATGGATTATATCAAAATATTCTTATAACAGGAACTATTGGAAGTGGCAAAACTAGTTCTGCAATGTATCCTTTTACTTATCAATTAATCAAATATAAAATGGAAACCTCTTACCAAAAACTTGGTATGTTGATTTTAGATGTTAAAGGTAATTTTTATAAACAAGTAAAAAAGTATGCTGATGATTGTAACAGAAGTGATGATTTGATGATAATAGAATTGGGTGGAAAAATTAAATACAATCCTCTTGATAAGCCTGATTTGAATCCGCTAGTTCTTGCTAATCGCTTAAAAACTGTTCTTACATTGTTTTCCCCAAACAATAGTGAATCTTATTGGTTAGATAAGGTAGAAACCATTTTGGCTGAATGTATAAAGCTTTGTAGATTATATAATAATGGTTATGTTACATTTGTAGAATTGCATAAACTAATAAATTCCACTAATTATTATGAGTCTAAGCTATCGTATTTAAGGGAACTTTTTCAGTCTGGTAAATTATCTCAAAAAGGTGTTTATGATTTGCATTCAGCAATTAGTTTTTTCGAAAGTGAGTTTAAATCTTTAGATTCTAGGGTTATGTCTATTTTAAAATCTGAGATTTCTCGTATAACAAATACTTTTATATCTGATTATGATATTTTACATACGTTTTCTCCAAAAAGGGAAGAATTAAATTTTACAGGTTTCAAAGAGGTTATTGAAAATGGAAAAATTATTGTTTTAAATATGAATATTGGTACTTACAAAAATCTATCCAAACTTATTGCAGCTTATTTGAAATTAGATTTTCAGGCTGAAGTATTATCACAGCTATCTAAAAATAAGGCTAAACCTTGTGCTTTTATTTCTGATGAATTTCATGAATATGTTACTTCTACTGATGCAGATTTTTTTGCCCAAAGTAGAGAAGCTAAATGTATTAATATTGTTGCTACTCAAAGTTATACTTCTCTTCTTAACTCTTTAAAAGAGCAGTCTGCTGTTAAAGTTATTGTGCAAAATTTAATTAATAAATTATGGTTTAGAACTGATGATTCATTTACAATAGAAGATATACAAAAACAAATTGGAAAAGAAGATAAGCAAAAAATTTCTAAAAGCATTTCTGAAAATGCTCAAGAAACAAATTTTAATTATTTTACAAATTCACTTAATTCAAAAAACTCTAATGTTTCCGAAAGTATTACCACATCTATGAGTTTTGATTATGTATATGATTCAAACTTTTTTACACAGCATTTAGAAACTTTTTCTTGTCTTGCTTTTCTTTCAAATGGTTTTAAAATTATTACTCCCCAGAAAATATTGTTGAAACCATATTTTAGGGATAATAATAAATAAATTTACTAAGGAGGTTTTTATTTATGAAAAAATTATATTATGTTTTTTACATTATTTTTTTAATAATAATTATTATGAATGTTTTATCTATTACAAGTTTTGCTTCTTATCCTAAGCTTGTAAACACTATAACAAGTGCATTTGATAGAATTAAAACTTGGTTTTTAAGAATTGCTACACCTGCTGCAGCTGTAGCTGTTGGCACTGGTGTTTTTATGAAAAAGTTTAGCTTTGGTGATGAAGAAAGACTAAGAACTGGTAAAAGACTTATTCGTGGTAGTTTATTCTCATATGCATTTATCTTATGTATTGATTTAATTTTATCTACAATTAAATTATTAGTTTCTACTGGTGAAGAATAGGAGGTGTTTAGTATTGATTCTATAATTACTAATCAATTAATATCAAGTGTAAATGCTTTAATTTCAAATTTATTGCAGTCTGTATATTCAAGTATTTCTTCTGTTCTTGATAAATTGGCTTTTGTTGATTCTTCCATTACTACTGATTTAGTAAATATAATCGGAACTGATATAACATCTGGAATTTTACTAATATGTAATTCTTTAATCTATGGTTTTATTCTTTATTATGGTATTGAATATTTACTTTCACATCTTACATTTAGTCAAGTTGAACATCCCTCTCAATTTATTTTTAAATTATTGCTTTGTGCTCTAGCTATAAATGGTAGTTTGGCTTTTTGCAGTTTTCTCATTGAAATTATTTCTACTATATCAAATGCAATATTAATGATTGGTAGTAACCTTTTTGGAAAAGAAATTTCATTTATTACATTGTTTAATAACTTAAATCCACAAAATTATTTTCTTGAAGGATTGTTTAATTTGTTTAGTTTTGATGGATTACTGAAAAGCTTGATTTCCATTAGCTTTATTACTATTACAGTTTCATATGCTATAAGATTTGTAATGATTAAAGTCTTTATCTTGATATCTCCTTTTGCTATTCTCTCCCTTTCTAGCAATAAATCCAGTTGGTTTTTTAAATCTTGGCTAAAAATATTTCTATCTATGTTGTTTTTGCAAGTATTAATTGCTTTGATTTTAATTATATATTTTTCATTAAGTTTAGAAAATAATATTATAATTAAACAATTAATTCAATTTGGCATTATTTTTGCTCTTGTAAAAGCTAATTCTTTTATGAAAGAATTTATGGGTGGTTTATCTTCAGATATTAGCTTAGGTAATGTTACTATGTTTCGCATGTTTAAAGGAGGTAGTTTTAAATGAAATTTATAATTCCCCAGAATTACAATTTTAAAAATAAGTTGTTTGGTTTTATGGATTATTCAACTGCTGTTTTTAATGTTACTTGGATGTTATTTGTTTTCTTTTTACTAAATTTATTTACTTTTTCTATTAATCTTAAAATCTGTATTTTCATCACTTTATATTTCCCACTTTTTTTATTTAGTGTTTTTGGATTTCATAATGAAAATATTATTTATGTACTTTTTTATATGTTTAAATTTATTAAGAATAGAAGGGTGTATTTTTTCAATAAAGATTGACAAATTGCAGTTTTAAAGATAAAATTATGTATATCAATTTTAAAGGAGATTTTGTAAATGTGGGGAGACATAGCAATTGCTTTTTTATTAGCATTTATAACAGCTTATGTTATTACACCTTATACAATTAGGTTTGCTAGAAAAGTGGGTGCAGTAGATATTCCAAAAGAAACTAGAAAGATACATAAAAAGCCTATGCCCAGACTTGGTGGACTAGCTATTATTGCAGGCTTTGCCGTTTCTGTTATTTATCTTTTGATTATGATGTCTATTGAAAATACTATAGATTTAAATGATTCTAATCAATATTATATTAAATTATTAGGTTTGTTTGGAGGAGCAATAGTTTTAACTGCATTTTGTATTTTTGATGATATAAAAGGAATTAATCCTTTTGTTAAATTGTTAGGTCAAACTTTAGCTGCCATTATTGTTTCTTCTGCTGGTATAAGAATAGATAGAATAATCTTTTCTTCATTCCTAAATACTGTTATAACAGAAGAAATTTTTGCAATAATTATTACAGTTATTTGGATTGTTGGTATTACAAATGCAATTAATTTAATAGATGGCTTAGATGGCTTATCTAGTGGAATTTCACTTATTTCATGTATATCATTATTAATGATTTTTGCATTAAATGGTTCACCTATGATTTCTATTATTTTAGTTACAGCTCTTGCAGGTGCTATACTTGGATTTTTACCATTTAATTTTACTCCTGCTAAAACATTTTTAGGTGATACTGGTTCAAATTTTCTTGGTTATACTTTGTCCATAATTGCTATTTTAGGAGTTGCTAAAACATATACGGCTATTGTTTTGATTGCACCTTTAATTGTTTTTGCTTTACCACTATTAGATACTGGTTTAGCTATTTTAAGAAGATTAGTTAAAACAAAATCTGTTAAAGGAATATTTAAGGCAGATAAAGAACATCTGCACCATAAGATAATGAAAAAAGGATATACCCAAAAGCAAGCTGTTCTAATTTTATATGCTTTTAGTGCTACTTTTGGTATGTTTGCAATAATTCTTTTAGAAAGTGGTTTTTGGAAATCTGTATCTTTTGCTTTAATGGTATTTGCTATAGCTGCTATTGGTTATAAGGATTTCTTTAAAAAGGTAGATGATACTATTCCAGAAGAAACTGCAAAAAAAACTAAATAAGAAAAAAATCTTCCTGAAAATCAGGAAGGTTTTTTTATTTTGTTTTCTCTTTTTTAAATACGAATACTTTACTTATTATGTAGTTTCCAACAATTACTAATATTTGTGCTATAATTTTCATTATTTTGTCATTAAATTTTAATACTGTTACTCCTAAGTACATTACAAACATATCTAATAATAGTGTTGTTATTCTTGAGCCAACAAATTTTGTTGCTTCTTTTATTTTATTTGGATTTTTACTTTCAAATACAAACTTTCTATTAGTAAAATATGCAAACGTTACTCCTGCAATCCATGATAAAATATTTGCTATTTGTAATTGTATTGGTATTTCAGGATTTAAAAACGTCAGTACACATATATAGTATACAATCAAGGATATAAATGTTGTTAATCCCCCAACTATTAGATAATTTATTATTTCTTTATACTTCAAATATAGTTCTTTTATCTTATTTATCATTTTGTTTATATCCCCTTTTTAGTTATTTTTCTATGTTTATTGTTTTATCTATTATATATTGTGGTCTTTGTTTGCTTTCATCATATATTCTTCCAATATATTCTGAAAGTATCCAAACAGATAGTAGTTGTATACCTGCAAAAAATGTTATAGCTACCATCAAAGAGGTCCATCCTGGGGTTAGAGTTCCCCAATCAAATGCAAATGAAAGTAGTGCATATATTAAAATTATGAATGATATGAATATTGATAAAATACCTAATCCGCCTAATAGTTTTAGTGGCTTAGTTGAAAATCCTATTATTCCATCTGCTGCTAATTTTAACATTTTCTTTAGTGGATATTTTGTTTTTCCTGCAAAACGTTCTTTTCTTTCATATTTGAATGCATATTGTTTATATCCTACCCAACTAAATAGTCCTCTTAAAAATTTATTATGTTCTGGCATTGAATTTATTGTGTCTACAACTTTTCTATCTACTAATCTAAAGTCTCCTGTGTTTTTAGGAATTTCTACATCTGATAGTGCATTTAATGTTTTATAAAACATACTTGCTGTAAATAATTTGAATTTTGATTCTCCTTCACGAGATTTTCTTTCACCATATATTACTTCATTTCCTTCTTCCCAAAGTTTTAGCATATCTGGTATTAATTCTGGTGGATCTTGAAGGTCTGCATCTATTATAAGTATTACGTCTCCTGTTACATATTGAAGTCCTGCTGTTACTGCTGCTTGATGTCCAAAGTTTCTTGAAAAAGAAAGTATTTTCACTTTTTGATTATTTTTTGCTATTTCTGATAATAATTCTAATGTTTTGTCTTTACTTCCATCATTTACAAAAATAATTTCATAATCATATCCGTTTAAATTTGTTAATACTTTTTCTAATCTGTTATAACATTCATTTACTACTTCTTCCTCATAATACATAGGTATTACAATAGATAATTTTTTCATAATTTCTTCCTCCTATTTATTATTTTCTATTATATGGCACTGCATATTCTATTGCTTTGTTTATATTATTTATTTCTACCTCTTTTGTTTTTTCTATTCCTTCTCCATCTAAGGTCCATTTTACTTCTGTTTTAAAATGGATTTTGATATTTTTTACTTGTGAGTATATAAAATATGGTTTAATATATTTTTTTCTTAACATTAGAATTAATATTTTGAAAAATTGTATTACATTTTTAGGTTTTCTTATTAATACCATCTCTAATTTACCATCATCTAACTTAAAATCCACTTTTTTATACCATCTGAATCCTCCGATAGATTCTGAATTACTGATTCCACCATATAAAAATTTTCCACTTTCTTTTTTTCCATCATACTCTATTTCAGCTTCATAGGATTTCATTTTGAATAAATACTTTATTGCTACTCCAAAATATGCTAATTTACCAAAAATATTTTTTAATTTTTGTGGTGTTTCATAGGCTACTTCTGTAAATGCTCCAAATGCTGCAATATAATTAAAGTACCTTTTATTAAATATGCCAATATCTACTTTAACTGTTTTTAATTCTTTCTCTTTCTTTATTGAAAATAACTGTCTTTTTGATATATTTAATGTTTTTGAGAAATCATTCATTGTACCTAATGGTACAAAAGTTAATTTTGTTTTTATGTTTAATTCAATCATAATGCTAATAGTTTCATTTAAGGTTCCATCTCCACCACAGCACACTATTAAATCCGCTTCTTCCAAATATTTATGTGCTTTTTCTAGTATTGAAACATCTTTTTCTGTGTATATTGTATTTATTTTATAATTTAATTTTTCAAAATTATGTATTAGCTTATTTATTTTTTTTTCTACGTTTCCTTTTCCTGAATTTGGATTAATTATCAGTAATAAATTTTTTTTCATTATTTCCTCTTTACTTTTATTTACTACTTATCTTATATTATTTTTCATTTGTGTCTCCCTTATTAGCTCATAGTCTTCCCCTAATAGTGCTTCATTATAAAATGTTGATTTTTTTCTGATTTCATTATTTACATATTCATAACCCAATTCCTCAATAAGAGTTTGTTTTCCTGAGAATAGGTTTGTTCCTAATCCTAATCTTTCTCCTTCAATTTGAACTCCAATACTTGCAAGTATTGTTGGGAACATGTCTATTGTTGAGAATTGTCTATTAGTTGTATTTGTTCCTTCAATTGCAGAATTGATAATAACATTATATACTGTTCTTTCATAATCTTCTTCTATATGTGCTTTGTAAAATTCACTTTGCATTCCTAGATGGTCCCCAACAATTACTATTGTGGTATTATCATAAAAATCTTGTTCTTGTACCCATTTTACAAAATCACTTATTAGTTTTGATGAATATGCATGTACATTTTCATATTGTGTGTCAAATTTATTTTCTGCGTATTGACTTAAATATCCATCTACAAAATGTGTATCCACTGTATGTATGATTATATTGAAAGGTTCTTCTTGATTTGATAAATCTGTTATTTCTTCTCTGGCCCAAGCAAATAATTTATCATCTTCAAATCCCCACCATACTTTGTCTTCTATTGTCATTCTTCCTGTGTCTATGGCATAGTTTAAATCAAAAATTTTATAATTTCCATTTGTTCTAAAATATTGTGCTCTTCCACCATATTCTCCTTCAGAGCCCATCATTATTTCTAAGTTATATCCTTGTTCTTCTAATATATCTCCTAATGTATATGCATTATCTAAAAATCTACCTGTGCCTGAGTAATTACCACTATCATTATTTACAGTAGCAGGCGTTACTAATGGAATTCCTGCTGTGTGTGCTACTAGACCACCTGATGTGAATGCGGTTCCATAAAGTGTTCGTGCTCCCCCTAGCTTTTCTGTATTAGAAAAGTTTATATTTTCTAATTGCAATTGTTCTAGTTCTGGAATGATAGAGTATTCCCAACCTCCACCATTTTCTCTAGAACAAAGTGTTGTTTCTAAGCTTTCTACTGATATAATTATTAAATTTCTTTTTTGTTCTGGGAAAGTTATATTTACACTGTCTCCAGCCACATAATATTCTTCATATATTTTTGTTTCTTGCAAGTTATACATTATATATGCATCTACTTTAAATCCTTTTATTGTAGTTATTAATGCTATTATGAAAATAATTGTTACAAATAATACTTTATGGTTTGATATTGTTTTGATTGGATATATTTGTATTTTAGCTTTTTTATCTTTAAATTTTAGATTTAAATATACATTGTTTTTTAAATTTCCAATCATAAGTACACATAATATTATAAATAAAATTATTACTGGTATAATATTAGCTGATATAATTGCTTTAGTTACATCTGGTGCTGTATTTTCTGCTCCATTCAATAAATAATATAATATTTGGTCAAAATCTTGATCTGCATATTCTCTAGCATAATAAATAGTCCCCATTATCATTACTGAAGATAATAATAAAACTAATATTATAATAATTGTACTAATCTTCTTTTTCATTTTTTGGTTCCACCTTTACTTCAATATTTATGTTTGCTCTCACATATTTTTCTAGTACTGGATATATTATTGCAATTATTGTTGCTATAATCATATATTTAACTGTAAATTTATTTGTAAATATAAATTCTGGTTCTTTTAACATATATATTGCTATTAAGTACATAGATAGATTAATAATAAATATTGCTTTCAAATATTTCTTTATTATTTTTTGTACTCTTATTTCTTCTCCTTCTAATTTTTCATATATTTTTAATGTTATTACTCCTGGTAATAATAAAGCCATCAATTGATTAATCAACATTTTTACACCGCCCATATTGCATTTATTTTGAATATTTTTTTATTATTTCATTTACTATTCTTTGGCTTGCTTTACCATCTCCATATGGATTTGAAGCTTTGCTCATTTTTTCATATGTTTCTTTATTATCTAATAGCTCGGTTGTTAATTTATATATTGTGTCTTCATTTGTTCCAGCAAGTTTTAAAGTACCTGCTTCTATTCCTTCTGGTCTTTCTGTTGTATCTCTTAATACTAGAACCGGTTTTCCTAATGATGGTGCTTCCTCTTGTATTCCACCACTATCTGTAAGGATTATATGTGATTTATTTATAAAATTATGGAAATCTATTACTTCTAGAGGTTCAATTAATTTTATTCTATCATCATTTCCTAAAATTTCATCTGCAACATCTTTAACTTTTGGATTTAGATGAACTGGATATACAACTCTTACATCTTCATGTTCATCTACTACCCTTTTTATTGCTTTAAACATATGTCTCATTGGTTCTCCTAGGTTTTCTCTTCTATGTGCTGTTAGTAATATTAATCTGTTATTTCCTATCCAATCAAAAATAGGATGTTTATAATCTTTTTTTACTGTTGTTGCTAATGCATCAATCGCAGTATTTCCAGTAACATATATATTTTCTTCTTTTTTTCCTTCTTTTAATAAACTTTTTTTACTATTTGCTGTAGGAGCAAAATGCATGTCCGCTACTACTCCTACCATTTGTCTATTCATTTCTTCTGGGAATGGAGAATATTTATTCCATGTTCTTAGTCCTGCTTCAACATGTCCAACATCTACTTGATTATAAAATGCTGCAAGTGCTCCAGCAAATGTTGTTGTTGTATCTCCATGAACTAATATAATATTTGGTTTGACGGTTTTTATAACCCCTTCTAACCCTAATAATGCTTTGGTTGTAATATCACTTAATGTTTGTCCTTGACTCATGATGTTTAAATCATAATCTGGTTCTATATTAAATGCTTCCAATACTTGGTCTAACATTTGTCTATGTTGTGCTGTTACACAAACAATACACTCAATTTCATTTCTTGATTTTAATTCTTTTACTAGTGGAGCCATTTTTATCGCTTCTGGCCTTGTACCAAAAATTGTCATTACTTTTATTTTTTCCATATTATTCTCCTATTCATGTAAATTTCACAATACTTATAATAACATATTTTGGGGTAAATAATCAAATTTTAGGGGATATTTTCATAAATAAATTTTATGTTTTATCTTAATATAATTGTAATTGACAAATGCATATTTTAAATATACAATACTATTATTAAAATATACTAAAATTTCGGTGATTTTATGGAACAAACTAGATTAAATAAAATGATGAATACTATTTTATTCATTTTTTTGATTATACAACCTATTTTTGACCTTAAATATTTTTATAACTCTATTTCTACTTTAATTAGAGTTATTATAATATTTGGTTTATTTTCATATTATTTTTTAACAAGTAAGAACAAACGAAAATATTGGCTTGTACTTTATCCCTGTATTATTGGAGTATACTTTATATTTCATCATATCAATGCTTTAAATTTTTCTTCTTTAATACCTGGAAATTTTAATTATTCAATGTTAAAAGAAGGTTTATATTTTGTTAAAATGTTATCTCCTTTTTTGTTAATTTATTCATTATATAAAGCACAATTAAACAAAGAATCTATTATGAAGATTATAACTATTTTATGTTTAACTATTAGTTTAATAATTATTGTAACTAATTTACTTTGTATATCTTATGGAAGTTATAGTGATGCTCCTATTAAAGCAAATTTCTTTGAATGGTTTAACCCAAATTCCGAGTATACATATAGAAATTTGGCTTCAAAAGGGTTATTCGAATTTGGTAATCAGATAGCTGCAATTTTAATTATGTTTTTACCTTTTGTAATTTGTAATGCCTTTAAAAGTAAACATTTTTTAAATTGGATTACTTTAATTTTTAATGTCTGGTCTTTAATCTTGTTGTCTACCAGAGTTGCAGTAATTGGTACTATAATAGTTTTTATTTATACACTTTTTGTTTTTGTTTTTATTTCTCTACTTCAAAAAGAAAAGGTAATAATAAAGCATTATATACCACTTTGTATAGTATTAATATGTTATTTAGTATTACTACCAATAAATCCTATGTTTAATAGGCTTGAAACACGTTCTACTCTTATTGAAACATTTAATGAAGAACATTCTTCTGTTGTTTCAAATACGAATGAAGAACAAAATTCAGAAAACAATGTTGATAATATAAATAGTGATTTGACTGAAACATCATCTGAAAAAACAGGTACAGGATATATGATAGAATTTATAGAATCTAATTATCAAGACAAAAAACTTCATGAAGATTTCATTTTTGAATATTATCCATATAAATATGACCCTGAATTTTGGTATAATTTCTTGCAAGAAGATATTTCTTTAGTTTCAGATAATCGTTTTATTGAGATTTCAATGATTAAAAGAGTTGTAGAAATTAATAATTCACCTCTTGATAAATGGTTTGGAATTACAAATACAAGATTACAAAATATATTTAATATTGAAAAGGATTTTGTAGTTCAATATTATGCATTAGGTATAATTGGCTTAATTT
The DNA here is from genome assembly GCA_944391955.1 of uncultured Clostridia bacterium. Lineage (GTDB taxonomy): Bacteria > Bacillota > Clostridia > TANB77 > CAG-508 > UMGS1781. The sequence goes on from CALXVG010000001.1 coordinate 326,154, forward strand.
TGGTATTTGCTCCATACTTTGTATTATTAGCAATATTTATATTCAAGAGCTTACACTCGAAATTAAAAAGCTTAACTATATTAAATTCTCTATCGGGAATAACAATAATATTTGCATTTGGAATTTCATATATGTCTGGCAATTTGCTAAATTCATTAAGTTTTACAATTTATTTTACATTATGTTTCTATTTATTATTAGACAAGAATGTAGATTGATGAATAAATTAAAAATTGGGGCAAGCACAAGACTTGCCCCTACATTATTCTCAATTAGAATTATTTTTTTTATCTTTTAATACTAGGAATATAAATTTTACTAGTTTGAGTTGTCTAAAAAATCTTTTTGGTTCTTGTAATGTTCTATATAACCACTCTAGATTACAATTTATCATCCATTTTGGAGCTCTTTTTTTCATTCCACTTATTACATCAAATGAGCCTCCTACTGGCATGAATATTTTTATATTTTTCAGTTTTTCTCTGTTTTGCAAAATAAATTCTTCTTGTTTAGGTGAACCTAATCCTACAAATAATATGTCTACAGGTAATTTTGACAATTCATCTACAATTATTTCTTCATTATCATATCCATGATGTGTTCCTATTATCTTTATATTTGGATATTTTTTTTGCAGATTTTCTTTTGCTTTTTCTGCAATTCCTTCTTTACCGCCGTATAAATATATATTACTAGAATATTGCTGTGATTTTTCACATATTTTATCCATTAAGTCTATTCCCGTGATTCTTTCTTTTATACTGCCTTTCTTTTTCTTTGAAGCCCATACTATTCCGCTTCCATCTGGAATTTGATATTTTTCTTTATTTAATTTTTCTTTGAACTTTTCATTTTTATAATTAGCAACTGCTATTTCAGGATTTATATTTACAATAAAAAGTTTTTCATTGTTCTGATAATCCTGAAAGATTTTATCAATGAGTTCTTCCGAATTATATGTAATTAAATTAAATCCTAAAATTTGTTCTTTTTTCATGTATTACTCCTAGTTATTTTTTTCATATTTTTCTAATAGCTTAATAATATCCTTTGTTTTTTCTTGCCACGTATTTTCTAGTGCTTCTTTTTTTAATATTTCAAAATATTCTCTATTAGATTTTGTATTTAGTGATATTGCTTTATCTATTAAACTTATAAATTCTTCTTTATTTTTAGCAATCATCACTGATTGATATTTTCTACATTCATTCATATCAGTTGTTATAATTGGTTTTCCTAATGCCATATACTCAAATATTTTTAATGGTGAAGTAGCTTTTGTAATATCATTGATGATAAATGGTACTGTACATACATTGAATTTATCTGCATAGTTTTTTAATATTTTATAATCTTTAGTTCCTAAATAAAATACATTATCTAGTTTTTCAATATTTGATTCTTCTAATGAATTATCATATTTGCTTCCTATTAATACTACATTATATTCTGGTCTTTGTTTTGCCAAATTGCTTACCATTTCATAATCAAACCAACTAGCAAATGCTCCATAATATCCTATGATAGGTTTGTTTTGGTATAATATTTCTTTAAATTTTTTGTCAAATTCAAAGGTTTTATCTATATTCTGATAATGTTCATAATCTACTCCATTACAAGCAAATACTAATTTTTCCATTCCTCTTTTTTCTTCTATGTCTTCTTTTAACTTGTCCGCTGTAACTACAACAAATACATTTTCTTTATCTGATAACATATACTCATATTTTTCTTTTATATTTATTGGTATATCTTTTGTTCCAGATAATATTGGATTTATTTCATCTATATATTCATATATAATTTTATATCCTTTTTCTACATATTTTTTTAAATCTGTTAATCTCATATTCCAGTCTGTTGAATATATTTGAATATATTTAGGCTTGTCTATTTTTTGTAGTTTTGTAAACAATCTTTTTTGTATACTTTTATTTTCTAAGTTTATTAATATTAGATTTTTATTTATTTCTTCTAAATCTTTAATCTTATCCGTAAAGTGTGTTACTTCATAAAATACTAGACATTTTTGTTTTGATAATCCAAGTGATATATGTTGTGGTCTTTGAAATAGTGGAACATTCCAACCAAAGTTGCTACGCCAAATTATAATTCTATCATAATTATTTTTTTCTAGAATTTTGTCTAATTTTGTTGATACATTTCTGTTTCTTATAAAATTCATACTGTTAAATATATTAATTATTTTTGATAAAATATAACTAATTATTTTTTTTATAGTTTGCACAAATCCATATTTTTTTATTAGAGATTTGAATTTACTTAGTTTATCTTTCATATTAATCCTTTTTCTTAAATATTGTGTTAAATTTATACTGTATGCTGTTTTTTAATCTTGACCTGTCTTTAATTAATAAAATCATTGCATTTTTTATTTGTATAAATAAATTATGTGTTCTTTTGTTTACTATAACATCATATAATTTATTATTATATTCATTTATTATTTTTTGAACATTCCAGTCTGCATAGATTGTTTTTTCATCTATATTATTTATGTTTTTATATTTTAATATTTTGTATTCTTCACTAGTCTCTTTAAAATTTGCCATCGTAAATTTATTTAATCGATTTTGAATTTGTTTACTTGCTTTAGTATTACTTTCTATTTGAGTTAAATCCATCACTTTTTCTATCGTTCTTTTTTCTTTTATTTCTTTATATAGATTAATTAAACTCCTATTATATTTGTCTATACTATAATGTTCTTCACATAGTTTTCTGCCTAGTTTTCCTCTTTTTTCTCGTTCTTCTTCATTTGTTATTAGTTGTTCTATTGCTTCCATTAGTTTATCTGAATTTTTGTTTTCAACTAATACTCCGCATTCTGGAGCAAATGTTACATCTGGAAGTGCTGTATTATTAAATATAATTACTGGTTTTGAACATGCCATTGCTTCAATTGCCATCATACCAAAAGTTTCACCTGTTGACGGCATTAGAAAAATATCACACGCATTATATGCATACAGTAAGTCTTTATTATTCATCTGCCCAAAATCAATTACATTGTATCTATCTTTTATTTCTGCAAATCTGTCTTTTTCATCACAGGTAAGAATAGTAATTTTTCTGTCGGTGTGCAGTTTTTTTAAGGTTTCTAATACATATTCTGTCCCTTTTAAAGCTTTTTGTGCCCTTAAAAATAAAACAATGTCTGTTTCTGGAATATTGAATTTTTTTCTTGCCTCTGTTTTTTGAATTTGATTATTAAAAAACTTTAAGTCTACTCCTAATGGTATAATATGTACATTTGTAAAATGTTTTGTTAATGGACTTTGTTTTACTAAATTATACATGTATTTGCTAGAAACTACAATATCTGGATTGATTTTTTCATAAATCATTTTTTTTAATTTCCACATTTCATTGCAGTTATCTTCTTTGAATTGAAATAATGTATCTAGATTTTTACAGTCTACACATCCTGTTTGCCATTTTGTACATTCTCCGAAATGTACACATCGTCCTGTTATTGACCATGGGTCATGAAATGACATTACTACTCTTTTTTCACTACACATTTGTAATAATGATATTAGTGAAAGTTTTGTATTATGAAACATATGAAAATGTATAATGTCTGCTTCCTCATATTCTTTAGTTTTCAATAATGCTGGAGATGTGATAGATAAATTAGAGTGAACTGATAATTCCTGTTTTTCGAAATTTTCTAGTTTTTCCAGCATTTGCATTTGTTCATAATTTAATAATATTTGCTTTACTTTATCATTTTTTGATTGTTTAAATATTACTGTTTGATTTATATTAATATTTTCATCTTTTATACTGTTCACCAAGTCATATCCATTAAATCTTCTTCCTGGTAAATCAACATTATTAACTTCTAATATGTTTATCTTTTTTTCCATATCCTGTCCTTTATTTTCTTTAATATTGTTTTTACTGTTTTTTTGAAACCAAATTTTTTGTAATAATTTTTTAATTTTACTAAAGCCCTTTTTATTGTAGATACTCGTGCATTTCCTATATTGTTTTCCGGTGTAATTATTACTTTATTGTTTTTAATTATAGCATATCTTTCTAGTACTTCTGGGATTGAATCTACAACTATATCATAATCTTTCTCATTCCAGTTGAAATATTCTTTGAATTTCTCTGCTATTTTTATTAAAAATCTATTAACAACTTTTATATCTTCTGCAATTATTTGTGTATCTTTATCTTGAAAACATGTTAAATTTTCATAATATTGTGGTATTTCAATATCCACTACTTGTTTTAAATAATTTTTACTAATTTCCAATGAATTATTAAATGTTTCTTTCAAATTACTGTTAAATAAACTATTTGTTGTATGTCTATACAAGTATAATGCTTCTGGAATCATATATATTTTATTTTTTAATATTATATGAGATAAAAACTCATAATCTTCTGCTGTTTTTAGATTACTAAATAATATATTAGTATCTTTTATTATATTTTTTCTATACATACATGGAGCATTGGGTATTGGGTTTGTCCATAAGAAAGTCCATTCATGTGGGACTATTGAATCTGGATAAACACTATTATTATAAATATTTCCTAACTCATCCATCATAGAAATATTTACAGAACATACTCCATATTCTTCGTTATTTTGTAAAAAATTAACTTGGCTTTCTATTCTTGTTAAAACACTTATATCGTCACTATCCATTCGTGTTAAGTATTCTCCTACTGCATGCTTGATTGCAGTATTCATAGCACCTGAAACACCTTTTTCAAATTCATTTGATAATACTTTTATTCTAAAATCTTTTTCTGCATACTGTTTTATTTTTTCCATTGTATTATCTGTTGATTTATCATCTACTATTAACAATTCAAAATTACAATAAGTTTGCTCAAGTATACTTTCTATTGCCTTTTCTAGATGCTTTGAAGAATTATAACATGGCATCGCTATACTTACTTTTGGGGTTATTTTTTTATATATAGATTTAGCCTTTTCATAAGCTAGTTTTGCCGCTTCATCAAATCTACTATTTTTCATTTGTATATATAAAGTCATATATACATTAAATATATCAAATCCCCAATTTTTAATGGTTTCTTCTGATAGTGCATTTATTATATTTTTCCATAGTTCATTACATTCTGATATATATACTGGATTTTTATTTGTATCTTGGTTTGGGTGTATTCTATATTTTATTGTTGGTTCTTCAATAAAATATGATGGATATTTTCCAAACAATCTTATCCACATTTCATAATCATTTGTTGTTTTTAACTCTTCTTTAAAGTATCCAACATCTTCAAAACATATTTTAGGAATAAGTATTGCACAACCATTTACTGCACCTTTTAATACTGGATATATACCTTGGCAAAATTTTTCTTTTTCTATGTTTTTTGTAAAATCTGTTGTTGAAAATGTTATTCCATTTTCATCTATTAATTCAAAATTTGAGAATATGATAGTATTGTCGTCCTCTACATTTTCTAGTGCCTGAACTTGTTTTTCTATTTTATTTGGTAAATATACATCATCATGACTAAGCCATGCAATATATTCACCTGTTGCTTCTCTTATTCCTAAATTTAATGCAGAAGCAACTCCTCCATTTTCTTTTTTAATATATCTAACTTTATCTCCAAATTCCATTATGGCTTTTTCTGTTTTTCCATTATCTGTAGAACCATCATTTATTACCAAAATTTCAATATTTTTATATGTTTGGTTTATGGCACTTTCTATTGCTTGTTTTATGAAATTTGAACCATTATATACTGGTATTAAAATTGTAATTTTGGGATTTAATATAGTTTTCATGTTTTCTCCTAATAATTTTTTAATTTTAATTGCATTGATAAAATCTGTTAGTTGATTTTGTATTAAATATTTATACATCTTAGGTTTGATGTTGTTCATTATTAAGAATCTTTTAAAATATTTACTGTTTTTCATGCTTTCAAACAAGTCTACTTGGTATGTTATAAGTTTAATGTAGAAATTTTTCATACATCTTTCTCGTAAATTTTCTTCTTCTATATTTGCTAGCACATAATAAAAATATTTCATACAGTTATTAAAAAATAATATCTCTTTTTCTTTTTGTGCTAGTATTTTGTCTAATAATTTGAAAGCGATAACCATAGATTCAGCTACCGAATCATACGATTCTTCATCATTTTTTCTTGATAGCGATTTTTCTACTACCCTGTAGTATTTATATAATTTAGGATAATAAATTATTTTTTTTGCTTCTGCCATTATTGGATATATACAAGGAACATCATTTGCTTTTGTTCCTATGAATTTATATTTATCAAAATATTCTTTTTTTATTATTTTAGTACTTGAAGATGATGCTGTCCAATGACCTAATAAAAATGTGCTATCTACTTCAATTGGTTCAGTTGTATATTCGTATTTTGTTTCTACAACATTACCATCTTCAATATTACAATATGTTGTCTTATCTAGTTCTTCATTATACTCTGCTATATTTGCACATACAACATCAGCATCTTTTTTAAATGCTATATCTAACATTTTTTGATAATATCCTTCATCTACGAAATCATCTGAACTGTTTATGCCTATATATAAACCTTGGGCTATTTCTAGTCCTCTATTAATACTGTATGCACATCCATGATTTTTGTCATTTTCTAATATTTTTATATTAGAAAACTCTTTTTGTAATTGTTTTACTTTATTTATTGAATTATCTGTAGAAGCATCATTAACAACAATGACCTCAACATTATATGTTAATCCTTTTATCATACTTCTTATAGCTTGTTCGATATATTTTTCATGATTATATACCGGTATAATTATTGATAAGTCCATGCCTTATCTCCTTATTAATATTTCTTCCAAACAGTTCTATTTATATAGTCTGTATAGCTTAATATAATTCTTACAACTTTTGCTGCTACATGGTCTGCATCATAATCATTTACTATATGCATTTTTTCTGTTTGGCTTGTAACTACATCTATTGCAGTTATTATGTTTTCACTTTCTAATCCACTCATTATTAGTGTTCCTTCGTCCATTCCTTCTGGTCTTTCATGAGCTTGTCTTACTGTTATTGCTGGGAATCCTAATATTGAAGATTCTTCTGTTATTGTTCCACTATCTGATATTACACAAAATGCATTTTGTTGTAATTTATTATAATCTGCAAATCCTAGTGGTTTCATATATTTTACTGCATCATTAAACTGGAAATCTATACTTTCTATTTTCTTTCTTGTTCTTGGGTGTGCTGAAAATATTATTGGCATTTTATATTTTTCTGCAATTTTATTTATTGAGTTTAATAAATTTTCAAAATTTTTTGGATTATCAACATTTTCTTCTCTATGTGCACTTAACACAAAGTATTTTTGTTTTTCTAATCCTAAAGTCTCTAGTACTTTGCTTTCTTCGATTGTTTTTGCATTTTTTCTTAGCACTTCTTTCATGCTAGAACCTACTTTTATAATAGTTTCTGGTCTAATTCCTTCTGCTATCAAATATCTTCTGGCATGTTCTGTTATTGTCATATTTATATCACTTGAATGGTCTATAATTTTTCTATTAATTTCCTCTGGTACTCTTTGATCAAAGCAACGATTTCCTGCTTCCATATGAAATACTGGAACTTTATTTCTCTTTGCAGAAATTACTGCTAAGCAAGAATTTGTATCTCCATATAAAAGTATTGCATCTGGTTTATGTTCTTTTATTAGTTTATCTGAAATACTTATTGTATTTCCTATTGTTTCTGCTGGAGTTTCTCCTGCAGCATTCATATATATATCTGGTTTTCTTATGTTCATTCCATCAAAGAATATCTCATTTAGTTCATAATCATAGTTTTGTCCTGTATGTACCAAAATATGTTCTGTGTATTTGTCCAACTCTTCTATAACACATGCTAATTTTATTATTTCTGGTCTTGTGCCAACTATTGTCATTACTTTCATATTATTCCTCCATCTTTTTTATTAAATTTGGATATAAATCTTTATTGTCTAATACCCATTGTTTCATTTCTTTTATCATTTCTTCATAACTTGGGATTTTAAATTTATAATCATCTTCTTTTAGTATTAGACTTTTATCTGAAACAAAACTTGCATCTTCAACAACTTTTGTAGATGGTTTAAAATATTTAGCAAACAATTTTAATAAATCTGCTTTTGCAATTTTGTCTCCATTTACTGCGTGATATAGTCCAGTTAAATCGTTTTCTATTGCTTCTTCCATACATTTTGCAAATTGAATTGTTGTTATTCCTGTCCATATTGCTTTTGAATATCCCTTTGTTTCATTTTCTTGATTCATGAACCATTGGAATAGTCCTATACCTCTTGGATTTTCATCTGGACCTACTATTGATGTTCTCAATGTTACACTTCTATTGTTATTTATTTCTCCTAATGCCTTTGATTGTCCATAAAAGCTATATGCATCTTTGAAACTATCTACTGTATATTTTCCTTTTTTTCCATCAAATACACAGTCTGTGCTTACATGTATAAATTTAAAATTTTTCTTTTCTGATAGTTCATCCATGTAATGTGGTAAATATGAATTTATTAAAACTGCAAGTGCTTGGTTTTCTTCTGCCACTTTATTTAATAAGCCTATACAGTTAATTACAACTTGTGGTTTTATTCTATCTACGATTTCATCAATATTTTTTATGTTATCTGCAACATCAAAATAATTTTCATTTTCTTTATTTCTGTTTGTAGAATAGACTTCATGTTTTTTATTTTCAAAGTATCTTTTTACCACATGTCCTAGCATTCCTTCGCTTCCTAGAACTAAAATCTTCATTCTTCAATTTCTCCCATCTTTATCAATAATTTTATCATTCCGTCTACATCTAGTCTTTCAGTATTATGTGATGTATATTCCTCTACTTTATCAAATGATTCATTTCCATGTATTTCATATTTGTTATAATTTAAATCTCTATTATCTGATGGTATTCTAAAATATTTTCCTAAATCTTCTGCATTTAGCATTTCTTCTTTTGTTACAAGCACCTCATATAATTTTTCACCATGTCTTGTTCCTATATGTTTTATATTTGGTTTTACATTTTCCATTTTGCTTACAGCTTCTGCTAAAGTTCTTATAGTTGCTGCTGGTGCTTTTTGTATAAATAAATCTCCTTGTTTACCATGTTCAAAAGCATATATAACTAAATCTACTGCGTCATTTAATGTCATCATAAATCTAGTCATATCAGGATTTGTTATTGTTAATGGGTTTCCTTCACTAATTTGTTTTTTAAATAATGGAATTACTGAACCCCTTGACCCCATTACATTTCCATATCTTGTTCTACATATTATTGTACCATCTTCTCCTATATTTCTTCCCTTTGCAACTGCTACTTTTTCCATTAAAGCTTTGCTCATTCCCATTGCATTTATTGGATATGCTGCTTTATCTGTGCTTAATACTATAACTTTTTTCACCTTTTTTGCAATTGCTGCATCTAGCACATTTCCTGTTCCAATTACATTTGTTTGAACTGCCTGTAATGGAAAGAATTCACATGATGGAACTTGTTTTAAGGCTGCTGCGTGAAAAACAAAATCAACTCCATCCATTGCATCTGCTACACTTGAATAATCTCTTACATCTCCTATGTAAAATTTTAATTTTGAGTTGCTATATTTTTTTCTCATATCATCTTGCTTTTTTTCATCTCTTGAAAATATTCTTATTTCTTTTAGTTCTGAATCTAAAAATCTTTTTAAAACAGCATTACCAAAAGAACCTGTTCCCCCTGTAATTAATAATACTTTGTCTTTAAACATTTGCATAACTATTACCTCTTTCCTATTTTATATATTTTAAAAGTTTAGGATTTATTTTTTTCCATTTTTGCACAAAATAGTCACCATTATTTTGTATTAAATTTTCATGTTCTTTACTGATATTATCAGTTGTCTGATGTGGAAGATGTCCTACTCCCAAATATGTTGTATATGCTAGTTCTTGTCCTTCATTTCTTATTTTTAACGACAAATCTGTATCTTCATAACATGTTGGATCATACTTTAAGTCAAATCCTTCCAATTTATCAAATAAAGATTTCTTCATTATTAATCCACCTGTTCCCAAATATCCTATATCGCTTCTGTATAAACCAATTGGCGGCATATATTTATATGGAAAACTATCTACTATATGATATGAATATCCTTTTTTATTAAACCAACCAGCTGCCCAACCTAATCCTCCTATTCCTTTATGTTCGTTTAATATATCTATATATGGTTCTAACCAGTATTTATGCAATATCCATTGATCACTATCCAAAAACATTATATATTCTTTAGTGGCCTTTGCTACCCCTAGATTTCTACCTGATGAACAGCCATTTTTTGAATTTCTGTACAATTTAATTTTGTCCTTATATTTCTCTTGCAACATTTCGTATGAACCGTCTGTACTCTGATTGTCTACAACTATTATTTCTATATTATATCTTTCATTAAATTTTATGATTGAGTCTATACAATTTCCAATAACATTTTTGTTGTTGTAGTTTAATATAACCATTGAAATATTATCATAAAATTTTAAATCACACTTGTTTTGTTCTCCTAAATTGTCTATAATGCTAGTACAACGTGAAAACCAATTATTATTTTCTATAAATTCATTTCTGTCATTTATATCAAACTCTATTCCTTCTTTTATCCATTTTATCCAGTCTTTACTATCATTTGAACAATATACATTTTTATATTCCACAATATCATCTAGTCTTGTTGAAATAACTGGTTTGTTCATCGCTATATACTCAAATAATTTTAGTGGTGATACATATTTTCCTATTTCATCTGGTTTAAAAGGTAGTATTGCATAATCTGAATAATATAAATAACTTGGTAAATCTGTTTGTTTCTTTAATCCTAAAAAATGTATATTAGATGGCATTTTTTTCGTTATATCTATTATGCCTGCATAATCTCCAATTAGATTAATTGAAATTTGTTTGCATTCATCTGCAATTTTCTTTAATATTTCCCAATCAAACCATGTTCCCCATAATGAGCCATAATAAATAAGTGTTTTTTCCCCTATTACTAAGTCTTTAGGTTTATCATAATTCTTTCTTGGTTCAAATAAATCAGAATCTACTGCATTTGGTAAATATAATATTTTTGGAGATTTTACATTGTATTTTTTTGCATATTCTTCTAATTGTTTTACTAATAGCTTTGAGGTACCTACTAAAATTGTAGATTTCTTTAAAAATTGTTTTAATGCATTTTCTGAAAAAAACATATTTCCAAGAGAAGTTTCCCAATTATCTATATTTTCATAAATTATTTTGCATCCCTTGGTTTTAGCCTCTTCAAGATATGGTAAAAATACATCCATTGGTGCCTCAAAAATAAAAATATCATTTTTTTCTATTTTATTTTTAAATTCTTCTTCCTTTATTTTATTTACTTTTTTATGTACTGTAACTGGCAACAACATTGAATGTTTGACAGTCTCACTAGAATCAAATACATAATAGTATTCAACTAAATATCCCATATTGTTGAAAGTTTTTGCCAACTGCGCTGCTCTTTGTCCTCCTCCTACATCAAAATACGGAATATTTGTAAATATATAAACTCTCTTTTTAGTTTTTATTTTTATTTCTTTTTGTTCTTTTTTTGATAATTTATATACTGTATTTGATTTACTAGGATTTTTTACTTTCATTCTAAATGAAGTATATCTATATACTTTTTTAATTGTTTCCTTAAATCCATTTTCATTGTAATAGTCTTTTATTTTTTGTATTTTAGAATTCATGTACTTTCCTTCCTCAAACTTAATATTCTACTTCATTTGATTTTGATAATACTCTTTACAAATTTCTTCTGCTTTTCCTATTTTCTTTACTTGTCCATGCTCTAGCCATACTGCTCTATCACATATATTTTCTATTTGTGCTAATGAATGTGATACAAAAAGTACTGTAGTTCCTCCATTAATCATGCTTTTCATTTTTGCTTCACTTTTTTGCTGAAATGCTATATCTCCTACTGATAATATTTCATCAACTATTAGTATTTCTGGGTCAACTACTGTTGCTACTGAAAAGGCTAAACGTGCTGTCATACCTGATGAAAAATTTCTTACTGGAACATCTAAGAATTCTCTTAATTCTGAAAATTCTACTATTTCTTCAAATTTTTCTTCTATAAATTTTTTACTATAACCTAATACTGCTCCATTCAAGTATATGTTTTCTCTTGCTGTTAAATCCATATCAAAGCCTGCTCCTAGTTCTATCATAGGGCATATATTCCCTCGTACTTCTACTTTTCCCTTAGTAGGTTTCATTACACCTGCTATAACTTTTAACATTGTTGATTTTCCTGCTCCATTACTTCCTACAAAACCTATTACTTCTCCTCTTTCTACTTCAAATGAAACATCTTTAAGGGCCCAAAATTCTTCTTTTTTAGGTCTCTTTCTTTTGGGTTGAAATAAGTTTATGAAGAACTGTTTTATTGAAAAGTTTTTTTCTATTCCAAGATTAAATCTCATTGATATATTATCTACTTTAATCATATTTCCTCCTAAATTATACGTAATAAATAAATTTGTCTTGAGTTTTCTTGAAAACAATAACACCTATAAATAATACTATTGCTGATGAAATTAGACATACTGCCCAAGTGAAAGGTTGTGGTATTCTGCCATATAAAATTATTTCCCTTGCAAAATTAATATAGTGATATAATGGATTTAGTTTTAATATAGGCTGTAATTTTGTTGAAATCATGCTTATGTCATACATTATTGGTGTTAGATAAGTCCACATCATCACTATAATTCCATATATATAAAACATGTCTCTTAAAAAAACTGAAACTGCTGATAATATAAATCCCATTCCTAAAGTAAACATGAATAAGCATACAAATGCATAAGGTAAAAATATATGATATATATTAATTCCTGTGCCTGTTGCAAAAAGTACTATGTAAAGTGGAATTAGTGTAAGTAAAAAATTTATTCCTACAAATAAGCATTTTGATAATGGAAATATATATTTGGGTATATAAATTTTATTTAATAGTGAAAAACTTCCAACTACTGAACTCATGGCCAAATTTGATGCTTCACTAAAATAGTTGAACATTACTAACCCTGATAATAAATAAGCTAAATAACTTACTCCTGGTGTGCTAAATCTAAATACATTTGAAAATACTATTGCCATAACTGTCATTGTTAATAATGGATATAATAAGCTCCAAACTATTCCTAATACTGAGCGTTTATATTTTACTTTAAAATCTCTAGAAACCAGTTGTTGTAATAGAAATGAGTATCTTTTTAAATTTATCATAACGTTTTTCAAAAACATGCTATACCTCCGATTTTTCTTGAGTTATTATATAACAAAACCTATAAATAATCAAGCTTTTTGGGCTTAAGTTCAATATTGTTTTTATTTATTGCTAATATTTTAATTTTGCATTTAATATTAAATTATGATAATATTTTTAATGATATATTAAAATTTTAGGAGGTAAATTATGAACTCTAAGAAAAGTAAATTTAATCTAAATTTTGACTACAATAATTTAATAAAAAATACAAAAATAAACAGTAGTACAATTGATATTGCTAATCTTATAATGAACAATACGTTTTATGAATCTCCTCAATATGATAAAATTGAATTTGGAGATAAAATAAAATGGGATTACCAACATTTTACAGCAGCTAACAGTTATCAGCTATATATTCACTCTTTAAATATGATTAGTTATCTAACAGACGCATATTTAGTATCTAAAGATATTAAATATTTAAAAAAAGCATATTCTATTTTAAAAGATTGGCAAGAATATAATAAATCAAACTGCAAAGTTAAAAAGAATTATGTTTGGTCTGACCATTCCACAACCTTCCGTACTATAAATATATTATATTTTTATTTAGTATCATATAATTTAATTAAAATAAATCATAAAGAAATATATTCTATAATAATAGAACATCTTGATTATTTAAATAATTTTCCTTATTATTCTAATGATAATCATGGTATTATGATAGATAGAACTTTGTTATTATCTTCTTTTATATTAAATGACACATTGCTAAGTGCAGTTTATTTCAATAAAAGTTATTATCGTCTACGAGAAGCATTTTTTCGTGATTTCAGTAAAAAAGGAGTTCATCTAGAAAATTCTGTAGATTATCATTGTATAGTAAAGCGATTGTTTAAAGAAATAAATGAATTTTTGGTAAAAATGAATTTGTCATTAGGTGATGATATTACTAACATTTTATACGATGATATAGATTATCTAGGGTATATTGAGAAGCCAGATTGTCGTTTTCCATTAATTGGAGATACAAGTGGAACTCAGGTTAATAAAATAAAAAAACATTTTGATAATTTTATAGATACTAGTGCTGGTATTGCAATTTTTCAAAAAGAAAATATAGAAAACCCTTCTAAGTCTTTATGGTTAAGCTTCATTTGTGGCTATGGAAATTCCAACCACAAACATAATGATGATTTATCAATTCTTTTATCTAATAATGGATATGATTTATTTGTAGATGCAGGTAAATACAATTATAACCGTAAAGACCCTATAAGAATTTATTGTAAATCTATTGCAGCCCATAATACTATTCAAATAGGGGATGATACAAAAGGATATGAAATATTAGCAAATGCTACATCTAGCAATAAACCTCATATTACTGATTTTTTCCAGGGTTCACAGTATAATTTAATTAAAGGTATAAATGCAAATTATACCAATGCCTGTGTGGAAAGAGCTGTCATTTTGATAAAATCAACTATACTTGTTATTTATGATAAAATAGAATGTACTGATGTACAAGATTGCATTCAATCTTTTAATTTAGCTCCTGGTATGACTTATAAGAAGATAAATAAAAATAAATTTGTGCTTACAAATCATGATTATAATATTATTTATGAACAACATAAACCAATTGACCAAATAGATTTTTTAGAAGCAAATAAAGATTTACCACAAGCTATTATTTCAGAAACTTTTAGCAATTTGACTGATATTACTCAAATAAAAGCTCATAAAAAAGGAAAATCAAATTATTTTTTAACTTCTATTAATCTAGATCCTAATAACTATCAAATTAATAATTTAGCAGTTGATGATAATAAAAAAATTATTAGTATAAAGATTAATGAAGAAAATTTAGAAATTTTCATATAATATGTCTTTAAAATATAAAAAACAAATAGTCTATTATAAAAATAGATTATTTGTTTTTTAGTTTATAACTTATCATATAATTTCTTAATTTCATCTATTATTTCTAATGATAATTGTTTTTCTTTATCATCTTCAATTAATTCTAATTTTGCTAAATACCAATTATTCATAAAATGTTCATATCGTCTGTTAATATATTCATTAAGTAAATTATATTCTTTTAATTTTTGTACTTGATACCTTTCCATTATTAAGAATTTTTCGAAGAATTTATGATTTATAGTATTTACAACCGAATCATTTCTTGCAGCATAATAGATGTGAATTGGTATATTAATATAATAAGCTTTTTTTGCATTTATCATTAACTCTTGGAAGAACAATGAATCTTGCCCTGCTGCTCCAACTGGATTTTCAATTTTATTTTTAGTAATCAATTCTTTTTTTATAACACATGCTTGTATGCTATTGGTCTTAAAATCTTTTTTTATTAATTCTGCTTTAGGATTATTAATTTCTTTATCTGATGAAAAATAATTAAAAGTAGCTTCTCTGTCACTTAATTTCATTATACCACCAAAAGCAAAGTCATAATCATTCTTACTTACTATTTCAAATAACTTAGCATACCCATCATTTATTGCTTCATTATCTGGATCTAAGTAAGTAACATATTTAGCTGTTGCAAGTTCAATTCCTTTATTTCTAGGTCTTGAAGCAGTACCACTTCCTCCGTCTGTAAAAGAATAAGTTCTTACATTTGTATATTTATTTTTAATATCGCTGATGGTATTTATAGTTTCTTCGTCTGTTGAACCATCATCTATTAATAATATTTCCATTTTGTCAAATATTGAGCTTCTCAATAAACTATTAAAACATTTATAAAGCAAGAATTTTCCATTATTATATATTGGTACTATTACTGATAATTCTGGAGTACTAAATTTAGAGTACTTAATAGTAGTTATACCAAATGGATCTATACTATATCCATTTCCTTCAATATGTTTATCTTTAATTGTTTCTATTACATTATATTTTTTTGAATCAAAAATAGAAATTCTTACATCTGAAGGTTCATTAATATAGTCATGATTAATTCCTTCTATTTTTCCATTTTGAATTCTACTATTAATTGTTATATAGTCACATGCTGTATATTTAAATGCGTTAATCATATCTTCTATATAGTGTCTCTGATAGTTAATATCATCTGACATATATGCAATATAATCATATTGCACTGCAATTTCATCTGTTAATTTTTCTAATTCTATAATGTCTTTATTTGTATATGTTTGACTTTGATACATGCTTTCAATCTTATCTGTAATCTTATCACAAACTACTAATACTCTTTTGTCTTTAATAATATATTTATTTTCATCAATACATCTAAATATATAATTTAATTTATCATATACTGTATGATGTGACATTACATTTCTAATTCCATCAATTTGCATTTTATATATTTCTACTTCATTGTATGAATTTAAAATTTTACTAACTTCAAAAAAATTTTTAACAATAAAAATATTTGGAAATTTGTTATTTACAGCTATACTATAATTTGAAATCATAAGATTTCCAATTGCTTGTAACTCATAAACCCTCATTGCACACATTGTAGGGCTATATTTAATGCTGTTTAAATTTAATGACCAGTTAAAAAGTTTATGAACTTTTTGCAATTTTTCATGGTCAATTGCTGGTATAATATATTTATTATATTCTATTGGAAATTCATATCCAGAAATATTGCAGTTTCTATCCGCTAATATTAGATTATTATTTGATTGAATTACTCCATCAAATAGTATTCTAGCATCTTGACATCTTTCTTTATATCTTGGTGCCCAACTTCCTGCAAAAAATACGTCACTTGTTAGCTTTAATTTTTCATTTTTAAACCCGATTGGATTATGGAACTGCGGATTTACACCATAATCTAACAAAAATACATTTTCATTTCCAGTATCTATTTTATAATTTTCTATCATTTCACTTGCTGTAGTAAAAATATAATTTGCATGTTTTGCAATAGGTAAAAATACTTCATAATTACTTGGATCTTCAATCGTCTGAAATATTACTTTTTTATTCTGCTTTTTTGCATATTCCAATACTTCTATTACTCTGTTTCGTCCTGCCTCACTAGTCATACCTCTCCAATCGTTATTATTCATTCCATGCCAACAACTTACAAATAATACTATATCTACTTGGTTTATTATTTCTTTATAGTTTAAATATGATATATATATTAATTGAGTAGCATCCTTGTAGTAATTAAACATATATTCATCTGTTATTATTCCTATCTTAACTCGAATTTTTTCATAATAATTCGACCCATTTGAATTAGGAATATCTTTTATTAAATTATCAATATTTTTATAAAAATCCATATTTACTTTTGGTTCATTTTTTATTTTTGCTACTACTTTTCTATTAAAAGAAGGTAATCGGTTTGTAAAAATAGAATTTTTAAGATTTTTAATTTTTCTTAATATTTTGATAATCTTCCTTTGATTAAATCTCTTAATAACATTGTTTAATTCTTTAATTTGCTTCATATTTTTTTCTTTTTCCTCTTCTAGTAGAATTTTTTTTCTTTCTTCTTCTTGTAATAGCTGAGAAAGATTTGTTATCTTCTTTTCTAAATTTTCTATGTCTTTTTTATATTTTTGAACTAGATTTTCTATAACTTTTTTATTTTCTTTAACTTTATTTTCTAAGTCCATATTTTTTTTATTACTTATTTGTAAATCTTGAAGTGTTTCATAATAGTTTATATATAGCTTGTTTTCTTTTTCATATAATGATTTTTCCATTTTTTCTAAATACTTTAACGGCATTACTTGTTTTTCACTATTAGATTTAATGCATTTAATCCCTATCCATTCATCGAAAAATTCCATGTTTATAATTTCTAGCATTCCATTAGTTTCTTTAAAAAGATCATATACATAATATGTTTTTTTATGGTCGAAATAACTATTAATTCCAAATGGGACTGTAATTATTATTGCTCCATTGTCATTTAAAAGTGTTACTACTTTTTTTAAAATTTCTACAGGATAAAATACATGTTCTAATATTTCCGAAAGAATTATTGTATCATATTTGTTTGTTGTTTCTAAATCATTTATAGAAACATTAATAAAATTAACCTTTTCTTGTATTTCCTTTTCTTCTTGTTCTTTAATTTTGTTTGCTTTTTCAATTGCACTTTTATCTATATCAATTCCTAAAGCTGTTTTTCCCTCTCTTGCCATGAGAATAGGAAAAATTCCAGATGAACAACCTACATCAAGAATACTGTCTCCTTGTACCATCTGAGACATCCAAAGAAACCTTTTTTGAATCTTCATTTGAAATTCTTTTCCTAACGCTCCTTTATATCCTTCGTAAATTTTATCATTGTTTAGTATTTTTTCATCCATTTTTAAGATTTTTTTACTCCTTTTCCATCCATGAATTTGGTATAATTATCTACCACCTTTTCTGTTGTATCAAAATCAATTAAATTCCCATTATCTATCCATATAGTTTTAGAACATATTTCTTTTATTGTATTTAAACTATGTGAAACTATTAGAATAGTTTTATCTTTATTTTTTATTATTTCTTTTATCTTAGCATAACTTTTTTCTCTAAAGCTTATATCTCCTACACTAAGTACTTCATCAATAAGTAATATATCAGTATCTAATAGTGTTGTAATAGAAAATGCTAGTTTTGAGTGCATTCCACTTGAATATGTTTTTACAGGTTTATATATGAAATCTCCGAGTTCTGAAAATTCAATAATTTCATCTATTTTTTCATTGATTTTTTCCTTTGTAAACCCTAAAAGGAGACCTGATAAAATTATATTTTCATATCCTGATAATTCAACATTAAAGCCAAGTCCAATAGATAATAATGCTACAGTATTATCTTTTATATCTACAGTTCCTGTATCTGGTGAAAATATTCCTGCAATAGTTTTTAATAATGTACTTTTTCCACTACCATTTCTACCAATTACTCCAATAACACTACCTTTTTCTATTTTAAAATTAATATTTTTTAATGCTGTAAAAACATCTTTCTTTTTCCATATTTTTAAAATGTTAGACTTAATTCTAAAAGATTTCATAGAACGATAATTTACAGATAAATTGTCTACTATTATAGCATACTCTTTTTTCACTTTACATCACCTTTGCATATGAATTTTCATATTTATGAATTAATTTAATTCCAATAATAGTTAAAAGTACTACTATTACTGTCCAATAAGCAAATAATTGAAAGTTTAATCCTGTTCCATACATGAAAACATTTCTAAAATCTTCAATTATATATGCTATAGGGTTTATTCTCATCATAATATTAGTTAAGTTTGCAGGCAATGTCTCTGAAATAGAATAGAAAATTCCTGATAGATAAAAAACTAGCCTTAATATAATTTGTAAAA
Organism: uncultured Clostridia bacterium; assembly: GCA_944391955.1. Classification (GTDB taxonomy): domain Bacteria; phylum Bacillota; class Clostridia; order TANB77; family CAG-508; genus UMGS1781. The sequence continues at coordinate 345,862 of CALXVG010000001.1, forward strand.
TATTTGCAGAATCTTCAATAAATACTCCAAAATGGGATAAAATGGTTGATAATGCAAACGATAATAAACATAATAAAAGCATTAATGGTATAGTATAAAGTATATTAACTGTAACCTCTACTTTTAAAATTATTGACATTACTGCTAATAAAACAAGAGAGATAAGAAATTTAATAAAATTAACATATATTTTTTCCACAACTAACATATATTTAGGAATATATTTTTGACTTATTATTCCCTTATTGCTACGAATTATTTTTACACAGGTTAGTAAATTTTTATTAAAAAAATTCCATATTGTTATTCCACACATAACAAAAACTGGCAAATTTGGTACAGAAGTTTTAAATACAACTTGAACAATAAATGTATATATAAGCATAAAAAATAAAGGGTCTAGTATCCACCATAGCCATGTTAAATAAGAACTTGCTACCTCTGCTTTTAGCTCTGATTTTGCAGCATACATAGCATATGGATTATATTTTTTAAAATTTTTAATAAACTTTCTCATTATATAACTTTCTCCATTTCATATAGTATAAATACCAATTAAATAATTGGTATTTATACATACAATTTAAATCTTATATGTTCCTTCTAAATTACATATGTTTTGTGTGTCTAATATTGTTTTACCTTTTAATAAATTCATATTGTCTATTATTTCTTTATGTTTTACCATTATTATTACAAAGTCAACATCATTTAAGAAGGTTTTTAAATCATGATATTGGTTTTCTACAACATCTTCTTTTATAAATGGGTCATAAACCTTTAAAGGTTCTGCTAAATGTTTTTTCTGTGCTTCTAATAATTGTAATGTTGGGCTTTCACGATAATCGTCAACATCTTCTTTATATGTTAATCCATATATTCCTACACGTTTATAGTCTTTTAGCCCTTTTTCTTTCATTATTTTACTTGTTAATTCTAGCACAAATGATGGCATTGAATCATTAACTTTCATTGATTCTCCTATTACTTTTGTTAAAGAAGGATAATCTCCTACTAAGAACCATGGGTCAACAGAAATACAATGTCCTCCAACGCCTGGTCCTGGATTTAGTATATTTACTCTTGGATGCATATTGCAAATTTTAATTATTTCATATACATTCATTCCGTTATGATTACATATTTTTGCAAGTTCATTTGCAAAAGCTATATTTACTGCACGAAATGTGTTCTCTACTACTTTTGTCATTTCTGCACTTTTTATATCTGTTATTATTACATCTCCACTAGTTGTTTTACGGTATATTTCAGCAACTTTTTCTCCTATTTCTTTTTCATCTGCTCCTATTGTTCTTGAATTATGTTTTAATTCGTAAATCATGTTTCCAGGTATTATTCTTTCTGGTGCATGTACAAGATGAACTTTTTTGTTAATAATAGGTTTTACATATTTTTCAATAGTACCTGGAGATACTGTTGATTCAATAGCAATTATTGCTCCTTCATCACACACTTCTAATACATTTTTTACTGCATTTATAACATATGTTGCATCAACTTTTTTACTAAATTTATCATATGGTGTTGGCACAGAAACAATATACATTTCTGTTTTTGGATATTTATTTGTGAAAGTAATGTTACCACTCTTTATTGCTTTACTAAAAAGTTCTTCTAGTCCATCTTCTTTAAATGTTACTCTTCCTGCATTAAGTTCATCTACTAATTTTTTGTTATAATCTGTTCCTATTACCTTGTAACCAGCATTTGCCATTGTAAGTGCTGTTGGTAATCCTATGTATCCTAATCCTACCACGTTTATTTCCATATTATTTACATCTCCTTTTATTATTTATGTTTTTTTCTAGTATTACATCAAATATAAATGAAACTATCTTAGTCTGCCTAAAAATTCTTTTCGGCTCTTTTATCAAACGATACAGCCATTCAAGACCTTTATTCTGTACCCATTTTGGAGCTCTCTTTTTGTGTCCGCTAATTACGTCAAATGAGCCACCTACTCCCAATAATATTTTACAATTTAATTTATTGAAGTTTTTAGATATGAATTTTTCTTGTTTTGGCGATCCTAGCGCTACAAATAGAATATCTGGATTACTATTATTGATTGTCTTTATTATTTTCTTTTCATCGTTTTCATAGCCATTTATATATCCGCAAATATTTATATTTTCATATTGTTCTTCAAGTTTTTGTTTTGCTTTTTCTATAATATCTGCTTTTGCGCCATACATAAATATTCTAAAGTTTTCTTTATTTGATAAATCACATATCATTTCCATTGTGTCAATTCCGGTTATTCTTGATTTTATGTTTCCTTTTTTTATTTTTGATGCATAAATAATTCCTATTCCATCTGGTATTTGATATTGAGCATTATTCAAAATTTTTTTTAGTGATTCATCTTTTTTTGCTTTAATAACTTTTTCCGGATTTATAGTTACTATGTATGATTTTTTGTTTTTTTCTATGTCATTTTTAATAGCATTTCGCAGTTCTTCATAAGTTGTGACGCAAACATCTATTCCTAAGATTTTTTCCTTTTCCATAAATGCTCCTAAAATGTGATAATTTATTTTTAATCATCATATGAATTATTTGAAATAGTATCATAAAATGTAGACAATTGTCAAGATAAACGGGATAAAAATAATTTCCATAACAACTATTATGCATTTTTTTAAAATTTTTTTCTTCTTTTTTCCATGTAATTTTATCGTTTTTTTGCACATAATATTATTAGAAAAATGAATTAACAGAAATCCATTTTTCTAAGGAGGATTTAAAGATGTCAAGAAGTGAAAACTTAATGTCTGAAAATCTAAAAACAGAAATTGCAAAAGAGTTAGGAGTATATGATATAGTTAAACGAGATGGTGGTTGGGGTAATGTTTCTGCACAAAAATGTGGTTCAATGGTAGCAAAAGCAATAGAAATAGCTAATAGAAGTGTTTAAGTAAAAGACAAAAATATAACCCCAAATTTGGGGTTATATTTTTTTATTGTTTATTATCTTCTTCTTATTCTTCTGTATTCAAATATTGCAAATACACTTAATGCAATTACTGCAATTACTAATATTATTATTATTGAATAATTACCTGTATATGGTAGTTCTCCTGGGTTAGTTGTATCTTTAGGCTCTGCACTAATTCCTACTGTATTTGATGATGTTTCTTCTCCATTGTTAGCATTTACTGTTGCAGTATTAGAAATTCTTACATTTCCTGTTAATGAATTTACTATTACTGAGAACTCTAGTGTTTCACTTTCTCCTGGTTCCAATAGTTCAATTGTTTTTGTTACTTGTGTTCTTGTATTATCACTTATATATTCGTTTCCAACTTTTTCTACATAAGTTGTATATTCTGGTATATTATCTGTGATTATTACATCATGTGCATTGCAGTCTCCTGTATTTGTAACTGTAATTGTATATGTTATGATATCTCCTTCTTTTACTGTTGTACCTGTTGATATAGAACTTGTTTTTTGAAGGCTTAATTGTGGCACACTTATTTGTGAGTCAATACCTACTTCATTTGTAGAAATTTCTGGACTATTTTCTGCACTTACTTTTGCTGTATTTTTTATAGTTCCATTTGTTGGAATTTCATCAACAATTACTTGGAATGAGAATGATCGATGTTCTCCAGCTGCTAATACAGGTATTGTATGTGATATATCAGTTTTATCAGGATCTTTTGTATTATTTTCATAATAAATTGTATGCTCTGGTACTGTATCACTTATTACTACGTTATATGCTGGTGTATCACCATCATTATAAACTGTAATTGTGTATGTTATGATGTCTCCTTCTTTTACTACTGTTCCCTCAGCTATAGAACTTGTTTTTTCTACTCTTATATTTGGTACTGTTATATCTGCTGATATTCCAACAGTGTTAGATGATGTGTCTGGTACATTGTCTCCTGTTACAGTTGCTGTATTTCTTATTTGTGTTGCAGTACTTATTCTGCCTACTTTAACAGTGAAAGATATTGAGAAGCTATCTCCTGGGTCCAATGTTGCTCTGGTTTCTGATATTTCTGTTATTGAAGAATTTTCTGTGTTTGTTGTTGTATCATAATATGTTGTTCCTGTTGGTACAGTATCTTTTATTGTTATATTTTCTGCTGCTTCATATCCATCATTGTAAACTGTGATTGTGTATGTAATTAAATCCCCTTCTTTTACTGTAGCTCCAGCAGCTATTGAACTGGTTTTCTCTACTCTTAATATTGCTTCTGATGTACTTGCTGGAATTTCTACTGTATTAGAAGTTTCTGTTTCTCCTCCATCATATGTAACTGTTGCAGCATTTTGTATAATTGTATCTTCAGTTATTGGGTCAACAACAACTGTAAAACTAAATTCATATGTTTCTCCTGGTGCTAAAACATCTTTAGGATCTGAAGAAATACTTACTTTTTCTGGGTCTAATGCTCCTGTTGTTGGGTCTTTATATGTTGTATTTTTTGGAATAGCGTCATGTATAATTACATTTTTTGCTATACCGTCTCCATCGTTACGAACAATTATTGTATATGTTATTTCGTCTCCTTCTCTTACTGTTTGTCCATCTGGTATTGAACTTGTTTTAGTAACAGTTAAGTTTGGTGTACTTGTAACTGCAGATATTTCTGTTGGGTTTGATGGTACTGTCTCTATACCATCAGCTGAAACATTTGCTGTATTGTTTATTGTTGTATTTGCTGTTATTTCTGTAACCATTACTGAAAAACTATATGTGTATGAATCTCCTGCTGCTATTGTTCCAATATCTTCTGTAATTGTAGTTTTACTTGCATCTTGAATATATCCTCCTGCTCCATCTGAAGTTACATATATTGTATTTGCTGGTATATTATCAGTAAGAACTACATTTTCTGCATCTACTTCTCCACTATTTCTAATAGTAATTGTATATGTTATAATGTCTCCTTCTTTTACTGTAGCTCCATCAGCTATTGAACTTGTCTTCTCTGCACTTATTATTGGACCTGTTCCTGTTGTTAAACCAACTTTTGCTGATTCTGAAGTATTCGTTGTTCCATCTGCTGTATAGTATCCTCCAAAGTTTGCAAAAAGTTCTTTTCCATAGTTTAATCCTGGCATAACATAGAATTCATATGAAAATTTTACTTGTTCGCCTACATCTAAAGTATCATCTATTACTATTAAATATGATTTAATTGATGATAGCGCATCTGGTGATGTTGTCCAATTGTTTGATGCTAAATCTAAATCTTTTGTTGCATTTAAATTATCTGAATAGTATATTGTAACATTGTTTTTACTTGTTAGTTGGGTTATTGTGCTTGTTAATACTGTATCTATTGTTGTTCCTAAATCGCCTCCAGATATTGCATATTTGTTTCCAGTATAAGGAATTCTTCCTAATAATGTTATTCCACTAACAGGAACTGTATGATTGTTTTGAGCTATTAATGTCATTACTGGGAAAGCACCATCTCTTCCCATAACTGCTGCTGTATCTTTATCATTTACTGAATTTACTGTTTCTGTTCCATTATAATTACTTATTTCAGATACACATAGAAGATTTGTATCTGTAACAAAGTTTATGTCGCTAGTTGCTACACCACATGCTGTACCATCTGCAAAAACATGGTCTCCTTCTGCTTCACCTGTTGCTGAAGTTGTTAAAGCCCAAGTTCCCGGATTTTGATACTCGCATGCTGCGTCATTTATATAATATAATTTAACTTCTTGTGATAAGTTTGATGCATATTTGTTTACTAATACTTTTAGTTTTAATGTTATACTTGTAGGTTTGTCGTATATGTCTTTTTGAGCACCTGTACAATTAAATACCAAATGTAATTTTCCATCAACCACTTTAATTTTAGCTTCATTAAATGCTATATTCATTTGTGTTGTGCCATCACTTTGATTAGTGAATTGATATTCAAAACTAGTATTTAAACCAGTTATATATGATGGTAATTCTACGTCAAAAGTTGGAGTATACCATGCATCTGTATAATCTTCTATATCATCTAATACTATTTTTAGCTCTAACTCTTGTGGTTCTGGATTAGTTGCATCTAAAGTTGATGTCATAACATTAATATTTGCGTTTGTATAACTATCTGCAAAAGTTATTTCATCAATTACCAATGGTGAACGATCATCTATTTCAAAATTTGTTGGATCTGCCACTGTAGCTTTATATAAATTGAAATGTGCATATGCACTTGTCATTTGTTGTATTTGCTCAAGTGTAAATGGCAAATCTTGTGTAATTTTTCTTGTGTAACTTACTTCTATTGAACTTAGGTCTGTTTGAGGTTGACTCGTTTCTAACACTATATTTTCTGCACTGCTTTGATATGTATCTGGCATATCAAACTCATATTCATTATTCGAATTAAGTGTTGTACTACTATTTATCGTTCCTATAAGGTATCCATTATTATCATAAACATTTATATATCCTGAACTACCTAAGAATTCTGTGAATGAATCTTTACTAACTCTAAGTTGTGAAATAGGTGCATAATTTACTCCTCCAATATATGAATCAGTTTCTACACCATTTATCATAAATTTTAATTGTGTAAATTCCAATTTAAAAGAATTTACATTTGAAGTGTTCTCTGTAGATAAACGAAGGGTTCTCTCAAATGCTTGATAATATCTTCTTGTTCCTGGTAATGAATTTATATACATAGGTTTCTTATCTGTTGCATTTTGTTCTACGCCCATCAATCTGTTTATCGCTAAAGTTTCATCAATTGCTGACGAAATATCAATAGTTGATGTATTAGAATATAATGTCATCGTTCCTGTTGCTTTACTCGTAATTGTAACTGGTAATGCAAATGCATCATATGCTGCTTTTGGATATGTATATTTAATAACATATTCATCTGCTCCTCGATAAAACGCAACTTTTCCTGAAGCATCTGCTGGATTATCTACTGTAATTGTAATTTTTCCTGTAGCTGAATCCCAATTATAATTACTTGAATTAAAACTTACATTAGTTTCATCTTCTCCATTTGTTGCTAAAGTTTTATTAGCTGTTACTTCAACACTTGTAGGAGCCACTCCTTGATATGTAGGAACATCAACAACAATTTTTGTTTGTTTTACTGGTAATAGATTAGTTTTTCCAGTAAAATTTATCATATTTTTTACTACAGTTTCTACTGTAATTGTTTCATTCTTATTCTTTGTATGTGTTTGAACAAACTGGTCTAAATCCATTGTAAGATTTGCAGTCCAACCAACATTAAAATTTATTTCCTTATAAACAGTCGAAATTCTTCCGCTACTATCTGTACATGTAGCAGTAAATACCGCTTTACTTGTTTCATTTAATTTAGCTGGATTTATTTCATTAGGAAAGTCTGGAAATATGTTGCAAGCTAAACTAAGTCCTGATGTTAAAGTATTAAAATTAACTGTTTTTGTAGTATCATTTGAAGATGCAATATATTCATTAGATATTGTTCCAAAACCTATACTCCAGTTTAAATCTGTTCCATTAGAAGAATCATAAAATTGAATTTGTGCATTTGAAAGTGTACAACCTGAAAGAAGTCCAATATTTAAATAAATTCTTGGATATTCTGGATTGACATCTGCTACCAAGCTATGATTTGTTATATTATGCTCACCGTCTTGTTCAAATCCAACATCAAATAATACATTGCTATTGTTCGTTGTATTTGTTTGATCTTCTAATCCTGCAGCATAGCTAGAATCTTCGGTTATAAAGAATAATCCCAATGTTGCTATTCCCAATATGCTTAAAATCATAAAAATTAAAATGATGTTATTGATAGTTTTTCTACTCAAGACGAAAACCTCCCATTTCATTTGTTATATTTTCTTAAATCTTACTCTCAAAAAAACAAAGTGTCAATATATGTTGAAATATCAATGAAAATGAAAGATTTTTCTTTTTTTACGGAAATACGGCTAAAAGAAAGATTTTTATCAAATATTAAATTTATATTACAAGGATATAACCAAAATATGATTATATCCTTAATTTCCTTAGGGCTGTGCTAGTTTTATTGTGTTAGTATTCCATTTGGTGTTTCTATTATTACTAAAATATTTTCTTCTTTTCCTGTGTTAGCATTTATATATACTAAAAAATCTGTGTCATAAATTTTACCTTTGAATTCATAACAAAATACTTCTGTTTTCCACTCTGTTGGAATGATTGCTAATCCTGAACTTGTAATTTCTAGTTTTTGGTTTAAACTGTCTTTTGCTTCATCCATTGTTATAGTTGGTTCTTCAATATTTCTTTCAGTATGATTGTTCAAATATCCTGTTGTTTCTATCCCTAATATTTCTCCATTATCTAATGCAACTTTTAATTTTATTAAATCTGCATATATTGTTACATCTTCTTGAACATATGCATAATTTATTGTAACAGCTCCTCCTTCTTTTAGATAATAAGTTGCTTTCATATTTGGTATTCCAAGACTTTCTAGGAACTTTTGTCCTATCTCATTTGCTTCATCTTGTGAAAGTTTTTCTTCTTGTACATCTCTATTATGATTTGCTACTACTATGTGTCCACCTTTTTTTGATATTGCAATTGTAAGGATTCCCTCATTTTTTAATGTTGCCATAAAGTCATATACTACTATATTTCCATTTTCTACTAAACTAGTTAATTCTATTTTTTCCAATCTGTCTTCACCAATAAAACTTATTGCTTTTTCTTTTGCTTGTTCTTCTGTTATTTCTTCTCCAACTAATCCTTTCTTTTCTGCACTTTCCATATGTTCTGAATATGCTCCATCATAGATGAGTCCTTCATATTCTCCAAAGTTTTTATCAATATTACTAAAACTTGTTGCAGATAAATTATCTACTTGTTGCGCAAATGCAGTATCTACATCTTCAGTTAATTCTTTCCAACTTATTCTACCACTACTCATATCTGCTGATAATTGTTCTAATATATCTGATAAATCAACTGAATAATCATATAGCTCTTTTAAATTATCTAATTCTTCTTGTGTTAAGTTTTCACCTTCTATGGATTTTGTTGCAAGTGTAAAACTATAATCACTTACTTGATTTAAAAATTTATCTGTATTTGATAATTCATTACTTGATATTGGTAATTGAGTCATATAACTTAATGCTAAGTTTGCTTCTCTCCATACATGCATTAAGGTTTCTGCTGCATGCTCTGATGAGCTTGAAATCATGGCTTTTGCAAGATAGTTTTCTACATCTTTTACATAGTCTACAACTTGATAAAATGCAAAATTATAGTTGTTTTCTGTTGCAATAGTGTATTGATTTTTCTCTTTATATAGCATTATTCCTAATACAACTAGTGCAATTATAAGAATTATTGCCACTCCATACATGTAATTTTTTTTCATTGTTTTTAAAATTTTATTCATTTTATCTTCCCTTCCATTAATTTATTTACAAAAATGATGTTTTCCAATTGTTTTTACTATTGTTTTTGACCAAATCCAACTATTTGTTGCTGTATTTGGATTGAAATAATATATACAACCATTTGTTGGGTCCCAGCCGTTCATTGCATCTCTTGCTGCTTTATATACTGTTGAATTTTCATCTATTGGATGATTTATTTGTCCATCTGATACTGCTGTAAATGCACCTGGTTGATATATAACTCCTGCTATTGTGTTTGGGAAATCTGGATGTTTTACTCTATTTAAAATAACTGCACCAACTGCAACTTGTCCTTCATAGCTTTCTCCTCTTGCTTCTCCATTTATAGCTCTTGCTAGTAATTGTATATCTGATGTTTGACTATTTTGTTGTGCATATTTAGTATTTTCTGTTGAAAAAAATACTAATAGAAACACTAACATGATGCTCGTAAAAAAAATAATTAATTTTTTCATATATCTCTTTACTCCTTGTTTTAATTATATTTTAATATGTTTGTAATATAATATTATAAATTTTCTTTAAGCTTTTAATACATTTAGCTTTAATATGGTTATTTTGCCTGAATTTTATTAAAATATACTTTTTTTGTTAAAAATATGCTATAATGTATTGTTAGAAGAAATGTGAGGTTTTATGAAAAAAATATTAATTTTTTATGGTTCTTATGGAGGAGGACATATAGCAGCTGCTAGAAATATTAAGGAATATTTTGAAAATAGTTACGATGATTATGAGATTTCCATGATTGATTGTGTTGAATACACAAACAAAATCATAAATAAAATAACCACAAAGGCATATGCTGATTTATCTAAATATGCTCATTGGCTTTGGAAAAAAATATATTTTTCTTCTGAAAATGGTTGGTTAGCTTCATTTAGTAATTTTTTTAATAAATTAATGGCCAATAAATTAAATAAATTGATACAAAAATTTTCTCCAGATATAATAATTTCTACACATCCATTTAGTAGTCAAATGTGCGCCGTTCTAAAAAAGAAAGGCAAACTAAATTGTTTGCTTGCAACTGTTATGACAGATTATGTAGAACATAATCAATGGTTTATTTTACATGAGTTTGTAAATTTCTATTTTGTCGCACATGATGAAATGAAAGATTCTTTGATAAAAAAGGGTGTAGATGCTAACAAAATTTATGTTACTGGAATTCCTTTTTCTAATAGATTTTTAGAAAGTTATAATAAGAATGATATTTTATCTACTTATGATTTAAGAGAAAATAAGTCAATTGCTTTATTTTTTGCTGGTGGTGCTTTTGGCTTTGGCAAAAAGCAAGTTTGCAATATGCTAAAATCAATTATACATCATTTTCCAGATTTACAAGTAATTGCAATTTCTGGTAAAAATCCTAAAATCAAAAAAAGTTTTGATACTATTGTAAAAGAAACCAGAACTGATGATTATGTAAAAATTTTATCTTTTACTGATAAAGTTCCTGAGCTTATGCATATTTCTGATTTTGTAATAACTAAACCTGGTGGTCTTACTACTACTGAAAGCTTAGTTTCTGGATTACCCATGGTTATTATTAATCCTATTCCTGGTCAAGAAGAAGAAAATGCAAACTTTGTTGTAAAAAATGGGGCTGGTGTTTTGATGAAAAAAGGTGACCATTTAGAAGATATTTTAGATGAACTTTTAAGCTCTAAAGATAAATTGCCTACTATGGCAGAAAATGCAAAATCTATTTCAAAGAGAAATGCTACTAGAGACATATGTGAAACTTTATTGTCTGCTATGTGCGAAAAAAATACATTATAAGAAAAACAATAGCAAAAATGAAGGTGTATCTATTGCACCTTCATTTTTCATATATTATATTTCACGTCTTCCTTCAAGAGCTTTACTTAGAGTGATTTCATCTGTGTATTCTAAATCGCCACCAACTGGTATTCCATGTGCTATTCGAGTAACTTTTATGCCTAATGGTTTTATTAATTTAGATAAATAAATTGCTGTTGCTTCTCCTTCTACTCTTGGGTTTGTTGCTATAATAATTTCTTTTATATCTGTGTTGTTTATGCGTTCTAGCAATTCTTTAATTTTTATATCTTCTGGTCCTATACCATTCATAGGCGATATTGAACCATGTAAAACATGATAAACACCTTTAAACTCATGTGTTTTCTCCATTGCTGCAATGTCTTTTACATCTTCTACAACACATATAGTTGATGAATCACGTTTTGGACTGCTACATATTGGGCATGGGTCTGTATCTGTTATATTAAAACATTGTGAACAATATTTTAAGTTTTTCTTTGCTTCTACAATTGAATTGATAAATTCATTTACACCTTCTGTATTTTGATTTAACATGTAAAAAGCTAGTCGAGTTGCAGTTTTATGTCCAATGCTTGGCAATCTTTCAAAATTTTCTATTAATCTTTCTATTGATGGTGAATAGTATGACACGTTTTCCTCCTACATTAAGCCTGGTATATTATATTTACCAAATTGTGCTGATTGTGCTGCATCAACTTTTCTCATTGCATCATTTACGCAAGTTATGATTAGGTCTTGTAGCATATCAACATCATCTGGGTCTACTACATCTTTACTAATTTTAATTTCTTTAATTACTTTTCCTCCTGTAACTTTTACAGTTATGGCTCCTCCTCCAGCTGTTGATTCAAATTCTTGTATTTGTAATTCCTCTTGTGATTTTTCCATATCTGCTTGCATTTTTTTAGCTTCTTTCATTAATTGATTGATGTTCATTCCACCAAATCCTCCCATTCCTGGGAATCCTCCTCTTTTTGACATTATCTTTTCCTCCTCTTATTCATCTATTATATTTATTGGAATATCTAATTCATTTGCAATACTTTCTATTGATGTTTTTTTGGTTTCTTTTTTCCCTTCGTTTTTTTCTAGTATTCTGATTTGCATATTTGAACCTTGTTCCATTGATACTATTTTTTCAATAAAAGCTTTGTTTTCATGTTCTTCTATTACCTTTTTGGCAAAGTCTGTAACTTTTTTAGGAAATTCTATTCCAACAACCATGTCATTTACTAATACACCCTTTGTACTTAGTAAATTTGCATATATAGTCATTTTGCCTGATTGTTTTATTTTGTCTAAGACATTTTGCCAATAAGGCACATATTTTCCAGTTGATTGTATTTTATCATCTAGTTCTACATCTTGATTTTCAAAATTTACACTTTGTTTTTTGACTTCAGACTTTCCGCTCTTCTACCTTTGTCTTCTGTCTTACGACATCTTCCCTCTGAGCTCCGGCCTCCGCCTTCTGACCTCCGCCATCCGACCTCTGACCTCCGTCTTTAGACATCCGCTAATTATACCTGTTTGAAAAATTATATTTTTCTGTGTTGACATTTTCATATTATTAGCTAATTCTGATAATTCATATATTAGTCTAAGCAATTCTTCTTTTGATGTTTTCTCTGATAATTGCTTAATAAAATCCATTTCTTCTTTTGTATATAATTCTAAATGAGATGTAACTTTATATACTAATATATCTTTTACATATTTTATTACTTCCCAAAGGAAATTATCTAAGTCTTTTCCTTGGTTAATCACTATATCCATTGTTTTTATTGCATTTTCAGCATTTTTTTCTATAATACATTGCACTAATTCTCTTATGTATGTTAATTTAGGTAATCCTACTAGTTCTCTTATTACATCTTCTGTTATTTCTCTATTTGCATCTTGGCTACATCTTTCTAAAATACTTATTCCATCTCTTAAAGCACCTTCTGCTAAAATTGCAATCATTTTTAATGCTTCATCTGTTATTTGTATTTTGTCTTCTTTACATATAATATTTAGTCTTTTTATTATATCTTCTACTGATATTCTTTTAAAATCAAATCTTTGACAACGTGAAAGTATGGTTGCTGGTAATTTTTGTGGTTCAGTTGTTGCTAATATAAATTTTACATGTTCTGGTGGCTCTTCTAATGTTTTTAATAATGCATTGAAGGCTCCTGTTGATAACATATGAACCTCATCTATAATATATACTCTATATTTTGCAATTGTTGGTAAAAAGTTTACTTCATCTCTTATTGCTCTCACATCTTCTACACTATTGTTAGATGCTGCATCCATTTCTACAACATCTGTTAAAGAACCATCTAAAATTCCTTTGCAAATTTCACACTCATTACATGGTTCTCCATCTTCATGTGGATGTAAGCAGTTTATAGCTCTTGCCATTATTTTTGCTGCAGTTGTTTTTCCTGTTCCTCTTCCACCACTAAATAAATATGCATGTCCTATTCTATCTGCTAATATTTGATTTTTTAATGTTTTTGTAATATGTTCTTGCCCAACCATTTCATTAAAAGAAATTGGTCTAAATTTCCTATATAATGCTGTGTAGCCCATTTTAGTATTCTTCCTTTCAAGATACTTATAAATTAACCCCTTTATGGAAAGTAATTCACATAAATATTACTATTTATCGCTGCTTCCTTCCAGACCTGACGAGATTCATAGCTCTTTATTGAATTACTCTCCATAAAGAGGTTAATTCGCAAATATTATTATATAATGATATTATAAAATTATCAAGTATTTTTAGTTAATTTCTTATAGCTATATTCTTTTAAATACTGCCTTAAAATCTGTTTGTTCATATATTTCCACACCATTTTCAACAATATTTCCCTTTGGTAATTCGGTTGTTATTGTAGTTTTAAATTTTATTCCACTTTCTATTTCTATTATCATATCAAATGTTAATTTGAATTTGATTTCTTCATTTGTTTTTCCTATCTTGTTTAACAATGTACCATCTATTGCTGTTTGTTCATTTTCTGTGTATTGCATTTCTCCAATGTTGTTTTGTATTACTGAAAATTCTAATATTCCTCCCTGATTTGAAATTTGTAAATTATCAGCTTTTATATTAGTTTCTGTTCCTCCTGCATATTTTAATTCATCTTTTACAATATTTTGTTCTAAGTAATCGTATAATTCTTCTCCTGTTGATGGTCTGTATATTTCTACACTATTTGAATTATCTCTATCTGTTATTTGTATATTGTTAATTGTTATTTGTCTTATTTTTGCTTCTTTTTTGTAATTTTCATTTTTTTCTATTGCGATTTTTATGTCATTATTTTGTAAAATTGAAGCTGTATATCCAGCCTCTCCTTGTATAATATTTGAAGTTTTTGCACTACTAGTAATAATTATTTTTGATATTATAAATGGTGGTCTACTTTCTCCTTCAACACTATATTTATACATCAAAAAAGCTACTATTATTAGTATAAAAACTATAATTAATATTGTTATATATGCTCCAATAGAAAACTTTTTTCCTCCAACTTGTATCATATATTTAGCCTCCGTTTTTTCTTAAATCCTTAAAAAATTTTTTTAAAATATCTTCACATTCTTCTTGTAATATTCCTATTTTTATATTTATTCCATATTTTTTTTCATATTCCTTTAATCTATTTTCTGCTTCTTGTTCCTCATTTTTTGGATCTATTGTTCCTATATATATGTTTTTAATTCTTGAAGATATTATTGCTCCTAAACACATCATGCAGGGTTCTAGTGTAACATATAAATCACAATTTAGCAATCTCCAATTTTGAAGTTTTTTATTTGCTTTTTGTATTGCAAGTATTTCTGCATGAGCAATAGCTGTTTTCTTTAATTCTTTTAAATTATGTGCTTTTGCTATAATTTTGTTGTCCTTTACAATTACCGCTCCAACTGGTATTTCTTCCTTGCTATATGCTTTTTGAGCTTCTTTTAATGCTTCTTTCATCCATTTTTCTTCCATAAAACATAGCACCCTTTTTCCTTTTACTTAGGCTCATTTTAGCATATATTTTGCTGTTTTACAACATGTAGTTTGAAATTATACAATAAAAAAGTTATCGCCCTGCAAGTGACGATAACTATAAGATTACTCTTCCTTATAGATTGCTTGGTAATACGTGTTTCTAGAGGAAAACAAATCTATCCTTTCGGAAATAACAACAATTCCTCCCTGGGGTTTCCACCCCTGCTTTATGTATTTGTTTACCATTTCCTCCAAGTCATCGACTGAATAGTCGGTAATAATAACCTTGTATTCACCCATTTTCTTCACCTCTAAATTCATAAAGATTGAATTGTATTTGTCTTGCACCAAATACTAAGGAAAATGCTATTTTTATTATAGCATTTTTTCTATATATTGTAAAATTTTATAATTATATATTCATTACCTTTTCTATAATATCTAAATCCTCTATTTTATTAATTCCAAAACATTTTTTGCCTAAATCTTTTATTGAAGCTCCTAAATGATACATTTCTTTATTATCTATTACTATAAATCTATCGTGAAATTTATTTGTTTTGGTAACTTTCAATATAGGATATTCTTTATTAAATTTTTGAATATCTATTTTTTGTATAGCGCTTTTATCAGAAGTTAATATTACAATTTCTACATTTTTATTTTTCTTTGTAAGCATTTTCAAAACACTGTCATCTATGTAGTTATCTATTATCAAAATTTTCTTATTTGCTTTTTTAATAATATCAATTATTAAACTGTAAGCATCATAAATTTGACCTTCAAAAAATATTTTTTGTTTAATATCTTCTTCATGCTGTAATTGGTCAAATACTTTGTCAAACTTTTTATCGTGTTCTAATAATTTATATTCTACATTTATTAATCTTTCAAATAATTGCCCATTTGAAGATAAAAATTTTCTCATTTCTACAAATGCTTCTACAATTTTTACACTTACTTCAATAGCTACTTCATTTTTTAACAAACCTGAAAGCATTAAAATTCCTTTTTCTGTAAATACATAAGGCAGTTTTTGTTTTCCACCTCGTATGTTTGAAGTCGCAATTTGCGACTTCAAAGTTTCATACTCTTTACTAGTTAATTGAAAACAAAATTCTATTGGGAAACGTTCAGAATTTCTTTTTACAGTCTCGTTTATTCTTCTAGTTTCATAATAGTATAATCTGGCAACATCACTATCTAACATTACTTGTTTTCCTCGGATTGTATATATTAAACTTTTTATTTCTTCATTTGATATGTTGTCTTGAACTACCAAAGTATTTATTTCATTTTCCATAATTTCACATCCTTATATAAAACTACATATAGTTTAAAACATTTGTTTGTAATTGTCAAGTATTTTTCATTCTTTATATATTTTTTATTTATTGTTAACGAGTAATCCTATCTAATTTATCGTCTACAATATACTTAAATTTTCATTTATTTATACCTGCAAACATTTCTTGAAATGCTGCTCTATATGCCATATCTTTTACTAATAAAGCAAAATGCACCTCCTAAAATTAGATTTTTTATCTAACTTTTGGGGTACACTTCATAAAATTTTGTAATCCATATTATTGCTTAAAATTGTTTACATTATGATTCCATATATAAGTAAAACTTTTTTGGTGTCCTTGGGCGGATTCGAACCGCCGACTTCTTCCTTAGGAGGGAAGCACTCTATCCAGCTGAGTTACAAAGACATAAACTTGGTATATTTTCATAATTTTGTGAATATAATATATTAAAAGTGTTGACATTCACTAAAAAAAGTATTATAATAATTGTCGTGTTCACATCGCGGGGTAGAGCAGTTGGTAGCTCGTCGGGCTCATAACCCGGAGGTCGTAAGTTCGAGTCTTACCCCCGCAACCAATTATAAGTCTAGTTTTCTAGACTTTATTTTTTTACATGTATTTATATTATAAAAATTTAATTAACAGTAAAACTTAATTTCTTTTATATCATTAATATGATAATACTCTTTCCATTTTGAAACAATAAAAAAATAGTGTTTAGATATTATATCTAGCAATTTATTTAAATCATTTTGAGGGATTTTGCTTTTATTATTAGCCAATATGCAACCTCCAGATTGTGTTAACCAAATCTTAGTAGAATTTTGAGTAGGACTTCCTTTTGAAATATGAATATGAATAGGTTCATTATTCTCATTTGACCAAAAATATATTTTATAACCGAAAACTTTCAAAAATACTAGGCAAATTTAAGACCCCCTTCTTTAGCATATTTATAGAACAAATCACAACTATTTTTTACTACTTGTTTAAAAAAATCAATTTCTTCATTGCTATAATTGCCTTCCCAAATAGTTATTTCGTAAGTAGGTAATTTTATTCTAACAGAATCAAAACCGTTTTCAGTAGGTCTTTCAAAGTGAACATCTATACATTCTTTATTATTTTCTATATATATATTAGAAAAAACAACTTCTGTGCCATCAGAATATTTTACATATGGATACATCATAATATACACACTCCTTCTACTAGATAACTACTTATTTTTATCATATTTAATATTATAGCATTTTAAAAGAAAAAATTCTACCACTTTTTATAAAATTTTACTCTTACTAAAACCTTCTCAATATTTTATCTTTAAAACTTACTTTTTTTATGAAAAACTATTGTTTATCCCAGAAAAATGTGTTAAAATGCATTAATATAAAGGTTTATAATATAAATATTATAAAAGCTAATAGGAGGAACTAATAAAAAATGACAGACACAATAATTAATCCTATTTTTAATTATGAGGATTTACCTGATGAAGATGTTATTGGGAAAGTGCAACAGGGCGATAACAATGCATTAAATTATATTATAAATAAATATTATGATTTAGTTAATATGAAAGCTAATAAATTTTTTATTGTCGGTGCTGAAAAAAGTGACATTATTCAAGAAGGTTTAATTGGACTATATAAAGCAACAAAATCTTTTAATATTCAAAAGCAAAATTCGTTTAAAACATTTGCAAATATGTGTATTGAGAGACAAATTATAACAGCAGTGAAAACTGCAAATAGACAAAAAAACATACCCTTAAATTCTGCTTTTTCCATAAATACACAATTATATGATGATAATGAAGATAATAATACTGAACTAGTAGATATTTTAAACACTAACTATGTTGAAGACCCTTCTGATTCTATAACAAGAAAAGAATATTTTGATTACATAAATAAATCTATTGCTGAAAATTTGAGTCAACATGAAAAAGATGTTTTAAAATATTTTAGACAAAATAAAAGTTATCAAGAAATTGCTGAAAAATTAAATTGTAAAACGAAATCAGTTGATACTGCAATGACTAGAATACGTAGAAAAGCTAATAAGATAAAACAAGAAGTTAAAAAAAGAGATGAAGGATAGAATATATTATCCTTCATCTTTTGCTTATAAGCTGTTTATAACATTTATTCTTAAGATTTGCCCTACATATATTAAATTAGGATTTGCTATATTGTTTAATCTTACAATATCCTCAATACTTACACCATATTCTCGTGAAATCTGTGTTAATGTATTTCCTGGTTTTACCACATATAAAATATGACTTACATCATGTATATCATTATTATCAATCTCTGGAACTATAAGCCTTTGACCAACATATATTAAATTTGGATTTGCTATATTATTTATTTGTGCTAAATATTGGTATGATGTATTATATTCTGTTGCGATTTGACTTAAAGTATCCCCTCTTTGTACGATTATTGTTGTAGTTGATGGAGTTCTATCTGGTGTTGTATCTCTCGGTATTTCTGTTGTGTTAGATAGAAAAACTCCACTTGTAAAGTAATCTCTGTCTACATTCCCAGAAATTCCTGTAACTCTTCCTTCGTCTGTATATTGAAATCCATCCCATCGTACCCAGTTTCCGTTTCCTGGTTCTTCTACACCATAATCAGCAACCCATATTGGATATCTTTCTGCTAGCTCACTTGAAAATGTGTATGCTGCATTATATGCGTCACTGTAGATTATTACTTCTTTTCCGCTTAATCTTTCAACTTCTTCTAAGAAAACTTCAGAAATCTCATTGATTTCCGTAATAGACAATCCATCAAAATATTCAAAGTCCATAGCCAATCTACAATCTACATTTAATCCTTTGATATTAGAAACGAAAAATTCTGCTTCATCTTGTGCTTCTTCTGTATTTCTTGCTGTTAAATAATGATAAAATCCTACTTTTATTCCATTTTCTTTTGCTCCATTATAATTTTCAATAGCATATGGATCAACATAATTATTTCCTTCACTTGCTCTTACATATACTACTTCTATTCCAAAATCTTTTACTTCTTCCCAGTTTATTTCTCCTTGCCATTCGCTTACATCTATTCCTTCATATGTTGGTGTTGATGAAGCCGGGAAAGCATTTACCTCTGTAGACTCTATTACTATAAAACTAACTATAATAACTAATAATAAGCTTAAAAATTTTTTCATATTAACCTCCTATTTTATATTATGATATTAGCTGTTTTTTGGTTAATACATTTGTATTTTATCTATTTATATGATAAACTATTTTATTATATTAATTGGAGGTGTTTATGACTTTTTTTGATGAATTTATAGATACATTAATGAAGAATTCTACTACTGATTATGTTGTAGCTATTGCAATTATTTTAATTTTTACAATTATCGGTCCTGCACTTTCTAGTTTTTTACTTAAATTATTTCATGTAAAAGAAAAAAGGCTTTTGAGAATTAAGAGGCATGCTTTTTATAAACCTCTTAAGAGTTTCTTTTCTGTTTTAGGTATCTATATTGCTCTAAGAACTTTAACTTTACCTGATAGATTAGCGCTTTTTATTGAAAAAGCTTTTAGAATCTTAACCATTATATTAGTTGCAAATGCTTCCTCTAATTTGTTTAGTTCTAATTCAAACAGTTATGAACGTGTTCAAAAATTACTGAACTTTACTGGAAATGATGCTTTAATCGGATTTGTGGCCAAATTAATAAGAGTTATAATTTACATTATTGCCGGATTTATAATAGTAAATGAACTTGGATACGATTTAAGCGGTCTTGTTGCTGGTCTTGGTATTTTCAGTGCTGTTATAGCTTTAGCAGCTCAGGATTTAGCAAAAAACATAATTGCTGGATGTTCAATAATTACTGATAAACCTTTTGATGTTGGAGACTATATTGAGCTTAATGCTCTTTCTGGAACTGTGGAAGATATAACATTTAGAAGTATAAGAATTAGAAATGTAGAAAATCAGGTTATTGTAGTACCAAATAGTGTAATATCTACATCTACTTTAATTAATTATACAAAAATGCAAAAAAGACGTTATTTCTTAACGCTTACCCTTGAACATTCTACAGACTTAAACAAAGTTTTAGAATTATTAGAGAAAATTAAATCATTACTTTTTGCACATGATAATGTATTGCAAGATAATATAAAAGTTTATTTTAATACTTTTTCTTCAAATGGTATTGATATTTCAATAGATTTTTATACAGATATTGTGGATTATGCAGAGTATTTACAATTTAAACAAGAAATGAATTATGAATTATTAGATTTAATACAAAAAGAAAATATTAAAATTATACATAATGCTCAAACAGTATATGTAAAAAGTTAATTTATTAAGCAGAATACAAAATTAGCCATATATGCACATTTTAAACATATATGGCTCTTTATTTTAATTAATTCTATTTTCAATTACATAAGTATTATTATTTACTTCTTTGTTTACATCTTTCGTAAATGAATTAGTTATATAACCTGCAAAAAAGCCTAATAGGAAAACTATTATAAAAATAACAGTAGTTTTTAAAGATTCTTGTTTATTATACATTTCTTTATCATATACTTTCATACTTATCAACTTCTTTCTTTGGAAATTGTATATATCTATTTTATCCTATTATATGATTTTTTGCAAGTCCATTGTGTTTTTTTTAATAATCATTTTGAGACAATATTTTAACTTATTTCTTGCTTTTCGATATAATTTTGTTTTACATTTTATAAATTTATGATATTATATTTTTATAAATATATATGTGAGGAAAATCAAATGAAAAAATTTAATAATAATTGTTCGGGTATTACCCTTATTTCTTTAATTATTACTGTAATTATTTTGATGATATTAGCTGCTGCAACTATTAATGTTGCTATTGATGGAAATTCGTTTAGAAAAGCAGAAAACTCTTTTTATAAAACTGATGATAAAATATCTCAAACACAATCTAAAACTAATGAATTAATTGAAGATTTTGACGGTTTAAATATTGACAATAATATTGCTGATAATTCTATGTATGAAACTCATGCTTGGGTTAGAGGTACTGGTGCAACTATAGATCATATACATTGCACTCTTTGTGGTCTTGAATTTGATATTGGTGATGAAGTACTTTATTCTCCAACAACTAAAACAACTTCAGAAACCTCTTAGACCTGTTGTTGCATTTACTCATGGAGCACCTGAGAAAAAATAATGTATATCTTTATTCCACCACATTACTTATACAAGTAATGTGGTGTATTTTTTATCCTGTCTTACTTAATATATCTTTTTTCATTTTATGCATTATTTTTTTTTCTAATCTCGAAATATAGCTTTGAGAAATTCCGTAACATATCTGCTACTTCTTTTTGAGTTTTCTCTACTCCAGTTTTAAAACCAAATCTCAGTTCCATTATATTTTTTTCTCGTTTAGTTAGTTTTAATATTGCATCTTTTAACAAAACTCTATCGACTTCATCTTCTATTCTTCTATATGTTACATCTTCTTCTGTTCCTAGGATATCAGATAGCAATAATTCATTTCCATCTCCATCTTGATTTAGTGGTTCATCTATGGATATCTCACCTTTTATTCGATTACTTCTTCTTAAATACATTAGAATTTCATTTTCTATACATCTTGAAGCATATGTTGCTAATTTAATATTTTTTTCTGCATTAAATGTATTAATTGCTTTCATGAGTCCTATTGTTCCTATTGAAACTAAATCTTCTATTCCTATTCCTGTATTTTCAAATTTTTTTGCTATATATACAACCAATCTTAAATTGTGTTCAACTAATATTTGTCTTGCTTCGAAATCATTATTATCTAATTTCTTTATCATCTCCTCTTCGTCTTCTGCTTTTAGAGGGGGTGGTAATGTTTGGCTTCCACCTATATAAAAAATTAAATTTTCTTCTCCATTTTCTGATTTTAAATAATTCTTTATTTTAGTTTTTAATATATCTAAAATATTCATTATAATCATCTCCTTCTTCCAAGATATTTAAACCTATTAAAGCTGAATATGCATTGTTATTGCTTAGTTTCTTTTCATATATTCCAATAATTACATTTTTTATGAATTTTTCTATGCCTTGATAAAATATAATAGCTCCTTTTGCTTTTATACCTACTAATAATCCATTTTCTTTCCCTAATGATTTAAATGGAATAACTCTTAATTTTGATAGATATCCTTCCATTTCCATATTTTCCCCATTTATAAAATTAAGAGTATTTTCCATAATGGTTTTAGGTAAAACATTTGTTAATTTTTCTTTTTCTACGATTATGACTGGCATTTTGCTTATTGGATCAGTTAAAAAATTTCCTGTATCAATGATGGCTTTTACTTTTATTTTTTCATTATCTAATAAAATCTCTATTTCACATACAATATCTTTTTTACTAATTTTTCCTTTAATATTTTTAAAGGAAATTGTTATAATAATGAATCCAATTATTCCACCTATTAATATTATTTTTATTGGTGATACCCCTATCAAGACTCCATTTTCAAATGATATGTTTTGTGGTTTTACAAAGTATAGAAGTGCAAAAGTTACACCTCCAAAAGTAAATGATGTTAAATAAAATATCATTAGTTCTTTTAAAAAAATTTTGATGTTTGTAGGCTGAAATGCTATATATATCATTGCTATTGATAATGCTATTTTTAAAAATAAATTTGAATATATGATTAATTGTGAAGTATAACTTATAATTGCATATATGCTTCCTATACTGCTTGAAGCAATTAGTCTTAAAATCTTTTTAGGAATTCTTAAAATTGTTGCTGTTGCAAATAAAATTATGCAATTCATGAATAGATTTTCTAAAAAAATTATATCTATGTATACTGTCATAATAGTTGAATTATAGCATGTTTTATTTGAAAAGCTTGTCATTTCTTGAACGCGAAAAAAAGAAATAATCTACTTTTTAGATTATTTCTTTTTATTTTTTTCTATTTATCTATTTCCTTATACTTTATTTCCTTTTTTTCTTAAGAATGAAGGAATATCTAAATCTCCTTGTTGTTCTTTATTTGGAGTTTGTTGTTGTATTGAATTTATTTTTCCGTTCCATGCTTTGTTTACTAAACTTTCTACACCCATTGCTGATAAATCTTCTGTTTTTTCAAATCCTGTTGCTATAACTGTAATAACAATCTCATCGCCTAAGCTTTCATCTGTTACTACACCGAAGATGATATTTGCTTCAGGGTCTACACTGCGTTGAACTAGTTCAGCTGCTGTATTTGCTTCTTGTAATCCTAAATCATTTCCACCTGTAATATTTATTATAACTCCTCTTGCTCCTTCAATAGAAGTTTCTAGTAATGGACTTTGTATTGCTTGTTTTGCTGCATCTTCTGCTCTATTTTCTCCACTTGCTCTACCTATACCCATGTGAGCCATACCTGTATTCAACATTACTGTTTTTACATCTGCAAAGTCTAAGTTGATTAGTCCTGGTGTTGAAATTAAATCTGAAATTCCTTGTACACCTTGTCTTAATACATCATCTGCCATTTTGAATGCTTCTATTATTGATGTTTTTCTGTCAATGATTTGTAATAATTTATCGTTTGGAATAACAACTAATGTGTCTACTTTTTCTTTTAATGCTGTAACTCCTCTTTCAGCTTGTGTCAATCTTTTTTTACCTTCAAATGTAAATGGTTTTGTTACAACACCTATTGTTAGTATTCCTAATTCTTTTGCTGTTGCTGCAACTATTGGAGCTGCTCCTGTTCCTGTTCCTCCACCCATTCCAGCTGTTACAAAAACCATATCTGCTCCGCGTAGAGCTTCTGCTACTTCTGATTTGCTTTCTTCTGCTGCTTGAGTTCCAATATCTGGATTTGCTCCTGCTCCTAATCCTCTTGTTAACTTTTCACCTATTTGGATTTTTGTACTAGCTTTTGAACGTTGTAATGCTTGATTATCTGTATTTACAGCAATAAATTCAACACCTTTTATTCCTGATTCAATCATTCTGTTTATTGCGTTATTTCCAGCACCTCCAACTCCTATAACTTTAATTGTTGCTGTGCCATCAATATTATTAACAAAACTGTTATTACTTTCATCATAATTTGCTTCTATCATAATGTAATTTCCTCCCTCTTTCTATATAAAATTTAAAATTAAAAACTAAGTATAAAAGAATTCTTTAATTCTTTCCAACACTGTCTTTATGACATTTCCACTTGACTTAACATCTATTTTACTTGCTACATTTTTCGAAGTATTTCGAGCTGAAATATATCTAATTAATGCATAACTTGATCTATATTCTGGTTTTATTGTACTTACTAGTCGTCCTGTTGATATTTTTACTGGTATATTTAAAACTATTTTTCCTGCGACATCACTTTTGCTTATGCAAGTTATCCCTTGTCCTGTTAGTATTACATTATTTATACTTGCTTTAACCCCAGCGTTTATTATTTGTTTATTTACTAAACTAAATATTTCTTCTATTCTCGCTTCAATGACTTCTATTAGTTGAGAACTTTTTATGATTTTATTTTTTTCATCGCCTTTATATGTATTTAAAATTATATCTGTATCATTGTCAATAAAAGATTTTAGGGCTAATGCATATTGTTTTTTTAGTCTTTCAGCTTCTTCTTCTGTAATGTTAAAAACTAGAGCAATGTCATTTGTTATATTTTCTCCACCTAAAGGAATTGTGTTTGTATAGATATAATTTTGTCCATTAAATATTCCAATATCTGTATTTCCAGCCCCTATATCTAATATCATAACATTATCATTAACTTCATTTTTATCTAGTACCAATGTCCTTTGTGCTAATATGTTAGGGATTATTCCATCTATTTCTAAATTGGCTTTTTTTAATATTCCTGTTAGTTGTCTTACATAATTTTTATTAGCCAAAATAACTTGTCCATTAACTGTAAATGTTGAACTTAATGCACCTACCGGATTATCTACTACCCTACCATTATCTAGTTTTATTTCATTTGTTATAATGTCAATTATTACTTTATCATCTGGAACATCTATATCTTTTATTTGTAAAAGTGCTGAATTTAAGTCTTTTGATGTTATTCCAACAATTTTATCTTTTGCTTCTTTCACAATGCTATTTTGAACAATTGTCACATGCTTACCAGTAATTGTTATATATGTTGAATTTATTTTTATGTTTGCTTGCTGTTCTAAGTCTGAAACTGTTTTCGATATAGCAGAGGTAATTTCGTTTTCATCTGTTATTTTTGATTTTTTTATTCCAAAGCATTTGTATTCTGCTGTTGCAATAACTTCAACTTGATTAAAATTGTTTATTTCTGCTACTACTCCGCTGACTTTGGAAGTTCCAATATCAATTCCTACAATTATATCTCCAATAGCCAAAATATTCCCTCCATTTTTTTATTAGTATAATAATATATTTTTTTTTAGAAAAAGTCAATACTATTCGTTATATTTTTGTAATAAATTTGTAATATTGCTGTAATAAATTTTCTTGTTTTTTTTGTAAACTCTGCATGTTTTGTATTATATCAATAGTTACAGAAATTTTATTTGCTTTTTATTATTTTTTATGATATATTGAAAAAATATTGAGGAGAAAAAAATGGAAGAAAACGAAAGATTGATTAAAGCACGTAAGAGAAATATGAAGCTATATCCTATCTACCGTATGGTAGGTTTTGATATTGTCTTTTTGTATGCAATAAAAATGTTGTTTCTTACTCAAGTAAAAGGTGTTAATCCTCAAGATGTAATCTTATCTATTTCTTTTTATGCATTATATATGGTTCTCTTGCAAGTTCCTGTCACAATGGCAATTAAAAAGATAGGATATGTTAGAAGTGTATTTATTAGTAATATATTTAATATTATTTATATTTGTTTGTTAATGGTTAGTACTAATATTTGGTGGTTATTATTTGCGGAATTTATTAGTGCTCTAACTTTTTCTTTTAAAGATGTTGCTGAACCTAGTCTGCTTAGCATGTCTATTCCAAAAACTGAAAATAGAGGAAATATATATTCTAAATTAGATGGTAAAGGAAACTCTAGATATAATTTATTAAATAGTTTTGCAAATGTGATTTCTGGTTTTGTGTATTTAATAAATCCATATTTGCCTCTAATTCTTTCTATTTCTTGTTCTGTAATTGCTTGTATTATAAGCTTACAATTTCAAGAGATTGGTAAAAAACATAAGAAAAAAGAGAAAGAAGAAAATGTTTTTGCAAATTATATAAATGATTTAAAAATTTCTTTTAAATTTATATTAAAATCACGTAGATTGCGTGCATTATTACTATTTTCTGGAGTTTTTTGGGGATTACGTTGTTTAGTAATGGAATACAAAGATTCTATATTAATTGATATTGAAACATCTGCTTTTATTATTGGTATTATTGGTGCAATATTAGAACTATCTTCATCAATAGCTGCTAAAAAGCAAGGTAAATTTCATAAGAAATTTAGAAATAAATCATTAACATATATTGCAATTAGTTTTGTTCTTGGAATCCTTATTACCGGAATTATTGCAGAACTTCATGCTCCTTTTGTTGTACAATTAATCTTTATAGTAATATCATTTATTGTAATAAGTGTAGATAATGCCATGACTGCAGTTCTAATGAATAGATATTTGTCGAATTTCTCAAATTATGAAATATTGCCTAAAATATATTCTGCAAATTCTATTGCTAGAAATTTTTCTAGATTATTATTTGGTGTTTCTGGTGCTATATTGCTATCTATTACTGGTAGTGCACATGCAATGATAATCGCTGGTATTTTTGCTTTAATTATTATGACGCTTATTATAAGAATGATGAAATCTAATGTTGGGTTAAAACCTGAACAATACAGAAAAGAAGATATTGAATTTAAATTAAAAAATGTCAATAAATAATTATTGACATTTTTTAATTTATTTATTCTTTTACTTCTGTTGTTGTTTTTTCTGTTACTGTATCAACTGTTTCTTGTACTTTTGGTGTTTCTGTTTCAACTGCTGGTGCTTCTTCTGGTGCTGCTGCTTCTTCTACAATCTCTTCTTTTAATATAATTTCGTTTGTTTCAATTCTTGCTCCAATTTTTTCTTTTGTCTTAGCAGATTTTCCTAATCTATCTCTTAAATAGAATAGTTTTGCTCTTCTTGCTTTACCTACTCTTGTTACTTGCACCTTTTCTACTACTGGTGAATGAATTAAGAATGTTTTTTCAACACCTACTCCTGATGCAATTCTTCTTACTGTAAATGTTTTATTTACTCCTGCTCCTTGAACTTTAATTATAATTCCTTCGAAAATTTGAATTCTTTCTCTGTTTCCTTCTTTTACTCTAACATGAACTTTAACTGTATTTCCTACTTTTAGTTCTGGAATCTTATTTTTCATTTGTTCACGTTCTATTGATTTTATGATATCCATTCGATATCCTCCCTTCTTAATTTCTATTTTCTGACTCTTTACTTCCGATTTCCGGAATAAATCTGGTCTTTTTTGTTTTGTTATTTTTAATGATTGTTCCATTCTCCAATCATTAATTTTTTTATGGTTTCCGAGAAGTTAATACTTCTGGCACTTTTCTATTTAAAAATATTTCTGGTCTTGTATATTGTGGATATTCTAATAAATTATTTGTAAAAGTTTCTTCTTTCACAGATTCATCATTTAATACTCCATCTACATATCTTGATACTGAATCAATTAATACCATTGCTGGTAGTTCTCCTCCTGTTAATACATAATCTCCGATTGAGATTTCTTCTGGATTAATTTCTTCTATTACTCTTTGGTCTATACCTTCATAATGACCACATATCAATATTAAATGTTCCTCTTTGCTTAATTCTTTCACTTTGTTTTGATTTAATGTTTTTCCTTGTGGTGTTAAATATATTGTTTTTGCATTTGGCTTTTCTACACTTTTAAAAGCATCATATACAACATCTGGTCTTATTACCATTCCAGCTCCTCCACCATATGGTGTATCATCTACTTTTTTGTGTTTGTCTTTTGAAAAATCTCTGATGTTTATTAAATTAATATCTATTATATTTTTCTCAGTTGCTTTGCCTACAATACTTTGTTTTATAGGTTCAAACATCTCTGGAAAAAGTGTTAAAACATCTATTTTCATATTAAGCCTTCCATTAATTTTACAATTATTTTTTTGTTTTGAATATCTACCTTTTTTACAACATCTTTTATTGCTGGAAGTAAAATTTCTTTTCCATTCTCATTTTTTACAACATATACATCATTACTTCCTGTTTGTAAAACGTCTATCATTTTTCCTAATAGTTCGTTTTCTTCAGTGTAAACTTCACATTTTAGCATATCTACAATTAAATATGAATTTTCTGGCAATTCTTTTATGTCTTTTCTATTTATTTTGATGTATAAATTTCTGTATTTTTCTGCTTCATTTATATCAACAATACCTTCTAATTTAAGAAGTACCATATTTTTTACATATCTTACTTTTTCTATTTTTTTTTCTACTAATTGTGAATGAATTTGTATATAAATGGTTTCTAATTCTTCAAATCTTGTAATATCATCTGTTAAAGGCTTTACTTTTAATAATCCTTTTAAACCATTTGTATTTACGATTTGTCCTATTTCTAAATATTCTTCCATTACTATTTCCTATCCAATAAATTCTATTGTTACTCTTTTTGATTGCTTAGCTGCTAGTGCTTTCATTACTGTTCTAATAGCTGCTGCCATTTTGCCTTCTCTTCCAATTACTTTGCCCATATCTTTTTGAGCTACCTTTACTTCAAATACTATATTTTTTTCATCTTCTTTTTCGCTTACTGAAACTTGTTCAGGAAATTCTACTAGACTTGTTATTATTGTTGTCAATGTTTCTTTCATTTTTTCCTCCTATTTTTCAATTAAACGTTTTACTGTATCTGTTGGTTTTGCTCCATTTTTAATCCATTTTTCTACTTTTTCTTTGTCTATAACTAATTCTGATGGTTCTACCATTGGATTGTATGTTCCAATTTGTTCAATTATCTTTCCATCTCTTGGTGATTTAGAATCAGCTACTACAATGTGATAGAAAGGTGCTTTTTTCTTTCCTACTCTTTGTAATCTAATTTTTACCATTTCTTTTCCTCCCTTTTTTTGTTTTTATTTATAAATTTAAAAAATTAAAATCAATTCAAATTATTTATCTAAGATTTTTTAGTGAATTTAAGTCCATCCCTTGAAGAGCTTTTCTCATTCCACCTTTACTATTTTGCATCCTTTTCATTAATTTTTGTGTCATTTCAAAAGAAGTCATAAATTTGTTTATATCTTGAACTGTTGTACCGCTTCCTTTTGCTATTCTTTGTCTTCTACTTGCATTAAGTATTCTTGTATTTCTTTTTTCTTCTTTTGTCATTGAACATATTATAGCTTCTATTTTTACAAATTCTTTATCATCCACTTTAATATCTCCAAATTTATTCATACCTGGAATCATTTTTAGTATTGATGAAAATGAACCTAATTTTTTCATTTGCCTTAATTGTGATAAATAATCATCTAAATCAAATTCTTGTTTTTTTAATTTTTTTTCTAATTTTAATGCTTCCTCTGCATCAAAAGCTTCTTCCGCTTTTTCTATTATTGAAAGCATATCTCCCATTCCTAGAATTCTTGAAGTCATTCTATCTGGGTGGAATTCTTCAATATCACTTAGTTTTTCGCCAGTTGCTGCAAATTTGATTGGTCTTCCTGTAACTTTTTTTACTGAAAGTGCTGCACCTCCTCGAGTATCACCATCCAACTTAGTAAGCACTACACCATCAATTCCTAAGTTTTCATTGAAACTTTGTGCAACATTTACAGCGTCTTGACCTGTCATTGAATCAACTACTAATAAAATTTCATGTGGTTTTACATTTGATTTTAAATTTCTTAGTTCCTGCATTAATTCTTCATCAATATGAAGTCGTCCGGCAGTATCTAGAATTATTACATCATTTAATTTAGAATATGCTTGTGATATTGCTTGTTTTGCTATATGCACTACATCTTTTGAGTTTTCGTTTGCAAATACTGGAATATTTAATTGTCCACCAACTACTTGTAATTGCTTTATAGCAGCTGGTCTATATACATCACATGCAACAAGTAAAGGTTTTTTCCCTTGTTTTCTTAGAAGATTGGCAAGTTTTCCACAAGTAGTTGTTTTGCCTGATCCTTGAAGTCCTACTAGCATTATAATTGTAGGTGGATTTGGAGTAAAATTAATTTTACTTGTTACTCCTCCTAAAAGTTCTGTCATTTCATTTCTTACTATTTTAACAACTTGTTGCCCTGGAGTTAATGATTTTAAAACATCTTGACCTAATGCTTTTTTTTCTACCTCTGATATGAATTCTTTTACAATTTTAAAATTAACATCTGCCTCTAATAAAGCCAGTTTTACTTCTCGTAAGACCTCTTTTAAATCTCCTTCTGTAATTCTTGCTTTACCACTAAGCTTTCTTGTAATACTTTGTAATCTTGATGATAATCCTTCAAAGGCCATATCATTTCCTCCTTTTTAAACTACACAATTTAGTTCTTCTTTGATGTGTTCTAGTATTTCAGCAATTTGTTCATCTGTAAACTTTGTTTGAATTTTTGTAAGTTCTGATAATATGCTTGCTATTTTTTCTTCTTGTCTTTGTGTCTTTTTCATAATTCCTAACTTCTCTTCAAATTCGAAAAGTTTATTCTCCCCTTTCTTCATAATGTCTCTAACCGCTTGTCTTGTAATACCTTCATTTTCTGCTATTTCTGAAAGAGACAAATCTAAGTTATAATAGTTATCTAAAATATTTAATTGTTTTTCAGTTAAAAGTTTGCCATAAATCTGGCATAATAAACTAATTTCTACTTTTCTATCCATAACTATTACATCCTTTTGTTTTTTGTAATGCTAATATACTTTACACTATTTTTTTACTTTTGTCAAGCCTTTTTCAGAAAATTTTTATAAAAATTGCAATTTTATGTTAATTATGCTAAAATTATATTAGTTGTTAAGCTTTTAGCTGAACCAACAATTTATTACCCTATATGGGAAGGAGGTTCTCATTATGAGAATCATGAAAATCGAGCAAACTGTATGGCCTCTGGTTGTACAGTGCAAGCACCACAACACACCGGTTACCTTCGAGGTCAATATGCCCAGCGATATGCTGGTGCATCTCGACTATGATGTATCCGAAGTGCCTGGTGCCAATTGGAGGCATGCCGCTGTTGTGGGACGGCACATCTGGACTCACTGCCCCATTTGTGGGAGAGTCCATGAACTCCCGTTTGATGCGATTCCTGAAATGGTTCGTCGGCTGATTCCGTTGGATCAGTCCAACAAGCCAGTCTTAGGTTGACTCGCACGATTTTCAAGCAGAAAACGGTGTAACCGAATGGTTGCACCGTTTTCAATTAATTCTATATTTTGCTATAACTGTAGCATAATCTTTATTGAATCTCTTATCGCCCTATAATTTGTTGATTTGTTTTTATTTATATAAACACTTTGTATATCAACTTCTGATATTTTTATATTCATCTTTATAGCATATAGTATTACATTTGTTTCATATTCAAATCTTTCCCCTTTAATATCTGTAAGTTGTTCTAAATGGCAAAAAGGAATTGCTCTTAAACCTGTTTGGGTGTCTTTTATTTTTACTTTTGTTTTTAGGTTTAATATATATCTAAATATTTTATTTCCTATTTTGCTTTTTAAAGGAATATTTTTTGCTTTAAAATTTCTACTTCCCAAAATAATAGCGTTTTTTTCTAAGTAAAATTTGTTATATACCTTGTTAATATCTTCTATACGATGTTGTCCGTCTGCATCTACTGTAATAATTCCAATAATGTTTTTGTAACTATCATAGCAATATTCTATTCCTGTTTTTATTGCAATTCCTTTGCCTTTATTTGATTTATGAGTTATAATCTTTACTTTTTCTGCTAGCTCCTCAAAAATTTTAGTGTTTTCACTCCCATCATTTATTATTACTATTTTTGTATATTGACTTTTCATTAAATCTTCTATTAGATTATATAATTCCTTACTTGGATTATATGCTGGAATAATTATTGCAACATCATCTTTCATTTTCTAATCTCCACATTCTTCGATATGTTTTATTAATCTTGATTCTTTATCTATCTTTAATAGCACACCATTTGTTATTGTTGGTATGTCTTCATATATCATTATTTCTTTTAATGCCGTTTGTGCTAGTGGCGAAAATATATTCTGATAATCCTCTATTAGTTTTTCGTCTGAATTTATGACATAAACATATGTATAATTTTCTTCAATTAATTTATCTATAAATTCTTCTTCTGAAATTATTATTTTATAAAAATTATCTTTTTTTTCTGTTCCTATATTCCACTCATATAATAAATTTGTTTTTATTGGTAAAATATAATATCTTGTTTTCATAAATTCATATCCGTTATCTTCCTGTTGATCAATTAAATACACTTTTTCACTTTCTTTTATACTGTTTTTTATATAATTAGCATTTTCAATTGTAATTATTTCATTTGGGTTTTCCAAGATTTTATGTGCATATTTTGGATTTAACATCAGTTGATTTAATCCTTTTTGCATGATTATTAACATTAGTGCTATTACTAATATTCTTCTCCATTCTGTTTTTTCAAATATTAAATATATTAAATTAAGTAGCATTGCTAATAAATATGTTGATATATATCTTGTAAATCCTAGTAGTTCATTCCCTTGTCCTTCTACAAAAACAAACATAAATAATATTAAAACTGTTAATATATATATGATTATTCCAATATTTATGCTTATTAAATTTGATATTTTTTTTATTTTTTGTTTACTGATTATTATATAAAACATAAATAACAAATTTAATATTATAAAAATATTAGTTGGTGTATTATATTTATTTTTTCTAATAATTTTTTTATTATCTAAATTATATAGAAAATCATTTACTACATCTCTATTTCTTTCATCTGCCTCTTCATCTTGTTTAATAGCATTTATTAGTTCTTCTATATCTATATTTTGAACATAGTTTTTGTCATGCCTATCATCTACTTGTTTGCCATTTGCTAAACAATAAATTTTCCAAGTTGCATACACAATTATAATAGTTGTTAACAATATTAACACTATATACATTTTTTTAAATAGTTTTTTCCATATTTTGTCTCTTTGTTCTAGAAAAATCAGCAATTCTTTAATAAATATTTGCATTATTACTATTCCTGCAAATAAAATTCCATTTACTTTTGTAAGAGTCATTGCTATTAGTAAGATTGTCAAAACTATATAATCTTTTTTGTTTTCTAACTTATATACCCAAAACATTGCTACTGCAAAAAGTATTGCTAATATACAATCAACCGATAAATTTACTATATTATACGAAAATAAAACAATTGAGACATATGTAACTACTATTAATAATATTGTTTTTATTAAAGATTTTATACTATATCTTTCGTTTTTTAGTAATGGCATAAAAGCTGTCAGTATTAAAGTTACTATAGCAAAATATGCTATTCCTTCTCTATAAATTCCATTAAATTTTAAGAAAATATATTCTGTAATAGCTGTAAATGGTGGATATATGGTATGTATTCCATCTATACTGTGATGCGCCCATAAATATGACTTATAAAACATCTCTTTAAGATTTGCTCCCCAAAACATGTATTCATCATAATACGAAAAACTAATGTCTTTAACTATATAATAAATAAAACCAATAGTTATGCAATATATAATCGTTGGTATTGTAATTATTTCTTTTACTCTTATTTCTTTTTTCTTTAATTTTATTAATGTATAAATTAATGCTATTGCTGCAATAAAAGCAATAATATATACACTTAGGACTAATAAATTTATTAGTCCTAATAAATATCCTAGTATTGTCATGCCAAAAACTGCTATTAATAAGCTTTCTTCTTGTGACATGTTTAATTTTATTTTTATAGCAAAGCTTATACTTAATATAATAAACAACATTATAATTACTATCATTTTTAAATTCCTTTTTATTCAATTGTTTTTAATCTTAATATGTTATTATTATCTATTTCTATTTTATATAATGTTTCATTTTTTATTTCATCTATAAACATTTCTTTATATTGCTCTTTAAAATTATCTTTTACCTTATATATATATACATATGTATAATTTTGATTTAATAGTATTTCTATAAAATCTTCTTGTGTACCATATATTATTGGTTCTTCATTTGCTATGTTTGGAGTCATCATTTCATATTTATATAATTTTAAAATTAACATATTTTTCATATTTGAATCTGAAATTAAATATATTTTATCTTGTTCTGTAAAAATATTTTCATACTTTCTAAAATTAGAATAATAATAATTTCTTTTTATTTTTTGTGTTAATATATATTGTTCATGATTTATATATTTTGTATATACTATATCCATTGGGAGAAGAGCTATCCCTATTACAAAAAATGAATATATGTTACTTAGTTTTAATTTTATATTATCAAATAAAATTAATGTATTTAAAGTAACCCATGTCAATAATGTTATATTTACATATCTATCAAAACTGGCAAGTATTATAGCTTCATCAAATTCAAATATAGTTATGTACATCCACCATATTCCAAATATAAATATTGCAGTTGAGATAAGTGTTGCTATAATAATATATATATATGATTTTCTATCATCTTGAAGTATTTTATATACACATACAGAATATGCAACTAATAGAAGAATTTTATTTACTGCACTGAGTTTGCCCCCTATATTGTTATCTTGTTGAAAAAGTCCTTCTATAAACATTTCTGTTATTAATTTATTATCTGAACTTTCTTCTTGTTGAATTATTTTTTTAAAATCCCATACTGTTTTTGAATCAGATATATTTATTTTTATATACCATGCACTCGTTAAAATTACAGGAATAATTGAAATTAATATTATTGTTTTTATTCTTTTTTGTTTTTCTTTTATTAATATAAATAATATTGTTAATATTGCTAGTACTAATCCGGTTGTTTTTGTTAAAGCAAGTGCTGTAATAATTAATGTCAGCATTATATTCCTATACATTTTATCTGCATCATTCTTATATATTGTAAATAGAGCAATTGCAAACAATATACCTAAAAAACCATCAACCAAAATATTTATGAAAAAATCTTCATATAAAATTAATGGTATAAATAAAATTCCAGGAATTATCAAAAATAATTTTTTTATATTCTTTTTAAACTCAATTTTTTCACATATTGGAATAATTATTGATAGATACAATATATTTTGTGAAATTATTACTAAATGTTCTAAATATTCACCTCTGATATTTAATAAAATATATTGAAATGACGCTGTAAATGGTGGATATTCGTTAAATGCTACTATAGAATTTTCTACTGTTCCAAAGTTATTAAACATATACATATTCTTTACAATTAATGCCCAATGGTTAAATTCATCATAGTCTTCAAACATTCTATTATAATTTATTATTATAAATAGTAGAAATAATATCCAATATACTAATAGCCCTGGGGTTATTAGTATATCTAGAAATTTATCTATTTGTTTTGATTTTATGCTTTTTATAAATGTTTTTATATTATATATTGTTGATACTAGAGAGATTATTTTTATTATTACTACTCCTACATTTAAATTATCAAAAAGTCCACACACATATATAATTAATGTCATTGCAATTACAGTTATTGGTATTGCTACTTCAATTTTTCTTTTTATTAAAGCTGATATTGTTATTGAATTTGTTATTATTATTAATAGTAATGTTATAAATTCCATTTTCTTATCTTTAGATGCTAATATGCATCTCTCCTTTTATTACATACTAGTTCCCCCAAGTAACAGTTGCTTTACAATTATAGTTCCAATTACTATTCCATCCACTTGGTTGGCTTGTAGCTTGGCAATTAATTGTTTGTGAAGACTTCCAAGCATAAAATGCATAACCGCTTATTGATGTTACACTACTTGGTATGCTTATATCTGTTAGGTTTGTGCAATAAGCAAATGCGTACTGTCCTATTGATGTTACA
>CALXVG010000002.1 GCA_944391955.1 uncultured Clostridia bacterium
TGCAACAAATTATAATAAGAAAAATAAAAATGCCAAATTATTTGAAATGGGCAGAACCTATTTAGACGAAAGAGGAAGCATCGAAAAAGGAGAACTTCCAGAAGAAATAGATCAAATTGCTTTTGCTGTATACGGAGAAAATGCAGACTTTTATACTACTAAGGGAATCATTGAAAATATACTAGAAACATCAAGCATAGCAAAATATCAAATAAAAAGAGCTGAAGACCCAAATTTACATCCAGGAAGAAGTGCACAAATATTAATAGGAAAAGACTCAATAGCAAAATTTGGAGAAATACATCCTCAAATATTAGAAAATTATGGAATAAGCGAAAAAGTATATTATGCTGTAATTGATGTGGCAAAATGCGTAAAATATGGAAAAGATAATAAAAAGTATACTCCAATTCCAAAATTTCCAGCAGTAGAAAGAGATTTAGCAATTGTTGTTGATGAAGATGTTGAAGTTGGACAAATAGAAGCAATAATAACAAAGAGAGCAAAAAATGTATTAGAAAAACTAAATCTATTTGATGTATATAGAAACGAAAAATTAGGAGCAAATAAAAAGAGTGTTGCATATGCTTTGATATTTAGAGTACAAGATAGAACTTTAACAGATGATGAAATATCAGGAATAATGGATGCAATAATTGTTGATTTAAAGAACAATTTAAATGCTGAATTAAGAGCATAATTTGACAAAATCCTTGTTTGATGGTAAAATAAAAGAGGATGGTAATTATGTAAACAGAAAGGAGAACAATTATGGGAGCATTAAAAGATATTGTAAGTCTCATGAAAGGAAAAAAGATAGATGATCCAAAATTAATACAAGAAATAGAAAAAGTTGGACAAGGAGATGCAGAAAAAATTGCAGAAAGAATGGGACAAACAACTAAAAAAGAAATTTCGCCTAAAGTAGATGTATCAAACTTACCACCAATTGAAATGCCAAAACAAAGAAAACAAGAAGAAAATGAAAAAGAAGATGAAGGCAGATAAATAAGTTTATAATATTAAGGACCTTTGACTATCTTAGGATAGCCAGAGGTTTTTAGCATTTCAGACACAGGGACGGGGATTATGTCTGTAGGGTTTGAGCCTTTGCTACATTAAAACCTGTCCCTGATTGGGCATTTTGTCTCAATTAAAATACGTCCCCAATTGGGATAACTGATAAAATTAAAAAAAATCAAAAAAATAGTTGTAAAAACTTGGATTAATTGATATACTTATATATACGAAAAAGTATATCAATTTTTTTGTAAGGAGGTCTTGAATATGGAAAATGAAAATCAAGAGGTGCAAGATTTACAAGAAATAACTCCACAAAATGATGAAAGTATAAAAATTGCAAATGATGTTGTTGCATCTATTGCAGGTGTTGCAGTTTCAGAAGTTCCAGGGGTTTATGGAATGGCTGGAGGATTTGCAGGAGGTATTTCAGAAGTTTTAAGTGGAAAGAAAAGTTTGTCAAAGGGAATTAAAGTTGACGTAACAGAAAAGGAAACTAAAATTGATGTTAATATCATTGTAGAATATGGTACAAGAATACCAGATGTTGCATTTGAAATTCAAAAGAGAGTAAAAAAAGCTGTTGAAACAATGACAGGGTTAAAGGTAGTTAATGTAAATATTCACATACAAGGAATTAATATCCCAGAAAACCGTAAAGAAAGTGCAGAACAACAAGAACAAATATAAATTTAAAAATAAAGGAGATAAAAAATATGAAAATTTTAGATAAAATAGGATTAATAATATTTTCAACAATAGTATTATTACTTTCAGTAGTATTATGTATAACAGTATTAGGAGTTTTAGAATTAGACTTAATAAATGATGCAATAGAACTAATAACAACTGATGAAATAGGAGGAAAAATAACGTTAGGAGTATCTATTGTATTAGCGTTATTAGCACTAAAATGTATATTCTTTAGTTCTCCTTCATCTAGTGAAAAATCTAGCAAAGGTGGAATATTATTACAAAATGATAATGGAAAATTATTAGTATCAAAAGAAACAATTGAAAGTTTAGCAAACTCAGTAGTTAAAAATTTTGCAGCAGCTCAAAGTGTAATGACAAGAGTTGATGTTGATGAACAAAGTAATTTAAAAATATTTATAACTTTATTTGTATATCCAGATGCAGTTATTAAAGATATAACAGCACAAATACAAAAAGATATAAAAGAAGCAATTAAAAATTCTTTAGATTTAGAAGCAAAAGAAATAAATGTTAGAATAAAAAACATAGCTGATAAAAAAGAAGTTATTAAAGAAACTAAGAAAGAAAATTAAAAGTATTTTGAAAGGAAATTTTAAACATGGAAAAATTCAGAGACTTTCTTATAGAGTATAGAGGGGCAATAATAGGTGGAATTATAGCCATAATATTGCTTATATTCCAAATATATAAATTCTTAGTAGGTTGTTTGATTATATTAGCAGGAATATTTGTAGGAAACTATGTACAAAGAAATAAAGAAACTGTAAAAGAAAAAATACAAAAAATTTTAGATAGATGGTAAAATCTATCTAAAAATAATTTCTTATAATTTAATAATGTGGCAATAACAGTAATAGGAAGGATGAACATAAAATGAATAGATCTCAAATGCGAGAATTGACATTTCAATTATTATACCAAATAGAAATCCAAAAAGAAATTAATGAAGAGACAATCGACATATTCTGTGAAAATAATCAAATAGACGAAGAAGAAGTAAAAGCATATATGACCAATATTGTATATGGAATTTCTAAAAACCAAGAAAAAATAAATGAACTAATTTCAAAAAATTTAAAATCAGACTGGAAAATTGAAAGAATTACTAGAATAAATATAGCACTTTTAAAATTATCAATTTATGAAATGATTTATAATGAAATTCCATATAAAGTAGCAATAAATGAGGTAATAGAATTAGCCAAAAAATATGGTGATGAAAGTGCACCAAATTTTATAAATGGTGTTTTAGCAAGTATTGTTAAGGAGAACTTATGAAACCAACAGCAATAACTGTAAGTGAATTAAATAAATATATAAAAAATAAAGTAGATGCAGATGAATATTTAAACAATGTGTATATAAAAGGTGAAATATCTAACTTTAAACACCATTATACAGGACACATGTATTTTACACTAAAAGATGAAAAATCATTAATTAAATGTGTAATGTTTAAAGCAGCCACATCTACTTTAACTTTTATGCCAAAAGATGGAATGAAAGTTTTAATTTTAGGAACTGTATCAATCTATGAAGCAGGTGGAGTATATCAAATATATTGTAAAGCAATGCAGGAAGATGGAATAGGGGATTTGTATAAAGCTTTTGAAGAATTAAAAGAAAAACTAGAAAAAGAAGGATTATTTGATAAAGCTCATAAAAAGAAAATTCCTATCATGCCTAATACTATAGGAGTGTTAACGTCTCAAACAGGTGCAGTAATAAGAGATATTATAAATGTATCAACTAGGAGAAATCCAAATGTATACATAAAACTATATCCTATACCAGTCCAAGGAAAAGGGGCAGAAATTAAGATAGTAGAAGCAATTGAAACAATGAATAAATATAAATTGTCAG
Source organism: uncultured Clostridia bacterium (assembly GCA_944391955.1). GTDB lineage: Bacteria > Bacillota > Clostridia > TANB77 > CAG-508 > UMGS1781. The sequence goes on from CALXVG010000002.1 coordinate 3,601, forward strand.
ATGTTATAATTCTTGCTAGAGGAGGAGGCTCATTAGAAGATTTATGGCCATTTAATGAGGAAATAGTTGCACGAGCCATATATGCCTCAGAAATACCAATCATTTCAGCAGTAGGACACGAAACAGATTTCACAATAGCGGATTTTGTTGCAGACTTAAGAGCGCCAACACCATCTGCTGCAGCAGAACTAGCACAAGTTGATGTTAAAGAGATTGAGGAAAAAATAAATTCATATAGAAATAGATTTAAAATTGCTTTAAAGAAAAAAGTAGAATATATGAGATTAAGATATGAGAAGGCATTGGCATCAAAAGTATTTAAAGAACCAACTCAAAAAATAAATGAATACTATATGAATATTGATATAAAGTTAAAAAATATGGAAGTGATTGTACAAAATAAGATAAAAGAAGCAAAACTAAAAGCAACAAATTCTATAGCTAGATTAGATACACTAAGTCCACTAAAAACTTTAGTAAGAGGTTATAGTATTGTTGAAGAAAAAGGCAAAGTTATAAAAAGCATAAAACAAGTGCAAGAAAATGACATAATAACTGTCAGAATGTATGATGGTAGAATTTCTACCAAAGTACAAAAAGTCGAGGAATAATACAAGTTAGGGAATGGAGGTATATAGATGAGTAAGAAAATAATTTTTGTAATAATATTAATTATTGTTATTATAGCAGGAGTTTCTATTGCAAAAAATATAGTTAAAAATGATGAAACAAAAGAAACTGCCAGCCAAGATGTAATAAATCAAATTACAAATGAAACAACAAACAATGTTATAGAAAATACTAATGAAATTAGCAACGAAGTAGTAAATAATTCAGAAACAAATAATAATGAAGAAAATAGTGATGCAGAAAATACTAACAACGACGAAAATACACAACCACAAACAGACGAAGAAAAAGCAATTGCAATTGCAGAAGATACATGGGGTTCAGATAGTTCAGTAAAATTTGTTGTAGAAAATATAAATCAAAATGGTGAATATATTATTTCTGTAAGAGATGAAAATACAACAGCAGCAATTGAATGGTACATTGTAAACTTAACAAATAATACATGTACTACAAGGTAATTAGCAAATTTAAGAGTAGTTATAAAAGAAAAAGGGGATAGAAATGGAAAGAACAAATAGTTTCGAAGAAAACATGCAAAATTTAGAAAATATTGTACAAGAATTAGAAAAAGGAGAACTAAATTTAGAAGATTCAATAAAAAAATTTGAAGAAGGAATAGAAATTTCTAAAAAATGTAATGAAATATTAGAAAATGCAGAAAAAAAGATAACTATATTGATAAAAAAAGAAGATGAAATTACAGAGGAAAACATGTAATGAGAAGAATAGAATTTTGGTATAAAAAACCACCCTATTGTAAACAATAACAAAAAAGGGTGGTTTTATTTATGAAAAAGAAAAAAATTTTGTCATTATTTATATTATTAATATTAACTTTATCATTAACAACATATTGGGTGTTTTTAAAAGAGGAAGGAAATGAAAGTTATGCTTTATCAAAATATGGCTCTAGAGGTGAAGAAGTAAGACAAATACAAACAAAACTTAAACGCTGGGGATATTATAGTGGTGAAATTGATGGAATATATGGAAGCCAAACATTGGCAGCAGTAAAATGGTTTCAATCTAAAAATGGATTACAAGTTGATGGAATTGCAGGACCTAAAACTTTAGCTGCAATGGGAATTACAAGTACCAACACAAATACTGGTGGAGGATATTCAAATTCAGACTTAAATTTGCTAGCTCGTTTAGTATATGCAGAAGCAAGAGGAGAAAGCTATACAGGACAAGTTGCCGTTGCAGCTGTTGTATTAAATAGAGTAAAAAGTAGTTCTTTTCCAAATACAGTAGCAGGAGTAATTTATCAAAGTGGAGCATTTAGTGTTGTAGCAGATGGTCAAATAAATTTAACTCCTAATCAAACAGCAATATCAGCAGCACAGGATGCAATTAACGGTTGGGATCCAACATATGGGGCAATATATTATTTTAATCCAAATACTGCAACAAACAGTTGGATTTGGTCAAGACCTGTAACAGTAGTTATAGGAAATCATAGATTTTGTAAATAAAAAACTTGTATAAAATAATAATATATGATAAAATAAACACTGAAAAAATGAAAATTTAGAAGGAATTGTATGTTAAAAGAAAATATCAAGAATTATGATTTAGACGACCTCAAGGTTAAAATAGAACAATTAAGGGAAAAAAAGTATAGAGCTGAACAGATTTTTAATTGGATTTATAAAGAAAATGTAATGAGTTTTGATGAAATGACAAATCTATCTCTAGAACTAAGAGAAAAATTAAAAGCAAATTTTGATATGCACAATTTTAATATAATAACAAAACAAGAATCTAAAGATGGCACTAAAAAATATTTATTTGATGTGTTAGATAATAATGCAATAGAAACTGTTCTTATGCAATATAAATATGGAAAAACAATTTGTGTATCAAGCCAAATTGGTTGTAAAATGGGGTGCAAATTCTGTGCTTCAACAGGTGTAAAATTTGCAAGAAGCCTAGAAGCAGGAGAAATTGTAGAACAATTGCTAGCAATAGAAAGAGATGAAAACATAAAAATTTCTAATCTAGTTTTTATGGGAATAGGTGAACCTTTAGACAATTTTGATAATGTAATGAAAGCAATAAAAATATTAAATAACCCAAAAGGTATAAATATGGGAGCAAGACATATAAGCATATCTACAAGTGGATTAGTTCCTAAAATATATGAATTAGCAGATAGAAATATTCAATGCACATTATCAATCTCTCTACATAGTGCAAAAGACGAGAAAAGAAGTCAAATGATGCCAATAAACAAAACATATGATATAGCACAGCTGATGGAAGCTTGCAGATATTACATAAACAAAACGAATAGAAGAATTTCGTTTGAATATGCACTTGCGAAAGACAATAATGATAATTTAGATGATGCAGAGAGTTTGTCTAAATTGTTAAAAGGAATGCTTTGCCATGTAAATTTAATACCTATTAATAAAATAGAAAATGGTAAATACGCTAAAAGCACAAACGAAAATATTATAAAATTTAGAGACTATTTAAACTCAAAAGGAATTGTAGCAACTATAAGAAGAGAATTAGGCTCTGACATAGATGCAGCATGTGGACAGTTGAGAAAAAAAGAGGTGAGTAAATGAAGATAGAAGCAAAAACAGATATAGGAATGCAAAGACAAATGAACCAAGATGCATACTGTATATCACAAGACAATGAAAAATATGTATTATGTGTTCTTGCAGATGGAATGGGTGGCTATACAGGTGGAGAGATTGCAAGTAATTTGGCAGCAACAAGTGTTGAAAAATACATAAAAGAACACTTCGAAAATAACAAAGACTATACTAAGGAAGAGTTACAAGAATTAGTCAAACAAGCAATAACATATGCAAATTTAGAAGTATATAGTAGAGCACAGCAAGAAGAAGAATTAGAACAAATGGGTACTACTTTAGAAATTTGCTTAATATATAATAATAGAGCATTTATAGGTCATATTGGTGACAGCAGAATTTACAGAATTAGACAAGATATAATGAGAAAAATAACAGTTGACCATAGTTATGTGCAGAAACTAGTAAAAGAGGGAAAAATAACAAAAGAAGAAGCAGACCATCACCCTAAAAAGAATATGTTAATGAAAGCACTTGGTTGTGAGCCAATAATAGAACCAGATGTAACAGTAAAAGGATTTAATGAAGGAGACATTATATTAGTATGTTCAGATGGACTTACAAATATGATATCAGAGGAAGAAATCTATAACATAATAAGAAATGACTTTGAAACAGCAGCAGATAATTTAATAAAAAGAGCAAATGAAATGGGTGGAAAAGACAATATTACAGTTATTCTAATTAAAAATTAGTTGGAGGTAAGTAACAATGAATTTAGTAGGAAAATTACTTGGAAATAGATATGAAATTGTAGAAAAAGTTGGAAACGGTGGGATGGCAACAGTATATCAAGCCAAGGATTTAGTATTAAAAAGATACGTAGCAGTAAAAGTATTAAGAGAAGAATATACAACAGATAATGAATTTATAAAAAGATTTAATATAGAAGCAGAATCAGCAGCAAGTTTAACACATCCAAATATAGTATCTGTTTATGATGTTGGTCAAGAAGGAAATTTATACTATATAGTAATGGAGTTAATAAAAGGCAAGACACTAAAAGAAATTATAATAGAACAAGGAAAATTAGGTTGGAAATGGTCTATTAAAGTTGCAATGCAAATAGCTTCCGCACTAGAAACAGCACACAGAAATCATATTGTTCATAGAGATATAAAACCACATAATATTATTATAACAGAAGATGGAACTGCAAAAGTAACAGACTTTGGAATAGCAAAAGCAGTATCAAATTCGACAATAACTGCATTCGGAACAACTTTAGGTTCAGTACATTATTTCTCACCAGAACATGCAAGAGGTGGATACACAGATGCAAAATCAGATTTATACTCATTAGGTGTTGTATTATATGAGATGGTAACAGGAAGAGTTCCATTTGATGCAGATACTCCAGTATCAGTTGCATTAAAACACATGCAAGAAACACCGGTAGAGCCAATAACATTAAATCCTAGTTTACCACAGAGTGTGAATGACATAATAATGAAAGCAATGCAAAAAGATCCAAATATGAGATATTCAACAGCAACACAAATGATTAGTGATTTGGAATTTGCGTTAAGAAATCCAACTAAAGACATTGATACAGAAGAAAGTCGAGATTTTGCAACACAGAGAATAAATGTAATAAATAATAATGCAACAGAAAAAAATAAAAAAGAAGAAACTAAAAACAAAAAAGGAAAACTTGCAAAGTTTAAAAAATATTTAAAAGAACATCCTGTAGTAAAATGGATACTAATTATTGTAATATTATTAACAGTATTTATAGGTTCAATTGGTATAACAATATTAGGATTAAATGCTTCAGCACCAAAACAAATAGATTTACCAAACTTAGTAGGACTAACACTTGATGAAGCCAAAGCTCAACACTCTAATGTAAATATAGAAGTAACAGAAGAAGCTTTTGACCCAGAAATAGAAGAAGGTAAAATAATATCACAAAAACCAGGATATCAAGCAAATTACTCAATTGCAGAAGGAGCAACAATTGAAGTAGTAATAAGTAAAGGGCAAGAAATAATAAAAATGACTAAATTAGTCGGAAAAACGAAAGATGAAGTTTTAAAAGAAGCAAAAGAAATAGGATTTGTATTAAAGATAGAAGAAGAATATAGTGATGAAGTTGAAGAAGGAATAGTAATAGAACAAAGTGTTCCAGAAGAAGAGGAAATACTTGCAGGAAGCGAAGTAACAGTAAAAATAAGTATAGGAATAGAGCAAGTTGAAGTGCCAGACTTAACAGGAATGACAGAAGAAGAAGCAAGAACAGCTCTAACAAATGCAAAATTGAAACTTAAAGCAGCATATACAAAAACAGATTCAAGTAAAGGTAGTGGAGTAATTGAGCAAAGTATATCTCCAAAGAGTATAGTAAATAAAAATGAAGAAATAACAATATATATTAATGACTATCAAGCAATAAAACAAGGAACAGCAATAATAAATATTGCAAAACTTACAAACTATGAAGAGCAATATACCAAGGTCGATACAGGAGAAGTAGATGAAGATGGTAATAAAATATATAAAGAAGAATTAGTACCAGCTAAAGATGTACATTTAATAGTAAGAGTAGATGGTACACAAGTAGAATCTACAACTGTAAAACAAAATGAAGATGCTTTCTCAGTACGTGTTGAGGGAACAGGAACAGTAACAATAGAAGTAGTAATAGATGGTAGTAGAAAAGCAACAAGAGACTTAAATTTAAATGCATCAACATCAATTACAATTGATTAAATATAAAAAGTAAATGGGTCGCAGAGCTCGGCGACCCATTAAAAGAATATATAGAAAGGATAAGACAATGGGGTTTTTTGACAAATTAAAATCAGGTTTAGGAAAAACGAGAAATTCATTTAATGAAAAAATAAATAGTGTATTTAGTAATTTCAGAAAAGTAGATGAAGAGTTTTTAGAAGAGCTGGAAGAAATCCTTATAATGTCAGATATAGGAGTAGAAACTTCTAGTGAAATAATTTCAAAATTAAGAGAGAAAATAAAACTAGAAAAAATACAAGATGAAGATAAAGTAAAAGAAGCACTAAAACAAGAAATGCAAGAAATATTAGATAAACCACAAAAAGACCTAAACATAGAAACAAGCCCAACAGTAATTTTAGTAGTGGGAGTAAATGGAGTAGGAAAAACTACTTCAATAGGAAAAATAGCAAATAATTTAAAAACAAAAGGAAAAAAAGTAGTAGTTGCAGCAGCAGATACATTTAGAGCAGCTGCAGTAGAACAACTAGAAATATGGGCAAATAGAGCAGGTGTTGACATAGTAAAAAGAGCAGAAGGAGCAGACCCAGCTTCAGTTGTATATGATGCAATACAAATAACAAAACAAAAAAATGCAGATGTATTAATTTGTGATACAGCAGGAAGACTTCATAACAAAAAATATTTGATGGACGAGTTATTAAAAATAGGAAAAGTAATTGAAAGAGAATTACCAGAAGCAACAAAAGAAACATTAATGGTAATAGATGCAACAACTGGACAAAATGCAATTATGCAGGTAAAAGCATTCAAGGAAGTTGTACCATTAACAGGATTGGTACTAACAAAATTGGATGGAACAGCAAAAGGTGGAGTAGTAGTAGGAATTGTACACGAAAACAATATACCTGTAAAATTTGTAGGTGTAGGTGAACAAATAGATGACATGGAAACTTTCAACTCCGAAGAATTTGTAAATGCAATAATATAAGCATAAAATGAAAGGAAAGGAAAATGAAATTAAAAGTTAAAAAAAGAGTAATATTTGTAACATTATTTCTTATAGCTTTTGCAATATATTTATATATTGCTTTAAGAGGCTCATATTTAGAAATGTTAGGAATAGGCGAACAATATGTAGAAATATATAAACAGAATGTTATACAAAAAGTAAGAGTATTTATAATATCTTTTATAGTGGTATACATAATGACATATGTAACAACAGCAGTAATAAAAAGAGGGTTGAAACATTTCTTTGTAGAAGATAAAAAAGAAATGCCAAAGTTACCAAATAAATCAATTTCAATGGCTTTTGCAGCAATAACAGGAGTAATAATGACTTTTACAATTACAGAAAAAGCAATACTAGCATTTAGCGGAAGACAATTCTGGCAAAATGACCCAATCTTTAATATGGATGTAAGCTATTATATTTTTCAAAGACCTTTTATACAAGCTATACTAGCAAGTTTGGGAATAATCATGGCAATACTATCTGTTTATATTATAGTATATTACTTATTAGCATTTAGAAAATTCTTTGAAAAAGGAATTAGTGTAGAAACACTAAAACAAAATACAGTAATAAAACAATTAACATTTAATTTGTTTTTCATAATTATAATAATATGTGCATTAACAATTTTAAATATACAAAATATAGTATCAAGCAAATTTATGACAATAAGTAATGGCACATCATTATATGGAGCAGGAGTATTAGAAGTTACAATAAAAAAATGGGGATATATTATATTTTCAGTATTTATCTTCATTAGTGCAATACGATTTGTAAGAAAAATAAAACAAGAAAAATATAGAAAAGCAATTGCAACATTAATATCAATACCACTATATTTAGCAGCAATGTTTGGAGTGGTTTTAGGAGTAGACGTATTTTATTTAAAACATAATGAATTAGACAAACAAAAATATTATATAGAGCAAAATATAGAGTATACAAAAGAAGCATATGATATAAATATTGATGAAATTGAATTAACAACTAGTGGAACAATTACAGCAGAAGATATAGAAAACAACAAAGAAGTAATTAATAATATAAACATATTTAATAAACAAAGAGTTCTTACATATCTTCAAGAATATCAAACTAATTTAGGATATTATACATATAGTTCAACACAAGTAGGAGTTTATAATGTAAATGGAGAAAAAAGATTAACATATATAACACCTAGAGAAATAATAAGTAATGAAACAAGAACATATAATAATAAAACATATGAATATACACATGGATATGGAGTAATAATAACAGATGCATCAAAAACAACAGAAAATGGAGGACTTAGTTATATAAAAAGCGATTTCTCCCAAATGTTAAATGAACCAACAATAACACAACCAAGAATTTATTTTGGGTTAGAAACAAATAATATTGCGGTTACGAGTGAAGATGAGAAAAATGAGTATGATTATCCATTAACAAGTACTACAAACAGTTATAGTGCATATGATGGAGAAGCAGGAATTCAATTAGGCTTAATAGATAGATTGATTTTAGGTATAAAAACTGGAAACATGAAATTAGTTTTCTCAAGCAATATGACTAAAGATAGTAATATTTTAATAAAAAGAAATATAATTGAGAGAGCAAAAACTGTAATGCCATATTTGAAATATGATGAAGAACCATATATGGTTATAACAGATGAAGGAAAATTAGTATGGGTTCTAGACGCATATACTGTTTCAGATAGCTATCCATTTTCACAAATTACAGTGATACAAAAAGAAAATGGACAAACAGAAAGAATAAATTACATAAGAAATTCTGTTAAAGTTATAATAGATAGCTATGATGGTACAATGAAATTCTATATAACTGACACAACAGACCCAATCGTAATGGCATACTGGGCTATGTATCCAAGTTTATTTGAAGATACTGATGCAAAAATACCAGAAGATATAGCCAAACATTTCGTATATCCTAAATACTTATTTAATGTTCAAAAAGAGGTTTTAAAACAATATCATAATGTAAAAGCAGAGGTACTATATAGAGCAGATGATATATGGGATATTGCTAAAGAAAATACTACAAAAGTATCTTCAATAGTTGGAACAGATATTGAACCATATTATACTATGGTAAAAACAGTGGATTCAGAACAAGCACAATTAGGACTAGTTATTCCATATACAATAGTAGACAAACAGAACATTAATGCATATCTAGTTGGAACATGTGATGAGAATGGCGAAAAACACTTAAAATTATATAAATGCAGTACAGAAGAACCAATATTAGGAACATTACAACTAGACACACTAATTGAACAAGATGAAACAATATCAAAAGAATTAGAATCTATAGAGGTAACAGGAACTAAAATAGAGAAAAACATTATAGTTGTGCCAATTAATAATACATTATTATATATAGAGCCAATATATCAAGTTCTACAAAATGAGAACCAAAACGCACCAATTTTGAAAAAAGTGATAGTGGCATCAGGAAATAAAGTAGCAATAGGAAATAATCTTCAAGAAGCATTAAGAAATTTATTATCACAAGCAGCAGTTAGTATTAAAATTGAAACAACTAATGTAGAAGATTTACTACAAGAAATAATAGAAGCAAATGAAAATTTAAAGCAATCAAATCAAAGTAATGATTGGCAACTTATTGGTCAAGATATAGACAAGCTACAATCACTGATAGACCAATTAGATAAATTATTAAAAGAAGAAAATAGTGAAAATAGAGATACATAAAATTGCTAAAAACACCCAAACTATAATTGGGTGTTTTTATGTTTAAGAAGATAAATAAAAAAATTGATGATATAAATGATAAACTAGATAAAGCAAATTTAATAGAATTATCATATATATTGGGAAGTAAAAAAGAAATAATAAAAAGAAACTTGTTAGCAGGAATTTTTAGAGGAGTAGGTATTGGAATAGGTATAACAATAATTTCTGCAATGATAATATACTTCTTACAAAGGCTAATAAGACTAAACATTCCAATAATAGGAGAATATATAAGTGATATAGTATCAATAGTACAAAAAAACATATAAAATTGAGATAATATTGACAGAGATTCTTGCCAATACACATGTTGCAAAAATTTCTGTCAATACTAAACGAAAAAATGTAATTTGATAGGTCAGTTTGAGGATAATAAAAATCCTCACTGACTTTTTAATTTTTTTTCATAAAATGCTTGACATATATATGTAAAACGTAGTAAAATATATGTTGCGTTTAGATTTGCGATGAAGCGAAATGTGGCTACACTATATAGTGGAGGGAACTTTCGTGGAGTATGTCTTGGCATAGACCAGGCGGATAAGTTAGCTATTTAAGTACACTTGTCCTAGCGATATACTAGGATTTTAAAATGGACTTAAATGAAACACCAGGGTGTGTTAATAACTTTCCTACCTAAGGTAAAAACAATTATATTTTAAGGAGGGAATTTAACAATGGCAAATGTAGCAGAAAGCGAGAAAGCAAAAAAAGTTCAAAAAGGAACAGCCAAAAAAGTAGCACCAAAAATAGAAAAGGCTACAAAAACAACAAAGGTGGTAACAACTAGTGAAAAAATTAGAATAAGATTAAAAGCTTATGATCACGTTCTTATAGATCAGTCTGCTGAAAAGATAGTAGATACTGCTAAAAGAACAGGAGCTAAAGTTTCAGGTCCTATTCCACTACCAACAAAAAAAGAAGTAATCACAGTTATTCGTTCACCACACAAACACAAAGATTCAAGAGAACAATTTGAAATGAGAACACATAAGAGAGTAATCGATATATTATATCCAACTCAAACTACAGTTGATAGTCTAATGAAATTAGATTTACCAGCAGGCGTTGAAATAGAAATAAAACTTTAAGGTTAAAGGTTAAAAATAGATACCTTCAGCCAAGCTAGTATAAAGATATATTAGCCAATAGTGATAAAGGGAGGAAAATAGAAATGAAAAAAGCAATTTTAGGAAGAAAACTAGGAATGACACAAGTATTTGATAATACAGGAAAAGCAATTCCAGTTACAGTAATAGAAGCTGGACCATGTACAGTTGTTCAAATAAAAACAACAGACTGTGATGGATATGATGCAGTTCAATTAGGTTTTGGAGAAGTTAAAGAAAAGAAATTAATAAAACCTAAAAAAGGACACTTCACAAAAGCAAGTGTAACTCCAAAGAAACATTTAAGAGAATTCAGACTAGAAGAACATTCTTATAATGTTGGAGATGAAATAAAAGTTGATATATTTAAAGATGGAGAATCAGTTGACGTTACAGGAACAACAAAAGGAAAAGGATTCCAAGGTGTTATAAAACGTCATGGACAATCAAGAGGACCAATGGGACATGGTTCAATGTATCATAGAAGACCAGGTTCAATGGGTTCTACATCAACACCAGGTAGAGTTTTCAAAGGAAAGAACTTACCAGGACATATGGGTGTAGAAACAGTTACAGTTGAAAACCTAGAAATTATAAAAGTTGATTTAGATAAAAATGTATTATTAGTAAAAGGTAGCGTTCCAGGAAATAAAGGGGCAATCCTAAAAATAAGAAATACAGTAAAAAGTGCAAAATAGTGAGAAGGGAGAGAAAAGAAAATGCCTAAAATAGATGTATACAATATAGAAGGTAAAAAAGTTAAAGACATAGAATTAAATGAAAGCATTTTTGGTATTAAACCAAATGAAAAAGTAGTTCATATTGCTTTAGTAAACTATATGGCAAATCAAAGACAAGGTACAGCTAATACAAAAACAAGAGCAGAAGTATCTGGCGGTGGAAAAAAACCTTGGAGACAAAAAGGTACAGGTAGAGCAAGACAAGGAAGTATAAGAGCACCACAATGGATTAAAGGTGGTATTGCATTAGGTCCAAAACCAAGAGATTATAGTTATAGAATTAATAAAAAAGAAAAACAATTAGCTATAAAATCAGTATTAAGCTCTAAAGTATTAGAAAACAACTTAGTAGTTGTAGATAAATTAGAATTAAAAGAAATTAAAACAAAAAATATGGTAAAAGCATTAGAAAACTTAAAAGTAGAAGGAAAAACTCTAATATTATTACCAGAAAAAAATGAAAATGTTCAAAAATCAGCAAGAAATATTGAAGGTGTTAAAACAAGTTTAACAAGTACAATAAACATTCATGACTTATTAAATTATAACAAACTAATATTAACTGTTGATAGCATTAAAAAACTAGAGGAGGTGTATGCTTAATGAGACCAGAAGAAATTATAATAAAACCAATAATTACAGAAAGAAGTAATAGTGAATTAGAGAAAGGCAAATACACCTTTAAAGTAGCAAAAAATGCTACAAAAGTTCAAGTGGCAAAAGCTGTTGAAACTTTATTTAATGTAAAAGTATTAAGTGTTAATACAATGAATGTTCAAGGAAAAGTAAAAAGAGTGGGTGCACATGAAGGAAAAAGACCTGATTGGAAAAAAGCAATTGTAACTATTGATACTAACCCACAAGAAACATCTTACTTAACAAAAGGTGGAAAAGAAGTTAAGGTTAACAAAAAGTATAGTGCTTCAATTGATGAGTTCATGGGTGCTTAGTCAAATGAAATAAAGTATAAATCAAACATTACAATTCAAATATTATAAATATCCAGAAAAAACTGGGAAAATAAATAGTTATCTGCGGTGGAGCAGGAAAAAAATCCACAATAATAAGTAGAGGACAAATCAAAAACGAGTATTGCAAGGAAAACGAACAAAAAAATTTGAGACTATACATGGTATGTCGAAAAATCTTTTTGTGAAGTTTGACACAGCAAGACGAAGTTTTTCATTTGGACGATGAGAGAGGAGAAAAGAAAATGGGAATAAAGACATACAAACCATATACACCATCAAGAAGAAACATGACAAGTTCTACTTTTGATGAAATAACAAAAAAGACACCAGAAAAATCTTTATTAGCAAAGAAAAAGAAAAATGCTGGTAGAAATTCTTATGGAAGAATAACAGTAAGACATCAAGGTGGTGGAAACAGACAAAAATATAGAATAATTGATTTTAAGAGACAAAAAGATGATATGGTTGCAACAGTAATTGGAATCGAATATGATCCAAATCGTACAAGCAATATAGCATTAATTAAATATGAAGATGGAGTTTTAAATTATATATTAGCTCCAGTAGGATTAACAGAAGGAGACAAAGTAGTATCTGGAAAAAATGTTGATATAAAACCAGGAAACTGCTTACCAATAGAAAACATACCAGTTGGTACATTAATTCATAATATAGAATTAAACCCTGGTCAAGGTGGAAAAATGGTAAAAGCTGCTGGTGGAGAAGCTCAACTTATGGCAAAAGAAGGAAATTATGCACATATTAGATTACCTTCAGGAGAAATGAGATTAGTAAGAGCTAAATGTAGAGCAACAATAGGAACTATTGGAAACACAGACCACAGCAACATAAAATTAGGAAAAGCAGGAAGAAAAAGACATATGGGAATCAGACCAACAGTTAGAGGTTCTGTAATGAACCCAGTAGATCACCCACATGGTGGTGGTGAAGGTAGAGCACCAGTAGGACATAGTGGACCACTTACTCCTTGGGGCAAACCAGCATTAGGATATAAAACAAGAAAGAAAAACAATAGAACAGACAAATATATTGTAAAGAGAAGAAAATAAAAAGGAGGAAAAGTTAATGTCAAGATCTAGTAAGAAAAAACCATTTGTAGAAGAAAAACTATTAAAAAGAATTGAAGCTATGAATGAAAGCGGACAAAAAAGTGTATTAAAAACTTGGTCAAGAGCTTCTACAATATATCCTCAAATGGTAGGTCATACAATAGCAGTTCATGATGGAAGAAAACATGTTCCAATTTATATATCAGAAGAGATGATAGGACATAAATTAGGAGAATTCGCTCCAACAAGAACATTCAGAGGACATTCAGGAGATAAAAAAACAAGTGTAAAATAGAGAATTATATAACATGGTATAAGGAGGTAAATGAAAAATGCCAGAAGAAAATAAAGTACTAGAAGCAACAGCTACATTAAGATTTGCAAGAATTTCAGCTAGAAAAGTAAAAATTGTTGCAGACCTTATAAGAGGTAAAAACGTAGATGAAGCATTAGCAATAGTAAAATTTACACCAAAAGCATCATCTGCAATTATAGAAAAATTACTTAAATCTGCAATAGCAAATGCAGAAAATAACCATGGTATGAATAGAGGAAACTTAGTAGTTAGTGAAATCTATGCAAACCAAGGACCTACAATGAAAAGAATAAGAGCAGCAGCTAAAGGTTCAGCTGTAAGAATAAGAAAAAGAACCAGTCATATAACAATTAAATTAAGAGAAGTTTAAGAGGAGGGAAAATAAAAAATGGGACAAAAAATGCATCCACATGGATTAAGAGTTGGTGTTATCAAAGATTGGAGTTCAAAATGGTATGCTGATTCAAAAAATTTCAGTGATTATCTAATCGAAGACCACAAAATCCGTGAATATGTAAAGAAAAAATTATTTCTTAGCGGTATTTCTAAAATAGAAATAGAAAGAACAGCTAAATTTGTAAAAGTAAATGTTTATACAGCAAAACCAGGTCTAGTAATAGGAAAAGGTGGTAATTTAGCTGAAAGCTTAAAACAAGAATTAGTAAAAATGATTAACAAAGATGTAAATTTAAATATAGTTGAAGTAAAAGATGTTGATACAAATGCTCAATTAGTAGCAGAAAACATCTGTAATCAACTAGAAAGAAGAATTTCTTTTAGAAGAGCAATGAAACAATGTATGCAAAAAGCAATGAAAGCAGGAGCTTTAGGAATAAAAACATCTGTATCTGGAAGATTAGGTGGAGCTGATATGGCTAGAACAGAATTCTACAAAGAAGGAACAATTCCACTACAAACAATAAGAGCAGATATTGATTATGGATTCTATGAAGCAGATACAACTTATGGAAAAATAGGTGTAAAAGTTTGGATATATAAAGGAGAAGTTCTTCCTACTAAGAAAAATAAAACAGAAGGAGGAAATGTATAATGCCAGTAATGCCAAAAAGAACAAAATATAGAAAAATGCAAAAGGGTAGAAACAGAGGAAAAGCAACAAGAGGAAATGTTGTTAACGAAGGTCAATTCGGATTACAAACAATGGATGCTGGATTAATCACAGCAAACCAAATAGAAGCAGCCCGTATTGCAATGACACGTTATATAAAAAGAGGTGGAAAAGTTTGGATTAAAATATTCCCAAACAAACCAATAAGCAAGAAACCAGCTGAAACTCGTATGGGTAAAGGTAAAGGTGCAGTAGAATATTGGGTAGCACCAGTAAAACCAGGAAGAATTCTATTTGAATTAGCAGAAGTTTCAGAAGATACAGCTAGAGAAGCTTTAAGATTAGCTTCACATAAACTACCAGTAAAAACAAAATTTGTAGTAAGAGAAAATAATCAAGGTGGTGATGTTGATGAAGATAAATAAGATAAGAGAAATGTCTTCACCAGACTTAGAAAAAGAATTAGGTGAACTAAAAACAGAATTATTTAAGCTAAGATTTAATTTAGCAACAAATGGATTAGATAACCCAATGAAAATAAAGGAAACTAAGAAAGACATTGCTAGAATAAATACAGTTTTAAAAGAGAGAGAATTAGAAAAAAAGAATGCATAATTTAAGAAAATAGATTCTGAGAAAGGGGATAAAAAATGGAAGAAAGAAATCTTCGTAAAGTTATGATTGGTACAGTAACATCTAATAAAATGGATAAAACAATTGTAGTATCAGTTGAAACAAGCGTAAAACACCCATTATATGGTAAATTCGTTAAAAGAACATATAAATTAAAAGCACATGACGAAAAAAATGAATGCCAAATCGGAGATAAAGTAAAAGTAATGGAAACTAGACCTTTATCAAAGGATAAGAGATGGAGATTGGTTGAGATAGTTGAAAAAGCAGTTATAAAATAAAATTAATGAAAAGCATCGTCTTGCGGTGTCAAGCGTCGCAAAAAATTTATCGATGTATCATCATACAATCTCAAAATTTTTTGCTAGCTTTCCTAGCAATACTCGCTTTTGATTAATTTTAAGTGGATTATACTCAAAATTTTGCTAGCTTCCCTAGCATACTCGTTTATGATTTATTTTAAGTAAATCATAAAATAAAAAAGTTAAAAGAAATATGAAAAAGGAGGAAACCTAAATGATTCAACAACAATCTAGATTAAAAGTAGCAGATAACACAGGTGCAAAAGAACTTATGTGCATTAGATGTTTAGGTGGTTCACATAGAAAATTTGCAGGTGTAGGTGATGTTATAATCGCATCAGTAAAAAATGCTATACCAAATGGTGTTGTAAAAAAAGGTGATGTTGTAAAAGCAGTTATAGTTAGAACAAAAAAACCTATAAAAAGAGCTGATGGTTCTTATGTAAGATTTGATGAGAATGCAGCAGTTATTATAAGAGATGACGGTACTCCAAAAGGAACCCGTATATTTGGTCCTATAGCAAGAGAATTAAGAGAAAAAGATTATATGAAAATATTATCATTAGCTCCAGAGGTATTATAAACGGATGTCGGATGTCGGATGTCAGAGGACGGAAGCCAGAGGACGGAAGTCGGATGACGGAGGGCAGATGTAGTTTGGATAATATAGGAGTAAAAAATAGTAGATAAGGAGGGAATACCTTAATGAAAATAAAAAAAGGTGATACAGTTCAAGTTTTATCTGGAAATGATAAAGGGAAAACTGGAGAAGTTTTAGAAGTAATACCAAAACAAAATAAAGTTATTGTAAAAGGTGTAAATATCAGAAAAAAACACATCAAACCTAAAAAACAAGGTGAAGAAGGTGGAATTATTCCAGTAGAATGTGAAATCAATTCTAGTAAAGTAAATGTAGTATGCTCTAAATGCAATAAACCAGCAAGAGTAGGATATAAAATGGAAAATAATTCTAAAGTTCGTATTTGTAAAAGATGTGGAACAGTAATAAAATAAAAGGAGGATAAATAATGGAAACTTTAAGAGAACAATATCAAAAAGAAGTAGTTCCTGCATTAATGAAAAAATTTCAATATAAATCAGTTATGCAAGTTCCAAAATTAGAGAAAATTGTTATCAACATAGGTTTAGGCGATATAAAAGATAATCCTAAATCATTAGATAATGCAATAAATGATTTAACAGCTATAACAGGTCAAAAACCAGTTATAACAAAAGCTAAAAAATCAATAGCTGCATTCAAATTAAGAGAAGGTGCTAATGTTGGTTGTAAAGTTACATTAAGACAAGGAAAAATGTATGATTTTGCATACAAACTATTTAATGTAGCACTACCAAGAGTAAGAGATTTTAGAGGTCTTTCAAAAAATTCTTTTGATGGAAAAGGAAACTATTCTTTAGGAATAAAAGAACAATTAATATTTCCTGAAATAGAATATGACAAAATAGATAAAACAAGAGGTATGGATATAATATTCGTAACAACAGCAAATTCTGATGAAGAAGCTAAAGAATTGTTAAATCTATTAGGAATGCCTTTTAGAAATTAAAATAAAAAGGGAGGAAATGGAAATAAATGGCTAAAAAAGCAATGATTGTTAAACAACAAAAACAACAAAAATATAAGACAAGAGAATATAATAGATGTAAAATATGCGGAAGACCACATGCATATATAAGAAAATATGGTATTTGCCGTATTTGCTTTAGAGAATTAGCACATAAGGGAGAGATTCCTGGTGTTAAGAAGTCTAGCTGGTAATCTGGCAAAACAAATGAAAAACATCGTCTTACATTGTCAAACTGCGTAAAAATTTTTTCGACATACAGTGTATAGTCTAAAAAAGTTTTTACTTGTTTTCCTAGTAATACTCGTTTTTGATTTGTTTTTAGATAATAATAGAACATATAAATTATCATTAATTAAAGAAAAGGAGGAAAAAAGATGGTTACAACTGATCCAATTGCAGATATGCTAACAAGAATTAGAAATGCAGGTCAAGCAAAATTCAAAACAGTTGATGTTCCAGCTTCAAATATAAAAAAGGACATTGCTGAGATTTTATTTAATGAAGGTTATATAAAATCTTATGAAGAGATAAAGACAGATAATCAAGGAATTATAAGAATAACTTTAAAATATACAGAAAAAGGTAAAAAAGTTATATCTGGATTAAAAAGAATAAGCAAACCAGGATTAAGAATATATGCTTCTAAAGAAGAATTACCTAA
This sequence comes from uncultured Clostridia bacterium, assembly GCA_944391955.1. GTDB lineage: Bacteria > Bacillota > Clostridia > TANB77 > CAG-508 > UMGS1781. The sequence goes on from CALXVG010000002.1 coordinate 21,786, forward strand.
AGTTTTAAATGGTTTAGGTATAGCATTAATATCAACATCAAAAGGTATCATGACAGACAAAAAAGCTAGAGAACTAGGTGTTGGTGGAGAAGTATTAGCTTATGTATGGTAATATAATTTAGACATTATAATAAAAAAGAAAGGAGTTTTAAAAATGTCAAGAATAGGAAATAAACCAATTACAGTTCCAGATTCAGTAGAAGTAAAAATCGAAGGACAAAAAATTACTGTAAAAGGGCCTAAGGGTACACTTGAAAAAGAAATGCATCCAAATATGAAAATTGAATTAAATGACAAAGTAATAACAGTTACAAGACCAAATGATGAACCATTCAATAGAAGTATACATGGATTAACAAGAACCTTAATAAATAATATGATACAAGGTGTTTTAAATGAATACACTAGAGAATTAGAAATAAATGGTGTAGGTTATAGAGCTGCAAAACAAGGAAACAAACTAGTTCTAACATTAGGTTATTCACACCCTATAGAAATGATAGAACCAGAAGGAATAAAATATGAAGTTCCAACTCCAAACCAAATAATTGTAAAAGGAATTGATAAAGAATTAGTTGGAGAAATGGCAGCAGTTATAAGAACAAAAAGACCACCAGAAGTTTATAGAGGAAAAGGTATTAAATATGTTGATGAACATATTAGACGTAAGGAAGGTAAGACTGGTAAAAAATAATCAAACAAATGAAAAGCGGCATCTTGCGTTGTCAAGCTGCATAAAAATTTTATCGACATACTTTTGTATAGTCTCAAAAATTTTTATTTGCTTTCCTAGCAATATACCACTTTTGCTTTGTTTGTATCAGTAGATATAATAGAAAGGAGTAAGAAAATGGTTTCTAAAACTAATAGAAAATTAGAAAGAGAAAGAAGACATAAAAGAGTTCGTACAAAAATTAGCGGAACATCAGAATGCCCAAGATTATGTGTATTCAGGAGTAATACAAACTTATATGCTCAAATAATTGACGACTCTAAGGGAATTACATTAGTTCAAGCTTCTACTTTAGATAAAGAAGTTAAAACAAAACATTCAAATAAAGAAGCAGCAAAAGAAGTAGGAACATTAATTGCTAAAAGAGCTTTAGCAAAGAAAATAGAAAATGTAGTTTATGATAGAGGTGGATATGTATACCACGGTGTTGTAAAAGAATTAGCAGAATCTGCAAGAGAAGCAGGACTAAAATTCTAGGACAAATATAAGATTCTTATGAAAGACATAAGAAATTTGTAAAATGAAAGGAGAAATTAATTTCAATGGAAGAAAAAACAGTTGAATATAAAGAAAAAGTTGTAGCTATTAACAGAGTTGCAAAAGTTGTTAAAGGTGGTAGAAACTTTAGATTTAGTGCTGTTGTAGTTGTAGGAGACGAAAATGGTCATGTAGGTATTGGAAATGGTAAAGCAGCTGAAGTTCCAGATGCTATAAAAAAAGCTATTGAAGATGCTAAAAAGAATCTAATTGAAGTTCCAATTGTTGGAACAACAGTGCCACATGAATTTATTGGAAAATTTGGTTCAGCTAGTGTTCTAATAAAACCAGCACCTCAAGGTTCTGGACTTATAGCTGGAGGAAGTGTTAGACCAATATTAGAATTAGCAGGATATAGAGACATTAAAACAAAAATTATTGGTACAAACAATCCAAGAAATGTAGGATATGCAACAATAGATGCATTACAAAATATCTCTACATCTGAAGAAATAGCTAAAAAAAGAAATAAAAAAGTTGAAGAAATTATCTAATGGCATATATGTATAATAACTAATTTTAAGAATGGAGGGAAATTAAAACATGGAATTAGGAAACATTAAAGCTGCTACTAAAAATGAAACAAAGAAAAGAGTAGGACGCGGAATTGGTTCAGGACTTGGCAAAACCTCAGGAAGAGGACATAAAGGTCAAAAAGCTAGAACAGGTGGAGGAGTAAGACGTGGTTTTGAAGGCGGTCAAACACCTCTATATAGAAGATTACCTAAAAGAGGATTTACAAATATCCATGCAAACACATATACAGAAGTAACTTTAACAATGTTAAACAAAGTAACAACAGAAGAAGTTACAGCTGAATCTTTAATAAAAGATGGAATAATAAGTAAAGCAAACGATGGTATCGTTATTTTAGGAACCGGAAAACTAGACAAAAAATTAACAGTAAAAGCTACAAGATTCACAAAAACAGCTACTGAAGCAATTGAAAAAGCCGGTGGAAAAGCAGAGGTGATCTAATTTGTTTAAAACACTTAAGAACGCCATAAAAAGTCCAGATATTAGAAAAAGACTTTTATATACATTACTATTAATTGTTATATTTAGATTTGGATGTTATGTAACAGTACCAGGAGTAGATGCATTAGCATTAGAAAACATTACATCAGGTTCAGGAACAAGTTTATCAAATTTAATTGATATAATTTCTGGTGGAGCATTTTCTAATTTATCTATATTTGCAATGTCAATTACTCCGTACATTACAGCATCTATAGTAATTCAATTATTAGGAATGGTAATTCCTTCTTTGGAAAGAGCAATCAAAGAAGGTGGAGAAGAAGGAAAAGCTAAAGTAAATAGATATACAAAAATGCTAACATTAGTATTAGCATTTGTTGAAGCAATGGGATTATATTTAACATATAGCAATGCTTACCAAGGATATGGAGTATTTGTAAACCCAGGATTTGGAACAGCTTTCTTATTTGTAATCTCTTTAATTGCAGGAACAGCACTATTAATGTGGTTAGGAGAACAAATAACCAATAAAGGTATTGGAAATGGTATATCAATGATTATCTTTATAGGTATAATATCTTCTCTTCCACAAGCAGTAAGTTTATTATATAACTTAATTGTTGTAGATGCTGCATTTAATACAACAGGATTAATAATGGCTTTAGCAATAATTGCCGGTGCAATACTTTTAGTTTCAGGTGTTGTATTTGTACAAGAAGCAGAGAGAAGAGTGCCTGTACAATATGCTAAAAAAGTAGTAGGAAGAAAAATGTATGGTGGACAAAATACACATATACCATTAAAATTAGCAATGGCAGGTGTAATACCAGTTATATTTGCATCATCTTTCTTAACATTTCCAGCTATGATTATACCAATGTTTAATGCAAATATAGCAACTTCAACAGGATTTTGGGCAACAATTTACAAATTTTCAATGTCTACATCAACAGCACAATTTGGAATAGGCTACACAATAGCTAATGCTATAGTTTATTTATTACTAATTGTAGGATTCACATATTTCTATACTTATGCAACATTCAATCCTGCAGAAGTAGCAAATAATATTAAGAAAAACGGTGGATTTATACCAGGAATAAGAGCAGGAAAACCTACAGCAGATTATTTATCATCAATAATGAAAAAATTAACATTATTTGGAGGAATTTTCCTAAGTATAATAGCAATTTTACCTATGCTATTAAGTTTTACAGGATTAAATATATCTTTTGGAGGAACTTCAATATTAATCGTAGTAGGTGTTGCATTAGAATTAGTACAACAATTAGAATCAAGATTAGTAATGAGACACTATAAAGGATTTTTAGAATAGAGTTTGGAATTTGGAGTTTAGAATTTGGAGTTTGGAGTTTGGAATTTAGAGTTTAGAACCCTAGATTCTAAATTCTTGCTCAATAGGAGGAATTTATGGTTATAGTATTATTAGGAGCACCAGGAAGTGGAAAAGGAACTATAGGAAAAATTTTAGCAGAAAATTTAAAGTTAGCACATATATCAACAGGAGACTTATTCAGAGAGAATTTAAAAAATGAAACAGAATTAGGGAAAAAAGCCAAAGAATATATGGACAAAGGCGAATTAGTACCAGATGAAATAACAGTAAAAATGTTAGAAAAAAGAATGGAAGAACCAGATGTTGCAAATGGAGCAATTTTAGATGGTTTCCCAAGAACAAAAAATCAAGCAGTTGTGTTGGATGAACTATTAGAATCAAAAGGAAAAAAAGTTAATATGGCATTAAACATAGATGTACCATTTGATGAAATAGTTGAAAGAATTGCAAATAGAAGAAGTTGTAGAGGTTGTTCAGAAATATATAATGTAGTGTTTAATCCACCTAAAAAAGAGGGAATTTGTGATGTATGTGGAGGAGAACTATATCAAAGAGAAGATCAAAAACCAGAAGTTGTTCAAAATAGATTAAAAGTATATGAAAATACAGCAGAAGAATTAATCAAATATTATAATACTAAAAATGTATTAAGAACAGAAAAAGCTGGAGATAAAGCAGGCAAATCATCATATGAAGTAGCAGAAGAAATAGAAAAAGAATTGAAAAAATAATATTAGAGGATGGGATAATAGTGGTTGAAATAAAATCAAAACGAGAAATTGAAATAATGAAAGAAGCATGTAAATTAGCAAGAGCAACACAAAAAAAAGTTGAAGAAGCTATAAAGCCAGGTATATCTACTTGGGAATTAGATAAAATTGCTGAAGATTTTATTAGACAAAATAATGCAATACCAGCACAAAAAAATTATCCACATCCAGACAGTAGAATAAAACCGTTTCCTGCAACATTATGTATATCTATAAATGATGAAGTTATTCATGGCATACCATCAAAAAAAGTATTTTTAAGAGAAGGAGACATTGTAAGTGTAGACCTAGTAGTTTATAAAAATGGTTTTAATGGTGATTGTGCTAGAACATATATTGTAGGAAATGCTTCAGAAGAAGCAAAAAAATTAGTTGATATTACCCGAAAAGCATTTTTTGAAGGAATTAAATATGCAAAAAAAGGCAATAGAGTAGGAGATATATCACATGCCATAGGAGAATTTGTTACAAAAAATGGATATTCTGTAGTTAAAGAATTCCAAGGACATGGTATAGGAAGAGAAATGCACGAAGACCCAGCTGTTCCAAATTATGGAAAAGCTGGTAAAGGAATAAGACTAGAACCAGGAATGACAATAGCAGTAGAACCTATGGTAATGATAGGTAATGACAGTATTGTAGAATTAGATGATGGCTGGACAATAGTAACAGAAAGTGGAAACTTAGCAGCACATTATGAAAACACAATATTAATTACAGAAAAAGAACCAGAAATATTGACAAATTAAAGAAAATGGTATATAATTTAAAAGTTATTTAGTGTATAAATAAAATTCATTGTAGGAGGAAGAAAAAAAGTGTCAAAAGAGGACGTTATAGAAGTTGAAGGAATAGTGGTAGAAAGCTTACCTAATACACAATTCAAGGTTGAATTAGAAAACGGACACCAAGTATTAGCACATATTTCAGGAAAACTTAGAATGAATTATATAAAAATACTTCCAGGCGACAAAGTAAAATTAGAGTTATCTCCATATGACCTTACAAAAGGACGTATAACATGGAGAGACAAATAAAATAATGAGGTGAAAAAAATGAAAGTAAGACCATCAGTTAAAAAAATGTGTGAAAAATGCAAAGTTATAAAAAGAAAAGGTGTTACAAGAGTAATTTGTGAAAACCCTAAACACAAACAAAGACAAGGATAATTAATCCTAATTAAATTAGCTAATAATATAAAAATAGTGCGGCTGTCCTAAAATTTTAAATTTTAGGAATATCTGTTTTTATTTATTATATATACAATCCAAAAAAAAATTAATAAAGAGGTGAAAATTTATTATGGCAAGAATTGCAGGAGTGGACTTACCTAAGGAAAAAAGAGTTGAAATAGGACTAACTTATATTTATGGTATAGGAAGAACAAGTTCTAACAAAATTTTAAAAGCAGCTGATGTAAATCCAGATATTAGAGTTAAAGATTTAACAGATGACCAAGTACAAAGCATAAGAAAAGCAATGGATGGTTATAAAGTTGAAGGAGACTTACGTAGAGAAGTTGCTCTAAATATTAAAAGACTTACAGAAATAGGATGCTTTAGAGGAATGAGACATAAAAGAGGGTTACCAGTTAGAGGGCAAAGAACAAAAACTAATGCTCGTACAAGAAAAGGACCTAGAAAAGTTGTAAGCAGAAAAAGTAAATAAATTTTAAATTCCAAGTAAAAGGAGGAAAAACTAAAAATGGCAAAAGTATCAAGTGCACAAAAAAAACCAATAACTAGAAGAAGAGATAGAAAAAACATAGAAAAAGGTCAAGCTCATATTCATTCTAGTTTTAATAATACAATAGTTACAATCACAGATGAAAAGGGAAATGTTATTTCTTGGTCAAGTGCTGGAGGACTAGGTTTTAAAGGTTCAAGAAAAAGCACACCATATGCTGCAGGAGAAGTAGCTTTAACAGCTGCAAAAGCAGGTATGGAACATGGATTAAGAAGTGTAGCAGTATTTGTAAAAGGACCAGGTTCTGGAAGAGAAGCTGCTATTAGATCTTTACAAACAGCAGGATTAGAAATAAGCGCAATTAAAGATGTAACACCAATCCCACACAATGGTTGTAGACCACCAAAAAGAAGAAGAGTATAAAACGGAAGTCTGAGGACGGATGTCGGATGACAGATGTCGGATGTCGGAAGACAGAAATGGGAATTTTTAAGAAGGAGGAAATAAAATGTCAAGATATAAAGACGAACAATGCCGTATTTGCCGTAGAGAAGGGCAAAAATTGTTCTTAAAAGGTTCAAGATGCTATACAGATAAGTGCAGTATTACAAGAAGAAATTATGCACCAGGAGAACATGGACAAGGTAAGAAAAAATTATCTGAATATGGAATGCAATTAAGAGAAAAACAAAAAACAAAATATTTCTATGGAGTAGGAGAAAAACAATTTAGAAAATACTTCGAAATGGCTGAAACAAAAAAAGGTATAACAGGTGAAAACCTATTACAAATATTAGAAAGCAGATTAGACAATGTTGTTTATAGAGCAGGATTTGGTTCATCTAGAGCACAAGCAAGACAACTTGTTAATCATGGACATTTTGACGTAAATGGAAAAAAAGTAAATATTCCATCATATTTAGTAAAAGCTGGAGATGTTATATCAGTTAGAGAAATTAAAAAAGACAATAAAACAATTAAAGAAAACTTAGAAGTAAATAAAGCAAAACCAGTTCCAGAATGGTTAGAAAAAGATAATAAAAACTTACAAGTAAAAGTTGTAAGATTAGCATCTAGAGAAGATGTAGATATTCCAGTTGAAGAACACTTAATAGTAGAGTTATATTCAAAATAGAATTTAGAATTTAGAGTTTAGAATTTGGAATTTGGAATTTAGAGTTTGGAATTTAGAAATTTTCATATATTTCTAAATACAAAACTAAATTAGGAGGTTAAAATTAATGATTGAATTTGAAAAACCAAATATTGAATGCCTAGCAATAAATGAAGACGAAAGTTATGGAAAATTCGTATGTGAACCATTAGAGAGAGGGTATGGAATGACAATAGGAAATTCACTAAGAAGAATATTATTGTCTTCATTACCAGGAGCAGCAATAACAAGTGTTAAAATTGAAGGAGCAGTACACGAATTTTCAAGTATACCAAATGTAGTTGAAGATGTACCAGAAATTATAGTAAACTTAAAAAGTGTAAGACTAAAAATGCACGAAAATGAAGTAAAAACTATAAGAATAGACTTCAATGGAGAAGGCGAAGTAAAAGCAGGAGATATAATAACAGATTCATCTGTAGAAATATTAAATCCAGACTTGCATATAGCAACAGTAGCTGAAGGTGGTTTTTTACATATGGAAATGACTGTTGATAGAGGAAGAGGATATAATGTTGCAGAAAAAAATAAAACAGAAAATCAATCAATAGATGTATTACCAATAGATTCTATATTTACACCAGTAAAAAAAGTAAATTACTCAGTTGAAAATACTAGAGTAGGGCAATCAATTGATTATGATAAATTAACAATAGAAATTTGGACAGACGGAAGCTTAAAAGCATATGAAGCAATAAGCTTAGCAGCAAAAGTTATGGTTAGCCATTTAGAATTGTTTATTGATTTATCAGAAACAGCAAGAAATACTAAGGTAATGGTAGAAAAAACAGAATCTAAGAGAGAAAAAATATTGGAAATGCCAATAGAAGAGTTAGAATTATCTGTAAGATCATATAATTGTCTAAAAAGAGCAGGAATATCAACAGTTGAAGATTTAGCAAATAAATCTGAAGCAGATATGATGAAAGTAAGAAATTTAGGTAAAAAATCATTAGATGAAGTTATTAACAAATTACATTCATTAGATTTAAATTTCGCTTCAGAAGAAGAATAAAATAATTATAAGGAGGCTGAATAAATTGGCTAGAAAGTTAGGAAGAACAACAGACCAAAGAATGGCAATGTTGAAAAATTTAACAACAGACTTATTAGTATATGGTAGAATAGAAACAACAGAAGCTAGAGCTAAAGAAGTTAGAGGATTAGCTGAAAACTTAATAGCATTAGCAGTAAAGGAAAAAGACAATTACGAAGAAGTTGAAGTAAAAGTTGTTAAAGCAAAATTAGATAGTAAAGGTAATAAAGAATTAGAAAAAGTTACAAGTAAAAATGGTAAAGAATATCTAAGAGTAGTTAAAGAAGAAAAAACAGAAAAAAGACAAAAAGATATGCCAACAAGATTAAATGCAAGAAGAAAAATAATGGCAAAAACTAACAAAGTTAAAGACAAAGATGGAAATAAGATTGATTTACCAGCAAAATTATTTGGTGAAATAGCAACAAAATATGAAAATAGACAAGGTGGATATACAAGAATATTAAAACTTGGACCAAGAAAAGGAGATAATGCCGAAAGAGTAATAATTGAATTAGTGTAAGAGGAGATGATAACTTATGTTAGCAAAATCATGGAAAAAAATAGGAATAATAATTTTAATAATTGCATGTTTGATAAACATAGGTCATAAGCTTGCGACTAAAATATCTTTCAATGATGTTATCACAGAAATAAAAAACAGTTTTAATCAAGAAAAAACTGAAAACAACCCAAATAATAATTAAATATAGTATGGAAAAGAGAGGTGTATCTTAAGTGAAAAAAGAAATACAACCACAATATGGAGAAACAACAATAACATGTGCTTGTGGAAAAGTATATCATGTAGGATCAACAAAAAAAGATTTAAAAGTCGATATATGTTCAAATTGTCATGCTTTCTGGACAGGTAACTTAAAAAGAGATACAACAGGAGGAAGAGCAGACAGATTTAAAAAGAAATATGGTATCGAATAATATGAAAAAGCATAATAAAAACAGTATAATCAAATTATACTGTCTTTATTTTTGCTTTTTTATTTTTACTCTTGATCTCCTTTATATAAAAATGCATGTGCAATTACTGCAACAACACCTATAACTAAAAGCCAAAAACCAAAACCAGGAGAACCTAGCTCAAAAGCATCACCTGAATCAACTAATATAATAATTGCAGAAAGAATACCAGGAACTAAAAGCCATTTTGGATTTCTTAATTTATATAAGAAATTTGCTTTTCCTTCAGGTATTTTTGCAATTATAAAATCAATAAATATTAATAATAATGCAATAATTCCTAGAATTAAAGTGAATACTCCGTCTCCCTCTATGAAATTAACACTATGTTTTCTTATAGTCATAAAAGGAAAGAAGTTTCCTATTATAAGAAGAATTGCACCTACTGCACCTAAAATTTTAGTCTTTTTTAAATATTCCATTTTTATATCACCTCTTGGCAAATATAATATAACAATTAGTAAAAAAAGTCAATAAAAAAAAAGACAAAAAATAAGAAAAATGGCGGTAATTACAAGCTAATTATTTACTTTTTTTACTATTTATAGTATAATTCAAATATATGAAAAAAGGAGCAAAATTATGAAAAAAATATTTAGATATATCATTATATTAGTTGTGACATATATTTTAGTAGGAGTATTTACATATTTTATAACAAAACAATATTATAGAGATTTTAGCAATTATGAAATATTAACAGAAAATCCACAAATAGAAATTACAGAATGTAAAACATCTTATGCAAAAGGTTATATAAAAGGAACGGTTACAAATACAACAGGGGAAATAATAGATGAATCAAATGTACAATTAACAATATATAATAAAAATGGAGAATTTCTAGGATGTGAATATTATACAATTCAATATTTCCATCCACAAGAAAATGCAAGTTTTGAGATTAATTTTGCATATAAAAATATAGGAAACATAGAAATAAGAGTAATAAATGAAAAATTAGAAACTATTAAAGGAGGACTTCTTAATAGTATAGATGATGAAATGTTAGGATATGGAATAATAACATTTTTACTATTTAAGCCTATTTAGATATTATACATTTTAAACTAATAAAAGAAAGAGGAACATGGGATGGATGACGAAAACCTATTAATTCCTAATTTACAAGATAATGAGGAAGAAAAAGTTGAAAATACATTAAGACCACGAACATTAAATGAATATATAGGACAAACTAAAGTAAAAGAAAACATGAAAGTTTATATAGAGGCTGCAAAAAAAAGAAATGAACCTTTAGACCATGTTTTACTATATGGTCCACCAGGGCTTGGAAAAACAACATTAGCTAATATAATTGCAACAGAAATGAATTCAAATATCAGAATAACTTCTGGACCAGCAATAGAAAAGCCTGGAGATTTAGCTGCTTTACTTACAAACTTGTCGCCAAATGATGTATTGTTTATAGATGAAATTCATAGATTAAACAGAAGCGTAGAAGAAATCTTATATCCAGCATTAGAAGATTACAACTTAGATATAATCATAGGAAAAGGACCAAGTGCAAGGTCAATAAGATTAGATTTACCTAAATTTACATTAGTTGCAGCTACAACTAGAGCAGGTTCATTAACTACTCCGTTGAGAGATAGATTTGGAATTGTAAGTAGACTAGAATTATATGATGAAGAACAATTACAAACTATTGTAGAAAGATCTGCAGAAATAATGGGAATAAAAATAGATGAATGTGGTTCAATGGAAATTGCAAAACGTTCAAGAGGAACCCCAAGAATAGCTAATAGACTATTAAAAAGAGTAAGAGATTATGCATCAGTCTTAGGAGATGGAACAATAACAAGAGATATTGCAGATATATCACTAAGAAAATTAGAAATTGACGCTTTAGGACTAGATAATATTGATAGAAAAATATTAGAAACAATAATAACAAACTACTCAGGAGGACCAGTTGGAGTAGAAACACTAGCATCAACAATAGGAGAAGAAGTTGAAACAATAGAAGATGTTTATGAACCATACTTGATGCAAAAAAACTTTATTGGACGTACTCCAAGGGGAAGAGTAGCACTACCTAAGGCATATGAGCATTTAGGCTTAGAAATACAAAAATAATAAAATTCGAGAGGAAATTCATATGAAATTATTATTACATACATGTTGTGCACCTTGTAGTGTATATTGTATAGACACATTGAGAAAAGAAGATATAGAACCAACAATATATTGGTATAATCCTAATATTCATCCATACAAAGAATACACAGCAAGGAGAGATTGTTTAAAAGAATATACAAAACTAATTAATGCTCAAGCTATATTCGAAGAAGAATATGGCTTGAGAAAATTTTGCCAAAATACAATAGAAGATTTAGAAAATAGATGTTCAAATTATTGTTATAAAGTAAGATTAGAAAAAACAGCAAAATATGCAAAAGAGAACGGATATGATAGTTTTTCAACAACACTATTAGTTAGCCCATATCAAAAACATGAAGAACTAAAAATAATAGGTGAACAATTAGCAAAAAAATATGAGATAGAATTTATATATAGAGATTTTAGAATAGGATTTAGAGAAGGACAAGCAAAAGCAAGAGAACTAGGATTATATATGCAGAAATACTGTGGTTGCATATTTTCAGAAGAAGAAAGGTATAGAAAACAGATTGAAAAAGATAGAAAAAATAAATAGCAAAATTGTATTGACGATGGAGAAAAAAATTCGGGGATGTAAAGGAAGTGAAATTTGTATATGGGTAAGAAGAAAAATGAAATATCGATTCGTTCTAGTGCAGCGGAATATTTAACTTATGTAGCAGCAATAGGAGATGATAAAAATTCTATAGAAGTTAGATATGAAGATGAAAATATATGGTTAACTCAAAGAATGTTGGCAACTATATATGGAGTTAATATTGCAACTATAAATGAGCATATCAAAAATATTTATAAAGACAATGAGCTAGAGAAAGATTCAACTATTAGGAAATTCCTAATAGTTCAAAAAGAAGGTAACAGAGAGGTTTCAAGAAATGTTGCACATTATAATCTACAAATGATAATTGCGGTTGGATTTAAAGTTAATAATGAAAGAGCTGTACAATTTAGAAAATGGGCGAATCAAATTGTAAAAGATTATACCATAAAAGGTTGGGTAATGGATGATGATAGACTAAAAAATGGTGGGTCAGTCTTAACAGAAAAGTACTTTGAAGAACAACTAGAACGTATTAGAGAGATAAGAATGTCAGAAAGAAAATTTTATCAAAAAATTACTGATATTTATGCAACCTCAATTGATTATGATAAAACAGCAAAAGCTACAATTAGATTTTTTAAATCAGTTCAGAATAAGCTTCATTTTGCAGTTTCACGGAAATACTGCAGCTGAAATTATCTATAATAGAGCAGACCATAGAAAAGAACATATGGGTTTAACTTCTTGGGAAGGTGCTACAAATAGTAAAATACATAAATATGATGTAGTAATAGCAAAGAATTACTTATCTGAAATAGAAATTGTTCAATTAGAAAGAATGGTATCAGCATATTTGGATTTGGCAGAAATGCAAGCAATGAGACATATTCCAATGACGATGGAAGATTGGGAAGAAAGATTAAATGGATTTTTAAAATTGTGGGATCACGAAATACTACAAGACAACGGGAAAATATCAGCAGAAATGGCAAAAATACATGCAGAAACAGAGTTTGAAAAATATAGAATTGTACAAGATCAAATTTATATATCAGATTTTGATGAATTGCTTTTAAAAGCAAAAAAGATAGAAAAAAATGATAAAAAATAGAAAATTAGAAGAAATAGATTATTAGACTAAAAGGAGCTAGTAATGGAAAACAAAGTATTTATAGATTTAGATAAAAAAGAAGAATTACCATCAATTAATCTATTTACTGGAAGAATTGATATAAAGAAAAATGGAAGAATAATAGTTAAAAATTCTGTACTTGAAGACATAGACACTCTTACAGAAAATGAATTAGAATATATACTTACAAATTTTAAGGAATATCTTTCGCCTGTACTAACAAGTATATATATTCCGAATGCAACTCAAATGGAAGTTATAAAAAAAGTAGCACCTGAATTTAAGGTAAGGTTTAAAACGGAAAAATCAGGTGCTAATAAAATAGTGCCAATAAGCCCAGATGAATTTTTTGAAGGAGAAAAAATATTTGACAGTATTATAGAGGGAATAAATCCAGAATGGACAGAGCTACAAAAATATAAATACTTATATAATCAAACAGGTACGATCCTTTCATATGATTTAAACGTATTACAACATACAAGTAATTCAAACTTTCATGAAAAGTACTCTAGAAATATATTTACATCAGTATCAAAAAATTGGGGAATATGTGCCGCATTTGCAGCAATATATGATTATTTATGTTATAAATCTAATCTAGACAGTACTATTTTATCAGAAGACGAGCATGATTACGTAATGATAAGCGATTCCAAAGGAGAAGATTATCTAACAGATCCTACTTATGATGCAGCTAGATTAAAGTTCGGATTAAAAAGTAGAAACTTTGCTGTTCCAAAAGAAAAATTTGAAGAAAACGCACATAATTTAAAACAAACAGAAGCGGATGAATATGAATTTGCAAGTATAGATGATGACACAATAAATAAAATAGATGAAAGTATAGGCTATCTAGAAAATTTCGGAGGAAGCTATACAGATGAAACACTATCTAAAATTGCAAATAACTTAGAAGGAACTACTTTTAATGAAAAAGCAATTAATTTTATTGAAAGAATTAGAGAAATAAAAACAATAGGAAGACCAACAGATGCAGACTATGTAGAAATAATAAAATGGATATTATCGCAAAGTACAGATATAGAGTTTGCAAAAAGAGTAAAAGTAGCTAGTTATGCATATGAAGATACAAAAGAACTACCAAGAAAAATTGTACTAAGAATAGATGATATAAATAAAAGATATTATGAATTTGATTATACAACTAAAGAATACCTGGAAATTGCAGAATCAGACTTAATAAGAGAAAATAAAGAACTTGACATGGAAATAAAATATTAATAATTACATAAAAAAATAAAAAGGGTAAAATTATCCTTTTTTTTTTGAAAATATTGTTTATTTATTATATAAATAGTATAATAAATTATATTAAACTAAGGAGGAGAAAAAATGGGTGATAAGAAACAATTAAAAATCAAACTATCTATAGCAATACTTATAAGCATAATCATCATAGCACTAATTTGTGCAACAATTTATTTCACATTCTTTTATAGCAAAAACACAGAAAATAATAATCAAATTCAGAGTAGTACCGAAGATAATTCTACATATCAGGAACCAACAATAGAAGGAGAAAAAAAGAATCCTACTGTTGTAGGAGATAAAGATTTTGAACTAAGTTTTTTACAAATAGAAAACAAGCAAGAAAATATGGTATATAGTCCATTATCAATAAAATATGCATTAAAAATGTTACAAGAAGGGGCAAATGGAAACACATATGAGCAAATAGGAAAAGTAGTAGGAAATTCAGATTTGCAAAAATACCCAAATATTGAAAACACCCTATCACTAGCAAACGGAATATTTATAAGAGATACATATTATCAATATGTAAAAGATAATTATATAAACATATTAACTAATAAATATAATGCTGAAATAAAACAAGATGAATTTCAAAATGCAAAGAATGCAAATGATTGGATATCAGAAAAAACTTTTGGAAAAATTGAAAATATGTTAAATGATGACTTAGTAACAAATCCTGACTTACAAATGTTATTAATTAATGCTTTGGCAATAGACATGGAATGGAAAGTTCAATTTGAAAAAAGAATGACATATGGACGAGATTTTTATTTAGCAGATGGAACAAATATGACAGCAACTACAATGAAAAGGGAAACATCATCAGATGATATATCATATTATATAGGAGATAATATAACAGCTTTAACAATAGATTTAAAGGAATATGAAGGAACACAGTTAGAATTTATGGCAATTATGCCAGATGATGATTTAGAAGGATATGTAAATACTTTAACAACTCAAACAATAGAAGAAATAACTAAAAATCTAAAATTAGCATCAAATACAAAAGCAGGAGTAGATATATATATACCAAAATTTGAATTTGATTATAATTTAGGACTAAAAACAGATTTAATAAACTTAGGCATTACAGATGCATTTGACAGAAACTTAGCAGATTTTTCTAATATGGCAGATTTAGAAAAAACACAAAAAAACTTATATGTATCAGAGGCACTTCATAAAGCAAATATAGAATTTTCAGAAGAAGGAATAAAAGCAGCAGCAGTTACAGTTATTATGGTAAGTGATAATGCCTCAATAATAATTGAAGAAGAAAAACCAATAGAAATAAAAATAGATAAACCATTTGTATTTTTAATTAGAGACAAGGAGACAAAAGAAATATGGTTTGTTGGAACAGTGTATGAACCTAATTCTTGGGAAGATGATAAAGAAGAATATAGTATGCAACATTAATTAATAAAAAGAAATAGTAGATTTTATCTACTATTTTTTTAAATTATTATTCACAATTAGTGGAAAAAAACTATTAAATGTGATATAGTATTTTTGATTTTCATAAAATAAATATTAGTAAAGATAAAATAAGAATAGGAGACAAAATGAACAGGAATGTAAGGAACATTAGAAATTTCATATTATTTTTAGCATTAATTATTTTAACTTTTTACATATTATTAAAAGATGAAGATATTACACAAATATTAGACATTTTGAAATCAGTAAAAATACAATATGTGATTATAGGGATGGCATGTATGGCGATATATGTACTCTGTGAAGCAATTAATATAGGTAGATCTTTAAAAATGCTACACGAAAAATCAAATATTATAAAAAACATAAAATATGCACTAATTGGTTTCTTTTTCAGTAGCATCACACCAGCAGCCAGTGGTGGTCAACCAATGCAAATATATTATATGAGTAAAGAAAAAATTCCAGTTGCAAGTTCAACACTAGCACTTTTGGTGAACTTAACAAGTATGCAAATAATAACAATAAGTGTTGCATTAATAAGTTTATGTTTTTGTAACCAATACTTAAACAACTTTTTAATTATCTTTTTTTGTATAGGAATATTATTAAATGCATCAGCTTTAGCATTATTATTTGTAGCAATTTTTTCTAAGAAATTATCAAATGGATTAATAAGTATATCTGTGAAATTTTTAAAATTTTTCAGAATAAAAAATATAGAAGGAAAAAAAGAAAAACTTGAAAAAGCAGTACAAGATTATCAAGAAAATGCGATAATTCTAAAAAATCATAAAAAACTTATGATAAAAGTAATATTAACAACATTTATTCAATTTATGTTTTATTATAGTACAACATATTGGACATATAGAGCACTAGGATTTGCAGAACATAGTATAATTGAGATAATAATGATGCAATCTGTATTATTTGCAACAGTTTCAGGGATACCTTCTCCAGGAGCGGTTGGAGTAACAGAAGGAGCATTCACAGAAATATTTAGAAATATATATGCATCAAGCATGATGAGTACAGCAGTATTACTAAATAGAGGAATTAATTTCTATTTACTAGTACTTGTTAGCGGTATTATTACAATTATAAACCATGTAAAAGTAAACATTAAAACTAAAAAAGTTGAAATGGCAAGTACAGAAAACTAATTTTCATCATAATTTTTAAGGAGAAAAAAGTGAATAAAAGAAAATTTATTTTTCAAATAATTTTTATAAGCATATTTGCTCTATTTATACGTTCATTATTGATTAAATATATATCTGGCGATATGCGTGATTATTTATTAGTATGGATGGAACAGATAGAAAATAATGGAGGGATAAGAGCATTAAGCCTAGAAATAGGAAACTATAATATAATATATCTCTTCTTTTTAGCAATATTCACATATATTCCATTACCTGGAATAGTAACAATTAAGATGTTTTCAATTATTTTTGACTTTATATTAGCCATAGCAGGTGCAACAATTGTTAAGCATTTAACAAAAAATTCAGAACATAAAAATGAAATATTTTTATCATCATATTTCATATTATTAATGTTGCCTACAGTTGTGCTTAATTCATCACTGTGGGGACAATGTGATTCAATATATACTGCATTTATAATATTATCTATTATGTTTCTAATAAAAGAAAAATACTTATTATCAATTATAATGTTAGGAATTTCTTTTTCATTTAAATTACAAGCAGTATTTATATTTCCTTTATATGGTCTTATCTATTTAGGAAAAAGAAAATTTCCATTTTACTATTTCTTTTTAATACCAATTATAAATGTTGTTAGCTGGTTACCAGCATTATTAAATGGAAGAAGCTTTTTAAGTTGCCTAGAAATTTATTTAGGACAAACAGAGATGATGAACAATCATATAAACAAAAACTTTATAAATATTTATAACTTTATAGCACAATCTAATACTACGCTTATTCCTGATATGAGTGGCACTATGGGATATATAGGCATGACAATTTTAGCAATAATATTTGTTATAGTTTCGATTTTAACAGTTATGAAAAAGCCAGATATAAAAGGAGAATCGATGCTCTTAATTGGAATATGGGGAATAATAATCTCAACATTTCTTTTACCTAATATGCATGAAAGATATATATATTTAGCAGATGTATTATCAATTATTTATGTTATAACATATAAGAAAAATATTTTAATGGCTTTAATAATAAACTTCATATCACTTTATCTATATTATATCTATTTAGAAGGAAAATTGTTGATTGCTATTCCACCAATTTTAATGGCAATAGTATATCTAGCATTAGTTACATATTTAACTGTTGAGATTATATATATGATTATCAAATTAAACAGTATTAAAGTCAGAGTAAATAAACAGAATGAAGGAATAATAAAATTCCCAAACTATAACATTAATGGAACAGCTTTTTTTGGAAAAAATGGATTAACAAAAGATAAAAAAGAAGGAGATTTAAAAACTCCTATTGGTAAATTCAAATTGGGAATAATTCTAGGAATGAAACCAAAAGATGAAATAAAATTAGATGAGAAATTAAATTATAAACAAATTACAAAAAATATGTATTGGGTAGATGATTCAAAATCAAAGTATTATAATCAATTAGTAGATATTACAGAAGTTGAAAAAGACTGGAAAACAGCCGAACACTTAATTGATTTCCCAGAACAATATGAATATCTAATTGAAATAAAAACTAACCCAAAAAACATACCAGAAAAGGGTAGTGCAATATTTTTGCATTGTTCTAAAAAGAAATATACAGCAGGGTGTGTATCAACAGACTCAAAAACAATGCAAGAACTATTAACAAAAATCAATAAAAAAACTATGATAGAAATAACATCAGAGACAATAACAACTTAATAAGATAGCAAAACAATATTTAAGAGGAGAACAACAAATGAATGTAAAAGAAAAAATAAAAAAATGTTCCAAAGCAGATATATTATTAATGTTAATATTAGTAATAGGAATACTAATTAGAATTATTGGAATTGATAGTATGCCAAATGCTATAAATTGTGATGAAGCATCTTCTGCATATGAAGCGTATTCAATGCTAAACTATGGAACAGACAGAAATGGAAATCAGCTACCAGCATTTTTAGTATCATGGGGTGGAGGACAAAATGTATTACTATCATATTTAATGATACCATTTATCAAGATATTAGGATTAAATCTATTTGCTATAAGATTACCAATGGCACTTCTTGGCTGTATATCATTAATTATTATGTATTTATTGTTAAGAAAGATAGCTAATAAAAAAATAGCTATAATAGGATTAGCATTTTTTGCAATATGCCCATGGCATATAATGAAAAGCAGATGGGGGTTAGAATCTAATTTATTTCCTGATTTAATACTTATATTTGCATATTTATTAATAAAAGGTTTAGAAGATAAAAACAAGATAGTATATTATTTAGCCTTTGTAGTAGCAGGACTAAGTGCATATTCATATGGTACATCATATTATTTTTTACCAGTGCTTTTAATACCATTATTAATAGTTTTGATAAAAAAAGAAAAAGTAACTATAAAACAAGCAATTATATCAATTGCAATTGTAGGATTTGTCTCACTACCAGTAATATTATATGTTATTATAAATACATTAGGTTTAGAACAAATAAACTTGCCATTTTTAACAGTACCAAAATTAGAAGTAAATAGATATCAAGAATTAACATCAATTTTTTCAAGTGAATTTTTTAAAGAAAGCTTTACAAATTTAATTACTGGGTTAGGAATATTAATATGGCAGACAGATGGACTACCATGGAATAGTTTACCATATTTCGGTACAATATATATGTATTCTATATTGTTTACAGTAATAGGAATTATCAATTCTTTCAAAAGGAAAAAATTAATTAAAGTAGAATATAATTATTTATTTAATATATGGTTTATTGTATCTATGATTTTAATGATTATTTGTGAACCAAACATAAATAGAATAAATATTATTATGATACCAATAATCTATTACACAATAATGGGAATATGTATTGTTGTAACAAAATTGAAAAAAATATGGATTCCCATATTGGCATTATACATAATTTCTTTTGGATTATTTACTTATAAATATTTCCAAGAAGATTGTGATACATATGGTACTTTCCAAGGACATCTGCAAGAAGTAATAGAGTATGTAGACAAAATCGAAGACAGAGATATTTATATAACAAACAGCATTCATTCAAATTATATATATGTATTATTCTATACACAATATAACACAAGAGATTTTGTGGAAACAGTGAACTATGAGAATGAATATGTTCAATTTAAAAATGTATTATCATTCGGAAAATATCATTTCGAAAATATAAAAGAGATAAATCCAGAAAATGTATATGTTATGAGAAAATCTGACATGAAAAAATATGATTTAGAAGGATATAAAATTACAGAATTTGAAAAATATATCGTAATAGAATAGAGTTTGAGGAGGACATATTGGAAAAGTTAGTTTTAATTGATGGAAATAGTATAATAAATAGAGCATTTTACGGAGTTATGAATAATAGACTTCTTATGACAGAAGATGGAACATATACAAATGCAATTTATGGATTTCTAGCTATACTATTTAAAATTACAGAAGACATTAATCCAGAATATTTAGTAGTAGCATTTGATTTAAAAGCACCAACATTTAGACATAAGATGTATGAAGGATATAAAGCAAACAGAAAGGGTATGCCAAATGAACTTGCTATGCAAATGCCAATACTAAAAGACATTTTAAGAGCAATGAATATCAAAGTGATAGAAAAAGAAGGATATGAGGCAGATGACATATTAGGAACTTTGGCAAAATGGGGACAAAAAGAAAACTTAGATGTAACTATATTAACAGGAGATAGAGATAGTTTTCAATTAGTAGATAAAAATATAAGAGTTAGAATACCACACACGTCTCAAGGAAAAACTGAAACAGATGAATATACAGTAGAGAAAATCATCGAAAAATATGGTTTGCCACCAAAAAGTCTAATAGAAGTAAAAGGATTAGCAGGAGACAGTTCAGACAATATACCAGGAATTCCAGGAGTAGGAGAAAAAACAGCAATAAACCTAGTAAAACAATATAAAAATATAGAAGAAATATACAAAAATATAAACGACTTTAAGGGAAAATTAAAAGAAAAAATAGAGCAAAATGAGGAATTAGCATTATTATCTAGAAAACTAGGAACTATCAATATAGACTCACCGATAGAGAAAAACTTAAGTGAAATGAAATTAGAAGAATGGAATAAGGAAGAAGTATACAAAATATTTAAAAAGCTACAATTTAATAAGTTTATAGAAAGATTTAATTTGCGTAATGAAGCAAAAGAAGAAACAGAATTAGAAATCCAATATGATAAAAATATAACTTTAGAGAAAATAGAAAAAATAAAAAATGAAATAGAAACAAAGAAAAAAATGTTTTACTATATAGTTACTCAAGAAGAACAAGGACAAGGCATTATAAATAAAAAAATAGTTGGAGTAGCAATATATTCAGAAGCGGAAAATAAATCATATATAATGGGTGATATACAAGAATTAAAAAATATATTTGAAGATACATCTATTTTAAAAATAGGATATAAACAAAAACAAGATTATATTTTATTAAAAGAATTGGGAATAAATCCAGAAAACTTAATGTTTGATGCGGAGATTGCAGGCTATTTATTAAATTCGAATATAAATAAATATAGTATAGAATATCTAACAAATGAATATTTAGGAAAAGATATATCAGAATATTTAGATAAAAAAAGTACAAATCAAAATGAACAATTAAACATTTTTGATATACAACCAGAAGAAAATGATATAACACCATACATTTATAGTTATTTCATAAATAAACTATATTATGTATTAACAGAAAAAATGAAAGAAACAGAAACACTACAATTATTTGAAGAAATAGAGATGCCACTTATTGAAGTCTTAGCAGATATGCAATATACAGGAATATATGCAGACAAAGAAGAATTATTAGAATTCGGAAATGACTTAAAAGAAAGATTAGAACAGTTATCAAAAGAAATATATGAATTAGCTGGAGAAGAGTTTAATATAAATTCTCCAAAACAATTAGGAGAAATATTATTTGAAAAATTAAAATTACCACTAGGAAAGAAGAATAAAACAGGATATTCAACAAATGTAGAAATACTAGAAAAATTAAAGAAAACACATCCAATAATAAATAAACTATTAGAATATAGGCAAATAGGAAAGCTTAATTCAACATATGTTGAAGGACTATTACCATATATAAACAAAAAAGACAATAAAATACACTCATATTTTCATCAAACAGTAACAGCAACAGGTAGAATAAGCAGTACAGAGCCTAACTTACAAAATATACCAACACGATTTGAACTTGGAAAAAATCTAAGAAAAGTATTCAAACCAACAGAAAATAACATATTTATAGATGCAGACTATTCACAAATAGAACTACGAGTATTAGCACATATTTCAAATGATGAAAATATGATACAAGCATTTAACAATGATGAAGATATACACAAACAAGTTGCTTCAAAAGTATTTGATGTTCCAATGGAAGAAGTTACTGATGAAGAAAGAATGAGAGCAAAAGCAGTAAACTTTGGAATAGTGTATGGAATATCAGATTATGGGTTAGGAGAACAAATTGGGATAACTAGAAAAGAAGCAAAAGAATATATAGAACAATATTTGCAAAAATATAGAGGAATAAAACAATTTATGGACAACATTGTAGACACAGCAAAAGAACAAACATATGTAGAAACATTATTTCATAGAAGAAGATATGTTCCAGAATTACAATCTAATAACTATATGATAAGGCAATTTGGAAGTAGAGTAGCTATGAATACACCAATACAAGGAACAGCAGCAGATATTATGAAAAAAGCAATGTTAGAAATTTACAATGAACTAAAAAGATTAAAAATGAAATCAAAACTTATATTACAAGTTCATGATGAAGTATTAATTGAAACAAATGAAGATGAAAAAGAACAAGTAAAAGAAATATTAAAAAATAAAATGGAAAAGGTTATAAGCCTAAAAGTACCATTAAAAATCGACATAGAAGAAGGCAAAACTCTATATGAAGCTAAATAGCAAAGGAGAAAAATTTGAAAAAATTAGTAAAAACGATTATAATATTAGGAGTGGCAATTGCAATACTCCTATATGCATTCAAACCACAAATCCTGAAAAAAATATATCCAATAAAATATAAAGAATATGTGGAAGAAGCTGCAAAAGCTAATGAAGTTGACAAATTACTAATATATAGTATAATAAAGGCGGAAAGTGGATTTAAAGAAAATGTAAAATCTTCAAGTGGAGCAATAGGTTTAATGCAAATAATGTTACCAACAGCCCAAGAAATTGCCCAAAAAATAGATATTCAAAATTTAACAGAAGAGCAATTATATGAACCAAAAATGAATATAATTATAGGAACAAAATATTTTGCAACACTGTTAGAAACATATGACAATAATATTAATCTAGCAATAATAGCATATAATGCAGGAATGGGAAATGTAAACAAATGGATAGCAAATGGAATAATAAATGAAGACGGAACAGATGTTGATAATATTCCATTTGAAGAAACAAAAATGTATGTAAAAAAAATATTGCAAAATTATGAAATATATAAAGAAATATATTAATTGAAAGGGGAATCACAATGAGTAAAATTTTAGTAACAGGAGGAACAGGATACATAGGAAGTCATACAGTTGTTGAATTAGTTGAAAATGGAGAAGATGTAGTTATTGTAGATAATTTTTCAAATAGTTCACCAGACGTTCTAGACAGAATAGAAGAGATAACAGGAAAAAGAGTTAAATTCTATGAAGTAGACATATTAGACGAAGAAAAGTTAGAACAAGTTTTTAAAGAAAACGAAATAGAATCAGTAGTACATTTTGCTGGATTAAAAGCAGTTGGAGAATCTGTTGCAAAACCAGTAGAATATTATCATAACAACATAACAGGAACATTAGTACTATTAAAATTAATGCAAAAATATAATTGTAAAAAAATTGTATTTAGTTCATCAGCAACAGTATATGGAAATCCTGGAAAGTTACCAATTAAAGAAAATTTCCCACTATCAACGACAAACCCATATGGTTCAACAAAATTGGTGATAGAAAATATATTACAAGATGTTAATGTAGCAGACCAAAATTTTAGAGTAGCAATACTTAGATATTTTAATCCAATAGGAGCACATGAAAGTGGATTAATAGGAGAAAGACCAAATGGCATACCAAATAATGTAATGCCATATATAGTAAAAGTAGCAACAGGAGAATACGAAAAATTAACAGTTTTTGGAAATGATTATCCTACACCAGACGGAACAGGAGTAAGAGATTATATACATGTTGTAGACTTAGCACAAGGACACTTAAAAGCATTAGACAAAATAAGAGAAGAAAAAGGAGTAAAAATATATAATCTAGGAACAGGTCATGGATATTCAGTATTAGATTTAGTACAAAATTTTGAAAAAACAAACAACATAAAAGTAAACTATGTAATAGGTGCAAGAAGACCAGGAGATATACCAGCTTGCTATGCAGATGCAAGTAAAGCAGAAAAAGAATTAGGCTGGAAAGCAGAAAAAAATATAGAAGATATGTGCAAAGACACATGGCATTTTGCAACAACCAAATAAAATATGGAAGGGAAAAATATGATAAACGTACTATTATGTGGAAATGAAAAAGTGTTTGATGGAGCTCTTACACAATTAATTTCTGCAACAAATAAAACGAGAGAACCAATAAAATGCTATATTTTTACTATGAATCTTCAAAGAGTAAATCCTGAATTTACAAGTATAAAGGATGAACAAATAGAATTTTTAAATAAAGTAGTAAAATTAAAAAATAAAAAAAATGAAGTAATAAAAATTGATGTAACAGACTTATATGAAAAAGAATTTCACCAGTGTGCTAATGAAGGTGCATATTGTACACCATATACTCTGTTAAGACTTTTTGCAGATATGATACCAAATATGCCAGATAAATTGTTATATTTGGATATCGACATAATGATTGCAGATGATTTAACAAAACTATACAGCATAAATATTGATAATTACGAATATGCAGCAGTTAAAGAAAAATATGGATGTTGGTTAATAAGACCAGACTATATAAATGCAGGAATGTTATTATTCAATATGAAAAAAATAAGAGAAACGAAACTACTTGAAAAAGCAAGACATTTAATAAAAACAAAAAAGATGTTATTTGCAGACCAAGATGCAATTTTTAGGTCTACAACTAAAAAACTTATTATATCAAGGATATATAATGAGCAATCTAAATTTAATAGAAAAGGAACTGTGGTATGTCATTTTTGTAAAAGATTAATGTTTTTACCATATCCACATACAGAAAACTATAAACAATGGCATATAGAAGAAATACATAAGTACTTAAAGTGTCATACTTTTGATGAAGATTTAAAAGAATATTTAGAATGGAAAGAAAAATATAATAAAGGAGAGGCATAATAGAAATGAACAATGAATTAGAAAAGATACCTATATTTTTTGCAGTGGATGATAGCTATACACATTTTTTAGCAGTAGCACTGCAATCTTTAATAGATAACTCAAGCAAAGAATATTATTACTTAATAAAAATATTACACACAAATGTAAGCAAAAAAAATATGAATATGATATTAAAATATGAAAGAGACAATGTAGACATAGAATTTGTTGATTTAAACTATTATATAAAGCAAGTAGCAGACAAATTATATACAAGAGATTACTATACAAAAACAACATATTTTAGACTATTCATACCAAATCTTTATCCACAATATGATAAAGCATTATATCTAGATAGTGATATTACAATATTAGGAGATGTTGCTGATTTATATCATACAGAAATGGGAACAAATCTAGTTGCAGCAGCACCAGATGATATAATAAATTTTAATAAAGTATTTCAAGATTATGCAGAAAAAGTAGTAGGAGTAGCAGATTATAAAAAATACTTTAATGCAGGTGTATTATTAATGAATCTAGATGAACTTAGAAAGTTCAATTTTCAAGACAAATTTTTATACCTACTAGAAACAGTAAAATTTTCTGTTGCACAAGATCAAGACTATTTAAATAGATTATGCAAAGGAAGAACAACAATAATATCAAAAAAATGGAACAGAATGCCAATTCCTTCAGATGAAATAGAAACAAAAGACATAAAATTAATACATTATAATTTTGCATGTAAGCCATGGCATTTTGAAAATATATTATATAATGAATTCTTCTGGGAATATGCACAAAAAACAGAATGTTATGAAGAAATTAAGAAAATAAAAGAAAATTATACAGAAGAAGAAAAATTTAGAGATAGAGAATCTGAACAAAAATTAAGAGAACTTGCACAAAAAGAATGTGACTGTGTTGGAGACGACAGGGAATATAGAAGAAACATAAATTCAGTTATTGAAAAATCTAAAGAAAGATTAGCAATTATAGAAAAAATAAAAAAATTAGAAAAAGAAGGTAAATTTGATATTGATGCTGAAGAGGATCCACCAACAATAGAATTAACCCCAGAAAATATAGACTATCTAAGGGAGAGACGTTATAGCAAAATAAAAAATAAAGTAGCAAATAGATTAGGAGCTAGATTTTTAGACAGATTATTAAAAAATGATAAATTGATTATAAAAGATGTAAAAGGAATTGAAAATTTAGAAAACTTATCAACAGGAGCTATTATAACATGTAATCACTTTAACCCATACGACTGCTTCGCAATAGAAGAAGTGTTTAGAGCATCTAACATATCTGATAAAAAGAAATTATTTAAAGTAATTAGAGAAGGGAATTATACAAACTTTCCAGGATTATATGGGTTCTTCTTTAGAAATTGTAATACATTACCATTAAGTTCTAACAGAAGAACAATGATAGAATTTGTAAAAGCAGTAGAAAAAATTCTTGAAAGAGGAGATTATATATTAATCTATCCAGAACAAAGTTTATGGTGGAATTACAGAAAACCAAAGCCACTAAAAAATGGTGCATTCAATTTAGCAGCTAAAAACAATGTTCCTGTATTACCAATATTTATAACAATGGAAGACAGTAATATAATAGGAGAAGACGGTTTCCCAGTGCAAGAATATATAATAAACATTGAAAAACCAATATATGCAAACCATAATTTATCAGTAAGAGAAAATATGGAAAACATGAAAAATAAAAATTTTGAAGTATGGAAAAATATATATGAAGATTTTTATAAAATTCCATTAGAATATACAACAGAAAAAAAGGTAATAAAATTAGCTAATGAAGAATAAAGAAATATATTATTATGAAGATGAATTAAATGATGAATTTTCAAAAGCACAAATAACACCAAGAAAGATAGATGAAAACTATATATATCTTCATAAAAATCCAATATGGAATATATGCTCAATACTTGCACAAAATGTATTGAGCATGCCTATAAAAATCTCATATTTAAAATTCAAGTTAAAAATAAAATATATCGGAAAAGAAAAAATAAAAAAATATAAAAAACTAGGATATTTCATATATGCAAACCATACCCAAGTATTTGCAGATACTTTTATTCCAAGTATTCCAGTATATCCAAAACGTAACTTTTTTATTGTAAATCCAGCAAATGTTTCAATGAAAGGGTCAGGTACAATAATAGAAATGTTAGGTGCAATGCCAATACCAAATGAAAGAAATGGAATGAAAAATTTTCTAGAAGCAATCGAAAATAGAATAAACAAAAATTATTCTATAACAATTTATCCAGAAGCACACATATGGCCATACTATACAAAAATCAGACCATTTAAATCAGTATCATTTAAATATCCTGTAAAAATGGGCAAACCAGCATTTTGTATGACAAACACATATAAAGCATATGGAAAAAATAAAGACAAAGCAAAAATGATAACATATATAGATGGACCATTTTTTGCAGACAAAACATTACCAATAAAAGAACAACAAGAAGACCTAAGAAACAAAATATATAATTGCATGGTAGAAAGAAGTAAAAATAATGATATAGAAATAATAAAATATGAAAAAAAATAAACAAAACTCTGTCCCAAATCTGGAACAGAGCTTTTATTTTTTTAATTATAAAATCTAATTTTGCCAGTATTTTGATTGTATAGTACAAAATGTAGAGGCAGGTCTTGTGCCTGCCCAAATGATTAATTCTTTCTTAACATCTTATTTTTTAATTCCCACAAATCTGCAGATAAATCTACATAATACCTATGAGGATTTTCCATACGCCTAACTTCATCCCATAATGTATTAAGTTCTTTTTTGCATGTAGTAGCAATATCAGAAAGAGAAGGAGAGTTATAAACTAATTTACCATCTATAAAAATATCTTCTTGTAAAGTTCTAACAGTATAACTATGTAAAACTTTTTTCTTCCAAGGATTTTGAGCATCAAATATTGAATAATTATTTTTAGGAATGTTTTCACCAGCTAGGGTAATTACATCAGCTAAAGCTTTGTTAGTATCTTTTGAGTAGAAACGATAAATTTTCTTAAATCCAGGATTTGTAATTTTAGTAGTATTTTCAGAAATCTTAATTTTAGGAATTATTTTTCCATGTTTCTCAATAGCAGACAGTTTATAAACTGCACCAAAAACAGGATTGCTTTTTGCAGTAATTAAATTTTCTCCAACACCAAATGAATCAATACAAGCACCTTGATTCAAAAGAGAAGAAATTAATCTTTCATCAAGAGAATTGCTAACACAAATTTTGCAATCAGGAAAACCAGCGTCATCTAATATTTTCCTTATTTTCTTTGATAGATAAGCTAAATCCCCACTATCCAATCTTACACCTTTTGGTCTAAATCCTTTTGGAACAACAACTTCATTAAAAACTTTAATTGCATTAACAATACCAGATTCAATAGAATTATAAGTGTCTATAAGTAATAAACAATCATCAGGATATGTTTCTGCATATGTTTTAAAAGCTTCATATTCAGAATCAAAACTCTGAACAAAACTATGAGCCATAGTTCCGCTGGCTATACTATTAAATTTTTGAGCAGTATATGTACAAGATGTACCAACACAACCACCTATAATGGCAGCCCTTGCACCAAAAACTGCTGAATCAACGTTATGAGCTCTTCTTGCTCCAAATTCCATAACAGGTCTACCAGCAGCTGCAGCAACAATTCTTGAAGCTTTTGTTGCAATTAAAGATTGGTGATTTAAAATCATTAAAATAGTAGTTTCTAACAGTTGGGCCTCTATAATAGGAGCTTTAATAGTAATCAAAGGTTCATTCGGAAATACAACAGTACCTTCAGGTACAGCCCATATACTTCCGGAAAATTTAAAATTTTTTAAATAATCTAAAAATTCAGCCGAAAATTTATTTAAACTTTTTAAATAAGAAATATCCTCATCTGTAAATCTAAGATTTTTAATATAATCAATAATTTGTTCTAGACCAGCACATATGGCATAACCACCATTATCAGGAACTTGTCTAAAAAATACATCAAAATAGGCAATAGTATTTTGCATATTCTTTTTAAAATATGCATTAGACATAGTCAACTCATAAAAGTCAGTAACTAAACTTAAATTTCTATTTTCCATAAAATACACCTCTTAGCAATTTTTCATATGAATTATAACACACTTGTCAACAAGTTTAAAGATTAAATACTTCTAGAAATTGTCAAATTATGTAAAACGTGGTATAATATCAATATTACCTAGCACTTTGCTAGAAATAGGAGGCATGAAAACATGTTCTTTAGCGAACTGCAAGACAGATTTGATATCTGTCAAAAAGAAAAGGCAATCAAACACAAACCAATGGAAGCATGGAGGGAGGATGTAATAGAGCAAATTCTTGTACCGATTCTTGCAAAAAACTTTCAAGCTCGGCAAAAACTAAATCCAGAGGCAAATGAAATTTTTCTTCGAGTGTATGTAGTAGAAGAGGGAACGGAATTCTTTATTCCAACGGAAGATAATGCAAGTGAAGCATATGCATACAACCTGGAGGAAAGAATTGCAACCCATAAATGGCAAAAGCCAGAAATGACTAGAACGACACTGAAAAACAATGAAATCTTAAAGATTTTCAGAACCATGTGCAAAATTGCTCCTCGGATTTTTTACGGATTTTCTACATTTGAAAACGAAGAACAAAAGCAGGTTTGGGAAAAACGTGGCAACATTGTTGTTTTCGATTTACTTATTACCTTTACAACTCCAGAGTATGAAGCCTATTTAGAAACTCTGTGAAATAAGCCAAAAGCTGTTTTCACAAAAAGTTCGCAAAACAAAAACTCCCACAAGGATAAATCCAAGTGGGAGTTTTTGTATGTTTAAAAGTTATATTATATTTTGTAACATCGTTGACAAGAGCAGCATAATATGATAATATAATACTAACAAAATAAGTAATTAATTTTTCCCTGCATAGTGCGAGAGCAATAAGAAATTTTAGAACCAACAGTTAAGGAAAGGGAGTCCAAAGCTCTGAATATGGCGTGCAAGCTTACACGTAAAAGGTAGTAAGAAGCCCAGGAGTATTCAGGCAGACACCCACCTGTGTAAGAGCAGGTCCTTAAAATTTCTTTAACAACGGCTAATGTGGGGACTTTTTTGCAGAAAAACAGTCAAATAATTTACATATATCATAATATAAATATTTTATAAATCTATTGCAAATAATAAAACTATATGATATAAGAAAAGTATAAAAACGTGAAAGGAGATTAATATGGATTTTGAAGATGAAGTACCAGGAATGGATGAAGAATTAGATAATATTATTACATTAAATGATGAAGACGGAAATGAAGTGAAATTTGAATTTTTAGATTTAATTGAATATAACTCAGAAGAGTATGTAATATTATTACCAACAGAGGAAGAAGAGGCAGACGAAGTAGTAATATTAAAGGTTGAAGAAACAGATTCAGAGGACGAAGAATCATATGTTGGAGTAGATGATCAAGAAACATTAAATGCAGTATTCCAAATCTTTAAAGATAAATTTAAAGATGAGTTTAATTTTATAGATGAACAATAATTCATAGAGGTCAGTGAAAACTGACCTCTATAAAATTTAAAAAAATTTAAAAAATTTATACTATTTTTGAATATGTTATGGTATAATGCATATAGAAAAATATTGGAGGTGATTTATAAATGAAAAAAACATTAAAATTACTAGCAGTTGTAGCAGTTCTTTTAGTTATGTTAATAGCTTTAACAGGTTGTGGAAACAAAATAGTTGCAACAAGAGAAACTGAAGACGGTGGAGTTTCATATGAGGAAAAACTTGAAATTAAATTAAAAGACGATAAAATTAATAATGTAAAAGTAACAATGACATTTGAAGACAAAGAAACAGCAGAAAAAATGAAAGTACGATTAGATGCTGCAATGGCTATGATTACTGCATTTAGTGGAGGAGATTCTGGCATGGAAATAAAACAAAAAAGTAAAAAAATAATAATAGAATTAGATGCAGAACAATATGCTGACATGTATGGTGCAGAAATTGAAGAAATTTCAAAAGACGAGTTAAAAGCTCAACTTGAAGAAGAGGGATATAAAGTAAAATAATCCGAAAAATAAGACTCTATTATTGTAAGAGTCTTATTTTTTATGCTTATAGTATTGCAAAAATATAAATTTATGGTATAATTATATGGTTAACTTTACAATATAGAAAGGATTGAAAATAAGCAATGAAAGTAAAAGTAGAAAATGTAAAAAACAAAGCAAATGAGGTTAAATTACAATTTACAGTTGAAGCAAAAAAATTTGAAGAAGCAATTCAAAAAGTGTATACAAAAAATGCAAAATATTTCAGTATACCAGGATTCAGAAAAGGAAAAGCACCTTTTAAAATGGTAGAAAAAGCTTATGGTATACAAATATTCTATGAAGATGCATTTAATGAAGTAGCTTCAGAAGTATATCCAAAAGGAATAGAAGATAATAAAATAGAAGCTGTAAGTAAACCAGAAATAGATATAAAACAAATGGAATCTGGAAAAGATTTAATATTTACAGCAGTTGTTCAAACAAAACCAGAAGTTCAATTAGGAAAATATGAAGGTATAGAAATAAAAAAAGTAGAGTATAATGTATCTGATGAAGATGTAGAACATGAATTATCACATATAGCAGAACATAATGCAAGATTAGTTACAGTAGAAAATAAACCTGTTGAAAAATCAAATATTGTAATAATAGATTTTGAAGGTTTTGCAGATGGAGTTGCTTTTGAAGGTGGAAAAGCAGAAAATTATGAATTAGAAATAGGCAGTGGGAAATTCATACCAGGATTTGAAGACCAATTAATTGGAATGAAGACAGATGAAGAAAAAGATATAAAAGTAACATTCCCAAAAGATTACCCATCAGGAAATTTAGCAGGTAAAGAAGCTACATTTAAAATTAAATTACACGAAATCAAGAAAAAAGAACTTCCAGAAATTAATGATGATTTCGCAAAAGATGCAAGCGAATTTGATACATTAGAAGAATGGAAAAAATCTATAAGAGAAAAACAAGAAGAGGATAACAAAGCTAGAGCAAAATATGAAACAGAAGAAGCTGCTATTGAAGCAGTTTGCAAAGAAGCAAAAGTAGATATCCCTTCAGGAATGATAGAAACACAAATAGATAATATGGAACAAGATTTTTCTACAAGATTAAGCTATCAAGGAATGCAATTAGACCAATACCTACAAATGGTAGGAAAAACAAAACAAGAATTTAGAGATGAATGTAAAGAACAAGCTGAAAGACAAGTTAAAGTTAATTTAGTATTAGAAGCAATTACAAAAGCTGCAAAAATAGAAGTAACAGAAGAAGAAATTTCAGATAAAGTAAAAGAAATGGCTAAAATGTACGGACAAAAAGAAGAAGACGCAAAAAATAATGTACAACTAAATAAATATGTAGAAGACAACTTAAAAACAGAGAAAACAGTTAAATACATAGTTGATAATGCTAAAATTAAATAACAAAAAACAATAGGGTGAAGCTTATATAAACTCGCCCTATTAAATGTATATAGGAGGAAAGTATTATGGAAAAAAATAGTTTAGTACCTTATGTGCTTGAACAAACAAGCAGAGGAGAAAGATCATATGATATATTTTCAAGATTATTAAAAGATAGAATAGTATTTTTAAGTGAAGATGTTAACCAAACAACAGCTAGTTTAGTAGTAGCACAGTTATTATTCTTAGAATCAGAAGACCCAGACAAAGAAATATCATTCTATATAAATAGCCCAGGAGGTTCTATAACAGATGGAATGGCAATTTATGATACAATGAATTATATTAAATGCCCAGTATCTACAATATGTGTAGGTATGGCAGCAAGTATGGGTGCAGTGCTATTATCAGCAGGAACAAAAGGAAAAAGATTTGCAACACCAAACTCAGAAATATTAATACATCAACCATTAATAGCAGGAGGAGGACTTTCAGGACAAACAACAGAAATAAAAATTCATGCAGACCATATGGTAAGAACTAGAGATAAATTAAATAGAATATTAAGTGAAAGAACAGGAAAACCACTAGAACAAATAGAAAAAGATACAGAAAGAGATAATTACATGACAGCACAAGAAGCTTTAGAATACGGATTAATAGACGGAATTTTTGACCATAGAAATTAGGAGGGATTAAATGGCAAATAAAAAAGATTTAAATGATATAAGATGTTCTTTTTGTGGAAAAGCACAAGAGATGGTAAAAAGGATTATTGCTGGACCTAAATCAGTATATATTTGTGATGAATGTATTAATGTATGTAACAGTATTATTGAAAATGACGCATATGAAGAAGATTTAGGATATGAAGATGTATCTACTGACGAAATTCCAACACCAGCAGAAATCAAAAAAATATTAGATGACTATGTTATAGGTCAAGATGAAGCCAAAAAAACATTATCAGTTGCAGTATATAATCATTATAAAAGAATTAATTGCAAAGAAATAATAGATGATGTAGAAATACAAAAAAGTAATGTTCTATTATTAGGACCAACAGGTTCTGGTAAAACACTTCTTGCACAAACATTAGCTAAGATTTTAAATGTACCTTTTGCAATTGCAGATGCAACAACACTAACAGAAGCAGGGTATGTAGGAGAAGACGTAGAAAATATCCTTTTAAAACTTATTCAAGCAGCAGGTTATGATATAGCAAAAGCACAAAAAGGTATTATATATATAGATGAGATTGATAAAATTTCAAGAAAATCAGAAAATCCTTCAATAACAAGAGATGTAAGTGGAGAAGGAGTTCAACAAGCATTATTAAAAATAGTTGAAGGAATGGTTGCTTCTGTACCACCACAAGGAGGAAGAAAACATCCACATCAAGAATTTATACAAATAGATACTACAAATATATTATTCATATGTGGAGGAGCATTTGAAGGATTAGAAAAAATAGTAAAAGATAGAACAAATAAAAAATCATTGGGATTTGGAGCACAAATAGAAAGTAAATCAGAGCAAAAGAAATATGAAATATTTGACCAATTATTACCACAAGATTTATTAAAATTTGGCTTAATTCCAGAATTTGTAGGAAGATTGCCAATAATAGCTACATTACATGAATTAGATAGAGATGCATTGGTAAAAATAATGACAGAACCAAAAAATGCTCTAATTAAGCAATATAAAAAATTACTAGAATTAGATGGAGTAGAACTAGAATTTGAAGAAGATGCACTTAGTGCAATTGTTGATAAAGCAATTCAAAGAAATACAGGTGCAAGGGGATTACGTTCAATAATAGAAGACATAATGAGAGACATTATGTTTGATGTTCCTACAGATGCTAGAATTGAAAAATGCATTATAACAAGAGAAACAGTAGAAAATAAAAAAGAACCAAAATTAATTCTAGATGAAACAATAGATAAAGGACAAAGAAAAGGAATTGTAAGAAAGAAAAAAATTGACAAAACCAAAAAAGAAACAGCATAAGAAAAAAGAGGAATAAAAAATGAAAGAAAAAATACAAGAATTATTAAATCAAATAAATAGAAATGGAATAGAAGACCTAAAAGCATTTTTAGAAAGTTCAGATTTTTACGAAGCACCAGCAAGCACAAGATATCATGGAGCATATAAAGGCGGACTAATAGAACATAGCTATAAAGTTTATGAAATATTAAAAGACAAAATAAAATTTCATAATCTAGAAGTGAACGAAGAAACTCTTGTAATAGTAGCAATATTACATGATATTTGCAAAGTGAATTTCTATAAAACTGATTATAGGAATGCAAAAAATAGTAAAGGCGAATGGGAAAAAGTGCCATATTATACAATAGAAGATACAATTCCATATGGACATGGAGAAAAATCAGTGATGATGATTACTGAATTCATAAAACTAACAAATGAAGAAAAATATGCAATACGTTGGCACATGGGATTTTCAGAACCAAAAGAACAATATGGAACACTAGGGCAGGCATATAAAAAATACCCATTAGCACTTTATCTACATGAAGCAGACTTAGAAGCAACATATATTTACAATATTTAAATCATATATCTTTAACATTTTTACAAGCCCAGCATATAATATTATTAGTAAAGAGAAATATTTTGATTTACTAATAATAGAAAGGGTGTATAAGATGGATTTTGAAGACAAAAAAGATTGTGCAGATGTTAAAGTTGATGGATTTATAGAAAAAGGAAAACAATTTGATTTAGAAATCAATCTTCCAGAAGATAATAGAAATGTTATTTATGGAATCGTTAGAGATTGTTATAAAGAACCAGTTGAAGATGCAGTTGTAAAACTAATAGAGGTATCTGATGAGTATGGAAAAAATGAAAGAAAACCAGTATCTCATACTTTTACAGATAAGCATGGAGAATTTGTATTTGGACCTTTATGTCCAGACAAATCATATGAAGTACAAATTTGGGCTAGCAAAATAAAACATACAAAAATTTGTACAGAGGGAAAACGAGCAGGTAAATGCTTAAAAGGTGTAAAAATGGAATGCAAAGACTATAAACCATGTTTTGAAGAAGAAACAAAACCAGAATGTAAATAAACCAATATTTTAAAAGACAGATAGAAATATCTGTCTTTTAGTCATTTTATTAATATTTAAAATTCATTGTTTTTAATAAAAACGGCAAGTTTTTGCAATAATTCACAACCAGTTTGAATTTGGTCTTGACTAAAATCAGTTAAAGTTTCTTTAGTTTTATTAACAATTGTTTCATCTTTTCCAAATAAAATATAATCAGCAGACAAGCCTGTTAAATCGCACAAAATTTTCAACTTATTAACAGACAAACAGCTTTCACCTCGTTCTACAATACCAAGATATTGTCCAGACACACCTAACGATTTAGCAAAAGCTTCTTTAGTTAATCCCATTTGCTCACGAATACATTTAATTCTTGCTCCAATTTCTTTTTTCATATAAATATCACTCTTTTTCTTTTTATATTTTGGTTCAATTTTACTATGGGTTTATTGTAAAGCTAAAAATAAGCAAAAAACTGAAAAGTAGTAGTGATTTTTTATGGAAAAACATGAAAAAATATGATAATATATTACAAAAATAAAATGTAATAAAAAATGGGGAACAAATATATGAAACTATTATTAATAGAAGATGATGTAAGTGAATGCAATATTTATAAGAAAATTGCAGACAAAAGAACGGACATAGAATTTGTAGCAATTACAGATTCTGATATTGAAGGAATAAAATATGTAAAACAATATCAACCAGATGGGATAATCTTAGATTTAGAATTGAATAAAGGAAATGGCAGTGGAACAGGATTTGATTTTATTGAAGCACTTAATAAATTAAATCTAAAAGACAGACCCAAAATAGTTGTAACAACCAATATATGTTCAGATACTGTATATGATTTTCTACATCAAAATAAAGTAGAATTTATATTTTATAAAAAGCAAAATAATTATTCTCAAGAAAATGTAATAAATACCCTATTACTGTTAAATGGATATAAAAGTAATACAACAGCAAATGTAATAGCCAAAGATGATAAAGAAAAAGATATAATTGCTGATAAAATAAATCATGAACTTGATTTGATAGGAATTGCAACATATTTACAGGGCAGAAAATATTTATTTGACTCAATTTATTACATAATAGAAAATGGGAATGATGATAGCAGAATAACTACAATTCAATATCTAGTAAAGAAATACAAAAAATCAAACAGTACTATAAGTAGAGCAATGCAAAATGCAATACTACATGCATGGAGAGTATCTCCATTAGAAGATTTAAGTACATATTATACAGCAAGAATAAACTACGAAACAGGGATACCAACTCCAACAGAATTTATATACTATTATGTTGATAAAATAAAAAAGCAGATTTAATCATTTAAATTAATAAAATGTAAAAAAATGTTATAAAAATAGACTTTCACAAATCACTTATACAAGCCAGTATAAGTGATATTTTTTTAGTATCAAAACTAGAAAAAGTGGAGGTGGAAAATATGAGCTTTTGGGAATGGGTAAAATATTGGATGGGCTTATAATTCATAAAAATAAATGATTGAATTATTTATTCAATCATTTATTTTTATGAATTGT
Organism: uncultured Clostridia bacterium; assembly: GCA_944391955.1. Lineage (GTDB taxonomy): Bacteria > Bacillota > Clostridia > TANB77 > CAG-508 > UMGS1781. The sequence goes on from CALXVG010000002.1 coordinate 59,343, forward strand.
TAAATTAAATAACTATATTGAATACTTTTAGATTATAGTGTATAATCTAAAAAAATAAGAACCAAGGAATAGTAGATATGAATATAGACTTAATAAACTTTATTATTAAAAATTATTTTATTGTAATATTTACATGTTTTATAATATTAAAATTGCTTAATTATCAAAAATATTCAATAAAAAATATATTGTTAACCATTGTATTTGCTACAATAATTTCAATAGTGTTTATAGTTACAAAATACTATATAAGTGCTATGTTTGCTTTCATTGCACTTTTTGCAATATTAAGCATATTTACTGAAAAAATTACTAGTAATAAAACAAGTTTACCAATGATAACTGTTTTAATATCATTATCGATATGTTTTATTACTTTTGGAATAGCAATGTCATTGAGTTATATATTTTGTAATCCAGTAGAAATGCATGATACCTTAATAGAAGTTATGAGTATTATTTTATTTCAGGGAATTATAATATATTTATTATTTAAAATCAAAAGATATAAAAAAGGTTTATATTTTTTGCAAAAGAATAAAAACAATGAGTATGTTGATATTATAATGATAAATATAAGTATAGTAATAATACTAGTGTATAGCCTATTTGGTAATTATCATGGAAATGCAGAACTCATAAAACCGCTATTTATAACTCTCATTTCGCTAGGCATTATGATGATATTAATTATTCAAAAAACTTTCGTTATGCATTACAAACAAAAATTATTACATGATACAGTAAAACAATATGAAACAGAACTAAAAGAAAAAGACAATATCATCAGAAAACTCTCAAATGAAAAATATGAAATAAGTAGAATAAATCACGAATTCTATAATAGGCAAAAAGCATTAGAATTAAAGGTAAAAGAATTCACATCTGAAACAAGTAATGATATAGGTATTTTAGATAGAATAGAAAATCTAACAAAAGAATATTCTCAAAATTTACAAAATATAAAAGGAAAAGAGAAATTACAATTAACAAGCATACCAGAGCTAGATGATATGTTTAGTTATATGCAATCAGAATGTAAGAACAATAATATAGATTTTAAACTGCAAATACAAGGAGAAATATATTATTTAGTAAATAACATAATACCAACAAATAAACTAGAAACATTAATAGGAGATTTGTTAAGAAATGCAATAATTGCAATAAATTCAAGTGATAATAAATACAAAAGTATATTAACAATTTTAGGAATAAAGGAAGAATGTTATGAGTTATGCGTATGTGATAGTGGAATAGAATTTGAAATAAACACATTACTAAAATTAGGACTAGAAAGAGCAACTACACACAAAGAAACAGGAGGAAGCGGAATAGGATTCATGACAACATTCAAAACATTAGAAGAAACTAAGGCAAGTTTAATAATAGAAGAAAAACATGAAATGCAAGAAAACGATTATACAAAAGCAATAAAAATAAGATTTGACGGAAAAAACGAATACAAAATAATTTCATATAGAGCAGATAGTATAAAAGAAAAATGCAAAGAAGAAAAAAGAATAATAATAGATAAAATTTAAAAAAGAGCAATTTTCCCGAGAACATCTAGTGTAGTATCTTTAGAAAACGAATAAGATTATACTATCATATCAGCAGCTCCCTTAGCAAGGGAGCTGTTGCTTGTAAAATCAACTAGGTGTTTAAATAATATAAACAAATTATAATTATTTTTTTATTTAATATATTGTCTATTAAATTTTATTGTGATAATATATAAATATAAAGGGGAGATATAAATGAAAAACGAAAAAGGAATGGTATTAATATCAATATATGTAGCAATAACTATTTTAGTAACTTTGCTTGCAACAATAACACAAATGTATCAATCATACTTATTTGGTAATAGAGAAGTAACATACCAAAATGCAATTGAAACAGAAGAAGAGATGGCAGATGAGATAGAAGAATATATGAAAGAAATAGTTAACGAAATATAAAAAACGAATAAATTTTCAGACGATGCGAAAAGACATTTTTAATATGATAATATATAACTAATCAACAAAGGAGGAGAAAAAATGAAAAACACAAAAGGAATAACACTTATAGCATTAATAATAACAATAATCATCCTATTGATACTAACAGGAGTAACAATGAACATAGCAGTAAATGGAGGATTATTTAATAATGCACAAAGAGCAGTAGATGATACAAATGCAAAAGTATCAAACACACAAGATAGAGTAGATGAATTAAGTGGAATATTAGATGATGTGGTAAGCCAGCGAGATGAACACAATTGGTATAGAGCAGGAGATAATCTAACCTGTAGCCATTGTGGATTAAGTTTAGTAATAGGAGATTATCTAGGATATACACCAGATACAACAAGCCAAACAGTAACAGTAACAGCTACAGAAAGTGGAGATGAAGGAAATCAAACATTTACTCAAGAAGCAGGCAATTATTGGAAGGTATTAGGAATAGAAGATGGAGATGGAAATGGAACAAATGAAACATTACTAATAAAAAGAGTGAATCCTACAGAAACGCTATTATATTTAGCTGGGGCAGAGGGATATAACAATGGTGTAGAGATATTAAATAAAATATGCAAAGAATTATATAGTAGCAGTAGATATGGAGAAGCAAGGAGTATAAAAATAGAAGATATAAACAATTGCTTTCAATATAAACCAACTGGTGGAACATATATGACATCCGATGGAACACTTTATGAGACAAATGGATTTAATACACAAATAAAAGATTTACCAATATGGGATGATATAAAAGCAAATGGAACAAACACACCAGATGGAACAAACACAGAAGCTAAATTAGGTGAATATAAAATAGATGGATACGGATATATGGCAGAATCACCATACTATTTAGTAAATCCAACAACTAAATCAAAAACATATATATCACTAACAGAAGCATACACAATATTTTATGATATTAATAGTGATTGGACACCTTACTGGTTAGCTTCTAGTGGAATTGGAGTAACGCAATGGGCTTCTGTGGCATTTGGAATTGGCATTGTAATTGGACCAGGAAATGAACCAATAATTCATTCAGGTATTCCTATGTTTGAGTCACAGCAAGACAGAATATATGGCTTTGAAATGGGGATATGTCCAGTAGTTTGCCTAAAGGATGAAATTCCACCAAAAATAAATGGACCTGAAGTTGGTGTAAGTAATGAATGATGTTGGTTAATGCAAATGGATAAAAACCAGAACGGAGTTCTTATCTGCCAACATTAGGACAGAATTAATATGAAATGCATGGAAGAAAGTATTAAACCTGTCCCCAATTGGGAAAAATTTGAAGGAATTTTCTAATTTTACTTGATTTTTTCAAGTATTTGTATTATAATAATATAGCAATTGAATATAAATGGCTTAAGAGTGGGAAAAATCCCACTCTTAACTTATGAAAAGGAGAATAAAAAATTGGCAAAAATTGAAGAGAAAGTTGAAGACTTAATAACATCAAAAATAGAAGACCTTGGATATAGTCTATATGATGTAGAATATGTAAAAGAAGGCAAAGATTATTACTTAAGAGTTTATATTGATAAAGAGAATGGAATAGACTTAAATGACTGTGAACTTGTAAGTAATAATATAACAGAAATTCTAGACCAAGCAGATTATATCAAAGAACAATATTTTTTAGAAGTTTCTTCACCAGGAATAGAAAGAGTCTTAAAAAAAGATAAGCATTTACAAGAAAACTTAGAAAACAAAGTATCAGTAAAATTGTTTAAACCAATAGAAAACCAAAAACAATATGTTGGAATTTTAAAAAGCTTTGATGTAGAAAATGTAGAAATTGAAAATTTAGATAAGATAATAAAATTACCAAGAACAAATATTGCACAAATAAAAACAGTGTATACTTGGAATTAGGAGGAGATAAAAATGAAAAAAAATAACGAGAACAGAGAACTAATAATGGCACTAGATGAACTAGAAAAAGAAAAAGGAATAAGCAAAGAGTATATTTTAGAATCATTAGAAACAGCATTGGCTTCAGCATATAAAAGAAACTTTGATTCAGCAGAAAATGTAAAAATAGAGATGGATGGAAAAACAGGAGAAATACACATTTATGCACAAAAAGAAGTTGTAGAAGAATTAACAGATAGTAATACACAAATATTATTAGATATGGCTAAAAATATAGAAAAAAAGGCAAAAGTTGGAGATATTATAAATATTGAGATAATGCCAAAAGATTTTGGAAGAATAGCAGCACAAACAGCAAAACAACAAGTATTACAAAAAATAAGAGAAGCTGAAAGAGACCTAATATTTGATGAATATAATGAAAGAAAAGGGGAAATTGTAACAGGTATAATACAAAAAGCAGACAAAGGAGCAGTAATATTAGATTTAGGAAAATTAGAAGGAATAATGCCTGCAAAAGAACAAATACCTACAGAAACATATAAAGTAAACGACAAAATAAAATCATATGTACTAAATGTAGGAAAAGGATTAAAAGGTGTTCCTCAAGCACTAGTAACAAGAAGTCATCCAGATTTTGTGAAAAAATTATTTGAATTAGAAATACCAGAAATATATGAGAAAATTATAGAAGTAAAAGCAGTAGCTAGAGATGCAGGTAGCAGAAGCAAAGTAGCTGTTTACTCAAATAATCCAGATATAGACCCAGTTGGTTCTTGTGTTGGCTCAAGAGGAATAAGAATACAAAATATTATAAATGAATTACATGGAGAAAAAATCGATGTAATAGAATGGAATGAAGACCCAGCAATATTTATTTCAGCAGCATTATTACCATCACATGTAATGGCAATAGATATTGACGAAGAGAAAAGATTTGCAGAAGTTATAGTAAGTGATGAAGAATTATCTTTAGCAATAGGAAAAGCTGGACAAAATGCACGTTTGGCAGTAAAACTTACAAATTGGAAAATAGACATAAAGAGTGAATCACAATATAGACAAATATTAGAAGCACAAAATAATCAAGAAGAAAATATAGAAGAAGGAAAAGATGAATAAAGAAAAAAAAGCATTTACAAGAACATGTATAGCATGTAATAGCAAAAAAAATAAATATGAGTTATTACGAATAGCATATACAAAAAATAATGAAATAAGTATAGATAAAGATAGTAAAAAAGAAGGCAGAGGAATATATTTATGTTATAAACCAGAATGTCTAGATAAAGCTATAAAAACAAAAAAAATAGAAAAAAAATTAAACACAATAATTAGTGAAGATTTCTATGAGGATATAAGGGGTGTAATTATTGATAAGAAAGAAACAGGAACTATTCAAAATGATAAACAAAATGGAGGTGATATTTAATGGCTAAAATCAAAATTCATGAGATAGCTAAAAATTTAAATTTAAGTAGTAAAGAAGTTCTAGATAAAGCAATAGAACTAGGAATGAATGTAAAAACACATTTAAGTGGTGTAGAGGAAGAAGAGGCAAAAAGAATAGAAGCAGCATTTGCGCATAAAGATAATCAAAAAGAAAAAGCTAAAAAAGAAGTAAAAGAAAAAAGTAAAGATGCACCAGTTATTATTAGAAGACAAGTAATAATGAATGAACCAGTAAAAAAACAAACTGAGGTAAGAAAAGATAATCATCAAGATAGAGGAATCGGTTTTGTAGAACGTGAAAGAAAACAAGATTATAATATAGTATATAGAAATAAACAAACAAAACCACTTAATATAAGTGAATTATTTGGTAACAAAAAAGAAGAACCTAAAACAACAACAACAACTACTACTTCAGAAACAATAGAACAAGAAACAAAAGAAGTAAAGAAAGAAGAAGTAAAAAAAGAAATAATCTCAGAAAAGGAAAATAATGTGTCACCTCAAAAAATAGAAGAAAAAGAAGAGAAAAAAGACATAGTAAATGATGAGAAAACAACAGTTAAAGTAGAAAACCAACAACAATATAATAATAATAATAATCAAAATAGAAATTTCGGAAATAAAGAAACACAAGGAAACAGACCATATAATAGAGATAATCAAGGATATAACAGACCATATAATAATCAAAACAAACCATTTAATAGAAATAACCCAAATAATAGAAATTTCAATAATGATAGAAATAATAATCAAAACAGACCATTTAATAGAGATAGACAAAATTATAATAATGGAAACAATAGACCATTTAACAGAAACAATGGTAATTACAACAATTATAATAGACAAAATAAAAATTTAGATGAAAAGGGAATTGAAAAAAATATTAGAAACATCATGACAAATGATGTTCCAGAAAAAGAAACAGGAAGAGAATATGCAAACAAAGCTATTGATAAGCAAAAAGTTAATAATAAATATGATGAAAATAGAACAAATAAGAAAAACAACAAATCTAGAAGAAACAATTATGATGAAATTAGTAGCCATAAACTAAAAGACTTAAAACAAGAAAGAGGACTTTCAAACATGTTCTCAGAAGGTTCAATGCTAGATTATTATGATTTATCAACAACAAGAGGTAAGAAGATTAAAAAGAAAGCTTCTACTGATGAAAACAGAACAAAACAAAAAATATTCCAATTAACAGATATAACTATACCAGATGGAATAACAGTAAAAGACTTAAGCACAGAACTAAAAAAGACAAGTGGAGAAATTATAAAAAAATTATTAGATTTTGGAATTATGGCAACAATAAATAATGAAATTGATTTTGACACAGCTTTCTTAGTATCACAGGAATTTGGAGTAACAGCACATAAAAAAGAAGTAATTACAGACGAAGATATTCTATTTGATGATAGTGAAGACAGAGAGGAAGATTTAGTTCCAAGACCACCAGTTGTTGTTGTTATGGGACATGTAGACCATGGTAAAACATCACTTTTAGATGCAGTAAGGTCAACAAATGTAATTGAAGGTGAAGCAGGAGGAATAACACAACATATAGGTGCATACAAAGTAAAAATTAATGATAGAGAAATAACATTCTTAGACACACCAGGACATGAAGCATTTACTGCTATGCGTGCAAGAGGTGCACAAATAACAGATATTGCAATATTAGTAGTAGCAGCAAATGATGGTGTAATGCCACAAACAGTCGAAGCTATAAACCATGCCAAAGCAGCAGGAATACCAATAGTTGTTGCTATCAACAAAATAGATGTTGAAGGTGCAAATGTAGATAGAGTAAAACAAGAATTAATGGAATATGAATTAGTACCAGAAGAATGGGGAGGAGATACAATATTTGTACCAATTTCAGCAAAGAAAAAAATAAATATTGATAACCTATTAGAAATGGTACTACTAGTAGCAGATATGAAAGAACTTAAAGCAAATCCTAACAAACAAGCAAAAGGTGTTGTAATAGAAGCAAAATTAGACAAATCAAAAGGAGCAGTTGCAACAATGCTTGTACAACGTGGTACATTAGATGCTGGAGATACTATAATAGTTGGTTCAGTAATAGGAAGAATAAGAACAATGACAGATGAAAAGGGTAGAAAAGTAAAAAAAGCCACAGCATCTACACCAGTAGAGATAACAGGTCTTACTGAAGTTCCAGAAGCAGGAGAAACTTTCTATGAAGTTGAAGATGAAAAAACAGCAAAACACTTAATAGAAAAGAGAAAAAATCAAGCAAGAGACAAAGCATTAAATGCAACAACAAGAGTAACTTTAGATGACTTATTCAACCAAATAGCAAAAGGAAATCTAAAACAACTAAATTTAATCGTAAAAGCTGATGTTCAAGGTTCAGTTGAAGCAGTAAAACAATCATTAGAAAAATTATCTAATGATGAAGTAAAAGTTAAAGTAATACATGCAAATGTAGGAGCTGTTACACAAACAGATGTAACACTTGCAAAAGTTTCAAATGCTATAATAATCGCATTTAATGTAAGACCAGAACCTTTAGCAAAAGACATGGCAGAAAAAGATGAAGTAGAAATAAAAGTTTATTCAGTAATATATAATGCAATAGAAGATGTTGAAGCAGCAATGAAAGGTATGTTAGACCCAGTTTATAAAGAAGTTGTAATAGGAAATGCTGAAATAAGACAAACATTCAAAATATCTAATGTGGGAACTATTGCAGGATGCTATGTAACAACTGGAAAAGTAGCAAGAAATGCAGGAGTTAGACTTTTAAGAGACCATGTAGTTATCTATGAAGGAAAATTAATTTCATTAAAAAGAATGAAAGATGATGCAAAAGAAGTAGCTGCAGGTTATGAATGTGGTATTCAATTAGAAAACTACAATGACATAAAAGAAGGCGACATAATAGAAGCATACATCATGGAAGAAATAAAATAAAGAAGGAAAGAGTTAGTTATGCAAAAAAATAATAATACCTCTAACAGAATGGCTAGAGTAAATGAGGAATTAAAAAGAGAGTTAAGTAATATAATTAACTATGAAGTGAAGAATTCAAATGTAACAGGAATGATAAGTGTTACAAAAGTAAAAACTTCACCAGATTTAAAATATGCTAGAGTAAGTGTAAGTATTTTAAATTCAAAAAATATTAAACAAACATTAGCAGGGCTAAAAGCTGCTTCTGGATTTATAAGAAGCAGAATAGCTCAAAATATGAATTTAAGAGTAACACCAGAATTTGTATTCGAATTAGACGAAAGCCTAGTATATGGAGAAAAAATAGATACAATTTTAGAAAAAATAATGAAAGATATAAAAAAACCAGAAGATAACTAATAGATAATGAAAATTATCAGAAAAGAGAGGTAATAATGACATTAGATAATATAAAAGAAGAAATATATAGTGCTAAAAATATAGTCATATTAACACACGACATTCCAGATGGAGATGCAATAGGAAGTAGTTTATCATTATATTTAGCACTTAAGCAATTGGGCAAAACTGTTGATGTAGTTATCCCAAAATACTCAAAAACATTTGAATTCCTACCAGGAGCAACAGAAATAAAAAAAGAAGGAGCAATGGAAGCTTATGATTTGGCTATTGCTTTAGACTGTGGAGATATAAAAAGATTAAATGGTTTTACAAATTATTTTGAAGATGCAAATTGCAGAATATGTATAGACCATCATGGAATAAATACAATGTTTGGAGATTACAACTTTGTTGACCCAACAGCACCAGCATGTTGCCAAATATTAATAACTGTTTTAAAAGCATTAGAAGTAGAAATAACAAAAGATATAGGAACATGTTTATTAACAGGAATAATAACAGATACAGGTGGTTTTAAATATCCAGGAGTTAAAGCAGAAACATTTGAGTTTGTTGCAGAATTACTAAATAAAGGTGTTAATGTTTCTGAAACATATAAAACTGTTTTACAAACAATTTCAAAAGAAAAATTTGAGCTTAGAAAAATAGCCATGAACAGAATAGAACTATTAGAAGAAGGAAAAATAGCATACACATATATACTTCAAGAAGACGAAAAAAAGGCTGGTTCAGAAGATCATGATGGAATAGTAGAAATGGGAAGAGATATAGAAGGAGTAGAAATATCTATATTCCTAAGAGAAACAGAAAAAAATAATTATAAAATATCTTTAAGATCAAACAACTATGTAAATGTTGCAGATATAAGCTTATTATTCAATGGAGGAGGACATATAAGAGCAGCAGGGGGAACAATAACAAATATGCATTTAAATAAGGCAAAAGAAAAAATTATAAATGAATGCAAAAAACACTTAAAATAAACTCAAAAAATAATTGAAGTTTGGATTTTGTTCATTGAAAGAAAGTGATAATCATACTTCTTTCATGAACATTTAACCAAATGGAAATTCCTTTTTGAGTTTTGTTGTATAAATTAATAGGAGAAAATATGGATGGAGTATTAATAATTAACAAACCAAAAGGATATACATCACATGACATAGTAAATATAATAAGAAAAGAATTACATATAAAAAAAGTAGGACACACAGGTACACTAGACCCAAATGCAACAGGAGTATTACCAATTCTAATAGGAAATGCAACTAAAATATCAAAGTACCTAATAGAACATGATAAAACATATATTGCAGAAATAAAATTAGGAGAAAAAACAACAACAGGAGATAGTGAAGGAGAAATAATAGAAACTAGAAATGCAGAAAAAAATCAGCCAGAAAAAATTCAAGAAGTTTTAACTAAATTTTTAGGAAAACAAAAACAAACACCTCCTAAATTTTCAGCAATAAAAATAAATGGAAAAAAAGCATATGAATATGCAAGAACTGGACAAGACATAAAATTAGAACAGAGAGAAATAGAAATATTTTCAATCAATTTACTTTCATATGAAAATAATAATATAAAATTTAAAGTTAAATGTTCAAAAGGAACATACATAAGAACACTATGTGAAGATATTGCAGAAACACTTGGAACAGTTGGATATATGAACAGTTTAGAAAGAATACAGGTTGATAATTTTCATATTGAAAAATCAGTAACTATAGAGCAAATAAGAAACAACTCTATACTTATAGAAAAAAATATAATCAGTATTGAAGAAATATTTAGAAAATGCGAAAAAATAGAATTAAATGATTATAAATTAAATCTTTTTTTAAATGGCGTACAATTAACATTTAATCAGCCAGAAGCAGTATATAGAATTTACAATAAAAGCACATTTATTGGGTTAGGTGTTATTCACAACAATTTATTAAAAAGAGATGTTATTGTGTAAAAATACTAATATAATAAAAACATAACAAATAATATAAAATAATGATGCATATATATTACCATGGAGAGTAAAATTTTGTTGAAGAAAAAACATGGTTTTATATATAGCATTTTTATTTTAATAGTATCACAGTGCATTATCAAAATCACAGGATTAATATATAAACTATATCTTACAAATAAATCAGGATTTGGTGATGAAGGAAATGCAATATACGCATCAGCATTTCAAATTTATGCAATACTTCTTGCAATAACGTCAATAGGTGTTCCAAATGCCATTTCAAAACTCATTTCATCAAAAGTAGCAAAAGGAGATAACAAAGGAGCATATAGAATATTTAAAATAGCATTTATACTCTTTGGAGGATTGGGATTTTTAGGAAGTTGTATATTATTTTTTTATGCTCATATAATTTCATGTAATTATTTAGGAATTCCAGAAGCGGAAATTAGCCTTATAGCATTATCACCATCTATATTTTTTGTTAGTATAGAAGCAGTACTTAAAGGATACTTCAATGGAAGAGAAAAAATTTCAATTACAGCAAATTCACAATCAATGGAGCAAATATTTAAAACAATTTCCACAATAATATTTGTAGAAATATTTTCAAATATATCCAGAAAAAATACTATTATAATGGTAGGAGTAGCTTCAATTGCAACAACACTTGGTACAGTATTTAGCTGTGCATATTTATATATATGTTATCTAAAAAATAAAAAACAGATATGGAAGGAAGTATTAACTTCAGTTGAACAAAAACAAGAACGAATAAAAACAGTTATAAAAACGATATTTTGGGTTACAATGCCAATTTCAATAAGTTCATTATTAGGAGCAATGAATAAAACGATTGATGCATTTACAATAGTAAAAAATATAAGTGAATTTGTTGGATTAGAGCAGGCAAAAATTCAATATGGTATATTAACAGGAAAAATAGACACACTTATAAATTTACCATTTTCATTCAATATGGCATTTGCAATAACTTTAATACCAGCAATATCAGCAGCAGTAGAAAAAAAAGATTACAAATCAGCAAAGAAAAAAATAAAATTTTCACTATTAGCAACACTAATAATTGGAAGCACATGTAGTTTAGGTCTTTATATATTTGCGGATTTTATATTAAAAGTGTTATTCCCAAATGCATCTGCAGGAGCAAATATGTTAAAATTAAGCTCATGGAGCATAATTTTTGTAGTATTAACACAAACTATAACAGGAGTTATACAAGGATTAGGCAAATTTAAAATTATGATTATTTCATTAAGTATTGGATGTATAACAAAACTAATATTAAATACATTTTTATTAAAGATAGAAACAATTGGTATATATGGAGCAATTATTTCTACCTTAATAAGCCATATAATAGTATGCTTAATTAACATAATAATGCTATTTAGATATATGAAAACAGCTTTTGAAATAAAAAAGCTTAAAAATAAGGAATTTTTATTACAAAAGTGAAAAAAAAGAAGGATTTTAGCCAATAATGGCGAATTATCTAAATAGTAGATGCTTTCTACACTAAAAAGAAAAACTTTATAGGAGGTAATTTTAAATGAACAAAGCTGAATTAATCGCAGCAGTAGCTGCAAAAACAGGAGAAACAAAAAAAGGAGCTGAAGCAACAGTTAATGCATTCGTAGATGTTGTAACAGAAGCTTTACAAGAAGGAGAAAAAGTTCAATTAGTAGGATTCGGTTCTTTTGAAGTAAGAAAAAGAGCAGCTAGAAAAGGAAGAAACCCACAAACTAAAGAAGAAATCAAAATACCTGCATCTAAAGCTCCAGTATTTAAAGCTGGTAAAGCATTAAAAGATTTAGTAAACAACAAATAAGATAAAGAGATAGTGGCTCTTGCCACAATAAAGAGACCATTCTGCTTGGTCTCTTACTTTTTTAGAAAATAATAAAGAGGGAAAAATGAGAGAAATAGTAAATGAAAATATAAAAATAATATTAATATACTTGTTAATAATAAATATAATAACTTTTTTTGTAATGTGGTTAGACAAGCATAAGGCAAAAAGAGCAAATTGGAGGATACCAGAAAAAACATTATTTACATTGGTATTTCTAGGTGGTGGAATAGGTGGTATTGCAGGAATGTATACATTTAGACACAAAAATAGAAAAATAAGATTTGTAATAGGATTTCCAATGATTTTAATTATAGAAATTATAATATTTTTATGTTTATATTTTATATAATTAAAAATAAACATGTGTACTGTAAACATAATCAATCTTAAAAAATTATTAAAATATCCTACCAGACAAACACGTTTTTTAAGACAAAAAAATCGACAAAAAAAGTCAGCATTTAGAATTACTCACAGAGTTATCCACAGTTTCCACAGGAAAAGTGAATAAAAAAATGTAGAAAGGTGAGGTAACATAAAAACGAGTTTTGTTACAACAAAATTACAAAAACCAAACAATATGTCAAAAATATTACACAAAAATTACAAAAAGAAAAGAAAGGAAAAAACAATGATTTTAGCAGGAAATGTAATAAGTGGGTTAGGAACAGCCAAAATGTGGGTCAAAAAAATAGAAGATGTATTTCAAAAAAAACTAGATATGAAGCTGTTCCCAGGGACTTTGAATATCAAATTAAAAGAAGGATATACAGTAGTTCCAGATATAATTATAAAGCCAAATGAATTTGGAGGAACCCAAAATGTCTTGATACAAACTTGTAATATAAGAGATGAAAAAAATCAATTTGTACATAAAGCATTTATAGTAAGAGCAGAAAAAAATGCCAATAATATGGGAGACCATAATACTGATATTGTAGAAATTGTTTCAGATATAAACTTTAGAGAAAAACTTAATTTAAAAGATAATGATATTATATCAATAGAGATATAATAATTAGTTCTAAAACAAATATCTTCAGCATATAATTCTTAAGAGAAGTATTTAAGGAGAATATATGCAGGAGATATTTAATTTTTTTCCAGTAAAAATCTCAAAAAAGATAAATGAATACATTAATGGACAAGTAGACAAAGAGTTAAATCAAATAGAAGAAATACGATTCAGAAATAATAATCCCATAATATTAAAATATAATAACAAAGAACAAGTTTTGCAAGAATATACTAATTCAAATGATATTTTAGAAATAATGCAACGAATTTGTAATAATTCAATTTACTCATATCAAAATCAAATTTGCAATGGATATATAACAATTAAAGGCGGACATAGAGTAGGTATCACAGGAAATTGTGTAATAGAAAATAACAAAGTAATTAATATAAATTACATATCAAGTTTAAATTTTAGAATAGCAAGGCAAGTATTAGGATGTAGCAATAAAATATTAAAATATGTTTTAAATATAGAAAATAAAAGTATTTATAATACATTAATTGTATCTCCACCAGGAGTGGGAAAAACAACCTTACTAAGAGATTTAATAAGAAATATTAGTACAGGAATAGAAGAAATAAATTTTCCGGGATTAAATGTAGGTGTGGTTGATGAAAGAGGAGAAATAGCTTCACTGTATAGAGGAATATCTCAAAACAATATAGGAACAAGAACAGATATATTAGATAATATACCAAAAGTGCTTGGAATGAAAATGTTAATTAGAAGTATGTCGCCACAAGTAATTTGTGCAGATGAAATAGGAAATAGTGGAGATTCAGAAATTATAAAAGAAGCTTTTTGTTCAGGAATAAAAGGAATTTTCACAGCACATGGTTCAACATTTAAAGATATTCTAAAAAATCCAATATTAAAAGAATTACTAGAAACAAATATTATAGAAAAAATAATAATATTAGATACTCAAGGGGAAAAAGGAAAAATAAAAAGCATATATGAATTGATAGAAGAAAATTACAAGGAGGCTAAATAAAAGTATGTTATTTATTAGAATACTAATTTATAGTGCAATTTTTTTAACATGTTCCATTATAGGAATATTAAAATCCAGAAGATATGTAGATAGAATAAATGAACTAAGAGAATTTAAAAATGCACTTAATATATTTAAAACAAAAATAAACTTTACATATGAACCAATTCCAGAAATTTTTAATCAAATATCAGAAAGTATGGAAACAAACATCAGTGGGATATTTAGAAAAGCAAGTTATAATATGAACTTTAAACCAGCAGGTGAGGCTTGGAATATAGCAATGGATACTGATATCTTAAACATTAATTCAGAAGATAAAACTATTCTAAAAAATTTAGGAAAATTATTAGGAAAAACAGATTTAAAAGGACAATTAAATCAAATAGAATTAACAACATCTTTTTTAGAAAATCAGATAAAAAAAGCAGAAATAGAACGTGAGAAAAACGAAAAACTTTATAGAACATTAGGTATGATTATTGGATTAGGAATTGTAATTATATTAGTATAGTTAAAACTTTCAATCCAATTTGTAACTTGGGAAGGAATGTGAGTAAGTATGGAAATAGATTTACTTTTTAAAATAGCTGCAATAGGAATTCTTGTTGCAGTTTTACACCAAGTGTTAGTAAGAGCAGGAAGAGAAGATCAAGCAATGATGACAACATTAGCAGGATTAATAATTGTTCTTTCTATGGTAATTAAAGAAATTAGTGCATTATTTAATAGTGTTAGAACAATTTTCAACTTATAGCTATTATATAAAGGAATGATAAACATGGAAATTGTAAAAATAATAGGCATAGGACTAGTATCATTAATATTAATAGTTATCATCAAACAGTACAAGCCAGAGTTTGCATTATATGTATCTTTGGGTGCAGGAATTATCATAATACTGATGGTATTGGACAAGTTATTAGGTATAATACAATTGCTAACTACGCTTAGTCAAAAAGCAGGTATAAATGCAACATATCTTTCTATATTATTGAAAATAACAGGGATAGCAATTCTTACTGAATTCGGAGTAAGTATATGTAAAGATGCAGGAGAAACAGCAGTAGCAAACAAAATTGAATTTGGTGGAAAAATTATAATAATTAGTATATCAATTCCAATAATATCAGCACTTTTAGAAGTTATTATGCAACTAATACCATGAAAATTTTAATAAGGAATTATTATGAAACTTTTATTTTTAATTATATTAATAATTAATATAATAACTCCAACAAGTTATGCAACAGATGCTATTATAGAATCTCAATTAGAAGTACTAGATTTATCAGCAATTGTAAGCGAAGGAAAAAAGTATACAAATGAAGTATTCCCAGAAATAGATATAGATAACTACTTATCAGAAGTAATGAAGGGAAACATAAATAACAAAACAATATTAATAAGTATAATAAAATTATTTGCAAGTGAAATTGTTTCATCAATTACACTATTAGGAACTATTTTAATAATTATAGTAATACATAGTATATTAAAAAACATAGGAGAAAATTTAGGAAATGAAAATGTTGCAAAAATAGCATACTTTGTAGAGTACATACTAATTGTTACATTAATTACAAGTAATTTTTCTCAAATAATAAATGGAGTAAGTGAAAGTATTACTAATCTTGTAGGATTTATGAATTCTTTATTACCAATACTAATAGCATTAATAAGTGCAACAGGTCAAATAGCAACAATTACAGTAATACAACCTGTACTATTTTTTTCAATAATTATAATTGGCAATATAGTAAATCTTGTAATATTACCAATAATAGTAGTTTCAACAGCATTAGATATAGTGTCAAATTTATCAGACAAAGTACAAGTAGGAAAATTAGCAAAATTCTTTAAATCCAGTTCAGTGTGGTGTTTAGGATTTATTATAACAATATTTGTAGGAGTACTCTCAATAGAAGGAACATTAACAAGTAGTATAGATGGAATAACTATAAAAGGGATAAAAACAGCAACATCAACTTTTGTACCTGTTGTGGGTAAAGCACTAGGAGACTCAGTAGATACAGTATTACGGAGCAACATCATTAATAAAAAATGCCGTTGGAGTAATTGGAGTAATTATAATAATAGGAATTTGTATAACACCAATTATAAAACTTGCAATATTAAGTATTTTATATAGCCTAGCAGCAGCAATAAGTGAACCACTAGCAGATGAAAAAATAGTAAAAGTAATCAGTAGTGTAGGAGGAACATTTAAAATTTTACTGGGAATAATGATATTTGTATCAGTGTTATTAATAATTGGAATTGCAATAATACTAAAAATCTCTAATGCTTCAATTATGTATAGATAAATTTTCAAAAAGGAGCTAAATAAAATGGTAGCATGGTTAAATAGCTGGATGAAAGGGATAATAATTGCAGTAATTATAAGCATAATAATTGAGATGCTAGTTCCAAATGGAAATATAAAAAAATATATAAAAACGGTTATAGGAATATATATAATGTTTGTAATAATATCTCCTATTATCACAAAAATAACAGGAAAAGAAATAAGTATTGAAAAATATATAGATTCACAAACAAAAAAATACAAAAGTTTCGAAACAACAACAATAGATACTAATTACTATATAAAAGAAACATATGTAGAAAATATACAAAATGAAATTACAAAAGAAATACAAGAAAAAGAATACATAGTTAATAAAATTCAAATAGATATAGAAGAAAATGAAGAAAACTATGGACAAATAAAAAAAATAGAATTAAATATTTCCAAAAAAAATAAAGGAATTGAACCAATAGAAATCTCAATTGGTGATACAGAACAAGAAAATAAAGAAGAAATAACCGAACAAGAAAAAAATGACTTAAAAAGCTTTTTGTCAGAAACATACGGAACAGAAAAACAAGATATAATCATTAATGAATAAAGGAAGGTTTGATTATGTTTAAAGATAAAATTAAAAGTCTAATTGTAAAAAAAACAGAAGGAAATAATAAAAAAACAATAGAAAACTTAGTAGTATTCTTAATTTTACTAATAGTAACCATTGTTGCAATAAACTTGATATGGGGAAAAGAGGAGCAAAATACAGTAGAAAATCAAATAGAAACTGAACATAAGGTATTAGCAGAAAATATAGAAAACAGTACTACAAATGAAACAAATGCATATAATTTAGAACAAGAGTTAGAGGAAGTCCTATCAAAGATAGAAGGAGTAGGAAAAGTAAAAGTATTAATTACATATTCAGAGAGTAGCCAAATAGTAGCTATGTATAATGAAAACAAGAATATTAGTGTAACAGAAGAAACAGATTCAGAAGGTGGAATACGAACAATAGAAGCAACAGATGCAAACAAAGAAATAATTCTAGATGGAGATAATAATCCAATAACAGAAAAAATAGTAATGCCAAAAATAGAAGGAGCTATTATAATTGCAGAAGGTGGAGGAGATGCAATCCTAAAATCAAATATAGTTCAAGCAGTATCTGCTGTTACAGGTTTGGCTTCCCATAAAGTTCAAGTTTTTAAAATGACAAATTAAAAATAAAAAGGAGATAATCATGAAAATCTTAAAGAAAAATCAACTAATAATATTAGTGATATCATTAATGCTAATGACAGCAGGGTATTTAAATTTTACAAGTCAAGATGTAGAAAAAGAAAATTTAGCAGCATTAGGAGATGCAACATTAGTAAGTGGAAATGCAATAGAAAATGAAGTTGTTGAAAATATCATTGAAAATAATGTAACAGAAGAGGAGAACATATCTGTTACAAAAAATAAAGAAGAAAATAATAATGAAAATAATATAGAAGAAACAAATGCAGTAATTACTAATACAGAAGAGGAAACAGACAACTATTTTGTACAGTCAAAATTGGAAAGAGAAAATATGTATTCACAAATATTAGAAACATATCAGGAAATTTATAACAATATAAACTCAACAGCAGAGCAAAAGTCAGAAGCAATAAACAAAATAACAGAAATGAACAATGAGAAAAATGCAATAATGATAGCAGAAAATTTAGTCCAGGCAAAAGGCTTTGAAGATATTGTGATATTTTCTAATTCAAACAGTATCAGTGTAATTATAAAAGCAGAAAAATTAGAAGCGGAACAGATTGCACAGATACAAAACATTATATCAAGAGAACTATCAGTAGGAGTAGAATTAATAAATATTAGTACAAAATAAATGTAAAAAATAGGCGGAAAAAGAAAATAAGTGGCGAATATAATATTAGTACATAATGAAAATGTACAAAATAACTTTGGAAGGCGGTGCACATAAATGCAAATAACAGACGTACGTTTAAGAAAAGTAAATTCAGAAAACAGAATGAAAGCTGTTGCTTCTGTAACTTTCGATAATGAATTCGTAATTCATGATATAAAAGTTATCGAAAGTCAAAATGGATTATTCATAGCTATGCCTAGCAGAAAAACTCCAAACGGAGAATTCAAAGATATAGCTCATCCAATCAACGCTGAAACAAGGGAGAAAATCCAAACTTCTATTTTAGAAGCTTACAATTCTCCAGATGCTGAAACAGCTGAATAATAATAAAAAAGAAAAAGTACCTGAAAGGGTGCTTTTTTTTGCTAGTTCGGCACAGGAATAAGTGTTTTGATTGTAGGCAATTGAAAAGAACGACAGGGGTCAAATATTACAAATATATTACATTTTAGCTTTTTAATTTATTTATCTTGTTCTTTCATTTGGGCTATGATAATATATAATTGACAAAGGAGGAGAAAAAATGAAAAGCACAAAAGGAATAACTTTAATAGCATTAATAATAACAATAATTGTCATGTTAATACTAACAGGTGTAACAATGAATATAGCAGTAAATGGGGGATTATTTAACAACGCACAAAGAGCAGTAGATGATACAAATGCAGAAGTATCAAGTACACAGGACAGAGTGGATGAATTAAGTGGAGTACTAGATGATGTAGCAAGTCAGCAAGATGAACACAATTGGAATAGAGCAGGAGATAATATAACCTGTAACCATTGTGGATTAAGTTTTGTGATAGGAGATTATCTAGGATATACACCAGATGCAACAAGCCAAACAGTAACAATAACATCAGAAGAAGCAGGAGATGAAAATGATTATTATTATGATTCTACATCAAACACAAGTGATAAAACAGCAACAGTAACTACAACAGAAATAAAAGAAACAATATCAAATCCACAAGTAGTACAAACTGACTTTCCAACAACACAAACATTTACCCAAGAAACCGGACATTATTGGAAAGTATTGGGAATAGAAGATAGCGATGGGAATGGAACAAATGAAACACTATTAATAAAAATGGCAAGTCCAACAGAAAATGGATTATACCTTGCTGGACCAAAAGGATATAATAATGGTATAGACATCTTAAATAAAATATGTAAAGAACTATATAGTAGTAGTAGATATGGAGAAGCAAGAAGTATAAAGATAGAAGATGTAAATAATTGTTTCCAATATAAACCAACAGGAGGTATGTACTATTATAATGGATCATGGATAGAAACTAATGGTTTTAACACACAAATAAAAAACTTACCAACATGGGAAACAATAAAAGCAAATGGGACATATACACCAGATGGAACAAATACAGAGGAAGCATTAGGTTCATATAAAGTAGATAGATATTATTATTATGTTGGCGGATTATATTATATAAATAACGCAGTAACAGGAGCAAAAACATATATATCTTTAAATGAATTATGTACCATATTTTTAGATATTAATAGTAATAACACATCTTATTGGCTAGCTACTAAAGGTGTAGTGTGCAATACATTTGTAGGTTTTGGATTAGGAGCTGTTGATTATTACAGTGTATACTCTGTGTTGAGCATGTTGTATTCCTCAGACAGTTCTGGAAGATACGAATATTTAGGAATATGCCCAGTAGTTTGCCTAAAAGATGAAATACCACCAAAAATAAATGGACCAGAAATAAGCATTCCAAACTATGAGCTATAGACACCGGGACGGGGTTTATGTCTATAGGTAATGGAGCAGATTAATAAAGAAAACAGGGAGACAGGTATTAAACCTGTCCCCCTTTGGGAATATTTTGCCAATTTAAATACGTCCCAAGTTGGGAAGGAAGGAGAAAAAATGAAAAGCACAAAAGGAATAACTTTAATAGCATTAATAATAACAATAATTATTCTATTAATACTAACAGGTGTAACAATGAATATAGCAGTAAATGGGGGATTATTTAACAATGCACAAAGAGCAGTAGATGATACAAATGCAAAAGTATCAAGTACACAGGACAGAGTAGATGATTTGATGGATGAATGGGATACAATAGAAAGTGGAATAAAAGGAGAAACAAGTGAGCCAGACTCAGAGTCACAACCAGAATCTAATATTCCACCAGACTTAACATCATCAAACACAACATTTACACAGGACCCGACAGGATGGACCAATGAAAGTGTAAAAGTAATAGCAAGTACAACAATATCAGGATACACTTTGCAAACAAGTCAAGATGGAACATCTTGGAGTAGTACCAATATACAAACATTTACATCAAATGGAACTATGTATGCAAGACTAGTGAATTCATCAGGTACAGCAGGAGAATATACGACATATGATGTGACCAATATTGATATAACTGCACCAACAAGAGTAGTAAAAGGAATGATGACAATCTCAAGAGATAATAAACAAAACACGGTTAGACTTCAATTAAATGCAATAAAAGAAACACAATCTGGTATAGGAAATGTTATTTTCTACTATAAAGCAGAAAGTGATACTTCATATTCAAAAACTACATATACTACCCTGCAAGGACAAACTTCATCAACAGGTCTTTTTATAACACTTGTTGCTACATCAGAAAGTTTTGCAGGTCAGACTATATACGTTTATGCGGAAATCTACGATTTAGCAGGAAATATGTCACAATCAGCTTTGGCAACTATTTCTGCTACGGGAAGTAGTACATCATATGGAGATTAAAAACTAATAGAAGGAGGAGAGAAAGTGAAAAACACAAAAGGAATAACATTAATAGCATTAATAATAACAATAATTATTTTATTAATACTAACAGGTGTAACAATGAACATAGCAGTAAACGGGGGATTATTTAACAATGCACAAAGAGCAGTAGATGATACAAATGCAAAAGTATCAAGTACACAAGACAGAGTAGATGAATTAAGCGGAGTATTAGATGATGTAGCAAGCCAGAGAGATGAACACAATTGGTATAGAGCAGGAGATAATTTAACTTGTAGCCATTGTGGATTAAGTTTTGTAATAGGAGATTATCTAGGATATACACCAGATGCAACAAGCCAAACAGTAACAATAACAGCAGAAGAAGCAGGAACTTCAAATGGTTTAGAAGCAGGAAATCTAACAGATAAAAAAATAACAGCAACTGCAACAGAAATAAAAGAAACAATATCAAACCCACAAGTAGTACAAACTAATAGAGAAACAATGCCAACACCACAAACATTTATACAAGAAACCGGACATTATTGGAAAGTATTGGGAATAGAAGATAGCGATGGGAATGGAACAAATGAAACATTACTAATAAAAATGGCAAGTCCAACAGAAATACCTTTATACCTAGTTGGAGCAGAAGGAGCAAATAATGGTGTAGATATATTAAATAAAATATGTAAGGAATTATATAGTAGTAGTAGATATGGAGAAGCAAGAAGTATAAAGATAGAAGATGTAAATAATTGTTTCCAATATAAACCAACAGGAGGAGTGTACTTAGGAAGTGATGAACATCTATATGAAACGAATGGATTTAATACACAAATAAAAAACTTACCGACATGGGAAACAATAAAAGCAAATGGCACATATACACCAGATGGAACAAATACAGAAGAAAAATTAGGTTCGTATAAAGTAGATGGATATTTTTATTATGTAGGTGGACCATATTATATAGAAAATCCAGCAACTGGAGCAAAGACATATATATCTTTAAATGAATTATATACAATTTTCTTTGACGTTAATAGTGATGATCCACCTTATTGGTTGGCTACTAAAGGTGTAATGTGTAGTGAATATATAGATTTTGGCTTGGGATATGTCGACGCTGGAAAAGTACAGTCAGGAAGTTTAATTTTTTCAGCAGATGGATATATAAGCTACAAATCTTTAGGCATATGCCCAGTAGTTTGCCTAAAAGATGAAATACCACCAAAAATAAATGGACCAGAAATAAGCATTCCAAACTATGAGCTATAGACACCGGGACGGGGTTTATGTCTAAAAACATTAGCACAGAATTAATGCAAAATGCAGGAGACAAGTATTAGACTTGCTACCTGCATTTTCTTATTGAAATACATTACTAAAAAATTAGAACAAATTCAAAATTTCTATTGCTAAATATTACAAAATAATGTATAATATGGTATATTATGTTACAAGAATATTAAAATAATATTACATTTCCCAAAATCCACTTGACATATAATAAAAATGGATTAAAATAAAGATAGTCAAAATTATATGAGGATATGTATGAGAGTAATTAGTGGAAAAGCAAGGGGAAAAAAGTTAGTTTCTTTAGAAGGACTAAACACAAGACCAACTCTAGATAGAGTAAAAGAGGCATTGTTTAACATAATACAGTTTGATATAGAAAACAAAGATGTATTAGACTTATTTGCTGGAAGTGGTGCACTAGGAATAGAAGCATTGAGTAGAGGTGCTAAAACGGCAACATTCTGTGATAATTCCTATGATGCAATGCAAATAATAAAAACTAATATAACCAATACACACAATGAAAAAAATTCGATAGTAATTAATAAAGATTATAACCTTGCACTAAATTCTTTATCAAAACAAAACAAAAAATTTGATATAATTTTCTTAGATCCGCCATATAAAACCGATTTCGGAATAAAGGCTCTAGAAATGATAATCAAACTTAATATATTAGCAGAAGAAGGATTTATTATTTTAGAAACAGATGATGAAAAGAAAGAACAAAACATTGTAGAAATCGAAGGACTAAAAGTTTTTGATAAGAGAAAATATGGCAAAATAATGCTCATATTTATTCGAAAGGAGTAAGAAGATGGAAATCTTTACACTATTGGACACATTAGAGGATATATTAGATAAAAGTAAACACATTCCTTTTACTGAAAAAGGAGTTGTTGATAAAGAAGAAATGTTAGAAATAATACAGGAAATAAGATTAAAACTTCCAGATGAATTAAAACAAGCAAAATGGATAAAAGAAGAAAGAGGAAGAATATTACAAGAAGCAGAAAAAGAAGCTGATGACATAGTAAGAGAAGCAGAAAATAGAATAATTGCTATGATAGATGAGCATGAAATCACAAGAAAAGCCTATGATCAAAAAGCAGAAATAATAGAAACTGCAAATGAAATGTCTAGAGAAATAACAAAAGGCACAAAGGACTATGCAGATGGAATATTAGAGAACCTAGAAGTTGCAATAAATAACATAAATGCATCTATAGCAGAAGCATTAAAAACTATAGAACAAAACAGAAACGAACTTAAATAAAATATCTGAAAGTCAGAAAAGTTAAAAATATACTGTTCTGGCTTTTTTAAGTAAGAAATATAAATATTACAAGAGGAGAAAAAAATGGGAAGAAGAAAAAGAAAAAAAGCACAACCAAAAAAATCATCATTAGATTTAGAAGTAGCAATATTATTTGTAGTTAGTATAGTGTTAGCAATATTAATATATGGAAAACCAGGATATGTAGGTCAAAACATAATTCCACATCTAGAAAATGCAATAGGATGGATACAATATATTATACCACTTGCTATTTTCGCAGCAGCTGTACAAGTAGCATGTGAAGAAGATAAAAGAGTAATAGGAATAAAAATATTACAATATTTAATACTTACAATAGCTATAACAATTATAGTAACAGTGTTTAATGGAGAAACAGGAACAATAGGGAAAACAATTACAGACAGCTTAGTTGGACTAGTAGGTAGAGTAAGTAGTGTTATAATTTCTTTAGGAGTAATAGTGATTCTTTCCATATTTATGTATGGTGTAAAACCAGCTGAGATGGTAAAAGACATTGTTGAAGATAGAAAAGAACAGAAGAAAGAAAGAAGAGAAAGAATTATTGAAGAAGAAAGAACTTCTAGACCAAATAGAAGAAGTTCAATTGATATTGATATAGGAGAAGATGAAGAAGTATTACCAACTAAAATTTCTGGATTAAGGGAAAAATTCAAAGAGAAACAATTAACTAAAAAACAACTAAAAGAAATGGAAAGAAAAGAAGCAGAAACATTAGATAATCAATTAAACATAAATATGCCAGAAGAAGGAGAATTATTCAAAAAAGCGGAGGAAGAAAAAGAAGATAAAACAAAACAAGTGCTAACATTAGAGCATACATTAACAGTAGAAGACCAAAATTATGAATTCCCACCAATAGAATTTTTAGAAGAAGGTAAAATGACAGCAAAGAATAGTAAAAAAGCTATTGCAGATACTGCAAGCAAATTACAAAGAACCTTACATAGTTTCGGTGTATCAGCAAAAGTAGAAAATGTATCAGTTGGACCTACAATTACACGTTATGAATTAAAACCAGCAGAAGGTGTAAGAGTAAGCAAAATTGCAAATTTAGCAGACGATATTGCATTAAACCTAGCAGCAGAAACAATAAGAATTGAAGCACCAATACCAGGAAAACAAGCGGTTGGAATAGAAATACCAAATAAAGAAAAAAATACAGTTTCATTAAGAGAAATAATTGAAGACGAAAAATTCCAAACTGCAAAATCAAAATTAGCTTTTGCAGTAGGAAGAGATGCAGCAGGAGAAACAATAGTTACAGATATAGCTAAAATGCCACACGTTCTTATTGCAGGAAGTACAGGTTCAGGAAAGAGTGTATGTATAAACACATTAATAACAAGTATTATATACAAAGCAAAACCAAGTGAAGTAAAATTAGTTATGGTAGACCCAAAAGTAGTTGAATTATCAGTATATAATGGAATTCCACATCTTTTAATACCAGTTGTTACAGACCCAAAAAAAGCAGCAGGTGCATTAGCATGGGCAGTGCAAGAAATGGTAAATAGATATCATTTATTTGCAGAAAAAAATGTAAGAGACATATCGGGTTATAACGAGGCATTAGAAAAAGAAGGAATAGAAGAAAAGTTGCCACAAATAGTAATAATAATCGACGAGCTTGCAGATTTAATGATGGTAGCAGCAAAAGATGTTGAAGATGCTATTTGTAGATTAGCTCAAATGGCTAGAGCTGCAGGAATGCACTTAGTTATTGCAACACAAAGACCATCTGTTGATGTAATAACAGGCGTTATCAAAGCAAATATAGCAAGTAGAATTGCATTTGCGGTAACATCAGGCGTAGACTCAAGAACAATTATAGATTCCATAGGAGCAGAAAAGTTATTAGGAAAAGGAGACATGTTATTTTATCCATCAGGAGCTATGAAACCTCAAAGGGTTCAAGGAGCCTTTATATCAGATGGTGAAGTAGAAAGAATAGTTGAATTTTTGAAAAATAATGGAGGTCCAACATATAGTGAAGATGTTTTAGAAAAAATTGAAAAAGCAAATTCAACAGATATGGAAATGGATAAAGACAATGATGATGATACAGATGAATTACTAATGGATGCAATTGAAATGTGTATAGATAATGGACAAGCTTCAGCATCTGCACTTCAAAGAAGATTTAAAATAGGTTATACAAGAGCAGGAAGAATAATCGACCAAATGGAAGAAAGAGGAATAATCTCAGGATATGAGGGAAGTAAACCTAGAAAAGTTTTAATAACTAAAG
Source organism: uncultured Clostridia bacterium (assembly GCA_944391955.1). Lineage (GTDB taxonomy): Bacteria > Bacillota > Clostridia > TANB77 > CAG-508 > UMGS1781. The sequence continues at coordinate 85,763 of CALXVG010000002.1, forward strand.
AAAGATGGGAAGAATTAAAAATGGCAAAACCACCACAAGAACAAAACTCAGAAGAATCATAATTATTATATGGGCAAGGTGAAATCCTTGCTCAAACCATATAACTAGGAGGGCAAGCTATGAAAAAAAGAATAGCTTTCTTTACATTACGGTTGTAAAGTAAATCAATATGAAACAAATGCAATGGCACAAAAATTTATTGAAAATGGATACAATATAGTACATGAAAATGAAGAAAGTGATATTTGTGTTATAAATACTTGTACTGTTACAAATATAGCAGACAAAAAATCAAGACAAATAATTAGACATGTTAAAAAGAAAAATCCAAATGCAATAATAGTAGTTACAGGATGTTATGCAGAGGTTAATAGAAAAAAATTAGAAGATATACAAGAAATTGACATTATAATAGGAAACAGCGAAAAGAAAGATATTGTTTCTATAGTAGAAAACAAGATGCTAGTAGATGAAACTAAAACAATAAATGAAGAAAAATATTTTTCTGAATTTGGAATAACAACATATACTGAAAAAACGAGAGCTGTAATTAAAGTACAAGATGGATGTAACAATTTTTGTTCATATTGTATTATTCCATATGCAAGAGGCAGAATAAGAAGCAGGAATATTGAAAACGTAAAAAAAGAAATAGAAGAAGCAGTGAAAAATGGAATTAAAGAGGTTGTAATTACAGGAATTCATATAGCCTCATATGGTAGAGATTTTTCAAATAATATTGGACTAATAGATTTATTAGAAGAAATAAACAAAATCGAAGGATTGGAAAGAATAAGATTAGGCTCATTAGAACCTAATATAATAAATGAAGAATTTGTTACCAGACTAAAAAAACTAAATAAAATATGTAATCATTTTCATTTATCTTTACAAAGTGGATGTGATGAAACATTGAAGAGAATGAATCGAAAATATACAACAGAGCAATTTAGAAAAGTAGTAAAATTATTGAGAGATAATTTTAAGGATGTAGCATTAACAACAGATGTAATTGTAGGCTTCCCTGGGGAAACTGAAACGGAATTTGAAACAACATATAAATTTTTAGAAGACATTAAATTTAGCAAAATGCATATATTCAAATATTCTCCAAGACAAGGAACAGTGGCAACAAAAATGCCTAATCAGATAGAAGCAAATGTTAAAGAACAAAGAAGTAAAAGACTAATCGAGCTTTCAAATAGAGATGAAAAAGAATTTATAGAAGTCAATATTGGAAAAACATTAGAAGTATTATTTGAAACAAAAACAAATGATGAATATACAGAAGGACATACTACTAATTACATTGTAGTAAAAGCAAAAGGAACAAATCTAGAAAATACAAAACAATTTGTAAAAATAGAGAAAACAGAACAGAACATACTAATTGGTAAAATTATGTAACAATCCGGTAATCAAAATGTAACAAAAATGAAATGTAAAATGCTTGATTATTATAGTAAAATATGCTATAAAAATAATATAGTATAAAAGCGAGATGAATACTAAATAGATTAACAAAAGAAATATCTCATGTAAATATAGACAAGGGGGAAGAATAATGAAGAAAATATCAAAATTTATTCCAATGGACGGAACTGGAGAAGAAAATGCAAGTGGAATGGGAGGATTAAACGGAACAGACCAAAGAACTACTGACGAAGGTTCTACAGGAGAAAGTACAGGAACAGGAGAAGGAACAACATGGACAACAGGTACAACTGGAACTACAACAGGAGGAACAGTAGGAGGAACTACTGAAGGAGATACAACTTTTAAAGTATGTACAACATCTACAAACTTACCAGCAAAACCAGGAGGATTTTTTTCAAAACTAAAAGCAATATTATTTTATGAGATAAAAGTAGAATTAACTCCATATCAACAAAAAGTAGAAGATGAGATAAATGCTTTTTTACATCAAGAAGTAACTTGGCAAGGATTTAAAAACTTTTTATTCCAAGATATTTCTTTCTCAAAGAAGAACAAAACAAAACAAGGTTAATAAATATAATAATATATACACAAAGGTATTATGCCTTTGTGTTTTATTATTTTAAGATTGAAAAATAACTAATATTATGTTATAATATCCATAGTTATGTAAACGAAAAAAGAAGGGAATTTAAATTGAGTTTAATAGAGAAATACGTTGAAAAGGTTAAGGAAGAAACAAAAGGATATAGTGAAGATGAAATAGTAAGATATATATATATTGATTTAGGCAAGAGATTGTCTTTTAATTTGGACTTTTTTTTAGGAAGTTCTGACGAACAAAAAGCAATCTATGCTAAAAGAGGAAGACACATGGCAAATGAATCATTAGAATCAAATATTATAATATGTAAAGATTCTTCGCATATAATAGAGGCTATTTTAAAACATTTAGGGATAGAAGCAGTAACAACAGTAGATCCAGATGAATATAAAATGAAATGTGCACATGTATTTAACATAGTAAGACCTAAAGATGGAAGACCAGCTTATAAGGTAGATTTGCAACAAGATTTGGAAAATATACAAGCACATATGAGAACTACTGAATTTGGAACATCTATAATACCAGAAAATCCAGATGCAATATCAAGAGATGAATTAGAAAGAATAGATGAAAAAATAGGATATATTAGCAAAGAATATTATTATGCAGACGAATATGTTGATTTATTAAAACTATATAGCTCATATTTTAAAAAATTTGGGGAAAGAGTAAATTTTGTCTTGAGCAATATAGATATATATCATAATAAAGATATAAAGTATGTTGAAAGAAGAAAACATCATAAAAGTATAATGAAAAAAATATTTACAAAAGATGAAATGACAAGAATAAAATCAGTGTATTGTTATAAAACTGGAATAAATGGAAGAGAATATATACCATGTATTACAGTAACTATACCTAAAGTTGGAACAGATATTTATATGTTTTCAAATGAAAGCAATCAATATCACAAAATGGATTATGAAGACTTATTGAATAAAATAAATTCTGGCGAAATTGTAATGCAAAGTATACCTGCATTACAAACATATCAAAAAGAAAAATTAAAAAGAATGAAAGATAATTTAAAAATAGAAGAAAGATAGCCGAACAAACTTATAATGTTGTTTGGCTATCTTTCTATAGTATAAAAATATAGTTGGATAAAATGCAAATAGTTAATTAAAATATTATGCTTTTCCAAATAAGACATCTCGATTAGGTGATAAAACAGGTGCAATTTCATATTTGATATTAAAATATCTAAAATCTTCTAAAGCATTTTCATCTAAACAAGCTAAATAAATATCCAATTCATCCAAAGAACCACAAGCGGTAATAATAGCTGGATGAAGTTTATAATTAAAAAACAATTCTGAGGCAAGTGATAAGGCCTTTAAGCGAGAACCATGTTCTCTTTTTGTTATTAACTTATATGCTTCCTTAAATCTTGAAACAGAAGATGTTTTGTAATTTTTTATTGGAATAGTATAATCTTTTTCTATAATATCTTCAACAGAAGAATATTTATCTTGATTATTAAGTAAAGTTTCTCTTATTTTTTCCAAGCGATATGGTAAAACAACTTTACCATTAATATCAGAAATAATTAGAGTATTTTCTGTAAAATTAGAATCTGTTTCTACAGTATCATCACTAATGGTATCTTCCTCTTTAGGTAAAGAATTTGATTCTGCAGGTAAAAATTTAGATAAATCCTCAAGAGAAATACTATATATAAACCCATATATACAAGATGTGTTTTTATAAATATCATCAATAAGTTTTAAATATGTGTTGTTATAATCTTCAACCTTTACAACTATTTCTGCCTCTGGAATATCATTTTCTAAATCTTGACTAATATTTTCCAATGTAGTAATTAAAAATTCCAAATTTCTAATATTTTCATTAGATTGATTAAGAGTTTTTGTGGATTTATCAATATAATTATAAACACTACTATCAGAACCAAGTTCAAGTTGAATATTGTCTATAAAATTTCTCATGAAAGTTAAAATTTGTATATTCAAATCTTTTTGTATACACAAAGTGGAGCTAAGTGAACCTTTTTCAATACTTATTAACTTAAATGTATTTTTCTTATTAGTGTATCTAATCATTATAACCTCCAATTATCAAACACATTATAGCATTAGAAATAAAAAAAGTAAATAAAATAATATGAAATCGCAAAAAAAAGTTGAAAAAAGAAAAACGTTATGATATATTGTTGAAAGAAAAAAAACTTTAAGGGGGATAAGTATAAAATGAAAAGAATCATCGCAAATTTTATTTTTGGAATATATGTGGTAATAGCTGTATTTGTAACGATTTGCCTATTATCATATAATGAAAATAAGGTTACAGAATTTGGAGATTGCTCATTAGTAATAATAGATAATCATGAGCTAGAACCACAATATAATAAAGGGGATTTAGTAATAGTTGATAAAAGCAAAAAAATATCAGTAGGAGAAAAAATATTTTTCTATGATACATATGATCAAGAAGTACATATAACAGCAGCTAAAGTAGAAGCAATAGAAGAAGTAACAAATACACAAAGAACATATACTCTAGAAGGAGAACGTAAAGTATCTAGCGATTATGTTTTAGGAACAGCAGACAATACAACTAAATTTGCTATGATTGGTACAGTATTAAATATTTTAGAATCTAAATGGGGATTTTTATTTATAATAGTATTACCAGCACTATTGGCATTCGTTTACCAAATAACAGTAATAGTTGCTGAGATAAGAAATCCGAAAGAAAAAGAATAGAAAAGGAACAAATAATGAAATATAACAAAAAAAACACGAAAACATTGCTGACTATTTTGTTATTGTGCATAATTTTAATAATTATATATGAAATAATACATATCTATGCAGTTTTTCAAAGTGAAGTAAGTGGAGATGTTACAATGGAAAATGGAGTTTGGAAAATTGTTGTTAATGGTACTGAAGTTGCAAAAGGCGTTGATAAAAGCTTTGTAATTGACCAAATAACAATACAAAATAGCCAGAGTGTAGCAGAAGGAAAAATAGCTCCACGGTCTATCTCGGACACTTTGATATTGAACTTAATGTAGAAGATACAGATGTTTCTGTTAGATATGACATTATTCTTAATGAAGAAAGTTTAAATAATAAGAACTTAGAAATAAAATCAGTACAAGAAACATTAATGTCAAATACTTTAATAGAAACAGCAGAAAATACATTTACGGCTATTATTCCATTAGAAGAAATTCAAAAAGGAAATTCTACAAATAAAATTTCAATAGAAGTAGAATGGATTGATGATGGTTTAAATGATGAACAAGACACAGAGCTAGGTTCAGTTTATAACTCTCAACTAGAAATCCCAATAACCGTACATGTGTCGCAGTACACAGGAGAACAAATACAATGAAAAAATTGAAAAACAATATACATAAAATAGTGGGGATTTTGTTAAATATCTTACTAGTGATTATTTCTGTGCTAATAGTGATAGGTGTATTCTATATTACACAAATAAAATTGTTTAATAATGACTATGCTAATTTACTAGGATACACTTTTTTTGAAGTTGCAACTGGCAGTATGTCTCCAACAATTAATGTAGGAGATGTAGTGATTGTAAAAATAACTAAAGAAGTAAATGAAAATGATATTATTGTATTTAAAGAAGAAAATAATTTCATAACACATCGATTAATACAAAAAGAAGAAGGCCAAATAATTACCAAAGGTGATGCAAATAATAGTGAAGACAAATCTATAACAGAAGACAGTATTTTAGGTAAAGTTATAACGATTATTCCACAAATTGGTAACTGGAGAAAAGCAATATTATCACCAGAAGTTATTAGCTTAATTCTTATTCTTATTGTATTATTAATAATTTCATTTATTTATTCTGCAAGAGTGGAGGGAAAAGATGAATAACAAAAGGAAAAAAATACTGTATGTGAAATTAATTATACTAATATTATGCCTTTTGATTACTTTAAAAATCTTTACACTAGTTTTATCTAAATATGAAACAGAAGCTAATGCAGTAGCAAAAATAGATATAGCATTTTACTTATTAAAAGAAGATTATCAGACAATGACTATGAACTTAGCAAAACTAGTTCCACAAAACAATGCTTATATATACACATTTTCGATAGGAAATGAAGACGGAGAACAAGTAGCAGAAACAGATTTAGAATATGATTTAACTATAAGAACAACTACGAATTTACCACTAACATATGAACTATATATGAATGATAGCAATATAATAGAAAACAATACAATAGAACAAGATGAACAAGGGACATATTTTAGAATAATTACAACTAGCACACAAAGACTGAATTACAAAGAACCTAAAACAAATCAATATAGTTTAGTAATTTATTTTCCAATAAATTATAACACTACAAACTATCAAGATATTATAGAATTGCTAGAAATAACAGTAGAATCAAGACAAGTTACATCATAGATATAAAAAATACAAGAAAGGGAAAAAAATGCATAAGAGAAAATCTCAAGTTAAATTAAAAAAGAAATACCAAAAGAAGCAAATAATGATAGTTATAATACTACTGATGTGTATTGTATCATTTATCATAATTTTTGGTAGATATATAACAAGCAATATAGAGAACTTTTTTGTAAGAAGTAAAGAATTCTACTTTGAAAGTGATAAATTATCAGAAAACACATCATATTTTCAAGTGGAAAACTGGTCTGGTGTAGACAGCTATACAGTTACAGTTAACATGAATAGCAGAAAAAATAATATAGAAGTTGCTACATATGACATTGCATATGATATAAGCTATACATGTTCAGATAATGTAATCTGTAGTTTAAGTAAAACAGAAGGAATAATATATGCAAGTACAAATACAGACTTTTTTAATCTAGTAATAACACCCAATACTGCACTAAACACAGGTGATAAAGTAGTTGTAGATATTGAGGTAAAATCAAAAACAAATTATGAAAAGACTCTTAAAGGAAGATTCACATTAATTGTAGGAAAAGAAAATTTATCATATCAAATAACAGATTCTAGAAATAATCCATATATGGAATTAAGTATAACAAACACATTATCATATTATACAGTACGTCAAGCATTTGATAATTATGAAGTAGGGCAAAGAATAAATGTTGATACATACATATCATTGTCGGAAGAAAATAAACAAAAATGCAAATCAAGTGTAGTAAGGTTAGATTTTGACCCTAATATAGTTCGAATAGATATAACAGATGAAACATATACAAATGCAACAAATATAACAACAACCACAATAGATAATAAGACCTATATAAATGGTCTAACAATAGATTTAGATGTAGAAACAAGTGATGACTTAAGATTTTATAAGGTAGATGCTTCTCAAGATTATACATATCCTAATACAAATAATAATTCTATTATTAATGTTACAGTTCTTTAAGGAAGGAATGAAAATCTAATATGACAATAAATATAATGGATAAATATATAGAAATAACACGAAAACAAATAAATGAATATATGAAACTCGTATTTGGCAGAAAATTTAATAAAAAATATTGTGATGCATATACTGAAAAATACATCAATATAAGATATTATAATTATTATGATGAAGACATCCATAGTACAATTAGAAGAAAGATAGTATATTATATTAAACAAGAGCAAGAATCATTGGCAATTAACAATATAGACGATAGAATTTTAATAGAGCAAATGAGGATATTTTATTACTATCTTGTATATTTTGACAATGTTACATATTGTAAAGATTTAAGAAAAACAGCAGAAAAAATAGATAAGCTACGTAATAAAATGCTAAACAAAAAAGAAGAGGGATTTGCAGAAAAATTATACAACACAATGCAAGAATACATACAAGCAAAGCAAGATTTTATAGAAAAATTCGAGAGTACAGATTTTTATATAAAGATATCAAATTATCCAGATAGATTAAATGTTTATAGAATAAATTTAAAAAATAATATCAAATTCCCAAAAGTATATAGTGAGTTTGCACTAAAAAAAGCATTTGAAACAGGAATAATAAATGAAGACAAGTTACTGGTTGAATATTATTTAACATCAATTCAAATATTAAAAGATATAATAAAACAAAACTTCAGAAGGGTATATGTTGTTGAATTTGCAACTACTCTATTGAAAAAAACAAAGAAAATAAAGAACTTATTACATATAATTTCTAATAGTGCAATACAAGAAAAAATTTGCATAAAAATTAGATATGAGAATTTTGCTAAAAATAGAGAAAAAATATATGAATTAATGAAGCAAGGATATAATATAGCATTAATATTAGATGATTCTTTTGAAGTAAATTATAAAAACATAGAAAGTTTACGATTATTTAAATATATTATATTAAATAAACATTTAGATAATTACGAAGAAATAAAAAATAATAACATCAAAAATATTATAATAATATAGGGTTTATAAAGAGAGGAAAAACATGGAAACATTTACAAGATTTTTATATGAATTTTTGGCACAATTTTTTTCAGGACTAATAACAATAGTAAAAGGTATTGGGAATGGTATAAAGCAGATTTTTGATATTAATTCATATCAAACTGTTTTAAATGCATATAAAGACGATTTAACAATGCCAGAATGGATATTAGTAGGTATAGCAATATTTCTATTAATAGTTTTTATTTTGTTAGTAGTTGGATTAATTTATTTATTAATAAGAAAATATTTAAGATTTAGAAAACAAGCAATAAATCAAGATGAATTGATGGCAGAAGTAGCATCATTAAATGGACAAGTAGCATCATTAGTGAAGGAAAAAGAAGAAATATTAGCAATGAAAGTTTCACAACTAGGACTAAAACCAGAAGAATCTAATACAGAAGAACCAGGAGAAACAGAAAATCAAGTAAATAGTGATTCAAGATTTGCTAAATTAAGCACAATTGATGAAGAATATAAAAACTATAAAATTAGAAACTATGGTAATTCATTTACTCTAGTAGAATTATGTGAAAACTTCAGAAATTTTGCAGCTTCAAAATTAAGACTATATTACACAATAGATATGATGAGATTATTTATAGCAGCACTTGCATCAACTAAATTAGTAATACTACAAGGTATTTCTGGTACAGGTAAAACATCATTAGCTTATGCGTGGGGAAAATTTTTAAAACATGATTCTTGTGTGGCTTCAGTGCAACCATCATGGAGAGATAGAACAGAGTTATTTGGATATTTTAACGAGTTTACAAAAAAATTCAATGAGACAGATGTTTTAAAGGAAATATATATGGCAGGATACACTGATGATGTTTATACAATAATTTTGGATGAGATGAACATATCACGTGTTGAGTACTACTTTGCTGAAATGTTATCAATCCTAGAAATGCCAAATAAAGATGAATGGGTAATTGAGTTAGTACCAAATAGTTGGAAATCTGATCCTAGCCATGTAAAAGGCGGAAAACTAAAGATACCAGCAAATTTATGGTATATAGGAACAATAAACAATGATGATTCAACATTTATGGTTACAGATAAGGTATATGATAGAGCTATGCCAATAGACATCAACGATAAAGGAAAAGTTTTTGAGCCAATAGACACAGAGGCTCAAGATATAAACTATTCATATTTAGCAAAACTATTTGATGCAGCGATGCAAGAAAATCCAGTATCACAAGACACATTAGATAAAATAGAAAAAATGGATGATTATGTTATACAACATTTTCGTATTGCATTTGGTAACCGTATAGTTTCACATATGAAAAAATTCGTGCCTGTATATGTAGCTTGTGGTGGAGATGAAATTGGAGGGGTTGACTATTTCATAGCAAAAAAGATACTAAGAAAATTCGAACAATTAAACATTGCATACATAAGAAATGAAATAGATCCATATATAGATTTTTTAGACAAAACATTCGGAAAAAATAGAATGAAAGAATGTATAGAATATTTGTTAAGACTAAAAAAATTAACATAATGTAATTCTCAAACAAGACTAATGAGAGGAATGAGAAATTTTAAAATGAGAAATTTAGGAATACTTAATTTATATGAAAAAGTAAATAAGAATAAAGTAAACAAGTTTATTGATAGAATAGAATCAAATTTGCGAGTTCAAACTCAAGTGAAAAAGACTGTAAAAGATATAGAATGGATTGAAAAAATGGAAGAAACCATACCATATATTGATAATATTCTAAGAGCACCTAACAGATTTATAGTAAATGAAGAAGAAATTGTAAAAATAGAATTAGCAAGAAAAATTACAGTTGATAGTATAAAGCATTTATCTAGAAATACTAACTTGATACAAAGTATTGATAAAAAAACAGGAGATGTTAGACCATCAAAAATACTAAATATAAATAAAGAAGAAAATTATAATACATATGAAAATCGTTTGATTTATACATTAATACAAAACATGAAACTTTTTGTAAACAGTAGAAAAGAAACACTTGAAAAAGAATTGCAAAATGAAAAAAAAGACAATAAGCAAATAGAATATACTGGAAGTTCAAAAAATTTAGGAGAAAATATAGAAATAAATCTTTCCTTAAATTCAAGTTTGGACCATGAACATGAAAAAAATAAAGAAGATACAAGAGAAATTTTAGAAAAAATAAATATTTTAGATGAAAGAATAACAGACTTAACAAGCTCAGAAGTATATAAAATAATAGATAGATTACATATTACTTTAGTAAGAGAACCAATAAAAAAGACAAATGTTATATTGAAGAATGTTAATTTCCAATATGCAATGAAATTATGGAATTATCTTAGAGATAATTTTGAAGATAAAACAACACAAATTAATGAAGAACAAGATTACACAGATGATGGAGAATTAAAACAACTATTCAACGAAACATTTATGCTACAATATTTAGCTATGAAAACACTGGATGAAGATACTATCGAAAATGAAGCTATTAGAGAAGAAATCCAAGATGCAATGCTTGAGCAATTAATCAATAATATGCTAGATGTAGATGTAGATTTAACAAGTAACAAGTTAAAACAAATGCTTGGAAAAATTTATGAAAAAATTAAATATAAGAAAATGGAAATTTTGCAAGAAATACAAAAAACATATAAAACACATATTGATAAATATTTAGAAGAAGTAGAAAACTCAAATTAATAAACAATAGAAAGGAAATAAGAGATGAAAGAAAAATTACAAAAACTAAAGAAAAATAAAGTACTTAAAATAATAGGAAAGATTTTATATGCATTACTATTTATTATTGTTTTACTAATGTTAATAGTAGTAATCCTTCAAAGAGTAACAGATAACTCAATAACAATAGGCGGATATAGAATGTTTACAGTTGCAACAGGCAGTATGACTCCTCAATATGAAGTAGGAGATATTTTAATTTCAAAAGAAATTGCACCAGACCAAATAAACGAAGGCGACGATATTGTTTATAAAGGCAAAGAAGGAAGCTTTAAAGATAAAGTGGTAACACATAGGGTAATATCTATAGATGCAACAGATGAAGGATATAAAATAATAACACAAGGTATAGCAAATCCAGAACCAGACCCAGAAATAACAGAAGAACAAGTATATGGAAAAATAATATATAAAGTACAAATATTAAGCTTTATTTCAAAATTAATATCAAACATATATATTTTCTACTTTGTAATATTTGTTCCAATAGCATTAATAATATTTAGACAAATAAGACAACTAGCAAGTGAAGATGACGAAGACGAAGAGAACGAGGAAGAAGACAAAGAAGAAAAGGATAAAGTAGTAGATATAGAAAAATCAGAGGAAAAAAATGAGAGGAAATAATTGTAAAGCATGAACAAACTATACAAAATAATGAAGAAAATTAAAATAAGAAATCTTATACTTTTATTATTTTTATTGATGTTTAACACGTATGCATGGTTTATATATGCCTCAAAAGTTTCAGTAGGATTAACTGCAAGTGTTAGTTCATGGAATGTTGAGTTTGTTTCTGATGCCGGAGAAACGGTTACAAATATTGATGTAGTAGTTGAAAAAATTTATCCAGGAATGGACACTTTTGAAAAAAAAGTTGTTGTACATAATAGAGGGGAAACAGCTGCAACACTCTCATATGAAATAAAATATTTAAAGATAATGGATGAAGTATATGAAGTAAGTGAAACAACAGGAATAACATCTGATACTATTAAAAGTAAGATAGAGCAAGAGTATCCTTTTAAAATAATCATAGAAATGGATGATACAAATTTATCCGTAGAAAATGGAGAAGGAAGTTTTACTATTAAAATCGAATGGCCATATGAATCTGGAAATGATGAATTAGATACTACATGGGGAAATAAAGCATATGAATTTTATAATTCATATCCAGATGAAAAGTGCATTGAAATGAAAATTGAATTAGTTGCAACACAACAAAATACATGATAATAAATTATTGACAATAAAAGTCAAGTAAGGAGATAAAGTGAAAAATAGTAAGAAGATTATGTTATTAATAATAGGAATATTAATTGTTATAGCTATATTCTTTATGGTACAAATTTATGCGAAATATTTATCATCAGCATCTGGTGCTACAACATTAACAATTGCAAAATGGAATATTCTTGTTAATAATGCCTCAATAAAATCTAATACAGATATATCAAATTCAATAGTTCCAGTATTCCCAGGAAATGAACATATTGCTAAAGATATTATTGCACCTACAGCAGAGGGATATTTTGACTTGGAACTTGATTTTACAGATGCAGATGTATCTTTTGAATATGAAATAACAACAACAGTAGATGAAAATAGCGGAGTAAAAGATTTAGTAACAACAGGATATTCAATAGATGATGGAGAAAAAATAGTATTTGATACATATAATCAATCCATCAAAGAAACAATTGAATTAACAACAGAGGTAAAAACTAAAAAAATTAGAATATATATCTTATGGAATGATGATGAAAATACACAAGTTATGACAAATCAAGAAGATACAGAGGCAACAATAAATAATGCACCAGCAATATTAAAAGTAAATGTTTCATTTAAACAAATTACAACTACCGAGGGAGTGTGAACAAATTGCTAAAAACGAAACAAGAGAAGCAGGAAGAAAAGTTAGAAAAACAAGAGAAGAAGAAAATGAATAAGGAGAGACTGAAATTAAATTCTTCAAAAATAAGAGAAAGAAATAGAAAGATAAGAACTATAAAAATAGGAATATTAATAATGTTACTATTTTTAGTTATCATATATTTCTTATTAAGAATTGTATATGAAACAGGAGATTTTACAGTATCTTTAGACCCAAACTTTGCAAAAAAAAGTGGATTGATTATGTATGAGAGACTAGATGAAAAAGATGATAAAAGAATGTTAAAGGCAACAAAAGCAGAATTTATTGATAATATTTCAGTTAATTGGTTACCACAAAACATACATGAAGAAGCAGAAGGTAGCCATAATGGGGAAAACTATCTAGCATATACCTTTTATTTAGAAAATAAAGGAAGTGAAACAGTAGATTATTGGTATGAAATTTTAATAGATGATGTAATAAAAAATGTTGATAGAGCAATAAGAGTAATGGTATACAGAAATGGTGAACGTACAATATATGCAAAAGCAAATGAAACAACTGGCGAACCAGAAGAAGGAACTGTAACATTTTTCTCTTCAACAGAAGTTTTAGTAGAACAAAGGGAAAATTTTAATCCAGGAGATATTGATAAATTTACAATTGTAATTTACATAGAAGGAGATGATCCTGACTGTGTTAATGAATTAATTGGTGGAGAAATGAAAATGCACATGGAAATTACAGAAGAACATAAAAGTGGATAAATATTACAAAAATATTACGTAAACATTTCAAAAACGACATATTTTACAGTTATATGACAATTTTTACCAAATTATTGACATCAATTTTATCTTATAGTAATATGTTATCATTAAAGTAAAAATAAAGAGAGGGGAAAAAATAATGAACAAAAAAAGCAAAAGAAAAGCAAATTTAAAAGCATCTATTTTGGTATTACTATTATTAGCTATTTTACTAATGGCATCAACCTATGCATGGTTTACTTCAAATACACAAGTAACAATAAGTACATTAAATGTAAATGTTGAGGCAAAAAATGGTTTACAAATTTCTGCAGACGGAACGAACTGGAAAACAATATTAGAAACAGCAGATATAGACCCAACAACTGTTGCAGCAACGTATCCTGGAAATACTAACCAAATTCCTACTATCATGGAGCCAGTTTCAAGTGCAGGAAATGTAAATACTGCAGATGGAACACTTAACATGTTCTATGGAATGGCTGAAGCAGATGAAACATCAGGAAAATGGGAATTAACAGCAACAAAAGAAACCGATGCAAAAGGAACAGTAGGAAAATATATCGCATTTGATATATTCCTAAGAGTTGATACAGAGTCACAATTATCATTAACACAAGCATCAGGAGTTTCAGATTTGGATGCCTCAGGAAAAGGATTAGAGAATGCAACACGTGTAGCGTTTGTAGTAGAAGGAAATCAACCAGTAGGTACAGATTTAACAACCATACAGGGATTAAAAGATGCTACAGATGATACAACATATATTTGGGAACCAAATTCAGATGCACATACAGCTGCTGCACAAGCAAATGCAAACGACAATTATGGAGTTCCAATTACAGTTGGAGATAATGGTGCGACACAAGTAAAACATTATGGAATAAAAGCACCAATAGATGATGGTATAGAATTAATTAATACACATACAGGAGCTAGTCCAGATTACTTTACACAAGTAGACACAATTCAAACAAGTAAAACTATGTCAGATACAGCATTACTTACTTTATCACCAGGAATTACAAAAGTAAGAGTTTATATGTGGGTAGAAGGACAAGACTTCGACTGTGACAACTCAGCTTCAGGATCAAACTTATCATTCGACCTTCAATTCTCAGTACCAGCATAAAATTTAATAAATACATAAAAAAGGAACAGGAAAAAAATCCTGTTCCTTTTAAAAAAATAATAGACTTTTTAGAATTATTATGATAGTATATAAATGGTAAAATTATGTTAGTATTTGTTGAAAGAAAGGAAAAGAAAAAATGGAATTTAATAAAATGGAAACAAAAGAATTAATACAAATATATTTAGAAATAACTAGGTTTATCGACTATTTAGAAAAAGCCAAACAAATAGAACAATAATAAATAAAACCAAAAGAAAGGAATGCAGTTAAATGGATAATTCTAAGAGTATACAAGAACTAATTGAAAAAATAGAAGTAGACAAAGAACTATTAACAACAATGCCAAAAAATAATGAAAAAAATATAGAAAAATATAGTAAAAAGATAAATGAAATTCAACAAGGATATGAAAGTCAAAAGAACGAAATTCTTACAATTTTAAATAAAAGATATAATAAAGGAATAGACATAAAAGAAAATCCAGAAATAAATGAACTAGAAGTAAGATTAAAAACAATAGAGAATATCTTATATTTATTAAATGAAAAAACAACATCATATGAAAAAATGGAATTAGACAGAATAATATATAAATTAAGAAAATATTATAAAGAAAATTTAGAAATAGTAAATGAGCAAATCGCAATTGTTATAAATAAATTCTTAATGATAGGTATAAGATTAGATATTACCGATTTTGACTATAGCATATATGTTAAACAGTACATGGAAGTCTTTTTAGAAGAATATAAAAATAAAACATTATCTTCAGAAAATTTAAAAAATAAATTTGAAGAGATATATTGGAAATGCCCAGATATAATAGTTCATATTGAACTAAATATTAGAAACTTATATTTGAAAAATCAAAACCAAATAGATAAATACTTTTTAAAACAAAAAGAGGAATTATTAAAAAAATGGGATAAAACTCCAAATGAAATAATAAAAATATATTTTCAATTAGTAATAGCACAACAAGAGAAAGTATCAACTGATAAAAATATTATATTAAATAAGTTTTTGGATGGAACTTTAAATGCAAAAAATTATAAAACTGAAAAAATAACATCAGATTTCCAAAAAATATTACCAGAAAATATTATCGAAAATCTACAAGAAAACAAACAAGAGATAAAACAAAATATTTCAAAGTTTTTATATAGTTTATATGAATACAAAAACGTTGAAGAGTTTAGATTTATTATTGATGATATAAAAACTTGTTATCAAGAAAAAGAAAAATATAAAAATATATATGATGAAACTAAAAAGAAAATTGATGCATCGGAAAAAGTTTTGAAAAAACTAAATAAGAAACAAGAAGCAGGAGGTTGGTTCGGAAAAAAAGCAACTACAACAGGAATAAGTACAGAACAAAGTGCATTGTTTTTAGAATTAAAAAATTCATATAGAAAATTAGATTTGGATAGATTTTATAGTAAAATGTATTCTTGTATAACAGATGATACTACACTTTTTGAAACACTAGAATTAGCAACTTCATATTATGAATATATAACACAGTGTATTATAAAAAACGACCAAACAATAACTCAAATAGATATTGATAAAAAAATAGATAAGCTAAAAAGATTTTTAATAAATCCATATAATACAATTATAAATAATATGACTATAATGCAAGATAAAGATATAGGAACAATTATAAAAGACAGATACAAGCTATTAAATTTCAATGTAGAAAAAGAAGATTTGCAAATTGATAATGTAGACAACTTGATTTCATTACTTGAAGAAATACAACAAAAATTTAACATCGAAGAGACAGAATTAGATATAAATAATATAGAAGAACTTGTAGAATTAAAAAAATTACTAAAAAAATAATAAATATTTACTATATTGGAGATGCATATGAAAAAAATAAACAGGAAAAAAACGTTAATAATAACAATAATACTGATAATAAGTTTAATTGTAATAGTAAAATTGCTTGATAATGCAAAAGCAGATGATTTAGTAGAAATAAATGCCAATATTATAGATAATACTGGCTTATTAAGTGATGCAAACTACACAATTATCGCTTCAAATGAAGGAGAATATGGATATTCTATTACATTACCAGATACAGTAAATAATAAGAAGATTAGTAAATATTATATTGAAAATAAAAATATAGTGAATGATGAAACAAATTTAACTAATGAAACAAATAATTCACAAATTGTAGAAAAAAATGCTGGCGAAAAGATATATTTAACAGAGGAAGAATTAACAAACAAACAAATAATTTTAAATGTTGAATATGACAAAAAAGAAAAAACAGAGCAAACATTATATAATCAAATTTTAGAAAAAGAAATTGAACAAGACAAAATAACAATAACAGGATATGTGCCAGTAAATGCAGAAATTAGCTTTGAAAAATTAGAAAATGCAACTATAGAAGAACAACTAACTGAATATATAAATGGAAAAACAACTTTAGAAACAGCATATGAAATCAAAATACTTTCGGAAGAAACAGAATTTGAACCTAAAGAATATGAGGAAGAAGTAGAAGTCAAAATTCAAGGCATACAAATAGATAATAATAAGAATTATAGAATAATACATATTTATGAACAAATACAAGAAACAACACAAGAAATAACAACAATCATAGAAGAAATAAAAGAAGTAGTAACAGCAGAAGATGGAATTAGTTTTAAGACATCTCAATTTTCAACATATGCAATATTAACGGAAGATGCTGAAACATCAGCAAACCAAGAAGATGTATTAACAAATGAAGAGCTAGGAATTAGCACATTGGCAGATGACACAATTTATCAAACAACCTATGCAATGACAAATTCAGGAGGAGCATGGGATGGAACAACAGTTGCAACTAGTTTTTCTTGGGGAGATGGAACGGAAGTAGCACCATATCTAATTGCAGATGGAGCAGAACTTGCATATTTAGCAGAACAAGTAAGAAATGGAAATACATATGAAGGAGTATATTTCCAAATTGCAAATGATATAGATTTAGGAAATAATTTTTGGACACCAATAGGAAATGCACAAAATTCTTTTAGAGGAATTCTAGATGGAGCAGGACACACAATTGCAAATGCTCAAATAACAATTTCTAGTCTGCCAGATGCTACATATGAAGCATATGGAATTTTTGGTAGCATTGGTGGTGGAAACACAAGAGCAATTATCAGAAATTTAGAATTATCTAATATAAATATAGACATAACTGCAAGTGGAGATACAGGTTCAAGTTCTATATTTGGAGGCTTAGATCAAGATGCAGAAGGATTGCATATAGGAACTTTAACTGGTGCTATGTATAGAAATTCAAGTGTTTTAAATGTAATAGTAAAAAATAGCTTGATCGAAGACTCTAATATAATAAATATATATCACTACCCATTTCAACTTTCAATAGGTGGAGTGGTTGGATATGTGGCTAATGGATATAATAATACCACAAATCCAGGAACTAATAACACTTACGAAATTCAAAATTGTTATTCATCAGCTGTGATAGATATAGATGCAACAGCAGAATATGAAACTGGAGGTTGGTTTACACAAGCAAGAAATGGATATGGACATTATCATACAGGTGGAATTGTAGGGACAATAAGAAGCCAAGCAGTATGGCCAAGCAATTGTTTATATTCAGGAACAATAAACTCTAATGGATTTATTGGACCTATTTTTGGTGCATTAATAAATAATACAACTTATGAGAATTTTAATACATTTTCAACTATTTGGAATGGAAATGATGCAGGAAATTTAACAGCAAATAATATGTATTATACAAATTACAGTGCAAATGGAAGAACTTTCACATCAACTGTAATATCAGGAACGTCCACACAAAGATTAAGTAATAGTTCTACAAATATTGGTTATGTACAAGGTGTTAATAAAGGAAGTTATACCACTGATATGAATGCAATACTAAATATGTTTAACAATAATGTAACAACAGATAATAAATATGTTAATTGGTATTATCAAAACGGAGAATTTACATTTAAAGAACGATTAACATCAGAAGTAGAAGAACCAGTAGAATTTACATATGAGATAATGATTGATGATCCATATAATATAGGAAACTATACTTACACATGGTACAAAAATGGAACTGAAGACACTAGTATACAAGGAAACACTTATGTCTGGACACCAAATTATCTTGAAGATGAAAATATTATAGTTGTAATATCAGATGGAGAATATTATACAGTTACAAAATTCACAATAAAGAAAATAGGAGTAGATATTGTATTTGATATAAATGAAACAAATGATAGTGTAACAGCATCGCTAGAAGGAGAAGGACTAAAATATACAAGTGTTTCAGATTTTACTTTCCAATGGTATGCATTAGACATATCAGGAGAAGAAACCAAGATTGATGGAGCAACTACACTTTCACTAAGCAATTTAGAAGATGGAATGGAATATAAATTAGTAGCAACAAATACAAAAATACCACAAATGTCTACAGAAAATAGTTTTATATATGGGGACAGAACTGTAATTTATGTAAGTTACAGTGGTGGTAATAATTCAAATGATGGATTTACGCCTGAAACACCAGTCAGAACTTTATCTACTGCATACAGAAAATTAGACGGAAATGGAACAAGAAACACTAATGTAATTGTAATAATGGGTACATATAGTTCAACAGCATTCATGAACTCACAAACATCTACTACATATGCAAAACCTGTTACAATAACAGGAAAATATGATGGAGTAAATTATAATGGAATATTATATTTTTATAGTGGAACAAGTTCATATAGATATTTAACAGCAGATACAAACTTTCAATATCTAACATTTTATGGTGGAAACAATCAAATGTATTTTTATTTGCAAGGGTATAGTTTAACAATTGGAGAAGGAGTAACAATGCAAAACTATGCAAATTCAAATTCAAATCAAGGATTATTAGGTGGCAATGCACCAGCCTTCCATATTATTTGTGGATGGTTACAATACAATTATACAAGATTACCTAGAAACAATCCAGAAATCTTAATAAAAAGTGGTACATATGGAAGAATTATAGGTGGAGGAAGCCCTGGTACATCTAGCGGACAAGGGCAAACAACCTCACATGATTTTATGGGTTCATCAATGGAAGATTCATTTAAAGTAACAATTACCATTGATATAAAAAACAGTACAACTGCTTCAAATTACGATTATGATGTGAATTTGCTTACAGGAGGTTCTGCTTGTGGAAATAATTATTCAAGAGTAACTGAAAACATAAAAAATGGAAGCATAGGACGTGTTTTAGGAGGAAGTATTGGAGATTCAGAAAACATACCATTAGAAGGTGGTGACTGGTGGGGCGGCGGAACACCTTGGAAATATCCTAACAATACATTTTTAGGAGAAACTACAATAAATGTGACAGGAGGAACTATATCAGAATTATATGGTGGTTGTTTAGGAAGAAATATGGGAGCTGTTGACCAGAATACAGGAGTTGTTGATGAAGGTTATACTGGATACACATGTGATTCATACTTCTATGGGACAATTAATATAAATATAACAGGTGGAGAAATAACAAATAATATATATGGAGCAGGAGCAGGAGGAGTAACAGGGTACAGCGAAGAGTCATCAGATCCATATAAAAGTTATGGTCAAAGCTTTGATACTTCTGTAAATATTAATATATCGGGTGGAACTATAAGTGGAAATATTTATGGTGGAGGATATGGATATACAGAATATCTAAATGCAAATGTTACAGCTGTAGACGGAGGAGCATTATATGGAGATAGTAACATAATAATTTCTGGAACACCAATAATCAAGGGTAATATATATGCTGCTGGATGTGGATATGATATGCCAATAAAGCCAGAAATAGCACAGATGACAGGTACAAGTAATATAAATATAACTGGCAATCCAACAATTAATGGAAAAATATTTGGAGCAGGAGCAGGAGTTTCTGGATATGAGGAAATGGCAAAACTAACAGGAACATCAAATATTACTATTGCAAGTGATTTATCAGTAGAAGTGTATGGCGGAGGAAATATAGCTAAAACTGAAGGAACTACAAATATAGATATAAACTCTGGAAATCATACAGGTGACATTTATGGCGGAGGAAATCTAGGAATTATAGATGGAAACACAAATGTAAATATAAATGGAGGAACACAAACAAGAGTATTTGGAGGAGGAAACCAAGCAAATGTAACGACTTCAAATGTAAATATAAATGGAGGAAATACAACTGAGATATATGCAGGAGGAAATTCAGCAAGTGTTGATACAACATATGTAACACTTCAAGGAGGAACTGCAAATACCATTTATGGTGGTTCAAATCAAACTGGAACAATACAAAACAGTAATGTTGTAACTTTATCAGGAACAGCTAATGAAATATATGGTGGAAATAATCTTGGAGGAACTACAAATAAATCAAATATTACTATCAATGGAGGAACTATTAACACAGCTGTTTATGGAGGAGGAAATCAGGTAGAAACTCCAGAAACATATGTAGAAATACAAAAAACTTATAATGAAATTCCAAGTATATTTGGAGGAGGAAATCAAGCAGGAAGTACAACAACTAATATAATTGCTAATGGAGGTACAGTAGAAAATATATATGGTGGCTCAAATTTGAGCGGAACAGTAGAAAATAGTAATGTAACAGCAAATAATGGAACAATCCAAAATATATTTGGAGGAGGAAATCAAGCAGATACTACAACAACTAATGTAAATATAACAGGAGGAACGATAGAGAACACATATGGAGGAGGAAACCAAGCAGGAAGTACAACAACTAATGTAACTGCTAATGGAGGCACAATAGAAAATATATTTGGCGGTTCAAACATGAGTGGAACAGTAGAAAACAGTAATGTAACTACATATAGTGGAACAATCCAAAATGTATATGGAGGAAACAATCAAGGAGGTACAACAACTACACCAAATGTTATCATTAATGGAACAGGTGTTACAAATGTATATGGTGGTGGAAATCAAGCTGTAACAAATGTAACAAATGTACAAATTAATGGACATGTAGCAGGAAGTGTATACGGAGGAGGAAACCAAGCAGGAGTTAATACCAATACAAACATAAACATAATAGGCGGTACAGTAGAAAATAACGTATATGGTGGTGGAAATGAAGGAACAGTTACAGGAAATACTTATGTACATATAAAAAATGCAACATTAAATAATAGTGTGTATGCAGGAGGTAACGGTTCAAATGCAATTGTATATGGAAATACAAATTTAATAATGGATGGAACTTCAAATAGTGTTGCAAAAAATGTATTTGGAGGAGGAAATAAAGCGGCAACAGGAACGGAAGCAAATAAAACATCAATAAGTACAGTAAACATTGTCGGTGGAAAAATAGGTGGCAATGTATATGGAGGAGCCAATACTTCTGTTGTTTATGGAATTACCAAAACAAATATTGGATATGATGCAGTTGGAGATAATACATTAGAAATAGGAAATATAGAGATAACTGGCACGATATTTGGTGGAGGAGAAGCAAATGAAGCAGGAGATGAAAATTATGATTATTCGTTTATAAGTGTTACAGACGGTATAGATATACAAATAGACGGAAATCAACATGACGAATTTGCAATATATGGAAGTATATTTGGTTCAGGAAATGCATCAAGTACAGAAGGAGAAAGCTATATTACTATTAAAAACTATGGAACAGCAGATAATCCTCAAAGCAATATATCTTTACAAAGAGCAAACTGTGCGACAATAATAAATTCAGCAATGTCATTATCAGGTGCAACAGATAGAACAAATGAATATAAAGACACATTCTTCTCTATAAGTAGAGTAGATGAAGTTAAATTAGTAAATAACAGCACACTATACTTATGTAACGGAGCTAACTTATTGAAAAAACTAAGTAGCGTCTTAGAAGAAAATGGAACACAAACAAAAGGTAAAGTAACAATTAATCCAGACACAGGTAAAACAACAAAAAACGTTGATAACAGAATATATATGTTAGAAGGTAAGAATTTAAACATAGCAACAAATGAGCAAGTAACTACATATGGACAAGTAGATGGAATGTTTTTCCTTGGATTGTTTACAAATA
Source organism: uncultured Clostridia bacterium (assembly GCA_944391955.1). GTDB lineage: Bacteria > Bacillota > Clostridia > TANB77 > CAG-508 > UMGS1781. The sequence goes on from CALXVG010000002.1 coordinate 108,882, forward strand.
AATTGAATCCAAGTACAAGCACAGGATTTTATCATTCTGGATATGAAAATGGAGACACAATAACAAATGCAGGAACATTTTCATTAAATTCTTATGCTATGGCACAACATATGCTAAATCATGATACAACAAAAGATGGATTTTATACAAATTATAATGAAGATGGAATAATAAAAACCGATTACATAAAAACAACACCAGAAGATGATGTTTATTATATATGGCTTGCTGGAGAAAAAATGGAAGTTACAGTATTTGAAATTTCACTAACAGCATCAAAATATGCAACCCTTGGAACATATGAATTACTACTACAAGGATTTTCAGACCCAAATATAAAATTCTCAATACAAGGATTTTCAGCTGGTTTAGCAAATGGAATAGAATTAGTTAACCCATCTGAAATAGAGACCATTGCACAGGATGAAGAAATAGCAAATAGTATTTATGGTCTAACCATGGAAACAGGAAATACAGGTTGGCAAACAAAAGGTTCAACAACATTCTTAACAGAAAATGGAGGCAACTATACTGGAACAAGTAATTATGATGCAGACAACTCGACTTATACACCAACATTAAACTTTTATTTATACCATTCACAAAACCTTACATTAGAACAGCCACTAGGAGATGTAAGAATAAGACTACAAGTATTAACACCTGTTGATGACTTGAACTATGACATATCATATATAGATATAAACATAACAATTAATACAGCATTATATCAAGATGATTTTTATGAAGCGGCAATTACTCCAGGTCAAAAATTTGGATTATTTACAACAACAGATACTACAATAACAAGTAAAAGTGATTTTTCTACATATTATTCATTATATATAGAAGAATTTGATCAGAGTAAATATTATCAAAACTATGCAGAATATGAAAGGGTATTAGTTTCAAGAGATTCTAATAATTTACCATATTCATTTCCTGTAGATACAAAAATAACTATGCTAGATATGGTAACAAATAAATATTACTATTATATAGTTACAGAAGACGATGTAAATTCAAATAAATATATTTATAAGTTATCAGATTTTACAGTAATGGGAAGTGAAGATGCAAAATTTGATGAACCAGAAGCTACAGAATCTTATTACATACAAGACCAAAATTTAATATATGAAAACTTCATATTCCATATAAGTTTTGCAGATACGAATATGACAGAAGATATAAGAAACAATACATTATTAATTGAATTAAGAGATAAGAATGAACAAACATTATTGGGTGTTTTGGGAATTCAAAGAGATATAATGATTTATACTGTATATTGCAATCAAGATGCTACAATTAAATTAGATGCTACAATTGATCCAGAAAATGTTTATCTTGGAAATAAAATTAATTTAGATGTAAAAACAACATTCACGCAAACAGTAGTAGATTCTAAAAAAGTGTATGACACACAATATTTTGATAAAAAATTGGGTATAAAAATAACTATATATGATGCAAATGGCAATCAACTAAATAATGATAGTTTATTAGGAATTAATTTTGAATTAGATGGACAAAAGTACTATCCTAGAGTTGATGGTACAACAAGAATTAAAATTGCTGACAAAGTAACAGACGTATTAGCAAGAATAAAAATTAATACTGAAAATAATACTACATTAGCAACAGGAGATTACAAAATAAAAATAGAATCATTTGGTTCATCAGATGGAATATATTATGGAATAACAGCTTCAGATACAATAGAATTAAATTTCAAAATTATAAATATAGCTTATGGATTAAAAGTTAAAACTTCTGATGAAGATAAAATAGTAGATAAAGAAACAGGTATAACTTCAGATGGTAATGATTCAATAGTAATTACACTAGAATATTCGTCAGCATTAGCAAATCCAAATATTGCAATTTCTTTATATAGAAGAAACTATACTGAAATCTTTTCACAAGACTATGAATTAGTAGATTTAAAAGATTATACTACAAATACTCTAACAGCAACAAAAAGAGAAAAAGAATATGTAATATCTGAAAATCCATTAACAAACCTAAATTACTTCTTAAAATTGAAACCGGATTTGGTTACAGGTACATATAAACTAGTATATAAATTATATGATGGAGATGTGTATGTTGGAGAAGCTTATGAATATATGATAATAAAATAAAAAAATGGAGTTAGGAAAATGATAACTAAACACGACAGAAAAAAAATAAGTGCAACACAAAAAATAATTCAAAATAACACAAAAAGCAAATCAAAAACAAGAACATCAAAACTAATTATTGATATTATTTTAGTTATTCTAATTTATAATATGCTATTAGTTGGTATTTCTTGCATAAATAAAATAGAAGAAATAACTATTTTTGGATGCAAAGCATATGTAATAACAACTAATAGCATGGAACCTAACATAAAAGATGGAGATATAATAATAGTAAAGAAAGATAAAGAAGAAAACTTACAAAAGGGAGATATTATAACATTCCAAAACAAATCAAGCATAGTAACACATAGAATTACAAATATAGAAGAAAAAGATGGAAAAAAAGAATACACAACTAAAGGTGATAACAATACAATAGAAGATTTAGAAACAGTTACTTATGAGAAAATAAAAGGGAAAGTAATATTAAAAGTACCAATATTAGGGAAATTAATAATATTATTAGAAAATCAAATAGTATTTTTGTTGATAATTCTAATAATTTTAATATTAGTTTTTTGGAAAGTGAAAATTCAAGAAAAAAAAGAAATTAGGAGAGAAAAAAAGAAAATTGAAGAGAAGAAACAACAATTATAAAAAAAATAATATAAATATAAAAGTACTTTTAAAAAAAATTATATTTAAGATATTATACTTTTTAATTACTATATGTATTCTATATAATGTTGTTTTTTTACTTAATACAACAATAAGCAAAAAAGAATATCTATCTTTGTTTGGAATAACATTATTACCAGTAGAAAGCAATTCGATGAAAAATGAAATAAATAAAAACGATTTAGTTATAATAAATAGAAATAAACTTATAGAAAGCGAATTAAAAGAAAAAGATACAATAGTATATGAAAGAAATAATCAAGTAAGAATTACGAAGATACATATAATAAAAACTACAAACGGGAATACACAATATATAACAAAAGCAATAAATAATTATTATTTTGATAATGAGCCTGTGACATTTGAACAAATAATGGGAAAAGTACAAATAGTTATACCGTCTTTTGGACTGGTTCTAAAAGTATTACAATCAAAAATAATAACATTAATAAGTATAATATTATTAGTATTAAAATTTTCATATAATAGATATACATATAAAATGAAATTAAAGAGAAGAATAAAAAAACAAAAAAAGACTCTAAATTATTAATATTAATTTAGAGTCTTTTTATAAATTAAAATATTTTTAAACATATTATATATTATTCTGCAGTAGCGTTTGCATCAACTGAGTTTTCATCAACAGTTCCTTCTTCAGTTGAATTTGAAGTGTTCTCATCAACAGTAGTGTCTTCAACTACATTTGCATCTGTTATTAGATTAGTAGAAACATTTGGATCAGTTACTATATTTTCTACATCAAAATATTCAATTTCTTCATCATCAAGTGGTGAAGTGTAGATAAGTTCTTGTGGTGTTGCTTCATAGTATATTTGAATTATTTCGCGTATACGTTTCTCATAGTATACTGCTAAAAAAGATGCAGCAAGAACGAATACAATGGCAATAATAGCAACAAACACAACAAAAGCTGTTAAAGATACTGTAAGTGTTTTTTTCTCATGTGGGTTTTGACGATCAGCTTGACGTCTATCCACTTGTCTTCTATCTTCAGACATACAATCAACTCCTTTGTAAAATATACAATATAATATCATTGACCCAAAAAAATGTCAATAGAATAAAGGGAGAACTTGTAAAAAATTGACATTTATATTTCACAGTGCTATAATGAAAATATAAATAAATAATTATATACTAAAAAAAATAAAAAGTCAATAATATTTTTCAAAAATAGTAAAATAAAATGCTTACTATGATTTTGCTATTTTATAAAAAATACAAAAGTGGGTGATTATATGATGAAAGGTAAAAAAATTTATTTAAAACTTTCAATTTTAACAATCATAACATTATTAATTGTAGGAACACAAGTATTAGCGGCAAGTTTAGGAAAGGTAACAGGAGTAAAAGCGGTACCAGGAAAAACGTCAGTAACAGTATCCTGGAGTAGATTATCAGGAGCAACACAATATCAAGTAGATGTATATATTCCAGGAATAGGATGGGTACCACAATCAAAAACAACAGCATTGACAAAAACAATAACGGGATTTGAAGAAGGAGAAACATATAAAGTAAGAGTAACAGGATATAATGGTTCAACAAAAGGAACAACATCATCAGAAGTTACATTTAAAACAGGAGCAAATACAAGTAGTGGAACAGTAGCAAGACCAGCCCAAGTAACAGGAGTAAAAGTATTGGTAAATAATACATCAGCAACAGTATCATGGAATAGAGCAACAAATGCAACACAATATCAAGTAGACGTATATATTCCAGGAATAGGATGGGTATCACAATCAAAAACAACAGCATTATCAAAAACAATAACAGGATTTGAGCCAAATACAACATATAAAGTAAGAGTAAAAGCATATAACGGAACGAAAGCAGGAACAACATCATCAGCAGTTTCATTTAAAACAGCGGGAACATCATCAAGTACAACAAAGCCAGCCCAAGTAACAGGAGTAAGAGTAACAACAGATGGAACAACAGCAACAATCTCATGGAATAGTGCAGCAAATGCAACGCAATATCAAATAGATATATATATTCCAGGAGTAGGCTGGGTAACACAAACAAAGATAGCTGGATTATCAATAAAAATGAGAGGATTTGCAGCAGGAACAACATATAAAGTAAGAGTAAAAGCATATAACGGAACGAAAGCAGGAACAGCATCAACAGCAGTGTCATTCACAATAGCTGGAGCATCAAGTGGCACAGCAACACCAGCCCAAGTAACAGGGGTAAGAGTAAGACCAAGCAATACAACAGCAACAATCTCATGGAATAGTGCGGCAAATGCAACACAATATCAAGTAGAAATATATATTCCAGGAATAGGATATGTAGCACAATCAAAGACAACAGCATTATCAAAAACAATAACAGGATTTGAGCCAAATACAACATATAAAGTAAGAGTAAAAGCGTATAACGGAAGTGTAGCAGGACCAGTATCATCAGAAGTAACATTTAAAACAACTGCAAGCTCATCAGGATCAACAACAACAAAGCCAGCCAAAGTAACAGGAGTAAGAGTAACAACTAGTGGAACAACAGCAACATTCTCATGGAATAGTGCAGCAAACGCAACACAATATCAAATAGATATATATATTCCAGGAGTAGGCTGGGTAACACAAACAAAGATAGCAGGCTTAGCAATAAAAATGAGAGGATTTACAGCAGGAGAAACATATAAAGTAAGAATAATAGGATATAATGGAAGTATGGCAGGAACAGCATCAACAGCAGTGTCATTCACAATAGCTGGAGCATCAAGTGGCACAGCAATACCAGCCCAAGTAACAGGGGTAAGAGTAAGACCAAGCAATACAACAGCAACAATCTCATGGAATAGTGCGGCAAATGCAACACAATATCAAGTAGAAATATATATTCCAGGAATAGGATATGTAGCACAATCAAAGACAACAGCATTATCAAAAACAATAACAGGATTTGAGCCAAATACAACATATAAAGTAAGAGTAAAAGCGTATAACGGAAGTGTAGCAGGACCAGTATCATCAGAAGTAACATTTAAAACAACTGCAAGCTCATCAGGATCAACAACAACAAAGCCAGCCAAAGTAACAGGAGTAAGAGTAACAACTAGTGGAACAACAGCAACATTCTCATGGAATAGTGCAGCAAACGCAACACAATATCAAATAGATATATATATTCCAGGAGTAGGCTGGGTAACACAAACAAAGATAGCAGGCTTAGCAATAAAAATGAGAGGATTTACAGCAGGAGAAACATATAAAGTAAGAATAATAGGATATAATGGAAGTATAGCAGGAACAGCATCAACAGCAGTTTCATTTACAATTAGTAGTTCAGAAGGAGGATCTACAGGAGGAACTACTTCACTAGGACAAGTAACAAATGTAAAGGCAGCACCAACAGAAAATGCAGTAAGAGTAACATGGAATAGAGTATCAGGAGCAACACAATATAAAGTAAGTATATACATTCCAGGAATAGGATATGCATCACAAGGAAAAGTAAGTACATTATATAAAGATATAACAGGATTAAATCCAGATACAACATATAAAGTAAAAGTAACAGCATATAATGGAAGCACAGCAGGACCTGAATCAGCAGAAGTAACATTTAAAACAAGTGCATCAAAACCAGTAGCACCAGGGGCAGTAACAAATATAACAATAACAAATATAGGTCAAGAAATTGCAAAAATTAACTTCAATAAAGCAACAAATGCAACAAGTTATGAAGTATATTTAAAAACAGCTAGTACAAGTTATAGAGCTATAGGAACAACAACTAATAATTATATGAACTTAACAGGATTACAAGCAGGAACAACATATTATGTAGTAATAGTTGCATACAATGGAGTAACTCCAGGAGCTATGTCAGCAGAGAAAAACTTCACAACAACAAGCAAAAATTCAACATTATTATGGCCAATACCAGGATATACAACAATTAGTTCAAAATATGGAATGAGATATCATCCAACAACTGGACAGTATAAAAAACATAATGGAATTGATATTCCTGTACCAACAGGAACAGAAGTTTTAGCAGCAGCTGATGGTAAAATAATATTATCAGATAATAACCATGCATCTTATGGAAAATATATAATGATTGATCATGGAAATGGATATAGAACTCTATATGCACATGGTTCAAAATTAGTTAGAACTTCAGGAACAGTAACACAAGGAGAAGTAATAATGTTATCTGGTAATACAGGAAATTCAACAGGACCACATTTACATTTTGAATTATATGAATTCAACACAACAAGAAACGTATATCAAACAGTAGATCCAGAATTATATGTAAATAAAAAGAGTTTTGGTTCAGTAGCATCACAAGTAATGGACATATAATATAAAAATAAAAAGATAAGAGAACGAGATAAACGTTCTCTTATTTTTTTTGAAAAATGATTTATAAAATTTGACAGTAGACATAAAATATGATAAAATGTTGTAGGTTAAATATAGAGATAATAAAAAGGGGTGATTATATGATAAATAATAAAAAGGTTTCAGTAAAAATTTTATTATTAATCATAATATTATTAGTACTAGCGAGCACACAAACATTAGCAGCTTCAGTTGCAAGAATAACAGGATTAAAAACTCAAAGTATAAGTGAGACAAAAGTAACAATTTCATGGAACAAATTAACAAATGTAACTGGATATCAAATATATGTAAAAGAAGATGGTGGAACATACAAACATATAGGAAATACAACAAGTACACAAGTTTCTATAACAAATCTTCAAGAAGGGGAAACTTATTCTTTAAAAGTCAGAGGATATCAAACAACAAATGGAAGTACATCATATGGAAGCTTTTCAACTGAAATAACATTTACAACAAAAGGAACAAGTTCAAGTGAAGATACAAGCACAACAGTAGATAAAGCAACTAATTTAAAATTAAGAGCAGTAACAGAAACAACAGCAAAATTCACATGGACAAAATCATCAAATGCAACAGGATATGAAGTATATCTAAAAGAAGTTGGTGGAACATATCAAAATATAGGAAAAGTAACAAGTACAAACTTAACAGTAACAGGATTAGCAGAAGGAACAACATATTACATAAAAATAAGAGCATATAGAACAGTAAATGGAACAACAACATATGCTACAGCATATTCAAACGAAGTTAAGTTTACAACAAAAGGAACAAGTTCAAGTGAAGATACAAGCACAACAGTAGATAAAGCAACTAATTTAAAATTAAGAGC
>CALXVG010000003.1 GCA_944391955.1 uncultured Clostridia bacterium
AACTTTATAGCATCGGCTCATCACACCTATCACTTTTATAGAGTTTGAGGCATATTCTCTTTTTGAAAACAAAAAAACTACTCATAGTTTATAAACTACAAGTAGTTAGTTATTTTCTTTATTCAATTAAGCCTCAAAATCGTTTTTAAGGCATTTTTATTTTAAAGCAAACTAATTTATCATACATAAATTAATTCTTTTAAAACAATTTCTTCTGTTTGATTTTTTATTGCGTTCATTGTACCAACCCAATATAAAGGGTTAGTGTTTTTCATATCTTCTGTTAAATTACTTTTTGACTTTAAATCTTTTATTATAAAATCAATTTCTTTTTGTGCTTGCTCTTGAATTTCTTTCAAGTGCTTATTTAATTCTTTATTCATAAACAATATAGTATATTCTGCTTTTTTATGTTTCTTCAAATAATTTAATCTTAATAACCCATATTTATTTAATGTGATTTTTTCTTCTGGCTCTAAATATAAGTTAGGCATATAATAATCTCCTACCAAAGTATAACTTATTCCTGTTTTTTCATCTACAATTTCCTTTTTCAATTCTTTACTATTCATAACAAACCTCCTAATTATTTTATAACTAAGCCTAATTTTACAACTGGATTTTTCTTTGCTAAGAAAACTCCTTTAATTTCAATACTTTTTGGAATTATGTGTAATTTATTTCTACCGTTCTGGAATGTTACTTCGGTGTGTACTGTACTTTTACTAACTCCAAATTTCTTTGCTGCACCTCTTACAGTATCTTTTGAGTCTATTATATAATGTGCCAAATTAATGGCACGTTCTTCTATTGATATCCCTCTCATCTTAAACCCCCATATGAATACTTTTGTTTAAGTGTATTCTTTTATGGGTTGTATTATGCCATTAAGAATGTTTTTGGTAGGTGTCCCTAAAAAAACTGCCTCATAGAATATTATATCTATAAGGCAGTTTTTTTATATCTTACAAGATATTTCAATGGAAAGTATTACTTAAATTTGGTCGATAATGTTTTTACTAAGCCCCGGTGGTTCACTCTGAAGAAGTATTCTCTTCCCAGTAATCCCACTCGTTTGGGCTCAACCTCATCAATGATTCTCTCGGCAAAAATGTTCTTCACATTGGTTTCGCCATGGTTTACCAACACCAGTTTTAAATTCTTGAATTGCTTCAAAAATTCAATCATTTCATCAGCCTTCGCATGAGCAGAATACTCTGTTGTGTACTCCACATCTGCTCTTTTTCGTGTCATCAGTCCTCCTACTTCTACCATATCCCCTGTTTCCGTGTTTTTCAGTCTGCTGCCTAATGTTCCTTCAGCAGTATATCCACTGAACTGTATTAAGGCATTTTTTCTTGCAATATACTCTGGCAGATAGGTTTGTGCGGGACCATATGACCCCATTCCAGAAGTTGTAACGATTATCTTCTTATGGGTATCTTCCAGAAGTTCACCTCTAATTCCTTTATCCACAAAGGTTAAGTTCTCTGGCAAAAAGTCCCTCATGTCAGGCTTAATATCCAATCCATCTTTGATATACAATTCAGTATATCTGATTGCTAATTTTCCATCAAAATAGATTGGTATTGCTACATCAAGTTCTCCTGCCTGCTGCATGTTTTTCAATTCATACAAGATTTCCTGAGACCGTCCAAGTGAAAATACCAACACAACCACTGTTCCGTCATTATCCAGACATTTCTTAATGTTTTCCTTAAAACATTTCTGAACTTGGTCTGAATTTATATTTCCATAAGTGGATTCTTGGATTACCGTTAATGGTGTCTCTAGCATCCACTGCGGGATTGGTGCAACATCAAAAAACGTGTTTTTGTTGTTATAATCCCCTGTGAACATAAGGGTGATATCCTCACATTCTGGATAGCTAATTTGAACATAGATAAGTGCTGCTCCAACCAGATGTCCATTGCTAATAAAAGTAACTTTTATATTCTCATGAACCTGGATGGTTTTGCCGTACTCACACGGTTTTAAAAGGTTTAATGTGCCTCTTACGTCCTCCTCTGAATATAAAGGATGAACGTTTTTTCTTTTCGATACTGAGCTTAACACTCTCAGACTGTCGTTTAAGGCCAATGGTAACAGCTTACACGTTGTTTCTGTTGCATAAATCGGATTGAAAAAACCATTTCTGACCATATATGGCAGTCGTCCTATATGGTCAACATGAACATGTGTAACCAAGCAAAAATTGACATTTTCTGCTTTGAATGGCAACATTGTGTTCAATTCGTCACTTTCTTTTTCTTGAAACAATCCACAGTCTACAACAAACCGTACCGTTTCTCCATTTGGAAGTTTAACTATTACGAGATGGCATGAGCCTGTGACTTCATCATGCATTGCCATGATGTCCACGTAGAACCGACTACTTTTATTCATAATGCATTCCTCCTACAATTATGTGCAGCATTTGAACACACACTGTATTATGAGTTTATCATATTTGCATTTTTATGTCAATGAAATATCCTAACACATCTGAAAATCTACAGAAAAAATTAGGGAACATATTAATTAATATATTCCCTAAATTTTTTTACTAAAATTCATATATTGTTGTTATTTCTTTTGTTTCTGTATTATATTTTAAATATATTGTTTTTTCTCTAGTATATGCATATCTCCAACCTATATCATTTTCTGGACTGTGTACTCTGTAATCCCAAATCATATATATTTCATTGTCTATCTTTGTTGCATTATATAAAGATAATGTATGTTCTGTATCATTGGTTAAATTATATTTTTCATATATTGAATCTCTCTTTAAAATTTTTTCTATTTCTCCTGTTTCATTATCTACTTGCATTAAATAGGTTTCATAACTACCATTTTCTTCATCTGTTCCTACAAAAATTCCATTTGTTGCAGTATCCATAACAGTAGTTAAATCATCTCTGTCAGCTTCTAGTACTTGTGCATTGTTTAAGTTTTGATCCATTGTTACTTTTACTATTCCATTTATTAAATTTGCTGATCCATCTCTAAAATCTATATACATATTGATTATATCTCCATCTTTCCACATATAGGCTACTTCTAATAGTCCTGCTTCTTCAAAGCCGTATCCAAATTCATTAGAAATTTTTATCTTTGTTGTTCTATCACTTGTAACTCCTGTAATTGTGCTTATTCCTATTGTGTGATCTTCATAATTATATATTGAATAGTATATAGTATCTTTTATATATGTTAATAATTCTATTACTTCTCCAGATTTTTGTTCTACGATTGTAGTTATTTGATAATCTTTTGTATTCAATGCATATATTGAACCAATTGGACTTTGATATATTATATAATCACTTACAATATATTTCATTTTTCCTGAGTCGTGTTCTTGTTTGTCCGTTCCGTCTAAATTTATAGAACATATTTTTCTTTCATTTTCATAATCATCTGCTGTAGTTGATAAAAATATTCTATCATTTACTATACAAATTTCTCTACTTCCTACTCCTGTGTATATTACTTTTTCATTTCCATTTTTATCAATCTTAACTAATTGATTTTGTGCTCCTTTAATGTCTATACCATTATTTAAAGCTGTTTTTTCTCTTGATGTGTCTGATAATTTCCAATAATATACTTCTCCTTCATATTCACAGAAATATCCTGACTCATATACTTTATTAGCAGTTTTTTCTGCTTCCCAGCCTTCTAGAATTCCTTGTTCTTTTAGAATTTCTCTTAATGTTTCTAACTTACCTGGTGTTATTTCTTTACATATTGTTAAAAACATATTCCCAATATTTGAATAATTTGCCCAAGGAGTAAGTCTTTGACAACTATTTATATATATATATGCAATTTCATCTGTGGTAAATCCGTCTTTCCACATTCTATATGCTGTATTTCCTATAACTGTACAGTTTTCATGCTCATCTACACCTGAACCAGATTTATAATATCCACTATATAATGTGTTTGGTTGATTAAAACGCGCTGGATTTCTTAAAGATCTTATTGCACCTTTTGTTCCCATTTCACCAGTTTCTATTACTACATCTTCTCCTATTAACCAATTAGAATCATTTGAAAAACTTAGGTTTTCATGTTTATTATATGGTTTTGCTTCTTCATTTTCATCAAAATAGTTTTCTATAATATTTCCTATAACATCTGCATAGCCCTCATTAATTTCACCCATTTTAAAACTATTGCCTACGGTCTGGGCTACATAAGCATGTGTTATTTCATGTGTTATTACATCTAATCCTTCTACAAAGTTATTAAAATTTTCTCCATCACCTTCCCCAATCAGAATTAAAATAGTTCCTGTGCTTGAATTATGTACATATGCTGCATTGTTTTTATAGTCTCCTTTACTATTTATTGCTACTGAGATTGGTTTTTCTGCTGTTAAATTATAACCAAACTTTATGTTATAATAATCATATATCTTTTGTACTCCTGTATATGCTTTTATTGCTATTTCATCTGTCCATTCATTTGGATTAGTAGATTCTATTGGATTTGCTGAAGTTGCTGTTTTATACGTTCCAAGTAAAATATGTCTGTCTAGGTCTGTTAAAAGAAATGTACCATCATCATCTCTAGTTGCTTCAAAATTTATTGTTGTTCCATCAACTGTTGCAGAACAATTTGCCTTATCTACGTTTATTATTATACTTTTCTTATCTAATATTTCCCCTGAATTTGCATCTATATAAAATATATAACTATAATCTTCTAAATTTGTAAATGTGCCAGTTGCTTTTACTTCCCAAATTAAAACAGGTTTGTCATCTATCTTTGTAATTTTAAGTTCTACTTCTTCAATTTCATTTTCAGTGCCATAATTTTTTTCCAATATTTTCTCTACTTCTGATGACGTTATTTTAGGCTCTGTATCTAAATCTTCTATTTTTAGATAATCTCCTGAAAGACTTTTTATATTACCTTCTGCATCTGATGTAACAATTAATTGCATTCCATCTACTACTACTCCATTATAATATTGTTGTATTCTAAAATTATTGTCATCCATAAATTTGTTATTACTTAAAACCTTGAATTCATTATCTATACTGTCTATTTTTAGTATGTCTTTAACTGTATTTAATAGGTTTAAAGCTTCTTCTTCATTTGTGATTTTTGCATCTGCAAAATTTCCTGCGATTAAAATATTTGTGCTATTTTCTTCTTCAAAATAAAAATCTACATTTTCCATGTTTTCTAGTTCTTCAACACTTAAGCTCTCAAGTACTGGTAAATCACCATTATTATTAAATATTTTATAAACTGCAAAAATTATTATGGCTATACATACCAATAGCATTAATGGCATTACTATCTTTTTTAGTTTACTTTTCTTATTATCCTCCATTTTATATTTCTACCCTTTCTTTAAATTTTTTATTTATTGTTCTTTTTAATATTTTATTCTTTTCTAATTCTAAATTACTATCTTCTTGTAATATTTTTATTGCTACACTTTGAACTTGTTTTAATATTTGCATATCTTCAAATAAATTTGCTATTTTGAATTCTGGTAATCCATGTTGTTTTGTTCCAAAAAATTCTCCTGAGCCTCTCATTTCTAAGTCTTTTTCGGATATTTTAAATCCATCATTTGTTTCTACCATTATCTTCATTCTTTCACGAGTTTGTTCTCCATTTCCTTTGTATTTTAAAATACAGTATGATTTATATTGTCCTCTTCCAACTCTTCCTCTTAACTGATGTAATGTTGCTAAACCAAATCTTTCTGCATTTTCTATTACCATTACTGAAGCATTTGGAACATCAACACCTACTTCTATTACTGTTGTTGATATTAATATATCTATTTTCTTATTTTTAAAATTTTGCATTATTTCTTCTTTTTCTTTAGGTTTCAATTTTCCATGAATATATTCAACATTAAATTCTTTAAATATTTCGTTCTTATATTTTTCAAAAATTTCTGTAACAGATTTTGCATTTATTTCTTCCGATTCTTCTACTAGTGGACATACCACATATATTTGTCTTCCTTCTTTAATTTGCTCTCTTATGAAATTATTTACTCTATTTTCTTTTGAAGAAGTAACTGCAAATGTGTCTATCTTTTGTCTGTTTGGAGGTAATTCATCTATTATGGATATATCCAAATCACCATATAAGATTAAAGCTAGCGTTCTTGGAATTGGTGTTGCAGACATTACTAAAACATCTGGATTTAATCCTTTACTATTTAAAATACCTCTTTGCCTAACACCAAATCTGTGTTGTTCATCTGTAACAACTAAGCCCAAATTTTTAAATTCAACTTCATCTTCTAATAAGGCATGTGTTCCAACAATTATATTGGTTTTTCCACTTTTTAAATTATCTAGGATTTCTGTTCTTTGTTTTTTTGCAATACCACTTATTAATAATTCACAATTAATATCAAATTGTGAAAGCATATTTTTAAAATTCTCATAATGTTGTTTTGCAAGTATTGCTGTTGGTACCATTATTGCTACTTGGTATTTGCTTTTTACTGCTTTATATGCTGCACATATTGCTACTGCTGTTTTACCGCTTCCAACATCTCCTTGTAGTAATCTATTCATCATCTTGTTGCTTTCCATATCTTGTTCTATTTCTTCTAAAACTCTTTTTTGTGCATTGGTTAATTTAAAAGGTAATGAATCTATTACTTCAGATACTTTTACTTTTTCGCTAAACACTATTCCTTTTTCATTTTTGCTGTATCTTTCTTTTAAATTTAATAATGCTAATTGCATTATAAGCAATTCTTCAAACACTAGTCTTTTTCTTGCTTTTTCATAAGTGTTAAAATTGTTTGGAAAATGAATTTGATGTATTGCAGTATTTGCATCTATAATTCCATATTGTTCCAATAAATATTGTGGTAAACTTTCAGTAAGTTCATTGCCTACTTCTTTAAGTCCATTTTCTATAATTCCTCTTAAAATATTTTGAGAAAGTTCATAAGTACTAGAATAAATTGGTATTATTTTTCCTGTATTTTTATTTGTGCTTTCTTCATCAAATACAGGAGACATCATCTCAATTTGATTTATTCTTCTTTTTACCTTTCCGAAAAACTTATATTTTTCCCCTATCTTAAATTTATTTTTTAGATAAAATGAATTGAACCATGTTAATGTGCATGTAGCACTTTCATCTCTTACAATCAGTTTATATATTGTCATATTTTTTCTGATTTTTATTTCAGACATTTTTGATACACATGTTACCTCAATTAATGCTTCTTCTCCATCAACTAATTCAGCAATTAATTTTGCTTTTCCTCTGTCTTCATATCCTCTTGGATAATATGTTATTACATCTTCTAAAGTATATATGCCTAATTTATTTAATTGTTTTACTCTATTTGGGCCTACACCTTTTATATATTTTGCATCTTTTAATAAATCTACCATTATATCTCCTTTATCTGGTTAGTTTATTTTCTAGCCCTGTATTTCTTTTTTTGGTTTCTGTATTTTGTATCATAAAATTTACTATATTGTTTGTACCTAATACAATCAATAATTCTTTTGCTCTAGTAATTCCTGTATATAATAAATTTCTTGTAAGCAACATTGGTGCTGCTTGTGGTAAACACATTATAACAACATCAAATTCACTTCCTTGAGATTTATGTATTGTGATACTATAACTATGTTCTATTTGGTCTAATTCATTGAACTCATACCATGCGTTTTTTTCATCATCAAAACATATCTCTATTTGCTTTGTTTCTTCGTTGATATTTGTAATTGTTCCTAATTCTCCGTTAAAAATACCTGTGCCATCTTCATTATTATTTTTTACCCAATATATATCATAATTGTTTTTTACTTGCATTACTCTATCTCCAATTAGAAAAGTTCTATCACCAACCTTTTTAGAAATTTCTGTATTATGATTTAATGCTTTTTGTAATGCTATGTTTAATTCTTTTGTTCCTAATTTTCCTTTTTTTGTAGGAGTTAATACCTGGATATTCTTGAAAAAATCATAGTTTCCATATTTTTTTAGTCTTCCTGTACATAAAGAAATTACATCTTGAAACATTTTTTCTTGAGAATTTTCATTTATATAGAAAAAATCTTGCAATTGTCCTTCTTCTGTTTCTTTCTCATATGTTGCAAATGTTTCTCCATTATTTACTTTATGCGCATTTGTTATAATTTGACTTCTTGCTGCTTGTCTAAAAACTCTATTTAATTCAATTGTTTCAATTGCACCAGAATTTATTATATCTTTTAATATGTTTCCTGGTCCTACTGAAGGTAATTGGTTTATATCTCCTACTAAGATTAGTTTTGTTCCTAAGTATATTCCTTTAAGCATATAATTCATTAAAAATACATCTACCATAGACATTTCATCAACTATAATTACATCTGCATCAATTGGGGTAATAGGATAATCTACTCTTTCAAAATTTAAAGTTTCTTCCATCTTACCTATTTCTAATAATCTATGTATAGTTGTTGCTTCTTCTCCAGTAGTTTCATACATTCTTTTAGCTGCTCTACCAGTAGGTGCACATAGAACTACTTTTTTTCCTTCATTTTTGAATAATTCTATAATGAATTTTATAATTGTTGTTTTTCCTGTTCCTGGCCCTCCTGTAATAATACATACATTATTTTCATTAACTGTTTGAATTGCTTCTTTTTGTTTATTAGATAATATAATATCTGATTTTTCTTCTTCTTTATGAAATTTAGTTTTAAAGTCTTTTATTTTTTTTATGTTTTTTGCTTCATTTAGTGCAAATAATTTGTCTGCAATATTTTTTTCGCATATATAAAATGTGTCTAAATATACCCATGTTCCATTGTTTTCTTTTTCTATATAAATTTTGGTTTGTGCTTTTAAATTTATTAATGAATTTTCAACATCTTCTTCATCTACGTCTAACAGTGTTTCTACAAATTTGACTAAATTTTCCTTTTCCACGCATGTGTTTCCATTCTGACTACTCAATGCTAAACTATATTTTATAGCACTTTCTATTCTCTCATTGCTGTTTACTGCTATTCCTAAATCTAAAGCCATTTTATCTATTTTTTTAAAATCCACTCCATATGTTATATCAAGTAACATATATGGATTTTTCTCTATCTGTTCAATTGCATCTTTTCCAAAACTTTTATACACTTTTTTGCTGTTTTGTGCTGATATTCCAAATTTTTCAAGGAATCCAACTATTTGCCACAAATCCCATTTTTCGTTAAATTCTTCTGATATTCTTATTGCTTTTTCACTATTAATTCCTTTTACCATTGATAATTTTTCTGGATTATATCTAAGAATATCTATTGTTTCTTCTTTAAATTTATCTACTATTTTCTTAGCAGTTGCTGGTCCTACTCCTGTAATAATCCCACCGGCTAAATATCTTTCTACTGCTTCTGTCGTTTCTGGCATTAATTTTTCAAAAGTTTCTATTTTGAATTGTCTTCCATAATCTGGATGATTTACATAGTTACCTTCTAACTTTAAAAAATCTCCTTTTTCAATAAAAGGCAAATATCCTGTAACAACTATAATTTCTTTTTCTGTGTTTAAGTCTGCTACAGTATAACCATTTATTTCGTTTGAATATATTATATCTGTTAATTGTCCTTTTACTTCCAAGATTAACGCCCCTTCATTTTTTCTATGGTTATAATATCACAAAAATTTGTTTTTGTCTATGTAACTCAGTTGAAAAAGAGACATTTAGAATTTTTTAAACTCTAAATGTCTTTCTTTTAATTACACATAATATTTATTTTTTTAAATTATATTTTTCTCTTGCATGATAGTGAGTATGTAGTAATTCGTGTGCCATATGTCCTCCTGGTTCTCCTAAGTATTCTTCATATATTTTTAGTAAAACAGGATTTTTATGAGATTTTCTTATTTGACTTTTTTCATCTATTTCGTACATGGCTTCTGCTCTTTTCTTTCTTACATCTACATTTGCTCTTGTTTTTGATGTTTTTATTGGTTGTCCTCCTCCCATGATACAACCACCTGGGCAAGCCATTATTTCTACAAATTGATAATCTGCTTCTCCATTTTTTATTTCTTCCATTATTTTTTGTGCATTTCCAAGTCCATGTGCTACTACTACTTTTATGTCTTGTTCTCCAATTCTTACTGTTGCTCTTTTTATTCCTTCTTCGCCTCTTACTGCTTCAAAGTTTATTTTTTCTAATTCTTGTCCTGTTAAAATTTCTGAAACACTTCTTAATGCAGCTTCCATAACTCCACCTGTAACACCAAAAATTGCTCCTGCTCCTGTTGCTTCTCCCATTGGATCATCAAATGCTTCATCTTCTAGTTCCACAAATTCAATATTTGCCTGTTTAATCATTCTTGCAAGTTCTCTAGTTGTTAATACACAGTCTACATCATACATTCCGTTATTCTGCAATTCTGTTCT
The DNA here is from genome assembly GCA_944391955.1 of uncultured Clostridia bacterium. Lineage (GTDB taxonomy): Bacteria > Bacillota > Clostridia > TANB77 > CAG-508 > UMGS1781. The sequence goes on from CALXVG010000003.1 coordinate 10,412, forward strand.
TTGTCTTTCAAATTTTTTTGCTATACAAGGCATTACAGAAACCACATAAATTTTAGCAGGATCTATTCCCATTTTTTCTGCATAATATGTTTTTATTAATGCTCCAAACATCTCATGGGGTGATTTACAACTAGATAAATGTGGTAAATTTTCTGGATAATTTGCTTCTATATATTTTACCCAGCCTGGACTACATGATGTAATCATTGGTAAATTATCATTTTCTTTAAGTCTTTTTATAAATTCTGTTCCTTCTTCCATAATTGTAAAGTCTGCTCCTGTGTTTGTATCAAATACTTTATCAAATCCTAATCTTTTTAATGCTGCAACCATTTTGCCTTTTACATTTGTTCCAATTGGTAATCCAAATTCTTCTCCAAGTGCAACCCTTACAGCTGGTGCTGTTTGAACAATTGTATATATTTCTGGGTCTTTTATATTTTTCCATGCCTCTTCTGTTGAGTCTTTTTCTTTTAATGCACCAACTGGGCATGCTTTTATACATTGCCCGCAGAAAGTACAGTTTACATCATTTAAACTGTTATCTCCTACTGTTGAAATACATGAACTAAATCCTCTATTTATGCAATCAATTGCACCTATTTTTTGTACATTTTTACATACTGATACACATCTTCTACATAATATACATTTGTTAAAATCTCTTACAATTGCTGGTGATAAATCATCTATCTTGTGTTGATTTTTTTCTCCTTCATATCTTACGCCTGTTACATTAAATTTAACAGCTAAGTTTTGTAATTCACAATTTCCATTTCTAGTACATGTTAAACAATCACGTTGGTGATTTGATAAAATTAAATCTAATATTACCTTTCTAGCTTCTATTACTTCTGGTGAATGTGTATGTACTATCATACCTTCTTCTACTTTTTGAATACATGATGTTGCAAAACCTCTTCTTCCTTCTACTTGGACAAGGCACATTCTGCAATCTCCAATTTCATTTATATCTTTCAAAAAACATAGTGTAGGAATATCTATACCTACTTGTTTTGCTGCTTCTAATATTGTAGTTCCTTCTGGTACAATAACTTCTTTATCATCTATTGTTAATTTTACTTCTTGAGACATTATTATTCTCCTTTCCTAGATAATATTTTTAAATTTTTCTACAAACTTTTCTATTGTATATATATGAGTATTTTTTATTCTTGTATATATTTCTTTCGCCATTTCTTCTTTATATGTATGTGTTATAAGATTTCTATCTCTTAACATATCCATATAAGCTTGTCCATCCTCTAAATATCCATTCTGAAATCCTATTTTTATTACTCCATTTGGTCCATGTTCTTCTAATATTCCTAAATATTCTAGATATTTTTGTAAAAATTTCCAAAATAATTCAAATGTAAATTCATATGCATGAACTATTCCTGCTCTTGATAATTCAGTATTGTTATCTTCCTTTAAAAATTGTTGTAACTTTAAATACGCTTTGCATAAATTCTCATATGATTGTTTTAAATTATCTGGCATATATTTCAACTCCTTCTTTTATGATATTTTCTCTCAATTTATCTTTTTCTGACAAACTGTTAAAATTTATCAAGTCTATTTTATACACTAAGTATAATTCTTCTATATCATAATATATTTTGGTATTTAATGTATGTGTTAATTTCTCTCCGTACATTACAATGTCTATATCTGATGTATCTTTATATGTTCCTTTTGCTCTTGAACCAAATATGCATACTCGTTCTACTTCTTCATATTTTTCAAATATTTTTTTAAGTTTTTCAATTATTGTTTTGTCTAATCCAAATTTCTCTTCCATAAATTTATTTTCCTTCATTTTTTAAATAGCTTTAAAGTGGCAATTAGTTGCACATAATCCACATTTGATACATTTGTCTGTATCTATTTTATAGCCCTCTTCTCTATTTCCTACAATTGCTCCTACTGGACAATTTCTTGCACATAAACCACATCTCTTACATTTTTCTTGATTTATTTCCATTTTTGATAATGCTTTACATTCCCTTGTTTTACAGGTTTTATGTTTTATATGGTCTAAATATTCATTTCTATAATATTTCAAGGTAGATAAAACAGGATTTGGTGCAGTTTGTCCTAGTCCACATACTGCTGTTTTTCCAATATTTATTGCTAATTCTTCTAGTTTTTCTAGTTCTTCTAAATCTGCATTGCCATCACAAATTTTTTCTAATATTTCTAACATCCTTTTCGTTCCAATTCTACAAGGTGTACATTTTCCACAACTTTCATCAACAGTAAATCCTAAATAGAATTTAGCTAGATTTACCATACATTTTGAATCATCCATTACTATTAACCCACCAGAACCCATCATTGAACCGATTTGTTTTAGTGATTCATAGTCTATTGGCGTATCTAGGTGTTCTGCTGGTATACATCCTCCTGAAGGTCCTCCTGTTTGAGCTGCTTTAAATTCTCTACCATTTGGAATTCCTCCACCTATATCATATATAATTTCTCTTAAAGTTGTTCCCATTGGAACTTCTACTAATCCTGTATTTACAACATTTCCTCCTAATGCAAATACTTTTGTTCCTTTTGATGTTTCTGTTCCTATACTTGAATACCATTCTGCTCCATTTAAAATTATTTTAGTAATATTTGCATATGTTTCAACATTATTTATAAGGGTTGGTTTTCCCCATAAACCAGCATTTGCTGGGAATGGTGGTTTTAAACGTGGTCTACCACTTTTACCTTCTATTGATTCTAACAATGCTGTCTCTTCTCCACAAACAAAAGCTCCTGCTCCCAGTCTTACTTCTAAATCAAATTCAAAATTTGTACCAAATATATTTTTTCCCAATATTCCATAATCTCTTGCTTGATTTATTGCAGTTTGAAATCTATGTACTGCAATTGGATATTCTGCTCTAACATATATATATCCCTTATTTGCACCAATTGCATATCCAGCAATTGCCATAGCTTCTACAACACAATGTGGGTCTCCTTCTAATATACTTCTATCCATAAAAGCTCCTGGATCTCCTTCATCTGCATTACATATAACATATTTTTGTTCTGACTGAGCCATTCTTGTAAATTCCCATTTTTTTCCCGTTGGGAATCCTGCTCCACCTCTACCACGAAGTCCAGAATTTTTCACTTCTTCTATAACTTGTTCTGGTGTCATTTCTAATAAAACTTTTGCTAATGCTTTATATCCATCAAAAGCTATGTACTCATCTATATTTTCTGGGTCTATTATTCCACAGTTTTTTAATGCAATTCTTTTTTGCTTTTTATAGAAATTTAATTCATCTAATCTTTTTACTACATTCTCATCTATGTCTTTGTATAACAATCTTTCTACAAGATTTCCACCTAAAATATGTGTGTTTATAATTTCTTCACAATCTTCAGGTTTGCAATGTGCATAAAATACATCTTCAGGTCTTATTATTACTATTGGACCTTTAGCACATAATCCAAAACATCCAGTTTGTATTACTTTTACATTTTCTATGTTTTTTTCTTCTATAATTCTTCTAAATGTCTCAATAATTTCTGGTGATTTTGAAGAAGTACACCCTGTTCCTCTACATACCAAAATATGCTTTTCATGTGTATTTGCTTGTAAATTAACTCTTAAATCTAATTCTCTTCTTTTTTCTTCTCTAATCCAATTAATTTCTTCCAATGTTTTCATATTTATACCATTCCTTTCATAAGGATTTATTCTTTTTCTTTATACTCTTCAATAATCTTATCTATCATTTCTGGTGTTGCATTTCCATATACTTCATTATTTACTGTAAATACTGGTGCTAGTCCGCATGCACCTATACATCTTGTTGCTTCAATTGAAAATTTTCCATCTGGTGTAATTTCTCCAACATCTATACCTAATTTTTCTTTTAATCTGTCTAAAACTTTTTCAGAACCTTTTACATAACATGCTGTTCCTAAACATACAGAAATATTATATTTTCCCTTTGGTTTTAATGTGAATCTTGAGTAAAATGTAATTACCCCATATATTTCTGCCATTGGCATATTTAAATATTTAGATATTGCTAATTGTGCATCTGTAGAAATATATCCATATGCTTCTTGAACTTCATTTAATATTTGTATTAAGTTACTTTTTTCTTTTGAATATTTGGATAAAATTTGTTCCATTTTTTCATCTTTTTTGTTTTCTTCGCAATTACAATTACAACACATTTTGTTACCTCCTTTTTCTTCTCCTTTATTATAATATATATTTTTAAAAAATACAGCATTTTTTCAAAATTAACAAAAATTTCTGTTTTATTAAATCACCTGTTTTAATAATTGCATGAATTCAATAAAATATATCTTTACGTCTTTTCTTTTAATTTCTTCTTTAGTTTTTATTTTTATTTCTTCTATCATATTATCATCTATTTGTACGCTAATTTTTCCTATTTCTGTATTTTGCTCAAGTGGAGCTTCATATTCTGTATTTACTGATGATTCAACAATGATATTACTGTTTTTTAATACAGGATATATTTTATATTCTATGTTGTCTAATATTACTTCTGGATTGGTTTTTATTCCTTTATAAACATATATTCTTTTTTTATTTAAATAACACCAATTTCTGTATTCATTTTGTATTAATTCTTCTATGTTTCTTAGTTCATAATTTTTATATGTGTATTCTATTAGTTTAATTGAATCTTTTGTTCTTATCTTTTTTGTATCTGCTCCCAATACTACTGTTATTATTTCAAAACCATTTCTATTTACAGAAGTTACTAAACATCTTCCTGCACCATTTGTAAATCCTGTTTTTACACCTGTTACACCATCTAAATATCCTAATAATTCATTTGAATTTGATATTGTTTTTGGATAACCATTTATTGTAACTGTGTATTTCTTTGTTGAAACCACCTTTGATATTATTGGATTTGATAATGCATAATCTGTTATTATTGCCAATTCTTTTGCTGTTGTATAATGTTCTTCTCTATCTAATCCATGTGGTGTTACAAAGTGTGTATTTTTTAGTCCTAATTCATCTGCTTTTATATTCATTAATTTTGTAAACTCTTCTACACTACCTGATATGCTTATTGCTATTTGTACAGCTGCATCATTTCCTGATGGTAACATTAAACCATACAATAAATCATAATATGTAATCTTATCTCCTGTTTTTATTCCAAGTGATGAACCATTCATATTTGCTGCTTCTTGGCATACTTCAACTTGATTTTTTAAACCTTCTTCTCCTAGCTCTTCAACCATTACAATTGCTGTCATTATTTTTGTAGTACTTGCCATAGGAACCTCTTGATTTTCATTTTTTCCCCATATAACAGTTTTTGAAGTTCTATCATATATAACTGCTGACCTCGAATATATTGTTGGTATTTCAATAGTTTGACCTTCTTCAATAGCTTCATCTAACCATATATAATTCCATTCATCTGGGTCTTCTACTGCAAATGATGTAATACTAAAATTTAACAATATTATTAATAATATTGTTTTTAAAAGATTTTTTATTTTCATATACAAATTCACCTTGTATATTTATATTCAGATATTATAAAAATAACCCAAAATCAATTTTAATATTATATACACATTACAAAAAATTCATATTTTTCCTTTTTTTGTGTTTACAAATTTTAAAAAAGGTTATATTATATTGTATATTAGTAGAAAGGTGGGTTACTTATGACAGAAACTGAAAAGTTAAAAGATACTTTGTTTGATAATAAGAAAAATGGTTGGGATAATTTATCTCTAGAAGCTAAACAAAATATACTTAAATTTGGTGATGAATTTATCTATTTTTTAAATAAATGTAAAACTGAAAGAGAATCTGTTTCATTTATTGTTGATATTTTAAATAAAAATGATTTTTCTGATTTAAGAGATAAACTTGTTTTAGCTCCTGGTGATAAGGTTTACTATGTAAATAGAGATAAATCTATTTATGCTGCTATTATTGGTTCAAAGCCTATTGAATCTGGGTTAAATATAGTTGGTTCACATATTGATTCTCCTAGATTAGATTTAAAACCAAATCCTTTATATGAAGATAGCGAATTTGCATACTTAAAAACTCATTATTATGGGGGAATTAAAAAATATCAATGGACTACTATTCCTCTTAGTATTCATGGTGTTATTGTAAAAAGAAATGGTGAAAAAATAACAGTAAATATTGGTGAAGATGATGATGATCCAATCTTTACAATTACAGATCTTTTACCTCATTTAGCTCAAGAGCAAGTTGAAAAGAAATTGAAAGATGCTATACCTGGTGAAAATCTTAATTTATTAGTTGGAAGTATTCCTTTTGGAGATGAAAAAGATTCTCAAAGAGTTAAATTAAATATTTTAAAAATTTTAAATGAAAAATATGGTATTATTGAAAGAGATTTTGTTAGTTCAGAATTAGAAATAGTTCCTGCTTTCAAAGCTAGAAGCTTAGGTTTTGACAAAAGCATGGTAGCAGGTTATGGTCAAGATGATAGAGTTTGTGCTTATACTTCTTTAAGAGCATTTATTGAATTACACAACCCTGAAAAAACTGCGGTTTGCATATTTGCAGATAAAGAAGAAATTGGCAGTATGGGTAATACTGGTATGGAATCTAATGTATTTGATACATTTATTTCTGAATTATTGAATAGAACAAATACTAATAGACCTAATTTACTAGATAAAGTTTTCTGCAATTCTAAAATGCTTTCAGCTGATGTGGATGCTGCTTTCGACCCTATTTATGCTTCTGTATCAGAAAAGAATAATGCTGCTTTTTTCGGTAGAGGTGTTGGACTTAATAAATATACTGGTGCTCGCGGAAAATCTGGTGCTTCTGATGCCAATGCCGAATATGTAGCATATGTTAGAAATATTTTAGAAGAAAACGGAATTTCTTATCAAATTAGCGAACTTGGAAAAGTTGATGTTGGCGGTGGAGGAACTATCGCATATATATTAGCTAATAAGGGTGTTGATGTTATAGATTGTGGTATTCCAATTTTATGTATGCATTCTCCTTATGAGATTTCTAGTAAATTTGATATCTATGAAGCATATAGAACATATCATGCTTTTATGAAATAAATTTTAAAAAAATTCCTCAATTTGCATTGAGGAATTTTTCTTTTATTCTGCTGTTTCTGTTACAGTTTCTGTTGGATTTTCTACTTTTTCTACTGGTGTTTCTTCCATCTTGTCTCCTATTTCTTCTTGCTTTTCTTCTGGCATTTCTGTATTAATCTTTTTATTTCTATAAACTGTAAGACCTGTTCCAGCTGGTATTAATTTTCCTATAATAACATTTTCTTTTAATCCAATTAAAGAGTCTTTTTTGCCTTTTATTGCTGCTTCTGTTAATACTCTTGTTGTTTCTTGGAAAGATGCTGCTGATAAGAAACTTTCTGTTGCTAAAGATGCTTTTGTTATTCCTAGTAATATTCTTGTTCCTTTAGCTGGTATCTTACCTTCAATTTCCATTTGTTTGTTTATTTCTTTAAATTCATTAATATCAACTAATGAACCAACAAACATTGATGTATCTCCACTATCTTCTATTTTTATCTTTTTAAGCATTTGTCTTGTTATTACTTCAATATGTTTATCATTGATATCAACACCTTGATTTCTATAAACTTTTTGAACTTCTGATGTTAAATAATCATAAACTCCTTCTGGTCCTTTTATTGCCAATATTTCATTTGGATTAATAGAACCTTCTGTAATTGGACTACCTGCTTCTATATAATCACCTGGTTTAACTTTTATTTTTGAACCAAAGCTGATTGTATATGTTTTTGCATTGTCTTTACCTGTTATTGTTACTTCTTTTCTCTTCTTAGAATCTTGAATTGATACTGTTCCTGATATTTCAGAAATTACAGCTAATCCTTTTGGTTTTCTTGCTTCAAATAATTCTTCAACCCTTGGTAAACCTTGTGTTATATCTCCTCCTGCAACACCACCTGTGTGGAATGTTCTCATTGTAAGCTGTGTACCTGGCTCTCCGATTGATTGTGCAGCAATTATACCAACTGCTTCTCCTATATTTACTTTCTTTCTTGTTGCTAATCCCATACCATAACATTTGCTACATACACCGTGTTTTGTTTTACATCCAAGTACTGAACGTACTTTTACTTTTTTAATTCCTGCTGCTATTATTGCATCTGCTATAGTAGGTGTAATTAATGTTTCTGTATCTACTATTATTTCTCCTGTTTCTGGATTTAGTATATTTTCAAATGGATATCTACCAATTAGTCTTTCATGTAATTTTTCAATTACTTGATTTCCATCTTTGATATCTTCAACTTCTATATATTCATCAGTACCACAGTCATCTTCTCTTACTATAATGTCTTGGCTAACATCAACTAATCTTCTTGTTAAATATCCAGAGTCTGCTGTTCTTAAAGCTGTATCTGCTAAACCTTTTCTAGCACCATGTGATGAAATGAAGTATTCTAAGGCATCTAATCCTTCACGGAAACATGCTTTAATAGGTATTTCTACCGCTTTACCAGATGTATTTGCCATAAGTCCACGCATACCTGCGATTTGTCTTAATTGGTTCATGTTACCTCTGGCTCCTGATTGTGCCATCATATAAATTGGGTTTAATTCATCAAAATTGTCTTTCATTGCTCCTGTTACATCATCTGTTGCTTGTTCCCATATTTTAATTACTGAATCATATCTTTCTTGTTCTGTAATTAAACCTCTTCTATATTGTTTTGCAACATTTTCTACTTCTTCTTCTGCTTTTGCCAAGATGTCTTTTTTAGCTTTAGGAACTGCAACGTCTGCAACTGACACTGTTATAGCACCTTTTGTTGAATATTTGTATCCTGTTGCTTTTATATAGTCTAATAATTCAGCTGATACATTTAATCCATGTTTATCTATACATTTTGCTATTATTGTTCCTAGATTTTTCTTCATAACTGGGAAACTTATTTCTAAATCAAAGGCATGGTCTGGGTCGTTTCTATCTACAAATCCTAAATCTTGTGGGATTCCTTGATTGTAGATAAGTCTTCCAACTGTTGTTTCTATTGGTTTTGTTTCCATTTTTCCATTTATTTCTTTTGTTCTTCTTACTTTTACTTTTGCGTGTAATCCTAAATCACCATTTTGGTATGCAAGTAAGGCTTCGTCTTCATCTTTAAAGTACATTCCTTCACCTTTTTCTCCTGATACTTCCATAGTTAAATAGTAACTACCTAAAATCATATCTTGTGTAGGAACTGTTACTGGCTTACCATCTTGTGGTTTTAATAAGTTATTTACTGATAACATTAAATATCTTGCTTCTGCTTGTGCTTCTGGTGATAATGGAACGTGTACAGCCATTTGGTCTCCATCAAAGTCAGCATTGAATGCTGTACATACTAGAGGATGTAGTTTTAATGCTCTTCCTTCAACTAATACTGGTTCAAAAGCTTGTATTCCTAATCTATGTAGTGTTGGAGCACGGTTTAACATTACTGGATGATCTTTTATAACTTCTTCTAATATTCCCCAAACTTCTGGATTTAATTTTTCTACCATTCTTTTTGCACTTTTAATGTTATGTGCTAATCCTCTACTTACTAATTCTCTCATTACAAATGGTTTAAATAACTCTATTGCCATTTCTTTAGGTAATCCACATTGATATATTTTTAATTCTGGTCCTACTACTATAACTGAACGACCTGAATAGTCAACACGTTTTCCAAGTAAGTTTTGTCTGAAACGTCCTTGTTTTCCTTTTAGCATATCTGATAATGATTTTAATGGTCTATTTCCTGCACCTGTAACTGGTCTTCCACGTCTTCCATTATCTATTAATGCATCTGCTGCTTCTTGCAACATTCTTTTTTCATTTCTTACTATAATTTCTGGTGCACCTAATTCTAGAAGTCTTTTTAATCTGTTATTTCTATTTAGAACTCTTCTATATAAATCATTTAAATCTGATGTTGCAAATCTGCCACCATCTAATTGTACCATTGGTCTGATATCTGGTGGAATTACTGGTAATACATTTAATACCATCCATTCTGGTTTGTTTCCTGATAGTAAAAAGCTTTCTACTGTGTCTAATCTTTTTACTAATTTTGCTTTTTTCTGTTCACTAGATTTTTCTATTTCTTTTTTTAATTTATTTGCTAATTTCTCTAAATCTATTTTTTGAAGTAATGTTCTAATAGCTTCTGCTCCCATTTCAGCTTTGAAACTTCCTTTTCCGTATTTTTCTTCAGCTTCGTGGTATTCTTTTTCATTTAATATTTGACCTTCTAGTAATCCTGATGTTCCTTTATCTGTTACTACATATGCTGCAAAATATATAACTTTTTCTACATTTCTTGGTGATATATCAAGCATTAAAGCTATTCTACTTGGAATTCCTTTAAAATACCAAATATGTGCTATTGGTGCTGCTAGTTCAATATGACCCATTCTTTCACGTCTTACTTTAGATTTTGTAACTTCTACACCACATCTATCGCATACTATTCCTTTATATCTTACTCTTTTATATTTACCACAATGACATTCCCAATCTTTTGTAGGTCCAAATATTTTTTCACAGAATAAACCGTCTTTTTCTGGTTTTAATGTTCTGTAATTAATTGTTTCTGGTTTTTTTACTTCTCCTCTTGACCATTCTCTTATTTTTTCATCTGATGCTAATCCTATTTGTATTTTGTCAAATATTTCTAATTCATCTTGTTTTTGATTATTATCCATTTAGGATCCTCCTTCTCTTTTAGGATTTTTTAATTTTAGTTATTTCCCAGCCCCCTTTTAAAGGGGCTTTCCTGATTGGTTTGCATTACTTAATTTACAAAATATACACTGCACGAACAATTCCCTCCTGTCATTTTATAAATTTGTAATGTCAATATTCAATTAAATTATTCCTCATATGAATCATTATCATTTTCTAAATTGTCTTCTGCTAACTCGCTATCGAAGTCTTCTAATAAATCTTCATCTTCTAACAATTCAGAGTCTTCGTCTTCTAAAGTCATTTCTTCTTCTAAGTCTTCATCAGATATAGCAATTTCATCTGGTAATAAGTTTTTGTTTTCTTCTAAATTAATATCTATGCCATCATCTATGTTTTCTTTTAATTCTAATTCTTCATCATTTTCAGAATATAGTCTTACATCTAGACCTAAACTTTGAAGTTCTTTTATTAATACTTTAAATCCTTCTGGTACACCAGGCTCTGGAACATTTTCTCCTTTTACAATTGCTTCATATGTTTTTACTCTTCCTACAACATCATCTGATTTTATTGTTAAAATTTCTTGTAGTGTATATGCTGCACCATATGCTTCTAATGCCCAAACTTCCATTTCTCCAAATCTTTGTCCACCAAATTGAGCTTTACCTCCTAATGGTTGTTGTGTTACTAATGAGTATGGTCCAGTTGAACGTGCATGTATTTTGTCATCAACTAAGTGGTGAAGTTTAAGCATGTACATAATTCCAACTGTAATTGGTTTATCAAATGGTTCTCCTGTTCTTCCATCATATAATATTGTTTTTCCATCTGCTGTTAAGCCTGATTCGATTAATAATTGTTCTATTTCTTCTTCTGTTGCACCATCAAATACTGGTGTTGCAACTTTTATTCCAAGTAATCTTGCTGCTGCTCCTAAATGTACTTCTAAAACTTGACCTAAGTTCATTCTTGAAGGTACACCTAATGGGTTAAGTACTACATCTACTGGTGTTCCGTCTGGCATAAATGGCATATCTTCAACTGGTAATATTCTTGATACAACACCTTTGTTACCATGACGTCCAGCCATTTTATCTCCAACTGATATTTTTCTTTTTTGTGCTATATATACACGAATTACTTGATTTACTCCAGGTGCTAATTCATCTGAATTTTCTCTTGTAAAGATTTTTACATCAACTATTGTTCCTTGTTCTCCATGTGGTACTTTTAATGATGTATCTCTTACTTCTCTTGCTTTTTCTCCAAAAATTGCTCTTAATAATTTTTCTTCAGATGTTAGCTCTGTTTCTCCTTTTGGAGTAACTTTTCCTACTAATATATCTCCTGGTCTTACTTCTGCACCTATTCTAATTATTCCGTTTTCATCTAAGTCTTTTAAACTGTCTTCTCCAACATTTGGAATATCTCTTGTTATTTCTTCTGCTCCTAATTTTGTATCTCTACATTCACAATCATATTCTTCAATATGAATTGATGTATATACATCTTCTTTTACTAATCTTTCACTTAGTAAAATAGCATCCTCATAGTTATATCCTTCCCAAGTTGTAAATGCTATTAAAACATTTTTACCTAGTGCCATTTCTCCGTTTTGTGTTGAAGGTCCATCTGCAATTACATCATTTGCTTTTACAGTTTCGCCTTTTTTTACTATTGGTTTTTGGTTTATACATGTTCCACCATTTGTTCTTTTGAATTTTCTTAGTTTATATGTGTCTAAACCTGTTTTTGTTTTTATTATAATTTCATCACCAGTTACTCTTTCTACTATTCCGCCTTCTTTTGCTACAACAGTAATTCCAGAATCTTTTGCTGCTCTATATTCTATACCTGTTCCAACTATTGGTGAATCTGTAATCATAAGTGGCACTGCTTGACGTTGCATGTTAGCTCCCATTAATGCACGGTTAGCGTCATCATGCTCTAAGAATGGTATCATTGCTGCACCAACTGAAACTAATTGTTTAGGTGATACATCAATAAAATCAACCTTGTCTGCTTCTACTTCTATAATTTCATCTAAATATCTTACTTTTATTTTTTTGTTTATGAATTTTCCATTTTTGTCTACTGGTTCTGTTGCTTGTGCTATTGCATAATTGTCTTCTTCATCAGCTGTCATGTAAATAACTTCATCAGTTACAGCATGTGTTTTTGGGTCTACTTTTCTATATGGTGTTTCTACAAATCCATATTCGTTTATAACAGCAAAAGTTGAAAGTGCAGAAATAAGTCCAATGTTTGGTCCTTCTGGAGATTCTATAGGGCATAATCTACCATAGTGAGTATAATGAACATCACGTACTTCGAATCCTGCTCTTTCTCTAGATAATCCACCTGGTCCTAATGCTGAAATTCTTCTTTTATGTGTTAATTCTGATAATGGGTTTGTTTGGTCCATAAATTGTGATAATTGTGAACTTCCAAAGAATTCTCTTATTGATGATGTTATTGGTTTTGTGTTTATTAATGTTTGTGGAGTTACTACGTCTAGGTCTTGTATTGTCATTCTTTCTCTTACAACTCTTTCTAATCTTGTTAGACCTATTCTAAATTGATTTTGTAATAGTTCTCCTACACATCTAATACGTCTATTTCCTAAGTGATCTATATCATCAACATTTCCTAATCCATATTGTAGATTTAATAAATAGTTTACAGATGCGATTATATCTTCTGTTACAATATGTTTTGGAACTAATTCTTCTTTTCTTTCTTCTATAACTTTGCTTAAATCTTTTTTATCTGTTGTTTCTAATATATTTTTTAATACTTCATAATTTACTTTTTCTTTTATGTCTATATTTTTTGTGTCAACAAATGCTTTTAAGTCTACTGTTCCATTTCCTATTATTCTTACTTTTTTATCTTCTACTTTTATATCAACAATATTGATTCCTGCATTTTGAATTTCATTTGCAAGTTCTTCTGTAATTATAGAATCTTTTTCTACAATTACTTCACCAGTTTCTTCATTTAATATATTATCAAAAGCAACTTTATTAGTTATTCTTGTTGCTAAATCTAATTTCTTATTATATTTATATCTACCAACTTTTGCTAAATCATATCTTCTTGGGTCAAAGAATAGATTATTAAATAAAGTTCTTGCAGCATCAACTGTTGGTAATTCTCCTGGTCTTAATTTTTTATATATTTCAATAAGTGCCTCTTCATTTGTTTTAGCTGGATCTTTTGAAATTGTTGCTAATATTTTTTCTTCTTCTCCAAATAGTTGAACAATTTGGTCATCTGTAATTAGTCCTATTGCTCTCAATAATGTAGTTACTGGTAATTTTCTTGTTCTATCAATTCTTACATAGAATATATCATTGCTATCTGTTTCATATTCAATCCAAGCACCACGAATTGGCATAACTGTAGCCTTGTACAATTTTTTTCCTGTTTTGTCATAATCAGATTCATAGTAGCATCCTGGTGATCTTACTAATTGGCTTACTACAACTCTTTCTGCACCATTAATTACAAATGTTCCACTATCTGTCATTAATGGAAAATCTCCTAAATAGATTTCCTGCTCTTTAATTTCTCCTGTTTCTCTGTTAATTAATCTTACTTTTACATGTAATCTTGTAGAATATGTAGAATCTCTCTCTTTAGCTTCCTCTAGTGTATATTTAGTTTCTTCTTCCATGTAATAGTCAAAAAACTCTAAACTTAAATTTCCTGTGTAATCTTCAATAGGTGAAATGTCTTTTAATACTTCTCCTAATCCTTCTTTTACGAACCAATCATATGAGTCTTTTTGAACTTGTATAAGGTTAGGAATATCAACAAAATCTCCTGTTTTTGCAAAAGTTTTTCTTGTTGCTTTTTCGTATTTTAAGTCCTTTAACAAAATAAATCAACTCCCTTTTTTGAAATAATAGTTTGAGCAGTGAGGCAAAACTCATCCGTCCTCCGACTTCCGACCTCCGTCCTCTGACCTCCGTCCTCCGACCTCCGTCCGACATCCGACCTCCGAATTCCGACCTCCGTATATTATCGAAAGTCCCTCTTAAATTTAAGTGTATTATTAACTCAAAAAACTTCCTGCTCTTGAATTTTTCTTATTAATACCTTTACTTAAATTTAATTCCTCTTTCTTAACATTCAAAATTGTTTAAAACTGATAATCTGGATTATTTTTAAATTGTAATTAAAAACAAAACAAAAAAGTGTAGTTCAGTTTACTTTTTTATTATCTTTTTCTACACTTTTTTATTAAATTATTTTACTAAATTACTATCATTCTTTCCACTTTTACCAAATCACCATTTCCAAAAAATAGTTTACATATTTCTTTTAATTGCAAAAAATTTGTGCTTTAATATAATATCATAATCATTAATGGCTTGTCAAGTTTTTTATTCGTTTTTTATAATTATTTATATTTTTTTATTTTTATTATCTGTTTACCTTTTCTATTTATATTTAAAAAGTCTTCAATTATAAATTTTCCCTTTCTTCTTATTATTAATATATCTCCTTTTTCTATAAGTTTTGATGGTCTTGTTTCTATTTTGCAATTTACTGAAACCTGTTCACTATTAATTAGTTTGTATGATTCATTTCTTGAAATCTTTCCTATTTCTGCAACTATATTATCTAGCCTCAATGAATGTGCCGTTATTTTTATTTCTTCAAACTCAATAGGTTTTACTTCAACTTCATTAACATCTATTATATTAATTTTTGATTTTTTAAATTTAGTTGTTGCTTTTAATGAATCTGCTATATACTGAACATTTTCTTTTAATGCAATAATGTAAGCATCTTCATTTGAAACTACTATATCTCCTATTCTTTCCCTTACTAATCCAAATTGCATTATTGTGCCTAGATAATCTTTATGTTTGTATTTTCCTTGTTGTTCATTAGGCAATATAATTTCTATAGCTTTTATTATATTACTTAGACTATTTAAAACTATCTCCTTACTTAATTTCTCTGGATATAGTATTAGTATTTTGCTTTCCGCCTCAGAAAATCCTCCTGTAAACATATAGTTTTTTTCTTTTAATCGTTCTAATTCTTTTCTGATAATATTTTCTTGATACATATTTAAAAATTCAGTATTAACTATTTTATTTCTAGTTTTACAATATTTTATCTTATCATTTAATCTTGCTAGTATTAGTTTTTCTTCACTATTATTTTCCATATATTCTCCCTATCTTTTATTTTAACATATACTTTATTTTCTCTCAATCTTTATAAATAAATTTACAATTTTAGCAAATAATATTTAAAGGAGGTAGAGAAATGGAAAAAATTGAATTATTAAAAGAGATTAGTAAAGATTCCAAAATGGGCATGGATTCTATAAATATGGTTTTAAAAAAAGTTGAGGATAAAAACTTTAAAGAACTATTAAATACCCAACATGAGGAATATAAGAATATCTTTGATAGAACACAAGAACTTTTAATTCAAAATCATGAAAAAATCGAAGATACACCTATAATGCAAAAAGCCATGTCTTGGATGGGAATACAATTTAATACTGCCACTGATACTAGTAATTCACAATTATCAGATTTACTTATACAAGGTACAAATATGGGAATTGTAAAGGGTAAAAAACTTTTAAATAATATTTCTATGAGTGGAGAGCTTAAAAATATTTTGTCAGATTTTGTCCGTTTACAAGAAAAAAATGTAGAAGATTTAAAAAAATATCTATAATTTTAAACCGCCAGTATTTATATGGCGGTCTACAATTTTCTATTAGCAATTGCTTTTTTTCTATATTTATAGTATATTAATTTTGAAAGTGAGGTTCGATTATATGAATTTAGATGAAGAGATTTTTATTGCTAAATCAGCTAGACAAAATAGTTATGCTCCACATTCGCCATATTTTGTTGGTGCTGCTTTGAAATGTAAATCTGGAAAGATTTATTCTGGTTGTAATATTCAAAATGATGGTATAATGTCTATCTGTGCTGAAAGAGTAGCATTTACAAAGGCAATTTCAGAAGGTGAAAGAGAGTTTGAACATATAGTTGTTTGTGGTGGACCTTCATTAGAAAGTCTTGAACATTGCACACCTTGTGGATATTGTAGACAATTTATGAATGAATTTGTTGACCAAGATTTTAAAATTTATTTATTAGAACCAGATAATACTGTTTCTGAATATAAGATTGATGACTTATTACCACATAGTTTTAAATTATAAATTTGTTAATATGTATTGACTTTTGTCGAAAAATATTACATAATATATGTGTTCTTAAAAGCGAGTAGCTTCTTAAGAACACATTTTATTTTAGGATGTGATATTTATGTCAAAAGTTGACGTTGTATTAGGAACATTTTATGGAGATGAAGGAAAAGGGAAGATAATTGATTATTTATCAAGTAGTGCAGATATTGCTGTTAGATGTACTGGTGGAAATAATGCTGGTCATACAATTGAAGTTGATGGTAAAAAATTTGCATTCCATTTAATTCCTTCTGGTATTTTAAACAAAGGAACTATAGCAGTTATAGGTAATGGTATAGTTATTGACCCAAAAGTTCTTATAGAGGAAATTAATGAACTTAAGAAAAATGGTTTTTCTGTTGATAATCTAAAAATCAGTGAAAAAGCTCATATAATTTTACCTTATCATATTGAAATGGATAAGCTTTTAGAAGAAAATCGTGGTAATTCTAAAATTGGTACAACTGCAAGAGGTATTGGACCTGCTTATTGTGATAAATATGAAAGATGTGGTATTAGAGCAGAAGATTTAATTAGCGATAGATTTGAGGCTCTTTTAACAACTAATATAAATAATAAAAATAAAATTTTCAAAATGTATAATTATCCAACAATAGATTTAAAACAAACTTTAGAAGATTATAAAAAATATGCTGAAATTTTAAAACCTTATATTACAGATACAGTAACACTATTACATGATGCATTAGAGAATGGAAAGAAAATTTTGTGCGAAGGAGCTCAAGCATCTTTGTTAGACATAGATTTTGGAAGTTACCCTTTTGTTACATCTTCTAACCCTTCAATAGGTGGAATTTGTACAGGTAGTGGTTTAGGTGCAAGAGATATTGGAGAAGTTTATGGTGTTCTTAAAGCTTATTCTTCTCGTGTTGGTAGTGGTCCTTATATTACTGAACAAGATAATGAAATTGGAGATACTATTCGTGAACTTGGTCATGAATATGGTACAACTACAAAAAGACCTAGAAGATGTGGATGGCTTGATTTAGTTGCATTAAAATATGCTGTTAGATTAAATGGTATTACCGGTTTAGCAATTAACCATGTTGATACAATTGGAAAATTAGATAAGATTAAATTATGTGTTGCATATAATCATAATGGAAAGGAAACAACTAATTTTTCTACTAATGTTGATTTCTTGAATAATTCAACTGCTGTTTATGAAGAATTTGATGGTAATTTTGGAGATATAAGTAGTTGTAAAACTAGAAAAGACTTACCTGAAAATGCACAAAAATATTTGGCACGAATTGAAGAATTTGTTGGTGTACCTATTAAATTCATTGGTACTGGCGCTGGAAGAGAAGCTATGATAGTTGAATAAAAATGAAGGTGGGCTATCCTTTAGGATTCCCACCTTTATTTTTATGAATTTGGAAATACTTTTCTATAATAATCTTTTTCCAATATCATTTTTGATATTTTATATTTTTGATAAATTATTTCATTTATTTTTTCTATATATCCATCTTCTATTTCCACATTTTTATTAGGAGTAAATGTGTCTGATATTGAATCATATCTTCCTTTGTCAGTAATAAAACTTCTATCTGAGAAAATTACAATTTGTTCTTTATTTTCTGATAAAATATCATTTCCAATTAATAATCTTGAATCATATTCAACTCCAAATAAATTTAAAACCGTTGGTAATACATCTAAACTTGAACACACTTTATCAACTTTTATAGGTTCTTCCATTGAGCCACTCCAGATTAATAATGGAGTATGATGTTTTTCAAAAGTATCATCTCTTTCATATGTTGATAGTTCATTTAGTTCTGCTAAAGTTAAACCATATGGATAATGGTCTGGACTTAAAACTATTACTGTATCTTCTAATTTTCCTGCAATAGTCAATTCATTTATTAATTCACCAATTGCTTTGTCTAATTCAATTTGGCATGATAAATATGCTTTAGCATTATGTGAATATGATAAATCTTTAACTTGGTCCCAATTTCTACTTGCCATACAATTTCCGATTAGTTGTATAATTCAAGTGCCCACTTACTGTCATATAATATGCTAAAAACTTTTCATTATTTATATAATCTGATACTGTTACATCTATCATTTCATAATCACTATTTGGCCATAGTCGTGTATTCATCCTTTTTTCTAATCCTGTGCCTACAGCTAAATATGAATCATATCCTAGTGTTTCTAAATATTCATCTCTATGATAATATGTTGATGTATGATTGTGGTAGCTATTGCTTGTATATCCAAGGGCTTCAAACACATTTGCATATGAATATGGTAAGTAATTTCCTTTAATTCTATATATACTCCATACTCCTTCTTTTGGAATTAAAGACAAATCTGTCATGTATTCTCCGTCTGCTGTGCTTATTGGAAATAGTGGAGTGTAAAAGTTTGTAAACTGAAATCCTTCATTATATAATTTATATAAATTTGGTGTTACATCTTCTCTAATAGCAACATCACTTAATCCTTCAGCAACGAATACTATCAAGTTTTTCCCTTCAAACATTCCTGTATATTCATTTTGTTCACTTGGAATTTGGTTTGCAAAATACTCATGCATTAATTTGATTTCTTCATCTGTTTCATTTGCAATTAATTCATCAAAATTAATTTCTATCATATTATATGTTTTTTCTTTTTTTATAGCATCTTCTGGAATAGCTGATACTTCTATTAAATCTTTTTCTTCAAATCCAAATATGAAACGTTTAAAGTCTAATTTCATTGTTGTAAAAAGTCCCATTCTATTTGCAGTTATTTTTGGTGAATGTACATTATAATATAGATTTTTATTTGAATAGATTCCACTTGTATTTATGAAATTTACACATAATAATCCTATAACTGTTAGAATAAGTACAGAACTTGCTTCTATTAATAGTGCTTTTAGTGTTATCCTTTCAAACTTTAGAACTTTTATTATTGTTAGTATTATTAGTATAATAAGTGGTACAATAATTAATAAAATTGATACCCAATTTTCTGATATTTTCTGCATTATGGTATCCATAAATTGTGCTACCTGCCCACCATTCATAATTGAAAATGCTGATATTATTGCACCATATATTTTATAATAAATTAATTGTGCACCAACAACAAAGCATATTCCTATTGTTAAAATATATGTAATAACTGTATTTATAACTTTCTTTTTAGATATTGATGTTATCATATCTAAAAATATTGCAAATGGTGTAGATAATAGTACAATCCATAAAATAGATGTTGGAAATTTATTAAATACAAAGCTTGAAAATATTATTTCTTCATATATTATAAAAATTATCCAATAAGTTAATGTTTTTAATTTGTTCATACTTGTCCTCTTTTCGACATCATATTACTTTTTTCTGCAATAATTATAATTTATTTTTTTATTTTTTACAAGATTTTCATACTTAATTTGACCTTCTGCCTTTCCAAATCTATCCCAATTACTTTGACTTTTACAATATCTCCAACAGATACAATATCAGAAGGATTTTCCACATATTTTTCACTCATTTCAGATATATGTACTAATCCATCATGTTTGACCCCTATATCAACAAAGGCTCCAAAATCTATTACATTTCTTACTGTTCCAGTTAATATCATTCCTTCTTGTAAATCTTCTATTTTTAATATATCTGTTCTTAAAATAGGTTTTGGCATTTCCTCTCTTGGATCTCTTCCTGGTTTTGATAAATCATCAATTATGTCTTTTAATGTTAATTCTCCTATATTTAATTCTGCTGCTGTATCTTTTATATTTACTTTTGCTAAATTTAACTTTATCATTTCTAATTTTTCTTTGTCTAATAAATCTTTTTTGTTTGCTCCTATTTTATTTAATAATTCTTCTGCTTTTTCATAACTTTCTGGATGAACCCCTGTTATCTCTAAAGGATTTTTGCCACCAAAAATTCTTATAAAACCTGCACATTGTTCATATGCAACTTTTCCAAGTTTTGGAACTTTCAGAAGTTCTTTTCTTTCTGTTAATTTTCCATTTTGATCTCTATATATTACAATATTTTTAGCAATAGTTTTATTAATTCCAGAAACATATGATAGTAATGATGGGGTTGCTGTATTTATATCTACCCCAACACTATTAACTGCATCTTCTACTACTCCCGTTAGATTCTCAGACAATTTTTTTTGGTCAACATCATGTTGATATTGCCCTACTCCTATTGCTTTTGGATCTATTTTGACTAATTCTGCTAATGGATCTTGTAATCTTCTTGCAATTGATATTGCTCCTCTTATTGATACATTTATATCTGGATACTCTTCTGTTGCTAATTTTGAAGCGGAATATACAGAAGCTCCAGCCTCACTTACAATAGTATAGTATACTTTTTCGGGTATTTCTTTTAGCATGTCTGACACAAATTTTTCTGATTCCCTTGACGCAGTTCCATTTCCTATTGCTATCATATTTACTTTATGTTTTTTTATTAAATTTTCTAATATTTTTTTTGAATTTTCTACATCATTTTGTGGTTCTGTAGGATATACTGTTGCAATGTCTAGGACTTTTCCGGTTTCATCAATTACTGCTATTTTACATCCTGTCCTATATGCAGGGTCAAATCCCATAACTGTAATTCCCCTAATTGGAGATATTAATAGTAATTGCTTTGCATTTTTACCAAAAACTTTTATTGCTTGTTCTTCAGCTCTTTCTGTTAAATCTGTCCTTATTTCTCTTTCGATTGAAGGTTCTATCAATCTTTTATAACTGTCTTCAATTGTTTCTTCTAAAATATCAGTAAATTGTGTTTCGCCCTTAATAATATTTTTTCTTAGATAATTATATATTTTATCAAATGGTTTCTCTATTATTACTTTTAAGAATTCTTCTTTTTCACCTCTATTTATGGCTAGTATTCTATGACTTGGAATTTTTTTGATTTCTTCTTCAAATTTATAATACATTTCATAATTTGATTTTTCATTTTTAGCATTTTTAGTTACAATTTTACTATATACATAGCATAATCTCTTTATCTCTTTTCTATAATCTGATACATCAGAAATATTTTCTGCTATTATGTCTTTTGCTCCATTAATAGCCTCTTCTATCGTTTCAACACCTTTTTCTTTATCTATGAATTGTTTGGCTATTTCTCTTATTGCATTTTTTTCTTTTTGTTCATATATAATATTGGCTAAAGGTTCTAGTCCTTTCGCTTTAGCCATTGTTGCTCTTGTTTTTTTCTTTTGCTTATATGGTCTATAAATATCTTCAACTTCTGCCATTGTTACTGCGTTTTCTAAATTTTGTATAATTTCTTCTGTAAGTTTTCCTTGTTCTTCTATTATTCTTTTAACATCATTTTTTCTAGTTTCCAAATTTCTTAAATAGTTTAATCTATCCCCTAAATTTCTTAATATTTCATCACTTAATCCTCCTGTTATTTCTTTCCTATAACGAGCAATGAATGGAATTGTATTTCCTTCATCTATCAAATTAATTGTATTCTTAACTTGATAATCTTTAATATTTAACTCATTTGCAATTATCTTAATAATTTTTTCCATTGTTTATACATCCTTTCTAGTGTTACATTATATCAGATTTTAAACTAAAATCAAGAAAAAAAATGGACGAGTATAACTCGCCCTGATTACTAATTATTATTTTAGTCTTCAATTTGTATAAATTTTTTCTCTTCTATTTGTTTTTCTTGCTCTTTTGGGAAAGATAATTTTAATGTTCCGTTCTTGAATGAAGCTTTTATATCTTCCTCTTTTGTGCCTTCTCCTACATAATAGCTTCTAGAGCATTGTCCAACAAATCTTTCTTGATGAATATAGTTTCCTTCTTCGTCTTTCTTTTCACTGTTTTCACTCTTATTAGCTGATACTGTCAAATATCCTTCTTCTAAAGATATTTGGATATTTTCCTTGTCAAATCCTGGTAAATCAATTTCTAGAATATAGTTACCATCTTTCTCTTTTACATCAGTTTTCATTAATTTGTTTTCTTTTTTGCTAAAAAATGGATCATTGAAAACTTCATCAAAAATATCAAATCCACTCCTTCTTGGTATCATCATCATAATACATTCCTCCTTTTGGTTTTTTATGTGTTGACACCTTTATTAGGTAGCACATATATAATATTATTTATTAAAAAGCGCTTTTTTAATCATGTAAATATTATACATCTAAAAATTAGCACTGTCAATAGGAGAGTGCTAATTTTTTTAAATTTTTTTCATCATATCATATAATTTATGTACTGGTAATCCCATTACTGAGAAAAAATTTCCATTTATTTTTTCAATATGCACTCCAAATTCGCTTTGGACAGCATATGCACCTGCTTTGTCATAAGCTTGGTTAGTGTCTACCCATTTAGCAATTTCTTCGTCAGTGATTGGCTTTAATATTACTTCTGTTATATCACAGTCTATTTGTTCTTGATATTTTCCATCTTTTTCAGATAATACACATATACTTGTTATTACCTCGTGTTTTCCATCTCTTAATTCTTGTAGATATTGTATTGCTTTTTCTCTAGTTCTTGGTTTTCCGTATATTTTTCCATTTTTTACTACTATTGTATCAGAACCTATTACTATTCTATTACCTTTTGTATTATCAAAAACAGATTTTGCCTTAATATAAGCTAATCTTTTTGATTGTTCGTCCATATCTAGTTCTGGAATTAAATTTTCTTCCACATTACTTATTATAGTTTCAAATTTTATACCTATCATCTCTAATAGTTCTTTTCTCCTTGGTGAAGCTGATGCTAATATAACTTTCATAATTTTCCCCCTATATGAAAAAGAGTTACTTAAATTACTAAGAAACTCTTTTTAAATTATTTCTCTTTCCTTTTTATCACTGTGTGAGTTTGGTTGTTCTTGCCATTGTTCTGATATTTTTCTTGTTGCTTGTTGTGCATCTTTATTAAAAAGTGTTTTTCTATATGTGCTCTCTACATCTGGGATTTTAGATTTTTCATTTTCTGGTTGCCTCGTACCTTCTGGTAATGCCTTTATTTTTTTTCTTGCTTTCGCAGTTTGTATAAAGTTTTGCACTTCAAAATATACTCTATCTAACAAATTAATTTCAAGTCTTACATTATTTGAACCAAACATTCTAAATAAACTTTGAGTACTTTTTGCATTTTTATATATTTCTGTTTTCTCTTCTTCATCTATTATTGTTGCTTCTTTTAAGTGTTTTAATTCATAATTTATTTTTAAATCATCACCAAATATTGAAAGTTCTTTAATGTCATTTTTCTTTGCATGTTGTCCATTTTTTTTACCATGCGCATACTTACATGCTCTAATATATTCAGATAATTTTTGTGTGTCTGCTCTAAATACACTGACAAGTCTTGAGTCTATAGGATACGAATCCTTGGCTTCTAATCTTATATCATGTTCTTCTAAGATTAGTTCCAACTCTTCTCTTGATAACTCATGTATATTAATTGGTTCTATTCTATTTCCCCACTTTACATCCCCTATGGCTATCATATTTACTCCTTTTTTTCTTAAGCATTTTTATTCCATTTTACTTTTGCAAAATATCTAATTTAAGTTTAACATATTTCTTCATTTTTTGTCAATATTTTTAGACCGGATTTATAGTTTTCATTGGTAACAAAATTATTTCTTTAAAGTGTATTGACAATTCCTTACTTTATTTATATATTTAATGAAGAGGTGATGCCAATGAAAACTGATATCGAAATTGCCCAAGAAACTCAAATGAAACATATTTTAGAAATAGCAAAAGAAGCAAATATTGATAATTCATATATTGAACAATATGGTAATTATAAAGCTAAAATCGATTTATCCTTATTGCAAAAAGAAAGCCAACATTCAGGTAAACTTATTTTAGTTACAGCTATTAGTCCTACTCCTGCTGGTGAAGGAAAAACCACTACAACAATTGGTTTAGCAGATGGATTAAAAAAGATAAATAAAAATGTTATTGTTGCTTTACGAGAACCTTCTTTAGGTCCAGTATTTGGTATTAAAGGTGGTGCTGCTGGTGGTGGTTATGCACAAGTAGTTCCTATGGAAGATATTAATTTACATTTTACTGGTGATTTTCATGCTATTGGAGCAGCAAACAATTTATTAGCTGCAATGCTTGATAATCATATATACCAAGGAAACACTTTAAACATTGATCCTTCACAAATAACTTGGAAACGTTGTGTTGATATGAATGATAGACAACTTCGTTTTGTTAGAGATGGCTTAGGAGGAGAAAAAAATGGTGTTCCCCGTGATGATGGTTATGATATAACAGTTGCTTCTGAAATCATGGCAGTATTTTGTTTAGCTTCTTCTATCACAGATTTAAAAAATCGATTAGCTAGATTAATAGTTGGATATACATATGATGGAAAACCTGTTACTGCTGGAGATTTAAAAGCAGAAGGTGCTATGACTGCATTATTAAAAGATGCATTAAAGCCTAATTTAGTACAAACTTTAGAAGGTACACCTGCTTTGGTACACGGTGGTCCTTTTGCTAACATTGCACATGGTTGTAATTCTGTTATTGCTACACGAATGGCTATGAAGCTTGGTGATTATGCTGTAACAGAAGCCGGATTTGGAGCAGATTTAGGAGCTGAAAAGTTCTTAGATATAAAATGTAGACTTGCTGATTTAAAACCTTCTTGTGTTGTCCTTGTTGCTACAATAAGAGCATTAAAAATGCATGGTGGCATGGATAAATCTGAATTGAAAAATGAGAATTTAGAAGCACTTGAAAAAGGTCTACCTAATCTACTTAGACATCTTTCAAATATGAAATCTGTTTATAATTTGCCTACTGTTGTTGCTATAAATAAATTTCCTGATGATACTGATGCAGAAATTAATTTAGTAATGGAAAAATGTAAAAAATTAGGTGCAAACGTTGTTCTTTCTGATGTGTGGGCAAATGGTGGCAATGGTGGAATAGCTCTTGCGAAAGAGGTCGTAAAACTTTGTGATGAACCTAACGACTTTAGTTTTAGTTATGATTTAGATAATACAATTGAAGCAAAAATTGAAACAATTGTAAAAAGAATTTATGGTGGTAGCGGAGTTCAATTTACACCAGAAGCTCAGGAACAAATTAAAAAACTAACTAATTTAGGCTTTGATAAATTACCTATATGTATGGCAAAAACTCAATATAGTTTTTCTGATGACATGACAAAATTAGGTGCTCCTGAAGATTTTATAGTTACAGTTAGAGAAGTAAAAGTTTCAGCAGGTGCTGGATTTATAGTTGCTTTAACAGGCTCTATAATGACTATGCCTGGATTACCAAAAGTACCAGCAGCTGAAAAAATAGATGTAGATGAAAATGGAAAAATTACTGGATTATTCTAAAAAATAATTCATTATTCCTAAATATATTCCCCACGCTAATTTATCTTGATATTCCTCTGTCTGCAATAGTTGTTCTTCTTCTTCATTTGATAAGAATCCACATTCAACTATTGCAGTTGGAATCTCAACATTTTCTATTATATATACATTTTCTATTTTTAATGATTCTCTTTTATTTTCTTTATCAATACTTTCATTTAGTTCTGTTTGTATCGAAATTGCTAATTTTTTACTTTTTTCGTCACCTTCTTTATAAAATGTTTGCCAACCCCAATATTGTTTTTGCGGTAATTTATTTAAATGTATTGAGACAAATATATCAGCTGATGATTCATTTCCAATTTTCACACGATTTTTTATATCTGATACCTTCTTTTCTCTTAAAGTTTGTTTATCTAAATCATATATAGCATTTTCATCTGAGCGTGTTAATATAACAATTCCGCCTGCTTGTTCTATAAGGTTTTGTACCTTTAATGCTATTTTTAAATTTATATCTGCTTCTGACACTCCAGAATCACTCGTTCCTCCGACCATCTTCTCCACCATGTCCGAGCATCTAGAATAATTACTTTATTGTTTACAGGAAGTGCAACTGTAGCAACACTCTCTGGTTTCTTCTGTGATGTTGATAAACTTACGATAGATACTATAAAAACAATTGATAATATAAAATATATATTTTTTAAATGAATTACATACATAAAAATACCTCCATCTTAAATATATGAAGGTATCTATACTTTATTACATTCTATTTTTTCTTCTATCCACTGCATAACAGCTTCCTTTATATTTTTTTGCTAAATGTTTCATTTGTGCACCTGTTTCTCCAATTTCTAATATATTACTAAATTTATTAGAATCTGCAAAGACTGCTCCTATTGAAATTGTTGTTAAAGGGAAATGTTCCATTTTACCTTTTCTGTTTTGTATCTTGATATATCCTTTTTCTCTATCTTCTTCTGTAAAGAAGTCTTTTACTCCTTCATCGAATTCTTCTATAATATTTTGGCAAACTTTTTCATAATCCATTTTTATATTGAGAATAGCTACAAAATCGTCTCCTCCTATATGTCCTACAAA
Organism: uncultured Clostridia bacterium; assembly: GCA_944391955.1. Classification (GTDB taxonomy): domain Bacteria; phylum Bacillota; class Clostridia; order TANB77; family CAG-508; genus UMGS1781. The sequence continues at coordinate 37,830 of CALXVG010000003.1, forward strand.
AATATCATCTGAATTCTTTTCATTTACATTTTTCACTATTGTTTTAGCTGTAAATTTAATTATTTCGTCTCCTTGTAAAAATCCATAAACATCATTATACGCTTTGAAATTATCTAAATCTAAATATAATACTGAAAATCGTTCTTTTCTTAATAATCGTTTTTTTAATTCTTTTTGTATTTGTACATTTCCTGGAAGTCCTGTTAATGGACTTACTGTTCTATTTACTGCTAATAATCTAGACATATTTTTTACTTTATAGTATAAATATTCATCACCCATTGATTTTGGTATATAATATTCAATTGATGCTTTAGCTAATTCCAATTTATGTTTATTATCTTCATTAGAAGATGATATTATCAATGGTGTAATATTATTGTCTGCGTTTTTCCTAATTGTATTGCAAATTTCTATTGTGTCTGTATTAATATTATCTTCATTTATTATTATTATCTCTGGTATATTTTGAAAAACTGTATTTAATTCTGTTTCATTAACATTAATAAATTTAAAATTTTTATGTTTTTTAAAAAGTTCTTTCAATGATTGCGTAAATTCTTCTTGGTTATCTATTACATAGATTTCCTGAAACATATTATTTTCACTCCTCTTCTGTAGTTGTATCTCCTAATCTGATACGTTTTGAACATGTTGCACTTGTAGTTTCCGTGTCATCAATTTTTTCATTACTGTATGCAACTACTGTAACAGTATTATCCACTCCTGGTTGTAATGATGATGTAAAGGTTAATTTAGTTTGATTTGCATCATATCCTGAATAGGTTTCATCATATATTATTTCTCTTCCATTGATTTCAAATTCAATTGATTTGAATCCCATATCATGTGAAACAGTTATAACCATTATCATTTGATCTTCATTAGCTTCTACTGTTATTTCTGGTTCTTTTACACAGTGCAATATTTCTTCTTTTTCTTCTGTATTACCATTATTATCGGTAACAATTGTATGAAGTGTATTTGTTCCTCTTTTTAATTCTATTGTTGTTCTTAATTCTTCTTGGTTTTCTCCTGTTGCTGGAACTTCTGTAGCTTGTTCATCATTCCAATAGTATACAAGTTTCTCTATTCCATTTTCGCTTCTTGCGATTATTTCCATATTATCTGTAAGTTGATTCATTTCTATTGTTATTGTCATGTCTCTTATCAGTGTTTCTGTTAGTTCATTTGTGCTTCCATCTGCTCCTGTTACCTCAACATGTAATGTATTGGTTTCACCTTCTGGAATTGGTATATCAATCTCTTTAACATTATAGTTTTTTTCTTCTATTTGTGAACGATCATTATTCCACCAGTAGGTAAGTTTTGTAATATTCTCATCATAATTTATTTTAACATTTACTTTATCTTCATTTATTCGTTCAATAGTTATTTCTGGCCTGTTTAAATTTGCTGTTTTGCTGTTTTGAGCATTATCTTTTATTATTTGAACCAATTTCACGCCAATTATTACTATTGCAAACACGATTAATAAAATAGAAAAAATTATTGCTGCTCTTCTTACTAGATTGGCATCATAATTGCTATTGTTATTTTTTCTATTTTTTTCTTTATTTTTCTTTTCCTTCCTTTGACTACTTGTTGTGGCTAAAATCTGATTCATATCTATTCTACCTCATTATATTAATACTTGAATTATATCATAAAAAAAATCATTTTGTAAATATATTTACACATATTTGCATACTATTTTCATATACTTAAATGGGAGTGATTTTCTTGAATAATATGGATATAGCAAATTTATTAGAAACATTGTCCAAAATGGATAAATCAGAGTTAGAGGCTGGAATAGCAAAAGCAAATCAAATTTTAAAATCTAAAAATAACAGTAATAATCAAAATAATCAAAAATAAAGGAGTTTTATTGTGAACGAGGACTTGTCAAACTTATTTGAAAAATTTAATATAAACAAAGATAGTATTTCACCTGAAATGATTGATAGTATTATGGGAATAGTAAATAATAATGAAAACACACATGATAATAAGCAAAATAGTAAATCTAACACTTCAAAGAGTGATAATTCTTCAAGTTCTATTGATTTTGATACTTTAATGAGAATGAAAAATATCATGGACAAAATGAATTCACAGGATAATCCTCGTTCTAAACTATTATTATCATTAAAGCCCTATTTAAAGAATGAGAGAAAAAATAAAATAGATCAATATATTCAGTTAAGTAAGATTATAGAAATTCTACCATTTATAGGTGGTGATAATAGCCATGGAACAAAATAATTCCATTCTATCATTTTTTCAAAATTCCGATTTTGAATATATTGAACTATTTAATATTAAATTTTATTTTGATGATTTACTTATACTTTGTTTACTTTTCTTCTTATATAAAGAAGATGTTCATGATGACTTTTTATATGTTATTTTGATTGCTTTACTTCTAACATAATAATTATTCTTCTAATATAATTGTATCTTCTTCTACATAAGCATATTGCTTTTGTGTTGTTATATCTGATTTTTCTATTTCTTTTACTACATTTGCTATTCTTACTTGTGGTCCTTCTATAGAATTTGCTGCTATAATTGCCATTTTATTACCCTTTGCCCCTGCATGTGCTAATCCTCTTAATGTTCCCACTATAATTATATTATCGCTTGCAATTACTTCTGCTCCACTATTGACATCTCCAATTATAACAAGGCTTCCTTCAAATTCTAATTTTTGCCCTGAACGTAAACTTCCTCTAAATAATCTGGTTATAGAATCCGCAACATCTTGTTCATAAACTTTTTTTATTCCCGCTAGTCCTAATTCTTCTGGACTTTCAAAAGAGATATCTACATGTATTTTATCAGAAATAAGTTTTCGTATTTCTTCCATTTCCTTTATCTTTAAAATTTTTCCTACTACATTAATTGGATTTTTCTCTTCTTTATACATTTCTTTTAGTTTCGGTAATTTTTTATTTAATTCTTCAATTACATCTTTATATGTTGCTTCTTCTTTAATTTTGATTACTATATTATTTTTTCTTATACTTATTGTTATATTACTCATTTTTATATTCCTCCAAATTTTATATTTTATTATTATATCAAAGGTTGTGCTGTTTTATCTTCACTTACCTCTTCATTTAATCCGAAGTATGCTTCCATAATATCTCTTGTTATTCTGGCACTGTATGAACCGTGTTCTCCATTTTCTATAAAAACTACTACTGCAATTTCAGGATCACTATATGGAGCAAATCCCACAAACCACGCATTTGTATTTTCCCCAGCTTCTGCTGTTCCTGTTTTTCCTCCTACTTCAATTTCAAAATCTCTAAATACTGAATATGCTGTTCCCCCTGTTTCTGTTGTAACAGCTCTCATTCCTTCTAGTATTGCCTCTAAATTTTCCTCCTTTATATTTAAATCTTCTTTTTTTTCATTATTAAGACCTAATCTGTTTTTTATATATAAATCAATCTCTGTTTTATCTAAACTTGTTCCGTCAGATGATACAATATCTTTAATTAAAGTTATATCAATTTGCTTTCCACCATTTGTTAACATTGCAATATATTTTGCCATTTGGATTGGAGTAAAATTATTTTCTGCCTGTCCTATAACTGCTGATAAAGTATTTCCATAATACCAAGTTTCTCCTAACTTTTCATAAAGTTTCTTACCGGCAAGTGTTCCAGAAATTTCACCTGGTAGTTCAATATCTGTTTTTTGACCTAAGCCAAAATATGTTGCATATTCTTCTATTGTTTCTATTCCTATTCTTGTTCCTACTTCATAGAAATAACAATTACATGATTTTTGAATTGCTTGTGATACTGTTAAATATCCATGTCCTCTTCCATAAGTAGAATAATACCAACATCTAGGCTGATATCCTTTTGAATAAATACCTGTACAATTTATTTGTTCATCTATTGTTATTGCATTTGTTTCTAATCCAGCTATTGCAGGAATCATTTTAAATATTGAACCTGGTGCATATGCTGTTTGTATAGTTCTGTTTAGTAATGCTCTAGTGTTTTCTGCTGTATACTCATTCCATTTTTCCGTACTTATTCCATCTACAAACAATTGTGGTTCAAAATCCGGATAACTACATAATGCTATTACTTCTCCTGTTTTTACATTTAAGACAACTGCACAGCCTGCATTGACTGTTCTTGCTTCTCCATATCCTCCTTCATTAATTGTTTCAATATTATTTTTTAAAGATTCTTCTGTTGCTTGTTGCACTTTCGTATCTATTGTTAATATTACATCATTTCCTTGAATTGCTTTTTCTGTTATATATTCTCCTGTTATGGTTCCATCTACAGACATGTCTGTCTGTTTTAACCCATCTGTTCCTTTTAAAAATTTTTCGCATACATATTCAATGCCTGTTTTTCCTATATAATCATTTAAATCATATCCTATATTATTATTATATTCTTCTGAGTTAATTTTTCCCACATATCCTAAAACATGTGACAATAAACTACCATATTTATATTCTCTTATTGGTATATAATCTATTGTCACTCCAGGAAACTCTTGAGACTTTTCTTCAATTTCTGCAATACTTTCTTCACTTATATTTTGAGATATTTCATATCCTTTCATACTACTGTATCCATTTTTTGTTATTCCATATCTTATAGATATAATTTTTATTGCCTCTTCTTTTGAATATTCCTGTAAGTTATATTTATTTATATAAAAATCTATTGTTTGTTCAGCTGTAAAATTCTCTTTTAGGTTATTCTCTTTTAAGAATTCTATTATTTTTTCTTTATCACTGTATTTGTACTGCATTGTAACCGTATCTATTGGAAATTCATTATTATATTCATCGCCATTTTTTTCTAATATATTAACTATTTTTAATATTGTACTATTTAAAACTGATTCATCTATTTTGCTTTTATATATTTCTAAAGAATATCTTATAGATGTTCCTGCCAATATGTTTCCATTACAGTCTTTGATATTTCCTCTCGCTGCTTTTATTGTATTTTCCCTTGTCAATCTTGAATTTGATTTTTCTAAATATTCTTCACCATGCACAATTTGCAAATTAAATAGTTGTCCAATCATTATGATTCCTATTATATAAACTATTATAGTTAAAATGTTATATCTAACATTTTTTTTATCTAAATTTGCCAATTTTTTCTCCTTTATAAATATTTACTAAAAGTTTGCTCTTTTCTAAAGTTTTCTTCTGTGGAATTTCCAACCTTTTGAATTAGTGGATTTAAAATTATAGTTAAGATTACATTATATATTGTTTCTATAAAAACAACATATATAAATTTGAAAATTGTTAATTCTATTTTAAAAAAAAATAATTGCATAATATAGACTATCACTTCGCAAAGAATCGTAGTTCCCGCTACCATTAAAATAAATGTTATTAGTTTTTCTTTGGAAAAATTTTTATCATATATTCCACCTAAAAATCCTGTTAGACCAAGTATTAGCATATTTGTTCCTATCATATTTACCATAAACATATCTAATAAGAATCCCATAATAATACCAATTATTAGTCCATAGAATTTCCCAATAAATAACCCAATAAATAAAGCTAATATTATAAATAAATTTGGTTGAATTCCTGCTATATTATACCAGCTAAAAAAGTTAATTTGTAAAAAATAAATTAATAAAAAGCTAATAAAAATTCCTGCTATAATTAATATTTTTTTCATTTTAGCTCCTTTTCTAAAACATAATTATAACAGGATTTTATTAACTTTTCAACTTTTATTTAACATCTTTATATTTTCTATATGATACAAATGAGAAAATCATTATTACTGTGATTCCTACAATTGCTATTGGTATAATTGTTTCTTCAATACCTGTATAAGCAATATCCTTATCTGCTGTTGTACTATCCGTAGTTGTAGCAGTTGAACCAGTTGAACCAGTTGAGCCAGTTGAACCAGTTGAGCCAGTTGAACCGCTTGAACCGCTTGAATCTGTTGAACCAGTTGAGCCTCCGACATTTACTCCGCCCGGTATCTCTACATCAAACATAGGATCATCTAATATGCTTCCGCCATTATTCGTTGCATTTTGTACAGTAATTGGTGTTGTTACTGTTTTTGTTACTCCATTTTCTGTATATGATATTGTTACTGAAGTATCACTCAACCTTAATGCTACTGTTGGTGCATATTTATAATCTGTGATTCTTTTACTTGTTCCATCTGAATATGCGGCTGTTACCACCATTCCTGTTGGATTAAATGTTTCTCCCACAGTATAACTGGTTTTAGTTGGTGGTGTTGTTATTGTTATTTTTGTAAGTGTTACCGTTGTTGTTGTTTCTGTCACTGTAATTGTTTGTTCCGCTATTTTTGTTACTCCACTTTCTGTATAACTTACTGTTATTTTTGTATCATCTTTTGTTAACGCTGTTGTTGGTGAATATGTATAAGTTGTTACTGCTGATGTTGTACCATCACTATAGTTTGCTGTTACCGCCATTCCTATTGGAGAAAACTTTTCCCCAACCTTGTAACTAACTTTATTTGGTGGTGTTGTTATTGCTATTCCTTCAAGTATTTTACTTTCTTCTGTTTTCTCAGTTACAGTTATTTGTTGTTCTGCTGTTTTGGTTATATTGCCTTCTGTGTAACTTATTGTTATTTTTGTATCATTTACTGTTAGTGCTGTTGTTGGTGAATATGTATAAGTTGTTACTATTTTTGAACTATTATTGCCATATGAAGCTGTTATTACCATTCCTGTTGGATCAAATACTTCTCCTAAAATATAATCAACCTTATTTGGAGGTGTTGTTATTGTAATACTTACAAGTTCATCATCAGATGTCAATGAATCTTCATTTACTACTATTATTTGTTCTGCTGTTTTTGTTACTCCACTTTCTGTATAAGTTATTGTTATTTTTGTATCATCTTTTGTTAATGCTGTTGTTGGTGAATATAGATAATCTGTTATTGTTGCTGTCGTATTATCATCATAAGTTGCTGTTACTACCATTCCTGTTGGATCAAATGTTTCTCCTTCTGCATATTCTATTTTAGTTGGTGGCGTTGTTATATCTATTTTAGTTAAAGTTTTGTTTACAAGTACAGTAACCTTTTGAGTAGCTTTTCTGATTACTCCATCTTCTGTATAAGATATTTCCACTTCATATTCATAATTAGATTGTTCATTTCCTGATGAAGCAAATGAAGACGTCGAATATTTATAATCAGTTACTGGTTGTGATGTTCCGTCACTATAATAAGCTGTTATTACCATTCCTGTTGGATCAAAACTTTCGTTTAATAGATATGTTGTTTTATCTGGTTCTTTTGTTATTTCTATACTTGATAATTTATTTGCTCTTCCTGGATGATATTTACATGCTGTATTTGTACATCCAAAGCAATATATTTCATCACATCCATCGCCACCACAAGTACATTCTTTAAATCCTTTGAAGCTTACAAATCCATTACCATAATAAACATCTTTTCCTTCTTCTCCTACATCTTGTGCATAGTACATTAATATTTCTTCTATTTGGTCACTTGTATACTCTGGATTATATGTTTTTATAGTTGCTGCAGCAGCACTTATATGAGGTGTTGCTTGTGATGTTCCATCATATGAGCCCATTTGGCTATCAGCCATAAAGCCAAATATCAAAACTCCTGGTGCAACAAAATCTACACATTCTCCATAATTTGAGAAACTTGCTATTTCTACATCGTTTGCTGTAGTATTTTTATATGTATCATATTCTCCTACAAATAAATCTATCATATTATCTTGTGTAAGATCTGCTGTTGATGAAAGCGACATCAATTTTGTTCTAACTGCTCCTACAGTTATAACATTTTCTGACTCTGCTGGATACATGTCATTTCCTTCTATATCTAAATTTAGACCACTGTTTCCAGAAGCTACAATACAAGTAATTCCTCTTTCATATGCTCTATTAATAGCTGTTTGTTCTTGTTCAGTAGTAGCATCTCCGCCTAAACTCATATTTATTATATCTGCACCATTTTGAATTGCATAATTAATTCCACTAATTATTGACGCATCTGTTCCTATAGCCTGTCCATCTTCACCAACGTCTAAAGCTTTTATTGGTATTATCTTTACATTATCTGGTGCACCTTCTAGAACAATTCCACCTACATTTGTACCATGTCCATCATTATCTGTTACATCAGTAGTATATTCTATTGAATTATATCCTGTTAAAATTCTATCTGTTAATCCTCCTTCTACTACCTGTGTATGTTCTATATCAAATCCAGAATCTATTACTGCAACAATAATTTCTGGATTATCTGTTTTTTGGTCTATTATACTTTCTGTTTCATCTAATCCCATAGAAATTGCTCCCCATGATGAGAAAGTACCATCGCCTGTTGTCCAATAATATATTTTGCTAATTTCTTCATTTATATTTTTTACTTGGTCTGGACTTACAGATTCTATTTGTGTATCTTCTTTTATTTTTTCATAAGCCCTTCTTGTTTCTTCCTCTGTTTCATATTCTAGGGTATACATTTTTGTTTCATCTGCTTCTCCATCTAAGATAATATTAATGTTAGTTGGGTTATACGTTTGTTCAATTTCTTCTTTGGCCAATCTCGTTTCAACTATTAATCTTTTTAATTGAAAATCTATTGTATCACTTTGTGCATTCTCTACAGTCTGTGTTTTATTTTTTAGTGCTGTAGAAATTCCCCATATTCCTGTGCTTATGAGTGCAATAATTAAAATTGCTAGTATTAAAATTCGTAATTGTTTCTTTTTTCTCTGTATCATATGTACCAAACCTTTCTCATAATTATAATTATACATAATTCATTATGACATATTTTTCATTTTTGTCAAGCAATTTTTTCTCTTATATGTCACATAAATAGCTATTTTATCGCATTTTTGTGTTTATTACATTTATATAACATTTTTTGTAATATTTTTGTAATGTAAAATTAATGGAATTGTAATATTTTTCGACTTATTTTGATGTATAATTATACTAAAATACAAACGAACCAAACAAAGGAGTTACAAATGAATGTTGATTTTTTATTAAAAAAAGCTGGCATTTCAAACATTTGTGAATTAGATAGTAAAAAAGTTAAAACAATATCTACAGATATTGCTATTAAGTTATGCCTTGCTTTTCCTGAACATAGTTTTAATAGACAACAATTATTTAACTCTTTTTGTAGGCTTAATATGTATACAGCTAATATGGCAAGTGATTCTTCTGGTGCAAAATACGTTGCAGAAACAAATTCTATCTACTTCAACGAAGATATTGATTTTACTAATGTTCCAGATACAGCTATGCATGAATGTATACATTATTTGCAAAATACTTTATCACTTACTAAATCTGGTTTTATGGGGTCTCATGATTTCTTTTCTGAACTAGCCCTTAATGAAGCTGCTGTACAATTAATGGCTTCTGAAGCAAATATGACTGATATTGTTGAGGAAAAATATTATGACATTTTATTAAAAACCAACAGTCCAAATTATTATCCTCTAGAATGTGCATTAGTAAATGAGTTAATGTATTTTACTGGTTCTTATCCTTTATATCATAGTGTTTTATATGATAGTGATGTGTTTAAGAATACATTTATTGTTAAATTCAGCAAAAAAATATATGATAAAATTTCAAGACAGTTAAATAAATTACTTCATCTTGAAAATGAATTATATTATTATATTAAAGAATTAGAAAATACAGAAAAGATACATGATATAAAGCAGTTAAATTCTATAATTGCGACACAAAAGCAAGCTATAACAAAATTGTTTTTTTCTATTCAAAATTACATTATAAAAAATTGTTTTACATATGAATTTAATAGTATTAGAGATGCTGAAGATTTACACAATTTTAAAAATAAATTATATAATTTTAAAAATATAATGGGCACATCTAACAACTATACATTTTATAATGATTTTTATTGTGATTTGATGAATGCCTTAGAACAAAAACAATTAGAAATTGAAAGATTTGGAGAAATAAGTTTATTTAAAACAGAATGTACTGCACTTACTATTGTTGATGATTCAAAATATGCATTTAATTTCATTCGCACTTTTGTACGTAAAGTCAAAAAATTGTTTAAATTAAATAAAGGTTCAATTAATGATTATATAGATTAATATTATATAAAAAAGTAATTATAATATTTGAAATTACAAACTTCAAATGTTTTATAATTACTTTTTTATATTCATAATTTATACATAATCAAGTCCATTTCATCTGTATATTCTTGATTTCCATAGGCATACACCATATATAAAATATTATCGTTTCCAATAAAAAATTCTGTGGCATTTTCTATTTTATATATCTCATCTTCTTTATCTCTAATGTATGCACTGTAACCTTGGCTAATTATTTGTTCAGCCATTTTATTTTCTTCTTCTATTTTTTTCATTATACTCTCTTCTATCTTGTTTCTCTGTTCTTCATTAGTTATATCTAATAAATTGATTTTTCTGTCACTTTCTATATCATAATTATATGTTTTAATTATTATTCTTCTTGGATTGTCTTCTTCTTTTATTGTAAATCTTATTACTAAAGATAATATATTATTATTCATAAATGAAGTATATTCCACATTATATTCTGAGTATTTTTCTACATTAAGTGCTTCATTTACTATACTTGCTATAAGCATATATATTTCTTCATTTATCTTTGTTGCTACTTCCATTTCACTAACAATTTCCGGAACAAATATTTTTACATCATATTTTCCAAGTTCTGCTCTTTCAATTTCTGTACGTGTTTTTACATATTCTGTTTCTTCATTTGAAAATGGTTGTTGAAAGTCAATTTCTAATTTTTCTGTATCTAAGCTTATCTCTTCTATGTTATTATTTTCTGATTGATTTCTAGAGTTATTGATAACAATAATAATTATAATTGTCGCTATAACTGCTAATAATATTGCTATGGAAATAATTATAGCTATAATTTTTCTCTTGTTTCTTAACATACAATCACCATTTTTTATTATATCATTTGATTATATATTTTTCAATTAGTTATTAGTCCTAAAATTCCAAAGATTAAAAATAAAATTCCAGATATTTTGCTTACTAACTTTTCATCTATTTTTTTACCTATCATTTTTCCACAAATAATTGCAATTGAATCACTTACAATCATTCCTAAAATTGCTCCTAAAATCAATGAAGTTTTATAGTTTGGATACTGTATTCCTAATCCTATCGAAGACAAAAAAGTTTTATCTCCCAATTCTCCTATTGCAATACTAAAAGCAATTATTAGTAAATAACTTCCTCTTATGTTGATATTTTTATTATCATTTTTTCTTTTATCTTTTTTGGGTATAAATGCTAACATCCCGAAACACTATAAATGAACTATAAGTTATTATATCTAATATCTTATGCAAAGTATCATTTTCTATATTTCCTAAAGCTCCTCCAAACATTATGGCAATGCCATGACTTAATAAAGAACCTAAAATAACGCCTGCTAAAATCACTATTGTTTTAACTTTAGTCGAAAAAGACAAAACTAATAATTGTGTTTTATCTCCTAATTCTGAAATTAAAACTAAAAGAAATGCTACTAAAAAAGGATATATACATTCCATTAAATCACCTATTTCATAATATTTATGTTTGATTATAAATATTCCTTACTTCGAAACATGAAAATATCACAATAAAATATTTTAAACATCTTGAAAAAAAGGTGTTTTATTGATATAAATATAAACAAGAGGTTTAGCTTATGTTAAAAGATTTTAGAGAGAGAAAAATTAATAAAAAGAAGCTTATTATAGCTATTTCAATACTAGTATTTATAGTTTTACTTGCTATTTTTAGTATTTTATATTTTAGAGTTCCTGCTGTAAGAATTTTCTTTGATAAGCATTTATTCAGAAAAAATGTTACTGAAGGAAGTTTACCTTATATTACTACTGAATCTAATAATGTATATGCTTTTAATAATAATGTTCTTGTGCAAGGTGAAAATACATTAACATTTTACAATAAAAATTCTACAGAAAAAACTTCTCTTAATATAAAAATTATGAATCCAATTGTACACATCAATAACAATTTTCTTGTAATGGCAGAAAAGGGAGGTCAAAAGGTATATTTGATTTCCAATAAAAATATAGTTTGGGAAAAAGAGATTGAAGGTAATATTTCCAATGTGTATGTTAATAAAAATGGATATGTAGGAATTTCTGTTACTAATACTACATATAAAACTATTCTGAATTTATATAATCAAGATGGTAGTGAATTATTTAAGATATACAGATCAAATACATATATTATGGATTTTGCAATTTCTTCTGATAACCAAAGTCTTGCTATTGCAGAAGTTGATTCAACTGGTGCAATTGTCAAATCTAATGTGAAAATTATTGATATTAATACTGCTCTTAAAGATAGTTCAAATGCAGTTGTTTATCAGACAGAAGCTCCTTCTAATAGCTTAGTTATTAATATAGATTACAACAAAAATAATATTTTAGCATGTGTATATGATGATCATATAGATGTTATAAATAACAACTCTGTTAAAGAAATTACAAACTTTTCTAATTCAAATATAATTTTTGCAGATTTGAATGATATGATTATACAAGTAGAGAAAAAGACAGATTCTTTATTTAATTCAACATATGAATTACAAATTATTAACAGTGAAACTTCAGAAACACAATATTACTCTCTAGAAAGAGAGCCTACTGCTATTAAGGTTTTTGATAATGTAATTGCTATTAATTTTGGTCGAGAAGCATTATTTATTAATAATAATGCTTGGTTGATTAAACATTATACATCTTATCAAGAAATTCAAGATATATCTATATCTGGTAATCTAGCAACTATCAAACTAAATGATAAGATAGAAATACTTTCTTTATAATTGGAGGTGATATAATTGACAATATTAATTGATTTAATAATTATTGCAATCATTGTAATTGCTACTTTTATTGGTTATAAACGTGGATTAGTAAAAATTGCTTTTGGTTTTTGTACTTTCATACTTGCTTTAATAATTGCATTAATTTTATACAAACCTGTATCAACTTTGGTTATTGAAAATACTGAAATCGATGATAAAATTGAATCTGCAATTATAGAAAAAATATTCCCTGAAGGTTCTATAGAAGATACAGAAATTGAAGCTGAAGAAGGCAGTGAAATTGTAATTAGTGAAGCTGAAAATGAAAAAATCCAGTCATATTCTAGTCTATTGAATACTGAAGCTACTGTTAATAGTATTGCTAGAGCTTTTAGTACAAAAATAATTGAAATGGTAGTATTGCTATTAATCTACATTATAGCAAAAATAATTTTAAGATTTATAACTGCAATTGCTGATTTGATAGCAAAATTACCTTTCTTAAATACATTTAATCATTTAGGAGGAATCATCATCGGTTTCTTGCAAGGATGTTTAATTGTTTTAGTTGTATTTGCACTAATTGTACTATTTACTCCTATGATAGATGGAGAATTTATTAATAATATTAATAATTCTATCATTGGTTCAAAAATTTATGAACATAATATCTTATTAGATTTTATTGCTAAATAAAATTTTAAGGTTTAAAAAATACCATATTATTGCTTTAATAATATGGTATTTTTTAATGTTTAGTTATTGTTTTTAGTTGCACTTTTATTTTCTTTTTTATAAATTTTAGTTGTCCATTTTTCTATATAATATCTACGTATTATTGCTAAGTTTGTAAACATTCTTCCAACAAAAACTACTATTGCTGCTAAATAAATATCTACATTCAATTTAACACCTAACCAAGTTAAAAGAATTGATAATATTGCATTTCCAAAAAATCCAGTAATAAATACTTTCATATCAAAATTTCCTTTTAAGACTGATGTTATTCCTCCAAATACTGAATCTAGTGCTGCAATTATTGCTATTGCTAAATAACTAGAATATGTATATGAAATTGTTGGTGCATTCATTCCAATAAGTGCTCCTAATATACATCCTATTACTATCGCTACTAATATCATCTATTCTTCCTCCTTTACATAATCAAAATCAAGTTCCCCATCATATGCATATATTGTAATTTCATTAGATTTTTCTAGGGTTACATTTTTACCTGCTGACACCTTAGTATCAATATATCCATATTTTTTTTGTGATACACTACTTTCTAAGTGTGTAGTATTTCCTATTGCTTTTACCACATATGGTTCTACTATTCTATTTCCATTTACTGTTATAAAGTTTCCTTCATTTATATACGAAATATATGATTTATAAATAAGCCTTTTATCGTTTATAGATATCGCTTCTGCTCCTGCATCTTTTAATAAATTTACTAGTTCTAACAAATCATCTGAACCAACTCTCATAGTATCTGATGATAAAGTAATTATTACTCCTTCTCCCGTAACAGTCGTTTTTCCTAATAAATCTTCACTTTCTTTTAATTCACTTGCCAGTAAATCTGATGCTTCTTGCCCTGCATTTATTGCTTCCTCATATTCTGCAATTCTATTATTGGTATCTAAAATTTTAGTTTCTACCTCATTTGTTCTAGTTTTTAATGTTGTTATTTCCGCTTTTAACTCGTCTTCTCTCATTATCTCTAATTCATTTACATTAGTCTGCCTTATAGTGTTAATTTGAATAAAGATTATCATTGTTAAAATAAAACACATTATTCCAATTGTTATTGTGATTGTTACTTTTCCTTTTTTGATTTTTCCATTATTTAATATATTCATATTGGTATACTCCTTCATATTTTGGTATTACTATGTCATCTTTTTTTTCTGCAGTAACAATTACCCCGTCTCTTCTTAATATTGATAAATATCCCTGAGGTCTGTTTAAAGTGGCTAATGCTTCTGGATATCCTATAGCCTTTATTTCTATTGGAACACTAACAATTTCATCATTAACTCTAATAATATTACCATCACATAAAATTGCAGTAGTGCTTACTACTCTTTTTCCGTTTATAGAAATTGCTTCTGCTCCTGAGTTAAATAATTCATTTATAATATTTAACAAATCACTTTCATGAACTAAGTATCTACTTATATCTCCAATTACTTCATCTGCATCAACTTCTCTATTATCATCTAATGTAATAACTATACCGCTCCCTTTTACTTCTGTTAACCCTAATAGTTTGTTATTATTATTTATCTGACTTTCTATTTGACTATCTGTTCCACTATGTTCTGTTGCTAGCTTTCTTATTTCTTCTAATTCTTTTTCTGCATCTTCTAATTCGCTATATGCATCTTTATATTCTTGACGTAATTTGAAAACTTCATCTATCAATTCTGAATTATCACTTATTTTTATTCCCTCTTCTTCTGTTATACTATCTACAGATTTTACTTGTATACATATTCCTATTGTTAATGCAAAACAAACTAACCCAAGAATTATTGCAATGCTATTCTTCTTTATTATCTTTACATTAAATTTCATTAAATTCACCTCTTTATCCTGCTAACATTATTGCACTTTTTCTCTAAAATACACTCTATTGCTTATAAAAATTGTCCCTTCTTGTCCTTCTGTTTTGCTCATAACTTCTATAATAGTTAGAATTTTTACATTTATATTAGAACCATCCCCAAATTCAATTGTTTTCTTTTGACTAGGCATACTTAATATAAAATTATTTTCATTTGTAATATCAATTTCTGTTATTAAATTAGCTATGTTTCGTGTTTTAGCTGACTCAATAATTTCTATCACAGTATCTAATTTTTCTAAATCTTCTACATCTAATCTACTTCCTGCTATAATATTTTTACTACTATATCCAGTTAGTATTGGCAATTCTAAAGCTATATTTGAAATTTCTAAAATGTATCCTTGATTATTTATATATGCATATTTGTCTTCATGTCTTATCATATATGTTGGTTCACGCTCTGTAATGCTTATAATAACTTCTCCATTTAGTTTTTTTGTTATTTCTACGCTTTCTACATATGGTAATTGCTCTTTTATATCTTTAATTATTTTTCTTTTGCTCTTTTTAAATCTATTTTCATTTACTTGTATTCCTGAAGCTTGTACAATTTCTGTCTCTGTAACTTTATTATTATTCTCGATTGTTATTTTTGAAATATTAAATATATCTGACATAAGAAATAGTATAATAGCTCCTATTAGTATAGCAATTATAAATATGTAAAATATAATACGTCTAATTCTTTTTGCTCTTTTAGAAAGTTTTTTATTATTTTTTTTCTTTGTTTTTTTCTTTATTTTTGCTTTAGTTTTTTGAGCCATTCCAATTTCCTCCATATTAGAAATGTAATTATAGATATTAGAATGTATAGTCTGAATTTCATCACTATACATTCAAATCTTTCAAAATATAGTAACTAATTTTTAATTTTTGTTATATTTGCTCCTAATTTTAATAACTTTTCATCTAATTTTTCATAACCGCGTAAAATATATTCTATATTACTTATAGTTGTTGTGCCTCGTGCCACTAATCCTGCTGTACACATTGCAGCTCCGCCTCTTAAGTCGGTAGATTTTACATTTGTTCCTATTAATTTCTTTGTGCCCTTAATTATTGCTGCTCTGCCTTCTACAGTAATTTTCGCACCCATCCTTTGTAATTCACTTACATACCTATATCTGTTTTCAAAAATGTTTTCTACCACAATTGATGTGCCTTTTGCTGTTGTAAGCATTGCTACAAAAATTGATTGCATATCTGTTGGGAACCCTGGATGTGGCATTGTCTTTATATCTAGTGCTTTTAGCCTTTTAGGAGCTTCTAGTATTACAATATTTTTTTCTGTTTTTATTTTACAATTGCTTTCTTCTAATTTATGTATTATTGGATTTATATGTTCTATATTTACATTGTTTAATATAATATTTCCTCCTGTTATTGCTGTCATACATAAAAGAGTTCCTGCTTCGATTCTATCTGGCATTATATTATAACTAACAGATTTTAGTTTTTTGACTCCTTCTATTTTTATAATATTAGTTCCAGCACCTTTTACTTTTGCACCCATTTTGTTTAGAAAGTTTTGTAAATCTACTATCTCAGGTTCCATTGCAGCATTTGTTATAATTGTTTCCCCTTCTGCCAAAACCGCTGCCATGATTATATTTTCAGTTGCTCCTACTGAAGGGAAATCCAAATGTATATCTGCCCCTATTATTTTATCACAATAGCACCTAATAAATCCAGCATTTTCTTCAATTTTTATGCCTAATTTTCTAAATCCGTTCAAATGTAAGTCTATTGGTCTTGAACCAATCTCACATCCCCCTGTTTGTAATAGTTTGTGGATACATAAATTTCAAATGGAATGCTAAGCCTCCATTTTCATAAAGTTCTTTGTACATTTCATCATTTAGGTTATATTCTTCTTTTTGTTCTTTTGTTATTTCTTTTTGATCAAACACTACGATTTTATCAAATAGTCTTGATATTTCTTCTTTGGTTAGTCCATTTTTTTTGATGTCATCTATTGCTTTGAAAATTAAATCTTCTTTATCTTCTAATTTGTTTAATGTATTAAACTTATTTTCTGTTTCTTGTAATTTTTCCTTTTCATTTTTTAACTTCTTTTCTAATTCTTGCTTTTTGTCTTTATATATAAATTCTGGAATTAAGTCATTTAGCTTATCTTCATATACTTGTTTGAATTGTTTTTCCAACTTCTCTATAGTTTGCTTGTGCTTATTTAATTCTTTCTCTAAAGTAACTTTATTTGTATTAATTGCTTTTACATTGTTCATTACAAAATCTTTAAATTCTGGATTACTAATTAAATTATCAATATACGCATTTACGATTTGGTCTAAATACTCAATCCTAATTCTATGAGGTTTACATCCATAATCTGGTCTTATATCTTTTATAGTACCTTCATTGCTATATTTTTTACATAAATAACTATCGGGTCTTTTTCTTGTACCACTTGTTCCTTTTCTTTTATACATTGCAGTTCCACATCTTCCACAATACAAAAGTCCTGAGTATAAATTGTTTTCTACATCTACAAACTTGAAACCATTATTATATTTATCACTTTCTTTTTTTCTTTTCTTTCTAATTTTTTGTACTTTTTCAAATAGTTCTTTATCAATAATTGGCTCATGATGGTTTTCAATTATAGTCCATTCTGACTCATCTTTTACTCTTGTTTTTTTAGATTTAAAACTTACTTTTTCAGTATGTCCCCCTACATAATCTCCAATATATCTTCTGTCATCTAATATTCTTACTATATGCTGTGCTTTCCAATTTGCAGTTTGTTTTGCATTTGCAAAATTCCTACTCTGAGATGGTGTTGGTATTCCTTTTTTATTTAGATATGTTGCAATTTTTTGATACCCCCAGTCTTTAGAATATAGTTCAAATATTTCTTTTACAGTAGAAGCTGTTTCCTCATTTATTATTAACTTTTTTCCATCTTTGTTATAACCATAAATTGCTTTCACTAATAATTCCCCTTCCTCTATTTTGTGTTTAAGGTTTCTCCTTATATTCTTGCTATCATCTCTTGCTCTTCTCTCATTAAACCACGCATATAGTCCAAACATCTCTTCATTGTATTGTTCATCTTCAAATATAATTTCTACACCTTGTTCTTCTAAATATTCTACAAAATCTAATGCTTCTTTTTGATTTCTTCCAAGTCTTGATGAATTTTTAAATACAATTACATCTATTTCTTTATTTTTGGCTTTTTCTTTTATATCATCAAATCTACTAAAGTCTGTACCACTTTTGTCATCATCCATTATAATGTCAACTATATTTGTATATCCATGACCTTTACAATATTTTATAAGTAAATCTCTTTGGGTTTCTATTCTTTCATAATTTTCACCATAATCATCTCTACTTTCTCTTGCATATATAACAGTATTTTTTTCTTCATTTGATTTCTTCATATTATTTCACACCTCCTAACGTATTTGAATCTATGTATCAATAACACTATTGTTGTTTATTATTTTATTGTTGCTATTATATATTAAAAGTTCTAAAATTTCAAGTTATACGTTGAAATCTTAGAACTTTTTTCAGTTGGTTACAAAATGTTACCAACTAGTTATTATCTTTTAGCATTTTAATCATTTTATCAAAGTCACTTTCTAATTGTTTCATTTCTCTATCTCTATATATTTCGAATTCTTTTTCAGCCTTTTCCATTGCTTCTTGATGAGAAATCTTTCCTTTACCTTCAAGTAGTTTTCTTTTATTTTGTATTATTTGATTATCTAATTCATTTATCCAATCATTCATTGTCATTGCTCTTTGTTCTAATGCTTGAAGTTCTGCAAAATCTAAGAATTGTGAAACTAATAAATTCAACCTTTGTAATTCTATTTCTGAAAGATAATTTTTAGCAATTTTTACATCATCAATCGTAACATAATCGCCTTTAAAATTAGTCATTCCAACAAATGGCTTCTCATTGTCTACTCTCTCATATATCAGTTCCGCTGCAGTATGTTCATGAACTGCAAAATGAAGTTTGTTTTGAACTGTCGCAAAAAATTTTTTGGTTAAATCAGAACGTGGATCATAATCTATTGATGTGGCATATATGTCTGTAACTTGCTGGTAAAAATTTCTTTCAGATGAACGAATATCTCTAATTCTTTGTAATAATTCTCTAAAATATCTATTTCCACCTTGTTTTAATCTTTCATCGTCCATTGTGAATCCCTTTTGCATATATTCGTGAAGTCTTTGAGTTGCCCATATTCTAAATCTTGTTGCCACTTGTGATTGCACTCTATATCCTAATGCTATTATCATATCTAAATTATAATGGTCTATATTTCTTTTAACTTGTCTATTTCCTTCATTTTGAACTAATAAGAATTTCTTATTAGTTGAATTATTTTCTAATTCTCCATCTTTATAAATATTTTTTATGTGCATTGAAATATTTTCTTGTGTCGTTTTATAAATTTCAGCTATTTGATTTTGTGTCAGCCATATATCTTCATCACTAAATTTTACTGAAACTTTTGTAACACCATCTTCATCTTGATAAATTATTATATTATTTTCGTTTTTTTGCATTTTTATTCTCCATTCTATATATTTTCATATATTATTCTTATTTTCTTTATCCTATTATTTGGTTATTTGTATTTTTTTATGTTATTTAATTACTGTTATATTTATATCATAAATTAAATATTTTATCAATATTTTTACGAAAATTTGTTCTATATTATTTGTATTCTTGTTTTATTCTATCGGATATTATATCTGTAAATATTTCTTTATAATCATCTACTACATCTGTACTTTTATTATTAGGACTTATAAATACAGCAAATGGTAATTTATCTTTTTTATTCTTATGTATTTTTACTTTGTTTTCTTCTTCATTCAATAGCACCACCTCTCTAAAACAATATTCTCCTCATAAATAATTATGATATTTTTTAAGGCATACTAAAAAGCAAGTCATTTATTTTTGTAAATAAATACTTGCTTTTAGTTGATTTTTTGGAACAGTATTTTGAACACAATTAGACTAAGTATTTTTTTGACATTTCAATTGAATGCTGAAATTGTAAATGTTTTAAATGCTCTAGCTCGTTATTCTCTTTTTCCTTCAAAATTTCTGCTCTTAACTGTCTGTTTTTCTTTTTTCTCTCAAGATAATTTTTATGTTTTATCTCACTTTTTATTTGTTTTTCCTTCTCATATTTAGGGTGTCCTTTTAACACTTTTGAAACATATTGTGGACTTACTCCTAATTTTCGTGCTATACATTCACAGTTAAATTCTTTCTCAAAATACAATTCGCAAATTTTCTGCCTCTTGCTGCTTGGTTTGATTACCTCCTCTCTATAAATAGTAATCAACAATCTTATTCCTTTGAAAATTTGACTTTTTTGTATTTCCTTACATTTTTATAGACTCATTAAGTCATTCTTTGTATACACTTTTGTTGACAAACTTATTTTACTACATTTTTTATATAAAAACAATATATACAATAAAATTTCTAAAAATGCTTATTTTGCAGTAGTTTGAATAGTATAAAAATGTACACAATTTATCTTTTTATGAAAAAACTTTTTATTTTATTTAATATTCTCTTAAAAATACTTTCTTTATATTCTACTATTTGCATTGTTTCATTACTATTCTCAGCTAAATTTTTCTTTGGTTTATTTGCAAATATATCAGCATTATACATTTGCTGTTTTTTCAATTCATTTTTTTGTCTTGCTTCATTCTGCATTCTTATAATTTTAGCTTTCTGCTCTGGAGTTGCAAGATAATCTCTAAATAAATTAAATAGTATTGCTTTTGTTTCTGAAAGCATTGGCTGGTCTTTAAGTTCTAGTTCATCATCTAGTTCATACTCATATTCTTCATTTCTATTTGCTTCTATTGTTTTAATAACTTCGGGAGGAATTTTATTGTATTCTTCTTCATTTAGTTCTTGTAAAATTGTATACACTTCTGCATAAGCATTTTTACGATTGCTCATCTAAATTCATTCCTCCTTCTTTTGTTCTTTCTACTAATTCTTTTAATGCAGCATCTTCTCTGTCAGACATTTCTATGTCTGTTAAAGAACTAATTGATGCTTGTGCTATTTCTTTAGAACTACGTTTTTTATTTTTAAAAATTTCTAATTCTTCAATTTCTCTTTTTTCATCGTCTGTAATAGCACCAGTGCCTGTTCCTCTATATACCTGTTTTAATCTTTCCATCTTTCTTCCAAAAGGAAACTCTCCGTCCAAATTATTTTCGTCTATAATTTTTTGAATATCTATTCCTTCTTGCTTTATATCATTTAAAGTAGGAAAGTATTCCTTACCTTTTCTCCTATACCTAAATTGTATTTGACTTAAATCTACGCCCTCTCTTTTTAATATTTTTACAATTGCTATTGTTTCTTGTACCATACTTGGTCCTTGTTCTGTTATTATTCCTAATCTCTTCGCTTCTTCCTTTTCTTCTTCTGTTATAACATAAGTTCCAATGCCATTATACGCATTTCTTGTATTAGCAATTCTTTTTCCTAATGCAAAATTCCCATCCAAGTTATTTTTTCTTATAATGTCTTCTATATCTATTCCATCTTGCTTTACATCTTTTAACAGTATAAATGTGGTTTTCCTTTGTATTGTTTTAGTAGGTCGTAACTCATCAATGTTAACTCCAGCTTCTTTCAATATCTTTACTATTTCTAAAGTTTCAGCTATTGCACTTTTTGTTTCTTCTGGAATAATTCCTAATTTTTTTGCTTCTTCTTTCTCTTGTTCTGTTATCTTACAATGTCCGTTTCCTTTATATGCAGATCTTAATAGCTTCACCCTTTGCCCAATAGGGAAGTTACTATCCAAATTATTTTCGCTTATAATTTTTTCTATATTTATTCCATTTTGCTCTATATCTCTCAATACAGTACCTATCTTTTTACCATTTTTCCTAGTAGTTGTTTGTATTAAAGTTATATCTACTCCATTTTCACTTAATAATTTTACAATCTCTAAAGTTTCAGCTATTGCACTTTTTGTCTCTTTTGGAATAAGTCCCAGTTTTTTTGCTTCTTCTTTTTCTTGTTCTGTTATAATATAACCTTTCCCCTGACCTATATATGCACGTCTAGTGTTTTGTATATTTCTTCCTATAGTAAAGTTTTCATCCAACCCATATTCATTAATAATTTTTCTTATGTCTATTCCATCTTGTTCTATGTCTTTTAGCGTTGTTCTTCTTACTTTTCCTGCTTTTCGATCAGTTAATTGTATTTTTGCTAAGTCTACTCCATTTTCATATAATATTTTAGCAATCTCTATTGTTTGAGCTATCACACTTTTTTCTTGTCGTGGTATAAGACCTAATTCATTGGCTATTTCCTTTTCTTGTTCTGATATTCTACATTTATTCTTTCCTTTATATGCCTCTCTTAGCATTGCGACCTGCTGTCCATATTTAAAATTTCCATCAAGTTTATGTTTTTCTATTATTCGTTGTATATTCACACCATCTTGCTCTATTTCTTTTAATAATATCTTCTTTTGACGTCTTCCTACTATTTTCGATAATTGTATCTTTTCTAATTTAACTCCTTCACTTTTTAATATGCTAGCAATTCTTAGAATTTCAGATATTGCACTTTCTTTTTCTATTCCATCAACTGTATCTTTTAACTCTACAAAATCTTTCAATAGGCCAGTAAGTTCAAATAGTCCAACTTTTCCATCTGAAAAACTTCTCCCTTTGCTTTCTCCATCTCTTTTGTTTCTTTCAGGCAAGTTAATTTGCCACAAGTCTATTGTAGAGCCTAACCTCACTATCTCTTGCACTTCTTCAATTTGTTTTTCATTTAACCCTTCAAATTCATTTTTTAAATATTCTTTGTATTTATTCTGTATTTCTTTTAATACAGTAGCATATCCTGTTTCTTCCTTATCGCTACTATTTATATCTGGTAATGTTCCATTATGTCTTTCTGTCCAGTCTAGTATAAGGTTTAGCATTTGTATGTCATCTTGCTCTGTTATTTCATTTTCCCAATTTACTTTTAATGTGTTATTTACTAAATCAATTACGACTGGTCTATCATCATCTTTAGTAGGATTATCTGGATCTTCCGCATAAATTACTCTTCCTAATTGTTGCAAATATAATATTTTTGAGTTTTCATCCATTGGTCTTAGCCATATCATTCCATCTAGTTTATCTAAGTGTAATCCCTCATTTGCTTTATTCATTACTAGCATAAATTCAGTTTCTTCTGAATTGCTGTTTTGGAATTCTTCCAATCGCCTGCTATTATCTTTGTCTCCATATTCTCCAAGCATTGAGTGAAAATTAGGTATTATATCTGAGCCTTTAAAGTATTCTGCAATTTGTTTTTCATAATCTGCTATTTTATCTTTTCCTTTTTTTCTTCCTATGACATTTCCATCTTCATCTTCTAAATCTTCTACAATTGGTAGAAATACTATATATTTTCCACCTTTTTTCACATTTGCTTGTAGAATTTGAGGTATTCCTTCTGCATTTTCTACATTTCTTCTCAAAGCCTCATATTCTTCTAATTTTTCATTTCTATCTTGTATATCTTCTATTTGGTCTATTTTATCTTTTAATTCATCTAAACTTCCATCTGTCTTTAAACTATATGCACAACTAACAAGCTTAGGATTTACAACTAATCCCATTCTTATTGCATTTGTCAAACTCATATTCATTGCGATATGTTTTCCACTTACTGCTTCTCTATTTGTGTATCCTAACCTTTGAGCCACTTCATTTGCCATATTTATTCCATCTGCATCTCTTCTTGGAGTCGCTGTTATTCCTAATACTTTTGTACTTTCTGGCTGATTATCTAACAATGCATTTAATCTATCTCCCCATTCTTTTGCACCTGTTCTATGTAACTCATCTAATACAACAAAATTATATTGTTTGTTTATAGTTTCTTTTCCATCTCGTGCAAGTAAACTTGGATATGTTGCAAATTTTAGGTTTGGAAATACATCTGCTATTATGTCATCTTTGCTTCTTCCGAATAGTATTTACTGGTCCATGAATATATTTTATAATATAGTCCTTCATTTGCTCTAGTATCTCATTTTGAGGTGCTAGGTAAAGCATTTCTTCGTTTTGGTGTTCCATTAGCTGTGATAATGCAACAAAACTTTTTCCTCCTCCCGTTGGTAATATCACTGATGCAAATCTATTCTCTTGCAATATTTCATCTGCTCTGTCTGTTGCTCTTTGTTGATATGGTCTTAACTGTATTCCGGTACCTTGTACATCATAATATCCTAAAAATCTTTCTATTCTTTCAATAGATAGGTCTTGATTTAAAACTGATGTATTACTTCTTTGATTTAAATTTTCTCTATTTTCTGCTATCATTCTGTCATATTGTTCTAATCGTTTTGCTTTTATAGTTTCTGATGTGTCATTTTCAGTAATTTCAAAATCCTTTCTCCTTGTTACCATGTTTAATAGGACAATTGGAATATCCTGGCTATCTATACCTTGTGCTTCTAACTTCTGATACAATTCTACACAATATTCATTCTGTATTCTTTGAATCAAATTGTTTCTTTCAGCTACCGTAAATTCTTCTATGCCAATTTTCTGCCAATCATATAATGAAAATATTGCCTCTGCATAATAATCTTCTTTATCTATTTTTTCATCTCTTTGTGTTTTTGAAAAAGTGCTACTCATTATATCTCTTACATTTGATAGTCCACCATTTTCCATTATCTCTATCTTTTCTTCTTCAGATAGTTCTTTTATTTTATCTATTAACTCCGTAGATTCGCCATTTAAATCTAAGGAAATTGACTCACTAAGTTTAACTCCTCTATTACTTTGTCTTGTTATTATTGCTGGTTCTATTTCAAAACCATTACTCTCTATATTTTGAACAATATCTCTATATTTTGGATTACCTCGTATTATTTGATTTAATAATTTCGCTAATTCTCTTGCATTTGATTGTGACTTAGCTAAATAAAACATATTTTTAGCAACAGAATTTGCCATTCCATATTCTACTTTTCCATCTGTTAATTCATACATTTCTTCAATTGATATATTATCTCTTACACCATACTCTTTTAATAGCGAACTATTCTCTGGTATTTCAATGCTTCTACCTTCATTTGCAAATCGAATTACTTCTCGCTTTAAATCTCTAACTAATTCTTGGTATTGTCCTTCTAATTGTTGTAATAATGCAAAAATGTCGACAATTTCTTTTTGAACATCTATTATTTCGTCTTTTTCAATATCTCCATAATGGATTAGTTCTAGTGATGAAAACGCATTTCCTATTGTTTGCACTAATAAATTGTTATTTGCTGTGTGGGGTATTAATGGCTCCATTCCACCTACTCTTTCAAGTAAAGTTAATTTAGCAATTATCTTGTTTTTTTCTAATGATTGTTCTTCATTTAGTGCTTGATAACTACTAATTCTTGCAACTGGAGACCTATATGTAATACCTTTTCTTGGTTTTGCATTACTTGGGTCTAATGGCTCTCTTGTGGTGTATCTCGTTTCTATTGCTTTTCTTATTTCTTCTGAAGTTTTGCTATTATCTATTTCTGAAATAGTTTCTAAAAGTCTACTGTCATCTGGAATAGAAGAAATATATTCCTCTACTTTTTTTGCTATTTCTCCTATCATATATTGCCCAGCATTGATAACTTTCTCTCCTAATTCACTTTTTGGAACTTTTACCATCACATATCTATCTTTGTAAAATCCTCTTCCATAGGAAATAGACACGTTTCCATTGCTTGAAAGTGAAATACAGTTTGTATCTTTTCTATAATGCATCTTTATATGGTCATAAACTTGTTCTAAACTTATTTCAGCATCTTTGCTATATTTAGGTAGCTCATTTTCAGCATTTTCTTCATATCTTTCTCTGTCTGTTCTTATTTTTTCAATATTACCTGCATTATCTAATGTTACTCCTGCTTCTAAATCTTGATTATCTGCCATATTTAAAGCACGAAAAAAGTAATAGTTCTCTTCATCTTCTATTATATTAAATCTATCTATATCAAATAAACTTTCCATATAAAATATTTTCCTTTGTAATAACTTTATCTATAAGATATTTTATCATACCCTGTCAAAATATAAAAGATTTTCTATTTATTTTTTAATTCAAAAATATAATTTATCCATAACCATAATCAATTTTATACTGCAAATCACTATCAGAATAATATTCTGTAATTGCATTATATAAACAACTAATTATAAAATTTGTACTATTATAAATTTGAATATCTGGTTTCAAATTATTTAATTTATCAAGGGCATAAAAAATAATAGAAGCATTTAATAGTTGCATTCTACTTCTTACATTTTCTTTTGGTAATATTGCTTGTCCAATATATCAATCAAATATCGCAATCCCCTGGATATGAGAAGGTTGCGTTCTTAAATCTACCTAGAATTGCACCTGCTAATACAACAGATGATCTTATTTTTCTCATTAGATTATCTGGTATTTCATGACTTTCCATTTTTGATGAATCTATAATTATTTTTCCATTCTTTTTTATTGATTTGCATCCTAGAATATGTAAAATTTCCAATGTTGCTTTTGTATCTTGAATATTTGGAACATTATATAATGTACTATTAGTTCCATTTAAAATACTTGCAGCAATTATAGGAAGTGAAGCATTTTTTGAACCTGATACATATGTTTCTCCTTCTAATTTTTTTCCACCTTCTATTACATAGCTTGACATTATATACCCTCCTTTATTATTTACTATATATTATGCAAACTAAGTAAATAAGGTGTGTACACAAAAAAGAAAGCCTTACTGGCTTTCTAACTACTTTTTCAAAATCTTATCTCTCAAATTTGATATTTTTCTATATACTGTTTGGCTTATATTAAAAACTGTATTCATTACGGGGTTAAAGATTATATACATTTCATTAATAAATTCTACGAAATCCCCATTAAATCCTTTTTTAAATTTGTATACACCATATTGTTGATCATTTTCTGATTTGAATCCTGAAACTCCTCTAAAATCATATAAATCACAGCCTGATTCTTTTGCCCATTTTATCATTTCCCATTGCAATAAATAATTTGGCATAAGATTTCTATATTCATTTGAGCTTCCACCATACAGATACCAAACTTTATTACCATATTTTATTGGTAATACTGCAGCTATTGGTTTTCCTTCATATTCAGCAATTATTAATCTTATATGGTCTGGCTCCATACTATCATATATTTTTTCAAAATATGATAATGGTCTTATGAAAAACTCATCTCTTGACCCTGTTGTTTTCATAATTTCATGAAATGTTTTTAAATCTTCTCTTGTTCCTTCCTTGATTGTTACACCTTTTTTGATTGCCAATCTTATATTATATCTAGTTTTTGAGTGGAATGAAGCCAATAATTCTTCTTCTGTTCTATCTTTTACATTTAATCTAAAAACATATTTAGGTTGAATTACTTGATTAATACTTTTTATATTGTTTTTAGTTTTATAACCTAATTCTTTTATAATTTTTTGAAATTCTTCATCATCTTTTGATATGTCTGGGTCTAATCTGAAAATGAATGCTTTATATTTTTTTGCAAGTTTTTTTGCTTCTTCTGTAAGTTCTCTTAAAGTCTCTATATCATGCTCATCACACACAAATCCTCTTGGTGCATACATTATATATCTATGAAATATTGGCACTTTTCTTAATAAAATGCTCATTACCCCTTTTATGGTTCCATCTTCATTCCTTACAACTATAAATTCATTTTCCCATTCAGTTTTTACTTTTGCCCATTCTGGCGATTGTAAAAAATGTGCTCTTTTATTTTGTTCTATAAATTTTCTTATTTCCTCTTCATTCACTATATTACTCATATCTTTCCCTTTCTAACCATTACATTAATGGTGCAAAAATTCTTAATATTGATTGAATTATCGACCTTATTAATCCATGTCTACATTCCTTTTCAGTAATCTCATGACTTTTTTTTATTGTATCAATTGCGTCTTTTTTTATTTTTTCTATCACTCTATCATTGTAAATATATGTACCACATTCAAAATGCAAATATAAACTTCTATAATCTAAATTCAGTGTTCCCACTGTTGCAACTTTGTCATCACATACAAATACTTTTGAATGTATAAATCCTGGTGTGTATTCATATATTTTTACACCTTCTTCTATAAGCATATCATAATAAGTTCTTGCTACTGTAAAGACTATTTTCTTATCTGGGATACCTGGTGTTACAATTCTTACATCTACACCTCGTTTGCTTGCTAGTGTTAAAGCTGAAAGCATTTCATTGTCTATTATTAAATATGGAGTAAAAATATATACATATTTTTTTGATTGATTTATAATATTTAAATAAATATTTTCACCAACTAGTTCTTTGTCTAATGGATAGTCTCCATATGGTGCAATATATCCACTATCATTAGATACATTTTTTATTGTTGGTTTGAATTTGTAAAAATCTTCATCTTCATTTTTATATGCATTCCAGATGTTTAAAAACATTACTGTATAATTCCATACTGCTGCACCTTTTATCATTATTCCATTATCTTTCCAATGTCCAAATCGTTTCTTTTTATTGATATATTCATCTGCAATATTAATACCTCCACTGAATGCTGTATCTCCATCAATTACGAGTATTTTTCTGTGGTCTCTATTATTCATAAATACTGCTACAACAGGTATTAATCTGTTAAATACTATACATTTGATGCCTTTTTTCTGAAGAACTTTTTTATAGTGATATGGCAATTTTCCAATTGTCCCAAAGTCATCATAGATAATTCTTACATCTACTCCTTCTTTAACTTTTTGTTCTAAAATTTCTAGAATTCCTTGCCACATTTCTCCAAGTTCGATTATAAAATATTCAATAAAGATAAATTTTTTGGCTTTTCTTAATTCTTCAAGTATTACTTTGTAAACATCTTCTCCTAATGGATAATAATCTATAAAACTATTTTTATAAATCGGATATCCTGCATATTGTGAAATATAATTTACTTGCCCATAAATATCTGCATCTTGATTATGAATTTCTTCTAAAGTTTGTTTATTTTGTACTAAGTAATGTTTTTCTTTTTGTTTGTTTTTATATATTCTTTTTAATGTTGTACTTGAATATAAATTAGCACCCATGAATACAAATAATATTCCTCCAAATATTGGAAATATCATTATAATTATAATCCATGGTATTTTATTTGCTAAGTGCTTTTCCCTTCTTATAATTGCCAATAAAATTAGTATACTAAGTATTGTTAAAATTATATTTATAGAAACATAATACTGACTGAAGTTGTTTATTAATTCTAATAGCCATAGCACTTGTATAAATATACTTATTGCAATTATACCAATTCTGCTAAATATTAATTTTAATATTTTCATTTTTCATCCTCATTTTTCTTTACATTATAACATAGATTACTAGATTTATACAATAAAAAACATTGCATTAATAAATTAAATGCAATGTTTTTATTTGGTGAACCAGAGACGACTCGAACGTCCGACCCACGGCTTAGAAGGCCGTTGCTCTATCCAGCTGAGCTACTGGTCCATCTGCAACGCATTTAATATGATAGCATATTTTTATAAATTAGTCAAGTTTTTTATCACATTTAGTTGAAATTTTATTTTATCTTTGTTATACTATTATAGTATATATTTGAGGAGGTTATGATGGCAAAACATTCACAATCAAAAGATGTAAAAAGAGAAGTAAAAAAAGATTTAAAAAATGAAGAAAAAAATAATAAAAAGAAATTAAAGAAAAAAAAGAGAAGACGTATTGTTTTATTGATATTATTGATTTTAATTATAGCTTTAGGAATTTTTATTGGTGTAAGAATCCATAGAGCAGGTGGAAATTTACTTGCTGCAATACTTGGTCATGATGAGAATACTAGAAAGAATCTAGATACTATCCAAATCCTCATATTAGGTGAAAGTACTGGTATGTCTGATACAATAGTTGTAGCACAATATAATCCAAAGAATCAAACTGCAGCTTTGCTTTCAATTCCAAGGGATACTTTCGTAGGAACTAGTTTATCTAATGCAAGATCTAGTGATAAAATTAATTCAAAATTCTCACATGGAGAAACAATTGAAGATACTGTTGAAGCTGTAAACACTCTTACTGGTCTTAATATTCACTACTATATTCTTGTAGATACTGAAGCTTTAATTAAATTAGTTGATACAATAGGTGGATTAGAATTTGATGTTCCTATTGACATGAATTATGATGATGCAACACAAGATTTACACATACATTTATCTGCTGGATATCAAAAACTTAATGGTGCTCAAGTTGAACAACTTGTTAGATTTAGACATAATAATGATGGTTCAACATATAGTTATAGCACTTATGGCGGAGAAGATTTTGGTAGAATGAGAACTCAACGTAATGTTATCATTTCACTTGCTCAACAAACTTTAAAATTTAAAAATATTACTAAAATTTTTAATATTATAGATATTTTAATTTTAAAAAAATATGTAAAAACTAATATAGATTTAGATTATATTAAAGACTATGTACCATATGCTGTTGAAATGAATATGGATGAAATCAAAACAGGTCAACTTCCTGGTACTGATGGTCCAAGTAATGGAATTTATTTCTTCATTCCAGATAAAGAAGCAACTTTAGAATTAGTTGATGAATTATTTAATGAAAAACTTCCTGAAGAAGAAGTTGATGGAAATAACACAGTGGATGATAATAGTACAGAAAATAATACTGTAGATTAAAAAGTAAAAATATAGTTTTTTCAGGATTATATCTTGAAAAAACTATATTATTAAATATCTATTTTATATTACATATTTCTAATTTTATTCATTCTTATTTTTTTTCTATGATTTTCAATCGTCTTTATTGTTCCAAATATTATTATTAAAGTTAAGAATAGAAAAATGAAAAATGCTAACATATGGCTTTTTTCCACATCATTTCCTGCAACTAAATTTGCTTCATATGTAATACCGTCTATTTCATACTTTACTGTTCCTACTTGCGTTCCTTTTTGTATTGGTGCTTTTAAATTGTTATTTAATTCAACTCCTATTGCTATTGTATAAAGTGCTTCTTGATCAACTAAAGCAATTATATCTTCTTCCAATACTGCATTCATTTTCTTTGTTTTTAATGTGGCTCCTTTTATATCAATGGTTTGTACATTTTCTCCCGCAGTAGCAATTGTTTCGTTTTTATATCTATCAAATCCATATTCATACATACTTTTTAAGCTTACATATCTTTCCTCTGCTGTTGTACATTTTAATACTACTGCATACAATTCCATATTATTTTTTACAGCATATGACGCTAAACAGCTTCCTGCTGGTGTGGTAAATCCTGTTTTTATTCCCCTTGCATATTCATAATATCCTGTTTCATTACCAGAAAGAAGAAGTCCATTTGTTGTTTCATAAATTCTATCTGTTCCTGAATATTTATTTGTACTACCTAATTCATAATATATTTTAGCTACTATCTCTCTTAATGATTCATGTTTCATTGCTTCTCTTGATATTAATGCCATGTCATATGCAGTTGTATAATGATTTTCTTCATGAAGTCCATTAGTGTTTGTAAAATGGCTATTTTTACACCCTATCTCTTCTGCTTTTTTATTCATTAATTCAGTAAATGCTTCTATACTTCCTGCAACATGTATTGCAAGTACATTTGCTATGTCATTATATGAAGATATTAGAAGTAAATTTAGCATTTGTTCTACAGTAAGTTGTTCCCCATCAGTTAAATTTGATACTATATATCCTTGTGGTAAACCTTCTTGTGATTCATTACTGTATGTCACAATATCTGTTAAATTACAATTCTCGACCACCACTATTGCTGTGAGCATTTTTGTTAAACTTGCTGGATATGCTTTTTCATATGCATGTTTTTCATATAAAACCTTTCCTGTTCTCCCATCCATTAAAATAGCCATTGGTGCAGATACTTCTAAATCAGTTGCTTTGACTATCGTAACAGGTAATATTAATAAACAAATTAATATTAAACAAATTACTTTTTTTATCTTCATTTTTTTATCATTCCTTTCGTATTCAAAATGTAATTATAAACATGATAATATATATTTTAAAAAAACTCAAGTTTTTTTGGAGGTCCTATGAAATATTTTAATAAAAAAATTTTAATAATTATAATAATTTCTATAATTTTAATAATAGCTTGTATATATTTTTTCACACACACAGATGATACTATTACTGTAACTTCCAATGATTTATTTATAGAAAACATATCTAATAATTCTGAAAATAAAAAAATAACTATACATATTACAGGAGAAATAAACAATCCTGGCATAGTTTATTTGAATTCAGATTCTAGAATTATTGATGCCATTAATGCTGCTGGTGGTTCTACTGATATTGCAGATTTAAATAAAATAAATCTAGCATATCCACTTCAAGATGGGCAAAAAATTTACGTTCCTAGTATTTATGATGAAGATATTTCTAATTATATAACTAATAGTGCTGGAAATAATGTTTTAGATGATGAAAATAATATTTCAACTATTAATATAAATACTGCTACACAAAGTGAATTAGAAAGTTTACCTGGTATCGGAGAATCTACCGCTAAAAAAATTATAGATTATCGCAATCAAAACGGAAAGTTTAAGCAGATAGAAGATATTATGAATGTTTCTGGAATTGGAGAAAGTAAATTTAATAATATAAAAGATAAGATTTCTGTTTAGTAATATCTAGGTTTTGTTGGCATAAAATTTTTAACCTTGGAAATAATATCATTATATTACTTTTAAGGGAGGTCTTTTATTTGATTAATAAGGTAGAAATATGTAGTGTTAATACTGCAAAATTGCCTGTGCTATCAAATAAAGAAAAAAACGAACTTTTAATAAAAATAAAAAATGGAGATAAAGAAGCTAGGGAATACTTTATAAATGGGAATCTTCGTCTGGTTCTCAGTGTTATCCAAAGATTTAACGGAAGAGGCGAAAATGTAGATGATTTATTTCAGGTTGGATGTGTAGGCTTAATTAAAGCAATTGATAATTTTGACACCACACTAAATGTCCAGTTTTCAACATATGCAGTACCAATGATTATAGGGGAAATTCGAAGACATTTAAGAGATAATAATCCTATAAGAGTAAGTAGGTCAATGAGAGATTTGGCTTATAAAGCCCTTCAAGTTAAAGAAAAACTATCTAAAGAAAAACAAAAAGAACCTACTATTGAAGAAATTGCAAAAGAACTCAATGTAAATAAAGAAGAAGTAGTTGTTAGTTTAGATTCTATTCAAGATCCTATATCTCTACAAGAACCCGTTTTCAACGAAGGAAATGAAAGCATTTATATAATGGACCAAGTAAAAGATTCCAAAAATAATGATGAACTATGGGCTGAAAACATAACTATTGTAGAAGCAATGAAAAAACTAAATCCCAGAGAAAAAGCAATAATTTCAAAACGTTTTTTTGATGGTAGAACCCAGATGGAAGTAGCAGAAGAAATCGGAATATCCCAAGCTCAAGTTTCCAGACTAGAAAAAAACGCAATAGAAAGAATTAAAAAAATGTATCAATAAAAATTTTCCCAATTGTGGACATTATTTCATCTAATGTCCACAATTGGGGTATTTATTTTATAAATTCTTTATTTTCTTTATTTTGATATTCTTGGATTTTTGCTATTAGTTCTGCTTTTTTTACTGGTGTTGTAAATGCAAATCTTGCTGCATTTATGTTCATTTGTATTAAGTCTTTTTCTGTTAATTCTGTATTTTGTAAAATCCATTCATATTCTTCTATTATATTTGTATTTGATACGGTGTCATTATCTGGACTTATTGTTACAAGTATGCCTTCTTTGTATAGTTCTTCAATTGGATGTTTTCCTTGTATAGCCTGTGTTTGAAGATTACTTATTGGACATATTTCTAATGGAATTTCTGTTGTTACTAATGTTTTTATTAGTTCCTCGTCTTCAATACATCTTACACCATGACCAATTCTTTTTGCTCCAAATCTTAATGCATCTTTTATACTTTCTGGACCATCTGCTTCTCCTGCATGTATTGTAAATGGAATTCCTTTTATGTTTGCTTCATTAAAAATTTCTTCATAATCTTTAGTTGGAAATAAAGCTTCTGCACCTGCTAAATCTATTGAACTAACACCTCGTCCTAAAAATTTTTTAGCACTATCTACTACTTGTTTGTTATCTAAAACTCTATCCCCTCTCATGCAACATAGTATTAAAGAGCCATCTATTTTACATTTTTCTTTAGCCATATTCATTCCTTCTATGGCACTAGCTACAACTTCATCACAAGTTAATCCTTCTTGAGTATGTTTCATTGGTGCAAACCTTACTTCGGCATAAATTACACCTTGTTTTTTCAAGTCTTCAAACAACTCATATGTTGCTGTTTTTATATGTTCTTTATTTTGCAATACTTGTGCTGGTAAATCAAATTTTTGTAAATATTCATTTAAACTTCTACAATCTTTTTCTACCATTAAATTTCTTTTCACTTCTTCTAAATCACATGTATGTCCTTTTTCTTGTAGCCATTGTTGCACAGTTTCTGGTCTTAAAGAACCATCTAAATGTAAATGTAACACTATCTTTGGCATTTTTCTTATACTTTCTTGCATAAATCCTCCTTATAATTTTAAAGTATCTCTTGGATTAAATGTTGATACTTCTTCTAGTTTTTTAAATAGTTTTTGTTCTTGTTCTGTTAAATTTTTAGGTACTACTGTTTTGATTTCTGCAATTAAATTTCCTCTTCCGCCTTGTCCATCTTTGTATCCTTTATTTTCTATTTTTATTCTTTCTCCACTCTGAGTTCCAGGCGGAACATCTAGCATTATATTTTCTTCAATAGAATTTACATTAACTTTTTTTCCTAATGCTGCTTCCCATGGCGTTAGATACAAGTCTGTAATTAAATCACAACCTTCTAGTTTAAATCTAGGATTTTTTTCTATATTTATTTTAATAAATAAATCTCCATTCTTTCCTCCTCGAGTTCCTTCTTTTCCTTGTCCTAGAAGTCTTATTTTTTCTCCATCTCGAATCCCTGCCGGAACCTTAACAGAAAATGTTGTCATTTTCCCCTTAATATTTCTCAAAGATATTTTCTTTTCTAATCCATAATATGCATCTTCAAGTTTTATATTTATCTCTGTTTCTATATTTTCGCCTTTTTCAGGACCTTTTACCTTTTTATTTTCAGTATTTATATTTGGTGTAGTTCCAAAAAGCATGCTAAAAAATTCACTTGCTATAGAACCTGTTGGTTTTTCTCCTTGTTCTTTACTTCTTTCTGTTTGTTGTTTTTTTCTGCCAACTTTAGCATTCCACATTCTATCATATTTTCTTTTAGTTTTATCTGCAGATAAAACTTTATAAGCTTCATTTATATCTTTGAATCTTTCTTCTGCCTTAGGATTTTCTTTATTAATATCTGGATGATACTTTTTTGCTTGGTCTCTAAATGCAATTTTTATTTCTTGCAAAGTTACTCTGCTATTTTCTAATCCCAATATTTTATAATAATCTTTAAAAATCATTTTTTACTCCTTTGTCGTAATCAATTTTATGTTTACTTCTAAAAATTATATCATATTAACACTTTCATTTTCAACTTTTTTTGTTATTTTTCTTGCTTTTTTTTATATTTATTATATAATATTTATTAGAATTATTACTAACTAGATGGGAGGTTAATATGCGAAAAAAATCTCATAACATAATTAATAATGATTTTAAAATTATTGCAGTTGATGATGAACAAGGAATTTTAGATTCTCTAAATGTTTTTTTAACTAGATCTGGATATA
Source organism: uncultured Clostridia bacterium (assembly GCA_944391955.1). Taxonomy (GTDB): domain Bacteria; phylum Bacillota; class Clostridia; order TANB77; family CAG-508; genus UMGS1781. The sequence goes on from CALXVG010000003.1 coordinate 74,293, forward strand.
CTTTTGTTGGACTTACAGACCCTTTAGAAGCTATCGAAAGGCTAAGAAACGAACATTTTGATTTGATGTTACTTGACTTTTTAATGGTTCCTATACATGGAGACCAAGTGGTTGAAGAAATTAGAAAATTTAATAAAGATTTGTATATTTTATTATTAACTGGCCACAAGGATTTAGCTCCTCCTCTAGAAACTATAAAAAGATTAGACATACAAGGTTATTGTGAAAAAAGTGATAAATTTGACCAATTATTACTATTAATAGAGTCTGGACTAAAAGCAATATCTCAGATGCGTTTAATCGCAAATATTAATAAAGAATTACAATCTACTTATGAACAATTAGAAAATTCTTATTTAGAAACCATTGAAATTCTTAGAAATACTGTAGAAGCTAAAGATTTTTATACAAAAGGACATTCTGACAGAGTTTCTGCTTATTCAGTTTTGATTGGTGAGAAATTAGGATTATCTGAAGATGAATTAAAGCAATTGAAAATAGGTGCTCTTTTCCATGACATTGGTAAAATTGGTATACCAGATTACATATTAATGAAATCAGAAAAATTGAATGATGATGAATATTCTGAAATTAAAAATCATCCTTCGATTGGTGCACATATATTATCAAATGCAAGTATATTTTCTGACATTATACCAATAATAAAACATCATCATGAACGCTATGATGGTAATGGATATCCTTCAAAATTGCGAGGAACTGAAATACCTTTACTTGTACGTATAACAACTGTAGCAGATGCATTTGATGCAATGACATCAAAACGTTCATACAGAAATGAGCTTTCTATCGATTTTGTTAAGAAAGAACTAGTTAATGGCAAAGGTTCACAATTTGATCCAGAAATTGTAGATGTTTTTTTAGATATATTAAATAATAATTATGAAAAAATTAATCAAATTCATAGTAATTAAAAAACAAATAAAACAATGGCTAGAAATTCTAGCCATTGTTTATTTTATTCACTTATTTTATTATGAATTTTCTAATTAGTACTATACCTACTACCATTACTGCTAAACCTGATGTTATTGCTATTGTTAACGCATAGCTACTTTGTTTATCTTCACCAGTTGTAGGAATTACTCTAAAAGTCTCTCCCCAATATTCGTCTGCTTCCATTCCTAGATTATCTAGTGTTGCCATGTCAGCATATGCTTGAACATATTTTGCATTATTTGGTGTTGTTCCTGTTATTCTGCTACCAGCTAAGTTTACTGCAGGTGAAATTATTTGTGCTATATAACTTGGGAATTCTGATGTTCCTGCCGCAGATAATGTTTTTGTTAATTTAAGTGTAAAATCTGCACCTTGTCCAGAAGTTATAAGCTTACCATATCTTGTTTGTACTACTTTAACATTCTCTTCTGCTTCATTATTAGTCATATTTACAATTTTTTTAGTTTCACTATCTGATACTTTTTCAAAGTCAGATGATGCAGTTCCATTAAATGTAAGCTCATTTGATAAATAATCTTCTAGTTTTACATATGTTCCGATTTCTGTATCTTGTCCACCTTTAGTTCCTGAATAATATGCTGTTCCTAAATATGAGTCTGCTATTCTATAACTGTTTGATTTTATTGCAGAATTTGTCTCATTTATGCGTTCCTGTATAGCATCTAAATATGTTGTAAGTCCTTCAGCTTCACTAAATTTATTTACTAAAGTACTGTGTAAATATTCTGGCTCACCTATATTTGTAACTCTATAAGTATATTCTAATGTTAAATTTGTACCTTCTATATTGTTAGATTCAACTTGCCAATAACCTCTATTTCCTCTAGTTGTTGCTTGTGCTGTTAATGAACCTCCATTTTCAGCACTTTTAATAATTTGAGACATAATTTCTGTAGTATCATCCGAATAAGCTGCAATATTAACACTTGCTCCTATATCAAAATTTGTACCATTTAATCGTAATGATGTTATATGTTTTACTAATTTTAATGTTGTTTGTGGTCTTTGTACTAAACCAAAATCTACGCCTTGCCTAATAAATGATGTTGAGGTTTGTGCAAGCATACTATCTGGTACTCCAATTTTTGAAGTATCTGCTACCATCCAAGTATCTTCTAGTTTTTCTTTGCTATCAATTTGTAAATTACTTGGATCTGTTTCTAAAGCATATTTCATGACTGTTAATCTTCTTGGTTCTATATCTCTTGCCATTGAATCATGCTCAGAATATCCTCCATCTCCTATTGTTAACCAGCTAGATGTATATAACTTGTCTACTGTTGATTTATAATCTTGTCCATTATATTTTAATATATTATTCGCATTTATTGCACTATCATAATATGTTCCATCACCATATATAAATCTTACAATATAATCTCCTGGTATAAATCCTCTAAATGTATATTTACCTGTTTCAGCAGGTACTGTATATGTTCCAATACTTGTTCCGTCTGCTGATATTGCTCTTACAACATTTGAACCTGTTGTTGTTTCTTGCCAGATGTATTCCAATCTATGTGTTGTTCCACCTATTACTAGATTTTTTACTTCTACTAATTGTACAATAACATCATCTATTCTTGTTTCTCCTGAATCATATTGACCATTTCCTGTTATATAAGATGAGTTGTCGCTTGCTGATAACTTGTTATCTTCATAAACATATCCTGAAATTTCTCTTTCTGAACTTGCTATGTTTATTTTTAATCCATTAGCTGCATCGGCATCATCTTCATATTTGAATGTGCCACCTTCAAATGCATTTCCTGGTGCAGAGTCACAATCTACATAACCACCTTCTGTTGTAGAATATCTTGTGATTTCTCCATAGTTTCTTATTGTTGGTTGTGATTCTGTACTTGCAACATTATAACTAAATTGTATTGTAATTCTTGTTTGTTCACCATATCCTAAATTTGTAGTATCTGGTGTTATAATTAATGTTCCTCCTGAATTAATTGCTTGCCCACCATCAATACTTACTGGAGTAAGGTTTGAATCATAGTAGTATACAAACTCTTCAACTTGTGCTTCTGTTACACTCTGATTGTTTAGTAATACTACATAATATAAGTATACTTGTAACTCTTCTCTACTATCTTGTAATGCTGTTTGTTCTTCTGTATCTAGAGAAGGTTGATGTGATAAACTTGGTGAACCTCCTAAATAATCTCCTATTCTATAGTTATAATCTGATCTATATAAGTCCATTGTATAATTTTTAGTTCCTGATGTTATATCTTGACTTGCATTAATTATTCCATTTATTGTTCCTGTTGCATCAAATATATCATTATATGTATATTCTACAGGTACTTCATTTATAGTTGCTGTTGCTTTATAAAGGTCTGTCATTAATGATAAGTCTACAACTTTCTCTCTTAATCCTAAGTCTATATCAGTTGTTGTTTCATTATATGTTGTTCCTAATGTATCTGCTGATATTGCAAATTCATCAAGTACTTTTCCACTACCATCTTCTGTAATCAATGTTGATATACTACTTCCGTCATAGTTATATGATAGCGGTGTACCGTCGTTTGATTGTCCTGCTGATATTGTTTTAAATCTAGCATTAAATGCTGCTCTATCTTTTTCTGTTGCTTTAGATTGTCCATCTACTGTTCTTATATAATTTATTCCATCATATCTAAATAGTATATAATAGCCTTGTCCACTTGGAAGTTTTGGAATATTTTCAAATTTATATGCTCCACTTGAATCTGTTACTAAATATCCATCTGTTCCATATGTGTTACCATATCCATCTTCACGAACCCATGTACCATCAGATTTATATAGATATACTTCTACTCCTGACTTAGCACTTTCTCCTCCATCAAAGTATCCATTTGGTGGATCTATTTTCTTTTCTCCTGTTGGTTCATCAATCCATACCACACCGGATAATTCTATTTTTGGTCTGTTTTCTGCATTAATTGTCCATTCATTTTTTTCAGTTCCTAATGTTTGAGTTGCATTTTCAAAATCTGGTACTTGTAAATCTGTTAATTCCCATTGTGAAGATTGCATGTTCCAAGTAAATGTTATTACAATTTCTGATAAGTATTGTAAATATCCTTCTACTGTACTTACCTCTTTTAATCTTACAATAATTTGGTTTACAATACCATTGCTATTATCTGGTTTAATTTCTATTGTTTGTGTTGTTCCATTTGTTGTAAATGTATATGGGTTAACTGTTGTATCTCCATTAACTACTGCACCATTTTCAACAGTTACCTCAAATTGTACTCCTGATAATTGTGATTTTATAAGTGCATCAACTTTATCAAGATTAATTTTTATATTAGGTTGACCAAATAAAATTCTTACATTATCTTTAAGAGTTGCAGTCAATGTAGAAGTTGCAATACGCATTACGTCTTGCCAGTTAGCACTCGCATCATCTATTCTAACCCAGTTACCGTATCTATTTAATTTTTGCATTTCATCAAGATAATGCAAATGAGCTTCTCCATCAACAATATGCTGTATTACATCCTCGCCTGTAGTACTTAATCTTCCCATTCTGTATCCTTCACCAGCTGCTTCGCTAGCACTAAATTCATTATTATTTATATGCCAAATTATTTCATTATCTGGATGTCCTACCCAGCCTGAAGGAAGATTATAAGTTCCATATATAGCAAAAACTTTAGTATATTCTACATAAATTTCATCACTACACTCAGTAGTAGTATCAAATGCATATCTTATCTGTCTTACTGGAGTCCATTTATCATATACTCCTTTATCATAATATTTAAAATTCCACTCTATCTCAAAATCGTGGTATTCACCATAAGTTAGTTCAGATACTGGAATATATGCTTCAGTATCTCCTATCTTAAATTCTCCTCCTGTGCTGTTTTTTAATAAATTAGTAGTTTCATCATATAATACTTTTGTTCCACTATTGTTTGTTACACTAATTTTTATATTAAGTAATTCTTCTACACCTTCCCAGTATATTAAATTAATATTTTCCGCCCATGGATAATCTAATTGTATTTTGGCATAACCATTTGCATCTGCTAAGAGTACCTCTGTTGCAACTGCACCATCTGGATTAATTGCTTGTATGTCTATAGGTCCATCTTTCTTTGCATATATCTCTTTATATGCTGCATACCTTTTATCCATTTCTGCATACAAACTTGGATCTGGTGTTTGAGAATTCTGGCCCAAACCTAAACTCCATATTTTATGTGCCCATGGTTGATTTTGTCTACCAAATTGCACATCGGCCTCAGTTCCTGGCGTTCCATGTATTCCCTTAGACTCTCCTGCTAAGAATGGCAGTAGTAATGGATCTGCTGAATATAAATCAGACAAATATCCTGATTCATATACCCTGTAATCTTTTTGCATGAATCTTTGTCCATGGTTTATACAGAAAAATCCGTCTTCAAAATAACTTATATATTTTATAGTACCTACAGGTTGTGGAGTAAGTGTTGGTGTACTTAACCCTATTATTGATAACAAGTTTGTTCCGCCACTATAAGCTAACGTATTTGTAACAAATATTACAAATAATGATAGAGCTATTAATCCAGTAACTATTAGATATTTAGTGAAATTTTTTAACATTTTTCTCCCTCCAAATTTATATTAATCTTAATTTTTGACACTTTTCTACTTATATCTATTATACTCGCTTATGTAAACTTTTGCAAGTTTTTTTCGCTATTTTTTACCGTTTTTTTGTTTTTATTGTAAACTAATACAATTATTATTCATATTCAGAATAAATCTACCACTTATTTACAAAAAAATCAATAACTTGTATTTTTTTGTAGAAAAAGAGACTTTTTTTATACTAGGGAAACTCCATTTTCAAAATTTTTGTTAGAAATATTAAATTTATATTACATTTTTTTACACTAGCTTTAATTTACAATATAAATGTTTTTTTATAAAATTGCATAAAAAAACAAAGTAGTTTTGCATTCTACTTTGCCCTTTATAGTTTTTCTGTTGCTTTTACTACAACTCTTTGTTTATTATCATTTGTACATGTTATTAAAGTTATTTCTCTTCTTCCATTTGTTTTTTGAGATGTACAATCTGTATTTGTAGGATCAACAACAAATTTATCATATACCTCATATTCTATTGTTTTTCCAAATAAATCTGTTATTTGAATAACATCTCCATTTTCAAGTGATGGAACTTTACTAAAAAACTGAGAATTTTTATAGTTATGACCTACTATGCAGAAGTTTCCGATTTCATTTGGATTTGGCCCCCAAAACTTGCATGGTGCAATCTTTAATAATGTATTAAAGTTATCTTCTTTACTTGATAATATTGGATAGCTACATGATATTTTAGGTATATTAATTTGCCCAATTGTATAATATATGGTTCCATCATCTGCAACTACTTTTTGTTCTTCTGGCACTTCTATCTCTCTTGTAACAGTTACAGTTAATAAATCTTCTATTTCATCTACATTTACTTTTCCTTCTGAATCAGTTGGTCTATTCATTATAATAATTTTTGCTTGTTCTTCAACTGTTTCATATTGATCCTGATATTCTATTGCTGATAATATTTCTTGAGATACTTGTTCATTTTTATTCCTATCATACATGGCATATATTCCATAAGTAGATAAACTAATTAAGGCAATGATTGATAAAGCAAATTCTATTTTGAAAAATTTTTTCTTTCGTCTTACTTCAGGTGTAACATACAATTTTTTTGATACTAAAATTTGATTCATCTTCTCACTCCTTTCTATATATTTACCTTATAAAATATAATACTCTTTTTTATTTTATCATAAAAGTACTGCAGTTTCAACACTTTTATTTAAAATCTCTGTGTATTACTGTTAATACATCATTTATACTTTTTTCTGGAGTTGAAGCTCCTGCCATGATTCCTATTTTATTTACTTGATTTAGCTTTTGCAAATCTAATTCTTTAATAGTTTCTATAAATTGTACATTTTCGCAATATTCTTTTGCTGTTTCGTATAATTCTATCGAATTCGAACTGTGTTTTCCTCCTATTACAATCATTGCTTCTACTACTTTTGCCATTTCAATAGTTTCCTCTTGTCTATTTTGAGTTGCATTACATATTGTGTTCTTTATTTCTATTATTTCTGAGTTTGCAATTTTATTTTTTATCTCATCTACTATTTTGTTAAAGCTATTTAAGTTATATGTTGTTTGTGCTAAAATTAATATTTTATTGCAATCTGTTGATTGATAGTCTTCTACTGCTTTGGCTATATCTTCGAATTCCTGTATAATTGTATATTTTTCACCACAGAAGCTTTTTGTTGCTTGTATTTCTGGATGTTCTTTTTTTCCTATTAGAAATATATAATAATTTTTTTCTGCATATTCTAAAGCTAATTTATGTATAAATAAAACTTTGGGACAAGTTAAGTCTACTATTTCTACATTGTTATTTTCTGCTGTTTCATAAATCTGTTTTTCTGCACCATGTGCTCTTATTATAACTTTATTTTTTGCTTCTTTAATATCATTTATAAATATAACACCTTTTGCTTCAAGTTCTTCTATTACTTGTTTATTATGTACTAGCTCTCCTAGGCAATATATATTTTTTTCTTTTTCTATTTGTTTTTCAGTATTTTCAATAGCATTTTTTACTCCAAAGCAAAAACCTGCTGTTTTTCCAACAATAACTTCCATTATTCCTCTCCTATCATGTTCAGTATTTCTTCCTTTAAAACACTTACAATTTCTTCTTGTTTAACTTTTTTTATTATTTCTCCTTTTTTAAATAATAATCCTTCTTTTACTCCGCCTGCAATTCCTATATCTGCATGTTTCGCTTCTTCTGGTCCATTTACTCCACATCCCATTACTGCAACTGTTATATTCGTTTTTATTGTTTGTAGAAAATCTTCTATTTCATTTGCAATTGGTATTAGGTCATATTGTATTCTTCCACATGTTGGGCATGCAATTAAAGTTGGAGATTTATATAAATTACAGTCTTTTAAGATTTCTTTTGCAACTTTAATTTCTTTTACTGGGTCAGCTGATAATGATACTCTAACTGTATCTCCTATACCTTTTAGTAATAGGTTTCCTAATCCAATACTTGAACTTACTGTTCCACTAAATTCTGTCCCTGCATGTGTTACTCCTAAATGTAAAGGATATTGTATTGCATTTGCTGCTGCCTCATAACTTTCTATACATAAGTTTAAATCTGATGCTTTAAGTGATATTGCTATATCATAAAAATCTAAGTCTTCTAATATTTTTATGTGTCTTAATCCACTTTCTACCATTGCTTGTGCACATGGTTTTCCTCCATATTTTTCTAAAATATCTTTTGGAAGTGAGCCACTATTTACACCTATTCTGATTGGTATTTTTCTTTCTTTGCAAGCATCTACTACCTGTTTTACTCTGTCATTTGAACCAATATTTCCTGGATTTATTCTAATTTTATCTACACCAGCTTTTGCTGCTTCTAATGCGATTCTATAATCAAAATGAATATCTGATACTATTGGTATATGTATTTGTTTTTTTATATCTTTTATTGCTTTTGCATCTTTTATATCCAGACATGCTACTCTTATAATTTCACAGCCTGCTTGTTCTAATTTTATAATTTGATTTACTGTACTTTCTACATCTTTTGTTTTAGTGTTTGTCATAGATTGGATAACTACTTTATTTTGTCCTCCAATTTGTACTCCACCTACAAATATTGGTCTTGTTTTATCTCTTTTTACCATGTATATCCCGCCTTTTAATTTTTTTTACTATTCTATCATTATTTTTTTGCAAAAGCAATTATTTACAATATTTAGTTTACATGTTATAATGTATACAGTATTTTAAGGATATTGGAGGTGCTTTTATGGCAGTTGATACTTCTGTTGTAGATAATAATCCAAAGGTTTTGGAACAAGAAGTTGAATTTGATGAAGAAGAAGCTTATTTTGAACTTTGCCAAATTATTTCATTTGCACAACAATCTGGAAATTATGCTAAATTTCAAAATGACCTTAATGAATGGAAAAAGCGCTATCCTGTTGAAAGTTTTAGTGAGAAATATAAATCAAAAATTAGATATTTACTTAGTGAAGAATTTTTAGATTCTATTTTGAAAGATTATTTAGCTTTTGTGCAGTATTCAAAGTTAGACCCTAGTAAACAGCTTGAAAAATTTAGAAAGATATTTTCTAAAGCAGAACAACATAAAGATGCTAAAAGACTTGATGCTGATTTAAAAGCTTTCTATAAAGATTATCCATTATCTTATTTACAAGAAAAAATTCCTCATATTGTGTCAAGGCTTACAAGTAAGAGTTATAGAGAAAAAATATTACAAAAATTTGATTCTAGTACAGCTTTTGAGGAATATGAAAAAGTAATATATTCACCAACTGGTTATGAATCTGTTTCAGATTTAGAAACTGCTTTAAATCCTTTAAAAGAGAAATATCCTGTTGATGATTTTAATGATGAATATCGTCCTAAAATAGAAGCTTTATTGAAAGAAGATGCTTTAAAAAAGGTTATTGAATCATCTGCTTTAAATTCTCTAGTTATTGATGATTTAGATGATGGTACAGTTATTGAATTACAAGGAAGAGATTTGCCTAATACTTCTGGAATATTTAATCAAAAAACTGCATATTTTGAATTGTTGGAGATTATGAAAAATCCTAACAATATGAATGGAGTGTTTGATTGGACTTATAAATACATGAAATACATTAATCAATTTGATGATTATCATAAGGGCTTAATTATATCTACATTAGCACCATATTATAAAATTCCAAAGCAAAATGATTATAGAATACCTATTATGAATTCTAAATCTCATGATTATTTGTCTTTTAGAGAATATCAATCTATTGACGATATAAAGAAAGATACAATACTTCAATATATTGCAATTCTTTCTACAACAGGTCGCCTTACTAATGATGATATTGAAAGATTAGAAACAATTCATGATAATTCTATGAAGGCTAAAGCTGTTGATGTTGTTTGTAATGAGGTAAATGTGTTTATAGAAAAAAATGATAATACTTTAGATTTAACATTGTCAGATCCAGAATATTTTAATGTTCAAAATGCAAATGCTTCTTCGTCTTCATCTTCTGGAACTTCTGGTGGCGGAGGTACAACCTACTCTACAGTTTCATTAGATATTCAGAAAACTGATACTGGTGTAGAAATTGATGTTGAAGAAAAAACGGAAGAAGATTCAACACCTCCTGCAGAAGTGCACATTTCAAACAATGAATATACTAGCAATACTAGTATGGGTGATGAAGAACAACAACATGACATTCAAACTTCGGATGAAGGTAGAGAAAAACATGTTTCGTTCTTTATTCCTGATGATGATAAGATAGATGATACTCCAGTTGTTAGTTCATCAGAAGCTGAACAAGAAATTGATATACTTCCTACTACTTCAGGTTCTATATATATTCCTGAAGATGAACATAGTGATTTAGATGATGAATTACAAAAGCCCTTAGCTCCTCCTGAGCAGGAAATACAACAGAATTTTGGAGCAATTGAAAAAAAAGATAAAGATTTTGGAATAGAATTATAATATTTAACCCACAGCCAGTATATTCGACTGTGGGTTAAACATTCGCTAAACGTGTCCCCCATTTGGGATTTTTTTAAACTTCTATTTTGGTGTCTATGTTTTTTATTAGTTCTTGATTTTTTTCTAATATTGGGTTTACTTCTTCTTCTATAAAGTCTGTTACTTGATTTTTTGCTCTTCCACATAAATTTTCTGGTAATAGTATTCCCATAATTTCTTGTTCTGTTAGACCAAAACTTTCGTCTTCTGCAATTCTTTGAACTAAATCATTTGGTTTTCCATATTCTTTTACTTGTTTTGCTGCTTCCATTGAGTGTACGCGTATTTTTTCATGTAGTTCTTGTCTGTCTCCTCCTTTTAAAACAGCATTCATCAAGATTTCTTCTGTTGCCATAAATGGTATTTCTTTCATTATATTTGCTCTTATTACATTTTCATATACTACAATGTTTTCTGTTATATTTGCATATACTTTTAATATTGCGTCTGTTGCTAAAAATCCCTCTGGAATGCTTATTCTTCTATTTGCTGAATCATCTAATGTTCTTTCTAACCATTGTGTACTTGATGTTATTTTTGTATCATTTGCTAATACTATAACATGTCTTGCTAATGAATTTATTCTTTCACTTCTCATTGGATTTCTTTTATATGCCATTGCTGATGAACCAATTTGATTTTTTTCAAAAGGTTCTTCTAATTCTTTTTCGTGTTGCAATAATCTCATATCATTTGCAAATTTTGATGCGCTCTCAGCAATTCCAGCAAGTAAATTTAATACTCTTGAATCCATTTTTCTTGTATATGTTTGTCCTGATACTGCAAATGTTTTTTCAAACCCCATTTTACTAGCTATTTTTTTGTCTATTTGTTTTACTTTTTCTTCATCTTTAAATAGCTTCATGAAGCTTTCACTTGTTCCTGTTGTTCCTTTACAGCCTAGTAGTTTTAAGTTTTCTTGAACAAAATCTAGTTCTTTTAAATCTTCTAATAAATCTTGAATCCATAATGTTGCACGTTTTCCAACTGTTGTTAATTGTGCAGGTTGAAAATGTGTATATCCAAGACAAGGAATATGTTTATTTTTATCTGCAAATTCTTTTAAATTATTTATAACTAATACTAACTTTTGTTTAATTATATCCAATGCTTGTTTCATCAAAATTACTTCTGTATTGTCTGTTACATAACATGATGTAGCTCCTAGATGTATTATTGGTTTTGCATCTGGGCATTTTTCTCCAAATTCATAAACATGTGCCATAACATCATGTCTACATTCTTTTTCTCTGTTGCGAACTACTTCATAATCTATATTATTAACGTTTTCTTTCATTTGATATATTTGTTCATCTGTTATATTTAAGCCTAATTCTTTTTCTGTTTCTGCTAAAGCTACCCACAACTTTCTCCAAGTTGAATATCTAGAATTATTAGACCAAATATAATTCATTTCTTTACTAGCATATCTACCACTTAATGGTGTTTGATAAATATTATTTTCCATTTTACTCTCCTTCTATATTTCGCTAACAATAACTAATACAGTTTCTAATTTTGAAAAATCTACTGATGTTTCTATTATTGCATATTTTTCTGTAATATTTTCTGCTTCTATAATTTCTGTTAATGTTCCTATTTTTAGACCTTTAGGATACATTCCACCAAGTCCTGATGTTTCAACAGTATCATTTAATACTAAATCCGCTTCTGCTCCAATATATACTGCTTTTAATTTATTTGTTTCATTTAGTATTCCTTTAAGCATTACATTATCTCTTGATATACTCATTGTTCCACTTATGCTACTTGCTGTATCTATAATTGGCTGAACTTTTGCAGTATTTTTTGTGGCAGATATTGTATGTCCTACAATTCCATCAGCTGATATAACTGCCATATTTGCATAGACACCATCATCTGTTCCTACATTTATTACCATAGTTTCGCTTAAATTGCTTAAATCTTTGCTAATAATATATGCTGGTACAGTTTTATATTCTGTATATTTGTCAGTCAAATCTGCATAAGCTCTTAGTGTTTCGTTTTCTGCTTTTATTATTTCCAATTCACTAAGTCTTTTCTTTAAATCTTCATTCTCATTTTTTAGTGCTTCATTTTCTGCTTTTAAATTATCTATATTTTCAAAAAATGAAGTGTTTTTATTTATTCTATTTTTTAAATGTATTAATCCATTTTGAATTGGTACTACCAGTTTGTTAACAGTTCCTTCGATGTATGAGAACTTGTTAGTATCTGTGTTCGTTAATATTACTAGTATAGTTAAAAGTATTATTGTTACAATACTAACTATAAATTTACTTTTTTTCGTTTTGTTCATTATTTCCCCTTACTTTCTCTTTTTTGCATTTATTAAAACTGTCTTTAATTTTTCTAAATCTGCAAGAGTTTTTTCAGTTCCTTTTACTACACATTCTGTTGGGTTTTCTGCTACATACACTGGCATTTTTGTTTTTAAACTTATTAATTTATCTAAATTTCTTATTAATGCTCCTCCACCTGCTAATACTATTCCTCTTTCTACTATATCTGATGCTAATTCTGGTGGGGTTTTTTCTAATGTCATCTTTATTACATCTACAATTTCTGCAATTGATGATTCCATTGCTTCTTGTATTTGAGATGATTTAACTACAACATGTTTTGGAAGTCCTGTTGTTAAGCTTCTTCCTTTTACTTCCATACTTAGTTCTGTCATTAAAGACATTGCTGAACCTATTTGCATTTTAACATCTTCAGCTGTTGTTTCTCCTATGGCAATTCCTTCTTCTCTTTTTAAATAATTTATTATATCTTCATTTAATTCATCACCAGCAATTCTTATTGAATTACTTACAACAATTCCACCTAATGATATAACTGCAACTTCTGTTGTTCCTCCACCAATATCTACTATAATATTGCCATTTGGAGTTGCTACATCTAGTCCAGCACCTATTGCTGCTGCCATTGGTTCTTCTATTAAAAACACTTCTTTTGCTCCTGCTGTTATTATTGATTCTTCAACAGCCCTTTCTTCTACTTCTGTAATTCCTGAAGGAACACCAACTACAACTCTTGGTCTACCTACATTATATCTTTGGCAAACTCTGCCAACAATGTTCTTAAGTAAAATTTGGGTTGCTTTAAAATCAGCAATTACCCCGTCTTGAAGTGGTCTAATTGCTTTTATTTCTTTTGGTGTTCTACCTAACATTTCTTTTGCCTCATAACCTGTTGCTAGTAGTGCACCTGTTTCTGTATCTAGCGATACAACTGCTGGTTCATTTAATACTATTCCTCTTCCTTTAATTGTTACTAATATATTTGCTGTTCCTAAATCTATTCCTATATCTTTCCCATTTAAACTAAACAATTTCTTCTCCTCATTTCTTACTTAATAAACTTTCATAATTTTCATCGCCCAATATGATATGATCTAAAAGTTCAATTCCAAGTAATTGTGCCGCATCAAATATTCTATCTGTAACTCTATAATCACCTTGACTTGGTGTTGCATCTCCACTTGGATGATTATGAATAAGTATTATTTTTGGGGCTTGCATTTTTATTGCTTCTGATAAAACATCTTTTGGTTCTATACAAGCAAAATTACTGCCACCTAAAGAAATGTCTACAATTCTTAATACAACATTTTTTATATTTAATATTAAAACTTTTGCGACTTCTCTTTTTTCATATTTTAATTCTGGCATTAATAAGTTTGCAACATCTTTTGGTGTTCTTATTATGCTTTTCTTATTGTCAATTGGTCTTGAAATACGTTTAGTGAGTTCGCATATTGCCTTTAGTTGTAAAGCTTTTACTTTGCCAATTCCTTTTATTTGCATAAATTCCTCTATTGCTATTTCTTGTAAAAATCTTAAGTTTTCTGTTCTTACACTTTTGTTTAAATTTAGAATCCTTTGTGCAATTGATATTGATGATTCTTCTTTTGTTCCAGTTTTTATTATTATTGCCAATAATTCTGCATTTGATAAGCTTTCTGCTCCATATTTTTCTAATTTTTCATATGGTCTTTCTGATAGGGGTAATTCTTTTATTTTCATAAATTTTCCTTCCTATCTTTCCTTTTTCCTTCCTTTACTTATCATCTATATTAATCATCTTAGATTTTACGATATATAAATATTGCTATTGCCATTCCTATGATACTTGCTATATTGATTTTAAACATTAAAGCAAATGTTATGTTTAATATATTTAAGTCTAGTTCTACTGGTGAGCTTAGCCCAAAACTTTCACCATATGATAGCCACCATAGAAAATCTACTCTTGAAGCTAGTTCTCCTAATAATCCTCCAATTACTAATCCTGATAATATAAATATTAATAAAATCCATATATTTTTTTCTCTTGTTGCCATGTTTGTTCCTCCCTCATTTGTTCCTTTTTACCAACATTATTATACCTATTTTTACGCATTTTTTCAATATATATTAAGTATTTTTTTAGATTTGTATATAACACTTTATTTTTTATTTTGTTTATGTTATAATTTCTAAGTCATTTTTAACGTTTTCTTAATTTTTTTAATATATTATAATAACGATTTTAAATAAATATTTACCAAAATTTTATCATTTAAAATTTGTATATTTAATGCTATAATATTATTAAAATACTTTGGAGGTTTATTTAATGCGAATTGAAAAATTGAATGAAGATAAAATTAGAATTTTTTTTAATATTGATGATTTAATTGAAAAAAATATAGATTTACATACATTTATGTCTAATTCTATGGAAACACAAGACTTATTTTTAGATATGTTAGACAAAGCAGAATCTGAATTAGGTTTTAATACAAAAAATTATAAATTGATAATAGAAGCTCTAGCTTCTTCTGAAGGTAATTTTATTATAACTGTAACTAGAATGTTGCCAACAAATGAAAATGGATTATCTAGAAAGAAAAAAACAGTTAAAACAAAAATTAAATCTGTTATTCCAAATAAATTATTATCAGCAAATATGTTTAATAGTTTTGATGATTTTTGTTCTTTTTGTACATATGTAAAAAATAGTGATATATTACCTAAAAACAAGCTAAAATCTGCTTCTTTGATTCTATATAATGATAAATATTATTTAATATTTACTAATTTAAAATTAGAAATTAAAGAGTTTAAATCACTTTATTCTACACTTACAGAATTTAGTTCTGCTGTGAAAAATAGTATTGTTTTTGAAAGAAAGCTTACAGAATATGGTAAAGTTATTTTCAAAAAAGATGCCATAAATGAATGTATTAAGTATTTTTGTTAATAAAAAAATCTCCAATATATGGAGATTTTTTATTATTAATTATTTTTATTCTGCAAATATTGCATCAAATTCATCGCCTTCTATTTTTTCTTGTTCTAATAATTTATTTGCTACAGCATGTAATTTGTCACTATGCATTGTTAATAGTTCTTTTGCTTTATTATATGCATTGTCAATTATTTTTTTAACTTCTTCATCTATTTTTGCAGATGTTTCTTCACTATAATTTCTAGTTTGTGTCCAATCCCTTCCTAAAAATACTTCTTCCTGTCCTGAACCAAATGTTATTGTTCCTAATCTTTCGCTCATACCATATTTAGTTACCATATCTCTAGCTATTTTTGAAGCTCTTTCTATATCATTACTTGCTCCTGTAGATATATCATCTAATACTATACTTTCTGCAACTCTACCTCCTAATAATGATATAATTGATTCTTCCATTTCTACTTTTGACATGAAATTTTTATCTTCATCTGGTCTATACATTGTATATCCTCCTGCCATTCCTCTTGGCACTATAGATATTTGATGTATCATATTTTGTGTTGGTAAATAATGGCTTACTACCGCATGCCCTGCTTCATGGAATGCAACTAGTTTGTTTTCTTTTTCATTTCTTACCCTACTCTTTTTCTCTGGTCCCATTGTAACTTTTATCATGGCATCTTCTACATCTTGCATATTTATCTCTTGTTTATCTCTTCTTGCTGCTAATAATGATGCTTCATTCATTATGTTTTCTAAGTCTGCACCTGAAAATCCAACTGTATTTTTTGCTATAATTCTTAAGTCTACATCATCACCTAATTTTTTGTGTCTGCTGTGAACTTCTAGTATTGCTTCTCTTGCTTTTGCATCTGGTGGTGAAACTACTATTTGTCTATCAAATCTTCCTGGTCTTAATAATGCTTTGTCTAAAACATCTGGTCTATTTGTAGCTGCAATAACTATTACTCCTTCATTTTCTGAGAAGCCATCCATCTCAACAAGCAATTGGTTTAATGTTTGTTCTCTTTCATCATGTCCGCCACCAAGTCCTGCTCCTCTTTGACGTCCTACTGCATCTATCTCATCTATAAATATAATACATGGTGCATTTCTTTTTGCTTGGTCAAATAAGTCTCTTACTCTTGATGCTCCAACACCAACAAACATTTCTACAAAGTCAGAACCACTTATTATGAAAAATGGTACTCCTGCTTCTCCTGCAATTGCTTTTGCAAGTAATGTTTTTCCTGTTCCTGGGTGTCCTACTAATAATACTCCTTTAGGAATTCTTGCTCCCATATCTGTAAATTTCTTTGGAGATTTTAGGAATTCTACAATTTCTTGTAATTCTTCTTTCTCTTCATCTACTCCTGCTACATCTTTAAATGTTATTTTAGCTTTATCTGTTGTTCCTATCACCTTAGCTCTGCTTTTTCCAAATGTCATGGTTTTATTTCCATTGCCTTGAGAATTATTCATTAGCAAGAACCAGAATAGTAATAAAACTATTACTATTGCAAATGGTGAAAGCAGACTTAAAATTGTAATCCACATTGATTGTGATTTTTCTTCAAATGTAAAATTTTTTGATACTATATCATCACTTATTTCTGCCATAAATGCATCTAAACTTGGTATATTTACTTCTTTTTCTACATTAGAATTTTTTAGTTTTACATATGCTTTTTTACCATCTGATTGTAATTCTATACTTTCAACTTTAGTATTTTCAATTGCTATCATTAGTTCATCATAAGTCATTTTCGTCTCAGAATTTTCTAATACCGATGATATAAGCACTATACATATAATGCCCATTATCAACCATATTGCCAATGTTTTCAGACTATTTTTCATTAATTAACTCTCCTTCTCTTGTTTTATTTTAATTATATAAACTCCACTATAATATAGCATACCATTTATTTAATTTCAAGCTTTTTTGTTTTAATAAAATGTATTTTTCCCTTACCTACATAAACTTTTATTTCTTTAGTTGGATTTAGGTATTTATTGCCTATATTATTTCCGCATAATTTTATAATATCGTCTATATTAATTTTTTCTATTCCATTTGTTGTATGTAAAATTTCATTAATAGTATATAGTATTACTCTTCTTTTTATTACTAATTCTAAATTATTAAATTTTTTTAAGTTTAATATTATTTCTTCATTTTGATTTTCTATATTTATTTCTTCATAAGTTTTTCTTACTATATTTTCAATATATTCATTTTCTTCTGTTGCTAGTTCTGATAGTCTATTAATTGTCTGAATAATATTTTGATTAAATTCTTTTTTTATATATGGAATTAGTTCATTTCTTACTTTGTTTCTACTATATATATTTTCCTGATTTGTTTCATCATATTTAGGATTTAAATTGTTTTCTTCACAATATTTTTCTATTTCATCTCTATTTATTTCAATTAATGGTCGTATGTATTTATTATCTCTATTAGCTTCTATGCCTTTAAGTCCTGATATTCCACTTCCTCTTATTATGTTTAAAACAACTGTTTCTGCTTTATCATTGCTATTATGTGCTGTTGCTATTTTATTTGATTTTGTTTGTTCTAACACTTCATTAAAAAAGGCATATCTTTCATTTCGCCCAACTTCTTCTGTTCCTTTTTTTGTTTCTTTTGCAATACTTAAAACATCTATCTTTTTTGTAAAACATTTTACATCTATTTTTTTGCAAAATTCCTGAACATATTCTGTTTCTATATCTGCCACTTTTCTTATCATATGATTTACATGTGCTACAAATATTTCTATGTTTAGCTCTTTTTTTAGTTCATTTAAAATATGTAATAGGCATATTGAATCTGGCCCTCCTGATACGCCTATTACTATTTTGTCTCCGCTTTTTATTAAATTATATTTATTAATTGTATTTTTTATTTTGTCTTTTAGCATATATTCTCCTAGTTTTAGATATTTTCTATTTTATCTTTTAATTTTATAAGAAGATTTATATATTCATTTTTTATTTTATTATATATTTCTCGTGAAGATTTTTCGTCATATAGATGTGATAAACTATTTCTTGCTAGCATCATGTTAATCCATTCTTCTCCATCTTCTATTAATCCTTGTTTAAATCCATTTTGTATTGTTTCTCGTGGACTTCCTGTTATTTCTGCCATTCCCATATATTCTAGATAATATTTTACTAATTTCCATGCAAGCTCAAAAGTAAATTCAAATCTATGTAATGAACCATCTATAACAAATTCTGTTGGTTCTTGTTCTAATGCTTCTTGTAGTCTTTCTAATGCATTAAAAAAATCTTCTTTTTTTTGAATAAATCTATCCAATTTTTATTCCCTCCTTTTTTATTGCTTGCAATAAAGTTTCTTTTTCAATTTTTTTTATAAATACTATGTCTATTGTATAAGGAATATCTAACATGTCAAAGTCATTTCTTATTGCCATTTCTTCTTCATAATTAATTTGTCCATCTATTGCAATATCAATATCTGAAGTGTTTTTATATGTGTTTTTTGCTCTAGAACCAAATATATAAAATTCTCTTTTATATTTATTAACTATTTCTAATATTTTAGAATAAATTTCCTTTGATAATCCAAACATATTATTTACTCCCTATACTTGTCCAAATTTGCAAATTTTGTATAATTTCCCATCCATAGTAAATCTATACTGCCTGTTGAACCTGCTCTATGTTTTGCTAAAATAACCTCTGCAATGTTCTTTTTTTCTGAATCTGGATTGTAATAATCATCTCTATATAAAAACATAACTATATCAGCATCTTGTTCGATTGCTCCAGATTCACGCAAATCTGATAACATTGGTTTATGATCTTGTCTTTGCTCTGCTGCTCTTGATAGTTGTGATAAAGCTATTACTGGTACATCTAACTCTTTTGCTAGAATTTTTAAAGACCTACTTATTTCTGATATTTCCTGTTCTCGACTTGCGTTTCTTTTTCCGCTTCCTTGTATTAACTGCAAATAATCAATAACAATTAGTCCAATATTTTTTTCTAATTTTAATTTTCTACATTTTGCTCTAATTTCTGTAATTGATATACCTGGTGTGTCATCTATATATACTGGTGCTTCTGATAAAGGTCCTAATGCCGTAGCTAATTTTACCCAGTCTTCTTCATCCATTTTTCCTGTTCTTATTTTATTGCTATCTACCATTGCTTCACTACAAATCATTCTGTTTACTAATTGAGATTTTGACATTTCTAAATTGAAAATTACAACTGGTACATTTGCATTTATTGCTGCATTTGTTGCAATGTTTAATGCAAATGCTGATTTACCCATTGCTGGTCTTGCTGCAACTAGTATTAGGTCTGAATTATGAAGTCCTGCTGTTTTGTTATCTAAATCTGAAAAACCTGTTGGTATTCCAGTTATAGGTTCTTTTTGATTATATAATTTTTCTATTTCTGCAAAACTTTCAACTAAAACTTCTTTTAATGTTGAATATCCTTTTTGACTTTTACCTTGCATTATATCGAAAATCTTTTTTTCTGCATGTTCCATAATGTTGTCTGTTTCTTCACTTTGTTCATAACTTAAAGTTTGTATCTCATCTGTTGCTTTTATTAATTTTCTAAGTAATGCTTTTTCTTCCACTATTTTTATATATTTTCCACTATTTGCTACAAGTGGTACTTTATCTGGTAATGTTGCAAGATATTCTATACCTCCAACAGCTTCAAATTTCTGTATTGCTGTTAGTTCTGATTTTACTGTAATAATATCAATAGGTTCTCCTTTGTTATATAAGTTTACAATTGCTTCATAAACATATTTATTATCATCTCTGTAAAAATCTTCTGGTTTTAAAGCTTCTATTGCATCTATTACTGCATCTTGGTCTGTAAGCATACTACCTAATACGGCTTGTTCTGCTTCAATATCATGTGGTGGTATTTTTCCTATTTCCATTAACTATTCCTCCTGAATGTTTAATGATATTTTACAATTTACTCCATCTCCAAATTTTATTTCTGCTGAGAATTTTCCTATGTTTTTTATTGTTTCTTTTAATACTATTTTCTTTTTGTCTATTTCTATATTATATTGTTGTTTTAGTGCTTCAGAAATTTCTTTTGAAGTTATCCCACCAAATATTTTACCATTTGCTCCTGCTTTTGCTTTTATTGTTAAAGTCATCTTGCTTATTTGTTCAGCTGTTTTTTTGTTATTATCTATTTCTGCTTGTTTTTTGTTTTGTTCTGATGTTTTTTTTGCTTGTAATTTTAATAAATTATCTTTAGTTGCTTCAATTGCTAGTTTTTTAGGGAATAAATAGTTTCTTGCATATCCATCATTTGCATTTATTATTTCGTCTTTTCTTCCTACATTTTTAATATCTTGTAATAGTATAACTTTCATATTTAGTCCTCCCCTATTTTTATAAAATTACATTTTAAAGGCTTATATATTCCTTAATAATCTCTTTGAATATAACTTTTACTCTATTTGCTGTTTCATTAACTTCCTCATGTGATAATTTTTGGTTTAATATTCCTGCAGCCATATTTGTAATACATGATACTGCAACAACATTTAATCCACAGTGATTTGCAACTACAGCTTCTGGAACTGTAGACATTCCTACTGCATCTGCACCTAGTGTTCTTAGTGCTCTAATTTCTGCTGGTGTTTCATATGTTGGCCCTTTCATATATGCATAAACTCCTACTTTTGCCCTTCCAGTATGTTTTTGTATTATTTCTTCTAATTGTTCTATTTTATCTTTTTTATAAACTTCACTCATATCTGGAAATCTTGGTCCGAATTCGTCATCATTTGGTCCTCTTAATACAGATTCTGCAAAAAAGCTTAAATGATCTTTTATAATCATAAAATCTCCTGGTTTATATTCTGTATTAACTCCTCCTGCTGCATTTGTTAAAATAAGCTCTTCTATTCCTAATAATTTAAATACTCTTATTGGGAATGTTGCTTCTTTTAAATCATATCCTTCATAATAATGTGCTCTTCCGTTCATTGCTAAAATTGTTTTTCCTTCTAGTTTTCCTATAATTAATTCACCTGCATGTCCTACTACGGTAGAGACAGGAAAGTTTGGAATTTCCTTATATGGAATTACTATTTTCTCTGTAATTTCTTCTGCAAGTATTCCTAATCCAGATCCTAATACAATTGCAATTTTTGGTTTTATATCACCAATTTTTTCTTCGATATATTTTACAGTTTCTTCATATTTGTTCATAAAATTCATCCCTTTCTTTAATACAATATTTTTTTAAAGTGTTCTCAAATATTTTTCCCTTTAAAGAATATCACAAAATGGCAGTTTTTACAATATAAGTTTTAATAAATATGGTATAGCTTGTTCAAAATTTACACCATATTCTTCTGAATCTTTGTCTTCATATGTTATTCTTACACATTCTGTTGTAAATTTGGTTGATATTTTTATCGCTTCTTCTATTTTTTTTCCTTTTACTAAGCTTCCTGCTAATGTACTTGTAAATATATCTCCTGTTCCATGATAATTTTTCGGATATTTAATTTCAAAATTGTTATAATATGCATTTCCATCATATCCTAATGCACCAATCTTATTGTCTTTTTCTATTCCTGTCATAACTACTTGTTTTTTATTTAATTTTTGTAATTCCTTTACTAGTTTTTGTCCTTCTTCCAGATTTAGTTGTTCTTTATATGGTTTTTCTAAAAGAAATGTTGCTTCAGTCCTATTTAACCTTATTATATCTGTTTTTTTTGCAACTTCTTTTATTTTTGCAAATATGTTTTTACTAATTCCTTGATACATTTCACCATTATCTGCCATTGCTGGGTCAAATATAATTATATTGCTTTTTGTTTTAAATTCAGATATAAATTCTAATACAAAATCTAGGATTTCCTCTGAACCAGTATAGCCTATGTATATTAAATCAAACTGAAATTTTTCTCTTTTCCAGTGTTCTTTTATTTTATATAACTCCTCTGTAAGTTTTTTGAATGTAAATTCTTTAAAAGCTGTATGTGTTGATAATATTGAAGTTGGTAAAATTGCTGTTTCTATCCCCATACTTGAAATTATTGGTAATGCAACTGTTTGTGAACATTTTCCAACACATGAAACATCTTGTATTGATACTACTTTTTTCATTCTTATTTCTCCTAAATTATTTTTTTGAGTACATTTACTAATGTATAAATGCCATAAATTAAATTATAGCATTTAACATTATTGAATTCAACTTTAATCAATTGTTGTGCTTGTTCTTCCTGTTCCTACTACTGCTTCTTGTAATGCCCTCCATGTATTACATCCTACTATTCCATCTGCAGTTAGTCCTACTTTTCTTTGAAAGTTTATTACTGCATTTCTTGTTTGTGTTCCAAAAATTCCATCTAATCCACCTGTTCTGTATCCTAATGTATTTAAATCATCTTGTGCTATTAATACATATGTGCTAATACTTCCTTGTCTTATTATTGGATATCCACCTGTACTACATGCGGGCCTTCCGAATCTGCGGTCAAAGTGTACCCATGTTGGTGTTAAACTCGCTGGTTCAACATATGACCATACTCCTGATTCTTGTGCAAGATTTCTAAGATTATTTCTTTCACTATTACTTAATGTTTGCCCAACATCAAATGCTACTCCTGCATAATGTTGTGATTGGTTGCTATGACCACCTTCCCAGGGTCTTTTAAAAGCAAAGCCAACTGGTATAGGTGCTCCATATAAATATCTTGTAGCGTTCCAACTTTGCATTGCTCTTTTAGTAGTCCATAGAGTTGGACTTCCACTTGAACCCCTAAACTCTCCTACTGTTAATGTTCTATTTGTAACATACGGCATAGCTTCATTTTCGCCTCTATAATATGTTTCCATTCTATTTGTGTCATTATTAAACACTAATATTTTAGCCATAAAAATTCCTCCATAAAATATATTCTCTTATATTTTATGAAGGTTTGAACTTTTTTGATATTTTATTGTTTGAATGATTTTGCTAACCTTAGCAAAATCGTCATTAATAATTCTTTTTCTAGTCTAATATGCTAAATTTTCACTACTTTCTATTAATTTATCAAAATCAGATTTGTATAATTTATCTTGCACAACTCTGTACTTTTCAAATTCTGTTAAAGCCTTTTCTTTAGCTGTCTCGTGTGATATCTTACCTGCATCTTTTAATACATCTCTATCATCTGATAATAAATAATGGTACTACTTCCAATAAATATTTATTATTAATTTCGTAAAATAACTTCAACATTCAGTTGTCAAATAATTTTTGACAACTGAAGTTTGTTTTAATTTTAGTGCTTTAAAGATATTTTCCAAATAATGCCTTTAATTATTTTCTTTTCAAAATTGTATTATCTATTCTCTTTTAAATATTTATTTAGCATTTGATCCATACTAGAAATATATTCTTTATCTTGTTTAATTCTAAATTTTTCATATTCTTCATTTGCTTTTTCAATTGCCTGTTTATGTGATATTTTTCCTGCATCTTTTAAAATATTTTTCTTTCTATATTTTAATAAATCATCTGCAACTTCTATCCATTTGTTCATTGTCATAGTTTTCTGCTCTTTTGCTTCTGTTTCTGCTACATCTAAAAACAAATTAGTTAAATCATTTAGTTTTTCTAGTTCATCTTTTTGTAAATAATTCTTAGCAATACCTACATCATATTTATAAATTAGTCCATCTGGTGAGTTCTTCCATGAAGTTAGTCCCATATGAACTTTCTTTGAATCTACTCTTTCAAAAATTAATTCAGCAGCAGTTTTTCCTGTAATTGCATAATGCAACTTGTTTTGTACAATTTTGAAAAAAGTATATGCTTCTTCTGAATCTTTATTATAATCAATTGCTGTTGCTATAAATAAATCCATAATCTTTTGGTAAGACATTCTTTCGCTTACTCTAATAGTTTTTATGCGTTCTAATAATTCATCAAAATATCTAGTATCAAATTTATTACCATTGATAAATCTGTCATCATTTAATGCAAATCCTTTAATCATATATTCTTTGATAATCTTATTTGCCCATGTTCTAAATTTAATAGCTGGTTTTGAATTTACTCTAAATCCTATTGATATTATCATATCTAGATTATAATAAGAAATATTTCTTGTAACACTTCTGTTACCTTCTTTTTGAACTTGTGCAATTTTTGCACAAGTTGAGTTTTCTTCCAATTCTTCATCTTTATAAATATTATTTATATGCCTTGTTATACCTGTTCTATCAATTTTAAATAATTTCGTTAAAGAATCAATGTTGAGCCAAACATTTTCATTTTGTAAAATGACTTCAACATTAACATTATTTTCTTCATCAGTATAAAATACAATATTATTTTCATTTCCAATTAAATTATCATCAATTGTATTATTATTCAAATAAAATTCCTCCTTTTATTGAAATTTTTAATAGCTAAAATTATCTCATTTTTTGTTATATATTATCAAACTTTTGTTCTTTTGTCAATCAGTTTGCACCCACTTATTGGAAATTTTTTCTATAAAAATAAGTATTAGCATTTATACTAGCTAATACTTATAATTTTACCTCTAAAAACACAAATTTTATTTATCTCCTATTATAATTTTTATATGTTCAACTGTATATATTCAGTCATGTGATTGATTGCTATGACCACCTTCCCATGGTCTTTTAAATGCAAAACCTACCGGAATTGGTGCTCCATATAAATATCTTGTAGCATTCCAACTTTGCATTGCTCTTTTAGTAGTTCATAAAGTTGGGCTTCCACTTGAACCCCTAAACTCTCCTACTGTTAATGTTCTATTTGTAACATACGGCATAGCTTCATTTTCGCCTCTATAATATGTTTCCATTCTATTTGTGTCATTATTAAACACTAATATTTTAGCCATAAAAATTCCTCCATAAAATATATTCTCTTATATTTTATGAAGGTTTGAACTTTTTTGATATTTTATTGTATTTTCAATTTGTTGTTTTATAATATTAAAAAGTTGTACATAAACGAATTGATCGATTCCATGTTACGTCATCGCTAAGCATATAACCATTTGGGAAGATTGCATACCATGCTTTGTAAGCATCTCTTTGTGAAGAAGACCAGTAATAACGACTTAGTCCAAAATCCTCAAAGTTACTTTTTGTAATTCCTAATTCTTCTGCAAATGCTGACCATTCAGCTCTTGATGGTACAAACCAGCCATTTTCAACTTCAGTTTGAATAACTCCCCACATGTCATCATATGTGTTATTCTGATTTTGTCTACCATAGCCTGATTCATTCCATTTTGTTATCATTTTTTGAGTATTTTCTTTGCCTTTTCCAAAATCTGGTGATGTATATGTTTCATAGTCGCTCATTGCACCTGTATTGTAAAATGCAGCTTGATACCAACAATATGATTTGTCTGGATTAATATCTGTTAATGCCATTACATAAAATCTGTCTTCTCCTTCTCCTGCTGGTGTTAATACATCTTTTGTCCCAAATTTTCCTTCATAATCTTTTTGACTTACTTCATATCTTTTAGCTGAATTACTACTTATTGTTGATATAGTATAATTGCCATTTTCATTTTCCCATTGTCCATCACCCTGTGCTCCTGCTACTAAATCTGCAAATATTACTCCATCAACAGTTCCATCTCCATCTATATCTGCATAGTATCCGACTTTTGATTCTGTATCGTTGTTTTCTTCGTTTGAACCATTTTCTGTTTTTTCTTTATTTCCACATCCTGTTAAAAAAAGAACCATCACTAGCAATATTGCTAAAACACCTACACCATTTTTTCTTTTTAAATGTTTAGCTTCCATCTTTTCCTCCTTACCTTAATTAATTATATTTTTTACTTTGAAATTATATCACTTTTTTTATTTTTATGCAACATTTTTCTTAATGTTGTAAAGGCTGAAAGGCTACAGACATAATCCCCGTCCCGCTGTCTGTATATCTCATAAAGTCCGTCAAAAATCAAGTTTTTATCTAAAGTTATCTTATGTGAGCACATATCTATTATTTCTTTTGCTTCTCCTCCTGTTGCAATAATTTTCACATTAGGTTCTTTTAATGTGCTTAACACTCTATCAAGCATACCGTCAATCATTGCACTATGTGCTGTTATTGTTCCTATCTTTATACAATCAATTGTATTTGTTCCAATAATTTTATCTGTTGAAATAAAGTCTATTTCTGGTAACTGGGATGTCATTTTTGATAATGCTTTTATAGAAGTATGTGGTCCTGGTGCAATCATTCCTCCTAGATATTCATTGTTTTCATTAATTACAGAAAATGTTGTTGCTGTACCAATATCTATTATAATAACCGGACTTCCATATTTAAGAGTTGCTCCAACTGCTACTGATATTAAATCAGCTCCTAATTTGTGTGGATTATCATATTTTATATGAATTCCTGTCTTTAAATCTGCATTAACAAATATTGGAGTAATTTTAATATTTTCTTCAATTATTTCTTTTAATGTCTGATTTATTTCTGGCACAACTGACGAAATTATAACTCCCTCAATTTTTTGATTTTTCATTAATTCATTTAAAGATTTCATATAATATTGTTTTTCTATATTTTGTTTAATCGTTTGACATCTTTTTTCTTTGATTACACCTGTTTCATTTAGTAAAGCTGCAACAACATTACTATTTCCAACATCTATTCCTAATATCATTATTCTTCTCCATTTTTGCTTTTATAAATATCAAGTGCTTGATTTAGTACTTCTACTGCAACTTGTTTTTTTGTAAGTATTTCAAAACTTTTAGTATTTTCTTCAGTAATTATTGTAACCTTATTTGTATCTACTCCAAATCCAGCTCCCTCTTCATTGAGATTATTTGCTACAATCATATCACATTTTTTTGATATTAATTTTTTATGTGAATTTTCAATTAAATCTACTGTTTCCATAGAAAATCCACAAATAACTTGATTTGATTTTTTATTTTCCCCTACTTCTTTTAATATATCCTTAGTTCTTACTAAACTAAGTTCTAATTTATCATCACTTTTTTTGATTTTTTCTTCACTTATATTAGCTACTGTATAGTCTGCAACTGCTGCAGATTTCACTATTATATCACATTCAGGTAAATTTTCCATAACTGCTTTGTACATATCATTTGCAGATTGAACATAAATAGTATTTACGAACATAGGTGGTTTTATTTTTGTTGGACCAGAAACTAGAGTAACCTCTGCTCCTCGTCGTGCTGCAATTTCAGCAATTGCATATCCCATTTTTCCACTTGAATGGTTTGTTATATATCTGACTGGATCAATCTTTTCAATTGTTGGGCCTGCTGTTACAAGGACCTTAAGATGTTGCATATCTTTTTCAAATTGAATCTCTTGTTTTATATAATCTATTAAAATATTTTCATCTGGTAATTTCCCTTCGCCAATTGAATTGCAGGCTAATCTTCCAACTATTGGTTTTATAATTTCAAAGCCATAATTTTCAAGCTTTACTAAATTATCTTGAACAATTTTATTTTTATACATGGCTGTATTCATAGCAGGTGATATTATAATTTTGCATTGTGCTGCCAGTGCCATTGTTGTTAACATATCATCTGCTATACCATTTGCAAGCTTTCCTATTATATTTGCTGAAGCTGGTGCAATAAGCATAACATCAGCTTTTTGAGATAATGAAACATGAGCTACATTAAATTGAAAATTCCTATCAAATGTATCTACTAAGCATTTATTGCTAGTTAATGTTTCAAAAGTTATAGGATTTATAAAGTTAGTAGCATTTTTGGTCATAACAACATGTACTTCTGCTCCTTCTTTAATTAGTGCACTAGCAACATTTGCCATTTTATATGCAGCAATACTTCCTGTAATTCCTAAAACTACTGTTTTTCCTTTTAACATATTACTCCCTCATTTCATCAAACATTATATCATATATCTTTCTTAGTTTAAACTAATGCTTTTCGTCAATTTTTATGTGTATTTCTTTTAGTTGTTCTGGCGTTACATAACTTGGTGCTCCCATTAATAAATCTTCTGCTTTACTTGTCATTGGGAAAGCAATTACATCTCTTATTGTTTGTGCATCTGCTAAAAGCATTACCATTCTATCAACACCTGGTGCTATTCCAGCATGTGGTGGTGCTCCATAATGAAATGCATTAAATAGGGCTTTAAATTTTGTTTCCACATCTTGTTTTGTATATCCTGCTATTTCGAAAGCTCTTATCATTGTTTCTGGACTATGATTTCTCACTGCTCCAGATGATAATTCTACTCCGTTACACACCAAATCATACTGATATGCCAATACTTCTAATGGATTTTTTGTATTTAATGCTTCTAATCCTCCTTGTGGCATTGAAAATGGATTATGACTAAATTCTATTTTTCCTCTTTCATCTAATTCGTACATTGGAAAATCTACAATCCAACAAAATTCAAATAGGTTTTCATCTATTAATTTTAATCTTTTACCTAATTCTTCTCTAATTTGTCCTGCTAATTCCTCTACTCTACCTGATTTTTCAGCTATAAAGAATATTGCATCTCCTTCTTTTGATTTTGTTCTTTTTAGCATTTCTTCTTTTGATTCTTCATCTATAAATTTTGCAATAGGTCCCTGAAAGCTTCTGTCATCCATTATTCTAAGCCATGCCAATCCCTTTGCTTTTAAATCTTTTATTGCATAATCTGTCATACCTTCAAAGAAACTTCTTGGTTCATCTTTTACATTGTGAACTGCTATTATTCTAACTATTTTACCTTTAAATGCATTTAATCCTATTTTTTCAAACAAATCTGTAACATCAACTATTTCTAATGGATTTCTTAAGTCTGGTTTGTCTGTGCCATATTTAAGCATTGATTCTTTATATGGTAGCCTTGTAAATGGATATTTACTTACTTTTTTATCTGAAAATTTTGAAAATGTTTCATACATTACTGGTTCTAATGCTTGAAAAACATCTTCTTGTGTTGCAAAACTCATTTCCATGTCTAATTGATAAAACTCTCCTGGAGACCTATCAGCTCTAGCATCTTCATCTCTAAAACATGGTGCTATTTGAAAATATTTATCTATTCCAGAAACCATTAATAATTGTTTGAATTGTTGTGGTGCTTGTGGTAATGCATAAAATTTACCTGGATGCACTCTGCTTGGTACTAGATAGTCTCTGGCTCCTTCTGGTGATGAGCTTGTTAATATTGGTGTTTGAACTTCTAAGAAGTCTTGTTCTATCATTTTCTCCCTTAAAAATTGAATTACTTTTGCTCTTAAAATTAAATTTTCTTTTAACTTATTCCCTCTTAAATCCAAGAATCTGTATTTTAATCTTAAATCTTCTCTTACTTCTTCAGATTCTCCAATAGTAAATGGAAGTTCTTTTACTCTTTTTCCTACTACTTCAATTTTTTCTATTAATATTTCTACTAACCCTGTTTTTAATTTAGGATTTATTGTTTCTTCATCTCTTTTTTTGACTGTCCCTTCTACTGTTACAGCAGATTCAATTGGAATATGTGAAATAAAGTCTACTTCTTCACTTTTTCCTGAAGTTACAACTTGTGTAATTCCGTACATATCTCTAATGTCTAAAAAAACTAACCCTCCTAAGTCTCTAATGGTATCTAAGAATCCAGATATTTTAACCTTTTTTCCAACATCTGATAATCTTAATTCATCACATCTGTGAGTTTTGAATTTTTCCATAATTTATTCCTCCTTGTATATATTTTTACAAAGAATATCTTTTATACCCTGGAAAAAGGGGCAAAAAAAACATCCTCTGCTACTGCAGGGACGAACATTATATCCGTGGTACCACCCTAACTTGAAAATTATTAAAATAATTTCCCACTTTATTTTTGTTAATATGCTCCAATGTGTTTCGACATGTTATGTTTGCTAAAAGGGCTTACAGCCTTCGACCCTTACTCTCTATTAGTAACCTATAACCGCTTTCATTGTACAAACGCATTTATTTAATTGATTTTATTATTATACCCCATTTTTTTTATTAAGTCAAACTTTTTTTGAAATTTACTTTATTTTTAGCTTTTTTTGTTATATAATATTATGCAATTGGCAAAACGCAATGTAGGAGGGATTTTTTAGTTTATGGAATATAATCACAGTGAGATTGAAAAAAAATGGCAAAAGAAATGGGAACAAGAGAAAAGTTTTAAAGTTGAAGTAGATAAGAATAAGGAAAAATTTTATATGCTTGTAGAATTTCCTTATCCTTCTGGTGTTGGACTTCATGTTGGTCATGTTAGAGTTTACACAGCTTCTGATGTTCAAGCTAGATTTAAAAAAGCAAAAGGATATAATGTTTTATTTCCAATGGGTTGGGATGCTTTTGGCGCACCTGCTGAACAATATGCAATAAAAAATCATATTCATCCTAAAAAAGCTGTAGAAGAAAACATTCAAGTTTTTAAAGGTCAAATGCAAGATTTGGGTCTTGCTATTGATTGGGATAGAGAATTCTCTACAACTGACCCTGAATATTATAAATTAACACAATGGCAGTTTTTACAATTTTATAAAGCGGGTCTAGCATATAAGGCAGAAAAAGAAATTAATTGGTGTCCAACTTGTAAAACAGGATTATCTAACGAAGACGCTCAAGGTGGAGTCTGTGAAAGATGTGGTTCGCAAACCACTAAAAAGCTTAAAAATCAATGGGTTTTGAGAATGAGTAATTATGCTGATAAATTACTTGATGGACTTGATGATACAGAATTTCTAGATAAGGTTAAAACAGCTCAAATTAATTGGATTGGAAAAAGCATCGGTGCTTCTGTAAAATTCAAATTAAAAGATACTGATGATGATTTAGAAGTATTTACTACTAGATGTGATACATTATTTGGTGTTACATTTATGGTTATGAGTCCAGAACATAAATTTTTAGAGAAATATAAAGATAGAATTAAAAATTTAGAGGAAGTTAAAGCATATCAAGAAGAAGCTAAACATAAAAGTGAAATTGAACGTACTGATATGACAAAAGATAAAACAGGTGTTAAATTAAATGGTTTAACTGCAATAAATCCTGTAAATGGTGAGGAGATAGAAATTTGGATTTCTGATTATGTTCTTGCATCATATGGAACTGGTGCTATTATGGCCGTTCCTGCACATGATGATAGAGATTTTGCTTTTGCAACAAAATTTGGTATTCCAATTGTTCAAGTTATTAAAGAACCAAATACTAGTGAAGATACTTTAAGCTGTGCTTATACTGGTGATGGTATAATGATAAATAGTGGTTTTTTAAACGGAATTGACAAAAAAGAAATTGCAATTGACAAAATGATTACATTCTTAGAAGAAAAAAATATTGGTAAAAAAACAGTAAACTATAGATTACAGGATTGGATTTTCTCACGTCAAAGATTTTGGGGAGAACCAATACCTATGATTCACTGTCCTGAATGTGGTTGGGTTCCAGTACCTGATAAGGATTTGCCTGTACTTCTTCCTGATGTTCAATCATATGAACCAACAGAAGATGGTGAAAGTCCTTTAGCTAATATTACAGATTGGGTTAATGTTAAATGCCCTTGTTGTGGTCATGATGCAAAAAGAGAAACTGACACTATGCCAAATTGGGCTGGCTCTTCTTGGTATTGGTTAAGATATATGGATCCTCATAATAATAATGCAATTGCTTCAAAAGAAGCATTGGATTACTGGGGTAAAGTAGATTTATATGATGGTGGAATGGAACATGCTACTCGTCATT
Source organism: uncultured Clostridia bacterium (assembly GCA_944391955.1). Lineage (GTDB taxonomy): Bacteria > Bacillota > Clostridia > TANB77 > CAG-508 > UMGS1781. The sequence goes on from CALXVG010000003.1 coordinate 106,911, forward strand.
TGCTTTATGCTCGTTTTTGGAATATCTTTTTACATGAACAAGGATTAGTTCCAAATTCAGAACCATTTTTAAAGAGAATTAGTCATGGTATGATTTTAGGCTCTAATGGAGAGAAAATGAGTAAAAGCAAGGGTAATGTTGTAAATCCTACTGATATGGTTAAAGAATATGGTGCAGATGCTTTAAGACTTTATGAAATGTTTATTGGTGATTATTCAAAAGATGCTGCTTGGAATGAAAATGGTTTAAAAGGATGTAGAAAATTCCTAAATAGAATTTGGAATTTACAATCTAAATTAAACGCTAATGCTGGCTATACACCTTCTTTAGAAAGCATTATCAATAAAACTATAAAAAAGGTTACACATGATATAGAAACTTTAGATTACAATACTGCAGTTTCTGCATTAATGATTTTATTAAATGAAATGGATAAAGAAACTTCAATAACAAAATCTGATTATGCAACAATATTGCAATTATTAAATCCTTTTGCACCACATATAACAGAAGAGTTGTGGAGTAAATATGGAAATACAAATAAATTGCTTGCATATGAAGCTTGGCCAACATATGATGAAACAAAAACTATTGATGAAACAATTGAGCTTCCTGTTCAAGTAAATGGTAAATTAAAAGGAACAATCTTAATTCCTCTTAATGTCGAAGAAACCTATGTAAAAGATACTGTTCACACACAATTTGCAGATTTATTGAATGGAAAAAATATTGCTAAAGAAATTTATGTAAAAAATAAGATATTTAATATTGTTGTTAAATAGCATAATAAATAAAATGTCAGAAGAGTTAATCTTCTGACATTTTATTTATTCATTTTCACCTTTTAATTTCTCTGCTCTATCTGCTGCAATTAAATTATCTATCATTTCATCTAAATCTCCGTTTAAGAAATTGTCTATCTGGAATATACTAAATCCTATTCTGTGGTCTGTTATTCTTCCTTGAGGATAATTATATGTTCTTATTTTTTCACTTCTATCTCCAGTTCCTACTTGTGATTTTCTCTCATTATGCAATTCTTCATCTCTTTTTTGTTTTTCTATTTCATATAATCGTGATTTTAATAATCTCATAGCATATTCTTTATTTTGTGTTTGAGATCTTTCTGTTTGGCATTCTGCTACTAATCCTGTTGGTTCATGTATTAATCTTACTGCTGATGATGTTTTATTTACTTTTTGTCCCCCTGCTCCTGAAGCTCTAAATACTTCCATTCTTACATCTGCTGGATTTATTTCAATTTCCACATCTTCTACAACTGGTAATACTGCAACAGTTGCTGTTGATGTATGAATTCTTCCACTACTTTCAGTGTCTGGAACTCTTTGAACTCTATGAACACCGCTTTCAAATTTTAATCTACTATATACGCCTTTGCCTGAAAGCATGAAAGTTACTTCCTTATAGCCACCTATTCCTGTTTCATTTTCATTTAAAATATCTATTTTCCAATGTTTTGTTTCTGCATACATTGTATACATTCTAAATAGTGTCCCTGCAAATAATGCTGCTTCTTCTCCTCCTGCACCTGCTCTGATTTCACAAATTATATCTTTGTCATCATCTGGGTCTTTAGGAATTAAAAGTATTTTTAACTCTTCTTCTAATTGTGGTATTTTTTCTCTTAATTCTTCCATTTCCATTTCTGCTAATTCTTTTAAATCTTTATCTGCAGTCATCGCTTTTGCTTCTTCAAAGTCATTTTTTGCTTTTTTATATTCTCTATATTTCAAAACAACTTCTTCCATTCCAGCATGTTCTTTCATATATTTTTGCCATTCTGACTGTTTGCTTATTATTTCTGGGTCGCTTATCTTTTGGGTTAATTCGTCATATCTTTTTTCTACGTCTTCTAATTTTTGAAACATAAAAATCTCCTATCCTTTTTAAACTACCTTTCTATTATATACTATTTTTATTAATTTTACAATATGTACAGCAACTTTGAGAATCTTATAACAATATATTAGTCTTTAATAAAATGATATCCTCCGTCTGTATATATGAATAAATCTCCTTCTTTTGCATCTTGATATAAATCTTTTGGAAATTCTATTTCTTCAATTCCTTCCATGCCTCCGTCCTGAGCATTATCTAAGTCATATAGCCATATTCTTCCTGAATATTTTTCACCTGCTTCATATTTATGTCCTTCAATCCTCATAGTATCTAAATATATATTTTGTTCTTTAATTGTTTCTTTAATCATTGTATTTATGTCTTTTTTTAAAACATTTGTTGCAGTTATATCTAATATCAAAATATCTCCTTGTTTTCTTATCACACTCCCTAATTGAGTATCTTTAGGTAATTCTTCTATATGTTTTGTAATAACTTTATAATCTTCCTCTACACTACAATTGCATAAATTGTATGTATTATTTTTATTGTTGTTTATATCATATACATATAACATTTCTCCATCCTGTTTTGTTTCTATAGCATATTTTCTTAAAATATTATCTCTTTCTTTTATCATTATGTTTCTGTACTTTGAAATTATTTTGTTGTTATAAATTGTTAAATCATTTTCAAGTAAATTGTACCATTTACATTCTTCATTTGTATTATTTTCTATGCTTTCTGATAATTCTTCCATAAATTTTTTAACAAAATTCCTTTCTTTTAAACTCTCATATAGATTATTGAATAAATCTAATTTCAATATATAATCACTCCTTTAAATTTGGAAATATACTATAGATAAATAGTATTAAGAATTAATTTATTAGGATTATATATTATTTTATTTATTTATACAAGATGTTTTTATTTTTTTATTCTGCATGGCTTTCTCCTGTTGCATAATCAATTACAATTCCTGGTTGAACATTATAACAATATACATTAAAATGCAGTCCTGTCCCATTATCTTCAACTGACCATGCTTCCATTTGTACACCACTTACTAAAAGATTATCCCCTTCATATATAGGTGTTACTCTATATAAAACATGATTATTTTCATTGTTATCAATATATTCGGCAACTTGATTTTCAAATGGCAACATTCCTTCTACATTCAAATATCTTGTTCCTGTAATTAAATTTTGTTTATTTGCATTTTCTCCTGAAAGTTGCCAGCCGATTAAATGGCATCTGTTATACAAATATTTATCTGTAATTAAATTATCATATCTTTTTTGTACCCAACCAGACAAATCGTTTATACTACCAATTTCTCCTCTTTCTTCACCTTCTTTAGGCATTGTTTCTTTACAGATATTTGCAAAAGCCACTCCGCTTCTCCCTAAAATATCCCATTCACGATATGTTTCAAAAGGTTCAGTAGTATAATCTTCTTCTGTAAAATATGGAATATTATTATTTAATTCTACATATGGGCTAGATGTGTATTCTGGAATTGTATTTAAATCAAAACTTATAGTTTGTGCGTGATTTATATTATTTTCATTAGAAACATTTGAATTTTCTAGATTTTGGCTTAAATATCCTGAATAAATTACAAGAATGAAAATTATTATAGATATTAAAATTTGCCAAATATTTTGTTTTTTTCTCCTACGTTTTCTTCCCATATTTTATCTCCTACTTTTTACAATGTTCATGTTTACTGTTAGATTAATTTATATTATAATAAGATTTTCTTATTTTCATAATCTTATCTTTCATTTATATTATCATTATTTCATGATAAATTCAATGATTTATTCAACTTATTTTTTTGTAGCTCATATATTATTGTAGGTGATTATTTTGGCTATTGTTTATACAGATAGATTATATACTACAAATCTTTTATATAGTAATATTAGAAGTTTACTTTATACTTATCCATTTTTGCAATCTGATATTATTGGATTTAGCGTTCTTCGGAAAACCTATACCCTATATAAGAATTGGTAGAGGAAGTAACCATATATTCTATAGTGCTTCAATACATGCGAATGAATCTATAACAACTAATGTACTACTTAAATTTATTGAAGATTTTTGTGTTGCTTATAAAAACAATTCTACCATTTTTGGTTATAAGGCTAGAAATATTTTTAATTATTCTTCTATTTATATTGTTCCAATGTGTAATCCTGATGGTGTTAATCTTGTAAATGGATATTATTCAATTGATTCTACTATTTATAATCATGCTGAGGAAATTGCTAATAATTATCCTACTATTAGTTTTCCAGATGGGTGGAAAGCAAATATTAATGGTGAAAGTTTTATTAACTTCCAATTTTTTATTTTTCAAAAAATAATGTAGTAATTTTCTACATCTACAAAATCTTGTATTTATTTTATACAATATTACTTTTAAATGATTTGTCATTATTTAAAAATTCGTCTATTTCAATAAATTCATCTATATTTTCATTTATTGTATTTAGTGGAGCAAAATTAAATGTTATAAATACATTTTT
>CALXVG010000004.1 GCA_944391955.1 uncultured Clostridia bacterium
ACTTGTTCTCTTTTTTCTTTCAAATCGAGAACGTTCATTATTGTACCACTTTCTTTTTACTTTGTCAACACTTTTTTACATTTTTTTGATAAAAAAAATAGTAATTTTTGTATTATGTTTTTATGTCTAAATATTACTAATTATATATAATATATATAATTGTATTTCCTTAAAAACGGTACTTTATTATAATATCATTTTTTATTTTTGCTGTCAATACTTTTTTTAAAGTTTTTTTGAAATTTTTTTATATATTATTTCATCTGAACTTATCTTAATATTTCGAGAAGATTTTTGTCGTTTTTTGTTGCATTTATTCGAATAATGATTTACAATATATTTAGTAAATTTATGGAGGTTAACGTTATGGGACTCGATCCAATTATTATAGGAATCGCTGGAGGGACTGGTTCTGGAAAAAGTACTCTAGCTAATAACATAAGAAAAGAATTTGTTAATAATATTACAATGCTTTCACATGATTACTATTATAAAAGTCATTCTAATCTTTCTTTCGATGAAAGAAAAAAATTAAATTTTGATCATCCAAATGCTTTTGATACAGATTTACTAATTGAACATCTACATAGACTAAAAAATGGCGAAATTATTCAAAGACCTAATTATTCATTCGTTAAACACATTCGTGAAAAAGAAACTGTTGAAGTTGTTCCTAAAAAAGTTATCATTCTCGATGGTATTCTAATTTTTGAAAATAAAGAATTGCGTAATATGATGGACATAAAAATATTTGTTGATACAGACGCTGATATTCGTTTTATAAGAAGATTAACTCGTGATGTTAGAGACAGAGGACGTACGCTTGATTCTGTTATAGAACAATATAAGACTACTGTAAAACCAATGCACGAAGAATTTGTTGAACCTAGTAAAAAGTATGCTGACATTATTGTTCCAGAAGGTGGTTATAACCATGTTGCATTGAATATGATTATAGAAAAAATAAGAAGCATTATATAAATGCTTCTTTTTATATTTATTCTTCTACTCTTGCTAAAATTACTAGTCTCTCATTTCCATCGTCAGTACAAGTTGATAAAGAAATTTCTATTTTTCCTTCTGTATTTCTTGTCATATATCCTGTATCTGTTGGTGTCGTTGTAAATATTTCATATATTGTATATGTTAAAGTTTGTCCTTCTAAATCTGTTATTCTTATAACATCCCCTGTTGTTAAGTTTTTATTATTTGAAAACAATTTTCCATTTCTGTAATTATGTCCTATTATTACTACATTTCCTGGTTGATTAAGTGCTGGGCTACTTGGATATGCAACTCCAACTGCTATTTCTAATGCTTGAGATGATGTATCTAATAATATTGGATATGATGTATTTGTTTTTGGTATGTTTATATTTCCTATTGTTGGATATGATTTATAAAGTTTAACTTTTGGTAAGTTAGATACTGTTGAACCACTTCCACTTGATGTGTTATCATTTCCTTCTATTGCTTGAATCTGATTTGATGTATTATTATCTTCTGGCTCTTCGTCGTCATAATTACTTGAGTGATTATTATCTGTCAAAACAGCTTGTTCAAAAGCTTTTGCATCTTTTTCATTTTTATAATTTTTATATGTTTTTATTCCTAATACTATAACTATTATTACAATTGCTATAATCAATATAATTAATAAAATGGTTAATATTGTACTATATTTACTTTTAAACATATTACTGCCCCCTTTTCTTTATTATATCACATTATGTTAACATTTTGCAATTACATGATTGTAATTTTAGCATATTTTTCCTTTTCAAAGTTCTCATCATATTCTATATTCTCGAAAATTTCTGGCATTTCTTTTTTGAATTTTAATAATAATGGTATTAACAATTGTCTAATTGCTGGATGAGCATGTTTTGTACACCTTAATTCCATAATGTGTTTCCATTCTCTTATATTTGCTGTCATTGTTACCAATGCTGCTGTTGAATGTGGTAATAACATTCTTAATTGGTCTGGTTCTGCTCCTAGCTTCGCCATTTCCAAGTAATTTTTTTCTATAACTTCACATGTATCATACCACTTTTTATATAATTCTGTATTTTCTTCTATATTTACTGGTCTAATAAATTTTATTTGGTTATCAAATTTATCTTTTCCATAATTACAATATCTTGTACTTTCTATTGAAAATGATGCTATTCTATGTCTTGTTAAATCCTTATATACTCCCACATCACAAACCATTCTTATTGTTATTTTTTCGTGTTCTAAAATAGATTCGTGTCCTCTTGTAATACAATTTTTTAATAATGTTTTATAGCTTTCTTCTGTTATGTTACCTTCTGATCTATAACATGTTCTGCATGCTCTTTCTAAAATCTTCATTATATTTTTATAATCTACATCTTCTACTTCTATTGTTGGTTCAATTATTTTCATTATTTACCTCCATTTTTCAAGTAAAGAGGCAGATTGTTATATCTCTGCCTCTTTTACAAAGTGACACTGCCTGTCTAATTAGTCTCTTGTGTATATAGTATTTAACAGTTCTTTTTTATATTATCCATTTTGATTTTTGCCTTCTGGAAGAGCTGGTATATCTAAAACAATTCTTATTTTACATAGTTTAACTATTCCTCTTACAAATTTACTTCTTTTAAATTTTTGCCATAGCGATTCTTTAACTTCAAATCTTGTTTCTTCAATATATAAACTGTTTTCATCCTCTTCTGTTGTTGTCTGTAGTTGAGTTTTTGTTGTTTCTGTTTGTTTAACTGTTTCCTTTTCTGTTGAGGTTTCTTTATTTTCTACGAATACTGGTGTAGGTATTCCTCTTAATGCTTCAGCAATTTCTATTCCTATATAGCTTAATGCTTTTGATCTATCTTCTATTCTCTCCATGTCAATTTCGATGTGTAAATTTGTTTCTAGATTTTGTATTCTAGCATTTATTAATTTCATTGCAACATCGTAATTTTCATTAATTTTGTTTTTTGTTTTTCCTATAATTGTTAAAGCTTCTATAATGTCTTCTGAAACATTTTCAGATAATTGTTTTACTCTTGATTTCCAATCTTTATCCTTATCTTCAACAAGTTGTAGTGTTAATTTTAATTCGTTAGCCAAATTGATATTTTTTTCTCTTTGTCTTATTAACACTTCAATTTGTCTTGTATTTTCTTCAAATTGATTTGTTGCAAATTCAACTAAATTGAAACATGCTTTATAGACACTAGCAGGAAAATTCTTTTTGTTTGGATATTCTGCTAAGTATACCTTTATTGAATCTATTAAATCTTTAAAATATGCATCTTCATCTAATTGTATAATTTGTTTTTTACTATTTGGATTTATTAATTTTTCGACTTTGTCTATGTTTGACAAAATTTTTTCTTCTGTAATTATCATTTTCACGTTTACTATGCCTGGTCTTCTAAAAAATAGCATTGTAAACTCACCCTCCTTTTTCATGTGTGCATAAAAATTGCCTTTTAATAATATATATTATACATTTTTTTTTTGAAAACTACAATAGATAATTTTTATTTTTTTATTACATTTATGTTACAGTTTTGTTACAGTTTTGTTACATTATTGCATATATTACTACTAATATTCCTATTATTATCCTATATATTGCAAAGATTTTAAAACTTCCTTTTTTTAAATATTCTAATAAAAATTTTATTACAAAAATTCCTACAATAAAGCTTGAAAGTACTCCAAGAATAAATGCTAAATCAATTTGAAATTCTCCTAGTTTTAATATTGTAGCTGCTAAAACTATCGGTGCTGACAGCATAAATGAATATTTTGCTACAGCTTCTCTTTTTATGTGTAATAATCTACCTGTTGTCATTGTAATTCCTGATCTTGATACTCCAGGAATAAATGCTAATGCTTGTGATAATCCTATCAAAAAAGTTTGTTTTAATGTCATTTTTTCGTAATCGACTTCTTTTTTTGCATATTTATCTACTATATATAGTATAATTCCCATGGTCATTAAAGCAGTTCCTATAATAATTGGATTTTTTAATGTGTCTTCTGCAAATTTATCTAATATAAATCCAATTATTCCCCCCGGAATTGTTGCAATTGCAATATACCAAAACATTTTGCCTTCTCTACTTTTTTGTTTCTTTATTGTTAGGTCATATGCCCCCTTTATAAGTTTCAGCCAATCTTTAAAGAAAAAAATTCCTATCGCTAATAATGTTCCAAAATGCAGTGCAACATCAAATGCATCTGGTATATTCCAATTAAAGACCCAAGGCAATAGATATAGATGTGCAGAGCTAGAAATTGGTAATAATTCCGTTAATCCTTGAACTATTCCCAAAATTATTGCTTGATAAATTTCCATTATATTTAATTTCCTTTCTTTTGGTATCTTATTCTATTCTATTGTTTTTTATTCTTTTTATTTTTTTGTTTGTTCAATATTTGTGTAAGTTCATATGTGTTATTTAAATATTCTTCTATCTTTATTTCTAGTTCCGAATCAGTATAATTGCTTTTAACTTCTTTTTGAGGTTTTTCTATTAGATTTCTCATTGAGAAAAACATTGGTTCTTCCTTTATAATATTATAATAATTCGAATCTATTTTTATAGCATTATTCAAATACAATACTGCTTTTTCTTTCCTATTTTTTATGATATTAATTTTTGCAAGTTCAATATATGATTTTGCTTCTTTTTCATTGTATATGCTTTTAGAAAAATTTTGTTCAGCCATATCAAAGTCTCTATATAATAAGGCAATTTGTCCCAGTTTGTAATATGCCTTATAGTATTCGTCATTTAGTTCTACCGTCTTCTGATAGCATTTTTGTGCTGTTTCAAAATCATTTATCATAGAATATGCTATTGCTAGATTATAGTAGCTTTCATATTTTTCATTATTATATTTTAAAGATTTTGTATAAACTTGTATTACTTTTTTATAATTTTCTTTTTCTAGGTATAGTTCTCCAAGCATTTGTGTTGCTTCATATATTTCCGGTTTTACTTCTAGTAAATTATTTAGCATTTCAATTGCTTCATCTTTTCTGCCTAATTGATTTAATAATATTGATATATGATAGTATGATTTGTAGTCTTTGTTGTCAATTTCTAAAGCCTTAATATATTCATCTATTGCTTTTCGCATTCCGCCTTCTTTTTCGTAAATCTGTGCTAACATTCTGTGTCCTTTATGGCTTTTCTTATTCTTTATGATTGTTAATGATAATACCCTTTTTGCTTTTTTAGTTTTATTTAAATATAAGTATATTTGTGCCAATGATAGTGTTAATATCTCTGAAACATTAACCTTTTTTAATTCTAATAAGAATACTAATATTGGAATTATTATGCATAACATGTATATTATGACATCAAAAAAAGTATTTGTGCATATTTGCAATGTTAATTGTAATAGATTAATTAGTATTCCAATTGCTTGCAATATTAAAATTACTAAATACGTTGTGTCGTTCTTTTTTACCATTTTAAATAACAGAATATAAACAAAAAGTATAAATGAAGTTAATGTAAGTATTATTTCTTCTATCATATAAAGCTCCTTATTTTTTACCAAATTTTTCTTTATATCTACTCATACATTCTTGTATTATTTTTTCTGCGGTTTCTCTATTTAAAATTTTATCTACACTAGTTTTTTTGTTTTCTAGCTGTTTATATACTTCAAAAAAGTGCTTTATTTCAATTTCTAGATGTTGTGGAATATCATTTATATCATTGTAAATATTCAAAAATGGGTCTTTCTTAGGAATTGCTATGATTTTTTCATCCTTTTGCTCTGAATCAGTCATTATAAGAACTCCTACTGGATAACATTCAACCAGTGTTAATGGTTGTATATCTTCATTACATAATACTAAAACATCTAGAGGGTCATTATCTTCTGCATATGTTCTTGGAATAAATCCATAATTTGCAGGATAATGTGTAGCTGTATATAATACTCTATCTAGTTTTAATATTCCTGTTTCTTTATCTAGTTCGTATTTATTCTTTCCTCCTTTTGAAATTTCTATTACTGCTATAAAATCATTTTTAGTTATTCTTTTTTCATCTATGTCATGCCAAATATTCATTTCTTTTTTTCCTCCCTTTTTAGATATCTTTTTATAACTATTTTTTCAAATGGTCTTTTTATTTTTGTTAATAATATATCTCTATCATCTATTGGCTTTGTTAGTATTGTTATCATATTATTTCTGTTACCACCCCATACATCTGTAAATATTTGGTCACCTACTACCGCTATTTCTTGAGGTTTTAAATCTAGTATTTTTCTTGCCTTTTCAAATCCTTTTTTACTTGGTTTGTGTGCAAAATATTCATATTCTAAATCTAACATTTCTGCAATTTTTTTTACTTTATATACTTTATTTGTATTTGACAATATACACATTTTTATTCCATGAGTTTTTAAATCATTACACCATTCTTTGATGCCTTGTAGTGGATTTTTATCATAGTCTATTAAAGTATTATCAATATCAAGAATTAATCCTTTAATTTTATGTTTTTCTAATAGTTTTACATCTATATCTTTTACATTTTTTATATATATGTCTGGGTATAAATTCATTTTACTCATTCCTTTTATGTGCAATATTGTAAAAGAATTAAATTTTAGCAATAAGATTTTATTTAAAATGAATTAAATTTAAATAAAAACATGGCTAAAATTATAATTCTTTTTTTCTATTTACTTATCTTTTCAAATATGCTTCAAGTATGTATTCTGCTGAAATTGTGTCTACTATTTTTCTTTTATCTTTATTTTTTACATTTAATTCTCTCATTATTTTATGAGCTTGTACAGTGGTTAATCTTTCATCTATACTGTCTATTTTGATTTTATTATATTTACATTTAAGCTTATGAATGAATTTTTCAGTTATTTTTGCTCTTTCAGTTTTTGAGCCATCCATATTTAGTGGCATTCCAACAACTATTGTACCTATATTATATTTGTCTAGTATTTCGTCTAATTTGGCCAATATAATTTTGTCATTTTTGTTGTGGTGTATAGTTAGTAACCCTTGTACTGTTATATTTAGTTCATCTGTTATTGCTATTCCTGCTCTAGCATCTCCATAATCTATACTTAATATTCTCATTTCTAATCTTCAATTCCAATATAATTTTTTACCATGCTTTCTAATAAATCATCTCTCTCTATCATTCTAATGATGTTTCTAGCTTCTTTGTGACTTGTTATATATGTTGGATCTCCTGATAATATATATCCTACTATTTGATTAATTGGATTATATCCTTTTTCTTTTAAAGCATCATAAACATTTTTTAATATTTCTTTTGTTTTTACATTCTTTTCTTTTTCTACCTTAAAACTCATTGTTTTATCACTTGCCATAAAAATCCCTCCTATACATAATTTATTGTACTTTCTGTTTTATCTGCATTATCTAAATATTCTTCAAGCTTTTTTGTTACCTCTTCTATTCCTGTACCTTTATAGTATGTGCCTAATACAAAATTTGTCTTTGGACAAACATGTATTTCTTTTTTATTTTTTTTGTTTGTTATCACTAATCTTACATTTTCAATATCTTGTTTTATTTTTGTAACAGTTTCAACTGCTGTTTCTATCTCAAGTCCTGAAAATACTATTGCAAATTTTGGTCCCATGTATCTTACAAATACATAGTCAGAAATTATATTAGATTTTACATTATTTGCTACGTTTATTATAATTTGTGTACCTGCTTTTCTTCCATATGTTTCATTAATTGCTTCTATATTATTTATAATAAACATACATACTGTAGATTTTCCATATCGGTTAATTGATAATTTTCCTTTACCATATATATATTCTGCTGAGTTTAATCCTGTTGTTTTGTCTACTCTATATATATTTTCTAGAGTATTCTGATATGTTATAGTTTTTAAAACTCCTATTATATTTTCTCTTATAATCTCTAATATATTTGTATCCATGTTATCAAAAGCATTTGGTTCATTACTTTCAATAATCCAATAACCTATATATATGTTATCTATATATAATGGGAAAAACATTGCTGATTTTGCTCTAGATGTTTCTACTTTTTGATATGCCAATTTTTCTTCTGGACTATTGATTGTTATATATTTTGGAGTTGCTGTCTTTATACTTTCTTGAAAGATTGGGTCTGTATGTAAATTTTTCATATTGTCCCATAATCTTTCATCAGTATTTGAAGCTTTTAAAATATATTCTGCACCATTAAATACTACTATGGTAGAATATTTTATATTTTCATATTTTTCTATTAATATATCATTTATTATTCTTATCTTATTTTCTACAGATGTTTCTTGAGCAATTGTGTCCATAAAATCTTGTAAGATTCTTAAGTTTGCTATTTTCTCACTTGTATTGCTTAAACCTTTTATCTTTCTATGAATTGATAAATTATAGAAAATTAATCCAATAAGAATAGATGCTAGGAATGCTACTATTACCATTAAGGCTATATTCATTTTTTCACCTCTTATTTTAGTATCCTTTATGCTTCATTTTATTTAATGTGCTACTGGTTTGTTGGGAAAATGGATCTTTTCTGTTTCCACTCATTGGTGAGTATGTTTGTTTACCTACTAATGGATAAACAATGTTAGCTAATTCTCTCAAAGAAGCTAATAATGTTTTTGTATAACCATTTAAAGTTATTGAACAGTTTACTAGTGAATCTAAATATTTTACATAGTTCTGTACTTCAAAAGGTATCTCACAATATCTTACATTGTCTTTATCAAATAACTCCGTCATATATGACATATCTGGAGCATTATAACATGACATACCACCAATTAATGTTCTAACATTTAAACTTCTTATTTTTTCTGATTTGTTTACAACTATTTTTATTTTTTCTTGTCTTAAAATATTTTTTGATTTTAAGTTTCTTAAAAATGCTGTAAGTGGTTGTATTGTTAATACATCCATTGTTTGTACTAAATATATTTCTTGTACCATGCCGAAAACTTCCATCGGAGTATCAAAATCTGTATCAATTAGTACAGCTGAATAATTTTGAACTAATGTTGACAAAACTTTATCCATATTATAATTTTCTTCTTCTCCTGGCATTTCGGTATAAATTGTTAAATTTCTTGTTGGTTTAATACCTTCTGGTATACCATTTTCTAAATTTCTCATACATTTTGTTGCTATTGCTCTTAATTCTTCCTCATTATTTGTATATATATAATATGCATTTTTTGTTTTTGTCATATCTAATACTGCTGTAGATATTCCCATTGATGCAAGCATTTCTGCCGTATTATTCACAACAAATGATGTTCCATTTTTAGTAGTACCCACAAAAGCCACTATTTTCTTGTCACTTGTCAATAATGAATTTAGGTTACTATATGTGTTTGTTCTATTTGTTGTTGTCATATCATTATTTTGCATAGGAGGTGTATAAGTCTGTTGTGGTATATCAATAGAATTATTTGGTCTTGCTTGTGGTTGATATACCTCTTGTGGTTGAATATAATTATTAGTATCAACAACATTACCTGTATTTGTTGCCTGATTTTCTTCTTCCATATTAAATAAGTCTATATCTATATCTCCAACATCATTACTTATTGTTGTGTTCTCTTGTGCAATATTATTTTGTGTTGGAGTTTCAAACATCATATCGCTTAAGTCAGGTGCTTTATTATTTTCAATTTCTTCACTCATACTGAACAAATCATTTTCTTGTTCATATTGTGTTTGCATTGGTTTTTGTTCTGTATTTTCTGTACTTTCTGTTGTGTCAATTGGCTCTTGCTTTTTAGGTCTACCCCTGCCGCGTTTTGGCTGATTTGGGTCAATTTCTGCAACAGGTTTTGTTCTAGGTCTACCCCTGCCACGTTTTGGCTGTTCTTGTTCTACATTTTCTTGAGGTACAAGTTCTCCTTCTCCATTATTTAAGCTCTCAGCTCCTAGTGGATTCACATCAGGTTGTTGTAGTTGTGCTGGTTTTACTTCTGGAACTTCTACCGGTTGGATTGTTCTTTCTTGTATTGAGCCTATTTCTGGTTCAGATGAATCGTCAAACTCATCAAATAAGTTAACTCCTTTGTTATTGCTGCTTTCAGTTTCTGGCATTTCTTGAGGAATATTTGGTTGTATTGGTTGAATAAATTCCTCTTCTATGAATGGGCTTGGTGGTGCATCATTTGATGTTGTCGATTTGATATTTATTTTTTGTACATTATTTGTATTCATGTTTGAAGGTATCATTATTGGTTGTGAAAGTTTTGGTTTTGTAAATTCTCTATCTATAAGTGGTTCGTCGTTTTCTTCCTCATCGTCATCATCAAAATTATTATTTTCTTTCTTCTTTCCAAAGCCTTTCTTTTGTTTTTGTAATTTTTCTTTATATTTACTTGTTTTAGCATCAAAACTTGAATTTTGACCTGGAATTCCAGATGTTACTAACTGTTGATATTTTGGTGATTTTTCTTCTAAAACCGCTTTTACATGTATTGGTAAATATCTAATAATTATCTTCAATTGTGTATCTGTATATTGTGATATTATGTTGTTAAAGCTATCTACATATTTGTCTTCATTTCTTCCTAATCTCTTATAGTGTGCTAAAATGTTTTCTACTTCTGCTTCACTTACATTGTTTTCACTGTCTTCTTGTCCAGATAAGTCATTAACTGGTATATCATAATATTGTCTTGCTAATCCCTTATCTCTAGGATTATAAATTAATTTACAAACTTCATCAATACTACGATCTTGTCCAATTATTGCATTATATATTTCCAAATTGTATATTTTTATTAACATTTCTTCTGATTTTTTTCTTCTATCTGCACAAAGTAATATTACTTCTATTCTTTCTTCGTTAAGTGTTTTTGCCTCTTTGCTTATATCAGTATATTTATCTAATAGGAATTTATCTATCATTCCATAATTATTATTTGCAAATGGCTCTAAATCTTCACTTATAACTATTCTATTATAAGTTTTATCCTTTTGTAACTCTCTTATAATTGCATTAAAATAATAAACATTTTTATATGATATTATATCTTTATATTGTTTTTCGTATTTTTTAGCTATTGCTTCTGACACATTATCATTGTTTACTGCAAATAAGATTTTCATATGTTTATCCCCTCCAACCTGTTACTACTATCGCATATATAAATGGTAATACTTGACATATTACTAATATCGTAATAAAAGTTATTATAAGTCCAAAACCTCTATGTTTATAATCTAATCGTCTTGTTCCCATAGCAAATTGGAACATAGCACCTACTGCTATTCCCACAAAACAAATTGGGATACTATATATTCTAACTATTTCTTCTAATATGTAGCCTGCTAGCCAATATTCTTCAGAACCATATTTTTCTGTATATTTAATTTTTTTCTGCTCCATTTCATCTTTTACTTGAGATAGTTCGCTCTTATTAGTTTCTTCCAATGTGTTTACTTCTGTTGCATACACTGTGTTGGAAATTGTTAATAAGCTTATCATAAGAATCATGATTAGTGCAATTGTTTTCTTCATATTTACCTCCATATCATTATTTGTTTCACCTATATATCATACAATATTATGAAAAAAATAGCAAGTTTATTTCTAGAATTTTTATAATTTTAATAAGATTAATAAAAATACATCAACCTTGCAGTTGATGTATTTTTATTATGTCATTTCTTTCATTTTTATGTCTCTTACATGTTCTATCTTTTCCCATGTTGTATCTGGTTTTATTAATGCTTTTATATTTATTAATATCCATGAACCCATAAAAATTGGATAACACAATATTCCTTTTACCATAGGTTTAACTGGTCTTTTATCTAATATCAATGTTAATATTCCTGTTAGTGGAGGTATTAGGAATGTTGCCACTATATATTTTGCATAATTCCATATTAATCCTGTTATTGTCATTCCATCTCCTAGGTAAATTGCCAAATTCACTCCTAATAAAGCTAACGTTACAATCAATATTGGCATTCCCATAAGATATAGTAATCCATCCACATTCATTACTTTTTTATTTCTTACAACACTTTTTGCTAAATCTTTAACATAATATTTAAAGCATTGTATATGTCCTACTGACCACCTTGTTCTTTGTGTCCAAGATTGTTTAAAGCCTAATGGTTGTTCATCATATACTTTGGCATCTGTTGCCCATCCTAAAGCTCTTCCTTTTGAAATGTTTATTAATGAAAATTCTATATCCTCTGTTAAAGTTTTTGTGTTCCATCCTTCTTCTTTTATTAAATCATATTTTACCATAAAGCCTGTTCCATTTAATAATGGTGATAATCCTATATTATATCTTGCTAGATGATAAAATCTATGCATTGTCCAATAAAATAGTGCATATCCTGCTGTTACCCATGTATCTGCTGGATTTTTTATATCTCTATATCCTTGTACTACTTCTTCCCCTTGGCAAAGTTTTTTATTCATATTTATAATAAATTCTGAATCCACTATATTATCCGCATCAAATACACATACTGCATCATATTCTGCTTTCTCTTCAATTTTTTTATTGAAGAACCATTGCATTGCATATCCTTTTGTTTTATGATCTGGATCTGTTCTTTCATAAACTATCGCTCCAGCTTTTCTTGCTACTTCTGCGGTATTGTCTGTACAATTATCTGCAATAACGTATATATCAAGTTTGTCTTTAGGATAATTTTGTTTTCTTAAGCTTTCTACTAGGTTTGCTACCACCTTTTCCTCATTGTGTGCTGGAATCAATGCCATAAATTTATGTTCTTTGTTAACTAATAATGGTTTTTCTTTGAATTTAATTAATGAACATACACTAATTCCTATATTATATACCCAAAATATTGTTATAATCCAAACTAGTGCTTGTTGCAAAATATACAAATACTCCATTTTTTACTCCTTTTCTACATAAAATTATATAGCTTCTTCTTTGTTTTCTTCATCCTCTTCTTTATTTATAAGTTCTAAGCTGCTTACTGATACTTCATATGCTGTTTTGTTTTCAACTGTACCATCTTCATATTTTTTCTCATAAGCTCTAGATTGTACTCTTCCTATAATTTTGATTTCTGTTCCTGTTTCCATATCAGCACAGAATCTTGCATTTCTTCCCCATGCTATACATGGTATGTAATCTGATTTATTATATGCTCTATTTACTGCTAGTAATATATCTGAAATTTCTCTTCCAAATGGTGTTTTTCTATATATTGGTTTTCTACATATGTGTCCTAATAATTGTACTTCATTAGGAACTTTTATTTCTTCCTCTTCGCTTTTTTCTTTTATTTCTTTTACGAAAACTGTTAAAATTAATCTACTTTTTGTATCTTCATATGTATTATATGATCTAAATTGTCCTTCAACTATGACTTCTTTTCCTATTTGTAAATCAAAATTTGTCATTAATCTTTCAGATATTGTAATTGGAATTATATCTGATGTTCCACTCAAACGTGGTATTTCTAAGTTGAAACTATAAAAGCTTTCTCCATAAATTTCGTGACTAAACTCTTTCTCGCTTGTAACTTTACCAACTAATACTAAAGAGTTGTTTTGTGAATAATTTGTAACCAATTTTATTTCCTCCTTCTTTTCGTCTTAAGTATATAATATTTTACTTTCGACTAGTCTGTTTTGCCAGACATATTCTATTATACTACTTTTTTCCTGTTTTGTCTACATAAAATGGTAAAATTATGTTATTTTTTCTTATTTGGCAATAGTTAGTATCTTATATTTTGCCACTCCTCCTGGAGTATGTGCCTCAATTATTTGACCTTTTTTTGCTCCTATCAGTGCTGCTCCTATTGGTGATTCATTAGAAATTTTGTTATGTTTTATGTCTACTTCTGTTGAGCCTACAATAGTATATTCCATTTCTTCATTATATTCTATATCTAATATTTTTACAGTATTTCCTACTTGAACTGTTTTTGTATTTATCTCTGATTCATCTATTATTTTTGCATATCTTAATTTATTTTCTAAATCCGCTATTTTTATTTCATTTGCTGCTTGTGCATTTTTTGCTTCATCATATTCAGAATTTTCTGATAAGTCTCCGAATCCCAATGCGACTTTGATTCTCTCTGAAATTTCTGCTCTTGCTTCAGTTTTTAAATATTCTAACTCCTTTTCTAATTTTTCATATCCTTCTTGTGTCAATAAAATTTCTTTTTCTTCCATTATAATTACCCCTTTTTATTGTTTAACTAATCTTACTCTACAAAAGATAATTTGTCAATACTAAATGCTTAAAAATTCATTTTTATTTATTATGCCATTTTTACCAACTAAATTTTTGATTTTAATTTTTTCTTTTCTTATTTGTTTTTGTATTTCTGTTATAGTTTTATTTTTTATAGCAGCCTCATAAACATATTTATCATCAAAATTATTTAGTTTGTATCCCTCTGGAATTATTATATTATATGAATTAATATTTATTCCTGTAAATTTTTTTGATGCAATTTCTATGTTAGGGGGAATATTCAATATTATTGCTCTTGTATTAATATAATATCTATTTATCATAAGTGCATTAAAATCAATATTTATAATTATATTTGAATTTACCAAATCTCTTTTAATATTATTCGATATTCTTATTAATATTCCCAATTCTTCATATAAATAATTAATTATTTTATTAAATCTATATGAAAAGTTGGTTACGATATTAACTGTCTTAGCTTTTTGTGCAATTTCCAGTATATTATTTAAATTGATTTCATTAGTTTCGTCTACTAATATGGTTATTTTTTCTTTCTGTATATTAGTATTTTTATAATAACAGATTGTATCTATAATATTTGACAATAATATTCTATATAGTATTCTTCCATCTAATATATCTATTTTATTATTTATTAAATTTTCTTTTAGTATATTATTTTTTAATAATTCATTTGATAATACAATATATTTTATTTTTTTATCATGAAGCTTCTTTATCAATCTTGTAATAATTTTTTCTGATTTTTTCGTTTTAGTATTTTCTTTTATAGGTAATAAAAATATATCTTTTCCAGATATATTTTCTTCTTGTATTGTATTTAAGATTTTGTGTTTAAATTTAAGTTCTTCAATTTCTTTTATATATGCTACCATATACTCACCTAAATAATTATATTACACAAAATCTTAAATAATTCTTTTCTAATATTGTCTTCCCCAAATAATAAATTTATCTGCTGGTTTACCACAACATACACACTTGTCATCAATTACTTCTTTTTCAAATGGTAAACATCTTGAATGTGCACCTGTAAGTTCTTTTATTTTATCTTCACATTCTTCTGAACCACACCACATTGTTTTTATAAGTCCTTGATTTGAATTGATTTTTTCCACAAATTCATCTAGATTGTGTGCTGTTGATGTTCTTTTTTCCATATTAGTTTTACATTCTTCAAACATATTCTTTTGAATATTTTCTAATAGTGTATCTAACTTTTCTTCTAATTCATCTAATTTTACAACTATTTTTTCTGATGTATCTCTTCTAACTAATACACATTCTCCGTTTTCTATATCTCGTGGTCCTAATTCTATTCTTACTGGTACCCCTCTCATCTCCCAATCATTAAATTTATATCCTGGTGTATAGTTTTCTCTAGTATCACATTCCATTCTATATTTTTTATTTAATTTTTGATATAGTTCTTGTGCTTTATCTAGTACACCTTCTTTTTTTATTGCAATAGGAACAATAACTGCTTGTATTGGTGCTACTCTTGGTGGTAATTTTAATCCTCTATTATCTCCATGTGCCATAATTGTTGCACCTATTAATCTAGTGCTAATTCCCCATGATGTTTGATATGCATATTCTTCTTTTCCTTCTTTATTTTGAAATACAATATTAAATGGTTTTGTAAAGTTTTGTCCAAAATAATGTGATGTACCTGCTTGTAAAGCTCTTCCATCATGCATTAAAGTTTCTACTGTATATGTATCTACTGCTCCTGCAAATTTTTCTTTGTCTGTTTTTTTGCCTTTAATTACTGGGATTGCTAACAATTCTTCTAGTACTTCTGCATAGATATTAAGCATTTTTTGTGTTCTTTCTTCTGCTTCTTCTGCTGTTGCATGTATTGTATGCCCCTCTTGCCATAAGAACTCTCTTGAACGTAGAAATGGTCTAGTTTCTTTTTCCCATCTTAAAACATTACACCATTGATTATAAACCATTGGTAAATCTCTCCAAGATTTAACCCATTTTGAATATAAATTTGAAAACATTGTTTCAGAAGTTGGTCTTATACATAATTTCTCTTCTAATTCATCTTGTCCGCCTATAGTTACCCATGCCACTTCAGGCGCAAATCCTTCTACATGTTCTTTTTCTTTATTTAAAAGGCTTTCTGGAATTAATACTGGTAAATATATATTTTTTACTCCACTTGCTTTGAATTTCTCATCAGTATATTTTTGTATATTCTCCCATATTGCATATCCATATGGT
Organism: uncultured Clostridia bacterium; assembly: GCA_944391955.1. GTDB lineage: Bacteria > Bacillota > Clostridia > TANB77 > CAG-508 > UMGS1781. Next base: position 16,476 of record CALXVG010000004.1, read on the forward strand.
TTAATTGCTATACATCCTTTTGTATCTGTATAGTCTGCCAAATCAGCCTTTATAACAATATCAGTATACCATTTAGCAAAATTTTCTTCTATATTGGTAATTTCCTTTACGAAATTTTCTTCATTCTTACTCATTATTTTTCTCCTCTTTAATAAATTTATGTTATTTTTCTTTATTTGTAGAATTTTCTTTTTCTACCTGTTCTGCCAAAATATCATCAATTACAATCTGTTCATTTTCATCGATTTTATATCTCGGCAATTCGGGTAATTCATCTAAACTTGAAATTCCAAATAGTTTAAGAAACTCTTTTGTTGTTCTATATGTTGTTGGTCTACCTGGTGCATCTAATTTCCCTGCATCCTCTATTAAATTATATTCTAATAGTTTATATATAGTCCCATCTGAATTTACTCCTCTAATACTTTCTATTTCTGCTCTTGTTATTTTAGGATTATATGCAATTATTGCAAGTGTTTCCATTGCTGCATTTGAAATTGATGGTTTTACTCTATTATCTAATATTGGATATATATATTCATAATAATCTTTTTTGGTACATAATTGATACGTATTTTCAATTTTTATTATTTGAATACCTCTATTTTCTTCTTCGTATTTTTCTTGCATTTTTTTTATTATATTTTCTATTTCTTCTTCTGATAACTCTAGAGTTGTTATTAATTCATTTGTTTCAACTGGTCTGCCTGCTGCAAAAAGTATTGCTTCGACGATTGCCTCCATTTTTTCCATAGTCTTTCATTCCTTTATACATTTCTAAAAATCTCTTCAAATTTTTCTTCTGATATAGTTTCATTTTCTAGTAAAGCTTCTGCAACTGCATGTAATTTATCCATATTATTTATGATTAAACTTTGTGCTCTTGAATATGCTTTATCTATTATTGTTTTTACTTCTACACCTATTATGTCTTCTATATTGTTTCCAAATGTTTGTAATTCATATTGTTCTTTTGTTTCAAGATTAATAGGACCTATCTTGTCGCTCATTCCATATTTCTTTACCATATCTTTTGCAACTTCTGTTGCAACTTCTATATCATTACTTGCTCCTGTTGAAATATCATCTAGTGCAATTTTTTCTGCTGCTCTTCCTCCAAGTAGGGCTACAATTTTTTCTTCCATTTCGGTTTTAGATATATAGTACTTGTCTTCATTTGTCTTATACATTGTATATCCACCTGCTAGGCCTCTTGGTATTATTGAAATTTCTTTTACATTGTCTTGTGTTGGTAAAAATCTACTTACAACAGCATGTCCTGCTTCATGATATGCTGTTAATTTTTTATCTTTTTGTGATATTACTCTACTCTGTTTTTGTAGACCAACAGTTACTTTCTTTATTGCTTCTTCTAAATCATTCATATTGATTTCTTCGTGATTATTAATTGTAGCTATAATTGCTGCCTCATTTAATATATTTGCTAACTCTGCACCTGTAAATCCTGCTGTATCTTTTGCAATTTCTTTTAAATCTATATCTGGTCCTAGTTTTTTATCTGCTGAATGTATTTTTAATATTTCCTCTCTGCCTTTAGCATCTGGTGCTGCAATTGTTACTTGTCTATCGAATCTTCCTGGACGTAATAATGCTTTATCTAACATTTCTGGTCTATTTGTTGCAGCTAAAACTATAATTGTTTCATTTGTTTCAAATCCATCCATTTCTACTAATAATTGATTTAATGTTTGATTGTTTTCAGATTCTGCACCACTTCCGCCTGTTCTTCTTGAACCTATTGCATCTATTTCATCTATAAATACTATACATGGTGCAACTTTCTTTGCTTTTTCAAATAATTTTCTTACTCTTGATGCTCCTAAGCCTGCAAACATTTCTATGAATTCTGAACCACTCATTGATATAAATGGAACTCCAGCTTCTCCTGCAATAGCTTTTGCAATTAATGTTTTACCTGTCCCTGGTTTACCATAAAGTAATATTCCTTTAGGTATTTTCGCCCCCATTTCATGGAATTTTTTCGGTTCTTTTAAGAAATTTACTATTTCTATTAATTCATTTTTTTCTTCTTCTAATCCTGCAACATCTTTAAATGTTGTTCCTGTTTTCTGACTTTCAGCATCATATGTTTTACTTTTATCACCAAGTCCTTGCATTTTTAGTATGACAACAAACAATATGATTAATAGGATTGTTGGTAATAAACTGAATAGTTTACTTGGTAAAGTAACCCATGTACTAGCTGGTTCTTGTTTTAATTCAACATAGTTTCCTTCTTTTGCTTGTTCTTGAATTAGTTCAACAAAAGCTTGTGTACTTGGTATAATGGCCTTTTTTTCTTCTTCTTCATTTTTTAATTTTACTTTAATTGTAGTGCTTCCTACTGTCATGTCAATTTTTTCTACTGATTTTTCTTGCATAATTTTATACATTAAATCAGAATACGCTATCTCATTATCTGTTTTCTTTGAGTTAGTTAATACTACTGCCAAAACAATTAGACTTATTAAAAGTAATATTCCTAATACAATATATAAATTTCTTTCACTATGTTTGTTATTTCCTTTTTCTTTCATTTATATATACTCCCTTCTTATTTTTCTATCTAGATATAATGGATTTATATTTATCTCAACAATATCATTCATATTAATATCACTATCAGTTATATCTATGATAGCATGGTACATCCCTAATGTTCCTATTATATCATAGTTTTTGCCATTAATTCTAACTGTAAGTTTTTCTTTTTTGAATAAGCTCTTTATGCTTCTATATAAATTTCTTATTTTATCAATTTTTCTAAACATATCTTGTCTGGGACCAATATTAAAACCTTCTCCATATCCAAACGGTATTATGGCTATTTGTGTTTTTCTTTTCGTTTTATATGCATTTGCATAACTTATATTAAACCCTTTTGGCACTGTCTTTATCTCAGCAATATTTACTTGGAATTCTCCTAATTTTTTTAGCCCTATATCAACTTCAGCATTTACTCTACCTAAAAAAGCTGAACCTATCCTTGCCGCATTGAGATGCATATTAGGATAATTTAAAAAAGCTGGTGAATTGCAAATATGTTTCATCTTTATTTTTATATTATTTGTTTCTAATACTTCAATAAGATTTATAAATCTGTTAAACTGTTCTTTGGTACACTTATTATTTTTATAATATGATATAGAAAAATGTGAATATATTCCTTCTATTTGAATATTTTTATTTAAATGTTCTATGGTTTCAACAATAGTTCTATAATCATCATAAATAAAGCCATATCTGCCAAAACCTGTATCTATCTTAATATGTGCTCTTATATTATGCCCTTCTTCTGCTATTTCATTAGCTAGTTGTGCCGATTTTGTAGAACCAATTGTTATAAGGATATCCTTTTCTACAAGTTCTTGCAATTCTTCTTTAGAGTTTATTGTTGATAGCATTAGAATATCTACTTTTATATCATTTCTTCGTAGTTCTAATGCTTCTTCAACAGTTGCTACTGCAAGCATTTTGATTCCACTATTTATTAAAAATTTTGAATATTTTATTAAATCTAGTCCATAACCATTTCCTTTAACAATCCCTATAATTGTATATTCTTCATTATTATCTAGTTTTGGTGCATAATTTTTTATTTTTTCTATGTTTTCTTTTAAGGTCTTTTGGTCTATCACTAATTTCTTCAAAATTATTTTCCTCTTCCTTTTAAATTTCTCTTTATTCTTGCTAACTTTTTATACAACTTTTCAGAAATTTTATATAACTTATATATTATTGGTCTAGGATTTAAATATATTTCACCAAGGAATTCTGTAAATTCTGCATTAAATCCTTTTTTAAATCTATATAGTCCATATTGTGGATGTGATTCATCTACAATTCCTACTACTCCTCTAAAATCATACATGTCTTTTTTATTCTCAATTGAATATTTTATCATTTCCCATTGTAATAAGTAATTTGGCATTAAATTTCTATGTTCATTACTACTTGCGCCATATAAATACCATATTTTGTTTCCATATATAATATCTATTATTCCTGATATTGGTTTTCCTTCATAATATGCCATCATTAGTTTTAAATGATTGGGAGCTAGTTCATCATACATTTTTTCAAAATATGATAATGGTCTAGTTAAAAAGTTGTCTCTTTTTCCTGTTATTTCCATTATCTTTGTAAAGTCTTTTAAATCTTCCCTTGTTCCTTCTCTTATTTCTACACCTTTTTTTGTTGCTAATCTGATATTATATCTAGTTTTAGAATGAAAAGCAGAAAAAATTTCATCTTCTGTTTTATCTTTTATATCTAATCTAAAAACATATCTTGGTTGAATTCCTTCATTAAAGTCCTTTGCATCGTCTTTAATTTTAAACCCTGATTTAGCGACAATTTCCCTAAAAGTTGAATCATCGCTTTTTACATCGGGTTCCCATTTTATTGTAAATGCTTTATATTTTTTCCCAAGTTCTTTTAGACCATCCATTAAGTCTTTCAATACCTCTTCATCATGTATATCACATATTGGTCCTCTTGAAGCATATAACAGATTACCCCAAATAGGAACTTTTCTTATTAAAACACTTAATGCACCAACTATATTTCCTTTTTTGTCTTTTGAAATTATAACTTCATTTTTCCAATTTCCTTTTACTTTAGCCCATTCTGGCGATTGTTGAAAATTACATCTATCGTGATTTTCTAAAAATTCTTTATATGCTTGTCTATCTTTTTCAGCTAATATTTCCATCTTTTTCTTCCTTTCCAAAGCACAAATAGTTTGAAAAAGAATGGTTACTTTTTCAAACTTTTGTTGTTATAATTCTAGTGTTATATTTTTTCCTGAAGGTTGATATTGTCTATATTTCACATTGCTCATTTCAAGCATTTTTTTTGAAACTTTAGTTGCTTCTGTATCCGCATATTTATCTGATTTATATATTACTTCTTTTATTCCTGATTGGATTATTGCTTTTGCACATTCATTACATGGAAATAAAGTAACATATATTCTGCTGTTTTTTAATGTTGTACCTGTATAATTTAGTATGGCATTTAGTTCGCCATGGCATACATATGGATATTTAGTTTCTGCAAATTCTCCTTCTCTTTCCCATGAAATTTCATCATCTGAACATCCTCGTGGAAATCCATTGTATCCTATTGATAAAATTTTATTATCTTCACTTACTATACATGCTCCAACTTGAGAATTCGGATCTTTACTACGTTCACATGAAAGTAATGCTATTCCCATAAAATATTCTTCCCAGTCTATATAATTTTTTCTTTTTGGCATATTATCTTCCTTTTCTGTTTATATTTTTTCTATTACTGTTCCTTCTTTTGTGTCTTTAACTGAATATCCTTTTTCTTGAATTTCATTTCTTATTTCATCAGCTAAATTCCATTCTTTATTTGCTTTTGCTGTTTTTCTTTTTTCTACAAGTTCTAATATTTCTGTTGGAATTTCTTCTGTCTTTTTTTGAATTGGTTCATCAATTTTTATTCCTAAAACCTTATCAAAATCTAATAATAAATTTGCAAATTTTTGAGATTTATTAGGATTTTTTACTATATCCCATACAACACTCATTGCTACTGGCATATTCAAGTCATCATTAATTGCTTCCAAAAATTTATTTTTATATTCTTCTATTTCACTATCACTTACTTCTACTGTTCCACCATTATGTTTAGCATATCCTTCTTTTAGCTTTATTAAAGAATTTTGAGCATTTTCTAGTCCTTCCCATGTGAAGTTTAATTTGTTTCTATAATGAGATGTAAAACATAACATCTTATATGCTAGTGGGTCATATCCTCTATCTATTATATCTTGAACTAGATATGTGTTTCCTAAACTCTTAGACATTTTACCACCGTCTATTAATAAGAATTCGCAATGCATCCAAAATCTTGCTGGTATTTTACCAGTTGCTCCTTTACTTTGAGCAATTTCATTCTCATGGTGTGTTGGAACTAAATCAATTCCACCTGTATGAATATCAAATTGTTCTCCTAAGTATTTATTGCTCATTGCAGAACATTCTATATGCCATCCTGGATAGCAAAGTCCCCAAGGACTTTCCCATTTCATTATATGATTTTCGGGAGCTTTAATCCAAAGTGCAAAATCATATGGATTTTTCTTTTCTTCATCGACTTCAACTCTAGCTCCTGCTCTTTGTCTTCTTAAATCAATTCCTGATAATATTCCATAAGCATCTAGCTTAGAAACATCAAAGTAGATTGCAGTTGATGTTTCATAAGCATATCCATTTTCCATTAATTTTTCAACAAACTTTAGCATATCATCTATATGCTCTGTTGCTTTACATATAATTTCTGGCTTATCTATATTTAGTCTTTCAAAGTCTTTAAAAAATCTTTCTGTATAAAATGCTGCTATTTCCAATGGAGATTTTTTTTCTTCTCGTGCAGCTTTTAACATTTTATCTTCACCTTCATCTCCATCAGATACTAAATGTCCAACATCTGTAATGTTCATGGCATGTTGTAACTCGTAACCATTATATCTTAATGCTCTTCTTAATGTGTCCATAAATATATATGATTTCATATTTCCAATAGTTGCATCTTTATATACAGTTGGTCCACAGCTATATATTCTAACTGTTTTTTTGTCTATTGGTTCAAATATATCTTTTGTTTTCGTCAAAGTGTTATAGAATTTTATCTCCAAAATCTTATCTCCTTTTCTTAATTATTAATCCTCTTCATCTTCTGGTGGTGTTATTGGATTTTCTGGTATAATCTCTCCACTTTCTCCTTCCTGACCTCCAGTATCATTTCCTGTTGTATTATTGCCTGACGTATTATTTCCTGTTGTATTATTGCCTGACGTATTATTTCCTGTTGTATTATTGCCCGTTGTATTGTTTCCGGATGTATTATTTCCTGTTGTATTGTTATCAGTTGTATTATTGTTTGTGGTATTATTGTCCTCTTCTTCTGGTTCATCTGTTGGTTCTTCTTCAGGTGTAGTTGGTTGTTGCGGTGTTTTATGTATATTACATGTTTCTGTTATTGTTAACATATATGCTGCATCTGCTGCACTTCTCCAGTTTCCTGTTTCACCTGGATCTCTTGTTATAAATACTTTTGAAACTCTATGTGTACAATAATCTCCTGCCAATAATCCACTATCTGTACAAATATCTACTAAAACATGACAAGTACAACTTGTTGTAGGCTCTGTACCTTTTACAAAATATTCTGTATATACTTGACTACCCCTTGGATCATTTCTACATAAATCTGTTGCAAGTAATCCTGAAGATTTGCATACCTGTCTTGTAGTTACTCCATTTGGTTGTGTGTCAGAAAATCTAGCTGCTGGCAAGCCTTCATGTATTTGTTCCATTACAGCATCCCAAACTCTTCCTGCTGGATTTCCAGATGCCCAATATACTGTTTCTGGTGAATCAGTATCAGTATTATCAAATCCAAACCAACAAGTAGCTGTATAGTATGGTGTAAAACCACAGAACCATCTATCTGCATCATCTTGGCTTGTTCCTGTTTTAGCGGCTACACTTATTCCAGAAAGTGCTGTATATCCTCCTGCTCCTGATCTTACAACTTCAGTTAAAACTTCTTTTACAACATATGCTGCTGCTGAAGACATAACTGTTCTTGTTTCTTGTTGTGCTGTTAATACTGTATTTCCTTCTGAATCTACTACTTTTGTATAGAAAGTAGGTTCAATATATACACCATCATTTGCTAATGCTGAATATGCTCCTGCCATTTCTAATGGACTAACACCATTTGTCATTCCACCTAATGTAAGTACCATTGTTGCATCTCTTTCATCGTCCAATGTTGTTATTCCTACACTTTTTAAGAAATCCATTGAAGTTTGTATTCCAATTCTGTTAATTCCTTTTAACATTGGTATATTTTGTGATGCTGCTATTGCATATCTTACTGTTATTAATCCTTTATATGCATATCCATAATTTTTAAATCCTGCATATTGCCCAGAAGAATAACTAATATCGTCAAATACTGTTGCTGCTGTTATAATTCCTTTATCAATACCCGGTGCAACAACTGCTAGTGGTTTTATTGATGAGCCTGTTGATCTAGTCATTTGAGTTGCTCTGTTATATCCAAATACTGTTGTTTTTTCTCCTATTCCACCTATTGTTGCTAAAACATATCCTGTTTTGTGATCCATTAGAACCATAGCTGCTTGACACTTTTGATAATTTCCGTCTGCATCTAATTGATATTTTGAATAAATAACATATTTATCTTTTTTAACTTCTTCTTCCATTAAGTTTTGGATTGTTGTGTTTTGTGTTGTATATATTGTTAATCCTCCACTTTTTACATAATAATCAATATACTCATCTGTCCAATCACTATGTACTTCTTTTAAATCCTTTTTAACTTGATTTATAGCTGCTTCTGTATGATATGAATATTGATTATTTATTATTGCACCTTGAGTAAATACTATTCCAGTTGTTTCTAACTCTTGAATTGCTGCATCATATTCTTCTTTTGATATACCAGCCTTATGGTCTGGTCCTAATTCATACATTTTGTCTAATACTATTCTTACTCTTCTGGTAATTTTATCTTTGTCTCCTTGTTCTTCTGAGAATGGTTCATAGTAGTTTGGTCCATCATTTATTCCTGCTAAAAATGCTGCTTCAATTAAAGTTAAATCTTTAGCATTTTTGCTAAAATAATAATTTGATGCAACTTCAACACCATAAGCCTTATCCCCTAAAAACACCATATTTAAGTATAATTCTAGTATTCTATCTTTTGATTGCAATTCTTTTTCTAAGTAATACGCTCTTGCAATTTCTTTAATTTTTCTTTCGGCAGTTCTTTCATCTTCTTCGGTTAAATTTTTTACTAATTGTTGTGTTATTGTACTTCCTCCATAATCTGCTGTACCTATTCCAACTTTGCTTAAAAGATATTTTACCGTAGCAGATGAAGTTCTTTTTATATCTACACCTTCATGCTCATAAAATCTTTCATCTTCTATTGCAACAAAAGCTTTTCTGATATATTGAGACATATCTTCAAGTTTAATAACCTTTCTATTCTCATCTCCACTTAGTTCTGTAATTAAGTTACCATCTATATCCATTATTTTAGAATTTTCATATCTTATTACTATGTCTTCCATACTAAGCTTTGCTGATTTAAAAATTCCATACACTTTTCCAACAATAATTCCTGCCACAATAATTATTATCAATAACAATACTAATAATGTTATTTTAATAATTTTTTTAGCTTTACTGCGTTTTTTTATTTTATATTTTTTTGTTTTAGCTAAGTCATTATTTTCTATAACATTTTTTTCTTTTACTTTTTTATCATTTACATTTTTATTTTTTACTTTTTTAGCTGTTTTAGATTTATTGTTTTTTGGTTTATTTGTATCCATATACTACCTCCTATACAATAATATACATCTAAGATATTATATTACATTTAATTATAAAATTCAAGAAATTATGACTTATTTAAAAATCTTCCAAAATATCTCTGATATCTGTAGTTATTTTAGCCCCTTGCTTTATCAATTCATTTGTACCTTTAGATGTTATACTAAAAATATTTCCGCGGTATTGCATAAACATTTTTTCCTTGTTCTAATGCAAAATCTACAGTTATAAAAGTTCCACTTTTAGTGCTAGCTTCTATTACTAAAATCCCATTAGATAGTCCGCTTATAATTCTATTTCTAGCTGGAAAATTCTCTTTTTCTGGTTTTGTACCAACAATATATTCTGATACAATAGCACCATTTTTTTCTATAATTTTATTTAGTACATTTCTATTTTCATTTGGATATACTATATCCAAACCAGAACCGTAATACTGTAATTGTACTGTTTTCTATTTTTAGTGTTCCAATATGTGCATTTATGTCAATTCCTCTAGCTAATCCACTTATTACAATAATATTATTTTTTGCTAATTCATATGCAAATTTTCTTGATGCAAATTCTCCATAGCTACTACAATTTCTACTTCCTACTATTGCAATTGACCTTTTATTTAAAATATTTATATTTCCCTTAACATATAGCACAACTGGTGGGTCATATATATTTTTTAATTTTTCTGGATATTTTTCATCTTTTATTGATATTAAAGATATTTTATTTTTCTCCATATATTCAATATATTTTGCTAAGTTTTCTCTATATGTTTTATCTAAAATAATATTGATTTGGTTTTCTGTTAAAAATTTATTTTTTGCTAGTTCTTTTTTAGATAGTTTCCATATTTTTTCTGGTTCTTTATATGTTTCTAATAATCTTTTTTGATTTATTGCACCAATTTTATAAATTCGTGAGAGCCACACCCAGTATTTATTCATAGTTATTTCAACCCTTTCTTTTTTTGTAGCCCTCATAATATATAATTAATTTTGTTGTTTTGTTGCTTTTACAACATTGTTCATAAGCATAGCAACTGTCATTGGTCCAACTCCTCCTGGAACTGGTGTTATACTACTTGCTATGTCTTTCACAGTTTCAAAATCTACATCTCCACATACTTTTCCTTCAGAGTTTCTATTTATTCCTACATCTATTACTACTGCACCTTCTTTAACCATATCTTTTGTTACAAATTTAGGTCTTCCAATTGCAGAAACTAAAATATCAGCTTTTTTTGTGATTTCTTTTAGATTTTTTGTTTTGGAATGACATATAGTAACAGTTGCATTTTTGTTTAATAAGCATTGCAGCATTGGTTTTCCTACTATATTGCTTCTTCCAATTACAACTGCATTTTTTCCTTCTATTGGAATATTGTATTCTTCTAAAATTTTTATTATTCCAAATGGAGTACATGATATGAAGGTATTTTGAGCCAATACGAGTTTTCCAACATTTACAGGATTAAATCCATCAACATCTTTTTCTGGTGAGATTCTTCTAAATGCTTCATTAATATCTAAATTGCTAGGAATTGGGCTTTGTAGCAATATACCATTTATTTTTTTATCATTATTTAATTCATCTATTAAGCCTAATAATTCTTTCATTGTTGTTTTTTCAGATAATAAATGTTCTTCAAATTCTATTCCTACTTCATCACAAGCTTTGCTTTTGTTTCTTACATATATTTTTGAAGCATTATCATCTCCAACCATAATAACAGCAAGCCTTGGCACTATCCCACTTTTTCTTAATTCTAAAACTTCAGTTTTTAATCCTTCTCTTACTTTTCTTGCAGTTTCTTTTCCATCTAAAATTATTGCCATATTTTTCCTCCATACATTTTTGCCTTTATTATATCATTATATTTCAAAAAGTCTATAATTTAGCTTAAAATTTTGCGAATTTTGTATGAAAGTGCTATAATATATATGAAAGGCACTTTGTGTCTTCATATTAAATATAGAAAGGTTGATTCTATGTCGAACAACAAAATCGTATGGCTGCTCGAAGAAGCAGCGGCACAAGCCCAGTTCCAGATTCGTCTGCAGATCCCCCGTGATGTAATTCGGAAGATTGATGCGGAAACTGGTATCCGCGTTTCCGTTATTGACGAGAAGGATAGTCAGGAGGCTTTGTGCAATCTCGATTGGGCTCAGCCATTTCCTAATGGCTTAGAGCCGTTACAGTCTTTCTATGTGAATGGGCTGAACGATGAGTTCCCAGAGGTAGAAAATCTGGCACAGAAATTGTTCATCATAGCCCTTAGGCAACGCATTCGCACGAGCTACAACTGTATGTGCCTTGCGTAAAGCTTTCAACCCCCGCTCAGCTGTAAAGCTGGGCGGGGGTCTTTTATTTATACTGTGCCTTTATTTTCTTTTATTGTGTTGACTTATTATTCCATTATTATACGCAAAAAGTAATTTTTCTAAATCTGCTATTTGTTCTTTTAATTCTAATCCTGTGTCTGTATCTTTTATTTTTCTTCTTGCAACTTCTTCTACTATTTGTTTTTCTGAATGTAAATCAGTTTCTTCTATAATTGCTGCTTCTCTAGATGTGAAAGGCTGATGTGCAACTAAAGTTAATCCATATGAATTGTATCTTAAAGTATATCCAGCTATTCCAGTTGTTTTTTGGTATGCTTTTGATAATCCACCATCAATTATAAATAGCTTTCCATTTGCTTTTACTGGACTTTCTCCTGCTTTGTATTTTACTGGCATGTGTCCACTAATTATATGCCCTTCGTCTGGATTTATTCCAAATTCTTTTAATACTTTTATTGAAACTTGTTCATCATCTTCTAGTTTATAAAATGGATTTTTTATTTCTTCCCATGTTTCTTTTTCTTTTATATAATATCTTTCAAAGGTTTTCATTTTATCTTTGCAGAAAATAGGTGAATCTTTTCCACACCATAAATACCACATAAAATCTTTGGCAGATTCTTGTTCTTCTGAACCACTTTCACCATAAAAGGCTTTTCTTACTTTTTTATCTATAAAGTCTAAATATTCTTTACCTTTCATTATTTTACCATCAAATCTAACTGTTATAAATTCTCCAAATATGTCCATTGGAACACATCCATGAATTAATAGGTTATTATTATAAATTTTGTATATATTACCTTTTGAGTATAGAAATTGTGCATGTCTTTGTAATTTTTCGCTATTTTTAAATCCTTTAGTTAATTTTTTTACAATTTCTTCTTCCTTTGGAGTTAGTTTATACGGATCTTTTGGATCAACTGTAGGAAAATAATTTTCTATTAATTTGTATGTATTTCCATTTAGGTTTATTTCACCTTTGTCATAATCTATTTTATCTAACAATAATCTGTCTTCCATTTTATATTCTGGATGTTTTTGTATTATTTGCCCTTCTAACTTGAATTGAATAATTGAAGCTGCTTGATGTGTTTTTGCTAATGTTATTTTGTCTGCATCTTCTGCACTTGTTTTTGGCATAAATATTTCAGATACATCTTTTGGGTATTCCTCTTTTGCAAATTCAGTTAATGCTCTTATATTTATTCCATAACCATCTTCTAAAATGTCTAAATTATTATATCTTGAACAAATTCTTATTACATTAAATATGCAAGCCTCGCTTCCAGCTGCTGCTCCCATCCAAATTACGTCATGGTTTCCCCATTGTATGTCTATTGAATGATATTTCATAAGCTCATCCATTATTATATGTGGTCCTGGTCCTCTATCATAGATATCTCCAATTATATGTAGATGGTCTACTGATAATTGTTGTATCAAATTAGAAATTGCAATTATAAATGCATCTGCTCTACCTAAATTGATTATAGTATCAATTATTTGTCCATAATAATCTCCTTGATTATCACTTTGAGTAGCATGAAGTAACTCATCTATAATATATTCATATTCTCTTGGAATTGCTTTTCTAACTTTTGAACGACTATATTTAGAATCTACTATTCTACATACTTCTATTAATCTATATAGGGTTATTCTATAAAACTCATCTAAATTTTCTGTTTCTTGTTTTATTAATTTAAGTTTTTCTTCTGGATAATAAATTAGTGTGGCTAATTTTCTTCTTTCTGATTGTGTCATACTGTTTTTATATAGATTATCAATCTTCATTTTTATTGCACCAGAAGCATTTTTAAGAATATGCAAAAATGATTCATATTCTCCATGTAAATCACTTAAAAAGTGTTCTGTTCCTTTTGGTAAATTTAAAATAGCTTCTAAATTGATTATTTCTGTACATACATTTTGTATTGTAGGAAATTTTTCAGATAATGCTTTTAGATATTTTAGTTCATTTTCATTATACTCATTCATAATACTCCATTCCCTTCTTTATTGTATCAAGATATCTATTTTTCAAGTAATCCAGATAGTTCTTTGATTTTATCTCTAAGTTCTGCTGCTTTTTCAAATTCCATTTTACTAGCATGTTCTAGCATTTCATCTGTTAATCTGTTTATAATAGTTTCAACACTTTCATCTTCTGAAATCTTATATTCGGTACTTATTTCTTCTATTATTGTAGCTTTTATAGTATCTCGAATTCCTTTGTTTATTGTTTGTGGAGTTATATTATGTTCCTTATTATATTCCATCTGTATTTTTCTTCTTCTGTTTGTTTCTTGTATGGCTTTTTCCATACTTTCTGTTAATTCATCTGCATACATTATAACCATACCATTTGCATTCCTTGCTGCTCTTCCTATTGTTTGAATTAATGACCTTTCTGAACGTAAAAATCCTTCTTTATCTGCATCTAAGATTGCAACTAAAGAAACCTCTGGTATGTCCAAGCCTTCTCTTAAAAGATTTATTCCTACTAATACATCGAATTCTCCTAAACGTAGATTTCTAATTATCTCCATTCTTTCCAATGCTTTTATATCAGAATGCATATAATTTACTTTTATATCAATACTTTTTAAGTAATCTGTCAAATCTTCTGCCATTTTCTTGGTTAGTGTAGTTACCAATATTTTTTCATTTTTTTCTGTTCTTATTCTGATTTCATTAATTAAATCATCTATCTGATTTAAAGCTGGTTTCACTACTATTTTAGGGTCTAGCAATCCCGTTGGTCTAATTATTTGTTCAACTACTTGCTCTGTATGTTCCTTTTCATAATCTGCTGGAGTTGCACTAACAAAAATACACTTGTTTATTTTTCCTTCAAATTCAGGGAATTTTAATGGTCTATTGTCATATGCTGATGGCAACCTAAATCCATAACTTACTAATGAATCTTTTCTTGCTTTATCACCATTATACATTGCTCTTACTTGTGGTATTGTTGCATGAGATTCATCTATCATAAGTACAAAATCTTTTGGGAAATAGTCAAATAATGTAAATGGTGCTGAGCCTGGTTTTCTTCCACTTATATGTCTTGAATAATTTTCTATTCCTTGGCAGAAACCGGTTTCAATTAGCATTTCTATATCAAAGTTTGTTCTTTCTTCGATTCTTTGTGCTTCTATTTGTTTATTATTATCTTTAAAATATTTTATTCTTTCTTGTAGCTCCTCTTCTATTGTTTTTATTGCATTTTTTAATTTCCCTTCTGATGTTACATAATGTGAATTTGGAAAAATCATCACATGATTTCTTATTCCGATTGTTTTACCTGTTAATGGGTTTATTTCTGATATTTTTTCTATTTCATCTCCCCAGAATTCTACTCTTATTGCTGTTTCGTTTGTATCTGAAGGATATATTTCAACTATATCTCCTTTTGCTCTAAATGTTCCTCTTTTAAAATCTATATCATTTCTTGAATACTGCATATTTACTAATTTTCTTAAAACTTCATTTCTTTCTTTTTTCATTCCTGGTCTTAAAGATACAATTAAATTTTCATAATCAATTGGATCTCCCAAACCATATATGCAAGATACTGATGCAACAACTATTACATCTTCTCTTTCAAAAAGAGATGCTGTTGCAGAATGTCTTAATTTATCAATTTCATCATTAATAGATGCATCTTTTTCTATATAAGTATCTGATGAAGGTATATAACTTTCTGGCTGATAATAATCATAGTATGAAACAAAATATTCTACTGCATTTTCAGGGAAAAGTTCCTTGAATTCAGAATATAATTGTCCTGCCAAGGTTTTATTATGTGCCAACACTAAAGTTGGTTTTTGTATTTTTTCTATTACATTTGCCATTGTAAAAGTTTTTCCAGAGCCAGTTACTCCTAATAATGTTTGAAATTTTTTACCTTCTTTTATTCCATTAACTAGCTTTTCAATTGCCTGCGGTTGGTCACCAGTAGGCTTATATTCTGAATGTATCTTAAACATTTTAATCTCCTATATTATTTAATAATTGCTGAATAATATGATACCATTTTTTACATATGTATGTCAATTTTAGTATTGTTTGCCACACATTTTACAGTATGAGCATAGTGTATTTCTAGTATTATTTTGTTTTGCTAAAGTTTTTATAATTAAACTAATTATTATTATACATCCAAATATAAATATTATATCTATAACGTTAAACAGTCCTTTTTCAATTCGATTTCCTATTTGATAAATAAAGGTTGCTAAAAACCATGCTATTCCTGTTTGAAAAGATACCGCTTTTAATAATTTTTTATTATTACCTAATTCTTTTTTCATTGCTCCTATTGCACCAAAACACGGTGCTGAAAATAAATTAAATATCATAAAAGCATATGCTGATATTGGATTAAAGAACTCAAAAATTCCTCCTTTTATAAATATTTCTGAAGTTTCTTCTGTTAATCCACTTATAACTGCCATTGATGAAATCACTTGCTCTTTTGCTACTAATCCTTGTATTGCTGATACTGTTGCTTCCCAACTATTTACTCCAATTATTGGATAAAAAATCCATGAAATTTTCTTTCCTATTGCTGCCAATATGCTTTCTTCAATTTTTACACCATATTCCAATTTTACTGAAAAAGAAAGTAAAAACCAAATTATAATAGAACATAACAATATTATTGTTCCTGCTCTTTTTATAAAAGATATTATTTTATCAAATACTTCTTTTACAACATATTTTATACTTGGTAATTTGTATTCTGGAAGCTCTGCAACATATGTACTTGTAGTATTTTTAAACACATATTTTTTCATAATAATTGCACTAAAAATTATGATTACAATTGCAAGAAAGTATAAAGAAGCAGCTACCAATCCTGAACGTTCTGGAAAAAAATATCCTGCAAATAATGCTATTATTGGCAATTTTGCACTACATGGGATAAATGGTGTTAAAATTGTTGTCATATTTCTCTCGTCTTCATTTTCAATTATTCTAGTTCCCATGATTCCTGGAACTGAACATCCTGAACCCACTATAAATGGAATTAAGCTTTTCCCACTTAGTCCAATTTTTCTAAATACTTTATCTAATAATAATGCAACCCTTGACATATATCCACTTGTTTCAAGTAAAGTAATACATAAAAATAGTATTATCAGTTGTGGTACAAATCCCAAAACAGCTCCCACACCTGATATTATTCCATCTATAACTAAACTTTTAAACCATTCTGCCATATTCATATTAGTCATAATCCCATATGTACTTACTTTTAAATCATTTATATAATTTCCAATAACATCAACCGTAAATTTTCCTATAACTCCTACTGATAAATAATAAATTAAGAACATTATTATAATGAAAGCAGGAAACGCTAACCATTTATTTAATAAAATTTTATCGATTTTATCTGAAATAGATACTTCTCTTATTTTCTTCTTTACACAGGTTTTAACAATATTTTCTATGTACTCATATTTTTTATTTGCAATTTCTTCATATTTATTTATATCATAGGTTTCCTCTAAATAATCCGGTACTTTCTTTTCTCTTTTTATATAATTTAATTTTTTAAGTTCTTCTATTATTCTATCAATGCCTGTTTCTTTTAAAGCAGAAACCTTAAATACTTTTACACCCAATATTTGTGATAATTTTTTCTCATCTATTATTAAGCCTTTTTCTTCTAGCTTGTCTGCCATATTTAATACAATTATTATTCTGGAATTTGTTTCTAACAATTGTGTTGTTAAGTATAAACTTCTTTCTAAACATGTCGCATCTACAATATTTATTATTACATCTGGATTTTCTTCGAATATGTAGTTTTTTGATATTTTCTCTTCTATACTATATGGGCTTAATGAATAAATTCCTGGAATATCTGTTATTTCATAGTTTGTACCTTTAATAATTCCTACTTTTTTCTCTATTGTTACACCTGGCCAATTACCTATTTTTGCATTCATACCTGTAAGACAATTAAACAAAGTTGTTTTCCCACTGTTTTGATTTCCCACTAAAGCTACTTTCATTTAATTACCTCCACTTCAATTTGATTTAAATCACATTTTCTAAGCACTAGTTCATATCCTCTAAGCTCTATATCTATGGGGTCTCCCATTGGTGCAATTTTTTTTATTTTTACAATTGTTTTTGTAGTTAATCCCATATCTAAAAGATGTTTTTTCAAAGAGTCTTTTTCAATATTTAAAGATAATATTTTAGCTTTTTGTCCAACTTTTAAGTCAGATAATTTACAAATATCTCCAAACTTTCTCATTAACATCACCTTTTTAATATTATGAAAAGGTTGTACAAATTATGCCAATAGGGACGTATTTAAATTGGCATTTTTTCCCAATTTAAATACGTCCCCTATTGAGATAAGGTCGTTTTATTTTATTTTTCTTATTAGTATAAATGGTGTTAGTTGGCGTGATTGTCCTGCTGGATTGTCTTCTATTAGTTTTTCTAAATCTTGTTTCTTTCTTCTTCTGGTATTTCCTCTCCTTTATTTTTTACTTGTAATATTATTTCATTTCTTTCTTTAGTTAGTTCAACTATTATTTTCTCATCTTTATTAGTGTGTTTAATAGCATATTCTTCTATTTCTTCATCATATGATGATGGCATAACTTGTTTTATTTCTGAATTGTCAACTATAACTTCATATACTCCTTCTACATTTATTTGAAAATCTTCTTCTATTTTCTCATCTGGTTTTCTTTTTACTTCTATGTCTGAAAATCTATTCATAACAAATATTCTACTATTGATAGTGTTTCTATAATTTAATATTGCAAATATTGAAAATTCATTGAAGTTGAATAACTATATTTATAAAATTATATTATGTATTGGCAGTTTTTACAAGGTTTTACCTTGTATTTAATATAAAAATAAAAGTAAACACATTTTGTGTCTACTTTTATTCTGTTCCTTAAAATATATTTTACCTTTATGCTTTTGCTTTTACTTTTTTTGTTTTTTTCTCTTTGTTTTCTTTATTCTCTTTTTTTGTTTTGTCTTCTTCCACTTTTGTTTCTACCTTTTCTGCAGGTATTATTAAATTTAATATAATACCTGTAATTGCAGCTAAGCTCATTCCTGAAATTGCTACTGATAATTCTCCACTTACAATGGAAATTGTTGCTCCTCCTAGACCAAGTACTAACATTGATGCTGCTACTGTAACATTTTTTGGGTCATCAAAGTCAATTTGATTCTTTATTAATACTTTCAATCCATTAACTGCTATAAATCCATATAAAAGTAATGATACTCCTCCTAATACAGCTTCTGGTATTGATTGAATTATTGCTGTTAGTTTTCCAAGGAATGCTATTCCTATTGCTATAAATGCTGCTAGACCAATTACCCATACTGATGCAACTTTTGTTAATCCTACAACAGATGTATTTTCTCCATATGTTGTATTTGCTGGTCCTCCTAATGCACCTGCTACAAATGTTGCAAGTCCGTCTCCTAGTATAGTTCTATCTAGTCCTGGATCTTTTATTAAATCTCTATTCATTATATTACTTAATGATGTATGGTCTCCTATATGCTCACATAATGTTACTAATGCAATTGGTGCAATTGTTATTAATGCACTAAAGTTTGGTACATAGTGCACATATGGTATTATAAAGTTTGGTATACTAAACCATGCTGCTTCTGCTATTAGTTTGAAATTTACTAATCCCATCATTGCTGATGCTATATAACCTGCTGCGATACCTACTAAAAATGGTATTACTTTTAAGAATCCTTTTGCTCTTGTCATAACTATTGCTGTAACTAAGAAAGATATTAATGCTACTACTACTGGTTTCCATTCGAATGTTGTTCCTGTTGATAAACCTATTTGTCCAATAGCTGATGGTGCTAATCCTAAGCCTATTACCATAATCATTGGTCCTATTACAACCGGTGGTAATAATTTTTCAATCCAATCTTTTCCTACAAAGTGTATTATAGTTGCAACTAATACGTAGATTAAACCAACTACCATAACACCTGTCATTGCTCCTGATATTCCACCTTTTACATATGCTGCTGCAATTGGTGCTATAAATGCAAATGAACTTCCTAAATAAACTGGTGATTTTCCTTTTGTACACACTATGTAGATTAATGTTCCTATTCCTGATGTAAATAATGCCACTGGTATTGATAATACTTCTGTTCCAGCTGACCCATTTACTAAAATTGGTACTAATATTGTTGCACCAAACATAGCAAATACATGTTGAATTGCCAAAACTATCCATTTAGCAAGTTTTGGTCTTTCATGAACGTCTAAAATCATTTTGCTTTCTTCCATAAAAAAATCCCCCTTTTAATTTTCTCTTGCAGATTTTATGAAACTTATTGATTTTACAAAATTTCAAAAAAAAACACTAATAAAACTATTAGTGTTAATATGTAAAATCTATATTAATTAATAAAAGGAAAAATAAAAGTGCAAAGCCAGCAATTACTATAATTGCTTTTTCTTTGCTATATTTAGTTTTTACTTTTATTAAATTTTTCATTTTTCTGCACCCATAAAATACTACTACACTTTTTTAAAAAATGCAATAGTTTTTGACAAATTTTTCAAATTAATTATAACATATGTCTTTTATTACTTCTCCAGCTATTATTAAACCTGCTACTGATGGTACAAATGAAACACTTCCTGGAACTTGTTTTTTTAATGTTGATTTTTCTAGTTCTTTTTCAGCTTTTATTGGTTCTTCCTTTGAATAAACAACTTTAAGTTTTTTTATACCTCTATTTCTTAATTCTTTTCTCATTACTTTAGCTAGAGGACATACACTAGTCTTGTATATGTCTGCCACTTCAAATCTTGTTGCATCTAATTTGTTGCCTGTTCCCATGCTTGAAATTACTGGTATTCCTAATTTATCTGCTCTTAATATTATTTCTATTTTAGCAGTTATAGTATCTACTGCATCTACAACATATGTTACAGATTTATCTAATATTTCATCACTCTCTGGCATGAAAAATTCTTTATATATTTCCACTTTTGCTTGTGGGTTTATCTCAAGTATTCTTTCTTTTGCAACTTCTACTTTTGATTTTCCTAATGTTTTGGTTGTTGCAATTATTTGTCTATTTATATTAGTTATATCCACATCATCATTATCCACTAAAATGAAGCTTTCTATCCCAGCTCTTACTAATCCCTCTACTACATATGAACCTACTCCTCCAATTCCAAATATTGCCACCTTAGCATTTTGAAGTTTTTGAAGATTTTCTTTTCCTATTAATAATTCTGTTCTTGAAAATTGATTTAACATATATACTCCTTATTTTTATTAATTATAGTTCAACAATGTTTTCCCAAAGTAAATTTTCTTTTCCAAAATGTCCATAATTCGTTGTTTTTGTGTAGATTGGTTCTCTTAAATTTAAGTATTCTATTATTCCTCGTGGAGTTAAATCAAATTTTTTTAAAATTTTATCTAATATTTCTTCTTCTGATATAGTATTTGTTCCAAATGTATTAATATTTATTGAAACAGGTTTTGCTACACCTATTGCATATGAAAGTTGTATTTCGCATTTTTTTGCTAATTTATTTGCTACTATATTTTTTGCTATATGTCTTGCCATATATGTTGCTGACCTGTCCACTTTTGTTGCATCTTTTCCTGAAAATGCTCCTCCTCCATGTTTCGCATATCCTCCATATGTGTCTACAATAATTTTTCTACCTGTTAATCCACTATCTCCTAAAGGTCCTCCTATTACAAATCTACCAGTTGGATTTATATAATATTTGGTATTTTCAGATAGTAAATCTTTTGGAACAACTGCTTTTATAACTTTTTCCATTATATCAGTTCTTAATTGTTCTATACTTATTTCTTCTTTATGTTGTGTAGATACAACTATCGTGTCAATTCTATTTGGTTTGTTTTCTTTATACTCGACTGTAACTTGTACTTTTCCATCTGGTCTTAAATAGTTTATAATGTTTTGTTTTCTGACTTCTGTTAATTTTTTTGCAAGCTTGTGTGCTAGCATTATTGGTAATGGCATTAATTCAGGAGTTTCATCGCAAGCAAATCCAAACATCATTCCTTGGTCGCCAGCTCCTTCAGATTTTAGCTTTTCTCCATTCTTGCTTTCTAAAGATTCATTAACTCCTAATGCTATATCAGTTGATTGTTTTGAAATATTTACATATATTTTACATTTTCTATAGTCTAAATCTGTTTTTTCATTGTCATAACCGATTTCTTTTATTGCATTTCTTACTATTTCTTCAATATTAATTTCTGCACTTGATGTTATTTCTCCAGTTACAAAGATTATTCCCTTACTTGCAACTGTCTCACATGCTACTCGTGCAAACTTGTCTTTTCTTAAATACGCATCCAAAATACTATCTGAAATATAATCACATAATTTATCTGGGTGTCCTTCTGTAACACTTTCTGATGTAAACATTTTTTTCATATTAATCAAATCCCTTCTTCTGTTTAGGTAGTTTTATTCGATTTCTAATATTTTTTTTGCTCTTGCTACATCTTGTTCATTTGCATTGCGTACATTTTCTAATGGATATACATATCCTAATTCTTTCCACTTAAATGCTCCCATATTATGATATGGGTGTATTTCTACTTTTTCTACTGTTTTTAATGTTTTTATAAATTCTTTTAATTTTATTAAATCTGATTCTTCGTCTGTTATTCCTGGAATTAAAACTTGTCTAATCCAAATTGGTATATTATTATCACTAAGATATTTTGCAAATTCTAATTCTAATTTGTTAGAAAATCCCACTAAATCCTTGCATTTTTTGTCATCTATATGTTTTATATCTAATAATACTAAATCTGTTACTGATAATACTTTTTTTACATCATCTGTTAATTGAAACATTCCTGATGTATCTAATGCTGTGTGAAATCCTAATTTTTTTAATTCTGCAAAAAGTTCTATTAAAAACTTTTGTTGTAATAATGGTTCTCCGCCTGTTGCTGTAACTCCACCTTTTGAATATTTTATATATTCTTTATATTTTTTTATTTGTGTTATTAATTCTGAAACTGTAACTTCTTTGCCAGCTTTAGTTTCCCATGTATCTCTGTTATGACAATACTTGCATTTTAATGCACAGCCTTGAAAAAATATTACATATCTAATACCTGGACCATCAACTGCTCCAAATGTTTCAACTGAATGTATTCTTGCTTTTAAATCTTCCATTATTATTTCCTCCTTTTTAGGCATCAATAACTCTTTCCCCTATTAAATCATAATCTCTAATGTCTGTTACTTTAACATGAATCCATGTGTTTTCTAGATTTGCTATATCTTTTGGAATAAATATTACACCATCTTCTTCTGGTATATCCATGTATGTTCTTCCTATATAATATTTATCGTCAAAAGTACTATTTTCAATTAATACTTCATATTCGTTGCCTATTTTTTGTTTTAGTTTTTCTTTTGAAATTTTCTGTGCCGATTCCATAATTTTAGCATGTCTAGCAATTTTTGTTTTATAGTGGATTTGTTCTTTTAGCTTTTCTGCTGGTGTTCCATCTTCTTTTGAATATTTAAAAACACCTAATTTATCAAAATATGCTTTTTTTACAAATTCGTGTAATTTATTAAAGTCTTCTTCCGTTTCTCCTGGAAATCCTACTATTAATGATGTTCTCAGTATTGCATCTGGTATTTCTTTTTTTATTGTTTCTAGTAAATTTTCTATTTGTTTTGATGTGCTTTTTCTATTCATTCTTTTTAATACACTATCTGATATATGTTGAATTGGTATATCAAAATATTTACATATTTTTTCACTGTTTTTTACTGTTTGAATTAGCTCATCTGTTATACTTTCTGGATAGGCATATAAAAATCTAACCCATTTTATTCCTTCAATTTGGCTGATAACTTGTAATAATTCTGCTAATCTTGATTTACCATATAAATCTATTCCATATTTTGTTGTGTCTTGTGCTATTAAAATTATTTCTTTATATCCTTTTTTTACTAATTCTTTTGCCTCTGCTACAATATCATTGAATTCTCTACTTATATATTTTCCACGTATATATGGAATTGCACAATATGTACATCTGTTACTACATCCTTCTGCAATTTTTAGATATGTTGTTGTATTTCCTGTTGTAATAACACGTTTCGAATATTCTAAAGTACATATTGATATATTTTCTTTTTTATTTGTAATTAGTTCTTCTATTTTTTCACCAATTTTATCATACTCTTTTATAGGTATAAATAAATCTACTTCTGGCAATAGTTTTTTTAATTTTTCTAAATATCTTTCTACAAGACAGCCCATTACTATTAAGTATTTACATTTTCCTTTTTCTTTATATTCTGCCATTTCTAATATTGTATTAATTGCTTCTTGTTTTGCACTTTCAATAAAACCACAAGTATTTATAATAATTACTTCTGCTTCTTCTACATTATTTATAATTTGATGGTTATTTTCTTTACATATTCCTATTGTCATTTCAGTATCTACTAAGTTTTTTGAACATCCTAATGATACAAACCCTATTTTCATTTTAATATCATTCCTTTTTACTCTTCTTCATAATAGTCATTATTACACATATTTTTTCTTGTCATCTCAAATAAATTTAATTTTGTAAATCCTATTAGTTGTGTTTTTGCTCTGTCTTTTTTTAAACATTCTTCTAGAAATTGATGTATCTTTTCTTTATTATTGTCTATATGCATGTCTATATAGTCTATTATAATAATTCCTCCAATATCGCGTAAACGTACTTGTTTTGCTATTTCTATTGTAGCTTCATGGTTTACATTATAAATTGTTTCTTCTAAATCTTTTTTTCCTGTATATTTCCCTGTATTTACATCTATTGCTGTTAATGCTTCTGTTCTATCTATTGTTATAAATGCTCCTGATTTTAACCATATTTTGCGTTTTTCTATCTTTTCTATTTGATTATATAAATCATGTTTTTCAAATAAATTAGCTTTATCTTCTAATTCAATAGTTATGTTTTTTATGTTTTCTAACATTTTCTTTATGTTGTTATATATTTCTTTATCATTTACAATTATTTTCTCCAAATTTCTATCAATTATGTCCATTACCGTTCTTCTTATAAGAGCTTCATTATCATATATTAGCATTGGTATTTTATCTGTTTGTTCTGCTTTTTTCTTTATTTGTAACCATTTTTTTTCCAATTCCTCTATATCTTTTTTAATCATTTCTTCTGAAACATTCTCACATGAAGTTCTTAAGATAACACCCATATTTGGTTTTAGAGTTTTTTTAGCAATATCAATTAATCTTTGTCTTTCTTCACTATTTTCAATTTTTTGAGATACAGTAATGATTTCACAATTAGGCATTAATACAGCAAATCTTCCTGGTAAATTAATATGTTTACTTACTTTGGCCCCTTTATTTGCTGTTCCATCTTTTTTTATTTGTATTAGAATATTATCTCCTACTTTTAATTCCTTTTCTATTGAAGTTACTGGTATTTTATTGTTTTTTGTTATATCAACTTTTGGTAAAACATCATGAAGTTTTATAAGACTATTTCTATTTTCTCCAATGTCAATAAAAGCTACTTGCATTCCTTTTAATACATTAACTACTTTACCTAAATATATATTTCCTTCTAGTCTTCGTTGATGTTCATGTTCATCATGTTTTTCTACTAATATCCCATTTTCTACTAACATTATAGTTTTTAATTTTTTTTCTTTATTAATTACTAATTCTAACAATTTTGTTTCTCCTTAATTATACTTATTCATTGCAATGTCTATCCCATTTTTTAATATTTCTAATGTTGCCTTTGCTGCTAAATCTGTGCCTTCTTCTAGTTTTTTTCTTGTTGCTATAGTAGTTGGACCTATAACATATTTTATTGTATCTTCATTTTCTTTTGGTTTTCCTATTCCTACTCTTATTCGTGGAAATTCTTCAGTACCTAAGCAATTAACAACTGATTTCATTCCATTATGTGTTCCACCACTGCCTTTTTTTCTTATTCTTATTGTACCTTCTTCTAAATCTAAATCATCATATATTATTAATACATTTTCATTTTTTATTTTATAAAAATTTCTAAAGGCTACAACACTTTCTCCGCTTAAATTCATATATGTTTGTGGTTTTAATATTATTACTTTTTCTCCATATATTATACCTGTTCCGAACATTCCCTTAAATTTAGACTGTGACACAGAAACACCACAGTCTTTTGTTATTTTATCTATAACATTAAAGCCCATATTATGCCTTGTATTTTCATATTCTTTACCTGGATTTCCTAATCCTACTATTAAATACATAAACTCTCCTTTTATGATTCATTTTGACTAAAATATTATATCACATAAAACTTATAAAGTCCACTACTATACTAATATATAGCAAAATCTAGTAAATAAGTTATTGTATTATTCTCATATTTACTAGATTTTCATTTTAATTATTTAAAAAATATTCTTCTAATACTTTTATTACTACATTTTTATCTTCTTCTGTATTTATCTTTTGCCTTATTTGGCTAGAATTCTTCATATTTTTTAGATACCAACATAAGTGTTTTCTCATTTCTCTTATTCCTACATAATCCCCTTTTTCTTCAAGTGCTAAATTATAATGTTCTTTTATTATTTCTAATTTCAGCTTTGATGTTACAGGAATTATTTCTTTTTGTTCTTTTAGTTTATCTATTATTTCTTTTATTTTCCAAGGTTCGCCTAATGCCCCGCGTCCTATCATTATCCCATCTACTCTTGTGTATTCAAACATCTTCTTTGCATCTTCTGCTGTTTTTATATCTCCATTTCCTATTACTGGTATTTTTACGGCGTCTTTTACTTTTTTTATTGTTTCTAGGTCGACTTGTCCAGAATAAAAATCTGTTCTTGTTCTTCCATGTATTGCAATTGCATCTGCTCCAGCATCTTCTATTATTTTTGCTATTTCTGGTGCTACAATAGTATCTTTATCCCAACCAGTTCTTATTTTTACTGTTAATGGTTTTTGAATATTATTTTTAATTTCATGTACAATTTCATAAACCAAATTTGGATTTAAAAGAAGTTTACTTCCTTCATTATTTTTTACAACTTTTGGAGCTGGACACCCCATATTTATATCAACTATATCTGCATATTCTGATACCTTTTGAGCTGCTTCTGTCATAATTTTAGGGTCGTCTCCGAAGATTTGTATTGATATTGGTCTTTTTTCTCCTTGTATATTTAATAACTTTTCTGTTTTTTTATCATTATAATATAGTCCTTTGCTACTAATCATTTCTGTACATACAAGCCCAGGATTTCCATATTTTTTACAAATTTTTCTATAACTTAAATCTGTTATTCCTGCCATTGGTGCTAATATAACATTGTTTTCTAGTTCTATATTTCCTATTTTCAATTTTTTTATATACATCTTTTTACCTTTCTCGTATTAATCTTGTTTAAACATTGATTTTTTTCTCTTATTTCCAATGTTTATTAATAGCCCTATAAATATTATATTAGTAAGTAATGAGCTACCTCCATAACTTATGAATGGTAATGGAACTCCTGTTATTGGTAATAATCCCATTGTCATTCCTACATTTTCTATAAAATGAAACAAGAATATACCTGCAATACCTATTGCTATGCATGAACCCGTTTTATTAGTTGCTGTTTTTGCAATATTTATTGCTTTTGTTATTAATACTATATATACAATAACTATTGCGACACAGGTTATAAAGCCAAATTCTTCTCCAATTACTGAAAAAATAAAATCAGTTGTTTTAGGATATAAAAAACCTAATTGTGTTTGTGTACCTTGTCCGCCAACCTAATCCAAATAATCTTCCAGCTCCTATTGCTAATTTAGATTGTATTATATTATATCCTGCTCCCCTTGGATCTGTTTCTGGATTTAAGTAAACATCTATTCTCGCTTTTGCATGTTCTGGTAATACAAAGAAATATAGTACGGGAACTAGTATTACAATTATTAAAATAGAAACTATTATATATTTTCTATCAATTCCTGATACAAAAAGCATTGCAACCATAGCAAAAATATATGCAACTGCTGTTCCATAATCTGGTTGCATTATTATTAAAAATACTGGTATAAGTACTACTGCTAAAACCTTTAGTATATTTATTATTTTATTTGTTTCTGTTTCTGGGATTTTTGACATAACACTTGCTAAGAATAAAATAACAGCTATTTTTGCAAATTCTCCTGGTTGTATGGATACACTTCCAATTGAAAACCAACTTGTGGCTCCATTAACTGCACTTGTTAAAAGTACGGCAAATAATAAGATTATGGATATTATATAAAACGCAATACTTATCTTTGCAAGAAAATTATAGTCAACTTTAATTATGATTATTAAAACCGGTATACTTGCGATTATCCATATAACTTGTTTTCTAAACTCTTCTAAATCTGAAGATTTACTTGCACTATATAATGCAAATAATCCTACGGTTATTAGGATTATTGTACATACTATTATACTCCACTCTGTGGATTTAAATTTATTTCTAATCATTTATACCTCGTAAATTAATTATTGGTTTGATTCTGCTTTCTCTTCTTTTTCTGTGTTATTTTCTTCTGTCTCTTCTTGAACTTCTTTATTTTCTTCTACACTATTTTCCTCTTTGTTTTCTTCTTGCTTTTCGTCTTCTTCTTTTTGTTCTTGCTTATCTTCTTTATTTTCTGTTGATTCTACTATATCTTTTTTCATTTCATTTCTTATGTTTACAATTGGAATATTCGCATATAGAGAAGGAGCTCCTGTTGTTCCATCTTCTTTTATTTCATTTGTTAATCTTACATCAATTTCTCCTTCTTCTACTTCTATGTATTTCTTTATAACATCAATAATTTCTTGTTTCATCAATTCTAAAAAATCTGCAGAAACATTGGCCCTATCTTGCATTAATACAAGATGTAATCTTTCTTTTGCCTTGTCTTTGCTTCCACCTGCTGTTTTTTCTTTATTTTCTGTTTTTCCTATTTTTTTAAAAAAGTTTATTATGCTTTCAAACATATATGTTCCTCCATATATCAAATTGATTTATTTTTTAGAAAATAAGCCTTTTATTTTAGTAAAAAAGTGTGTTTCCTTTCCTGGAATTGTAACATCAATGTTTTCTCCTAAAATTCTTTTTGCTATTTCGATATAAGCTTTACCTGAAGGTGCCTTTTTATTTTTTATAACAGGTTCTCCTTTATTAGTTTGTGTTATTATATTTTCGTCATCTGGCACAACACCTATTAAGTCTATTGATAATAGGTCTACTATATCATTAACATCCATCATTTCGCCTTTTTTAACCATTGCTGGTCTCAATCTGTTTACTATTAATTCTGGATTTTTTATTTCAGCTGCTTCTAATAATCCTATTATTCTATCAGCATCTCTTATTGCAGATATTTCAGCTGTTGTAACTACTATTGCTCTATCAGCTCCTGAAACTGCATTTTTAAATCCTTGCTCGATTCCTGCAGGGCAGTCTATTAATACATAATCAAATTCTTCTTTTAACTTTTTAGTTAATTCTTTCATTTGTTCTTCATTTATTGCTGTTTTATCTCGTGTTTGGGCAGCAGGTAATAAAAATAGTTCATCAAAACGTTTATCTTTTATTAAAGCTTGTCTTAGTTTACATTTTTCTTCAATTACGTCGACTAGGTCATATACAATTCTATTTTCTAGACCCATAACAACATCAAGATTTCTTAGTCCAATATCTGTATCAACTAATACTACTTTTTTACCAGCTTCTGCTAAGCTAGAGCCTACATTTGCAGTAGTTGTAGTTTTTCCAACGCCACCTTTTCCTGATGTTATAACTATTACTTCTCCCATAACATCTATCCTCCTTGTATAAATTACCCTAATATTTTATAATTTTTTCACTGAAAAGTCAATGATATTTATGTAAAAAAGGCTTTTTATTTTACATAATTAACATCGCATCACCAAAACTAAAAAATCTATATTTTTCTTCAACTGCTTTTGTATATGCTTTTAATATGAATTCTTTATCTGCTAATGCTGAAACTAGCATTAATAATGTTGACTCTGGTAAATGGAAATTCGTTATTAGTTTGTCCACACATTTGAATTTATACCCTGGATATATAAATATTCCGGTATCGCCTTCTATTTCCTTAACTTTTCCATGTTCGTCTGCAACTGTTTCTAATACCCTACATGATGTTGTTCCTACTGCTATTACACTATTTCCATTTTGTTTTGCTTTATTTATTTTGTCTGCATCTTCTTTTTTTATATAAAAATGTTCTACATGCATTTTATGTTCTTCTACATTTTCTACTTTTACTGGTCTAAATGTTCCTATTCCAACATGTAAAGTCACATTTGCTATTGTTATCCCTTTTTCTTCTATTTTTTGTAGTAGTTCATTTGTAAAATGTAATCCTGCTGTCGGTGCTGCTGCTGACCCATCATATTTAGCATATACTGTTTGATATCTATCTTTTTCTTTTAGCTTTTCTGTAATATATGGTGGTAATGGCATAAGACCTATCTGATCTAATATTTCATTAAAAATTCCTTCATACATAAAATGTACTATTCTATTGCCATTTTCTAATATTTCTAAAACTTCTGCAGTTAACAACCCTTCTCCAAATTCAATTTTAACTCCTGGCTTTATTTTCTTCCCTGGTCTTACCATTGCTTCCCAATTGTCATTATTTAGCTGCTTTAATATTAATATTTCTACTAATTTTTCTGTTTCTTTGCCTACTATTTTTCCATATAATCTTGCTGGAATAACTTTAGTATTATTTCTAACTAGACAGTCTCCTGGTTTTAGATAGTCTATTATATCTTTAAATACTTTATGTTCTATTTGTTTTGTCTGTCTATCTAATACCATAAGTCTTGATTCGTCTCTTTTTTCCTTTGGATGTTGAGCTATTAGCTCTTTAGGTAAATCATAATAAAAGTCTGTTGTTTTCATTTTTTTCCTTTCTATTGTTATTTAATAAAAACAGATTTAAGAGCTTTAAAAATTGCTCTAATTTCTTCAATGACATTACTTGGTTCTTTATTAAATTCTATTTCTACTGCATATTCAAAGTCTGAAGCATGATATGGTTTCATTAAATATACATCACTATATAATCCAATTTTTTCTCCTGAAGATGTTTCTATGTTTCTAGACATATAGTCTGCATACCAATCTTCTAATCCTGTAACATCACTCTCGAAATAACCGTATTGTTCATAATCATGTAAAGCCGGTATTTCATATCCTCTTTCTTGTAATGTTCTTTCTAATGAATGTAAAAATTCGTGTATATATACCTCTTCTGGAAACTTATGGAATGAATTATATTCATATAGTGATGTATTTCCATTTTTATTTATTCTTATTATAGAATATCCTATACCGTACATATCCATTGCTCCAAGACCTACCCAATTACCTTTTATTGGTATTGAATATGTTCCACTTTCATCTTCCATTCTAGCCACTATAAAAATATGGTCATATTCATTTTCTTGTACAATATCATATATCAAATCTTTTGTATCATAAGGGTCTATATAGTATCCATGTTCTTCCTCATATGAAATAGTAGTAAGTGGTTCTTCTATTTCGTGTATCTTATATGTTACACTCATTTGATTTTCTGACATTTCTGTTGCCACATTTTTATATCTTTCCATATTTTCATAAACATTTTTTATATCTTCACTATTTGTAGTGAATTTTGTTTGTACACCGGTCTATATTAACTTCTACATTTTTTAATATAAAACATCCTACATTCCATTCACTATCTGAATGTTTTGTAGCTTTTTCTAGTTTAAAATCCGTGAACCAGGCGGTACCAGTACATCTATTAGAATTTCCTCCTAACCTAAATGCAATTTGTACCTTGTCTCTATTCTTAGAATCAAAAATTAATTCTATTCGTTGCCACTCACTATTTCCAGTTACAGGAATAGAGTATTCTTGTGTTCCCATTATCCATATCATTGCACCTGCTTCATTTTCATTCTCGGACACTACATTTTCTGTTTTTACCATACAACTTATCCTATATGGAGTATTGTTCTCTACCTCTATTTCTTTATAAAAAACAGTATCATTATATTCTTCGTTTGTTATTCTATAACTATCTTCATCTGAATACTTTACATCAGAATCTTTCATTAATTTTGTTTCAGAATCTGCTGTTGTAACTGCTTTTTCAAAATCATTAAAATAATATTGTTTATATATTTTAAATAGAACTATCAATATAATTATAATTATGGCTGTAGATATTATTGTGCCTATATTTATAAAACCTTTTTTTGACTTCAAATATATCATTCTCCTTTAAATCAATATATTTTTTAAGTTCTGCTTATCTTATGTTCTATCAGTAACTTCACAATGTCAGTCGATTATAATTATTGGATTAAGTTATTCATTCTGCTATAAATTCTTTCTTTGCCTAAAATTTGCATAATTTCATATAAATCTGGTGTATTACATCTACCTGTTAATGCAACTCTTATTACTGTACTTATATCTCCTACATGTCCTTTATATTTATCTGGTTCTTGTTTATATTCTTTAACTTCTCTTGCATAACCCATTTCTTCTGCTAAATCTTTCATTTTGTTGAACCATGTTTGCTTATCATCATTTATATCAAAATGTTTTTCAATGTATTTTGATAATATATTTTTAATTTCTTCTTTATCAGTAATTTTTTGGAATTCATATTCTTTATTGTTTTTGAATATTTCATCATACATATATTCTATTGAATTCTTGACTTCTGACCATTTTGCAATATCTTTTCTAGGTTTTACATTTCCTCTTTCTATATTTAGTACTCTTATTGAATACTCTTTATTTTCTTCAAGTAATTTCATTAATTCTGTGTCATATTGCTTAGCCCATTTTAATGTTTCATCATATATTTTTTCTGCTGTGAATTTTGATATTACATTTTTAGATACATCTAATAATTTTACCATATCAAAAACTGCTCCACTTACACTTAGTTTGTTTAATTGTAATTCAAATTCGCTTATGTCTAAATCTTTATTGGCTCTTCTCCAAGGTTCAAAATTTGAATTTGCAATGTTTAATAAATATTCTACAACTGCCTCTTGTGGTATTCCTTCTTCATGATAATAACTAACTGCTGCTTCTGGGTCTTTTCTTTTACTTATTTTTCTTTTTCCTCCATTGTCTTCTTTCATAATTGTTGCTGTGTGTGCATATTTAGGAGGTTTAAATCCTAATGCTTTGAATAATTCTAAGTGTAATGGTATTGAAGATACCCATTCATCCCCTCTTATTACATGTGTTACTCTCATTAAATGATCATCTACTGCATGTGCAAAATGATAAGTAGGAAGTCCATCTGCTTTTATTATAACTATGTCTTGATCATTTTCTGGAAATTCTATATTTCCTTTTATTATATCTTTATGTTTTATTTTTCTTTCTTCATTTCCATGTGATTTAAATCTTACAATATATTTTTCTCCATTCTTTATTTTTTCTGCTGCTTCTACTATTGGTAAATTTCTATACTTAGCCCAAACTCCATAATAGCCTGGTCTTATTTTTGCTTTTTCTTGTTTTTCCCTTATTTCTTCTAATTCTTCTGTTGTACAGAAACATGGATATGCTAATCCTTTTTCAATTAATGATTTAGCATATGCTTGATATATATCCTTTCTTTGGCTTTGCTTGTATGGTCCATAAATTCCTTTTTCACCATCTTCTGAAATCATTCCTTCATCTGGTATTATTCCAAAATTTTGTAATCCTTCAACAATTTGTTCTGTACCTCTTTCTATCTCTCTTTTTTGGTCTGTGTCTTCTATACGTAAAATAAATACCCCCTTTGTTTGTTCTGCTAATTTTCTGTCTACTATAGCTCCAAATAGTCCTCCAATATGTACAAATCCTGTTGGGCTAGGTGCAAAACGTGTAACCATTGCTCCTTCTGGTAAATTTCTTTCTGGGTATTTTTCCTCATAATATTCTATATCTTTTGCATTTGGAAATATTAAATCTGCTAATTCTTTATAATCCATTTTTTTATCATTCCTTTCATTTTTTCTTCATTTTGCTCAATTTGTTTAAGAATCTCGCTCTGTGCTCGAACACGTATTAAATTGTGATCTTCAATTTCTGGATTTACTGAAAAATATATATCACCATTTAAATAATCTGTTAAAAATCTAATCAAGTTTTCATATGTCATCATCCATGCACCTAATGGTAACATTTCTACTTCTTCATTTGTAATAACGTCTTTTGCTTTTTCCATAAATCCTTTTGTAAATGCTTCATATCTTTCTAAATCAAAGTATATTTTTGTTGTATCTTGCTCATCTTCTTTAGATGTTGTTCCACCACTTCTTATTCCTTCACCAAAATCATATACAATTGAACCTGGCATAATTGTATCAAAATCAATTAAACATACTGCTTTTTCTGTTTGAGCATCAAATAATATATTACTTAATTTAGTATCATTATGTGTTACTCTTAATGGGATTTTTCCAGACTTTAACCCTTCGACTATTTTGTCCGTTCTACTTATTCTTTTTTCATCTGTTAAAAATTCAATTTCTTTTTTTGCTTTTTCAAATCGTTCTGGTCTTTTTTTTCTATTTTCCTTACTTTCTATTGCTTCTTTTAGCTGTGCTACACGATTTGGTGTATAATGAAACATTGGTATTACTTCATATAAAGTATTTGCATCAAATCCTTCTACTTCTTTTTGAAAGTTTCCTACCGCTTTCCCTGCTTCATATAATTTTTCTAAACTTTCTGTTGCTAAATATGTTTTTGTATTTTCTATAAATTTTTGCATTCTCCAGTTTTTATTATATATATATTCGTCACTATCTTTTATTTTAATAAATTCTATTGTTGTAATGTTTCCCTTTTTTCCTATATAATTTGTAACTCTCTGTGCATTACTCATTAGTTCATTTAGGTTTGGAAACACATTTGTATTTACATATTGCAATATATATTTCTCATTATTGTCATAATCAATTATATATGTTTTATTAATGTGTCCAATATCAATCAATGTTGTTTTAACAGGTTGTGCGTCAATATCAAAACTACGTGCTATTTGCATTAATTTTTCAGTTTTCACATTGTTCTCCTTTCAAAGGTTTGTTTTAAATAATAATTAGGATGCCAGCTATTGTACACATAATAAATCCTATTATCTTTAGAGTTAATGTTGCTTCATTTTGATCACCAAAACTAAACATCTTTTTTGTAATTTTTCTTGCATCATATATTAATATAACTCCTATCATTAATATGATTACTTTTATTAGTTCTAATATTAGTTCTAACATTTTATTACATCCTTTTTCCTTTTATTATCTGTAAGATTATATCATACTTTGTAGGCTATTGTACAGTAATTTTGATAAAATGTTTGTAAACCCTCAATCATTCTTATGATTGACAATTTTCTTGCTGATATAATTTTAATAATAAAACTCCCAGTTTTTATAACTGAGAGTTCTATATTTTTTAAATATTGTTTTTTATATAATCAACTAGATTTTTTACTTCTAAGATTTTATCTGCTTGGTCATCTGATAGACATGGGGACGGAGTTGTTGTCTGTAGGGTTTGAAGGTAGATACTATCACTTAGTTTTTTCTATACTCTAAAAAACTATAGACATAAACCCCGTCCCCGTGTCTATAATGGTATGTTGCTTTTAGTATGTTGCCTTCTGTTATTGTTTCAATAGACATAAAACCCATCCCCATGTCTACCTCATTGTAACTATGTAATACCAGTTATCTGCTAGCTGTTCTTTTTTTCTAATTTTATATCCGTGTGATATATAATCTTCATAGTCAGGCATATAAGCAATTGAATAGCAATCAAAACTAAATTGTGGCGTTTCAACAAAGAAATTTATACTTCTATTTTCTTTATTTACCGTTTCTAATTCTAATTTTTTTATTATTTCAATAGTTGATTTATACTTATAATAATCTTTCTCTTCAACTTTAATAATATTTACTTTTTCTTCTATATGCTCATGTATGTATATAACAATTGTTTCATCATATCTTTTAAAATATATATAATCTTCTTTCGATAATTCCTCTACTACTTTTTCAAATAGTTCTCTATTCGTTCTAAACCTTTTTGCCATTTTATACTTACATGTTGGCATTATAAAATTAAAATAGCAACTTATAATATATATAACTATAATTATAATTAATATTATTAATGATAATTTGTATTTCATGGTTCTCATCTCCTAATTAAAAGTATTCATAATATAAATCTATACCATATTGTATATAGTAATGATCATTAGCATCATCACCATAATTTGGTCCAATTAGGATTCTTAAGTCAAAATGATTAAAATTAGCATACCCTCCACCCATAAATAGACATAAAACCCGTCCCCGTGTCTATTATTCAAAAAACACCAGCGTATTTTTTTCTATTTTCATTAGATTTTCTACAGAAAGTAGCTCTATATCCATTTTTATTCTTTCTATAATGTCTAATTTTATCTCGTTTATTGTTGTATAGCCGTTAAAATAAATGATTCCTATTTTTGGTACTTTATATTTGTTTTTTATTTTCTTTATTGTTTCTAACCATTTAGTTGCATCTGAATTGTAACCTTGTCTTAGCTCCAGAGCTGATTTCATCATCATATCTCTTGTTTCTTTTTCAGGTATTTCTAAAATTGGAGTTAAATCTTTTGTATAAAACTCATATGCTCCTATCCCTGAACTTGAATCTATTCCATGAGATGTTGCTTGAAAGAAACTCTCGTCACGTTCTAACTGTCTGTTTACATATTCATTTCGTGCTTTTAACAAGGCTAATCCAGTATCTTTTCTTATTCTATTTAATTTTATCCTATTTATATTTTTAGATAATACAACTCCTATCATCATTGTCATATTTATTACCCCGATAAATAAAATTTACATTAACTTAAAAGTGTATATTAATAAGCTTTATCCTTATTAGCCTTATTTATGAAATCTTTCTCTTCAACATCAATTTTTTCACAATATATTTTTACAGTATCCATTGATGCTTTTATAAGTGCTATTCCTACTGATTGGAAAGGCTTGTTTAAAGCTATAACTTTTTCGTTTTCTGGTAATACGTACCAATCTATTATATCTATACCTCCCCTGTGTTCTTCTCCTGTTATTTCACATAATAGAACATTTGTAAATTTAAAATAAATCTCTTTTTTTATGTACCCATTAGTAGCTCTTATTGTAATATTTTTTTCAAGATCGTTATAATTAAATTCCTTTATATTAAAGTCATGTAAATATAAATCTTCGAATTCTGTTTTATTCTTATATGTTATAGTCATTTTTTATACCTCCTAAAAAAATATTTGCTTAAATAGACATGTGACAAAGATTATTGGTTTGTAGCACAGAAATTGTAGACTCTCTGGCATTCTCATGTGTCTATTCCATCCTTCTAAGTTAAAATAAATTTATCGCTTTTTCTATTAGACTATATTCTTTTCTAAATACCTTGCCTAATGTTAATAATCTAATATCTGATATTTTATCTTGTATTTCGTTTGGAAGAAGCATTTTTGTTTTATGTAAATACGTCTTAAAAATTTCTCCATATGTTTCTTCTTCATTACCCTTTGGTAGCAGATGTTTCACTTTATTAAGTGTGTTTTTATATTCTTTAGAAAAGATATCTTCTGTTTTTAAATTTTTATCATCATCAATAACTTCTAGTTTAAGTGGAAAATGATTTTTCTCTACATTATCATACCATTCTTTTTGCCATACTTTTCTTTCTTCCAATGTTTTTTTATATTTTCTCATATATTTTTTAATAATTTTCTTTTCTTTTTTCTCTAATATATTATATAGTTTTTTGTTATTAGCAAGTTCAAGCAGGGTAATTAACCATGTATCACATTTTGTTTCGTGTTTTTCTTTTATTGCTTTTTTTATACTATAGATATAACTGCTATGTATTAATTCTGCGGGCATAGTTTTTATTCTATTATAGATTATTTCAAATCCAGGCCAATTTTCATCTTGTAGCCATTCAAATAGGAATAGGTCATACTCACTCAAAATTTCGTCTGATTTCTGTACTATAATTCTTGCACAATTTTCCCAACTGCTTTTTTCACCAATTGGTTGCATAAGGAAATGTAGATTTTTTATTTTTTTCCCTTCTTCAATTCCAATTTTTTGTATTTTTTCATCATTATTAGAACTTAGCATTTCAAATAATTCATTAATTCCTATTTCCACTCTATTTCACCCCATCCTATTTGGTTGATACTAGTTTTGTTATGAAATTTCCTTTTCTTCAACATTAATTTTTTCACAATATATTTTTATGCTAGTTATTGATGCTTTTACAAACATAACTCCGATTGGTCTTACTTTTGCACTATATAATATAATTTTGGGTTCATCTGATAATTCATACCAATCTATAATATATGCTGGTTCACCTTTTAAACCCTCCATTCCATCTATCTTACAATGCTTACAATGCTTATGGGGACACCTTCCTAAAACAGCTTTTTATTTTGCTCTTGAAATCTCCATTGTTTCTCTTAGAAATTCCAAAGAATTTTGTTTTCTACATACTTTATCATAAACTCACTATTCAAATAAAATATTTTTTATCATATACTAATTCTTCTCTATTTCTAAATAAGTCTCCTAAACTTTTTTCTTCTTTCTTATACATTTGTCCATATATTAGTATAGATAACTTAAATTTATACTAATCTTCCCAACTACTTTTTTTAATTATGCTTCTTTTTTCAAACAAATCAACCTGTTTTGGAAGGTGTCCCCAAAGTAAAATCTTCCTATGTTTGTTCTACGTTTGTCTTTTTTACTTAAGTCAAATTTTTAATTTCTCTGTTCTTTCTTGTATATTGGAGATTGTCTCATATTATGTAATAAATAGCTGTCTATAAGTTCCGTTTCTAAGTCTTGCCATCTAATTGTGTTTAAATTCATTTTTGTAATAGGTATAAATTCAATTTTAGGTGGCTTAATGTTTGTGTAGTTGCCTAGATATATCAATTCCTCTTTAAATTTATTTGCTGCACTTTTTGATGTAACTATTATAGTTAATTGATATTCTGGTAATAAACCATATTCATCTGTTTCAAATGACATTCCTTTAATTTGTTCTTCTAATGGTATTATTGCTGAACTTCCTGCAAATCTGTCTCGAAAAAAACAAGTAGATGTCTGAATATACTTCAATTTATTGATTTCTTCTTCTGTTTTTGGAATTATATCATTTTCTGTAATTTTTACCCTTACAATAGGAATTGTATGTTCTGGCCACCATATTGTCTCATCTACTTTTTGTATTATTAAATATTTGTCTTTTAATTGGTTTTGTTCTGCATACTCACTTTTTAATTTGTATGCAAATACATCGCCTATTTTCCATTCGCATTTATATATTCTATACTTTGATATCTTCTTTTCAGGTGGCTGTGGGCTAAGTAGTTTTTCTTTTAGCTCTTCTAATACTTTTTTCCTTCTTTCATATAAGCTTATGTCTTCTTTCCATCGTTCTAAGTCTGTACCTTCCTCTATGCACTTTAACGCTTCTTTTTTTACATCTTCTTCTAATCGTCCTAATCTCCATTGGGTCTCAGCTAATGCGAACCAAAATAAAGATGCTTCTTCTATATCCTCTAGCATGTCTTGATTTTCTTCAATTGTTTCTTCTGTAGCCTCTTTGTTTGTTTTTCCTCTATGCAATTTGTCCTTATATGTATCTTTTACATCTAATGTTGTATCATCTTGATACAAATTTACTCCCCATGTTCCCATTTCTTTTACTTCCTTTCTTTGTTAGGGAGTTTTGTTTTCTCCCCAACATTTATAATAAATCAATTTATGGTCCTACATATGTTTCACTATCAAAGAAATATATTTGTGCAGCATTCATATAAATATTATACTTGCGATTGTTCCTTGCTATTCCATTTATTTGATTATTCATTTGGTTGTTTCTATTTAGTGTAGAATAGTACATTATAAGATATTGTTCAAGTCCTCTTGCCTCTGGTTTAGTTAAATTGTCTTTTTCTATATAAAATTCTAAATTTGCTTTAAAAGGATTATTTCTATGTGCAATTTTTCTTTTTTCAGGATTAGTAGTTCTGCCAACATATTGTACCATACCTGCACTATCTTTTAGAGTGTAAACTGTATGTTTGACTTCTTTATATTTAGTTTGCGTTTTTACTGTCGCCTTTTTTCCTGTTATTGTATTTATTGCATTTCCAACAGAACTCGCTACCCAACTTGCTACTTGTGCAGTTGCTTCTGCAGTTGCTATCCATGTTTCTTCTGGTATTGCTACTATTGCTATTAGACCTACAACTACTTACACTAAAGATCCTATTCCAATTGCAAATGTCCCATTTGGATCATAATTGCTTGTAGGATTGTTTAAGCAATAAGCATATATATTATGAGTTAAAATCCCTCCTATTTGTCCACCATAGCCATCTCCATTCAAAAACCTACCCCACTCTGGGTTATAATACCTACTCTGCAAATAATATAATCCGGTCTCAGTATCATATCTATAACTATGGTATCTATATGGGTTTATTATTCCTATATTATTTTGATTTGTTATTTCTTGTCCATCTGTATCTGTTATAGACATAAACCCCGTCCCCGTGTCTACTTTGTCGATGGCAAAACTCGGTTTTCATATTATTTAATTAATCCTTCATAAATACAGTCTAAAATCCTTTTATATATTCTATTAAAATCAATATTCATATCATAAGTTAATTGTAAATATAATTTGTTTTTATCTGCTATTTTTATTTTTTCTTTATTATATATTGTTAATAATTCAATAATAATTTCTTTTAGTTCTTTTTCATTAATAATATCCTGATATTCTTCCAAAATTTGTACGCTTTCAATAATATTCTTTTCAAGATTTTTAAATAGTTGTATATATATTTTTTCTTGTTCTTTTAGTGAATAATTATAATAATTCATTCCCATTAATGTATCAATATTTCTATATCTATATGAACTAAAATGTTCATATATTTGTACAAAACTAAATAGTAACTGTTCCCAAGTGGTAAGTTTTTTTTTGCCACAATTAATTTCTTTATCTAAAACTGCATTAGCAATTCCCTCTTTATCATCATATATTTCTTCATATAAATTAATTGTACAACTTTCATATAATTTATTAAAATATTCTTTTTCTTCTACTTTCACATATATATCATCACATAATATAGAAATATCATACTTACTAAGGGAAATATCAATTTTTAAGTGATTAAATGTTTTATGAATTTTATAAAATAACCAATATTCATTTTGTATCTCTTCATTATTCATTGTATTATTTTTTTTCTTGGTATTATTGTATTTTACACTAGCATTAATAAATACTATTCTTGCTTGTCCCCACACTTTTTTGTCTAAATCCATTATAAAATTGTTTTTTTCAAAATACATTTTAACAATATGTGTATCATGTCTGTTATTCAATATTTTTTCTGCATTTTCTAATAGTTCTCTTTCTTCGATTTTGTGATTTTTTTCTTCTTCAACGGATTTATTGTTTATAAAACATTCTTTATAATATTCCATACTAAATTTATCCCCCTATCTTTTCTCAAGGTATGGTTCTAAATAAACATGCCCATAAAACCAAATATGTGGTTTTCCGTGTTTATCATTTATATGATAATGATAATAATATCCTAACCTAGGATTACCGTTTTTATCTCTATCGATTTCAATGAATCTTTGAGGAAAAAACTTAACTATTTCATATGCTGCGGACTGATTAGCACATATGATGTTGTTTCCTTCTAAAACTTGATTTAAAGCCTCATATTTTGTTAACGGAGTCCCTGGTGTAGCTCTCTTACTAGCTTTCCAATACTCAATTTCTATTGGTTTTGTATTTGGTATTGCTACTTCTTTCGTTTTTTCTTTAGACTTATCATTATCCTTAATATTATCAATGATAGTTCCACCAATTGCAATTCCTCCTGCCAATCCTACTGCAGCTAATATAAAATCTTTAATGCCTCCTACAATGAAAGGTATTGCAAAAGCTATATCTCCATCTGGATCATAGTTGTTTATTGGATTATTCAAGCAATATGCATATATATTGTGAGTTAAAATTCCTCCTATTTGTCCACCATAGTTATCACCATTTAAAAACCTACCCCACTCTGGGTTATAATACCTACTCTGCAAATAATATAATCCGGTCTCTGTATCATATCTATAACTACGATATCTATATGGGTTTATTATTCCTATGTGTGTTGTGTCTGTTATTTCGTTTCCGTCTGCGTCTTTTATGCTGATTGGGTTGCCCCAGCTGTCATATGTATATTGTACTATTTGCTGTAAGTTATTGTCAAGTATTCCTATTATATCTCCTTGTAGGTTTTTGATATAGTAGTATTCTGTGTTGTTGTATTTTAGTCCTATTATGTTTCCATTTTCATCGTAGCTGTAATATATTACGTCATTGCTTCCGTCTTTTTTCTCGTATATTACATTTGTTCCTTCTAAGTGATATTGTGTTGTTACTCCATTTACTGTTTTTGCTCTTCTAATTCGCCTACTACTACTGGCGCTTCTGCTTCTTTTGCTTCTTCTGTTTCTTTAATGTGTTTTTCTAAGCTTTCGATTGTTTTGTCGTTTTTTGTCATATCGTTAACCGCTATAACAATGTTGGGCATAAATTGAAAGACCATCACAAACAATAGCATTGTTGCAATGGTCTTTTTCAAGATTTTGTTTTTTGTATGTTTACTACTATACATCAAACTCCCCCTTCCTTTTTGCCATAATTATATAACAGAAATATATTTAAGGTAAATTGATAGTTAATATTTCTAAAACTCTATAGCCATAAATTCTGTCTCCATGTCCAAATCACCTTTTTTATGTGTCTCTAAAAACTATGATTGACAACTTTCTTGCTGATATAATTTTAATAATAAAACTCCCAGTTTTTATAACTGAGAGTTCTATATTTTTTAAATATTGTTTTTTATATAATCAACTAGGTTTTTTACTTCTAAGATTT
The DNA here is from genome assembly GCA_944391955.1 of uncultured Clostridia bacterium. Classification (GTDB taxonomy): domain Bacteria; phylum Bacillota; class Clostridia; order TANB77; family CAG-508; genus UMGS1781. The sequence goes on from CALXVG010000004.1 coordinate 59,434, forward strand.
TATCTGCTTGGTCATCTGATATTTCTACATTAAATCTTTCTTCTATTGACATTACTAATTCAACAACGTCTAATGAGTCTGCACCTAAATCATCTGTGAATGCTGCCTCCATTGTTACTTTTTCTTCGTCAACTCCTAGTTGTTCTACTATTAGCTCTTTTAGAGCTTGGAAAATTTCTTCTTCATTCATTTTATCTTCATCCTTTCTTATTTATATTTATTTTAAACTCCAACATTCTTTTTAAGCTCTTCTGCTCTTTTTATTTTCATTGTTGTTGTTTTCGCAAATTCACCATTTTTTATTTCTAATTCTTTAATAACTTTATATGAAACTAATTTTTTATTTACTTCTTTTATTTTGTCCCATATAATTTTATGTATTTCTTTGTCTCCTAAGTCTTTACCATAATGCTCTTCAATATATTCTTTATTTGGAATTACTCTGGCTGTTATTTTTAATTCATTACCTTTATCTTCTTTTCCATAAATCATACATTCTTTTATTTCTCGTACTTTTCCTAGCATTAATTCAATTTCTTCTGGATATATGTTTTTTCCATTTTGAGTTACAATAACATTTTTGCTTCTTCCTGTGATATAAATAAATCCATTTTCATCTATATAACCTAAGTCTCCTGAATGGAACCATCCATCTTTTATTACTTCGTCTGTTGCCTCTTGATTTTCATAATATCCAAGCATTAGTGATGTACTTTTTATTAGAATTTCTCCTTCTCCATCTTCATTTGGATTGTCAATTTTAATTTCTGTACATATAACTGGTTTTCCAACAGAACCAATTGTTGGATTAAAATCAGGTGTTAATGTTGCTATTGGTGCAGTTTCTGTTAACCCATAGCCTTGTAAGAATTTTATTCCTATATCTGATAACCATTTTCCTACTTTTGGATCTATTGGCGCTGCTGCTGATACTATAATTCTCATGTTTCCGCCTAAATTATCATGTATCTCTTTAAATACTTTTCTTTTTATATCAATATTTACAGCACTTAATGCATTTGTCATATGTATCATTGAATTTACTAGTGTTTCTTTTTTGTTTTTTCTAATTGTTTCATTAATTTTTTTGTAAATACTTTCAATTAATAAAGGAACACCTAAAACTATTGTTGGATGTGTTTCTTTTAAATTTTGTACTATATGCTTTAATCCCTCACATATTGCTATGCTTGCTCCGCTTGCTACTGGAACTAAGAATCCTATTGTTGATTCATAACAATGATGTAATGGTAATACTGAGAAAAATCTATCTGTTGGATATATTTTTACATATGCTGATACTGCATTAATATTTTCTGCTAAATTTTTACTAGATAGCATAATTCCTTTTGATTCTGCTGTTGTTCCTGAAGTAAAGATTAGTACTTTAAAATCTTCTGGTTCTATTTTTATATTTATGTATTTTTTATCGCCTTTTTTTACTAATTTTTCTCCATCTGCAATTATTTTTTCTATTCCTATTGTTTTATCTGTTTTGTTGAATTCTGCTTCTGAATTCATTTCAACAAAATATTGCACAGTTGTTAATGCTGATTTTGTTTTTTCTATTAATTCTTTTTTCTTTTTGTTGTAGATTATTACATCTGCTCTTGACCTATTTATAACATTAATAAATTCATTCTCTGGTAATTCTTTATCTACTGGGACTGCAATTCCATCAGAGCAAAGCATTGTCATATATGATACATACCAATAATATGTAGTATGACCTACAATAACTACTCTTTTTCCTTTTAGTCCTGATAATAAATTTGTTAAACCTGTTCCTAAGTTCGTTACGTCTTTTTTAAAATCTCCATATGTTTTTGTTTCATATTTTTTCTTTGGATCTGTTTTTTCTAATACGAACTCTTTTTTTGCATATTTTTCAGTGTTTTGTAAAAATACTTCTTTTATTGTTCTATATTTTGTAGGTTCATAAACAACTGGAACCTTTTCATTTTTCATTTTCTTTTCTAGTTTTGAATAGTCGACATTTAATTCTTCAATTTCTTCTATGTCTTTCATTTTTATATCTGAAAATTTAAGTTTTGGTATTTTTTTAAGAATATCCACTTTTTTTCCTCCTCGTAATTTGCATATATATTTATAACATAAAAGTTTTTAAATGTCATTAGACTGACTGGTCAGTTTTCATTAGTCCTCGAATCACTGTATCTATAAAGCCTTTATAGACTTCTTCTACATCCACTTCTCTATCTCTTTTTAATCTATAAATCAAACTAGAACATGTAACTCCAAAAATTCCTGAAGCTAATGCTTCTACATTTCCATCATAGAATTCACCATTTTCGATTCCTTCTTTAATTATTTTTTCTAGAGTTTTTATGTACTCAAACATAGCTTTTCTACATTTTATATTTTTATTTTCTGAACCCCAAAGTTCGCTAAATACAACATTTAAAAAGTTCTCATATTTTACTGTTACTTTTATTTGTACTAAGATGACCGCTTTTATTTTATCTTGTGCAGTTTTACATTCTTTTGTTTTTAGTTCTATATTATTTTTTAATAATTTAAGTCCTTCTTCTATTAATAAATCAAAAATATCTTCCTTTTTAGTAAAGTGATAGTATAATGTTCCTTTTGCTACACCTGCTATGGCTGTTATTTCTTCTATATTTGTATTATCATAACCTTTTTCTGAAAATAATTTTATGGCAGTGTTAAAAATCCTTCTTTTTGTTTGATTCATTTTTACCTCCATCATACAAAATTTGCATACAATTATAGCATAAAAAAATTTAAAAATCCACTGTAAAAGTGGATTTTTTGACTCCTCTTATCTTATAATTATGTCTTCTCTTTTTGGTCCATTACCAATCATTGTTATAGGATAACCAATTTCTTTTTCTATAAATTCAATATATTTTTTTGCATTTTCTGGCAAGTCTTCATATTTTTTTATATTACTAATATCACATTTCCAACCTTCTAAATATTCATATATTGGCTTTGCTTTATTTAATTCCATTGTTGTTGGAAAATCTTTTATAATTTTTCCATCTATCTCATATGCTGTACATACTGGTATTTTATCAAGATAACCTAAAACATCTACTAGAGACATTACTACATCTGTTGCTCCCTGAACCATGCAACCATATCTAGTTGCAACTGCATCAAACCATCCAACCCTTCTTGGTCTTCCTGTTTTTGCTCCATATTCTCCTGCTATATCTCTTAATGTTTTTGCTTCTTCTCCAAACATTTCTGTTGTAAAAGCTCCTGCTCCAACACATGATGAATATGCTTTTGTTATAGCATATATCTTTTTTATTTCATATGGTGGAATACCTGCACCAACTGTTCCAAAACCTGCTAGTGGAGATGATGATGTTGTAAATGGATATATTCCATTATCTAAATCTCTTAGTGTTCCTAATTGTCCTTCTAATATAATTGTTTCATTATTTTTTATTTTATCATTTAAAAGTTTTACAGTATTGCACAAGTATGGTTTTAGTTTATCTCTAAATTTAATTAAGTATTCATACATTTCTTCAATATTTATTTGTTTATCTTCTCCATATAATGCTGCTATTGATTTATTTTTTGCTGTTAATATATTTGTTAATCTGTTCTTTATATATTCATCATCATATATTTCTGAAACTTGAATCCCTATCTTTGCATATTTGTCAGAATAAAATGGTGCTATACCTGATTTTGTAGAGCCAAAGCTTGCTTTTCCTAATCTTTCTTCTTCCAGTTCATCTAGTTTAATATGATATGGCATTAATATTTGAACTCTATCTGAAACTACTATATTTGGATTTTTCATACCTTTTGATTTAATTTCATCTAGTTCACTAAAGAATGCTTTAATATCAAATGCAACACCTTGCCCTATAACATTTATTACATTTTCTCTAAATATACCAGATGGCAAAAGATGAAGTGCTGTTTTTCCATATTCATTTACTATTGTATGTCCTGCATTTGCTCCTCCTTGGTATCTAACTACCACATTTGCATCTTTTGACAAAATATCACTCATTTTGCCTTTTCCTTCGTCTCCCCAATTAGCTCCTACTATTGCTATTACCATTTTATTACCTCCAAACAAAAAAAATAATGTAGAATTTAACTACATTATTATTTTATATCATTTTGTTTTATAAGTAAAATACATTTTTCTTATTCTTGTTATAAGTTTTCCTTATCGCTAATAAATCTCAATAATTCCTCTGATACTCTTGAAATTAATTTTTCTTTTTTTATTATGCATATATGTCTTGGATTAATCTGTTTTTCTACATTTATTTTATAGACTTCCTTATTTTTTATTGCCTGTTGAGCAAATTTATCTACAACACAGCCAATTCCAAAATTTCTTTTTGTAAAATCTACAATTAAATCACTTGTAGCCAATTCATATTTAGGTGCATATTCTATATTGTTAGATTCAAAATATTTATTTATATATTTTCTAGTACTTGTATTTTCTTCTAGGCAAATTCCTGGATAACTATTTAATTCTTCTAGTTTTACTTGATTTTCAGATACTTTTTTATATTTTTCACCACATATAAATATATCCTCAATTTGGCACACTTTTATAACCTTAAATTGATTGTCTACTTTGAATGGTTCGCTTATTAGTCCAAAATCGATTTTATCTTCTTCCAACAATTTTATTGTTTCTGGTGTAGGACAATTTGTGATACTAATTTTTATTTTAGGATATTTTTCTTGAAACTGTTCTAAGTATTTAAGCAAATAATATTTAAGGCACATATCACTTGAGCCAATACGTATCTCTCCATTTTCTAGATTTATATGTTCTTCTAGTTTCTTTTCTCCCAAGCTTATTTTTTCTATAGCTTCTGAAATATATTTATATAACACTTCTCCTTCTTTTGTTAAAATTACTCCTTTTTGAGTTCTTATAAATAAATTTGTGTTGATTTTTTCTTCTAATTGCTTTATTATTTGACTTACAGCTGGTTGTGAGATATAGAGTTTATGTGCTGCATCTGTTATGTTTTTTGCTTTTGCTACTTCATAAAATACTTTATACCAATCTAAACTAATATTCATAAAATTGCTCCTTTATATTAATTTTTTTCTGCAAGCATTTCTTCTATGATATCATGTATTACTTCACGTTCATTATATGGATATTTTACATTCATATACTCAATATATAAATCATTTCCAAGCCCTGGAAGTACTATTATGTCATCTTTTGTTGCTATTGAAATGGCATATCTTATAGCTTCAGTTCTATTTAATATTATTGTATATTCTCCATTTGTTCTTTTTAATCCAACTTCAATATCTTTTAATATTCCCATAGGATCTTCTGTACGAACTTGGTCTGAGGTAAGTATTGTATAGTCTGCTAAATTCCCAGATATTTCTCCCATTATTGGACGTTTTGCTTTATCTCTATCTCCTCCTACACCCCATGTACAAATAACTCTTCCTTTAGTATATGGTTTAACCGTTTTTAAAATAGATTCCAAACTTGCAGGAGTATGAGCATAATCAATCATAATTGTAAGTCCTAATTTGTTTGGAACTAATTCACTTCTTCCAAATACTTTTACATTTTTTAGTGCTTCTTTTATTTCTTCTGTTGTTACATTGAAATACAAGGCTACACTTATTGCTCCTAATGCATTATATACCATATATTCTCCTGGTATAGAAACTCTAACATCGTTTTCTGAAGAATTCATACATAACGTAAAGTCTACATATGCATTTGATGGTTTTAAGTTTTTTGCAAATATATCTGCATTTTCATTTTTCATGCTAAATGTTGTATAATGTTTATCTGGTAAAATCTGTGGAATGTTAGTTGTATATTCATTGTCTAAGTTTATAACTACATTTGGAGTTAGTTTTATAAGTTCCATTTTTGCATTAAAGTAATCATCCATATCTTTATGTTCCCTTGGGCTTATATGGTCTTCTGTTAAATTTGTGAATAGTGCAACATCAAATTTGCAACCTGTTACTCTATCTAATTTCATTGCTTGTGAAGACACTTCTATAATTGCTACATCTACATTTTCTTGAACCATTTGTGCTAGAGATTCTTGAATTTTATAGCTTTCTGGTGTTGTTCTATCTGTTATTTCAAGTTGTTTGTCTCCTATATATATTGCTATACTGCCTATTAATCCTACTTTTAGTCCATGTGCTTCTAGTATTGATTTAATCATAAATGTTGATGTTGTTTTTCCTTTTGTTCCTGTTACTCCAATTACTTTTAGTTTATGTGAAGGATTATCATTTAAATTGCAACTAGCTATCGCTAAACTATATCTCATTTTTTCAACTGATACAATTGGAATTTCTTTTGATATCTCTAATATATCTAAATTTACACTACCTTCTACAATTATTGCTACTGCTCCATTAGAAATTGCTGATTCTATATATTCTATTCCATCTTTGTTATAGCCATTTATAGCAAAGAATAATCCATTTTCTTTAATAACACGAGAATCTGAAGATATATTTGTAATTTCAACATTTTTCATGTTTTTGCTATTTTTTATTTCTATGTTTTTTAAAACTTCATTTAATTTCATTTAATCATCTTCTTTCTTCTTTTTGTGGTTATTATATATCTTTTTTAGCCCTTTGTAAATAAAATGTCGAAAAAATAGGAAATATAGAGTAATTCATTGAAATTTAGATTATTTTTTATTAAATTTATAAAAATTTTTTAAAATATGTATTGACAAGTCAGAAAAAATATCTTATAATAAATTTCGTGCTTGAGAAATGCTCCCTTAGCTCAGTTGGTCAGAGCAACCGGCTCATAACCGGTGGGTCCAAGGTTCGAATCCTTGAGGGAGCACCAAGCATATTATTTATATTTTATTTATGGGTAGGTGGCCGAGTGGCTAAAGGCGGCAGACTGTAAATCTGTTCTCATTCGAGTACGATGGTTCGAATCCATCCCTGCCCACCAAAATAAACCAGTTCATAACAAAGTTATGGAGTGGTTTATTTTTTTTGGGGAGGATTCGAAAAGGAGGATAAGAAAAATGTCCGGTGGACATTTTTTCCGACGCGGCTCGCCGAATCCATCCCGGCCCACCAAGAAGTAGAGAATGTAGTTCTACTTTATTTTATTGTTTTTTTACAATAAAAATGTGCTTATCCATATAATACATAGATAAGCACAAATTGTTGAATATGCACAAAATAACGATATAGCTATTACACAAGCAAATTATAATAGCTACATTAAAAATAAAAATATATACAAACTAAATAAATTATAAATTAAATTTTCTTACTTGTCAATAAAAAATATAAAATTTATGAAAACAGATAACAAAATTATCAGATGAAAATATTTATATTCTATTTTATTTATATTACAACGCTGCTCCTGTTCCTCCTTTGTTTTTCTTTGCATTTATTTATATTCTACTTTATTTATATTACAACTTAAACTTTACAACATTACCTTCACTATCCAAAATATTTATATTCTACTTTATTTATATTACAACTAATCCAAGCAAGGTCCAATCCCATTTTCTTTTTAGCATTTATATTCTACTTTATTTATATTACAACAGGAGTTATGGCAAATAGATATGATGATGAATGCTTAATTTATATTCTACTTTATTTATATTACAACGCCTATAGCAAGAAAAATCGCAAGTTTTATAAATAATTTATATTCTACTTTATTTATATTACAACTTAGCCAATTAAACCACCTCTAACTTACAACCTCCTTTTCATTTATATTCTACTTTATTTATATTACAACAGAGAACTAGAAGACAAGAGACTAGAAAATGATTAATTTATATTCTACTTTATTTATATTACAACAGAAATAAGTGGAAACAATTCAATAGGATTTGCTTGATTTATATTCTACTTTATTTATATTACAACTCATCGTCTTTATATAATTGACTTGCAATATACAAATTTATATTCTACTTTATTTATATTACAACTTATATAATTTTAACCCTTCTTCATTTAACTTTTCATTTATATTCTACTTTATTTATATTACAACTTTTTATAAAGCCTATAAGCCTGTTTTTTGCTTATATTTATATTCTACTTTATTTATATTACAACGAAATGAGCGATATTGAAATTTTAAAATCAATAGAATTTATATTCTACTTTATTTATATTACAACCGGCACAACTAATTATAAAATATGTTTACCAGCAAAAATTTATATTCTACTTTATTTATATTACAACAAAGAATTTAATGTTAGAACTACAGCTCAAGAGGCAATTTATATTCTACTTTATTTATATTACAACAGTTACAAACGCAGAAAACTTTTCAGGAAGTTTAGATTTATATTCTACTTTATTTATATTACAACGTAATGCTTTTGTATATATAGCAAAAGATAAAACATTTATATTCTACTTTATTTATATTACAACGCGATTATTTGTGAAATAGATAAAGAATATTACATATTTATATTCTACTTTATTTATATTACAACACATTCTTTATGCTTATTTTCAGACATAAAAACAGAATTTATATTCTACTTTATTTATATTACAACAATTGTACTATTTAGTTTTACGATTACCGTAAAAATATTTATATTCTACTTTATTTATATTACAACGTAATCAACTCATTTTTTTATACAAAAAAAGAGTATTTATATTCTACTTTATTTATATTACAACGTTATTTTATTTGTGTTTTGTGCTAGTTGTTTGATATTTATATTCTACTTTATTTATATTACAACTTTTGCATATCACTGTTATAATCTCCCAAATATGTATTTATATTCTACTTTATTTATATTACAACAAAGATATAATTTTATCAACATTAGCAGGAATAGCATTTATATTCTACTTTATTTATATTACAACAATTCACTTGGTATTATAGTTGTTTTAACTTCTACATTTATATTCTACTTTATTTATATTACAACAAATGTTGACACTGCAAATTTAAATGGTATGCCAAAATTTATATTCTACTTTATTTATATTACAACTGTCTGCAAGTGAAGCATATAAATATTCTCAAATATAATTTATATTCTACTTTATTTATATTACAACGCAACAAGCTAAAAAAAATTTAGATATATTAACATATTTATATTCTACTTTATTTATATTACAACTCCCCTTACATATGTTTTAGCAATGTCTCTTAAAAAATTTATATTCTACTTTATTTATATTACAACAATAGATTTAAAAAAATCGCCCTTTCTGTTTTTGAAATTTATATTCTACTTTATTTATATTACAACTATGCAAGTTTAAGCACGAAAACAAATTTATTAAAAGATTTATATTCTACTTTATTTATATTACAACGGAACTAGTTGAAAGGTCAAACAATATAGACCGTTATTTATATTCTACTTTATTTATATTACAACTGTGTAGCTTGTAAAGAATTAAACAGAAGATTTATATTTATATTCTACTTTATTTATATTACAACTTACGGACAATACTATTTGTGGAAAATGCAGTAAATGATTTATATTCTACTTTATTTATATTACAACAAGATGTTACAGCGAAAGTGCAAGTCTATATAAGAGATTTATATTCTACTTTATTTATATTACAACCAAATACAAAAACTACAGTAGCAACAAATGCAGAAAAATTTATATTCTACTTTATTTATATTACAACGTAGAATTTAAAATAGCAAAAACAAGTAAGTTGAATTTATATTCTACTTTATTTATATTACAACTATTTCCAGTTCTAATTCTTCTTGTTTAGAATATTTATTTATATTCTACTTTATTTATATTACAACGCAACCTTCTTCGTGTAATTTAAGTAGAGCAGAAGCATTTATATTCTACTTTATTTATATTACAACGATAAATATAATAAACAATATGAAAACTTTAAAATTATTTATATTCTACTTTATTTATATTACAACCAATATGCCAATTTATCTGCATTACTAATTAAATTATTTATATTCTACTTTATTTATATTACAACCTTCATCAAAATTATCACCAGTATTTGCATTCTGATATTTATATTCTACTTTATTTATATTACAACAAAATAGTTTAAAGATATATAGACATAATCAAAGAATTTATATTCTACTTTATTTATATTACAACAAGGGTTTGAGAGGCATTCGTATATTAGTAGAATATATTTATATTCTACTTTATTTATATTACAACATATGAAATGCCAGAAAAATAAAGGAGTAATACTAATTTATATTCTACTTTATTTATATTACAACAAAGAGGACAAACAAAAGGACACACAACAAGACAATATTTATATTCTACTTTATTTATATTACAACCTATTCTCCCCGTCATACGAATTTTTTTCTTCGTCATTTATATTCTACTTTATTTATATTACAACTTGCATAAATACTTTTGCATAATGTTTAAATAATTCATTTATATTCTACTTTATTTATATTACAACATTATACTTTGATTTAATAGATACTGTTTATAAGAATTTATATTCTACTTTATTTATATTACAACTTGACAGTTCTTCAATTGTCTTTTTTGTAGGTTCAATATTTATATTCTACTTTATTTATATTACAACCCTAGTCCATTGTGAAGAACAATGCAAAATTATTAAAATTTATATTCTACTTTATTTATATTACAACAGTCTTAATGCGAATAATTCCATACTTCCGTGCAGTATTTATATTCTACTTTATTTATATTACAACGCGCCTGTATTTAAATCCTGTTTTGTGATATTTGTTTGATTTATATTCTACTTTATTTATATTACAACTGTGCATTATCAAATACTAGCAATTCAGCAACAATATTTATATTCTACTTTATTTATATTACAACAGAAACAGTTAAAATTGAAAACTTTATAAATTTAAAATTTATATTCTACTTTATTTATATTACAACGGAAAAGTAAATAGAGCACAATACAGAGCAATAACATTTATATTCTACTTTATTTATATTACAACCAAGTATGGAGATATGTTCAACATTGCCATGTTTACATTTATATTCTACTTTATTTATATTACAACAAAAAAAGATATGAAACTAGTGTAGAAAATGGTAAAAGCATTTATATTCTACTTTATTTATATTACAACTCAATAGTTTATAAAAAATAAATTAATGAAAATGGATTTATATTCTACTTTATTTATATTACAACTTTAGCAGAATGAAAGAATTAGGGTTAAATGAAACTATTTATATTCTACTTTATTTATATTACAACAAAAAAGAAAAGTAAAAAAAGCAATTCAACAATAGATTTATATTCTACTTTATTTATATTACAACTCAAAGGCTAGACATAAACAGTCTAGCCTAAATAGGATTTATATTCTACTTTATTTATATTACAACAAATTAACAATATATGTACAGTATAAAGCTGTATAGAATTTATATTCTACTTTATTTATATTACAACTGGTTAGCTTTTTTTGTTGATGTCTTTGGCTTTTTTATTATCTAATCTGTCGATTTTTAGTTTTATTAATAATACTTCTAGTATGATTTTTTAATCACTCATACTTTACTTCATTTTATAGTATTTTGTCAACTGTCTTTCTCCAATATTTTTTACTTTATTTAAAATCGACAGATATATTAATCATAAAAAATTGCTTGTTTTATCTTCTTCTATTTTTCCTATAAATTCTTTGTCTAACCATTTTTGATTTCTACTTTTGAACATTATTACACTGTCTTTATCTTTTCTGATATATTCTCCTAATTCAATATTTAACTGTATTGCTTGAGATTCTAGCAATTCTCCTTCAAATACTGAATTTTGAATATGTATTAAATATTTTTTACATGTTTTAAATACCTTTCTAAGTACTTTTAGTCCTTCTTTTTCTTCTAAATTAATATCATATACTAATATAACATACATATTACCACCACATTTTAAATCCTTCATACTCTATTTCTTCTAATAACGTTTTTATTAATTTATATATTTCTAATCTTATTAAGTATTCATAACTTACTTCTCTGTCTAATTTTTTGTGTTTTATTGTTGTTTGAAGTCTTAAATCTATCTGCTTTGTTATATCTTTTCTTGCACTATCTTTTATATATAAAAAGTTTAACCCTTTTTCAAAATCTTTTTCTGTAATTTGTTTTTTATTGAGCATTGCAAAAATTAGACGATCTCCTATTATTGGTTTAAATATTTCTGCTATATCAAGACATAATGAAAATCTTCTTTCTGATGGTTCATGCAAATAACTTATTGTAGGATTTAGTTGTGTTTTATATATTTCACTTAATACTCTAGTATAAATCATTGTGTTGACATATGATATTAATGAATTTATTGCATTATCTGGAGGATTTTTTACCCTCTTTTCAAAAGCAATATCTTGATTTATTATTATATTCCAAGTGCCATAGTAAATCTTTCTTATATTGCCCTCTATCCCCATTAATTCCTGAACATCTTTTGTTAAGGGTATTTGTGTTCTTAAAAATTCTATTTCTTTCATATAGTTACTTAGGTCTTTTCCTCTATTATTGTAATATGTTAAATTTCTGTATATGTTGTATGATGCCGCTTCTATAAATGCTTTTGCGATTTTTAACCTTTTCTCCTTATTGGTATAACTTTCTACCTGTTTTATCAATAATTTTCCTGAAATTAGCGATTCTTTAGGATAATATGTTCCCGTATAAAATCCATAATAGTTAAAGAAATGTACATTTATACCATATTGAGCTAAAAAGTTTAATAATGTAGTATTAAAATCGAATTCAGTCATCACATATATATCATCTACTCTTTCAACTGGTATTGACTTTTTTGTATTGTCTTTGTATACTATCTCAAGTGTATTATCTTTCCTTTGTATTCTTCCACTTCTATATAAATAATATGACTGTTTCATTATCCACCTCCATTTTTAAACATAGCATAAATCGTAATATGCGCATTTTTTACATATTTTTGAATTCATTGTTTTGGGTATTTTTTCTGTATTGATTATATCATTTATATTTTTTATTACATTTTCTAGTACATTCCTATCATCCTGTGTCAGTACTATTTCCTTACTTTCTCTTAATAGTGGAAAATCAATTTTGGCTGATATGTTTTTCACTCCTCTTTGTTCTAAATAATACATATAGTATTTTAATTGCCAAATTCCAGCTTCTTCTATAGATTTTGTTTTTTTAACTTCGTGTAAAATTGCACCATTTCTAACAAAATCTATATTTATGGTGTCATCTATTAAAATACTATGTTTTTCACGTTTATAGCTTGTTTCATCTAGTATTTTTCCTATTGATACTAGTTCGCTATTTTGCTCCATGTTTATTGCATTTACAAAATACCATAATTTTCTTTCACAAATAAAGTAGTAATACACCATAGTTCCTGTAATATTCATTTTTTATACACTTCCTTATTAAAAACTACGTTTATCAAAATTTTGGTCATTGTCTTCATTTAAAATTAATCCTCTTTCTGAATCATATGGTAAATCTATTATAGAGATTTCATTTTTGTCCATATATGGATTTTTTATTATATATTGTGCTCGTTTGCTATATTGTAAAACCTTTATGCTTACTGTCAACTTGTTTAGCATTCTTCTTATTTTATGTTTTTCTTTATAATCTTTACATTCGTAGTATTGTCTGAATAATTCAATATTTTCATCATATATTGTTTTAGGAATAACTGTTGTATTTGCTATATTTCTTAATAAATTTTGTGCTTTTGATTTATCAACATCATAGTCTATAATATTATCTAATACTTCTATACCTGATTTAAAATCTTTATAAAATTGTGTTCCTTCTAACATTTCTTTTGAATACAGTCTATCTACCAATTTAATTTTTGTTTCTTCATCTAATAGTTGATTATTATATTTTTCTAAAAGTTCTATACTTTTTTCATGTATTTGTTCATTATATACATTGTTTTTGCCTATTCCTGTTGCATTTTTTATATATATGTATACATTAGGTTCTTTCGTTTTGTATTCTCTTTTTCTATAACATCTTCCCATTCTTTGAAATAAACTGTCTAGTGTTGACATCTCTGTATACAAATAATCAAAATCTATATCTAACGATGCTTCTACAATTTGTGTACTTATCCAAATTCCATGGTTTTCTTCTGAATTTGAAAATTTTTTTATTTGCTTTTCTTTTTCGTTTCTGTCTCTTAATATGTATCTAGAATGTAATAAATTTACACTAATATCTTCCTGTCCTTTTATTTTTGAGTATATTTCTATCGCTTTATCTACTGTATTTGCTATTACTAGGACTTTGCTCATTTTACCTTTTTGACATATATCGTTTATATTTTCTAATATTTCTTGATTTTGTAATTTTATTAAATGCCTTTTTTCCGGTTTTATAAATTCGTTATATTCAAATTTTATATTCATTTTTTCTAATTCGTCTTTATATATTCTTGGTAAAGTTGCTGTCATTATCATAAATTGTCCTCCAAGATTATGTATTTTTTCTATGCCTTTTAAAATAATTGCTACAATCTCTGGTGCATATGCTTGTACTTCATCTATTATTATTTTTGAATATCCTAGTGTTGAGTAGATTTTTTCGTACCCTTTATATTTAAAAACAAATGGAAAGATTTGATCTATCGTACATGTGGTTATTTTATAACATAAGTTTTTAGTTTGTTCATAAATTTCCTCTTCATTTTCAAATTCTTGTGTTTCTTCTAAATAATCTAATGCGGTTGAATGTAATAGTCCTACATTTTTATATTTTAGGTTGTCTCTAATTCTATCAAATATTGCATTTATGCTTACTCGTATAGGTAGTGTAAAAAAAGTTTTACTATTTCCACTCCATAATAGCGCTGCTTCTGTTTTCCCTATTCCTGTTGAACCAATTACTAATATGTTTTTATCTCTGTTTTCACTCGTAAATGTTTGTAGCTTATTCTTTTCAAAATTGTTGTTATCCATAAATTTTGTTGTACAGTCTGATATTATTTGTTCGTTATCTTCTTCTACTTCTAAATGCCCTGAACTACTATGATCTAACCTATGTAAAAGTCCCTTTAGCATGCAATATTCATTATATAATTCGTTTTCTTCAGTTATTCTTTTTTTTATATATTTTATATAACGTGTATTTAGCTCTTCATTTATATCAATTCTTAATTCTTCTTTTATACTTTTTAATTTGGGTTGTATGTCTTCTTCTATTATTTGCCTAATATATGATTTATCAATTTCTTCATGTTTTCTTTCATGATGATAATATATTGATTGATATACTAGAATTTTTTCGTTTTCTGTTAATTCTAATTTTTCTGCTGGTATAAACATTGGAGATAATTGCTCATGTTTTATTTCATTACTAAATTTTGTTGGTATTATTTGTTGTTTTATTTTTTCTAATATCATATTCTGAAATGGTGTATATACCTTTCCTATATCATGATATTTGCATATAATTTCTAGTAAATACCAAAATCTTTCTTCATCAAATAATTCTTTTTTTGCTATATCTTTTCCATATATGTTTTTTAATAATTTTAAATTTTCTAATAATTTATTTGTATGTTCCATTATTGTTTCTTTAGGATTAGATTTTGCATAATATTTCAATTGTGCCACACCCCTTTTATATACTATTTTTAGCCACATTTAATAAATGTGGCTAAAATTATTTATACCAGAATATATAATCTCCGTCCTCATCTTGTAATACATTTTCTATTTCTTCTTGTGTACTTTTTTCTATATATTTTACGTCTACTTTTTCCCATTTTCTTAGATTATTTTCAATTTTATACACTGTATTTAATCTATAATTTATTCCTTGAACATACTCATCTATTTGAGTTAAAGGTACATATGCATTATGGTTATCTAAATCTCCATATTTAATAATTGAAGGTTCTTTTATTATTTTTATCTCATCTACTCTTACTAAATCTTCATTTCTTCCTAATGTAAATGTTTCATTTCCTTCAATAATATTTTTGTATATTTTGTTTATTGTTTCAT
Organism: uncultured Clostridia bacterium; assembly: GCA_944391955.1. Taxonomy (GTDB): domain Bacteria; phylum Bacillota; class Clostridia; order TANB77; family CAG-508; genus UMGS1781. Next base: position 75,467 of record CALXVG010000004.1, read on the forward strand.
CCTCTGCCTGGATATGTAAAATCAACTCTACATTCAATAATTGATGTACATTTCTTGGCATTGCTGTAACTTTATCGTTTCCTTTAAACATTCTCAAATTTTGATAATTACTAAATATACTTTCATATTCTCCTTGCACAGATACATTCATAGGATAAAACTCTCCAGGCTTTGCTCCTATTACTTTATGGCACATTCCTATCACTGTTGAATATGGTGGTAATGGGTAAGTTTCAGCTACTTTAAATGCAAATGGCTTTTTGTAGCATGCTGTTTCTTGAAATAATTTTAATTTTAATATTTTCAAAATTTCTTACCTCCTATTTATAATATTCTTTTACCTCTTCTTCTAATTTCTCAAAAAATGTTTGTACATCATATATTTTTTCAGGGAAAATGCTTTCTAATTCTTGTTCATTTTTGAATATATCTTTTACTATTCCTATTCTTGTGTCATTTTCAATTATATTTTCTCCAATTTTCAATTTCATTGTGTCTTTTAACACATTCGTATTAATACTAAATCCATCATCTTTATTTTCTAGTTTTATTCTTCCTAAGAAATATGGTGTATTTAAATTATATATTCCACCTATAATAAATAATGGACTTAAATTTTCTTGTCTTCCTCGTATATCTCTATTTAATACTTTAATTATTTCTAGTAATTCCACTACTCTTTTTTGTTTTTCTGTATTTGATAGCTCTACATTTTGATCTTTTCCTATTCTGCTTAAATCTATTGTTACTGTATATGTATAATAACTTAAGTGTTGTTCTATATTTGCCAAATTTGGAAATTCATTTATCCTATCTGCTAAACCTTTATTATTTAAGAAATCCATATCACTTTTATAATCTTCTAAGGAAATTGCATTACTTAATCTAACTGCTGCACTCCTTGTAGTTGAGCCTCCATCTTTATCATCTTTTTTCTTTGATGTTTTCATATATCCGAAAAGATCCATCTCTTCTGAATCTTCTATTGTTAGTCCTTCCTTAAATTGTATTGTTCCTTGTAATTTGTCAACTGTTTCTAAATTCCAATTAAACATTTTATTTCCTAATCTTGCTATATCATATCTTATCGCTTGTCTTGAGGCAAATGTATATACTTTACCATTTCCTCTTGATAATTTTTTTAATTCTGAAATATTTCCTATTCCTTCTCCATAATTTAAGCTCTCAGCTTTAAAAACTATTGTAATAGTTAATCCATTTTTATTATCCATTATCTTTATCCCCCTTATTATTTATTATATTTGAACTTAATCCAGCAATAAAACTGTGTCCTAGTTCTTGCCATTCTACGTTTTCATTATTTTTCACTAAAATTTGTGGTACATCTTTTCCCATAGACCATAATATTCTTATTGCTACATCTGTAAATTCATTTCTATTATTTGTTTTTATGCAATTTAACATTTTGTATATATATCCATCTAATTTATTATCATTATTTTGTCTTTTTAATGTTTCTTTTATTTCTTGTCCTATGGCATACATAAGTCCAATTTGCTTGTTTGCACTTTTTACTTCGTCATTCATTAATACTTCCCCCTTTTTTAATACTTGTAATGTTACTTTTACTTTTGTTGCTAGATATGAATCAGTTGTATTATTTTTATTACTTATTGCATCTCTTAATCTTTGGTTTACTAACTTATCAATGTCTTTATCTTTTAGTAAATAATCTACTACTTGAATTCTATATTTATAGTCTTTAATATTTGTTAACATTTCTGGATATTTTGTAAATAGTTTTGCTACATATGATTTTATGTTGAAATACTCCATTCTACTGTACGCTAAATATTCGCTTTCAAATTCTACTACAAATATATTTTTTAATTGCCATTCACTTACTTTTGCATTTTGATTTATTATATCTAATATTAAATCTGCATATGGATTATACTGTGTTCTTTCCTTTTTAGATTCTATTCCGAAGCTATTATTAGTTTTTAACAAATTTTCTACACTAGTATCATAATTTACAAAACTTAAGATTTCTTTTTCTATGTATTTACCATTTTCTTTTGCTGTTTTTATTATATTTGTTACTCCTGCCGGAATACAAAATAATATTAATTTGCATATATCGCATATTTGTATATTAATATTTTGTTCCCAAAAGAAGTTTTTCATGTTTTCCGAACTTACAGCTAATGGTATGAAATTTCCTTCTGTGTAAGCACTTGTCGTGCAGTGTTCTTTTCCGCACATGCTACAGGTATTTAAAGCTTCATTATTTATAAAGTTACTTATTTCATTTATTGTTTTATTTTTTCGTACAAAGTTTTTGTTTATCTTAGTATATATATCTTTGATATCTTTATATATACTTTCATCAGATATTTTTTGTTCTAATTTTTCTTTTATCTCTTCTATACTGTACTTTCCTGCTACTATTTCTTGTAATGTTTCCATTTCTATAATGTTGCTTATATAATCTTTATACATAATATTTTCTTGTTCTTCATATGGTAGTGAATTTTTTACTACGTTTAAGAAAGATTGTTGTCCAAAACAGTTTTTGCTTAATATGTTTTTAAATAAGTTTAGCGTTATTTTTTTGTTTATGTATTCTTTCTTAAAATTATGTATAAGATTATCTTTTATTTGCTTTAGTTCTTCACTTGTGCTCACTTTATCTATTCTTGAATATTCTTCAAACATTTCTTCATATGTCTCTTCATCTATTTTTTTGATTTTATCTAATTGTTTTTTTAATATTTCTTTAATGCTTTTCTTTTCTTGTTTTAATGTGTCTTTTTGTTCTTTATTTTGTAATAATGATTCTATTTTATTAAAAGATTTTTCAATTCTATTTTCCATTTTTTGTGCAATATTATATTTGTCAAAAAAATATTTGAAATAGTATTTATGAAAATCTTTGATATTATTAGTATCAAATTCAATGTAATTGTCTTTTATTATTACAAAATCTTGTTCATTATGTTTTAATATTCTTAGAAATCCAATTATTCCTGCATTTATAAACCATTCATTTAAGTAAACCCTTGTGTTCAATTTTGCACCTCCTTTTTATATTATTTGAAACATACCAAAACCTGCACTACGTTTACTTCCTAATCCAGCTTTGTATAAATATTCTAGTAATCTTTTATCTCCTTTAATATTAAACTTTCCAGTACTTGTTTCTATTTGTTTTTCATAAAATTTTATTACAACTTTCTTTGGTTCTATTGGTGTTATTTCAAATGTCTCTACTATCTCGGCTGGAATATCAGTTATTTTTAATTCTTCTCTTATGTTTATTTTTAATGTTTCTAAAAATTTTTCTGGATTTGTATAAGAATAATAGTAGTCTTTTTTATCTTGTCTATTTCTTGCTACTAATGGTGATTGAAATTTAATATCTATACTTTCTGAAGTTATATTTTTTTCTGGAAGCATTGAAATGTTTGTTAAGCTCCATGAATTATTTCCTATAGAAAATATTTTATTTTTTTGATGATTAAATGAATTATATAATGCAACTGCTATTTCATAATCTTGTATTGCCATGTTTAGTTCAAATTCTTTTTTATTTAATAATATTTCTTCATTTTCTATTTTTGGGTTTTCAAAAAATATTGAAAATGTATACGGTTTAACAATAGGTTTGTTTCCGTCATATAATCTTTTATAATATTCTTCGCCATATTCGCTTAATGATTTTTTTATGAAGCTTAAAATATATTTGCGATATTGAATTGGCATCTTTTCATTTTCCAGCTTAAAGTATAATTTTAATCTCATTTTTTCACCTCCCTTTTGAAATATATTGTTTAATTTATTTTTTTACGAATTTTTTTCATTTAATTTTCATATTATAATATTATTATAATTATAATAGCTATTGACTTTTGTGGTTTAATATGCTATTATAATTATATACGTTAATCTTTTACTTTAGTAAAAGATCACTAGAGGTTTCGGATACTGAACCAGCAATCAGTATCCTTTTTTATTCCATTTTGGAGCACTTCTTATCTTTGTAGCATTCGTTTTACTTGCTACATATGCAGTAATAAATTTTGCCTTTTTATTATTTATTATATTTAATACTATTACATAGTTTTCTGGAGTTATTATGCTGATTCTCCTATTCTCATTATATTTTTTCTTTTCCCTATCCCAACCAACATATATCTCTACCTCTTCGTTCATCAATACTTCTTTTATCCATGGAATTCTTTGTGCTCTTTCCATTGAAAATATACTTTTGTCTCTCTTTTTGTGATTTTTACTTTCATAGAAAGCATGTTCAAATTGATCTTCATAAAAATTCACTTTCATTCCGTCATAACAATAAATGTTTGTATTGCAATAATTATCTACAAAATATTTTCTATACTCTTCTATCGTTTGCAATTTTAAAAGTTCCATTATTCAGTCCTTTCTTTATTAATTGTTCTAATGTATTTATATTAACTTTTTGTATTTGTCAATCTATTTTACGTTTCTTAATATTTTTTATTTGTTTTGTTATTCATTCACCTTCTATCTTTATTTTTTTGTAATTACATATACTCATCTATATTAATTTTTAAAAAAGAGCTCAGCTGTTGCCGAGCTCCAATAAAATAGTTTTCATACTTGCTTTCCATAGGTATATTATCATATACTTACAATAAAGTCAATATTTTTTTGACTTTCGACTTTCTTTGTGATATAATTATTTATTTTTTCAAAATAATACTTGGAAACTCAAGTATTATTTTAGTTTAAATAAATCTATACGTAAACTTCTTCTTATAGTTCTTCTACTGCTCCTTCAAATACTTTTGTTGCTATACCTGTCATAAATACTTTGTTTGTTTTTTCATCCCAACTAATCTTTAATTCTCCTCCTTTTAATTGTATTTTACTATTTTTTCTAGTAAGTCCTAGTTTGTTGCATATAACTGCTACTGCACAGCTTCCTGTTCCACATGCCATTGTTTCTCCTGTTCCTCGTTCCCATACTCTCATTTTTATAGTTGATTTATCTAAAATTTGTATAAATTCTACATTTGTTTTTTCTGGATAATGTATATCATTTTCAATTATCTTTCCAATTTTTTCAATATTAATTTTTTCCACATTATCTACCAATGTTACTGCATGTGGATTTCCCATAGATATATTATATAGTTCAAAATTTACTCCTTCTATTTCAATATTAATTTTTGCAATAGGTTGTTTGTCTTCTTCATTCTCTATTATTACCGGTATTTTTTCTGCTTCAAAAATAGGTTCCCCCATTTCTATTGTAATTTCACTTGTTTCATTATTCGTTTCATTTATATATGCCGTTTTTATTCCACAAAGAGTTTCTATTGTTATTTTTTGTTTTGTTGTGAACTTATTATCATAAACATATTTTGCAAAACATCGAATGCCATTTCCACACATTTGTGCTTCTGAGCCATCACTATTATAAATATTCATTTTGAAATCTGCTATTTGGCTTTTGTTTATTAAAATTATTCCATCTGCTCCTATTCCAAAATGTCTATTAGACATAAATCTAGCCATTTGGGGAATGTTCTCTTTTGCAATATAATTTACTTTATCTATACAGTTTATAAATAAGTAGTCATTTCCTAATCCATGCATTTTCGTAAAAAATATCATTAGATAACCTCCTATCTAATGATATTCCTATTTTATATGAACTGAAACTTGTATACTTAAATATCTACTGTTTCATCTTTTTCAAAATATTTTGTGCCTAAATCTAAGTTGCTTGAGAATCTTCAATTTTTGTAAAAGTAGAAAAGTCTGGGAATAAACGTTCAAAACTTACATCCGTATCAGTTATTGTATTTATTTCAACATGATAAAAAATAGTTTTTTCGGGCTCTCCATTTATTCCATCTTCTTTTACTGTAGCTTTAATCTTACAATAGTTTTCTTTGTCAAGCCAGAATTCATATTCATGACCAGGTTCTACCTCATTTATATCTTTGCGGATATAATAACATTTTTCTCCGTCTATCTTTTCAGTTTTTACCTTCCAAGTAAATGCTGCTACTATTTTATCCTTGAATGACATTTCTTCATATATATCTGTAATTAATGGATTATCATAAGTATATGGCACCCCACTATCTTGTCTATATGTTTTGTTTTTAGTATCTACCGTATATGCTATATGGTTTGCATTTGTATCCATATAATAAATAGTGTTATCATCTTTTACATTTTTTGCATATACTACAACTTGTCCATTTGTAAAAAATGCAGTGCCTGTATCTTGATATGTTGAGTTAATTCTATAGTTTGTAAGTTCATTATTTTTTGCTACATTTTTCATTATTTTATCAATTAAGTAAACTTTTCTCGTAAACATTATTATTAAAACTATAATGATTAAAGTAATTATCAGTCCTATTATTTTTTTCTTACTCATAATATCCCCCCTTTTTTCCATTTTAAATATAGTATATGAAACAAGTTTTGTCAAACTCATATTATTTGCGTTAGTGTCCATTTTTCATTCAAATCCTTTATAGATTTCAGCTTTGTTTTTCAAAGTGATTAATACTTAAAGATCTACTGTTTCATCTTTTTCAAAATATTTTGTACCTAACATCTTATCTGGTAAATATTGCTGTTCAACAACATGTCCTGGATAATCATGTGGATATTTATATCCTATGCCATATCCAAATTGTTCCATTCCTTTTGCTGGTGCATTTCTTATATGCATTGGGATTTCTCCTGTATCTTTCGTTGATACATCATTTAATGCTTTATCAATTGCTAGATATGCACAATTTGATTTTTTTGATAATGCATTATAAATTGCCGCTTCTGCTAATATAATTCTTGCCTCTGGCATGCCTACTGCTGCAACTGATTGCATTGCTGAAGTTGCCATTACTAATGCATTTGGATTTGCTAATCCCACATCTTCTGCTGCTGATATTACTATTCTCCTTGCTAGAAAAACGGGGTCTTCTCCACCATCTAAAGCCCTTGCTAGATAAAATACTGTTGCATCTGGGTCGCTACCTCTCATTGATTTTATAAATGCACTAATATTATCATAATGACTATCTCCTGATTTATCAAACATTGCTTTCTTTTTTCCCATACATTCAGCCGCAATTTCTTTAGTTATATTTATCATTCCTTCATTATCAACTGTGGTTGTGAGTACTGCTAATTCCAATGTGTTTAATGCTGTTCTCACATCTCCTCCTGATAATTTTGATATTGCTTCTAAGGTTTCGTCTTCTATGTTTATATTATAATTTCCTAATCCCTCTTTATTTGTTAATGCATTTTTTAAAATTTTGAAAATATCTTTGTATGTAAGTGGTTTTAACTTTATTACCATAGACCTTGATATTAGTGCTTTGTTAACTGTAAAGTATGGGTTCTCGGTAGTTGCTCCGATTAATATAATAGTTCCATTTTCTACAAATGGTAATAATGCATCTTGTTGAAGTTTATTAAATCTGTGAATTTCATCTATAAATAATATGCATTTTCCTGTTGGATTTAAGAAGGCATTTTTTGATTCTTCAACTGCATTTTTTATGTCTGCAACACCTGCAGTTACTGCATTTAGCTGAATAAATTTATATTTTGTTGTATTACTTATAACTTTTGCAATAGATGTTTTACCACATCCAGTTGGTCCCCATAAGATTAAACTAGATAACCTATCTGCTTTGATAGTTCTATATAAGATTTTATCTTTTCCTAATATTTCTTCTTGCCCTATAAAATCTTCTAGTGTTTTTGGTCGTACTCTATGTGCCAATGGTTGATTTAGTTCCATTATTATTCCTTCCTTTATAATAATTTCAAGGCTCTTTTTATAATTTCTTCAACTGGTAAATTATTTACATCAATTTTAGCCAATGCTTTTTCTATTTCTTTAGTTGTATATCCTAATACTTGTAAAGCACTTACAGCTTCATTATCTTTATTGTCTTCTTTGATAGCTACTTTTATTTTTTCATTTTTCTCTATTGCTGTTTCTGTTTTTAATTTATCTTTTAGTTCCAAAATCATCCTTGCTGCTGTTTTTTTACCTATTCCAGGAATTTTTACAAGTTTAGAATCATCATTTGTAATAACTGCTAATGCAAAACTAGAAGGTGTTATTTCTGAAAGTATTCCTAATGCTGATTTTGCTCCGACTCCACTAACTGATAATAAAAGTTCAAACATTCTAAGTTCTTCATTACTTAAAAAACCATATAGGCTAATATTATCTTCTCTTACATAATAATATGTATATACTTTTTGTTGTTCTCCTATTTCTTTTAGCCCTTCTATTCCCTTTGCTGACATAAATATTTTATAACCTACTCCACCAGCATCTATTACTACATAATTATTAGATTTATCTGCTATTTTTCCGTTTATATACGCAAACATGTTTTGCTCCTTTTTCTAAAAGAAATTTATAGTTAACTTAGCACCACGTGGAGGTTGCATTTTTCATTTTGGGACAACTGTACAAAAATGAAAACATCCAACCTCCAGCAAGATGGTGCGGATTTTATATTAGTATTTGATTACTCAACAGTAACTGACTTAGCTAAATTTCTTGGCTTATCTACATCTAAACCTTTTTCTTTTGAAATATAGTATGCAAATAATTGTAATGGTACTATTGATAATAATGGTGATATTTCTGTACTTATTTCTGGTATTTTTATTACTAATTCAAATCCTTTATTTTCAAGATCTTGATTAGTTACTATTAGTACTTTTGCTCCTCTTGTTATTACTTCTTGTACATTACTAATTGATTTTTCTACTAATTTTGGGTCAGTCATAATTGATATTACTGTTACTCCTGTATCTATAAGTGCAATTGGTCCATGTTTCAATTCGCCTGATGCATATCCTTCTGAATGTATATATGAAATTTCTTTTAATTTTAATGAACCTTCTAAACTTACTGCATAATCTATTCCTCTGCCTAGGAAGAACATATCTTTTTCTTTATGAACTTTTTTTGCAAACTTTTTGATTTGTGATGTATTTTTTAATACTTCTTCTACTTTACTTGGTGCTTCTAACAAATCTTCTTTTAATTTAGTAATCTTATCACTATCTGCTCTTTCTAATTTTTCTGAACAGTAGATTGCAAGTAAAGTAAGTAATGTTATTTGTGATGTATATGCTTTTGTTGAAGCTACTGCAATTTCTGGTCCTGCATGTGTATATATTGAATAGTCTGCTTCTCTTGTTATTGAACTTCCTATTACATTCGAAATTGCTAATGTTTTTGCTCCTTTAGATTTTGCAAGTTTAAGTGCTGCTATTGTATCAGCTGTTTCACCTGATTGACTTATGTAAATTGCTAGTGTTTTTTCATCTATTAATGGATCTCTATATCTAAATTCTGATGCTATTTCTACTTCTACTGGAATTTTGCATAGTCTTTCAAATATGGTTTTTGATACTATCCCTGCATGCATTGCTGTTCCACAAGCTACTATAAATATCTTGTTTAGGCTTTGTAAATATTCTTTTGAAAAATCTAATTCATCAAATATTACTTTTCCATTACTTAATCTTGTTCCAATTGTTTCTCTTATAGCTATTGGTTGTTCATAGATTTCTTTTAACATAAAATGTTCATATCCGTCTTTTTCTGCACCTTTACTGTCCCATTCTATGCTTTTTGTTGGTTTGTCTATTTCTACTAAGTTTGTATCATAGAATTTTATTTTATCTCTAGATAATAATGCAAATTCATAATCATTTAAGAAATAGAAATCTTTTGTATATGATAATATTGCTGGAATGTCTGATGCAATATAGTTTTCTTTATATCCTTTTCCTATAACTAATGGACTATCTTTTCTTACCACAATCATATTTTCAGGACTTTCACTAGATATTACTTCTATGGCAAAACTTCCAATTAAATCCATACATGCATTCTTAACTGCCTTTAAAACTTTATTATCATCTTTTGTTTTATCTTGTTTATAATAATAATTAATTAAATTTGGTATTACTTCTGTATCTGTTTGAGAAACAAAATGATATCCTTTTTCTATTAATTCACTTCTTAATTCATTATAGTTTTCTATTATGCCATTATGTACTACTGCAAACATATTATCATTGTCATAATGGGGATGAGCATTATCTTTTGAAGGTTTTCCATGTGTTGCCCATCTTGTATGTGCTATTCCTATTGTTCCTTCTAAATTGTCTATTCCTTCTAAATTATATAAATTATTTACTCTTCCTTTGTCTTTCATTATTTTTATACTATTTTTTTCTATTGTTGCAATTCCTGCTGAATCATATCCTCTATATTCTAATCTTTGTAACCCTTGAATAAGTATCGAACTAGCTTTTTTATTTCCTATATATCCTACTATACCACACATATTGTTACCTCCTATTTTCAAATATTTTGTATTATATTATATTTTACGAAAATAATCAAGTTTTGTTACAATTTAAAAATCTCCTTATTGAAGGGAGATTTTTTATTTATCTATTTTTATTTTCTTTAACCTTAATGTGTTTGCTATTACTGTTAAACTACTAAATACCATTGCTAAACTTGCCCACATTGGGTTAATTGTAATTCCTATTGGTGATAGTACTCCTATTGCAATTGGTATCATCAAAATATTATAGAAAAATGCCCAGAATAAGTTTTGTTTTATGTTTCTTATTGTTTTTTCACTTATATTTATTAATTTATAAATTGATGATAATTCATTTTTAGTTAAAATTACATCTGATGAATCCATCGCAATATCTGTACCACTTTTTACACTTACTCCTATGTCTGAATTTGCTAGAGCAGGACTATCATTTATGCCGTCTCCACACATCATAACATGCTTGTTTTCCATTTTTAATTTTTTTATCATTTCTGCTTTTTCTTTTGGAAGAACATTTGCTATCACTTCTGTTATTCCTAGTTCTTCAGCTATTTTTTTAGCTGTTTCGAGATTATCTCCTGTAAGCATTATTGTTGTTATATTTTTTTCATTTAATTTTTGTATTACTTCTTTTGCATTTTCTCTTACAATATCATTTACTCCTATAAGTGCAATTATTGTATTTTCTCTTATAACATACACTATGCTATTTCCATTATTTGCAAGTTTCTTTTCGTCTACTGTATGATTATTTTCTATGCTATATTTTGATACTATTTTGCTGTTTCCTAATATTATTTTTTGATTTTTAATTTCTCCAACAATTCCCAATCCTGATATGTTTTCAAAATTCTCTACTTGAAGTGTTTCAATGTTGTTTTCTTTCATATAATATGCAAAGGCTTTGCCTATCGGATGAGTAGATTTTATTTCTATACTTCCTGCTAGTTGTAGGATTTCTGTTTCAGTTAAGTTGCTGTAATTATATATTTCAGAAATTTTTAGTTTACCATAAGTTAATGTTCCTGTTTTATCAAAAACTATTGTATCTATTTTTGATGCCTTTTCTAATATTTCACTTTTTTTAACTAAAATTCCATTATTAGCACATAAGCCTTCACTTACAACAATTGCTAAAGGTGTTGCTAATCCTAAGCTACATGGACATGCTATTACAAGAATTGTAACAAATGTTATAATTGCATCTGATATCCCAAAACCTAATAATAAATAGGCTATAAATGTTATAATTGCAATTATTATAACTACTGGTACGAAATATCCTGCTATTTTATCAGCTGTTTTTGCAATAGGTGCTTTTGTATTACTTGCTTCTATTACAAGCCTTACTATTTCAGATACTGTTGATTCTTTTCCTATTTTTTCTGCTTTGTATTTTATAAATCCATCATAATTTAAACTACCTGCAACAACTTTTTCTCCTATTGACTTAGATGTTGGTTTGCTTTCTCCTGTTATAAATGATTCATCTAAATGTGCTTTCCCCTCAATTATTTCTCCGTCTACTGCAATTTTTTCTCCTGGCTTACATATTACTATATTCCCTTTTTTTATTTCATCTAGTGTTACTTTTTTCTCTTCTCCATTTATTTCTATTGTTGCCTCATTAGGAGTTATTTCTACTAGTTTTTGTATTGCTTCTTTTGTTTTATCTTTACTAATTCCATCTAAATATCTACCTAGCTTAATAAAATATATTACAATTGCTGATGATTCAAAATATAAATTCATTGTATGCTCATGATTTCCTTGTAATATCATATACATGCCATATAAACTATATAAAAAACTACTCATTACACCTATTGCGACTAATGTATCCATATTTGGTATTTTATGAATTAGATTTTTATAACCATTTTTTAAAATATCAAAACCATATATTAAAAACATTATTGTTAATACTAATAATGTAATTGTATATACTACTGGATTTGTATGTGGATTTAATATCTCTGGTGTTGGTAAATTTGCCATATGTCCCATTGAAACATACATTAATACAATAGCCAATATAGTAAATATTATAAATTTTACTTTTTCCTTTTTTCCTTGTTTTTGTATTTTAAATTCTTTAAATATTCCTAGACTTGTAAATCCTGCTTGCTTTACATATTTTTCTAGTTTTTCTTGGTCTAATATTTTTTCATCATAGTCTATACTGGCATTTGCCATTACTAGATTTACTGAAGCATTTATTACTCCATTTTGTTTATTTAAATATTTTTCTAATCCATTTGAGCAAGCACTACATGTCATTCCATCTATTGATAAAATAATTTTCTTCATTTTAATTTTCCTCTACTTCAAATCCAAGGTCTTCGATTCTTTCCTTTATATCATTTTTGTCAATTTTCCCTTCTGATTTAATTGTAACTATTCCGTCTTTGTGGCTTGCCACTACTTCTTTTACTCCTTCTATTGTACTTAAACTATTTATAACTCTTTTTTCGCATCCCTCACATACCATTCCATTAACATTTAATTTTATTTCTTCCATAATTATCCCCTTTCTATTTTAATATGTGTTTTCTAATTGAACATACATATATTAACTATCATTAAGATTATATAATAATAATCAGATAAATTCAATTCTTTGTTTTATCATCTATTTCACTACTTATCTCTTTTAATCTTTCTGTTGCCCATTTTCTAAAATTAGTAGCAATTTTAGATTTTATTCTGTGCCCTAAAGAAATAATCATATCTAGATTGTAATATTTAACTTTTCTTTCAACACTTCTATTTCCTTCTTGTTGAACTGTCAAGAATTCCTTGACAGTTGAATCCTCCTCTAATTCTTCTTCATCAAAAATATTTTTTATATGTAAGCTAATATTTTGTTTAGTTGTATCATATAATTCTGCCATTTGCTGTTGTGATAACCATACTGTTTCATTTTCGCCTTTAACATCTATTTTTGTCAATCCGTGATCTGTTTGATATATTATAATATCTCCATTTACATTATCTACCATAAAACCTCTTTTCAATTTTGCGAACATTTGTATTGTATTATATAACTATTTATTATTCAATAATTTCTACTAACTTTTTACAATTTGTAAAAAAGAAGTGTCATACATTTTAAAATGGTACCTATAAAATAGACAGTATAAAAAGAGTGATTTTTATACGATGGCTATTTTATAGGGCCATTTT
>CALXVG010000005.1 GCA_944391955.1 uncultured Clostridia bacterium
ATGTTAATGAAAGAATTAAAAATAAAAGAAAATATTACAGAAGAATTGAAGGAAAAAGATCAAATGAAATGGGTAGGACTTATGAATAATATTAGTAATATTGCAGATGCAATTGTAATAAAAAAATATGTATATGAAGAATAATAATGAGTAAAAATGCTTAAGTTTCTGTATGAAATTTAGGCATTTTCAATCTCTGAAGTTTTATAAATTATGTCTTAGCAAGCAATGAATTTCATCAGTCGAAATTCAAATATGGGGAAAATCCCCAATCCCCTTTTTCAGAGAGGAGGAATAAGAATGGCGACTACAAATTTGTGGAAAGTAGACAAAAGATTAGATCATGTAATTGATTATGCAACAGATGAAGAGAAAACTAAAAATAAGAAATTAGAAGAAAGTGATTATATAATTATGCAAACATTAAACTATGCAATTAATGCAGATAAAACAGAAAAGCAATTCTTTGTATCAGGGATAAATTGTGAGCCAAAGACAGCTTTAAAACAAATGATAAAAACTAAAAAGAAGTTTAACAAATATAAATATAGCAAAAGAAATAAGATAATGGCTTTTCATGGGGATCAATCTTTTGAAGAAGGAGAAGTTACTCCAGAAGTAGCACATGAAATTGGAGTAAAACTTGCTGAAGAAATGTGGGGAGATAGATTTGAAGTTATAGTATCCACTCATTTAAATACAAAACATATTCAAATCATTTTGTATTAAATTCTGTATCTTTTGTAGATGGAAAGAAATACTACAGTAATTATGAAAATACAGCACTACTCAGAAGGACATCAGATGATTTATGTGATGAATATGGACTTAGAGTTTTGAAAAAAGATCAGTATAAAAATTACAAGGTAAATTTTGATAAATATTATGAAAGTGCAATACAAAAATCAAGTTATTATACTTTTGCAAAAGAAGATATTGATTATGCAATAAAACAAGCATGGAGTTATAAGCAATTTGTAAATATTTTAAACAATATGGGATATTTTGTGAATATAAGAGCGGGAAAAATTAGTATAAGGAGAGAACCATATAAAAGAAATATTAGAATTGAAAGGGCATTTGGAGAAGAATATTCTTTAGAGAGAATAGAGTATAGAATTTTATATACAAATCCAGAAAAAGAAGTATATCCAAAACCTCAAACATGGAATACGAAATTAAAATATAAAGGAACTTTAAAAACAAAACCTAAAGCAAAAGGATTAAAGGCACTATATTTGTACTATTGTTACTTATTAAAAGTATTTCCAAAGAAAAACATGCAACATAAGTTGACTCCAGAGATGAGAGAAGCTGTAAAGAAAATGGATGAATATTCTGAACAAACAAGATTGCTATGTAAATATAATATAACAACTCTTTGTGAATTAAATACTCGTAAAAACGATTTTAAAGAGGAATTACAAGCATTAATAAATGAACGAAAGAAATTATATTACACAAGAGATAAAATGCCTGAAAATCAAAATAAAGAGGAAATACTAAATGATATTATAGCAATAGGAGAAAAAATTACAAAAGTTAGAAAAAAGATTAAGTTATGTGACAATATAGAAAAACAAAGCTTGGAAAAATTAGCGCAAATAAAAGCTTTTGAAGAAAGACAAAAACAGGAAAAGGAACAAAAGAAGAGCAAGAAAAAAGATAGAAGATATGAAAGATAGAAAATTAATAAAATACAAATTTATTAAACTAAATATATTTAAGTATTTACAAAATATAAGTTTAATTATATAATATTAAATATAATTTATTGAATAAAATCTTTAATAAACTAAATATAAGGGGGTAAAATGATATCGTACAAACCTTTAAGAAAATTATTAATTGACAAAGATATGTCATGTGGAGAATTGAAAGATATTTTAAAGATATCTTCAGCAACAATGGCTAAATTGAATTCAGACAAAATGGTATCATTGGCTGTAATTGATAAAATATGTAAATATTTAAATTGTAATATTGAGGATGTAATGCAATACGAAAGTAAGAAAAAGGAGAGAAAATGATATGTGTTTAGCTCAAGTATGTAGATCACCAATTAATTATACAGGCAATAAGTATAGAATATTGCCACAATTTATTAAATATTTTCCTAAAAATGTAAATAAGTGTATTGATTTGTTTACTGGTGGGGCAACTGTGGCAATTAATCTTATAGCTGAAGAAGTCGTGGCTATAGATAATAATCCTAGAATAATAAATTTATTAGAATTTCTAAAAAAACAAGACTACTGTAAACTAATAAAAAAAATAGACAATATTATAGATATATATGGATTATCAAATTCTTATAAGAATGGTTATTCTTATTATAAAGAATATGTTAAAGGAAATAATGGACTAAAACAATATAATGTTGAAGGATTTAACAAACTAAAAAAAGATTATAATGATTTAAAAAACAAAAATACTAATAAGGCAAATTTATATCTATATATACTTATGGTTTACGCATTTAATAATGATATTAGATTTAATTCAAAAGGAGAGTTTAATTTGCCTGTTGGAAAAACAGATATGAATAAAAATAATAGAGAGAAAATCAAAAAATATATTGATATCTGTAAGAGTAAAGAAATTAAATTTATATGTAAAGATTTTAGAAAAATAGATATAGAAAATTTTAATGATGTTGAATTTGTATATGCAGATCCACCATATCTTATTACTGATGCTGTGTATAATGAAAATTCTGGATGGGGAAAGCAGGAAGAAATGGACTTATTAAAAATGTTGGATAAACTAAATGATAAAGGAGTAAAATTTGCATTGTCCAATGTTTTACAAAAAAAGAAACTTAATTTAAAAAATGAAATATTATATAATTGGTTGGAACGAAACAACGACAAATATTTTATTAATAAAATAGATTATCATTATAGATCTGCAAGTTATAATAAAAAGAATAGAGACGGATTAGAGGAAGAAATATTAATTACAAATTATAAATTGGAGGAATAGAATTGGGATTAAATATAGAAAATAGAAGATATATAGGAAATAAAAGTAAGTTACTTAAATTTATAGATGATGCAATTAAGAAGGAAAATATTGAATTTAAAACATTTGGAGATGTTTTTTCAGGAACAGGAGTTGTAGCAGAATATTTTTTTAATAAAGATAAAGAAATATATGTAAATGATTTATTATTTTCTAACTATGTTATATATAAAGCTCTATTAAGTAACGAAGATTTTGAGAAGAAAAAAATTGAAAGGATAATAGATGAATATAATGAAATAAATTCTGAAAATTTAGAAGAAAATTATTTTTCAAATAATTTTAGTGGAAATTATTATCATTATAATGATGCTAAAAAAATAGGATATGTAAGAGAAGACATTGAAAACAAATATAGAAACAAAGAGGTAAATGAAAGAGAATATTATATATTGATATCAGCTTTATTATATTCAATGGACAAAATATCAAATACAGTTGGACATTATGAAAGTTTTTTGAATAAAGAACCAGAGTATAAAAACTTAAAAATAAGTTATATGAATATAAAAAAATATAATGCAAAATCGTATATATATAATGAAGATGCTAACAATTTAGTAAAAAAAATAAAAGTTGATGTTATGTATATTGATCCACCATATAATGCTAGACAATATGCTAATTTTTATCATTTATTAGAAAATGTAGCTGAATGGAAAAAACCTAAAGTATATAATAAAGCAAAAAAAATGGAAAGAAAAAATATAATGAGTGAATATTGTAAAGCAAATGCAAAAGCAGTATTTGAGGATTTAATAAAAAATATTGATGCTAAATATATAATTGTATCTTATAATAACACATATAAGGCAAAAAGTACTTCTTCTGTTAATTCAATAACCTATGAAGATATGGTTAAAATATTAGAAAAAAAAGGGAAGTTAAAAATATATGAAACTGATTATAAGTTTTTTAATTCTGGAAAGACAAACTTAGATAAGCATAAGGAAAGATTATTCATATGTAAAGTAAAAGGAAAGTAAAAATCTTTCCTTTTTTCTTTCAAATTTTTCCAATATATGATATAATTCTCACAAAGGAGGCTCGGAAATGAATTTGTTAAACAAGTATAAAGAAATGAACAGAGATAGAGAAATGTTTGATAAATATACTAAAACTGGAGAAGGAATGTATGGCAAAACTTTTAAGTTTATGAATACAAACTATAGGTATATTAAATCTATTTTGACAAATTATAATACATTTAAAACAGTAGATGGTATAGATAGATCAGAATGGGAAGTAGCTAGACATGGTCAAGAAAAATTAAAACAGCATACAGTAAATATGCTTCAAATGAAGTTGTTTTCAAAAAATGAAAGAGTATACTACAAAACAAGAAAAGGAGAAGTTTTAGAAAAAGTTAATGAAGACTTTTCAGAAGAAGAAAAATGGATAATAATATTTTTATTAATATTGGATTCGTATTTTTGTGATACACCCAATTATATTTTGGTAAGATCTAGAGAAGTAATAGAAAATTTTATGCTTACTAATATAGAGGAAAAATTGCTATTAGATATAATAAGAAAATTTATTGTTGCATCAAGTACTATGGATATTTCTGAATTATTTAAAGAGGATTACATCTATTTTGATTCATTCTATATGACGTTTAAAGATGTAAACTTTTTAAACATTTATGTAGAATCAAATAAAGAAGAAAAACAGGAATTATAGAATTTTATTATAAAAAATTATCAAGAAAAATTATATAATTGTATAATATCAAAGAAATATAAACCAAGTGGTGTATTCGATAGGGGAATGGTAAGAGATAATGCTAAAATATTATTCATGTCTCAATTTATAAATACACAAGGTGAAGAAAGATTTAAAGATTTTATAGATAATGTAATAAATAGATATACATTAATTGAAAGTATTGATGTTGGAAAAATAAAACAATTTATTTATACTAATAGAGATGTATTTGAAATGGTTTACTATAATATATTTGATATAGATATTCTAGGTATTGATTCACAAGAAGAGATAAAGACAGATGAACAAGAAGAAAATAATATACTAAATAATGAAGAAAGTTTAGATAAAACAAGTGTAAATAATATTAAAAAGTTGAAAAGAATAAGTGGTGTATTAAAGAAAAAAGCAAAAGAAAGAGCTGAACATAAATGTGAATTAGAAGATTCAAATATGTGCCAAAATCATTACTTCACAAGTAAAGAAACTCATAAAAATTATGTGGAAATACATCATTTAATCCCAAGAGAATTTAGTAATGATTTTGAAAAGAGTATAGAAGTTATAGAAAATTATGTATGCTTATGTCCGAGATGTCATAGATTAATACATCTAGCAGTTGACAGAGAAAGAAAAATGGCAATAAATCAACTTTTTAATAAAAGAGTAAATGCTTTAGAAAATAGAGGAATTAGTATAAGTATAGAAAAAATTAAAGAATATTATGGAATAAAAGAATAAGGAGAAATATATGAATCTATTTAAGGAACAGATAAAAGAAGATATTAAAATTATACAAGATAATATTAGAAAAAACAATCCTTTAATAGAAAAGGAAGAGTATGCATTTAATTATTGGGTATTATCTAAATTGTATAATATAGAAGAAGAAATTATAGAAGATAACATAACAGAATATTCTGATTATGGTGTAGACTGTTTTGTTTATTTTGAAGAAAGTAAAGACCTATATATTATACAGAATAAATATTATTCTGAAGATACAAAACTAACTAAGGACTATGTTCAAAATGACTTCTTAACACGACCAATAAATATGTTATTAATGAACTCGTATACAAGATCAGCAGAATTACAAGAAATTTTTAATAAATATAAATTAGATTCAGAATTTAAAATTCATTTATATTTATATGTTTCAAATGATTTAAGAGATGATTATATAGTAAGATTATTTGAACAATATCAAGTGCCAATAGATAAAATAAAATGCTATGTAGATGCAAAAATATTCTATTTATCAGACATTAAGGATGTTTACTTTGAAGATAGAAAGAAAGAAGTTAAAAATTTTAAATGTGATTTTTTAACTATAAATGATGGAACAGTTTTACAAATAAATAAAGAAAATTATGGATTACCAAACTTAATTGAAGCTAAGTATGTTCTTACTCCTGTAAAAGTAATATATGATATTGTTAAATTATCAAAAGAAAAAGGCTATTCACTGTTTGACGAAAATATAAGAGAATATTTGGGAAATAAAGGAATTAATGCACAAATAGCAAAAACACTTGAAGACGAAAATGAAAGAGTTAACTTTTTTTATTATAATAATGGAATAACAGTAATTTGTGATAAAATCGATAAAGAACCATCAAATAATATGAGATATAATAGAAGATTTATAACATATAATCCACAGATAGTAAATGGGTGCCAATCTGTTAATTCAATATATGCGGTATTAAATAAATATAACGAAAATGAATTAGAAAATAAATTTAAAGATACATTTGTTATGGTAAAATTATTAGTTTTAGATGCAGAAAATAGTGAACAATCAAAATTATATCAAGATATTGTAAGATATAATAATAGCCAAAATGCAATTACAGAAAAAGCTTTTGCTGCAAATCAACAATTATTCTTCAATATGCAAATAGAATTAGAAAAAAGAGGTTTTTTATTAGCAGTTAAACAAAGTGATCAATACAAATTTAAAGCAAATAAAAGATTTAATGATTACAGACCATTATTAAAAAAGTATGAAGAAATGTTCGGTTTGAATTTTGAAAAAATAGAAAATATAATTATACCATTAGAAAAATTATTACAAATATTTTTAGCATTTGATCAAAATGGTTATCAAGCATTTGTTAAAAAGTCACAAGTATTAAAACAGGATAGTGTAACTAATACAAATATTATTAAATTTATTAAAGAAAAAGAATATACTATAAATGATTTATTATATATATACTTGCTATATTTGAAAGCTGAAAAAGACAAAAAGAGTAGTGAGGATCAAAGAACACCTATACCATTTTATTTAATAGGATTTTTAGGAGCAAAATTTCAGTATAAATCAAATAAAAAATGCATAGATGTATTGAGACATATTTTTAAAGATAAAATAACGCTAAATGCAGTTTATAGTTTTTATGCATTAATTACAAAATTATACAAATCTCAATTTGCTAACACAAAGGGAATTGATTATAATAAAATGATTAAGTCGCCAATAGATGATAATATTTATATACAGTCTTATAATACAGCAAAAGATATTATGACAAAAGAAAATAGAGATATTATTACTGAAATTGAAAAATTATTAAACGAAAATTAATAATCATAAGAACAGATATTTAACATAAAACCAACAAATACGCTATATATATTTCATAAATTTGAAAAAAGTATCTTAAAATCCAAAGTTTTTTCAAAATTTTGAAAAAACTTTGGATAATATTATTAATTATTCCTCAAAACATCCCATAACTAATTGAGAGCCATCAACAAAACCATTTCTATAATACTTCTCATTCCAATAGCCAAGATAATCAAGAAAATTATCATCTAGTATTTCTAATTGTTTCTGAACGTACTTTTTATTTTTCTTGGGTACATTTCTTAAAATTTTTTCAGAAATTTCGTCAAAATAAACCCAATGTTTTTTATCCTCATCACATGTTATAGAAGAAAGTTCATCCTCTCTAAATAATATCCATTCTTTTAAAATATCATCATTTACTTCTCTAAAATTATTCATAACAATCCTCCAATTTTATAAAATTAATATATATATCAAAACGATATATTGAGTGAATTTTTAGTCAATGTGATATACAAAATTTATAATTTTGGGGACACAATGGGGACAAAAGTACCCAAAATTGACTTAAAATCACTTAAAAAATCATTACTTATAAATCAATAAAACCATTGAAATATAAGCAAAAACTATCAATTTCAATAAAATTCAAAAATTGCTGATAATACCCTCATAACCCGAAGGTACCCCACAATAAAACCCACTTCAATTCACAAATCTATTTAAAAAAGTGCAGTATGTTCTTTTAAAACCCCTAACCCCATACTGTACACCCCACCACTTTTAACCCTTTTCTCTCTTGACTTTCAGCTATTTTGTAGTATAATAATATGAGAATATTTTTAAAGGAAGATATAAATGTTAATTTCGATAGGAACAAGAAGTATACCAAAAGTTACAGCAATAACAAGAGCGTTCTCAAGATATCCAGAACTTTGGTTAGATAAAGATGATAAAATTGAATATATAATCATGCCAAAAGAAGTAAGAAACGACACAGAAACAGGACAAGGAAAAGATAGCTTCTCAGGTGTTTCTTGCAATCCATTAACATTAGAAGAAACCATAATGGGTGCAAAAAATAGGGCAAAAAATGCATTTGAACATGCAGAAGAGAGATGCCGGCACATGTGATTTCGCAGTAGGAATAGAAGCAGGAATGTACAAAGTTGCAGAAGTAGAAACAGGCTATATGGATTGTAGCATATGCGCTATTTATGACGGAACAAAATATTATATAGGTTTTAGTCCGTCATTTGAATATCCAAAAACTGTTGTAGAAAGAGTATTGGAAGGAGAAGAGTTAGGCTATATGAACGACGTATTTGGAGGAACAGCAAAAGGGCGAAAAGGAGCAATAGGAGTATTAACTTCAGGTAGAGTATATAGAGATGAATTAGAAGAATATGCAGTAATTATGGCACTAACCAAAATCGTTTCTCCAGAAATATATAACAAATAAAAGCATTTGAAAAAATACTTTTAAACTTAAATAAGAAAAGAGGAAATATTATGTTTAAAATAAAATTAGAAGGTGGCAAAACACAAGAAGTACCAGAAAAAACATATTGGCATACAAGCTCACATATATTAGCACAAGCAATAAAAAGATTATATCCAGAAATGAAATTAGCAATAGGACCATCAATAGATAATGGTTTCTATTATGACTTTGATACAGATAAACCATTCACACCAGAAATGTTTGCAGAAATAGAAGAAGAAATGAAAAAAATAATAAAAGAAGACTATATTATAGAAAGATTTGTATTACCTAGAGACAAAGCATTAGAACTTATGAAAGATGAACCATACAAACAAGAATTAATAAGAGACCTACCAGAAGATGAAGAAATATCTTTTTATAAACAAGGAGAATTTACAGACTTATGTGCAGGACCACATTTACCAAGCACAGGAAAAGTAAAAGCAATAAAATTACTAACATCTTCAGGAGCATATTGGAGAGGAAATGAGAAAAATAAAATGTTACAAAGAATTTATGGAATCTCATTCCCAAAAGCAAGCGAATTAGAAGCATACCTTAATATGCTAGAAGAAGCAAAAAAGAGAGACCACAAAAAATTAGGCAAAGAATTAGACTTATTCATGATTGCACCAGAAGGACCAGGATTCCCATTCTTCCTACCAAAAGGAATGGTAATTAGAAACATATTAGAAGACTATTGGAGAAAAATTCATGAAAAAGCAGGATATGTAGAAATAAAAACACCAGTAATATTAAATGAAGAACTATGGCATCGTTCAGGACACTGGGATCACTACAAAGACAACATGTATACAACAAAGATAGATGATGTAGATTATGGAGTAAAACCAATGAACTGCCCAGGAGGAATGATTGTATACAAAAGTAAATTACACTCATATAAAGAACTACCAATAAGAGCAGGAGAGCTAGGATTAGTACATAGACATGAAAAATCAGGACAATTAAATGGACTATTTAGAGTTAGATGCTTTACACAAGATGATGCACATATATTCTGTTTGCCAAGTCAAATCGAAGACGAAATAAAAGGAGTTATGAAATTAGTTGATGAAGTATATAGCAAATTTGGATTTGAATATACAATAGAACTATCAACAAGACCAGAAGACTCAATGGGTTCAGAAGAATTATGGAATATGGCAGAAAGTGCATTAGCAAAAGTATTAAATGATACAGGAAGAGAATATACAATAAATGAAGGCGATGGAGCATTTTACGGGCCAAAAATAGATTTCCACATCAAAGACTGCTTAGGAAGAGATTGGCAATGTGGAACAATACAATTAGACTTCCAAATGCCAGAAAGATTTGACTTAACATATATTGGAGAAGATGGAGAAAAACATAGACCAGTAATGTTGCATAGAGTAATCTTTGGAAGTATAGAAAGATTTATTGGAATTATAACAGAACACTATGCAGGAGCTTTCCCAGCATGGTTAGCACCAGTACAAGTTAAAATATTACCTATATCAGAAGCACATCACGATTATGCAAAAGAAATAGAAGAAAAATTTAAAGCAGCAGGGTTAAGAGTAGAAATGGATTTAAGAGAAGAAAAAATTGGATATAAAATAAGAGAAGCACAACTTCAAAAAATCCCATATATGATAATCTTAGGAGAAAAAGAAAAAGCAGCAAATGCAGTTGGTGTACGTTCAAGAAAAGAAGGCGATATAGGACAAATGGAAACAGAAGAATTTATAAACAAAATCAAAAAAGAAATTGAAGAATACAAATAAAAAAGTAAGCTAGGTAAATTTGTACCTAGCTTTTTTTAAAAAAGTAGTGTATAATAGAAATAATTGTAAAAGGAAGAAATATATATACTAATAAATAAAAAAGGAAGATGATGTAAATTGTTTTCAGAAATGGGAAAATATGAAGCATGTGGAATGTTTACACAAAAACACTTTATTTTAATAACAATTACAATAATTATCATAGCAATTGCAATAAAAAATACTGAAAAAAAAGACAAAGAACAAGTTCACAAGATAATTAGAAATTTAACTATTACGATGTGGATATTGGAAACAGTAAAAATAATTTTTAATATAATCAGAAACTCAATTCAAGCAGTTAATAACTATATACCGTTATATTATTGCAGTATATTATTATATGCAGGATTACTTAGCTCATTTGGAAAAGACAAATTAAAGAGAACAGGAGATGTATTTTTAGCAACAGGTTCAATTGTTGGAGGTATAATATTTATACTACTTCCAACAACATCATTACCATCATATCCAGTGTTTCACTTTATAAGTATTTATAGTTTCATTTTCCATGGAACAATGGTATATTTAGGAATATTAGTAAACAAAACAGATTATATAAAACTAGAAAAAAATGATATTAAATACTTTATAGCCCTAGTGGGAATACTATGTATAATAGCACTAATGTTTAACAGTATTTTTGATAGCAATCTAATGTTTATATCAAAAAACTTTCCAAATACTCCAATTGCGTTATTATATGAATTAACAAATGGTACAATTTTGTTTAGTATAATGATGATATTAATTCAAATAACATTACCATTTTATGTACCATATTATATAATTAAAAAACTGAAAGAAAAAAATGCAGAGATAGAAGTAGAAGAAGAAAAACTTGAAATATGTTAAAAAGAAGTTCCATATTGGAACTTCTTTTTTAATAACCTCCTTCAAGAGCACTCTTCAATGTTAAGTTAATTACACTTCCAGCTTCTATTTGAGTATTTGATAAAACATCTTGACTAACAACTAAACCAGAGCCTTCAGCAACAATATTTAAATCAGCTTCTTGAGCCATATTGATACATTGTTCAAGAGTTTTTCCCTTAAAGTTTGGAACTGTAACAGATGTAGCAACATTTGAATTTTCTGTATATAAGAATACATCAGCACCTTCAAATAAAGTTACACCAGTTTTAGGCATTTGATTTGTTACAATTTCATTTTCATCTACATTATCAGGAATGTGAACAGTAAACCCAGCACTTTTTAATAATTGTTTAGCTTCTTTTATAGTTTTACCATTTAAATCTGACAATGCAGTAGTTTTATATCCAGATGAATTAGAATCTGTTGCACTAGATGTAACACCTAAATGAGGTAATATCTCTGAAAAAATCTGTGCAACAACAGGACCTGCTATTTCTCCTCCTTGGAAAGAATCTCCTTTTGGATTATATAATGCTACTAAAACTACAACTTGAGTATTAACTGTAGGAGAAAGCCCAATAAATGAAGCAACGTAAGTATTATCAGCAGAAGTAAGAGTTTCAGATGTACCAGATTTTCCACCTATAGAATAACCAGTAACATCAGCATGTTTACCAGTACCATCGCTTACAACATAATCAAGCATTTCTAGTAATTCAGAAGCAGTTTGTTCAGAAACTACTTGTCTAACTTCTACCGGTTCTGGAGTAGTAATTGCACCAGTATCAGGATTTGCAATTTTATCAATAATTCTTGGGTGCATCAAAACACCTTCATTGGCAATAGCGGAAACCGCTGTAATAAGTTGTAGTGGTGTAACTGTAATACCCTGTCCGAAAGACATTGCAGCAAGATCAACATCAGTAAGATTATTTTGATTATGGAAAACACTACTAGATTCACCATAAAAATCAGAATTAGTAGATGATAACAATCCAAAAGCATCATAATATTTATAAAGCGTAGGGGCTCCAATTTTCAAACCTAATTGTATAAAAGCAGGGTTACATGAATTTGCTAATGCCTGTTTTAAAGATTGATAACCATGAGGTCTACCTGTTCTCCAACAGAAGATATTTGTACCATTAATAGTTTCATAACCTTCGCAAATAAAACTACTTGTATCATTAGGAGATACAATATTTTCTTCTAAACCGACTGCTGCAGTTATAATCTTAAAAACAGAACCAGGTTCATAAGTGCTCTGTACAGCAGTATTATTCCACATTGAATACAAATAATCATTTTGTTCTTGTGCAGAAAGTGCATCCCAAGTTTCTAAGATTGTAGAATCTGTAGGCTCAAAAGGAGTATTCAAGTTATAATCAGGATAGTTACACATTGCCAAAATATTACCAGTATCAGGTTCTATAATTATAACAGTTCCACTATCAGCTTGATTATCTATAACCGCCTGTGAAAGATATTTTTCAGCAATAGATTGAATATTTACATCTATAGTGAGATAAACATTACTTCCATTTTTAGGTTCAATATATGATTTTTGTTGGTTTGGAATTTCAGAATTTACAGAGTCTGTTAATGTAACAACTTGTCCTGGAGTACCTGCTAAAATATCATCAAGAGAATTTTCTAAACCAACTAATCCATTATGGTCAGTTCCAGTAAAACCAATCACATGAGATGCTAAAGTATTATATGGATAATATCTTTTAACAGCAGAATCTATATTTATACCAGAATAAATTTTATTATCATCCATCCATTTCTTTAAAGCATCAATTTTATCACTTTCAACCTTTGAAGCAATTGTAACATAAGAATTTGCAGAATTAAGTTTTTCTAAAAGTTCTGTATAATCAAGTCCAAAAATTTCACTAAAAGATTGAGCCAAAAATTCCTTATCGACTTCTGTATCATCAGAATACTTTATAATCTTTGGATTAACTGAGACAGTATCAACATCTGCACTGATTGCTAAAAGTTTTCCATTTGCATCATATATTATGCCTCGAGTAGGCTCTAAAGTTCTTGTATCGGTTTGTTGTGCACTTGCTTGTCTACTTAAATCTTCACCTTGAACAAATTGTAAAACAAATAATTTAAAAACTAATAGAATAAGTAAAATAAGTAGAACGGCACGTGTCTTTTTTAATCTATTTTTATTATCAATAGTAGCCTTTAAAATCTTTTTAGTTTCATTCATAGCTTCCTCCTTTGTATAGCAATAAGGGTTATAAAAATAACTCAAAAATTTAAAAAATGCTTACATTGTTATGAACATTTTATATTATAAAATATGAAAAATCAATACTTTTATATTGTTTTTTGCTTAAAAACGGTATATAATATTTACTATTAAATTTATTGCAGGAAAAATCCCACAACTTATATAATAGTGATTCAAAAATCATCCAAAGGATTCAGAGGGCAATAGAGAGGAGATGGAAAAAATGAAAGTTGATAAGGAAGAAATTTTACACATTGCAAAACTAGCATGTCTTAATATAAAAGAAGACGAGATAGAAGCATACAGAAAAAATCTTCAAGATATATTAAATTTTGCAAATATACTTGATAATGTAAAAACAGAAGATGTTAGCGAAACAATAACTAGCACAAGTAATGTTAATGTTTTTAGAGAGGATGAAATTAAAGAATTTAAAGAAAAAGAATTGTTATTACAAAATGCACCAGAAAAGGATAGTGGTATGTTTTCAATACCAAAAGTTATACAATAATTTTGTAATAATTAAAGAAGGGAGATTTTTAATGGAATTATATGAATTAACAGTACATGAGTTAATAGAAAAATTAGATAAAAAAGAGATAACCCCTGAAGAAATTATGAAGAGCTATTCTAAAAGAATAGAAGAAAAAGAACCAGAGATTGCAGCATTTGTTACAAGAACAGATAAAGAAGCAATAGAGAGTGCTAAAAATGTAAATAGAGAAAAATCAAAATTTGCAGGAATACCAATAGGTATAAAAGACAACATGTGTACAAAAGGAGTAAAGACAACATGTAGTTCAAAAATGTTAGAAAATTTTATTTCTCCATATGATGCAACAGTTATAGAAAAGTTAAATGATGAAGGGATAATAAGTTTAGGAAAACTTAACATGGATGAATTTGCTATGGGAGCTTCAACAGAATATTCAGCATTTAAGATAACTAAAAATCCTTGGAACTTATCTACTGTACCTGGAGGCTCAAGTGGAGGTAGTGCAGCAGCAGTTGCAAGTCAAATGGTACCATGGGCATTAGGTTCAGATACAGGAGGTTCAATACGCCAACCAGCGGCACTTTGTGGTATAGTTGGACTTAAACCTACTTATGGACTTGTTTCAAGATATGGACTAGTTGCTTTTGCTTCTTCATTTGACCAAATTGGGCCAATAACGCAAGATGTAGAAGATTGTGCTATATTATTAAATCTTATAACAGGTCATGATGAAAAAGATTCAACATCTATAAATACACCTAAAAAAGATTATACAAAATCTTTAGTAAAAGATGTAAAAGGATTAAAAATAGGAGTACCTAAAGAATTCCTAGGAGAAGGAATTAATGAAGAGGTAAAAGAAAAAGTATTAGAAGCAATAGAAGAATATAAAAGAAAAGGTGCAATAGTAGAAGAATGTTCATTAGATATAGCAAATGAAGCATTAGCAGTTTATTATATAATCGCATGTGCAGAAGCAAGTTCTAATTTAGGAAGATTTGATGGTATTAGATATGGTTACAGAACAAAGAACTTTGAAAATTTAAAAGATATTTATAAAAATTCAAGAAGCGAAGGATTTGGTGCAGAAGTAAAAAGAAGAATAATACTAGGAACATATGTACTTTCTTCTGGATATTATGATGCATATTATAAAAAAGCGCAAAAAGTTAGAACAATTTTAAAACAAGAATTCGCAAAACTATTTGAAAAATATGATTTCTTAATAACACCAACATCTCCAAGTGTTGCTTATGAGATAGGTACAAAATCTACAAATCCATTAGAAATGTATTTAGCAGATTTATGTACAGTTTCTGTAAATATAGCAGGTCTTCCTGGTATGTCAATTCCTTGTGGAGTAGATAAAAATGGAATGCCAATAGGAATGCAATTAATAGGAAAACCATTTGATGAAGAAACATTAATAAGAGCAGCTTACACATATGAACAAGAAGTAAAATTCAGAGAAAATCATAAACCAACATTTAGAAAGGCAGGTGCATAATTATGATAAGAGATGATTATGAAGTTGTGATAGGATTAGAAGTACACAGCGAGCTTTCAACAAAAACAAAAATATTCTGCTCTTGTCCAACAGAATTTGGAGGAGAACCAAATACACATTGTTGTCCAATATGTATGGCGATGCCAGGAACTTTACCGGTATTAAATAAAAAAGTAGTAGAATATGCAATAAAAGCTGGATTAGCAACAAATTGTACAATAGCTAAAAACAGCAAAAATGATAGAAAAAATTACTTTTATCCAGACTTGCCAAAATCATATCAAATATCACAATTTGATATGCCACTTTGCACAAATGGTTATGTAGAAATAGATACAGCAAATGGACCTAAAAAAATAAGATTAGTAAGAATTCATATTGAAGAAGATGCAGGAAAATTAAATCACGATGAATATGGAAGCGGAAGCTTAGTAGATTTAAACAGAGCAGGAGTTCCATTAATAGAGATAGTATCACAACCAGATTTAAGAAGTGCGGAAGAAGTAGATTTGTATTTGAAAAAATTAAAATCAATATTAGAGTATATAGAAGTATCAGATTGTAAAATGCAACAAGGTTCATTAAGAGCAGATGTCAATGTTTCTGTTAGAAAAAAAGGAGACGAAAAATTAGGCACAAGAACAGAAATGAAAAATATGAACTCATTCAGATCAATAACAAGAGCAATCGAATATGAAGTAGAAAGACAAATAGAAGTATTAGAAGCAGGAGGAACAATAGAACAAGAAACTCTAAGATGGGATGAAGTATCAGGAAAAACATTTTCTATGAGAGATAAAGAAGATGCACAAGATTATAGATATTTTCCAGAACCAGATTTAGCAGTTATAAATATATCAGAAGAAATGATAGAAGATATTAGAAAAAGCCTACCAGAAATGCCAGAAAGTAGAAAAGAAAGATATATTACAGAATTCAAATTGCCAGAATATGATAGTAATATATTGATATCTTCAAAATATTTATCAGATTTATTTGAAGGTGCAACAAAGAAATGTAATAATCCAAAAGCAGTAAGTAATTGGATTATGACAGATATTACAAAAATATTAAATGAAAAAGAACAAGAACCAAATGAAATACCATTTACAGCAGAACAGCTTGGAGAACTAGTAATTTTAATAGATAAAGGAACAATCAGCTCAAGTATAGCTAAAAAAGTGCTAGACGAATTATTTGAAAATCCAAGAAGTCCAGAACAAATCATAAAAGAAAAAGGCTGGATTCAAATTTCAGATGAAGGAGCAATTAAAGAAGTAGTACAAAAAATATTAGAAGCAAATCCAAATTCAATAGCAGATTATAAAGCAGGAAAAGATAGAGCACTAGGCTATTTAGTAGGACAAGCCATGAAAGAAACAAAAGGAAAAGCAAATCCTCAAATGTTAAATAAAATGTTTTTAGAAGAATTGAATAAATAAAAAATACAGACCCACCTGCTGTTGCAAGGTGGGTCTTGGTTTTTTACACCGAGGTGTGCTGTTGAGACTAAATGCTCACTTCGAGGAATGAATAAGATCATCTCCACTTTCTCCGAAGACCATGTCATCCACATCCTGATAAGGACGAGGAAAGGCATGGGACTCTGCGAATCTATCCGAGTCTACTTCCTCTGTCCCCCGCTTCAAAAGATCGAGACGTTTGGGACAGACTTCCTTGTACTCACACACTTCGCATCTTTGCAGTTTCAACATATATATTACCTCCTAACGTGTGATTTATTAATTATATCACGGATAGCTAGAAAATGCAAATTTATAGGCATTTTTAAGGGATAATTTTTAAATGATTCCTTTTTTTATTGTATTAAACACAAAACCACAAGAAAAAGATGAAACAAAAACAGTAATTCCTAGTCTTAGTAATGAAATACCACACTCAAACCAAAAGTGTGAAATAGGATTATATGTATATAAAAATAAAATATATGTAGCTAAAATTGACAATATTAAAGCAAATCTATAGCAAGATTTCATAATTTTAATAATAGAAACATCTATATTCTTAAATTCTTTCAAAAAACTCATAAACATTCCTCCTAAAGTTATGTTAACACAACAAAAGGGATAAATCAATGTAAATTTATGGCAATATAAATTAGAATATAATATTAAAACAAAGTAATTTCTTTATCTTTTAGATAATTTAAAATACTAGAATCAGACTTAAAATTAAATAACAATTTATAAGAACAAAGGTCTTGAGTTTTTTTATTAAAAGCCTTATTAATATTGTTTAAGCCATATTTTCCATCACCAATTATAGGTAATCCAACATGAGCTAAATGTGCTCTGATTTGGTGAGTTCTTCCAGAAAATTCTAATTCAACAGATAAAACACTGGTATTATTTTTTTTATTCATACTTAACATTTTATAAGAAGTAATGATTTTTTTGTAACCAGGCTTTGGAGTATCAGAAATATACACTAAAGATTTTTTAGTATCTTTAAACAAATAAGCCTGTAATGTTGCAGATGTTTTATCAGGAATTCCATAAACAGTACATTTATAATATTTTTTAATTTCCTTATCTTTAAATTTTTGAAGTAAAATGTTTAAAGCATCTACATTTTTAGCAAATAAAACAAGACCTGTAGTATTTCTATCTAATCTATGGCAAGGTGAAATAAAATCATAATCTTGTTGCAAAATAGCAGTTAAAGTTCGTTCCTCAAGATTAGAACTCACAACTTCCATACCAACAGGTTTATTAATAACCAAAATATTATCATCTTCATAAACTTTTTCAAATAATATTTTTTTAAAAAGATACTCATCAGAAATATATATGTTGATATTATCGCCTTTATGTATAACAACATTTTCCTTGATACGTACATTATTTATTTTAATATCTTTATTACGAATAGCTTTATTTAAAACATTTAAAGAAAGTTCAGGAAAAGAGCTTTTAATAAAATTTATTAATTTTTTATTATCAAATTTATCATTAACAATCAAACTTCTCATAAAAAAATTATACTATAAAAATAGAATTTTCGCAATGTATTTTAATTTGACAAAATAAGAAAGAAACAATATAATATAAAAGTATATGACATTATAATAAAAAATAATATGAAATAATCTATAAAAAATAGATTATGAAAAAAATTAATAAGAGGTGGGAATCAAAATGAATACTTGTAAAAAATGCGGAAATAAATTAAGTAGTAATCAAAAATTTTGCCACAATTGTGGAGAGACAAATGATGAATATCAAGAGGAGATAGAAACTACAAATATCAAAACAAAAAAAATATGGCAAGACAAAAAGAAAGTTATAATAATAGGAGCAGTGATAATTATTGCGATAATTATTATAGTAGCTGTAGTTAATGGAGATAATTCAGATAAAGAAGTAGCAAAAAAAGGAGTAAATCTCAAGAAGATTTATGAAAATATAGATGGAGATGACTATTATGCAACACTTGCTACAGATAATAGTTATATAAAAATAGATACAAATCCATTAGATACAGAAGAGTATTTTTCTTCAGTAGCTTGGGAAATGATTGAAGAAATAAATGATGAATTAGATTTGCCAGACTCATTAGAAGAAAAAATGGGAGAAACAAGAGCACTTGACGGAAGAATTACAGAGAAATTTGATGATGTAACAGTTAGTTGGACATATCATCCAGATACTGGATTAGAAGTAATGTATGAAAAAAATTAACAGACATGGGGATGAAGACTTTGTCTATAGAACAAATATAAAGCCTTTAACAGGGACGCAGTAGGCATCAGCTGACTGAGGGTTCTATAGTGCAAATTGCATTTACAATAAACAATAAAAATTGCCAAAATGTACAGGCAAGTCTTGTGTTTACCAAAAATTTAAAAATTTTTAATGAAAAATGAATAATTAATAGTAAATAAGGAACATATTAATTATTCACTTTTTATTAAAATGTTTGCAAAATTCAGAACCTTCAAATCTTTTTGAAGATTTTACGGTGTTAATTATTTCTTGAATTCTATTAGGCTCTTCATCTAAGATAGAAATTCTTACTGAATATGCGTGAAAATGTGAATAATCAAAAGATGTAATTTTAGAATTATAGATAGTGGTTATAGTAGAAATATTATCTGGCACAATTCTAAAATCTAAGCCTAATCTATCTCTTATATAAAATTTATGATTTGAATTACAAAGTTTAGTACAAGAACTATAACATTTATTAGACTTACCAAGTAAGCAATAGTTCATTGTCATAAATGGAATTCTTCCATAAACCATTAATTCCAAAGGAATAGAAGAAAGGTCTATCAGATTTTTTGTATCTAAAACATTAAGTTCAGGAGTAATACAAACCTCTGAAATACCTTTATTTCTTAAGTTTTCAATTGTATAAGAATTATATACATTTAAAGTATAATTTCCAAGTAATTCTAAATTGTATTTTCTCAAAATTTCAAATTGACTTAAAGAAGACAAAACAAACCCCTTCAGCTTAAATGTACTTACAATATTATCAAAATCAAGATGAATAGTATCTCTTAAAATACTAGGCATATAAACATATGTATTAAATTTATTACAAAGCATTTTCAAACTTTCATTAAAATCGGGAAGTAAAAAATACTTCAAAGGAACAAATAATCTATCAAATCCACTTAAAATAGAATAATTAAAATTCGGATTTAATATATTTAGAAGCAAATTAATTTTAGGAGTAATACATTTTGTTAAAGTAGAAGTATTATCAGAAAGTGGTTTAAAAACTAATTTTCTTGAACATATTTCCTTATCTATAATAGTATTCATAAGCTTTTCTAAAGCTGTACGTCTAATTTCATTTAAGCTACTTATAGGAACAAATAAAGCATCGTCTAGTACTAAATCAATATCTTTAAATACAAAAGGTGTATTTCCAGTTTTTGAAATTTGACTAATAATTTTTTCTTTACTAGTTGGATTGGTTAAAGCTTGGCTTGGAATTACTGAAGAAGTTACAGATATTGTTTCTCCAAAATATATAGAATTTTTGTCATCACAATAAATCTCCATTTTAATAGGAGAATTTTTTTGAATATATATTTTAGAGCAAAGTGATAGTTTTTTTAATTCTTTGTTTTCTTTGAAAGTCGGAGCAATGTAGTCATTTAAAACTTTACTTTGAAGTCTATAAACTTTTAATCCAGGTTTTATATTCCCATTAATTCTGCCAATAGTAACAACATCAAAAACATTAGATTTTCTTATATTGTTACCATGAATCATAAGTTCTGAAACAGTGTAAGTATCAGAATTAATTCCAATTTTATCGCCAATTCCAACAGAAACAAAAGTTTTTAAAGTAATATAGCCTTTGCTTGGGTTAAACTTTTCTATTTTACCAAGATAAAATCCAGAGTTATTAGGTTTATCTTGAAAAATTAACTCACGATTAGCAGTATCAGCAAAATGACCACTAGAAAACCCACCACGGTTAAATACTTGAGTTATTTCTTCTAAATCAGTCATATCTGTAGTTTCATTTTTACGGTTTACTTCTTTAAAAATTTTTTCTAAAATCTGTTCATTAGAAAGATTGCCATTATCTAAAACAATATCAATATATTTACGATAAAATTTTGTTATAACACCAACATATTCAGGAGATTTTAGTCGACCTTCAATTTTAAAACATTTAACACCAGCACGAATTAGTTCAGGCAAATAGTTAATACCATTCAAATCTCTAGGACTTAATAAATGTCCTTTATCTAAAATTGTATTTTTTTCATCTATTAAAGTATATGGAAGTCTACAAGGTTGAGCACAAAGTCCGCGATTACCAGATCTTCCACCTATTATGCTAGAAAATAAGCATTGTCCAGAATAAGATACACAAAGAGCACCATGAATAAAAGTTTCAATCTCCACATTAGAATTTTGACAAATATTTTTAATTTCATTAATTGAAAGCTCACGAGAAAGTACAACCCTAGAAACACCCATATTTTCTAATTGTTGTACACCTGCCAAATTGTGAGTAGTCATTTGAGTACTAGCATGAATTGGAATTTCAGGGTAATTTTTTAAAAGATATTGTAACAAGCCTAAATCTTGAATAATAAGTGCATCTGCACCTAAATTATATACATCAAGAGCAAGCTTAACAGCATCTTCAAATTCTTCATTTTTAATTAAAATATTCAATGTAACATGAACTCTAACATCTCTAAGTTTTGCATATTTAATAGCTTCTGCCAAAGTAGAATAGTCAAAGTTAGTTGCTCTCGCACGAGCATTAAACCCACTAGTTCCAAGATAAACACTATCTGCACCATTTTGAACTGCTGCTTTTAAACATTCTAAATCTCCACAAGGAGCAAGTAATTCAGGCTTTTCCATAAACACTCCAATTTTTTAAATTTATTTTGTCATAACACTTTGAATAAATCAAAGATGAAAAATACAGTATTTTTCTTGAATTATATAATTTATTTTTCAAATTGTCAATAAATTATAAAAAATATAAAATTACTATTGACAAACACAAACAAACGTTTTATAATAACAGACAAATATTAAACTAAAAAAGGAGAGGATATTTATGAGAGAAATAGATAAACAGAATAAATCATTTGAAGATATCAAGCATGTTGATGAAAATAATTTTGAATTTTGGTATGCAAGAGAGCTACAAATAGTTTTAAATTATAAAGAATGGAGAAAATTTGAAAATGTAATAAATAAAGCAAAGGAAAGTTGTAAGAATAGTGGTATAAATGTATTTGATTGCTTTGTCGATGTCGACAAGTCAATAATTTCTGGAAAAGGAAGAAAATCTATAATTAATGATTATAAATTAAATAGATATGCTTGTTATTTAATAGCACAAAATGGAGATCCTAGAAAAAAAGTTATTGCTCTTGCACAAACATATTTTGCAGTTCAAACCAGAAAACAAGAAATCACAGAAAAAGAATATAGTATTCTAACAGAAGATGAGAAAAGATTATATCAAAGGAACTTAACTAAAAGAGGTAATTACTTTCTTAATCAAACTGCGAAAAAAGCAGGTGTTAAAAACTTTGATAAATTTCATAATGCAGGATATAAAGGATTATATAATGGTGAAACAGCTAATGATATTGCTAAAAGAAAAGGATTAAGATATAGAGAAGATATTTTAGATAATATGGGAAGTGATGAACTTATTGCTAATTTATTTAGAATTTCTCAAACAGAACAAAAATTAAAAAGGGATAATATACAAACGGAAAAAGATGTGTGTAGTACACATAATAAAATTGGAAAGATAGTTAGAAAAGCTATTAAAGAAGCTGATGGAACGATGCCAGAAGATTTGTCAACACCTAAAAAGAGCTTGAAACAACTTGAAAAAGAGGATAAAAATGTAGTATAATAGATAAGTAACTTTAAAATAAAAAGGGGACAAAATGAACGATATTATAAAAGTATTGCCAAACTTTAAGAAATTTAATGATTATATAGAAAATGTCAAAAACAGGACAAATCCTATAATGCTTTCAGGGTTAACAGATAGTGGAAAGGTGCATTTAGCATATTCCACTGCTTTTTATGTAGAAAAACCAATTTGCATAATAACATATAATGAAATACAAGCAAAAAAAATAATAAAAAATCTTGAATACTTTAAAGAAGAAATACATTTTTTTCCAAAAAAGGAAGTAATGGCATATAACTTTTTAGCAGAAAGCAAAGATGTAGCATATAACAGAATTTCTTGCTTAAACAATATATATGAAAATAAAGCAAAAATCATAGTTACAACAATAGAGGCAGTAAGTCAAAAAATAATAGATAAAAATGTTTTATTTAAAAACATAATTGAATTAAAAGTTGGAGAAACTTTAGATTTAGAAAAAATAAAAGAAAAATTAATCGCATTAGGATATGAAAGAGCCGAAGTAGTAGAAAATAAGGCAGAATTCAGTATTAGAGGCGGAATTATAGATATAGCCATAAGTGAAAAGGAAGGAATAAGAGTAGAACTTTGGGGAGATGAAATTGATTCTATAAGAATTTTTGAAGTTTCTAACCAAAGGTCAAAAGAAAAAATAGAAAAAATAAAAATATATCCTGCTCATGAATATTTACTAGAAAAAAGCCTAGACGAAATTGTAGAAAATATAGATGATGAAAAAGATAGGGAAGAAATAAAAGAAGGAAACTATATATCAAAAATAGATAAATATTGGAATATTTTTTATGAAAATCCAAACAATACTTTTATAGATTATATTCAAAAAGATTATATAGTTTTTCTTGATGAAATAGGAAAAATAAAAGCAAGGTCAGAAAACATAATAAAAGATACACATAATTTAATAAAAAACTTAATTGAAAAGAAAAGACAAGTACCACAAGTGCTAGAAAAAATTGAAGATTATGTTCAATTTTCAGATAAAATAAAAAATCTGCAAACAATATATTTAGAAAGTAAAGACATTGGTTTTGTAGATAAACAAAGTATGCATGCAAAAAGAAACGGATATAGTTTTAGCTATAGGGAGGTAAACTTTTTTCGTAGTTCAATGGATTTATTGTTTAAGGAAGTACAAGAAGGCATTGGAGCAGGAACAACAATAGCAATCCTTTGTGGAACACAAGAAAATGTAAAAAAGGTAAAAGAATTACTTCGTGAAAAAATAACAAATGAAGCACACTTGGAAAAAGTTATAATAACAGAAGGAAGTTTAACAGAAGGATTTGAATGTTATGATTTTAATTTACTTGTAATATCAGTAAGTGAATTATTTGTTACTCAAAAGAAAAGACGTAAATTACCAGAGCAATTTAAACAAGGGGAAACAATAATATTTTCTGAACTAAAACAAGGAGACTATATTGTTCATAGAACAAATGGAATTGGACAATTTGTAGGAATAAATACTATAAAAACAGATGGAATAACAAAAGATTATATAAAAATAAAATACAAAGATGACGGAATACTATATATTCCAACAAGTAGTTTAGACAATATAAAAAAATATATTGGTTCAGGAGATAAAATACCAAAACTAAATAAACTTGGAAGTAAAGAGTGGAGCAAAGCAAAGGCAAAAGTTAAATCAAATTTACAGGAAGTGGCAAAAGATTTAATAGAACTTTATGCACAAAGAGAAAAGGCAAAAGGATACATGTTTTCTCCAGACACAGAATGGCAGAAAGAATTTGAAAATAAATTCCCATATATTGAAACAGATGACCAATTAAGAAGTATAGAAGAAGTAAAGCATGATATGGAAAGCGAAAAACCAATGGACAGATTATTATGTGGGGATGTAGGATATGGAAAAACAGAAGTTGCAATGAGAGCAGCATTTAAAGCGTGTATGGACCAAAAGCAAGTAGTATATTTGGTACCAACAACAATACTTGCAAGTCAACAATATGAAACATTTAAAGAAAGAATGAAAGACTATCCAATAAATATCGAATTATTAAGTAGATTTGTTAAACCTTCAAAACAAAAAGAAATTATAGAAGGGCTAAAACTTGGAGAAGTAGATATAGTTATTGGAACACATAAATTGTTAAATGATAATGTAGAATATAAAAACTTAGGATTATTAATAATAGACGAAGAACACAGATTTGGAGTAAAACATAAAGAAAAAATAAAAAAACTAAAGAAAAATGTAGATGTATTAACAATGACAGCAACACCAATTCCAAGAACTTTGCATATGTCAATAGTTGGGATTAGGGATATGTCTTGTTTATATGAGCCACCACAAGATAGAAGACCTGTAAAAACATATGTATTAGAATATGATGATGAAGTAATAAAAGAAGCAATAACAAAAGAATTAGAAAGAGATGGGCAGGTATTTTATTTATATAATAATGTTGAAAACATTCCAGCAAGAGCAAATAAAGTTGCCAAACTTGTTCCAGAGGCAAAGGTCGCATATGCACATGGGAGAATGACTGGAGACGAAATTGAAGATATAATGATAAACTTTATAGAAAAGAAAATAAATGTGTTAGTATGTACAACAATACTAGAGTCTGGAATAGATATTCCAAATGCAAATACTATAATTGTAGAAAATGCAGATAGATTAGGATTAGCACAATTATATCAAATAAGAGGTAGAGTAGGTAGAGCAGATAAACAAGCATATGCATATATAACATATAAAAGAGATAAATTAATAAATGAAATTGCAAATAAAAGACTAAAAGCAATAAAAGAATTTACTGAATTTGGTTCAGGATTTAAAATTGCAATGAGAGATTTAGAAATAAGAGGAGCAGGAAGCTTACTTGGAGAACTTCAACATGGACATATAGATGAAGTAGGTTATGATACATATTGCAAAATACTAGATGAAGTTATAAAAGAAAATAAAGGAATAGAAGTAGAAGAAGAAATAGATGTTGTAATAGATATAAATGTTTCAAGTTATATACCAGATTCATATATAGAAAATAATAGTCAAAAATTAGAAACTTATAGAAATATTGCACTATGTAGAACAGAAGAAGACATTAATAACATTATAAATGACATAACAGATAGATATGGAAAAATTCCAGAAGAAGTAATAAATCTAGTAAATATAGCGAGAATAAAGGAAATGTGCAAAAATCTAGGAATAGTAAAAGTAATGCAAAAACAGAATAATATAATATTCTATGTAGAGCAGGACAAATTAACACTAGATATACCAACACTAATACAAAAATACAAAAACAACATCAAATTTTCAACAGGAATAACACCATATATAACTTATAAAATACAAGATAAACACAATGTAATTACAGAAATTAAGGAGGTTTTAAAAGTTGACAATAACGAGTAAAGATAATGAAACTATAAAACATATTCGCAAATTAAAAGAGAAAAAATATAGAGACGAATATGGAGAATATATTGTTGAAGGAATAAAACTTATAAATGAAGCAATTGAAGAAGAGGCAAATATAAAAACAATTATAGTATGTGATAATTGCGATAAAATAGAAAAAATTAATCAATCTTCAATGTATGAAGTTGCAAAACATAATTGTTTATATGTAGATGAAAAAGTGTTTAATACAATTACAGATGTTCAAAATCCACAAGGTATATTAGCAGTAATAGAGAAAAAAAACAAAGAAAAAGAAATAAACTATAAAGAAGATATAATTGTTGTATTAGATGATATACAAGACCCTGGAAATATAGGCACAATATTAAGAACATTAGATAGTGTTGGATTATCACAAGTAATAGTATCTAAGAAAAGTGGAGATGTATATAATTCAAAAGTCGTTCGTTCAACAATGGGAGCAATTTTTAGAGTGAAAATTATAGAAAGTGAAAATTTAATAGAAACTTTAAAAACTCTAAAAAAACATAAATTCAAAATAGTTTCAACAAGTTTAGATACAGATAAAAGCATGTATGACATAGAATACAAAAAGACTGTAATTATAGTTGGAAATGAAGCTAATGGAGTATCAAAAGAAATACAAGAATTAGCAGATGAGAAAATAAAAATTCCAATGTTAGGAAAAACAGAAAGTTTAAATGTATCAGTTGCAACAGGAGTAGTGCTTTATGAATATGTAAGACAAAAATTAAAGTAAAATAAAACAGGAGATTATCCTGTTTTATTTTATTAATAGTTCCAATAATTTTGGATATAAAGTTTCAGCATTATTTTCCCAATTATCTACAATCATTTTTGCTTGCTCTCTTGAACCAGCAAAAGTTTTTATTTCAAAAATAACATTATTATTTTCAATAATTTTACAAATTACAGTATAAGAATTTTCACTTTGAGGAATGAACTCAGCAGAAACAGAATGTTCATTCTCAATATTGTGCAAATCTTCTTTAAGATTATTATCAATTTGAAATCTAATAAAACCAGGAATTAAATCTTGTACTAAGATAACAGCCTGTCTGCCTTCAGTAGTTAATTCATATACAGTTTCATTATTTTCAGAAGTACCTTTTAAAATATATTTATTATCTAACAAATCTAACAAAAATTGTTGGAAATAAAAATAATTCATATTTTGAAAAGATAACACTAATTTATAAAAAGCAGTATTTTCTAATGGCTTATTAACTTTATTAAGCAAATATAAAATTAAAGCTTTATTTTCTGCTAAGGTCTCATTATCAGAAGCAAGTTTCATTGTATTCTCCTCTCAAATAAAAATATTATAGCATAAACTTATATAAAAGCCAATAGAAAATCTAAAAATAAACACTCCATTATAAACAGAAACACACGGTAGTCTTTTTTGCCTATAGGTTTTCCGATAGACAAAATTTATTACCGTGTGTTTAGTTTGAAGATTTCATTATATACTTAGAGTCCTTGGATTTCCTGCTGTTCCACCGTCTTCTGAAATTTTTACATCAGCACCAAGAGTAACTACTGGACGCATTACATAACCGGCAGAATATGAACCATTAAATGAATAGAATAAATACTCTCCACCAATATTACTACTAATTACGAAACGTAACCCAAAACTACCGTCAGCTTCATCACAAAAACTACAACGAGTTGCAAGCCAATATATTGTATTCGTACCAAATATTAAACTATGAAAGATTTCATCAGTTAGATAAGAACTTGATACTGTTATATTATAATATGTTTGAGTTATAGTTAAAGAACCTTTTTGATTATGTCTTAAAGTAGTAGGAGAGGTATAATAATCTTTAGATTCCTCAGCTGTTGTTAGTCCAACGTTATCATATAAAGAAGGTGCATATGATAATTCTTCCGTATATGTTCTAGTGCCTCCATATTTTAAACCAGCATATGTATATGCATCTCTTGCAGCTGTTCCGTGAATCATTAAAATTCTTTTCTATATCTTCTAAATTTAAACTTCTTCCAACAGCAGCTAGAGTACTATTTGAATATTGTGTTTTACATATGTCATTTAATACATATACACAATTGTTATATCCTATTGAGCTACTAAAATACACATTTGTTGTTGTTGGAACATCACTTATTAAATCTACAGTTCCATCTGAGTTTATAGTTAAAATTCTCCAGTTTAAGCTTGTTTCTTGAGATATACTTTGAGCACTACTATATCCAGAAACAGCTGTGGATAGAGAATAAGCTCCAGCAGTATCTGGTGTATATTCCACATAATCACCAACTGATAAATAAGTCCTGTCTAATTCAGGGTTAATAGGCGTTTCGGGTTCTTCTGGTGGAGTTTCAACTTGTGTTCCAGAACCTAAATTATCCCATTGATTAAGTAAATCATTAGAGTCATTCTGTAATTGAGACACTTTGTCATTAGTATCATCAACCGCTTTTTCAGTTTTACCAAATAAATCCCCGCCAATAGTTATATTAATAGTAACAGCAGATAAAATCAGCAATATAATTACAGTTATTATTAAAGCTATCAAAGTAATTCCATGGTGAGTTTCTCCTGATTTATTAAATAAGTTTTTTAATAAATTTTTCATTAGTTTCCTCCAAAAAAATATAGTATCACAGAGTAAAAGAAAACACAATAGTTTTGCAAAAAAACGATAAGAAAATACTATTTGAATAATGAATAATAAAAATAAGATAAAAATTAATAAAAAATTAAAAAATTTCAAAAAAACTATTG
Organism: uncultured Clostridia bacterium; assembly: GCA_944391955.1. Taxonomy (GTDB): domain Bacteria; phylum Bacillota; class Clostridia; order TANB77; family CAG-508; genus UMGS1781. Next base: position 29,338 of record CALXVG010000005.1, read on the forward strand.
CATTTTAAAAAGTTATGGTGTAAAATGACATCGAAGTGGAGGAAAGTGGTAAAAAGTGGAGCGAAGAAAAAGAGGTGAGAAAACTTGTTAATTGGTGAATATGAACATTCAATTGATACAAAAGGAAGATTAATAATGCCAGCTAAATTAAAAGAAGACATTGGAGAAAAATTTATAATCACAAAAGGATTAGATGGATGTTTGTTTGTATATTCACAAAAAGAATGGCAAGTTTTTGAAGAAAAATTAAGAACATTTCCACTTACCAACAAAGATGCTAGAGCATTAATGAGATTTTTTCTAGCAGGAGCCACAGAATGCGAAATTGATAAACAAGGTAGATTTCTTATAGCAAGTAATCTAAGAGAATTCGCAGGATTAGAAAAAGAAGTAGTAATAATTGGTGTTCTAAATAAAATTGAAATTTGGAGCAAGGACAAATGGCTAAAATACAGCGAAGAAGAAAACATGGAAGCAGATGAAATTGCTGAAAAAATGTCTAATTTAGGTATATAACTTGAAAAAAGTTTATATAAACTACTAAAGAAGTTTAAGATACAAAAGAAACAAAATTAACAAAAGAAATTAAGAGAGAACAAAAGATAAAATATGAAAGTTTTAACAAAAGAAATAAAAAAACAAAAGATGAAATAATAAACTAAAGAAAAACCAAACGAAAGAACAATATTTATACAAATGATACTGTATAAATACAAAAGAAAGAAATAAATACAAAAGTCGCAACAGTTGGTAATACTTTATTTACCAACTGTTAAATGTTATTTAAACATGAATGTAAGGAAAGATATTTATAATGAAAGAATTTGAACATATACCAGTATTACTAAATGAATGTATTGAGGGACTAAATATAAAAGAAAATGGCATTTATGTAGATGGCACATTAGGAGGTGCTGGGCATAGCTCAAAAATCATACAGCAGTTATCTGATAAAGGCAAACTGATTGGAATTGACAAAGATACTGATGCCATACAAAAGGCTAAAGCAGTATTAAATAAATTTACAAATATTATATATGTTCAAGATAACCATGATAATATAAAAGATATTTTAAGAAATTTAGGTATAGCAGGAGTTGATGGAATACTGCTAGATCTAGGTGTTTCGTCATATCAGTTGGACGAAAAAACACGAGGATTTAGTTATATGCAAGATGCTCCATTAGACATGAGAATGGATAAGACACAAGAACTAACAGCAAAAAAAGTCATCAATACATATTCAGAAGAGAAACTAGCAAAAATTATATTTGAATACGGGGAAGAAAAATTCTCGAGACAAATAGCAAGGAAAATATGTGAATACAGAAAAGAAAAAGAAATTGAAACTACATTAGAATTAGTAAAAATTATAGAAAACATAGTTCCTAAAAATATTAAACAAGGACATCCAGCAAAAAGAACTTTTCAAGCAATACGTATTGAAGTAAATGATGAAATAAAACCGCTATATACTACAGTATTAAATGCAATAGAATGTTTAAACTCTAAAGGAAGACTATGTATTATAACATTTCATTCACTAGAGGATAGAGCAGTAAAACAAGCATATATAGATGCATCAGGCAAATGCACATGTCCACCAGATTTACCATATTGTGTTTGTGGAAAAAAAGAAAAAGGAAAAATAGTTACTAAAAAACCGATACTACCAAATGATGATGAAATACTAATAAATCCAAGAAGTAAAAGTGCAAAACTAAGAATCTTTGAGAAAAAATAAAAAAAGGAGGAACAGAAGATGGCAAAGAGTTATAGTAGATATGAATATGAAACAAGCCCAAGAAAACTTGAGCCAGATTATGGTACTCCTAAAAAAACTGCGCCTAAAAAAACAAAAACTGCTAAAAGAGGAATTTCTAAAAAAAAGCAAAAAGAATTAAATAGAAAAAAAGCAAAAACAATTATGTATGTTCTTATTGCATTTTCAATAGTGTTTTTATTAAGCTCACGAAATGCACAAATAGATGAAAATTTTGCAAAAGTAAGCTCATTAAAAAGCAATCTAGAAGAAATAGAAAAGGAAAATTCTCAATTAGAAGTTGCAATAGAAAGCAGTTCAAATTTAGCAAATATTGAGCAACAAGCAAAAAGCTTATTAGGAATGCAAAAATTAACTAGCAAACAAATAGAATATATTGAACTTCCTAAAACAGACTATATAGAACCAGCAGCAGAAAATGTAGTCATAGAAGAAGAAAAAGGATTTTTTGAAACAATAGGAGATTTTTTTACACAATTATTTAAATAGAAATAAAGAACATGAAACACATAGTTCTTTATTTTTTTATTCAAGTTAGTTATACTATAAAACAATACAGATATCTACAAAATTAGTAGAGATTTGACTATTTATATAATTAAGTGGTAAAATAATACAAGGTGAGAAAAAATGAGGGATATTTTATGAGAGTATTATTAGTAAACCACTTTCCACTTCAAGGTTCAGGTAGTGGAGTGTATGTATTAAACATAGCAAGAAGTTTAGAAAAAGCTGGACACAAGACATGTATAATAACACCAGAGAACACAACAGATTACTTAAATGTAAAAGATGTAAAATTACATCCAGTATTTTTTAAGTTTAAAGAAGAGATAGAAGGTCAGCAAGATTTTAATTTTGCATGTTTTGATCCACATCCTAGAAGTAGCTTATTATTTTCAGATATGACTGAAAATCAAATCGCACAATATGAAGAAGCATTTAGGAAAGCTATAAAAGAAGAGATAGAAGAATTTAAACCAGATATTATACATGCACAACATATATGGTTAATATCAAAAGTTGCCTTAGAATTTAACCTACCAGTTGTAGTGACATCTCATGGTTCAGACATCATGGGATTTCAAGTATGGCCAAAATTTCATGGAATTATGCATGAAGTAGCAGATAATTGTAGAAAAATTATAGCAATATCAAACCACAGCAAAGAAGTTATATCTAATATATTTAGCAAAGATGCTCAAAAAGTAATAACAATTTCAAATGGTTATGATGAAAAAATTTTCTATAAAGAACAATATAACAAAGAAGAAGTATTAAGAGAATTAAATATAAATAAAAATTATGATAAAATAGTATGCTTTTCAGGTAGATTAACTAAAAACAAAGGAATAGATTTATTATTAAAAGCAGCAAAAACATATGAAGACGGAAATACATTAACACTAATTGCAGGATTTGGACAAGAATATGAATATTTAAGTAATCTAAAAGAAAAATTAGAACTTAAAGATGTAGTATTTCTAGGAAATAGAAATTATGAAACACTAAGAAAAATTTATAATATTTCAGATGTTTGTGCAGTTCCTTCAAGACAAGAAGCATTTGGATTAGTAGCACTAGAATCACTAGCATGTGGTACACCAGTAGTAGCAGCAAAAGAAGGAGGAATCCCAGATTTTGTTAATGATAAAGTAGGAATTTTGATTCAAGGTGAAAATATTTCAGAACTAGAAAAAGGCATTATGCAAATAATAAATAAAGAAAAAACTTTTGATTCAGAGTACTTAGCAAAATATGCAAGAGAAAATTATAGACAAGACTTATTTATAGATAAATTAGTAAATATTTATAAAGAAAATTTAAACTAAAAAGGAAGTTTAGTATGTATGTAGAACTAAAAAATGGAGTGAATATGCCAGTTATAGGGCTTGGCACATCTTTAGTAGAAGGTCAAGACTGTGTATTAAATATAAAACAAGCATTGCAGTTAGGATATAGACACATAGACACAGCTTCAGCATATAAAAATGAAAAATCAATTGGAAGTGCAATAAAAAAAAGTAACATACCAAGAGAAGAAATATTTATAACAAGCAAGGTTTGGAAAGACTCAATGGGGTATGAGAATACAATAAAATCTTTTAATAAATCATTAGAAGATTTAGAATTAGAATATATAGACTTATTTCTGATACATTGGCCAAGAAATAATGATAAAAATCTGAATATAGAAACATGGAAAGCTTTAGAAACTCTATATAAAGAAAAAAAAGTAAGAGCGATAGGACTTTCAAATTTCTTAAAACATCATTTAGAAATAATTTTAGAAAATTGTGAAATAGAGCCAATGGTAGACCAAATAGAATTTCATCCAGGATTAACAAGAAAAGAAACATTAGATTTTTGTAAACAAAAAAATATAATTGTGGAAGCATGGGCACCTCTAGGAAAGGGTAAAATGCTACAAAATGAAGATTTGTTAAGAATTGCACAAAAATACAATAAATCTGTTGCACAAATATGTATAAAATGGTGTTTACAAAATGGAGTAATACCACTTCCAAAATCTACAAATTTAAACCGAATGAAAGAAAATAAAGAAGTTTTTGATTTTACAATTGAACCAGAGGATATGGAATTTATAAATAATATGAAATTCTTTGCCGGTTCTGATATGGATCCAAACAAATCATAACATATTAATGAAAATATAAAATTTTAGAATGTCTCATATACAAGTATGAGGCATTTTTTTTTAATAAACTAATAAAATAAAACAGAGAGAGGAGAGATGTATGAAGATATCAAATTTAGAAAGAAAAAGAAGATTAAGAATAACTCTTATAATAGTATTTGTAATACAACTACTATTAATAACCAGAATAGGATATATTCAATTTGTTACAGGAACAGAGTTACAATCAATGGCATATGAACAACAAACACTAAATAGAAATGTAAATCCCAAAAGAGGGACTATCTGGGACAGCTCTGGAGAAATAGCTTTAGCAGTTAGTGCAAGTACAGAAACAGTTTCGGTAAATCCAGTAAATATAAAAACAGAAGACAAAGAAAAAGTCGCAAAAGAGTTATCAAAATTATTTGATTTAGATTATGAAAAAACACTAAAGAAAATAAAGAAAAGAAGTGCAATAGAAATTATAGCAAAAAAAGTAGACAAAGAGAAAACAGATAGTTTAAGAATTTGGCTTGAAGAAAACAATATAACAGCCGGTGTAAATATTGACGAAGATACAAAAAGATATTATCCATACAGTACACTTGCATCAAATATTATAGGATTTACAGGAAGTGATAATCAAGGATTAGAAGGACTAGAAAAACAATATGATGATATTTTAAGTGGAACTCCGGGAAGAATTTTAAAATTAACAGATGCTACAGGAACAGATAGAGAAAAGGAAGGGGAAGACTATATTGCAGCTGATAATGGAGATGACATCGTATTAACAATTGATATGACAATACAATCAATCTGTGAAAAATACTTAGAAAATGCATGTATAGATAATGTATGTACAGATGGTGGAAACATTATAGTAATGAATCCAAAAACAGGAGACATATTAGGCCTGGCTGCATATCCTAATTATAACTTAAATTCTCCTTTTGAAATAAATAATGAAGAATTAAAAGCAGCATGGGACAGTTTAGATTCAAGCCAAAAAAATGAAAGCTTACAACAAATGTGGAGAAATAAAGCAATAGCAGATACATATGAACCAGGCTCAACCTTTAAATTAATGACATCTTCAGCAGCATTAGAAGAAGGAATTACAGATACAGATAATAGCGGAGAATTTAACTGTTCAGGCTCAATAAATATTGCAGGAACTAGAATTAGATGTTGGAGATATTATAGACCGCATGGCTCCCAAAGTTTAAGGCAGGCACTAATGAATTCATGTAATCCAGTGTTTATAGGAATAGGACAAAAGCTAGGAGTAGAAACATATTATGATTATCTAGAAAAATTTGGACTTCTTTCAAAAACAGGAATTGATCTGCCAGGAGAAGCTAGTAGTATTTTCTTAAAAGAAGAAAAAGTGGGACCGGTAGAATTGGCAACAATATCATTTGGGCAAAGATTTGAAATAACTCCAATACAAATGGCAACAATGGTATCTACAATTGCGAACAATGGAAGAAAAGTAACACCAAGAATAGTAAAAGCAACAATTGATAGTAAAACAGGAGAAAGAACGGACTTTGCAATAGAACAAGGAGAACAAGTAATTTCAGAAGAAAATGCCAAAAAAGTGTTAAGCATGATGGAAAGTGTAGTTGCAGAAGGAACAGGAAAAAAAGCACAAGTTACAGGATATAGAATAGGAGGAAAAACAGGAACATCAGAAGATGGAGTAAATACAGGAAAATATATAGCATCATTTGTAGGAGTTGCAGACATATCAGATCCAGAAATAGTAATACTAATAATTTTATATAATCCAACAGGAGAAGGAGGACACCAAGGAGGTGGTATTGCAGCACCAATTGCTTCACAAGTTTTAGGAGAAATTTTACCATATTTAGAAATTGAAAGTGATGAAATAGATATTAAAGAAACTGTTACTATGCCAAATGTAACAGGAATTACTCTAAAAGAAGCAAAAACAAAATTAAAAGAACTAAATATAGAATATAATATTCAAGAAGAATTAACTGATGAAAGTATCATAACAAAGCAAGTTCCAAGTGAAGGAATACAAATTAATACAGGAACAGTTACACTATTATATTAAAAATAAATTTAATTATAAAAACTATTCCATTTCATTATAGTTTTATGATAGAATATAGAAAAGATTTTGGAGGTAAAAATGGAAGGAATTGATATCAATAATTTACCAAAGCATATAGGAATAATAATGGATGGAAATAGAAGATGGGCAAAAGAAAACAATTTATCAACAAAAGAAGGACACAAAGCAGGTGCTAAAAACTTAGAAACGATAGCAAAATTTTGCAATAATATAGGAATAAAATATCTTACAGTATATGCCTTTTCAACAGAAAACTGGAAGAGAACTAAAGAAGAGGTATCAGCATTAATGTTTATATTAAAAGCAAATTTAGATTCAATGCTTAGAAAAATGGATTTAGAAAATATAAAAATAAGAGTAATCGGAGAAAAAGAAAATATCCCTCCAGATATACAAACTAAAATTGATAAATTAGTAGAAAAAACAAAAAACAATACAGGATTAACACTAAATATAGCATTTAATTATGGAGGAAGAAGAGAAATAGTGCATGCAACAAAAGTACTTGCAGAAAAGGTTAAAAACGGAGAAATGGATATAAATGATATAACAGAAGATTCAATTTCAGAAAGTATATATACAGCAGGTCAACCAGACCCAGATTTAATAATAAGAACAAGTAAAGAATTAAGAATAAGTGGATTTTTAACATGGCAATCAACATATTCAGAATTCTACTTTCCAGAAACATTTTGGCCAGCATTTTCTGAAGATAATTTAATTGAAGCTATAAAAGCATATCAACATAGAAATAGAAGATTTGGTGGAAGACCAGACGAGGTGAAAGTTTAATGGGTAAAATAAGAATTATATCAGGATTGGTATTATTTAGTTTACTATTAGTTATACTAGTATTTGGAAATACAACAATAGTAAATATAACTGCTTCAGCTGTGGGAATATTAGCAATAAACGAATATTTTAAAGCATTTAAAAATAAAAGTAAAGTAGATAGAATATTAGGTTTAATTACAGCAATAGCAATAGCATTTCTAGACTTTATTCCAAGAGAAGCACTTATATTGTTTACACCAATAGTGATAGCAATATTATTTACTAAAATAATAATTACTAATATGAAAGAAAACTATGTAAATACAGCAGTAAGCGGATTTGGGATTTTATATGTGTTAGGATTTTTAATGTTTATACCAATGATTTATGCTGAAGAAAATGGCAAATTTTTAATATGGTATTTAGCTTTTGCAGCATGGGGTACAGACACTTTTGCATATTTTGTAGGCTCATTAATTGGAAAACACAAATTAACACCAATAAGTCCTAAAAAATCTATTGAAGGAAGTATTGGAGGAGTAATAGGTGCAGCAATACTAAGTCTAATATATACAATAATAATAAATGAATATGGAGGATTAGATATATCATATTGGGCAATACTAGGAATAACAGCATTATTAAGCATCTTAAGCCAAATAGGAGACTTAGCAGCATCTAGTATAAAAAGATTTGTAAAAATAAAAGATTTTGGAAATATCATACCAGGACATGGAGGAATGTTAGATAGAATAGACAGTATAATATTTATAGCACCATTTGCATATTATTTATTAACTTTAATATAAAGGGGTAATGTATGATAATTATTAATGTGTTAAAAATAGCCTTTTTATTAGGATTTTTAATATTTATACATGAGTTAGGACATTTTATAGTAGCCAAATTATTTAAAGTAAAAGTAAAACAATTTGCTATAGGATTTGGACCTACAATTTGGAAAAAACAAGGGAAAGAAACATCTTACGAATTAAAACTAATTCCAATGGGCGGATTTGTAAATATGCTAGGAGAAGAAACACCAGTTGAAGATGAAAATGCATATAATAAAAAAACTAAATGGCAAAGAGCACTTATTTTACTAGCAGGCGGAGGAGTAAATATCATATTTGGATTATTACTATGTTGGATAATTGCAGCAAGTCTATTTGGAATGAAAAATGGAGCTATTTTTACATTTGAATTTTTAAAAGCAACATTTCAAAGCATAATAGAATTATTTACAGGCAAAATACAAGTAGAGCAATTAACAGGAGTAGTTGGTATTTCAGATATGGTAGTTGAAACAAGCAGTCTTATAGATTTTTCATATATGCTTGCAGTAATATCTGTATCACTTGGAGTAACAAACCTTTTACCATTTCCACCATTAGATGGAGGAAAAATTCTACTTTTAATAATAGAAGCAATTAGAAGAAAACCACTAAAAGAAAGTACAGAAATAGGTATACAAATGGCAGGATTTTGTCTATTAATTGGATTAACCATTCTAGTTACTTTTAATGATATTACACGAGTTTTCTAACAATTTAAAATACGATTGAAAGAGAGAAAGGAAATGAAAGCAAGATGCAAAAGACAGTAAAAGAAGTATTTAGAGATTATACAAATAGTGACAATATATCAGAAGGAACAATCGAAGCAATAAATTTATTTAAAAAAAGTAATAAATTAGAAATAGATATAAAATTAAAAAATCAACTAAAACTAAAAGAATTAGTTGACTTCGAAGATTATTTATCAAAAAGATTTTTAATAAAAACAATTGAATTCAAAATAAAATATGAAAATGTAGAATTAAAAGAAAGTTTAATAGAAGATTGGTCAAATATCGAAAAATATCTTGGCAGAAAATTCCCAATAACAAAGGCAATATTGAGAAATAGTACAATTGATGTAAATGGAAATAAAGTAATTATAAATTTAAAATCTAAAAATTCAGATTTTTTACATTCTTATGAAATCGATAAAGTTTTAACCCTTTTATTTATGAATCTATATGGAAAAAATTATAAAGTAGAATACAAAGAAAACGTAACAGAAGCAGACATACAAAAACAACATGAATTTTTAGAAGAAGTTCAAAATAATGCATGCAAAAATTTAGTACATACAATAGAAACAAGAACTACAGAAACCAAAGAAAACACAACGAAAAAAGACAAAAAAGAAGAACAAGAAGAAAAACAAGATACTCCGTTAATAATAGGAAGAACAGCAAATATAAAAGAACAAATTGTTAAAATAAAGGACTTAACTGTAGATTATGGAAAAGTAGCATTGCAAGGAAAAATTATAAGAAAAGATTCAAGAGAATTAAAAAATGGAAAAACTTTAGTAATGTTTGATTTATATGATGGAACAAGTACAATAACTTGTAAATCTTTTGTAGAACCAGAGAAGGTTGAAAAGGTATTAGAAAGAATACAGCCTAAAATGAAAGTAAAAATACAAGGAAATGTACAATATGATAATTATGCAAATGAATTGGGAGTGATTGCGAATATAGTATTAGAATTACCAAAACAAGAAGAAATAACTAGAATGGATAATGCTATTACAAAACGTGTAGAATTACATATGCATACACAAATGAGCCAAATGGATGCAATAACTTCTGCAAAAGAATTAATAAAAAGAGCAGCAAAATGGGGAATGAAATCAATAGCTATAACAGACCATGGAGTAGTACAAGCCTTTCCAGAAGCAAAACATGCAGTAGATGATTTAGGATTAGATATAAAAATATTATATGGTGTAGAAGCATATTTTGTACCAGATGATGAAATCCCAACAGACGTAGAAGATGGCTGGAAAAAAGTAAAACCATATCATGCAATAATATTAACAAAAACACAAGCAGGTTTGCAAAATCTATATAAATTAATATCAATATCTCACTTAAGCTATTATCATAAAAGACCACGCATACTTCAAAGTGTATTTGACAAACATAGAGAAGGACTAATACTTGGTAGTGCTTGTGAACAAGGAGAATTATATAGAGCAATTTTACTTAATAAGCCACAAGAGAAAATAGAGAAAATAGTAAAATATTATGATTATTTAGAAATACAACCATTGGGAAATAATGACTTCATGCTAAGAGAAGGACTAGTACCAAATAAAGAAGCATTACAAGATATTAACAAAAAAATAGTTGAACTAGGAGAAAAATTCAACAAACTAGTAGTAGCAACTTGTGATGTGCACTTTATGGACCCACAAGATGAAATATATAGAAGAATATTAATGGCAGGACAAGGATTTTCAGACTGTGATAATCAAGCACCATTATATTTAAGAACAACAGACGAAATGCTTGGAGAATTTAACTATTTTGATTCAGAAAAAGCATATGAATTAGTAGTAACAAATCCAAATAAAATAGCAGATATGTGTGAAGAAGTTTGTCCAATATCAAAAGAAAAATGCCCTCCAGTAATACCAGGTGCAGAAGAAGAAATAAAAGAAACTTGTGAAAACAAAGCAAAAGAACTATATGGAGATCCACTACCAGAAATAGTACAAGCCAGACTAAAAAGAGAATTGGACTCAATCATAAAAAATGGATTTTCAACATTATATATAATTGCACAAAGGTTAGTGCTAAAATCAAATGAAGATGGATATTTAGTAGGTTCCAGAGGTTCAGTAGGTTCATCATTTGTAGCAAACATGCTAGGAATCACAGAGGTAAATTCATTACCACCACATTATAGATGTCCAGAATGTAAGTATTCAGATTTTACAGATTACGGTATAAAAAATGGAGTAGATTTACCAGATAAAATGTGTCCAAAATGTGGTGCAAAGCTATGTAAAGATGGAATGGATATACCATTTGAAACCTTCTTAGGATTTAATGGAGATAAAGAACCAGATATAGACTTGAACTTTTCAGGAGAATATCAAGGAAAAATACATAGATATGCAGAAGTTATATTTGGAAAAGGAAAAACATTTAAAGCAGGAACAGTAGGAACAATGGCAGAAAAAACAGCTTTTGGATATGTAAAAAAATATTTTGATGAAAGAAATATTCCAATAACAAATGCTGAAATATCAAGATTAGTAGATGGTTGTGTAGGAATAAAAAGAACTACTGGGCAACACCCAGGAGGAATAATAGTAGTTCCACATGGAAGAGAAATCTATGAATTTTGTCCAGTTCAACATCCAGCAGATGATCCAAATTCAGATATAATAACAACACATTTTGATTACCACTCAATAGATAAAAACTTACTAAAACTAGACATGTTAGGACATGATGATCCTACGGTTATAAGAATGTTACAAGATTTAACTGGTATTGACCCTAAAACAATACCACTAGATGATAAAGTAACTATGTCATTATTCACATCAACAAAAGCATTAGGAGTTACTCCAGAACAAATAAATTCACAAGTAGGCTCATTTGGTGTACCTGAGTTTGGAACAAAATTTGTAAGAGATATGTTAGTAGATACAAAACCAACTACATTTGAAGAATTAATTAGAATATCTGGATTATCACATGGTACAGATGTATGGCTTAATAATGCACAAACACTTATACAAGAAGGAATTGCTACTTTAAGTGATGCAATATGTACAAGAGATGATATTATGACATATTTAATAAAACAAGGACTACCACCAGATAAAGCATTTAAAATAATGGAAAGTGTACGTAAAGGAAAAGGATTAAAACCAGACCAAGAAGAAATTATGAGAGAAAATAATGTACCAGAATGGTATATAGACTCATGTAAAAAAATAAAATACATGTTTCCAAAAGCACATGCAGTAGCGTATGTAACAATGGCATTTAGAATTGCATGGTTTAAAGTACATTACCCATTAGCATATTATGCAGCATTTTATTCAATAAGAGCAACAGAATTTGATAGTGAATTTATGATATATGGAAAAGAAAAAGTAAAAGCAAAGATGAAAGAATTAGAACTTCAAGGAAATAATATAACAGCAAAAGATAAAGGAATGTATACAATTCTAGAGATAGTTTTAGAAATGTATGAAAGAGGAATTGAATTTTTACCAATAGACTTATATAAATCACATAGTTCTAAATTTCAAATCGAAGATGGAAAAATAAGACCACCACTATCAAGTATAGCAGGACTAGGAGGAATAGCATCAGAAAGTATATATGAAGCAGCAAAAAGCGAAGGCAAATTTATGTGTATAGATGATTTACAACTAAAAGCCAAAATAGGAAAATCAACAGTAGAACTATTAAATAAATTTGGTTGTTTAGATGGAATACCACAAAGTAATCAAATAAGTTTGTTTGGATAAAAAAGACACGGAAAAACCGTGTCTTTTTCATGTATTTTTTATTACTTTTTATTGAACTAATGTCAAAAATAGTATATAATATTTGTCAGAAAATAAAAAAGAGGAGACTTTAGTTATGAAGATAGGGATAGTAGGTTTACCTAATGTAGGTAAAAGTACAATGTTTAACAGTATTACAAAAGCAGGGGCAGAGTGTGCTAATTATCCATTTTGCACAATTGAACCAAATGTTGGAATGGTAGCAGTTCCAGATGAAAGATTAGATAATTTGGCTAAATTGTATAATCCTCAAAAAGTAACACATGCAGTAATCGAATTTGTAGATATTGCAGGACTAGTTAAAGGAGCAAGTAAGGGAGAAGGATTAGGAAATAAATTTCTTTCACATATAAGAGAAGTAGATGCAATATGTGAAGTAGTAAGATGTTTTGAAGATGGAAATATTGTGCATGTTGATGGAAACATTAATCCATTAAGAGACATTGAAACAATTAATTTAGAATTAATTTTAGCAGATTTAGAAACAATACAAAAAAGAAAAGACAAAACTATGAAAATGCTAAAAGCAGACAAGAAATATCAAATAGATTTAGATGGATTAAATAAAATAGAAAAAGCATTAGAAGACGGAAAAGCAGCAAGAACGGTTGAATTAACAGATGAAGAAAAAGACAGATTAAAAGACCTATTTTTACTTACAACAAAACCAATTATATATATTGCAAATGTAAAAGAAGAACAATTAACAAACATTGATAATGACGAAAATGTAAAAAAAGTAAAAGAATTAGCAAAACAAGAACATACAAAATGTATACCACTTTGTGCAAAAATAGAAGAAGAACTAACAAGTTTAGAAGAAGCAGACAAACAGGAAATGTTAGAAGCATTAGGACTAAAAGAATCTGGATTAGATACGGTAATAAGAGAAAGCTATGACTTATTAGGATTAATGTCTTTCTTAACAGCCGGGGAACCAGAAGTAAGAGCATGGACAATAAAAAAAGGGACAAAGGCACCAGAAGCAGCAGGAAAAATACATTCAGATATACAAAGAGGTTTTATAAAAGCAGAGATTGTTTCATATGATGACTTGATGAGAGAAGGCTCAATGGTAACAGCTAAAGAAAAAGGATTAGTTCGCTCAGAAGGAAAAGAGTATATTATGAAAGATGGAGATATTGTTTTATTTAGATTTAATGTTTAAAGGAGAAGAATAGATGAAATTAAGGTTTTGGTTAGCTTTTTATATAGCAAAATTTGGACAAGCATTTTTAAAATTACTAAGAAAAAATGCAACATATTTTCCAGGAAAAGTTGCAATAAAAATATGTCCAGAATTTTTAAAATATATAGATAGACCGAAAAAAATAATTGCAGTTACAGGTACTAATGGAAAAACAACAGTATGTAACATGATTAATGATATATTAATAGATAATAATTACAATGTTTTAAATAATAGACTAGGTTCAAACATAAATTCAGGGATAGCAAGTGCATTATTACAACATAGTAATTTCTTCAATAAAACTAAAAAAGACCTAGCAGTTTTTGAAGTTGATGAAAGAAGCTCAATATTAATTTATAAATATATCAAACCAGATTATTTAGTATGTACAAATCTTTTTAGAGATTCTATAAAAAGAAATGCAAATACAGATTTTATAGTAGATGTAATAAATGCAGAATTACCAAAAGATACAGTTGTTTTAGCCAATGCAGATGACTTAATTTCATGTAGTCTTGGAAAAGAAAACCCAAAAATATATTATGGAATAGATAAGCTAGATACAGATGTTAAGGAAACAACAAATATCATAAAAGATATAAAAACATGTCCTGTATGTGATGAAAAATTAAAGTATGAATATGCAAGATATCATCACATAGGTAAAGCATATTGCCCAAATTGTGGGTTTAAATCACCAGAAAGCAATTTCTTAGTAAAACATATAGATAAAAAACGTAGAGAAATTATAGTAAAAGAAACTAAAAAAAGTTATAAATATAGTATGCTATCAGATAGTATTTTCAATATATACAATGAATTATCAGCAATAGCAATATTAAGAACAATTGGATTATCAGCAACACAAATAAATAATTCAATTAAAAAAATGAAAATTGTAGAAACACGTTTATCAGAAGAAGAAATTAATGGAAAAAAAGTAATAACACATCTTTCAAAAGGTCAGAATCCAGTTGCAGCTTCAAGAGTATTTGATTATGTACAATCAGTAGAAGGTAACAAATCAGTTATATTAATAACAGATGACTGTGATGATGCAAAACATTCATCAGAAAATTTAACTTGGTTATATGATGCTGACTTTGAACTTCTTAACAAAGAAAATATAAAACAAATTATAATCGGAGGAGTACGTGCAAATGACCTTTATTTAAGATTTTTACTAGCAGGTATTCCAAAAGAAAAACTAATAAAGATAGAAGATGAACTAGAAACAGTAAATATGTTAAAATGTGAAGAAGTAGAAAAAATATTTATATTACATGATATTTATAAATTTGATGTGGCATCTAAATTAAAAGAGCTATTAAGAAAAAAATTAAATACCAGTGAAGGGGAAAAAGAATAATGAAGATAGAAATTTTATTTCCAGAGTTTTGTAATATATATGGTGATTATGGAAATGTTATATATTTAAAAGCATGCTTGCCAGATGCAGAATTTATCGAAACCAGCCTAAATGATGAACCAAAATTTATAACAGAAGATATAGATTTAGTTTATATGGGGTCAATGACAGAAAAAGTACAAGAAAAAATAATAAAAAAATTAATGCCATACAAAGAAATTATAAAACAAAAAATTGAAGACAACAAAGCTTTTCTTCTTACAGGTAATAGTTTTGAAGTATTTGGAAATTATATTGAAGAAGACAATAAAAATAAAATAGAAGGATTAGGAATTATTGATATTTATTCTGAAAGAAAAATGTTTGATAGATATAATTCAATATTTGTAGGAGACTTTGAAGGCATAGAAATAATAGGATTTAGAGACCAATTTGCACTTCAATATGGCAACAATGCAGATACATATTTTGCAAAAGCAATAAGAGGAGATGGACTTAATAAAAGCAGTAAACTAGAAGGAGTAAAAATAAAAAACTTCATTGGAACAAGTATTTTAGGACCAATACTAGTTTTAAATCCAATTTTTACAAAATACTATTTAAGAAATATACTAGGAATAGAAAATGCAGAAATAGCATATGAACAAGATGCAATAGAAGCATATGAAAAACGACTATCAGAATTTAAAGACCCAAAAAGAACTTTTTAATTTATAGATAAAAGAAAGGAACAAAAAAATATGGGAAATATGAAATATATATTGAGTAGACTATCAAAAATGGACTATAAAGCAATGTTAAACAAAGTAAATACAGTACACAAAAAAACAAATAAAAGCAGAATGTCAATTTTTTTAGATATGACTAAATGTGCAAAAAGATATGGGGCAGGTTATATGGATTATGATTTGTTTGAAATGTATAATCTTACAGATGAACAAAGAGATACATATATAACAAGAGGTAGAAACAATGCCTTGATTGCCAAATATAATAATAAAGACTATTTCCATATATTTGAAAATAAAGACGAATTTAATGAAAAATTCAATAAGTATTTAAAAAGAGATTGGATTAAAGTAAAAGAAACAGAAAAAGAAAAAGTCATAGATTTTATGAAAAAACATGATATTTTTATGGCAAAACCAATAGATGGTGGATGTGGAAAAGGAATAGAAAAAATAGAAACCTCAAAATGGAATTCGTTAGATGAATTATATGACCATTTAAACAAGTCAGAATCAAATTTTGAACTAGAAGAATTAATAATACAAAACAAAGAAGTAAGCAATATTTATCCAGGGGCCATAAATACTGTAAGAGTTGTTACAATTTTAAAAGATAATATACCACATGTAATTTGTGCATATTTTAGAATTGGGAATGGAAAATTTGTAGATAATTTTAATAGTGGAGGAATGGTAGCCCCAATTGATATAGAAACAGGAATTGTACAAGACAAAGCAATAGATAAAAATAAAGTATTATATGAAGTTCATCCGGCAACAGGAACACAAATAAAAGGGTTCAAATTTCCAGAATGGGAAGAAGCTTTAGAAATGTGCAAAGAAGCATCAAAAATAGTACCACAAATGGCATATGTAGGCTGGGATGTAGGCTTTTCAGAAAAAGGACCAGTATTTGTAGAAGCAAATGAATTTCCAGGACATGATATATATCAATTACCAGAACATACACCTGATAAAATAGGTATGATGCCAAAATTTACAAATATATAAAAAAATAAAAGAGAGATTATCTTAGATAAAATAAGTATCTAGCTAATCTCTTCTTTACATTAGCAAAACTTTACTTTTTATAAAAAAAATGATAAAATCTAATATGTTGAATATATATTAGTAGTTTTAGTTATCTAATTGAAAGGAATGTTTATGGAAGAGTTATATAAAGATTTGCTTAAAGAAATACCTAAAGATAACATATATATAAATGAAAAAATGTCTAAGCATACATCACTAAAAATAGGTGGACCAGCAGATTTTTTTATAAAGATAAAAGCTTTAGAAGAATTAAAATATATATTAAAAATATCTAAAGAAAGAAACATTCTAATTACGATTATAGGGAATGGAACGAATTTATTAGTAAAAGATAATGGAATAAGAGGAATGGTATTGCAACTAAAATTGGATGAAATAAAAATTGATGATACAATAATTGAAGCGGGCTCAGGAGCTTTGCTATCTAAAGTATCAAAAACTGCGTATGAAAATTCATTATCTGGTTTAGAGTTTGCATCAGGAATCCCGGGAACAATAGGTGGAGCAATTACAATGAATGCAGGAGCATATGGAGGAGAATTTAAAGACATTGTAATTAGCACAACATATATAGATAACAATTTAAATATTAATACAATAAATAATATACAACACAAATTTGAATATAGAAGCAGTATTTTCAAAAACAATAAATTTATTATATTATCTACTAAACTACAACTATGCAAAAAAGAAAAAGAAATCATAAAAAACAAAATGGAAGAAAACTCAAAAAAGAGAAAATCAAGTCAACCTATGAATTATCCTAATGCAGGAAGTATCTTTAAAAGGGGCAAAGAATTTATAACAGCAGAACTTATAGACAAATGTGGACTAAAGGGGTATAATATTGGAGATGCTTATGTTTCAGAAAAACATGCAGGATTTATTATAAACAAAGGAGAGGCAACTGCAAAAGATATGATTTGTTTAATTGAATATATTAAACAAGTAGTATATGAAAAATATAGAGTTAAAATAGAAACAGAAATAAAAATAATAGGAGAATAGTTTAGAAAGGAATTGATTTAATTAATGAAAAAATTTTTAAGATGGCTGAAAAGAAACTTTGGAGTAGGATTTTGGTTAGTTGTAGCAATTATAGGAATGTTACTTGCTTGTTATGGCTTTGCACAAGTATTGGTATTAGAAAGATTAGAAATTATGGACATCGTTAAAATTGCTGGTACCTTTGTTGCCGGTTTTGTATTCTTCATATTAGGACTATCTTTTATGCAAAAAAAACTATTATCTGCAAAAGTAACTTATGAAAGAACAGAACAAAAATCAACAGATTCCAAGGACAAAGGACCAAAAGTAGTTGTTATCGGAGGAGGAGCAGGACTAGCAAGAGTACTTAGAGGATTAAAAAATTATACAAACAATTTAACAGCAATTGTTACAGTTTCATCGTATGGGAATGATAATGCAAGAAAACCAACAGATGATATGAGAAATAGCTTAATTGCATTAGCAAAAAATGAAGAAGAAATGCAAAGATTATTAAACTGTGAAATGGGGAATACACGATTTGGAGATATATATTTGTCAGTAATTGAAAAGGCAAATAAAGATTTAGCAATGGGAATTGAAAAAAGCAATGATATATTAATGATTACAGGAAGAGTATTGCCAGTAACACTAGACGAAATGAAAATATGTGTAGAATTAGAAGATGGAACAGTAATCGAAAATAGAGAAAAAATTGCAGAAATAACTTCAGAAAAAGCAACAAAAATAAATAGAGTATATATAAATCCTACGAATTGTAGGGTAGCACCAAAAGTAATAGAAGCTATTCAAGAAGCAGATGCAATTGTTTTAGGACCAGGAGAATTATATACTGGGGTTATTCCAAATTTATTAATAAGAAATGTTGCAAAAACAATTAGAGAAAGTAAAGCATTCAAAATATATGTATCAAATATAATGACAGAACCAGGACATACAGATGATTATGCATTATCAGACCATATAAATGCTATTATCGACCATGCAGGTAAAGATGTTATTAATTATTGTATATGTGATAATGGAGATATAGTTCCAGAAATAATACGAAAATATATAAAAGCAGGTTCAAATTTAGTAGAACTAGACAAACAAAATGTAAAAGGAATTAAAATTATCAGAGCAGATGTATCCTGTGTAGAAGGAGAGTATATCAGACATGATAGTGATTTGATAGCAAGGAGTATAATAGATTTGATTGTTAATGAACTAAAATTCAAAGACAAACAAAAAA
The DNA here is from genome assembly GCA_944391955.1 of uncultured Clostridia bacterium. Classification (GTDB taxonomy): domain Bacteria; phylum Bacillota; class Clostridia; order TANB77; family CAG-508; genus UMGS1781. The sequence goes on from CALXVG010000005.1 coordinate 48,597, forward strand.
ATGAACAATTTGTAATGTTAAATCAGAAATTAAAAGAAACTAAGCAAAAAGTAAAAGAAAGAAGAAAGCAGACGGTTAAAAAGAGAAAACCAAGATATAAACTAAAAAGTAAGTTTAGTAACAAATATAAAGACAGAATAATGTCTATAAAAGAAAGTGATGAAATAACAGAGCAAAACAGAAAAAAATATGAAAAAAGTAATGACAAAAAAACTGAGAGAAAAAACAAAAATATCAAAAAAATAGAAACGACAGAAAAGGAAGAAAAAAATAAAAAAGAAAAAGAGAATAAAAAGGAAAACAAAAAAACACCAACAAATGCAAAACCAAATAAAACAGCAACAAAGAAACCAGTAAGCAAACATAGTAAAGGAATAAAAACAATTACAAAAAAATCAAGAACCAAAAAAAATAAAGATAAAAAATAAATTGGAGGAAACAAATGATTTTAAGTAAAAAACAATTAGAATTAAGAGAAGGATTAACAAGGGAATGGCTTATAACAAATGGAATAGGTGGGTATAGTTCGTCAACAGTATTAGGAATAAACACAAGAAAATATCATGGACTATTAGTAGCCCCACTTACACCACCGGCAAGAAGAACATTAATTCTGTCTAAATTAGATGAAAGCATAGAAGTACAAGGCAGAAAATACAATCTATATTCAAATATATGTAAAGACTATATTTCAGATGGGTATAAGTATATAGAGCAATTTGAAAAAAAATATCTACCAATTTTTACATACAGAGTAGAAAATATAATTGTAAAAAAATCAATATGCATGGAATATGGAAAAAATACAGTTTGTATATTATATAGAATAGAAAATAAGGGAGAAAATGCAAAACTTACAGTAACACCAGTTATGAATTTTAGAGATTTTCATACTATGAGTACAAACCATAATTTTAGTTTAAAGCAAGAAATAAAGGGAACAAAGATAAAAGTGGAGATTGATGAAAATTCTAATAATCCAGTATATTTTAATATATCACATGGAAATTATATAAAACATGAAAACGATACTTTCAAAAACATGTATTATATTGAAGAGGAAAAAAGAGGATTTTTCCCAGAAGAAAACCATGTAGTACCAGGAAGATATGAAATAGAAATAAAAGAAAATAGCATAAAAGAAATAAGCTTTATATGCTCTCTAGAAGAAAATATAGAAGAAATAAATGCTAAAACAGTTATAAATAAAGAAATTAAAAGATTGCAAAAACTAACAGACAAAACAAAAATCATACCAAGAAAAGAACTTTTAGGAAAAACAAAAAAAGAAAAAGAAAAATATGAAAAAGAATCTTTAGAAATGTTGGAATACTTTATGATAGCAATAGACAATTTTATAGTATATAGACCTTCATTTCGTTATCATACTATTATTGCAGGATATCCATGGTTTTTAGACTGGGGGAGAGATTCATTAATTTCTTTTGAAGGACTATTACTATTAACAAACAAGTTTGATATTGCAAAAGAAGTATTATTAACAATGATAAGAGATATAAAATTTGGGCTAATTCCAAATGGATATTCAGGATATGATAATAGACCATTATACAATAGTGTAGATGCATCATTATTACTTTTTGAACAAGTAAACAAATATTTAGATTATACCAACGATTTTGATTTTATAGAAAAAAGTATATATCCAAAATTAAAATCTATAATAGAGCGTTATTCAGAAGGTATAGACATAGATGATAATAATATCTTTTTGGATACAGATGGGCTAATATCTTCAGGCACAGAATATACTCAAAATACTTGGATGGATGCTAAATATGCGAATTTATGCTTTACTCCAAGAAATGGAAAAGCAGTAGAAGTAAACGGCTTATGGTATAATGCACTAAAAATAATAGAAGCATTAAGCAAAAAATTTGGAGATAAAAAATTAACAAAAAAATATGCAGAAATGGCAGAAAAATGTAAAAAATCATTTAATGAGAAATTTTATAATGCAAAAAAGAAATGCTTGTATGATGTATTAGGAGATGGAAAAGTAAGACCAAATCAATTATTTGCATTATCACTAACATATCCAATTATTGAACCGGATTCAGAAATAGCAAAAAATATTTTAACAACAGTAGAAAAGAAATTATTAAATAAATATGGTTTAAAAACGTTAGCCAAAGGAGAAAAAGGCTATGTAGATACATATGAAGGCGATGGATTTAGAAGAGATTCAAGCTATCATCAAGGAATAACATGGGTATGGTTATTAGGATTATATTATGACACATTAAAAAACATGATTAAAGCAGAAAAAGATAAAGAAAAGAAAAAAGAATTATCATTAAAGCTAGAAGAATTTAAAGAAAAAACAGAAAAAACTTTTGAAAAAGAATTATTAGAAAGAGGAACAATAGGATCAATTGCTGAAATTTATGATTCTAAATTACCAAATTTACCAAAAGGTGCAATTGCTCAAGCATGGAGTGTAGCAGAAGTATTTAGAATTATTTATGAAATATAAAAAATAATTATATATTTATGGACGTTTTACATATGACAGAAAGGAAGCAAAATGAGAATTTTAGGGATAGATCCAGGTTATGCAATAACAGGATATAGCATAATAGATTATATAGGAAATAAATTTAATTTAATAGATTCAGGAGCAGTAACAACAAAAGCGGGATTATCATTTCCAGTAAGACTTACAAAAATCTATGATGATGTAAGTGATATAATAGATACATATAAACCAGATGCAATTGCAATTGAAGAATTATTTTTTAACAACAATGCAAAAACAGCTATTAATGTAGCACAAGCTAGAGGAATAGTATTAACAGTAGGTTGTAAAAAAAATATTCCTACATATGAATATACTCCATTACAAATAAAACAAGCAGTTGCAGGATATGGAAGAGCAGATAAAATCCAAGTTCAAAAAATGGTAAAAACCATTTTAAATGTAGACAAATTACCAAAATTAGATGATACAACAGATAGCATGGCAGCAGCAATTTGCCATGCTCATTCAGCAAAATTTTCACAAAAATTATAATTGGAGGAACTATGTTACAAGAAGAGTTAGAACAAAAACTAAAAACGCAAAATATAGCAAGCATATACCTACTATATGGAGAAGAAGAATTCTTGCTAGAAAACTGTGTAAAAAAAATAAAAAAACTATTTGGTGAATTATTACCAGGCATAAATTACATACAAATAGATGATAAAAATGTAACAAGTTTAATTTCAGACATAGAAACTCCAGCATTTGGATATGAAAAAAAATTAATTATAATAAAAAAATCAGGATTATTTAAAAAAGAAGGTAGAACCAAGAAAAAAGAAACTACAAAAAATAGTAGTAAAAGTGAGACATTACAGGAAAAAATTGCTTTATATATAAAAGAAAATATAGAAACAATAAAACAGTCAGTAATACTTGTTTTTATAGAAGAAGAAATTGAAAAAAATGAATTACAAAAGACAATAGACAATTTGGGAGTAGTGTGTGAATTTCAAAAATTAAAACCAATGCAGATATCAAAAAGAATAAAAGCAATTTGCAGTGGATACAAGGTAAACATAGATGATAGCACAATACAATATTTCATAGAAACTTGTGGTACAAGCATGTTAGTATTAATTAACGAGATAAGAAAATTAATCGAATATGCAGGAGAAAATGGAACAATAACAAAAGAAGATATAAACAAATTGTCAATTAAAGAACTAGATAGTGTAATATTTGATTTAACAGATAATATAGGAAAAAAAGACATAGACAAATCATTACAAATACTAAAAGAATTATTGTACAATAAAGAACCTATACAAAAAATATTAATTACATTATATAATCATTTCAAAAAAATCTATATGGTCATACTTGCAGAAAAATATAACATGAATATTGCAGAAAGCCTAGAATTAAAACCAAATCAAATGTTTTTAACAACTAAATATAAGAAACAAGCAACATATTTTACAAGAAAAGAGTTAAGAGATATTTTACAAAAATTGATAGATTTAGATTATAATTCAAAACAAGGATTAATAGACATAAATGTTGGATTAGAAACAATTTTATGTTTAATGTAATAAAACACCGAGGCACCCGCTTTAGCAGCAGGTGCCTCAAGTGTCATTGAGTTGAGAACTTCACATCCACTCAGAGATTAGCTTTTTTTACAATTTCATTGTAGACATGTTCTCCCAAGGCGATGTTTTTCAGCTTAATAGATTTTCCCTCAAATTGATTGATGATTACGTTGTAATCCTTTGCCAAAATAGGAAATCCCCTATTTTGTTTCCAAGAAACACTGTCAATGTCTTTCATGAAGATTGTCGTCTGCCATTTACCCAAGCGAGGCCGCTTGTAAACCAGCTTATCATCATAGATGAAAAGCTTGCTGAACCTACGACGTAGGATGACAAGACACCTCACAAGGATAAAGAGCCATAGGAAGAGACTCCTAAACCCGTCGAAGATATCGACGAGATGCGGGTGCCCTTTCTCAAAAAAGAAGACAACCACATGGGGAGATACCATCTTGCTGACGAACCAGAAGAGAATGAGCCAGAGCAAGGTTTTGCCCATGTACTGGGACACCTCAAAGGGTATCGTTTTGACCGCGCATTCTTTCCGAGAGGAAGAAGTTCTCTTGTTAGTACGTGTTGTCATGTCTTTAACCTCCTAAAATTATTGAGACAGGTGTGTGTGAATGTACTACAATTTAATTATACATTAATTTACATAAAAAGGCAAATTTAAAACAAATAAAAACGGTAATCTAAATAGATTACCGTAGAAATTTTTATCTCTTTGAAAATTGTGGAGCTTTTCTTGCTTTCTTCATACCATATTTCTTTCTTTCTTTCATTCTAGCGTCTCTTGTTAAGAAACCATTAGATTTTAAAATTGGTCTGTATTCAGAATTAGCTTGTAATAAAGCTCTTGATATTCCATGACGGATAGCTCCAGCTTGGCCACTAATTCCGCCACCCTTTACAGTACAAATAATATCAAATTTATCTAATGTATTTGTTACAGTTAAAGGTTGTTTTACTATAACTTTTAATGTTTCAACTCCAAAGTATTCATTAATATCTTTAGAATTAACAGTAATTTTACCATTACCATTAACTAATCTAACTCTAGCTATTGAATTTTTTCTTCTACCTGTTCCTAATAATGAAGTTTTTTCTGCCATATTATTTTACCTCCCAAATTTCTGGTTTTTGTGCTTGTTGTTCATGCTCATTACCTGCATAAACTCTAAGTTTTCCAATCATTTGTCTTCCTAATCTATTTTTTGGAAGCATTCCTTTTACAGCAAGCATCATAGCTTTTTCAGGACGATTTTGTAACATACTTCTTGCAGAAATTTCTTTCATATTTCCAATATATCCTGTATGATGTCTATAAATTTTTTGATCTAATTTTTTACCTGTTAAAATAACATTTTTACAATTTAAAATAATAACATGATCACCTGTATCTACATTTGGTGTAAATGTAGGTTTATGTTTTCCTCTTAATAATTTTGCAGCTTCAGCAGCTACTCTACCTAGTGGTTTATTACTAGCATCAATTATATACCATTTTCTTTGAATATCGCTACTTTTAGCTGAATAAGTACTATTGTTCATGGTAAATTTTTCCTCCATTCATTAATAAAAAAATAATTAAATTTATAATAAATATATTTCTAAATATAAACTACCGGGCAAGGGTTTATATTAAAAAATATTTTGCACTCAACTATTTTAATACAAAAATTGAAAAATGTCAAGTAAAGTATTGACATTTATAAGAAAAAGTAGTAATATATATAAGGTTAAAGAAGAAGCATCCACTTCTCACCTTTACTTTTGAGGAAAAGGTTATATATTTTAAATATAATTTAAATGTATAGATATGTGGATTACTTGTTCTTTAGAACAAGTTTTTTTTTCGGAGGTGAAAGATATTAAACAAGATTTATTAATAAATGAGCAAATACGATTCAAGGAAGTTCAAGTAATAGATGAACAAGGACAGAAAGTAGGAAAATTACCAATAGATGAAGCTCTAGATTTAGCAGCAAGTAAAAATTTAGACTTAGTTTTAGTTTCAGGACAGAACCAAGAAAATCCAGTTTGTAAAATAATGAATTATGGAAAACATAAATTTGAACAAGCAAAAAGAGAAAAAGAATCTAGAAAAAAACAAAAAACTATTGAATCTAAAGAAATAAGAGTTACACCAAATATTGAAATTCATGATTTTACATTTAAAGCAAAAAATGCAAGAAAATTTTTAATGGATGGAAATAAAGTAAAAGTAACAGTTAGATTTAGAGGTAGAGAACTAAACTATGTAAAAATGGGTGAAGATGTATTAAACAAATTTATTGAAGAACTAAAAGATGTTTCAACAGTTGAGAAAAAACCTTTATTAGAAGGAAAAAATATGTTTATAATATTAGCACCTATAAAATAAAGATAAAAATATTAAGGAGGAAGATTTTATGCCAAAATTAAAAACAAATAAAGCAGCAAAAAAGAGATATTCTTACACAGCTACAGGAAAAGTAAAAAGAACAAAATCAAATAGAAGACATTTATTAGCAAATAAAACTACAAGACAAAAAAAATCTGGAAAAATTCAAAATGCTTATGCAGATAAAACATGTGAAGCAGGAATTAAAAAATTATTACCATACGGAAATAAATAGAGAAGAAGGAGGAAAGAAATATGGCAAGAGTAAAAACAGCAAGAATCACAAAAAAGAAACATAAAAAAGTTTTAAAACAAGCAAAAGGATATTTTGGAGCAAAAAGCATTAGATTTAGAAATGCTAATCAAGCAGTATTAAAATCTATGTCTTATGCATATGTAGGAAGAAAAGATAAAAAAAGTAATTTTAGAAAATTATGGATAACAAGAATAAATGCAGCAGCAAGACAAAATGGAACAACATATAGCAAATTAATGGAAGGATTAAAGAAAGCTAATATAACAATAAATAGAAAAATGTTAGCAGAACTTGCAGTTAATGATAGTAAAGCATTTGCAGAATTAGTAAAAACAGCAAATAATGCATAATATTAAATTGGAGCAGACAAGTATGTACTGCTCTTTTATATTAGTGTTAAACAATAAAAGGAGATGTATATTATGTACGAAAAAAACAGACAGACTGAGTTGCTAATAAATTTAGAGGCAATGGAAAAAAATTATAAAACAATACAAAAATTACATCCAGATAAAAAAATATTACCAGTATTAAAAGCAAGCGGTTATGGAATAGGAGCGAAAAATGTAAAAGCCTTTATAGATAAACTAAATCTGCAAATTATAGGAACAGCTTTTGTTGACGAAGGAATCGTGCAAAGAGAACATTTAGACTATCAAGGAAAAATAGTAGTTTTAAATCAACCAGCAAAAGAAGAAATAGCAAATATTTTAAAATATGATATTACACCAGGTGTATGTTACATAGAATTTTTAGAAGAACTAAATAAAGCCGCTGAAAGAAAAAAACAGATTATAAATGTTCATTTGGAAATTGAAACCGGTATGGGAAGAACAGGAGTACAATTAGAAAATCTAGAAAAATTTATAGAACAAAGTAAAAATCTAAAAAATATTATAATTGAAGGAGTGTATACTCATTTTGCAACAAGTGATACAGATTTAGAATATACAAAAAAACAAATAGAAACATTTAACAAAGCATTAGAAATCATAAAAAAAGAAATAAATACAATAAAATATGTTCATGTAGCTAATAGTGCGGCAATAATGCAAATATCAGATTTACCAGGAAATATGATAAGACCAGGCATTATGTTATATGGATACATGCCAGATGAAAATTTGAAAACAAAAATTCAATTAGAACCAGCATGTATATTAAAATCAAAAATATCATTTATAAAAACAGTAGAACCAAATACAAGTATAAGTTATGGAAGAAAATTTATAACAGAGAGAAAATCTAAAATTGCAAATGTTCCAATAGGTTATGCAGATGGAATAAGAAGAACACTAAGTAATAAGGGGGAAGTTGTAATTAAAGGAAAAAAGGCACCAATAGTTGGAACAATATGTATGGACAGTTTTATGATAGATGTTACAGATATAGAAGATGTTAATATAGATGATGATGTATATATTTGGGATAATAAAAATATAACCATTGAAGATATTGCAAAAAAATGTGGAACAATAAATTATGAAATTTTAAGTACAATATCAAACAGAGTAATTAGAAAAATAACATAAAAGGCTTTTGGAAAAATATGTCATAATAGCTTGAAAAATATATGCAAGTTTGATATAGTAATAATGGTGATTAATATGGGAAAAGGTAAGAGATATGATGAACCACAACTAAACAAGAAAAAAGTTTTAGGTGTTATTATAACAATTGCAGTTATTATTATGATTATAATTTCTATAAAAGGAATTTTAAATCATGAAATTATACCAGTAGCAGAGATACCAAACAGTTATTATACAGTTTATTCCAACGGCAAATGGGGAGTAATAAACAATAACGGAGATACAATCATTTCATTAACAAATAATGAAATGATAGCAATTCCAAATAAAGAAAAAGCAGTGTTTGTTTGTGTGTATGATGTAAACGAACAAACAGGAGAATATAAAACAAAAGTATTAAATGAAAAAAATGAGCAAATATTTACAAATTATGAAAGAGTAGAAGTAATAGAAAATTTTGATTCAAAACAAAATATTTGGTATGAAAATAACATTTTGCGAGTATATCAAAATGGAAAATATGGATTAATAGACCTTGACGGAAATGTTATTTTAAATTGTGAATATGATGAAATAACAGCATTAAAAAGCGTTACAGAAAATTTTATAGTAAGACAAAACGATAAAGTAGGATTAGTAAACAGTAAAGGACAAGAAATTATAAAAACAGAATATAAAGAAATAAAAACATTGGAAGAAGGATACAAAAACGAATATTTAGTTATGGATGAAAATGATAATTATGGAGTTATAAGTACAAGTGGAACTATAATTGTAACACCTGCTTATAAAGACATAAAATATCTTGGAAATGCAGAAAATTATGCAGTTTTAATAGACAATGTATGGACATTAATAAAGAAAAACGGAGAAGTGCTAAATAATACATATAATTATATATCAATTAAGGGTGATAATGTAATAATAGAACAAGAAGGAAAATATGGAATTATAACAACTCGAGGAGAAGAAAAAATTGCTCCAACTTATGAAAGTTTAGAATATGCATTTTCTGTATATTATATTGCAAAACAAGAAGGAAAATATGGAATTATAAATATAGAAAATGAAACAGTAATTCCATTTGATTATACAAATATGTACTATATAGAAGATAAAAGTATCTTAGTGGCAGATCTTACAGATGTGGAAACAGTACTATTCGATAGTAATTTATCACAAAAACTAAAAGGTATATTTGTATTTGAGGATGAGTATATAAGAGCAAGAATAGATGGACAAAATAAATATTATAATTATAAATTTGAAGAAAAACAAAATAGAGAATTATTAACAAAAAATACTATATTTGTTAGTGAACACAATGGAAAATATGGATATGTAAATGCTGCAGGAGACATTGTTGTTGATTATATCTATGATGAAGCTAAAGAACAAAATGAAGCAGGATATGCTGCAGTAAAACAAAATGGACAATGGGGAGTAATAGATAAATCAGGAAAACTAGTTTTAGAACCTTCTGTAAATTTAGATAACAATCTATATATAGATTTTGTGGGTACATACCATTTAGCAGATGAAGGATTTTATTATACAAAGTAATAATTTATATTTTTAGCGCCACATAGATGTTTTAATTTATTTTAGTGATTTAGCAAAAAATTAAAACATCTAGCAAGATGGCGCGGTTTTAATATGTATGCCTAAAAGAAGGAGCAATGAAAATGAAGATTTTATGTGGCACAGATATAATAGAAATAGAAAGAATAAAAAAATCTATTGAAAATTTAGGAGATAAATTTATAAACTTAATTTATACACCAGCAGAAAAGGAATATTGCGAAAATACAAGAAATGCTAAATATTGCCATTATGCAGGTAGATTTGCTGCGAAAGAAGCAATATTTAAAGCAGTATCAGAATTGTTAAAAAATAAGTATGATATAAGTTGGCATAATGCACAAGTTATTAATGATGAAAATGGAAATCCTAAAGTTGAATTTTTAGATATTAAATTTGATAATATTAAAAATATAGATATTAGTATTTCTCATTGTAAAGAATATGCAGTTGCTACAGTTGTTATATTAGTTGAAAATTAGAAAAGGAGAATAAAGAATGGAATTATTTGACTCTCATGCTCATTATAATGATGAAAAATTTGAAAATGAACCAGAAATCTTAAAAGAAATATATAATTCTGGAGTTACAAAACTTGTAACAGCTGGTTATAATATAGAAAGTACAAAAAAAGCAATAGAAATAGCCAATAATTATGATTTTGTATATGCAACAGCAGGTATTTCTCCAAATGATATTGAAGGAATCACAGAAAAAGATTATGAAGAAATAAAAAAATTAGCACAAGATAAAAAAGTAGTAGCAATAGGAGAAATTGGCTTAGATTACTATTGGAACAAGGAAAATAAAGAAAAACAAAGATATGCTTTTATAAAGCAAATAGATATTGCAAATGAATTAAATTTACCAATTGTTATACACACAAGAGAAGCTGTACAAGATACAATAGAAATACTAAAAAATAATAAAACAAAGGGGGTTTTCCATTGTTGCCCACTAAATATAGAGCTAATCAAAGAAGGACTAAAACTAGGATTTTATATTTCTTTTGCAGGACCAATTACCTTTAAAAACTCAAAAAATGCTATACAGGTTATTGAATATGTACCAATGGAAAAGATTTTAATTGAAACAGACTCGCCATATTTAAGCCCAGAACCATTAAGAGGGACAAGAAATGATTCGAGAAATGTGAAATATATGGCACAAAAAATTGCAGATGTAAAGGGCATTACAGTAGAGGAAGTTGCTAAAAAAACCTATGAAAATGCTGAACATATTTTTAGTATAAATACATAATTTATATGAATGCCTTTATATAGTTAATCTAAGAAAGTACGAAAAAAGACTTTGCATAAGTGCAAAGTCTTTTTTTGTAAATTAGTTATTGAAATTAACTCTAACATTTTTTCTTGCTTCTTCACTTTCAGCCTCAAATAATTCCTCAGGTTTAAATCTAAACATACCTGCAACAATATTAGATGGAACTACTTCTAATTTGATATTATATTTAGTTACAATATCATTGTAGAATTGTCTTGAAAATGCAATCTTATTTTCAGTATTTTGTAATTCCTCTTGCAATTGAGAGAAGTTTTGACTAGCCTTTAAATCTGGATAATTTTCAGCAACAGCCATTATAGTTTTTAAAGATTCAGCAAGTTCAGTATCTAATGCAGATTTTTCTTTTACTGAAGAAGCATTTGCCCAAGAAGTTCTAAGTTCAGATATTTTTGTTAAAACACTATTTTCATGTTGCATATATCCTTTTACAGTGTCTACTAAATTTGGAATTAAATCAAATCTTCTTTGTAATTGGACATCAATTTGACTCCAAGCATTTCTAACTTTTTCTCTTAATTGAACTAAACTGTTATATATTGCGATTATGATTACTACTAATACTGCAACAATAATTAATACAATCCAAACAGGACTCATAACACAACCTCCTAAACATATATTTATTATGGTTAAGATTATAACACAATATATAAACCAATTGCAATAAATTCATTGTAAAAATAATATATTAATGATAAAATAATTATCACAGCAAAAGGAGTGTTTTTAATGATAGATGAAATTATGAATTTTTTGAGAAATAAAAAGATAGCAATTTTAGGATTTGGACTTGAAGGTAAGTCTTCATATAATTTTATTAGAAAACATATGAAAGAAAAAATGTTAACAATAATATGTGAAGAAGAATGTGAGGAAGAGAAAAAACAAATATTAGAAAAAGATAAATTTGTAACTTTTGTAACAGGAGAAAATTATTTAGAAAATTTAGAACAATATGATATTATCCTAAAAACCCCAGGAATATCATTTAAAAACTTAGACATTAGCAAGTTTAAAGATAAAATAACTTCACAACTAGAATTTTTTTTAGAATATAAAAAATGTATGACAATTGGAGTAACTGGAACAAAAGGAAAAAGTACAACAAGTACTTTACTATATGAGGTCTTAAAAAATCAAGGCAAAAAAGTATATTTATTAGGTAATATAGGAACACCAGTTTTTGATGATATAGATGAAATAGAAGATGACTCTATTGTAGTATTAGAACTATCATCACATGCCTTGCAATACTTAAAAAAATCAACAGAAATTGCAATATTACTTAATATATATGAAGAACATTTAGACCATTACAAAGATTTTGATGAATATATAAACGCAAAATTAAATATTTTTAAAAACCAAGCTAATACAGGAATTGCAATATTTAATGCAGATAATAAGAATATTAAATATAAATTTAAACAAAATGATTATGGAATAACTCTTCAAGGAGAAAGAATAACAAATAACACATTCGAATTAAAAGAAAATGAAATATTTTTTAATAATAAGAAAATATTCAAGCCAGATGAAAATAAAATGCTTTTAAAAGGAGAACATAATATAAATAATATTATGTTTGTTTTAGCAGTATGTGAAATAATGAATTTGGATTTTCAAAAAGCAATAGAAATAATACAAACATTTAAACCATTAGAACATCGCTTAGAATATGTAGGTAATATAGATGGCGTAGACTATTATAATGATTCTATTGCAACTATACCAGAAGCTACAATTTGTTCAATAAATGCTTTAAAAAATGTTAATACTCTTATAGTAGGAGGAAAAGATAGGGGGGTAAAATTAGAAAATTTAATTAGTTTTTTAAAAACTACTGAAATAGAAAATATAATTTGCTTACCTAAGACAGGAGAATATATTGCGGACGGAATGAAAAATTCAGATAAAAACATAGTAAAAGTTTTAAATATGGAAGAAGCGGTACAAGAAGCAAAAAAAATTACAGAAAAAAATAAAATTTGTTTATTGTCTCCAGCAGCTGCAAGTTATGGCTTTTTTAAAAATTTTATGGAGAGAGGAAAAATTTTTAAAAAAAATGTTTTAAGTTAAATTTCCCTAAGAATATAGTGTTACCAAGGAGCATATAATGTAAATAGAAGATTACAACTTTATTACAAAAATTTGACAAGTAAAAAAAAAAATAGTATAATGAATAAGGTCACTTTAAGGAGGGATTTATATTTTAAAAAATAATATAAGAAAGATAATATTTATTAGTTTAATATTTGTTATAATCTTAGGGGTAGCCGTATTAGGAAACAATGCAAAACTAAATAGTGTAAATATAAAATTTTCAAATAATCATGAAATAACAGTACTAACATCAAAAACAAAAGTATCAGATATACTAGAAGAAAATCATATAGTATTAGCAGAAGATGAAACTGTAACACCTGGAATAGACTCAGAAATTACAGATGAAAAATCAATAGTGATTACTTTAAAGGGAAATGAACCTTTAGAAATGGCAACAGATGTTCAAACAGAAATAACAACAGAACAAGTAAAAGAAGAGTATTCAAACATAAAAGAAGAAATCCTTGTAGTTATTGAAGAAATTCCTTTTGATACTATAACAAAAGATGTCTCAAATGGTTCAGCTAGTACAAGAAATGCAATAATACAAGAAGGACAAAATGGAGAAAAGAAAGTTACATATAAAGTAACTTATAAAGATGATGTTGAAATAAAAAGGGAAGAACTATCTTCTGAGATTATAAAAGAACCAGTGGATAAGATAGTACAAGTTCAAACAAGAAGTATAATAACATCAAGAAGTTCATATTCAAGAACAAGTGGTATATCAGGTCAATCTGGAGTTTACAAAGTAACTGCTTATTGCTCATGTGCAATATGTTGTGGAAAAACAAATGGAATAACAGCTTCAGGAACTAAAGCAACAGCAAACCATACAGTTGCAGCACCAAGCACATTTGCTTTTGGTACAAAACTAGTAATAAATGGAATAACATATACAGTTGAAGACAGAGGAGGAGCAATTCAAGGTAATAGAATAGACATTTATATGAACTCACATAGTGAAGCATTACAATGGGGAGTAAGGTATGTAAATGTGGAAGTATTAAATTAAGATATGTGTAAAATTTTTGGGCAAGTAGTGCACTTGCCCATATAATTTTATATTTCAAAATAAAATTATCTATAATATTGACTTAGACAAGTCAAATGTGATACTATAAGATAAATTGAATATATAATATATTCATAAATTAAAGAAGGGGGATATATAAATGGAAGAAGAAAATTTCGAAAAAAAGAAGTCTTCAAAAAAAGGATTGAAGATAGCAATACTAATAATAGTATTATTAGCAATTGCAGGTGTTGTAACATGGTTTGTATTAAACAAGGTTAATTCTAAACCAGAAAAAGTATTCGACAAAGCTGTAGAGCAGATGTTTGAAGGGACAGACAAGATAAAAGAATATAAAACAGCAACAGTCGAAATGGATATTTCTGCATCAATAAAAGAAATGAACAATGGAAACATGGATGCAGAATTGAAATCACAAATTAGTATGGTAAATCTTTTTTTACAATCATTAAAATTAAACACAAAAATGGGCGTAGACATGGAAAACAAAGTGCTTAATTGGCAAGTATCAGCAGATTATATGGGAGATAAATTAATTTCTCTTGATACAATAGTGCAAGACAGTAAAATATACTTCTATTTAGAAGATTTATATAGCAAATACATAGAAGTACCAGCAGAATATTTAGAAGAATTTGACTTAGAATCTCTTTTCACAACAGCAACTGTTAATGAACAAATGCTAACAGATATTGAAGAAATTCTTAAAGCTAAAATAAGTGAAAGTGAATTTACAACAGAAGATGATAAAATAGAAGTAGAAGGTAAAGAAAAAAATGTTCAAAAATCAACAATAACACTTACAGTACAAGAAGTAACAGAACTATTTAAAGATATTCTAAATAAAGTAAAAGAATATGACCTTGATTCTGAAACAAAGAGTATGATAAATGAGGCAATATCTGAATTAGAATATACTGACAATGAAGATAGCAAAAATGTCGTAGAAATCAATATTTATACAGAAAAATCATCAAATGAAATTGTAAGATATGATATAAATCTTGTAAATAATGATGATGATGAAATTATAACTGTTGTTGGAGCAAAAGTTGATGATAAATCATGGGAAATAACAATTGGTATGAATGAAGAATCAACAAGCACAAGTAGTGTAGTAAATCTTCTTACAATTAAAGTAACAGAAGAAAATGAAAATGAAGGAAAAATAGAAGTTACATTATATGTTGCAGAAGAAGGATTTGAAGCAACAATAGCTATAGACTATAAAGCAGAATATGATGCATCAATAGAAAAGAGAAATATTACAAACACTATCGATATAGATGAAATGACTGATGCGGATTTTGCAGAAATAATGGAAAATGTTGAAGACAATCAAATGTTATACACATTTATTCAATCTTTTATGGAAGGATTTAATGAAGGATTAAACGGAAATTCAACAAGTTATGAGCCATATGATAGCTATTACAATTATTAATAAATTTTTTAAAAGACAGCAGATGTATATCTGCTGTTTTTTACATAAAAATAAATTTTATGCAAAAAATAATAATGGTGATAAAATGAATAATTCATATTGGGTTGAAACTACAAAAGGACCGCAATTTAATAAATTAGAAAAAAATATAGAAACTGATATATGTGTAATTGGAGCAGGTATAACAGGAATAAGTACAGCATATATGTTACTAAATAAAGGGTTAAATATATGTTTAATTGATAAAGGAGAAATCTGCAGTGGAGTAACAGAAAATACAACTGCAAAGATTACAAGTCAACATGGACTTATATATAAATATTTGCAAGAAACATTTGGCAAGGAATATGCTAGAAAATACTTACAATCAAATGAAGAAGCTATAAAAGGAATAAAGAAAATAATTGATACAGAAAATATATCTTGTGACTTTGAAAAAACAACAAATTGCATTTATACTTGTAAAGATGAATATATAGACACAATAACAGAAGAAGTAGAAACAGTAAAAGAACTAGGAGTAAATGCTAAACTTATAAAAAAAGTAGAATTACCTTTTGATATAAAAAATGGGATAGAATTTCCTAATCAAGCAAAATTTCATCCATTAAAATATTTGTATGCCATAGTAGAAATCCTAAAAAAGAATGATATACAAATATTTACAAATTCGAGAGTTGTAGAAATAAAGCATGATTCTGATGGTTATAAAATAGAAACAGAAAATGGTTCAACAGTGTTATCCAAATATGTAGTAATGGCAACACATTATCCAATAAAAAATTTCCCAGGAATGCACTTTTTGAAAATGTATCAAGATAGGTCATATGCGATAATGATAAAACCTAATCAAAAATTTCCAAAAAACATGTATATTTCAGCTGAAACACCTATTGCTTCTTTTAGACCTATAAATGATGAATTTTTAATAATAGGAGGTTCAGACCATAAAACAGGGGATAATACGAAAGATTTAGATACATGTTATGAAAGCTTGGAAAAATATGCAAAAGAGATTTATCCTAATGCAGAAATAAAAAATATATGGGCAACTCAAGACTGTGTTTCTTTAGACAAGGTACCATATATAGGAAATTTTTCAAAATTAATGCCTAATATTTATATTGCAACAGGATATAAAAAGTGGGGGATGACTACATCTTATGTGGCAGCTAAAATAATATCAGATAAGATATTAGGAAAAGAAAATCAATATGAAGAAATATACAAA
Source organism: uncultured Clostridia bacterium (assembly GCA_944391955.1). Classification (GTDB taxonomy): domain Bacteria; phylum Bacillota; class Clostridia; order TANB77; family CAG-508; genus UMGS1781. Next base: position 65,551 of record CALXVG010000005.1, read on the forward strand.
GCTACTAGATTTGCACCACTAAAAAATTATAAAGAATTTGGAAATATGTTAAAACAAACTATTTATTCGCTAGCTATAAATAAAATTAAGATTCCAGAAACATTTTTTGAAAATATAGAAAAGGATTCTGGTGGAGTAGTAGAATATGAAGGTAAGAAAATAGGGGTGTACAAGAATGAAAATGGAGAAACTTTTGTCATTGAGCCATATTGTACACATTTAGGTTGTGAATTATCTTGGAATAATTTGGAAAAAACTTGGGATTGTCCATGTCATGGTTCAAGATATACTTATGAAGGTAAAGTTATAACAGAACCTACAGTAAAGGATTTAAATAAAATAGAATAAAAACAGAACTTCATATAAATTTTATATGGAGTTTCTTTTTTTGTATTTTTTGAATATATTAATTAAAGGAGGGATAGGTACATTTATGAATGGTAAAGGTTTGGATTTTAAACATAAAGAAGTTATAAATATTGTAGATGGTAAACGTCTTGGCTATGTGCAAGATGTTACAGCTAATTTAGAGTCTGGAATTATTACATCTATAATTGTGCCAGGTAATACAAAATTGTTTAATATATTTTCTTCAAATGATATTGTAATTCCATGGGAAAAAATTAAATGTATAGGGGAAGATATAATTTTAGTTGAAGTAGACAAATATCCAAATTAAATACTATTTTTTATAAAAAGCTTGAAAAACATAGAAAAAACATTTATAATATATAAGTGTTATGAGCGCCTGTAGTTTAGCTGGATAGAATGCGAGGCTACGAACTTCGAGATCGGGGGTTCGAATCCCTCCAGGCGCACCAATGACGTTTCTGTTTGAACTAATTGAACAGTATTGATACAAAATCAATCAGAAAATAAAATCTGGTTGATTTTTTTGTTGTCTATAAACAATATAAAAATCATACAAACGAAAGGATGGTGTGATAAAATTTATTGCCTCGCAAAGCCCCTGAGTTATGATGGTACGTCATAACTCATAGGGGGTTAGGACTTATGACAGAGTCAAAGTCCTGTGCTTCGAAGAAAGTACAAGTAGGTGGTTTTATTGGATCAAGAATTAGCATATTCTTTTCATTTTTGATAGTATGTTAAAAAGCATAGATGAAGAATATAGAACTACTTCAATAAACTTTGGAAAGTATAAAATTGTAATGTCTGCAATGGCTAAACTTATGGAAATGGAAACAACAGACAAAAACAAAGTTGCATTGTATTTGTTCAATAATATTAATTATACTTAAAAATATTCTAAATCATTGTAAAAATTCAAAGTTATTGATATAATATTTTTGAATTAAACAAGAGAAGGTGAATAAATGCAAGAGTTTCCATTAAATTTAGAAAGTACAATAAATGGAATTTATTTAAATACAGAAACTATTGAATTATTAAGTATAATTCAATGTAAAAATATAGAAGAATTAAAAGATTTTGCAATTAATTGTTCACAGCTAAGTATTTCAGAAGAAGATTTAACTAGTTGGAATGATAATGATATAGAACATATAAAAAGGAATCTTGTCGAACAATATAAGAGCACATTAGTACCAATGGAACAAAGTATTGAAGATAGAAGAAGTGTTTTGGAATTAGCATTAAAGCATTCTGGAATTACCGCTGATGAAGTAGATACATACATTTCACTATTTCAAGATTATGGTTATGAAGGGATTAAGAAAAAATTAAAAGCAGAACATCCTGAAAGTTATGATATTTTTACAGAAAAAGCTCATAGATTTATTGGAACAGAAAGAGATCAAATGACAAAAATAACTTATGAAGAATTATCTGGATTAAATGATATTTTATCTAATTATAATACTATACTAATAGGATCAGGAAGATATTATGATGTTACAAAAAAGATGTATGATGAACAAATACCTGATATGGAAAAATATGATTTTTATTATGCTCAAAGAGGTTTGGATTTTTGTTATAAAAATGGAATGTATGCAAGATATCATACATTATTAGATAAACAAACTATGGAAGAACATTTAATTGGTAAGCAAAAAAAAGATGTTTTAGGAGAACTTCAAGAATATGTAAAAAAATCTATAGATTTTATTTCAAAATATAATGATGAGCATAAGATAAATGGAAAAGGAGTAATATGTTCTGTAGATTTGTTTAATGAGATAATTTCTTTTGATGAACCATATAGAAATATGTGGCAAGAACTATACGGAATCTCAAACGAAGAATTAGTTAGTATTTTTCAGTATGCATTAGAAAACAAACCAGATGGAGTAACATATGTATATAATGAACCGTTTTTAGAAAATCATGAAAGAAGACAAGTTGTAATAGAACAATTATCTCGAATTCACGAACTAGCTCCTGGATTAATTGATACAATTGGTACTCAGATGCATATTGAGATGACACAAAACATAGATGATATTAGACACTGTTTTGAAGACTTAAAAAAATTAGAACAATTAGGAATTGGAACTCAAATAACAGAATTTGATATGTGTTTACCAGAAAGATTTATGTTTGATGAAAACGGAAGAATACTTTCTGAGCAGGAATTGGTGGAACTTATTAATAGTAAAATGAGTAGAAGAGGTATTACTATTGGAAGTATAGCAGAATTTAAATCAATGAGAATAAATGAAATTTCAAAAACTATTGAAGGAACTGGAATACAGTTAGATGGAATAACATATTGGTCTATAAGTGATACATTAGATCATAATTTAGAAAGAACTAATAGAAAAACTTATGAACAAGGTTTACGAAGAGATATAGCTAAGACAAGGTATGCAGGCTTATACTCTGGTTTAGAAAGGAAACAAACAATGATACTTGAAAATAAAAAAATGTATGTTAGAAAAAATATAGAAAGCCAAAAAACTAGTTTAATAAGATATCAAACAATGTATGCTGAAGCTATAAAGAATAATGAAACAAGAAAAGCAGAGATATATGCTAGTCGAGTTGAAAAGATAAAGAGAAGAATAAATGAGCTAGAAAATCAACTTTCATATATGAGAGAGGATATTCCTGAAGATTTAGAAGAAAGAAAAAAAATTCGTCAATCATTTAGCCAGCAAGTTGCTGAAATTATACCAGATGGCGTTCCTATGGTATTTCATGGTAATAACGATATTGCAACAATATATGAAATATTAAAGTCTGGTGGACTAAAAACGCCTGAGGAAAGAGGAGTGGATTTTAAATCGTTTGCTACACAAATTGACGTTGCTAATAAATATGATATTCATGTACCTATTGAATTTGCAGACCCAGGAATTGAATCAGCTAGACCTTATGGAGCTATATTCGCATTTTACCCAAAAAAAGATGAAATTTATAAAGGTTTAGAAAATTTTGGATCTGAAGTACCAGGAGGAGTTCAATCAATTGATTTTAAAGAAGATGATGAACGATTTGTTGGAGTAATTACAACAGAAGAAAACAAAGAAAGAATCCAGAAGTGGTTACAAGAGTTTGGAATGGACGATAAAAAGATTTTTACTCATTCAGAATTTATAGAGATGTGTAAAGATAGATTTAAAGATAGCCAATTAACAAATGGACAAAAATTAGGCGAACAAGTTATTAAAGAATTATCTAATACTATTTTGATAGATGAAACCGAAAGAACAATTGAAAGTCAAGAAAGAAATTTAGATAAAACAAAGGGAACTCAAGAACTATAGGAGGATAAAATGATAAGTGTTGAATATGCGAATGCTTATAGTGAAGTATTAGAAATTTTAAAATACATTTCAAAAGAAGATTATGAAAAAATACCAAATTCTAAAATCGAGCTTTTTGAAACAAATTATAATAAAGATTATATATTTAAATATAATCCAAATAAAACTTTAGATGAGCAAAATGTATCTAAAACAGCCAAAGCAATTATTGCAATTTTATTTAGAGATTACTGGGCTACTGAAATTCAAAAAGAAAAAATTATTAGTAAACAAAATTATGATAGAATGAAATTAGAGGAAGAAAGGAAAGCAAGATATAATTCAAATAATCTTTTTAAGAACAATGAGAAAAGAATTATTATGGATAATACTGAAAAAGAGGAAGAATTAGCCTTAATAGAAACAAGTGATATTAAATGGTATAAAAAAGTTTGGAGATTTTTAACAAAATTTTTTAGAAAATAATATCGATTACGAAATTTTATTTGACTTTTCTTAATTATCTGTGTATAATAAGTATAGGAAATGAATAACCGCAGTGAATGCGGCTACCACTACATATAGTTATAACAACACATTCGCAATATTGGCATAGTGGAATGTGTTGTTATTTTATTCCTTATCTA
>CALXVG010000006.1 GCA_944391955.1 uncultured Clostridia bacterium
CCCTTTGCTCTTTTTGATTTGTTCTTACTATCAGTTCTTCTGCTATTTCTGATGGTGTTTTGCCTTGGGTATACATGATTATTGATGCTAATTGTGAATTGAGATTGCTTCTTTCAATAAAACGCTTATTATCTGCAGTTACCTCTGTAGTAGTTCCATCCCTTTTATTTATTCTTTTATTAAGTAGTTCCATAGCTTTTTCTTTATCTTCACTTGGTATGAGAAATACAACATTTAAAAACTTTCTTATTAATTTTTTCATTTCAAAAAACATAATAGGATTTTCATATATTGAATGACCTGCTCCAAAATCTATCACAGCTGGTTTCTTTAAATCAGTTAATACTGAAGATGTTAAATAAAATTCAAATTCCTTAGAACTTGAGAATTTATCTCTTTGAGAATAATATCTTGCTAATTGTTCTCTTCATATATTCATTTATTGCTGTATTAAAGATTTGTAAATCAATTTTATTCCTATCTCTAATAATATCACAAATAGTTCTTTCAACATTATTTAATATTATTAGATATTTAAATTTTATATCCATTCTCCGTATTTCTTTATATATATTTTCTTTGCAAAACTTGCTAATATACAATACAAGAAAGTTATTCCAAATATCATCCATATATATTCTACTGCTATTGGTACTAAACCTATTGCCGTTCCTAAAGGAGTAAATGGTACTAAAATACCAACCATAATTAATAGAATTGATGATATATAAACAGCTTTATTTGCATTACTTTGTATAAATGGAATTTTAGCAGTTCTTATAATGTGAATTCCAATTAAATTTGAAACAATACTGTAGGTAAACCAAATTGTTTGGAAATGAGCAACATCTCTAACCATGAATAAAAACCAAAGTGTTGCAAATACAATTAAATCAAATACAGAACTTACTGGTCCCATAAATAACATAAATCGTTTTAAACTCTTTATATCTAATTTTTTTGGTTTTTCTACCATTTCTTTATCAACATTATCAAAAGGTATTGTCATCTGTCCAAAGTCATATAGCAATCCTTCTACCAATAATTGAATTGGCGTTTCAGGTAGAAATGGTAAAAATGCACTCGCTATAATTACAGAAACAACTTCACCAAAATTGAAACTTGTAGACATTTTTATATATTTCATTAAATTTGCAAATGTTCGTCTTCCGTTCAGTTACACCATCTAATAATACACTTAAATCTTTTTCTAATAGAATAATATCTGCTGTTTCTTTTGCTATATCGACTGCTGTATCAACAGATACACCTACATCTGAATTAGTCAGTGCAGGACTATCGTTAATTCCATCACCCATATATCCCACAATATTTCCTGCTTGCTTTAATACTCTCACAATTCTTGCTTTTTGTATTGGAGAAAGTTTTGCAAATATATTGTTTCTTTTTAGTAATCGTAATAATGCTATGTCTGAAATTTTATCTATTTTACTACCCAAGATAATCTCTTTAGAATTTATTCCGACCTTATTGCAAACACATCTTGTGACTTCTGCATTATCTCCCGTAAGTACTATAACTCTTATTCCAGCATTATTTAATTTACTTATAGATTCTTTTGCACTCTCTTTTGGTGGATCTAAAAATCCAATGAATCCGAGTAATACCATGTTTTTTTCATCAGAAACATCAAAATTATCTATATTTACAATATCATTTTTCTGACATACTGCAACTACTCTTAATCCTTCTTCATTTAGTTTTTTACTTATTCTCAATATATTTTCTTTTATTTCTTTTGATATTGGATTTACTTGACCTTTATAGTCAACCATTGTACATATATTTAAAATCTCTTCAATAGCACCTTTTGTTATTAGTTGTTTTTTAGTTCCATCTGTTACGATTACTGATAAACGCCTACGAGAAAAATCAAATGGTATTTCATCTATTTTCTTATATCTGTCTGCTACCTCTTGCATTCCAGCTTCTAGTGCTCTTTTTATAACAGCTTCATCTATATTTCCTTTTAATCCTGTCTGAAAATAAGAATTCAAAAATGCATGTTTTAAAATTCTTGGTTCTTCGTCTCCGTTTATATCTAAATATTTTTCGAGAACAATTTTATCTTCTGTCAAAGTACCAGTCTTGTCAGTACATAATATATTCATAGCTCCAAAATTTTGTATAGCATCTAATTTTTTTACTATAGTTTTCTTTTTTGACATTTTAACTGCACCTTTTGATAGACTGGAAGAAAGAATAACTGGTAATAAAAGTGGTGTTATACAAATAGCTATTGCAACAGCGAATGTAAAAGCTAATACAATATCATGTTTTTCAACGTTTATAATAAATACTAATGGAATCAAAATAAGCATAAGTTTAATTAATAATTTGCTAATATTTTCAATTCCTTTTTGAAAAGCTGTCTTTTCTTTACCTGTGCTAATTGTGTGTGCAATTTTTCCAAAATAAGTAGAATCTCCTGTTTTTATAACAACTCCTTTAGCTGACCCTGATATAACATTTGTACCCATAAAGCATATATTATTTAATTCCGCTATATTGTTTGATTTATTTTCAAAATCTTCTAGTTCAACTGTTTTTTTTACACTATCGGATTCTCCTGTTAAAGAAGATTGCCCTACATATAAATCCTTCGATTCAATTATTCTTAAATCAGCAGGAATTATACTTCCTGCTGATAATATAACAATATCACCGAAAGTTACATTTTTAATTGGTATTTCTATTTCCTTACCATTTCTTATAACTGTTGCTGTTGTAGCAACCATGTCTTTTAACTTTTCAGCCGCTTTATTTGACCTATATGATTCAAAAAAATCTAGTAATGTACTTGCTGTAACTAGAATTGCAATTACTATAATATTAGCATAGCTTGGCTCTGTAGCTAAATAAATATCTGTATATATTAAAATAATTGAAATACCTATTAATATACTATTAAATGGAGTAAATAAACTTTGTAATAAATAATTATACCATTTTTTAGATTTTACCTGCTTTATTTCATTAAGACCTAAATTTCGAATATTTTCTTCTACTTGTTTATCTGAAAGTCCGATTTTCAATTATTTTGTATTTTTGTAAAAATTCATCTTTTGAGATGGTACTATCTTTGCTATACATTTTATATACATCTACATCTTCTTTTAAATTTGGCATTCTGTCATCTCCTTATAAATAATCAATTAATAACTTTTCTCAATTATTTCTTTACTAAAGAAATATCAATCGTAATCTATAATCCCATTCAAAGAATTGATGTTCTTTATCTACATAACCTGAAACAACTTCTAGAAATATTTTTTCTAAATTATAATGATTATATAATAAAAGACAGATAAATTCAATATTGATATAAGAATTTTTTTTTATATATTGTAGATAATTCATTTAATTTAGTATTACTATCAGAGTAAATTACAATTATTACTGTTACACTATTTTTCCCTTTGATTTTATCTTAAATATATTATAATATAAATATTAAAATATTATTCAATATCTTTCTTTTTATTATAAATAGAACATTGAAATTTTATTGAAAAAAATTAAAAGCATTAATTGCTCATTAATACTTTTAATTTTTATAATCATTATCTTATACTTTGTATAAATTCATTTATTTCTGAATATGTTAAAGTTCACTTTAAGTCAAGGATCTTTATTAAAATTTTCAAAAAAATATAGATTAATTTTAATCTATATCTTTTTGTTTTATATTTAAGTTGTTCCATAAACTAATTCCTGCATTAAATTATGAACAGAAACTATTTCTTTAGCTCTGTAAACATTGCTACCACAGAATATTAAACCTGATTTTATATTTCCCTTTACACTATTTATTAAAGCTTTTGTTATGCAATATGGAGTATTTGATACATTGCAAGTTTTTATGCATCTATAGCATTTTTCTATTTGTTCTCTAGTTTTTTCTGTCTTTTTAATAAATTCATTATATATTGCCCTACCTGGCATACCTACTGGGCTATCTATTATTTTGATATCTTCTTTTTTGCAGTTTATATATGCATTTTTAAATTCTTCTGATGCATCACATTCATGAGTTGTAACAAATCGTGTAGCCATCTGAACTCCATCTGCACCCAAATCTAAGAATTTATCAATGTCTTTTTTATCCCAAATTCCACCTGCAGAAATTACTGGAATTTCCCTATCATATTCCTTTTCAATTGTTCTTACATAATCAACAACCTCTGTTGTTATAGTTTCTAAATTTTGATTTGTATTATTTGTTATTTCTTCTTTGCTAAATCCTAAATGTCCTCCCGCTTCTGGTCCCTCTATAACAATCATATCAGGCACATAATCATATTTTTTTATCCAATGTTTTACTATTAGCTTACAACATCTTAATGAAGAAACTATAGGTGCTATTTTTGTTTTTGTACCTTTTACAAATTCTGGTAAATCTTTTGGAATTCCTGCTCCTGAAATAATCAAATCTATTTTTTCTTTTACGCATTCTTTTATCATATTTGCATATTGATTCATTGCAACCATTATATTAACTGCTAAAATTTTGTCATTGCCTGCAATTTTTCTTGCTAGTTTAATTTCTTTCTTTATTGCTCTTAGATTTGCTTCTTCAGGATTTGTATTAAAATCTTCTTCTTTATAACCTACATCAGCTGCTGAAATTACTCCGATGCCTCCTTCCTTACTAACTGTACCTGCTAATCTGTGTAGAGAAACACCTACACCCATTCCGCCTTGGATAATAGGATATTTTGATTCCTTATCTCCAATTTTTATACCTTTCATAAATTTCCTCCTTTAGTTTATAATATACGTAATAAAGTGTTTTAGATTTTTAAATTGCTTTAAATTATGACATCTTTAACACTTCTTCCTATATTACACCATTTAAGTTTTTTTTGCAATACTTTATCTGATTTTAAAACAATAAAAAAGATTAGCCTTCTCAAACTAATCTTTTTATAAACTTTATTTTTTTACTTTTAATACTCTTAAAGCATTTATAATTGCAATTATAGAAACTCCTACATCTGCAAATACCGCTTCCCACATTGTAGATACTCCAAACGCACTCAAAATCAGAACAAGAACTTTTATAGAAATAGCAAATATTATATTTTCTTTAACAATTCTCATAGTCTTCTTTGATATTTGAATAGCATTTACGATTTTTGATGGCTCATCTGTCATTAACACAATATCTGCTGCTTCTATTGCTGCATCTGAACCTAAGCCACCCATAGCTATTCCTATATCAGAAATAGCTAAAACAGGTGCATCATTTATTCCATCACCTACAAATGCAAGTTTACCTTTTTCAGTTGTTTCTTTTAAAAAGCTTTCTACTTGTATTACTTTACCATCTGGTAATAATTCTGCATAAACTTTATCAATTCCTAATTCATTTGCAACACTTTCACCAACATTTTTCCTATCTCCAGTTAGCATTATTGTTTGTTTTATGTTATTTTTCTTTAAATTTTTTATTGTGCTTTTTGCATCTTCTTTTATTTTATCTGCAATAACTATATATCCCACATATTTTTTGTCTATTGCAACATGTAAAATAGTTCCAATATCATTGCATTTTGTAAAGTTAATTTGATTTTCAATCATTAGTTTTTCATTACCTACTAATATTTCTTGACCATTAATTTTAGCAATAACTCCTAATCCTGATAATTCTTGTGTTTCTAAAATTTCATCTTCATCTATCTCTTTACCATATGCTTTTTTTACAGATAAAGCAATAGGATGATTTGAATAATTTTCACTATATGCTGTTATTTTTAATAATTCTTCCTCACTCATATCTATTGAATTAACTTTTTGTACTTCAAACACTCCTTCAGTTAATGTTCCAGTTTTATCAAACACAATTATTTCCGTATTAGATAATTGTTCCAGATAATTGCTACCTTTTATTAAAATACCAATTCTAGATGCTCCACCTATTCCACCAAAAAAGCTTAATGGTATTGAAATAACTAAGGCACAAGGACAAGATACTACAAGAAATGATAATGCTCTATATAGCCAATCTGAAAACATCGCATCTTTTATTATGAGTGGTGGTAGAATTGCAAGAAATACCGCAATTATTACTACAATTGGTGTATAATATCGTGCAAATTTTGTAATAAAATTTTCCGATTTAGATTTCTTGCTACTTGCATTTTCAACTAAATCTAATATCTTACTTACAGTAGATTCTCCATATTCTTTTGTTACTTTGATTTTTATAACACCATTTAAATTTATAACACCACTTAAAACATCTTCTCCCTCTTTTATTTCTCTTGGTAAAGATTCTCCTGTTAGTGCTTTTGTATCAAGTGTTGATGATCCTTCTATTACATAACCATCTAGAGGAATTTTTTCTCCTGGTTTTACTAATATAATTTCTCCTATTTTCACATCATCTGGGTCAACTTTTTCTATGTTTCCATTTCTGTCTACATTAGCAAAATCTGGTCTTATATTCATTAAAGTAGATATTGATTTTCTAGATTTATCAACAGCATAACTTTGGAATAATTCACCTATTTGATAAAATAACATAACTGCTACCGCTTCTGGAAATTCTCCTATTCCAAAAGCTCCTATTGTAGCAACTGTCATAAGAAAATTCTCATCAAAAACTTTACCTCTTATAATATTTCTTAATGCTTTTCTAACAATTTCTAAACCTACAATTAGATAAGCTATGATATATAAAGCGTTATTTATTAATTGATTATTAAAATTTATTACAATTGCAATAATAAATAATATAGTAGCTATAATAATTTTAATACCTTTTTTCTTCATAGTAATAGCCTCCTAAATTTCCTCTATTATTACATCTGGTTCTTCTTTTTTTATAACTTTTTTTAATTTTTGCATTATTTCTTCTTTTCTTGTTTCATCATATTCAATTTCCATTCTTTCTGTCATAAAACTTATACTTGCATTTTCTATCCCATCTATCTTCTGTATTAATCTTTCTAATTGACTTGCACAATTTGCACAATCTAATCCTTTTATTTTAAATTTACTTTTCATATTTTCTTTTACCTCCAATTTATTATTTTTTATGTTCTATATGTTCAATACCTATTTCAAATACTTCTTTTACATGATTATCATCTAACATATAGAATACTTCTTTTCCAGATTTTCTACATTTAACAATTCCACTTCTCCTTAGTGTTCCCAATTGATGTGAAATAGATGATTTACTCATTCCTAAAACATTTGCAATATCACATACACACATTTCATTTTGATCTAATGCAAATAGTATTTTTGTTCTAGTCGTATCTCCTATAATTTTGAAAAATTCTGCTAATTTATTAAATGTATCTGCATCAGGCATTTGTTTTATTGTGTTATCTACAACATCTTGATGTATTACATTACAATCGCATATAAATTCATTTTTAGACATCTTCATTCCCCCTTTAACATCTTCTGTGTTTAATCAGTACAGTTGAGCATATATTCAACTTACTTATATTATATGTGAATATACATTCAACTGTCAATAGTTTTTATGAAAATTTTTAAAAAATAAAACACACTAATATCTTATTTTTATAAGAACTAATGTGTTTCTATAATATTTTGATTATATATTGTACAATTTTGTTAATGGTTCGTCTTCCCATAGAAGCGGTTCATATACTGTACCCATAAACCATACTTCTCCTGTATTTTTGTCTCTTATTAAAAACATATATGGTTTATCAAATGTTATATCTATCTCTTCTACAGGGACTTCAAAGATATAGTCAAAAGAAGTTCCACCACCTGCTGCCCCAAATGGTGTTGTAGCAGATGCTTTTATTCCATCTTCTGTAAATTCTATATTTGCTTTATGAATTGCTTCTTCTATATATACATTTTCATCATCTATAATTTCTGTAAGATTTGCTTTTCCTTCTTCAAATATATTAGTTACTCCTAATTGTTTTAAATCATTTTCTATGTCTAATTGATATTCGAACTTAAATTTAGGAATATGTCCAGTAATTTTTGTTATAACACCTTGCTTAAAATTTTCTGGTTTTAATTCTTTTAAATTATTAACTACAGTATTTATTTTCGTTTCATCAAGTTTTTCTATATATTCATCTAACTCTTCATTAATAGGCATAATTCCAACATATTGTAATGTTGTTCCTTCGTATTCTTTCAAGTCTTTTGCAAATACTTTTACATCTTCATCAACATATAAAGACATGTCTGTTGATGCATCTACTCTTTTATAGTTTGAAGCTAATTCTGCCATATATCCTTCATTACCATTACCATCTCCGTCAAGATATTCAGATAGTTTCTTTTCTATATTTTCTTCAGATAAATCCCCATCAAAGTAATCTTGATATTCATAATCATCTTCTGTTAATCCGTTTGCCCATTTTCTAAATTCTTCACTAACTATTTGTCTAATATTATCTTCTCCTAGTTCTGTAATAATATCATAATTATTTATAGATGCATTAATTTCTATTCCAGAATAAGAATCTTCAATTTTATTAAATGTAATATTATGTATTGGTATCATTTTATCTTGTATCCAAGAAAAGTCCTCATGGTAATAATGACACTCTCTTTCTCCTTCAAAAAACTTTTGTTCCCATTCCATGTCTATTCCTAAAGCATTTACAAGCAAAAATGCTGTGTCTGGAGAAATATTATCAACACCATTATTAATTAAATTTAAAGTTTTATTACTTAGCCATGTGTTAATATTTTGAGCATTTTCAAAAGAGTCTGTAATAACTTCAGCATTATATTTTGTACTTAATGCAGTAATGTAGTTTTGTTTAATACTATTTTGATATGAGTTATTTATGAATAATGCATTTGCTAAAGCTATATTATTATTTATATTATATTTTGTTAAAGAAATATTTCCAACTATTTTTGAAATCTGCGTTTTTGAATCTCCGCTTGTCCCCTCTTCTAGCATTTTTAATGCATATTTTATAGAAAGTGGACTATATATTTTGTTTATTTCTTGATTTTCTATTTTTAAGAAACTTAAATCAAAATTTGAGATTATATTTTTTTGAGCTTTAACATTAATAGTAGTTTTAGTCACTTCATTTTCAGTATTGTTGGTTGATGATGTTTTATCCTTTTCAGCCATTTGCTCTGCCGTTTGATTGTTTTTAGAATCAAAAATTATTGTACATGATAAGAAAATGCAAACAGATAATAAAGCAATTATTATCAATGATAGTATATAAGTTGATAAACTTATTTTTTTTCTTTTGTTGTTCTCATCCATTTTAAAATCCCCCTTATTTTTCATTATAATTGTAATATATCACAATGCTTTTTATTTTTCAACATTTTTTTATATGACAATTAAAATTATTTGATATTATATTTTTTTTAGAAAAACTCTTTTAAAATTAGCTAATTTATTATATAAATATAACAAGAGGTGCATTTTATGATAAATAGAGATGAAAATCCAGATTTTTTAAATAGTTTCCTTGATTATAACATTACTATTTTGAATAAATCTCCAAATAGTATAAAAGAATATAATTATGATTTATCTAATTTTTTAAAATTTATTGCTATTCATTATAAACTTACTAATCAAAAAGATCCAAAAGATGTTAATATTAGTAATATGGATATTTCTATAATGAAAAAAGTTACTTTAGAGGATATTCATTCATATATATCATATATGGCAACAGATTTGAGAAGTTCACCTGCCACGCGTGCAAGAAAAATTTCGACAATCAGAATATTTTTCAAATATTTATCTTCTAAAGCTAAACTAATTCCTACAAATCCAGCTCAAAACTTAGAAACACCAAAACTTGGAAAACGTATGCCTAAATATTTATCTTTAGAAGATAGTAAAAAACTTTTATCAGTTACCATAAATGAAGATAATAGAAATAATATTAGAGACTATGCAATTATTACTCTATTCTTAAATTGTGGTATGCGTCTATCTGAATTAGTAAATATTAATATTAAAGATATAGACTTTAGTGAATCTAAATTAAATGTTATAGGAAAAGGTAATAAAGAACGTACGATTTTTTTGAATAAAGCTTGTTTAAAAGCACTAAAAAATTACTTAGAGATTAGACCTCATGAACGAGTTCAGTTCAATTCTCGTGATGCATTATTTTTAAGTGAAAGAAAAGAAAGAATTAGTAACAGAACAGTTCAACAAATTGTAAAGAATGAATTAAGAAAAGCTGGACTAGATACAAAAAAATATTCTACTCACAAATTGAGACATACTGCCGCAACACTTATGTATCAATATGGAGATGTAGATATACGAGCTCTGCAAGCTCTATTAGGACATGAAAGTATAGCTACTACGGAGATATATACCCATGTAAATGATGAACGCGTAAGAGATGCTGTTGAAAATAACCCATTAGCTAAATTTTAATAAAAAGAGATAGAATTTAATGATATAATTCTATCTCTTTTTACAGTAGCCTAGACAGTCGGGATTTTTAGTTCTTGTTCAACATAAATATCACTTGTACTAAGATTGTTTACTTTCTTTATATCAGAAATTATATATCTGACATCTTTATCTTTATAATATTCATTGGTTCTTTGCTGAGTTTCTGCAATATTCCATAATGTATCTCCATAATCAACATATATACTAATATATTCTACTTGTTTATATGAGAATGTTACCTTTGCAAATATCAAAGGTATTATAAATACTATAACCAATAATATTATCATACTTCTTATAAATTTCTTTTTATTAACTATTTTCATAAATTACCTCCTACGAATATGTGTTTGCTTAGTGTAAATATATTATAAACGCTTGTTCGGTGTTTGTCAATAGTTTTTTTAAAATTTTTCAAAAAAAATATGCTTAACTTTTTAAGTTAAACATATCTTATTTATTATTTCTCATTAAGCTCTGGGATGAGCTTTTTTATAAATATCTTTTATTCCATCATCTTGGAATTGCATATATACTTGTGTTGATGATATATCTGAATGTCCAAGCATTGTTTGTATTGATTTTAGGTCTGCTCCATTTTGTAATAAATGTGTTGCAAAAGAATGTCTTAATACATGTGGTGTAATATCTTTTGTTATATGAGCTTGCTCCTGGTAAAACTTAATTATTTTCCAAAATCCTTGTCTTGTCAATCTTTTTCCATTAACATTAACAAATAATGCTTTTTCATCTTCATTTTTTATCAGAAAAGTTCTTGATTTTGTTGTGTAATCTTTTAGTGCTTTTAGTGCTAATTTTCCTAAAGGTATAATTCTTTGTTTGTTAGCATTTCTACATATTACACATGCATTAGCAAAATCAATATCTTCTACATTTAAAGATATGATTTCTGTTACTCTCATTCCTGTAGCATAAGCTATTTCAAGCATTGCTTTATCTCTAATACTTTTTAAATCTTCACCTTTTGGTTGTTCTAATAATAAATTTACTTCTTTTGATGATAATATATTTGGAGTTCTTTTTTCTATTTTTGGAGATTGTATACCAAATGTTGGATCTAAACTTATTACTTTACTTCTCATTAGATATTGATAAAATAATCTAATTGATGCTAAATGTCTTAATACTGTCGAAGGTTTTTTTCCTAATTCTTTTAAACTATTTAAATAAGCTTCAATATTTTCTTGTTTAATTTCTTTGTATTCTATATTATTTTCGTTAATATATTCTTTAAATTGAAGAACATCTCGCTTATATGATTGAAATGTGTTATCAGACAACTTCTTATCTTCTTTTATAAAGTTTAAAAAATTTGTTATTTCCTTTTCCATATTTAGCTCCTTTTTGTATACATAATCATTATGAATATATTTATATCAAATTAATTAAAAAATGTAAATAGATTTTGTTCATATTTTTTATTTTTTTATAAACGAATAATTTTATAAAAATTACATAAAATGTAACCATCTAAGAAAATAAGGAGGCATTATGAAAATCTTAAATAATATTGCTCTAACAGTAGTCATTATTGGTGCATTAAATTGGCTTTTAATAGGTCTATTTGATTTTAATCTTGTTGAAACAATTTTCGGTTCAGTGACCTGGTTAGAAAGACTTATCTATATAATTGTAGGAATAGGTGGATTATGGTCTTTAATGTTTTATAAACCAATTAATGATTAATAAAAAATTAATAAAAAACTAATAAAGGATTATTGATTAATTACAATAATCCTTTATTAGTTAAAATTGATTTAATTGTTCTATTAATAATTTATACTGTAATAAAAACAGTTGTGAATCTTCTAATTCTATTGATTCTTCTAGCTTTTGGATAATCATACGTATTTTGTCAAATTTATATTCTTTTCCTTCAATTTCTTCTTTATTATTTAAAATATTCATAAAACTATTTTTTGCATTTATAATATATTTGGATACATTGTCCCAATCATCTTTTAAAACCAATGTATATGCTTGTAATATTTCTGCTTTTGTTTCTAAAATCACTTTATCCTTATTGGGGAATGATATATAGTTTATAAATGTTGGTATATATGAGTATAGATTAGATATATTTTCTAAACTTAAATTTTTATCTTCATTTTTTATGCTTATTATAGTTTTATTTAATAAATTATTAAAATCTTGTAAATCATTGTCTGCAACTTTTTCTTTACTTAAATCAACACTTATTACACTCCATATACTATTTATCGCTTCTATTTTTGATTTTATTGTTTGCCAGTCTATTTCTGTAGTATTTTCATTTAATGAATTTGTTTCTTTCATTTCTGTTGAAGTGACTTTATTAGATTGATTTTCTGTTCCTTGGCCTCCAGAACTTTCCGGACTGTTACTCTCTCCTCCTGAAGAACTATCTTGCCCACTTGAGGATTCTGAATTATTTTCTCCGGTAGTTATTTCTACTTCTTTTGGGATAAGTTCATAATTTTCAAATGAAATATTGTTTATCATATTTGATATATCAAATATTTCTGAACTAATATATTTAATTTCTGCTACTAATTTTTCCGTATTAGTTTCGTTTGATGATTTTGAATTACAGCCAGAAAAAACTACTAAAGAAAATATTATTAAAATAAATAATTTTCTTTTCAAATACATCACCTTTTTTCTAGTATTTCCGAAAAATTACCTTTTATTCTCGTGTATAAGTAAATCTCTTGAAGAAATAATATTAATATATAATGAGAATTAGAAGGGAATACTATGGGAATTTTAATTAATTTATATAGCAATAAAGAAAATGAAATAAAAAGATTTTTAGATGTTTTTTTTAATACAAATATAAAATTAGACAATGATTTAGAATATGAAATAAAATACGAAAATCCGATTGAAAGTGCAGATTTAATTGGCGTATTTATTGAGAATAATTATAAATATGATATTAATATGTGGGTTAGCCTTGATAAAGGTTTTTTTATAAATGTAACTGATTCTAATGCAGACAAAATAATAAGATACCTTTATGAAAGGTATCCTTATTAATTATTGATTATTATTTTCTGTTTCATTAGCAATTTCTTCTTTTAGTTCTTCTTTTACTTCTGCTGCCTCTTCTTGTTTTTCTGGTGCAATATCTGAATTCTCTAATTTTTCTAGAGCTTCTTCTTTTACTGTTGGTTGTTCTTCATTTTGTTTTTGACCACATTTTGGACAAAATTGTGCGTTACTTTCAATTTCTGCAGAACAATTTTGACACAATTTCTTTTGGTTTAATTTTAAAATCTCAATTCTAGCATCTTCTATCTCTTTGCATAAAGTATCAAGTTTAGAACATTCTTCATTTAAATCTGTTTTTATATCTAGATTTTCTCCTTTTACATGTTTTGAATATACTTTTTCACCTATTTCTTTATAGATATCATTTATTTTTCCTTTGTTTTCGTTAATTTTCATTTTTAATTTTGTTTCTCTTGCTATTTTACTTGTTGTTTCAGATGTTTTCTTTCCTATATCACTAAAAAATCCCATATAATTCATTCCTTTCATTTATATTATATTTTAACCAAACTCATTTTAGAATATACTAATCTTCAAATTTTGGTCCTCTAGACATTAAATCTGCTATTGCCTGTTTAGGACTAAAATTCTCGAATACAACTTTATATGCTGCATTGATTATAGGCATTTCTAAATCGTATTTTTGTGAAAGTATATATGCTGTTTTTATGTTATCAATACTTTCAATTGTCATTCCAATTTCTTCTTTTGCTTCTTCAATTGTTGCTCCTCTTCCAATTAGTATTCCTGCTCTTCTGTTTCTACTATGAGTACTCATACAAGTAACAATTAAGTCTCCTAGTCCTGTAAGTCCATATATTGTTTTTGCATCAGCTCCCATTGCTATGTTTAATTTTGCCATTTCAGATAATCCTCTTGTAAGTAGTGCTGCAAAAGTGTTATCTCCTAAGTTTAATCCTGTTATTGTACCTGCACAAAATGCAATAATATTTTTTAGAGCTCCTCCTAATTCTGCACCTTTTAAGTCATATGATGTATAAACTCTTAACTTATCATTCATAAAGGCTTTTTGTACATTTTCTAAAACAGCTTTATCTTTTGAAGCAATAACTAATGCTGTTGGTATACCTATAGAAACTTCTTCTGCATGACTAGGTCCTGAAAGGCCACCTATTGGTGAATTAGGTAATTCTTCTCTTACAACCTCGTCTAGAGTATATAAAGTAGATTCTTCAAAACCTTTTGAACAAATGATTATTTGTTGATTTGTAACATATTGTTTGAATTTTTGTACAGTTGTTCTTACAAATTTTGAAGGTGTAACTATTAATAACATTTCTGTTCCTTTTAGTGCCTCTTTGAAGTCTGTAGTGCAAAATATGTTTTCTGGAATAGAGGCTTGTGGTAAAAATTTACATTTTTTTTCATTGTTAATTAGGTCTGCTTCGCTTTTTGAAAAAGACCACATTTTTACTGTGTTTCCGTTTCGAGCTAAATGAATTCCTAATGCGCTTCCCCAGCTTCCACTTCCTATTATCGAAATATTTGCCATAATACCTCCTTTTTTATTTAAATGATATCTTGTTTTCTGTTCCTTCTCTTAGCCTTTTCAAGTTTGCTCTATGGTTGAATATAACTAATAATGCCATAAGTATACTAACTACTTTTGCTCCAAAACTATCTACCATAAATACTGTTAATATTGGGAATAATGTAGCTGCTAAAATAGAACCTAAAGAAACCCATCTTGTTGCTATTATTATAATTAATGCAAATACTAAGCAAATTAGTCCTATTTGAGGATGCACAACAAGCATTGCACCTAATGACGTTGCTACACCTTTTCCTCCTCTAAATCCATAGTATATTGGAAAAGTATGTCCTATAATTGCCATTAATGCTGCTAAATATTTTAAAGTTTCAGGATCTGAATCATCCCAAATCCATGCTGCTAACATTGCAATTAAAACTGCTACTACTCCCTTTAAAATATCACATATTAACGTCATAGCTGCTGCTTTTTTTCCAACAGTTCTTAAAACATTTGTTGTACCTGCATTTTTACTTCCTTTATCTCTTATGTCGATTCCTGCTATTCTTTTACAAATAATTATTGCAAAATTTATGCTTCCTAATAAATATCCTACTAGTCCAACTAGCACATATACTGCTGACATTTTTTACCTCCTTTTAATCTTCTTTATTTTTTTCTCTGCAAATAATTCTAATTGGAGTACCTTCTAATCCGAAGTTACTTCTTATCTGATTTACTAGATATCTTTCATATGAAAAATGGAATAAATCTTTATTATTTACAAAAATTATAAACGTTGGTGGTTTTGTTTGTGCTTGTACTGCATATAATATTTTTAATCTTTTTCCTTTGTCTGTTGGTGGTTGAACAATCGCAATAGCTTCATTTATTACTTGATTTAATACAGATGTAGTAATTCTCATTGCATTGTTATTAGCCACTTTTTTTATTAATTCAAATAATTTATCTACTCTTTGTCCTGTTTTAGCTGATATGAAAATCATTGGTGCATAATTTAAGTAACTTAACTTATTATATACCTCTTTTTTGTATTTCTCAAGTGTGCCATTTGTTTTTTCAATTTCATCCCATTTATTTACAACAATGATTACACCTTTTCCAGCTTCATGTGCTTCTCCTGCTATCTTCGTATCTTGGTCTGTAACTCCTTCTGTTGCATCAATTAGCAGCAAGCTTACATCTGAACGTTCTATTGCTAATAGAGAACGCATTACACTGTATTTTTCTATGTTTTCATTAACTTTACTTTTTCTTCTAATCCCTGCTGTATCTATAAAATTATATTTTCCAGTTTCATTTTCAAAATATGAGTCGATTGCATCTCTAGTAGTTCCTGCAATATCACTTACAATTACTCTATTTTCTCCTAATATTTTATTAACTAATGAAGATTTTCCTACATTTGGTTTTCCTATAATTGAAACATTTATAATGTCATCATTTGTTTCGTTTTCTTCTTGTTCTGGGAAATGCTCATATATTGCGTCTAAAACATCTCCTATTCCTAAAGCATTTGTTGATGATACTGGATATGGATCTCCTAATCCTAGATTATAAAATTCATATAAATTAGGATCTGGTTTACCAAAATTATCTGATTTATTGCAAACCAACACTATTGGTTTTTTTGATTTTTTTAGTTTTAGTGCAATCTCCATATCAGAAGCGGTTACACCTTGTTTAATATCTGTTATAAAAACGATTACGTCTGCTATATTTATAGCAATATCAGCTTGTTCTTTCATTCCTTCTTGTATTATATTTTCTGCTTTTGGTTCAATTCCACCAGTGTCAATTAAAGTAAAGTTTCTGCCACGCCAGTTGCTATCTGCATAAATTCTATCTCTTGTAACTCCTGCAACATTTTCAACAATAGATAGTCTTTTTCCTATTATATAATTGAAGAATGTAGATTTACCTACATTAGGTCTACCTATTATTGCTACCATTGGCTTTGACATTATTTTTCACTTTCCTTTCTTATATTATCTAAAATAGTTTTTGCTGCTTTTTTTCCTGTAGCTATTGCTCTACATACAGAAGATTTTGATTCTACAGCATCTCCTCCCGCATAGACATTTGCTAAGTTTGTTTTATAATATTCATCAACAGAAATTAATCCATTTTCAATTTTAAGTCCTGCATTTTCAATTAGTTGACTATCTATTTTTGAACCTATTGCAAATATAACTGTATCAGATTCTACTATAAAATTACTATTTTCTATATCAACAGCTTTTTCATTTTCTATTTGAGTTTTTATACAATTTACACTTACAACTTTTTCATCTTCTATATTTGCTGAGATAACTCTAGTTAAATATTGTATTTTAACTCCATCTTCTATAGTATCAATTAATTCAGATTGATTTGCAGGCATTAGTTCTTCATTTCTTCTGTATAAAATCTTTACACTTTTTGCTCCTGTTCTAGCAGCTACTCTAGCAGAATCTAATGCAACATTTCCTCCACCAATAACAATGCAGTTTCCTAAATTTTCAACTGGTTGTCCTATACTATATCTCTTTAAAAAATCATCGGCTCTATATATATTATTAGCTTTTTTATCTGATAATTTATATGTACTTGATATAGCTGCTCCAATACCTATGAAAATTTCTGAATATCCTTGTTTTTTTAATTCTTCTATTGTTATATCTTTTCCTAATTCAACATTGTTTTTTATGGTTATTCCTAATTCTTTAATTCTATTTATAACATTTTCTACAATTTCTTTAGATAATC
Organism: uncultured Clostridia bacterium; assembly: GCA_944391955.1. GTDB lineage: Bacteria > Bacillota > Clostridia > TANB77 > CAG-508 > UMGS1781. The sequence goes on from CALXVG010000006.1 coordinate 17,745, forward strand.
TAAAGTCAGGAATTCCATATTCTAATATTCCTCCACACTTTTCTTCTTTTTCAAAAATAGTTATTTCTTTTACTCCTGCTTTTGCAAGTTCAACAGCACAAGCTATTCCAGCAGGTCCTGAACCAATTATCGCTACTTTTTGGTTTATATGTTTTTCTGGTTTAAACTGATAAACTATATTATTGTTTTTTGCATAATGATTTATATATTGTTCTAGATAATTTATTTCTACTGGTGTTCCTTTTATACCTCTTACACATTTGCTCATACACTGTTTTTCAACAGGACATACTATAGAACAAATTTCACTCATAATATTATTTTCTTGCAATATTTCATATGCTGCTTTGATATCTTTTTCTTTTATTTTTGAAATAAATTGTGGAATATTATTTGAAATGGGACATCCTTCCCTGCACATCGGTTTTTTACAATTCAAACACATGCTTGCTTTTTGTGTTATATCATCTATATTAAAATTATTCATACTCTGCTCCATCTTTCATTTTTCCATTATATTATATATGTTTTACTATAATAAAATCAAGACATTTTTAAAAATATCTTGATTAATACATAAAAAATTAGTCTATTTATATAACTGATTGTCTTCTATATATTTTATTACCTTGTCATTTAAATATCGTCTTGTATCCTCTTTATTTTTTAGTAAGTGTCTTATTTTTGTTGCACTAATATCTTCTTCTTGCTGTAAATTATAGTATATTACATTATTTCTATTATTTATTTTCTCTTTATAGTTTGGTCTTTCTATAACAATATATTTATATTTTTCTATTATATTTTCATAATTTTTCCATGTTGAAATTTTTATAAAATTATCCGAACCCATTATTAAATAGATTTCTGCAATATTCTTATATTTCTCATTAATCAATTCAAATGTATCTGTTGCATAAAGAGTAATTTCACTTTTTACGGCAATATCCTCAACATCAAGATATGGATAATCTTCACATGCAAGTTTTAACATATTATATCTATGTTTTGCATCTATTAGATTTTGTTTTTTATAATAATTTCCAACTGGTACAAAAATAACTTCATCTACAACTTTATTAATAACCAATTCTTTTACTAGATTTATATGTATATTTGATGGCGGGTTAAAACATCCTCCAAAAAATCCTATTTTTTTCATTTTATTTTACCTACTTTTATAAATTCTATTGCTTTTTGTTCTAGTTCTTCTAGAGTTCCTGAATTTTCTATATGTATATCATAATTGTAATTATCAACATTTGCATCTGATGAATTACTTGTTATTTTCTTTATTCTTGGATTAGATAGAAGTAGAGTTTCTGCATCTAAAAGTTTTTTTATTTTTTCAATTTCACTTATTTCTCTTATATGAATAAACAAAATATCTTTATCATTTGTTGAAAACTCTTTGCTTGACTGTAATATATATTTTGTAGGATAATCATTATATTCTATACTTAGTCTTTTTAAGTCTACTAATAATTTACGACTTTTTTCATCTTTTATTTCATCCCATCCTACTAATATTTTTGCAGCTTCTTTAACTTTATCAACTGAAGAAATATTCATTACTTTTGCATATTTGGCACAGAATTCTACAAATGTGTCTTTTCCAGAACCGCCCATTCCATTGATTATTATAATGCGTTTTTCCAAGGTAATCATCCTTTCTATAAATATATTATTATAATAAAAATCTTCTTTATTAAAGAAGATTTTTATTTATTTTAATTTATTAAACTCTTGTAAACAATGGCTCAATATTTGTTAAATCTACTCCAGGTGTTGCATGTATTTTTTTCCATGATTTATTTTCAATTTTTAAATATTTACGAATTTTTTCACATGATGCTGGCATAAAAGGTTCAAATAAATTAGATAAATTTGCAATTATATTTGCACAATTATATATTGTATTATTAAACTCTTTTATGTTTTCCTTTTTTTGAATCCATGGTTGTTTATCATCATAATATTTATTAGCAAATTCTACTAAATCCATGACTTTATCTGTTGCCAATTTAAATTCTAAATTTTCAATAGCTTGTTCAACTTCTTTATATGTTTTTTCAATTTCTTCTTCAACATTTTCGTCAATTATTCCATCTGGTAGTTCTTCTATTCCTTTAAATTTTAAAGTTCTATTAACCAAATTTCCAAATTTATTTAGAATTTCTGTATTATGAGTTCTTTCAAATTCTTCTAATGTAAAATTTGTATCTTTCTTTTCTGGTCCATTGTTAATAATATGAAATCTTAATGAGTCAGAGTTGTATTTTTCAAGCATTTCTAATGTTGTAATTCCATTTCCCTTACTTTTAGAAATTTTCTCATCATTTATATTTAAATATTCTGTTGAAACTATAACATCAACTAAATGATAATTTTCTTTTAATCCTAGAAGTAATCCATTAAAAATTACACTATGAAATACAATATTGTCTTTTCCATGACACATATACATTTTATTATTGTGTCCTTCTTTTAGAAAATCTTCATAATTCATATTGTGTTCTTCACAATATTTCATAACATCAGTTACATATCCTAAAACAGCCTCAATCCATACATACATTTTCTTATCTTCATAATTAGGTAATGGAATATCTATTCCCCAATCTAAATCTCTAGTTACTGCTCTATCTATTAATCCTTGTTTTAAATATTTGCCTGTTTCATTTTGAGCATTTACTCTCCAGAAATTTTTACATCTATCTGTATGTGCTTGGATTTCATCTTGAAATTTTGATAATGCAAAATAAAGATTTTTATTTTCTTTTTCGACTGTTGTTGAACTACATTCTAAACATACTCCACCTTTTAATTCTTCTACTGTTGGGGTATGTCCACAATTATCACATTGGTCAGCCTTAGTTTTTTCTCCACATTCTGGACATATTATTTGAATTTCCCTATCTTGCAAGAACTTATGGCATTTTTCACAATATGCTTGTGGTTCTAATTTTTCATAGATATATCCATTATCATATAGTTTTTTAAATATTTCTTGTACTTTCTTAGAATGATATTCTGATTCGGTTTTTGAATACAAATCATACGAAAACTTCATCAAATCAAAAGTTTTTACGAATTCTTCATGATAATAATTTGCTATTTCTTTAGGTGATTTTCCTTCTTTCTTTGCTCGTTCTGTTATAGGTGTTCCATGACAATCTGTTCCAGAAACATATAATACATTATCTCCCTTAATTCTATGATAACGTGCTAAAACATCTCCAGAAATTAGACCTGCTAAATGTCCTAAATGTAAAGAATTATTTGCATATGGCCATGCTCCACCAATTACAACGTTTTTACTCATTAAAAATTCCTCCTGTTCTTTTTCCTTAACTAAACATTACGCCATAACCAATCTAAACTGTTACTTATACTTTTTTTGTTATGAGTTTTACAAGTTATGTCATCTATCCATAGGTAAGCAAATAATGCTACAACTATTAATATACTATCAATAGATATGCATCTTAGTAGTATTTGTTGATATTGTGCTTGATATGCATCACCTAGTGTAGCTAATTGTGAACCATGGAATAATGCTAATGCTAAGTATGCTCCCAAAACTATTGCTGGAATATAAGACTTTTTAAGTTCTTTACCCAAAAATATTAGTAATACTGTTGCAAGTGTTAATAAAAGTAATGTTATTGGTTCTGAAACGTCTACAAAAATATTCATAAATTTTCCTCCTTTTCTTTTGTAGGTGAAATCCCAAATTGATTTAATTTAATTTATTTTTAATTAAATCCGCTATTTGTGTCGCATATGTGTCTATTTCATTTTGTTTTTGTCCTTCTATCATTACTCGAATTAGTGGTTCTGTACCGGAAGGTCTAACAACTATGCGTCCATCATTTCCAAGTAGTTGGGTTATTTTATTAATCTGTGTTTTTATTTCTTTGTCTTCTGTTAATAATGATTTCTTATCATTTTTTATACTTACATTTATCATTGCTTGAGGATATTTTCTTATAATACTACATAGTTGTGATGCAGGCATATCTTTTTCTAACATTATTTGTAATAGCATTAAAGATGTTAATATTCCATCTCCTGTAGGATTATAATCTAACATTATTACATGACCTGACTGTTCTCCTCCGATATTGTAATCATTTTTTATCATTTCTTCTAAAACATATCTATCTCCAACTTTTGTTTGCTTAATTTCTATATTATTTTCTTCTGCAAATTTATTTAATCCAAGGTTGCTCATAATTGTTGCAACAACTGTGTTGTTTGCTAATTTATCTTTTTCTTTTAAGTATTTTGAAACTACTGCTAAGATAACATCACCATCTATTTCATTACCATTTTCGTCAATTGCCAAACATCTATCTCCATCTCCATCATAAGCAATTCCTAAATTACATTTATTGTTTATAACATATTTTTTTAATTGTTCCAAATGTGTAGAACCACAATTTTCATTTATATTTATTCCATTTGGAGAATTATTTATTATGTCAAATTTAATACCTAATTTAGTATATACTTTTTCTGCCACTTTGTATGTTGCTCCATTTGCAACATCTATTACGACATGGAAATTATCACTAATATGTTTTTCTATATTTTCTTCAAAACTTTTTCTTAAAAAATATACATATTCATCAACTAAATCTTCTCTGTATTCTGAAGTTCCTATTTTACTAGGATGTGCTGTTAATTCATCTATTCTTCCTGAGTCTAAAATTTCTTCTATCTCTGTTTCTAATTCATCTGGTATTTTCATACCTTTATTACTAAAATATTTTATCCCATTAAATTCGTATGTATTATGTGATGCTGAAATAACTACACTAGCATCTGCTTTAAGTTTTTTTGTTAAATAAGCTACACCTGGTGTTGGTATAACTCCTAAAGATTTTACATTTGCTCCATAGCTTAAAAATCCAGCAGTCATAGCACTTTCAATTAAAGTACCAGATAATCTTGTATCTCTTCCAATTAAAATTGTAGGTGCACTTTGTGTATGTTTAGACAATACATATGCTCCAGCTTTGGCTACTTTATAAACTAATTCCGGAGTAAGTTCTGTATTTGCAATTCTTCTGATTCCATCTGTTCCAAAATACTTTCTCATTTTTGTCCTCCTAATACTATTAGCTTTATATATTATATATGTTTTATATAGAAAAATGCAATACATTTTCTTAAAAAATTGTAAAAAATTCACTATTATAGAAGATTTTGAGCATAAAAATAGAATAAAAGATTTCTGGAGGAGATAATCTTTTATTCTACAATATTGCGGGGTGATATTTTTTAGTATTTACCTTGATGATATATATATCATACAATAGTTTTATTAAAAAAATATTAAAAAAACACTTTTTTCAAAATTTTTTAAAAAAAGTGTTTTGTGTGCTATTCTTCTTCTGGTGCACCTACAGGGCAAACACCTGCACATGTTCCACATCCTATACAAGTATTTTTGTCTATAACATATGTAGTATCTCCTTGAGAAATACAAGATACAGGACATTCTGCTGCGCAAGCACCACAGCTTATACATTTATCTGTAATCTTATATGCCATTTGTATCGCCTCCTTTAATAAAAATATTTATATAAATGTGTAATAAAAATTACATATTTTTTTCTTGTTTGTCTAATTCTTCCATCTTTTTTAATTCTTCTAATTCTTCTTTATCAATATCTGAATTGTCTTCTTCTACCTCTTCAATATTTTTTATTATCTTGACATCTTTTGCATTGTATTTTTTAAAGAATGTTTCATCTCCATCTCTAAATTTAACTTTTATTATTTCTTTTAGAGTTTCAATGCCACATACTTCGCCCTCTCCATCTGCTGTCTTGACAATTGCTCCTACTTTAGGTAGTCTTTTTAATTTTTCTTCATATACATTTTGTTCATATTGTAAACAACACATTAATCTTCCACAACATCCTGCTATTTTTGATGGGTTTAATGATACATTTTGTTCTTTTGCCATTTTTATTGATACTGTTTCAAAATTCCCTAAAAAAGAACAACAGCATAGTTCTCTTCCGCAAACGCCATTTCCACCTAATCTTCTTATTTCGTCTCTTACACCTATTTGTCTTAGTTCAATACGTGTTTTATAAATTGCTGCTAAATCTTTTACTAAATCTCTAAAGTCAATTCTTCCTTCTGCTGTAAAGAAAAATAGTATTTTACTTTTATCAAATTTAAATTCTACGTCCATTAACTTCATATTTAATTTGTGTTCTTTTATCTTTTTTTCGCATACTTTAAATGCTTCTTTTTCTTCTTTTTTATTTTCTTCATTTTGTTTAGCATCTTTATGTGTAGCAACTCTTATTATCTTTTTTAATGGAGCTACAATTTTTTCTTGTGGCAGTTGTCTATTACTAATTACTACTTCTCCATATTCCATTCCCATTGAAGTCTCGACAATTACATAATTACCTTTTTCTACTTGTTTTCCATCTGGATCAAAAAAATATATTTTTCCAGGTTTTTTGAATCTTACGCCTATTATATTAGCCATTAATTTCCTCCCATATTGATAGTAAACAATTATCAATTGTCATATCATAATTTCCATTTCTTTTTAATCTTCTTTTAGTGTTTTCAATTATTTTTATGCAATTATTATATTTTATTGCATTATTTGGATTATTGATTATTATATCATAAAATACTAGATTTAGATATTCTAATATTTCTTCAATATCCTCTTTTTTATTAAATATTATACTTTTTAGTTTTAATATTTCTAGTTCATTAAGCTGTTCTATTTTTTTTATTTCAGTATTTATCTGTTGGTACATCTCTTCTTTTTCTTTGATTTTAATTGCTTTGCTTATACTTCCTTCTGAAAATTTTAAAATTTCTTTTGTTATATCTTCTTTAAAATAGTTCTTTAGTTCGTCATCACTTAGTTTGTTAAATATAATATTTATACATCGTGATTTTATTGTATTTAACATTAAATTAGTATTTGTAGTTATCAAAATAATTATAATATATTCGGGGGGTTCTTCTAATGTTTTTAGTAAAGTATTTTGAGCTTCCCTTGTCATGTTTTCACTATTGTTTATTATGTATATCTTTTTTTTATTTTCTAATGGTTTTTCTAATATATCTTTAGTAAGTTTTTTCATCATTTCTGTTTTTATTGTTTCATCTTGTTCGTCTATTATAAAAAAATCTGGATGATTTGAATTTTCAAACTCTACACATGATTTACAATTATTGCATGGTTTATTTTCTTTACTATCACATAAGATTGCTTTTGCAAATTCTTTTGCAAATAATAACTTTCCAATTCCTTCTGGTCCTGAAAATATATAGCTATGAGTTATTTTATCATTTTTAATTGCATTTTCTAATATCATTTTATTATTTATATTTCCAATTATATTGTTAAACATCTAATTTACTCCACCAAATTTATTTAATGGCCAAAATCTAAAAGCTACTCTACTTTCAATCTTATCTACAGGAATACAACCGAAAGACCTACTATCAGTGCTGTGTTCTCTATTATCACCCATAACAAAAACATAGCCGTCAGGTACTGTTACTTCAGTAAATAGTACTGCTTCTGTTGTCATACCTTCATTTAAATATGGTTCATCAAGTAACTCGCCATTTAGATAAACCTTTCCATCTTCTATTTTTATAGTATCTCCTGCAACTCCTATAATTCTCTTTATATAACTTACTTTGCCTTGTTCTAGTACATAATAAGTAAATTTTTTCCATAATCCTTTAGGTTCATTGTTATAAATTGCTACTATATTATTAGTGTCTAAATCTTCTAGAGATAATACAGAAACTGATGGAGCTTCAAATGTTATTATATCTCCCCTTTTGAATTCTGCATTCATGGTTCTTGCCCATCTGTTAAGCCACAATCTCTGACCATCTTCAAGAGTATCATCCATTGAAACTCTTCTTACTACTGTTGGTGTGCCTATAAAGTATTTTATCAATAATGCTATTATAATTGCTATTATAAAGCAATATATCCATTCTAAAATATTCTTTACTTTTGGGTCTATATTAAATTTCATTTTACTCCCTTCTTCTAATTGACCTTATTAACTTTTGTTGGAAGTGTTATTACAACTTCTGTTCCAGAGTTAACTACACTTTTTATGTCAATTCTTCCACTGTTTTTATCTAAAATTTCTTTTGCTATTGATAAGCCTAAACCTGTACCTCCCATTTTTCTTGTTCTAGCTTTATCAACTCTATAAAACCTCTCAAATATTCTTTCCAAATCCTTTTGAGGTATTCCTATACCATTATCAATTATTTTTATATATGCATCATTATAAACAAAGCCTACATATATTTTTATATTTCCTCCATCATCCGTATATTTAATGCTGTTAGATAGAATGTTTAAAACAACTCTTTCTATTCCATCTTTATCTGCATAAACAGGCGGAACATTTGCAGTCACAAAGCATTCAAGTTTTTGTCCTTTCTTATTTGCTTCTATCTGTAAATTTTCTTGACATTTCTTTACAAGTGCACCTAAATCAAATTCTGATTTTTCCCATTTTGTTTCTGCATTATCATACTTAGAAAGGGTTAATAAGTCATTAACCAATTTTGTCATTCTAATAGTTTCAGAGGTTATAACTCCTAAAAACTTTTCTTGCAATTCTGCATCATAGTCTGTATTAGCTAAAGTTTCTGCATATCCCAAAACAGATGTCAATGGTGTTTTTAGTTCATGGGATACATCTGCAATAAATTCTTTTCTCATATTATCTAACTTTACATGTTCTGTTATATCCTGTATTAAAACAATAATTCCTGCAGGTCTTTCTATTTCATCTTTAAATGGTGCAAAATATATTTTTAGATATCTATCATTTATATTAATTTGTTTTTCAGTTGCAGTCCAATTTCCTAAATAAATCATTTTTTCTAGATTTATTTCGCTATCTATTGGTTTAAATATTTGGTTAAATTCTTGTTTGTTTTTCTTTTCTAAATCTAATAAGTTTTTTGCTGCAGGATTTATATGAATTATTTTACCTTCTAGATTAAATGCTATAACTCCATCTGCCATATGTAATAATATGGTTTCTATTTGTTTCTTCTGTCTAGTCACTTCATTTAAATTTTCTTTTAGTCCTGCTGTTATTCTTTCAAAAGAATATATTAATGCATCAATTTCTGTTGTTTTCTTTGTATTATAAATAGGTATATCTTTTATTTCTTCTCCTTCTGCCATTTTTTCTGCACTTTTAATAAGTTTATATATTGGTTTAGTAATAACTTTTGATGTAAACCAAACTATAATTATAGAAAGTATAATAAATGACACTGTGAATATTGCTAATACAGTCATATTTGTATTTAATATTTCTTCTACTAATTGTGCATTGGTTTGTGAATTTAATGCAGATATGAAATTTGTCGTAACCATTCCATATGCTATAAACATTAAAATTGCAAGTACCATAATAATTAATATTATTTTTATTTGTACACTTCTAAACATGTTTTTTCCTTCCTAGTGTGATAACTTATTGTGTTTTTATATAGTATCCAACTCCTCTTTTTGTTGCTAGTATTTTTGGAGCATCTTTTATTTTTTCTATTTTTCCTCTTATTCTTCTTACGGTAACATCAACAGTTCTTATATCTCCGTAATATTCATATCCCCAAACAGTTTCTAATAGTTTTTCTCTTGTTACAACCTGACCTGATTGTTGTGCAATATATTTCAATACTTCAAATTCTCTTAAAGTTAAATTTAAAATTTCATCATTAACTTTTGCTTCAATTTTATCTAAATCTAAAGTTAATTGTCCTACTATAATTTTATTGGTATTATTAAGTGAATTATTATTTTGCTTGATTTCTGCATTAATTTCTGATTTTCTCAAATTAGCTTTTATTCTTGCCATTAGTTCTCTAACACTAAAAGGCTTTGTTATATAATCGTCTGCACCTAACTCTAATCCTAATATTTTATCAATTTCTTCATCTTTTGCAGTTAACATTAATATTGGCATATTATACTTCGTTCTTATTTTCTTACATACTGTTAACCCATCCATTCTAGGCAACATTATATCTAGCAAGATTAAATCTGGTTTTTTGTCTAATGCAATTTCAACAGCTTTAACTCCATCATTTGCTTCTAATGTTTTGTAACCTTCTTTATTTAGATTATATACTAAAATATCTACTATCGTTTGTTCATCATCCACTATTAAGATTGTTTTTTTATTATCTTTTTCAGTATTTTCCATAAAAGGTTCCCCTTCCCTTTCAAATAATTTAATTGCTATTATATATGTATATTCTATTAATTTATATCACATATATCAAATTTATACAAGGTTTTTTGTGAATTTGTGGAAAAAACTAATAATATAAATCTTTTTATATTTATTTTATAAATGTAAGCTTAGCATACAAAAATATCGCAAACAATATTGTTTGCGATAATGTGGCAGGGGTAGAAGGATTCGAACCCTCACAGGCGGTTTTGGAGACCGATGTGCTACCATTAACACTATACCCCTATTTAAAATACCTATTTATAATAACATATTTTTATTATTGGTGCAATAGGTATTATATCTTTTTTTATTCTTTTTTATATTTCTGCTATTCTAACAGTATATGATATTGCTCTTGAATTATTTTCAACTTCAAGAAAAACTCTAAGCATATTATCCCCTATGGTAGCAAATATACAATTTTTTATATGTTTTGCAATTAATATATTATTATTTTGATATATAGCCTTATCTTCAGGAACATATGTATATACCGTTCCATTTGTAAAAGTTAGAACATACGTAGATGTTTGAGATTTATTAACTGTATTGCCTTCTTTTATTTCTTTTGTTAATTGTAAATTTATTTTATCTAATTCCACTTCTTGTACTGATTGTACATTTAGTTCATCAAAGTTCTTTCTGAAATTTGATGTAATAACTCCTAATACAGCCAATGCCATCAAAGATAATATTACATATCCTATCAAAGACAATAAAGTTATACCTTTATTATTTCTCATATCTACTTTCATTCCTTTCTTTTGCATAAAGATTTGAGCATGAAGTTCAAAATGTAATTTTTAGTCCGTATCATTTTGTTTTATCTGTATCTAAATTATATATAATTATTTACTTTTTTTCAACACTTTTTATAAAAAAGCAATATTTTTGCAAAAACTGTTGACAAATCGAAAAAAATTATTTAAAATAGTATATGTGCTTTTCTTTAAGTACATAATAAGCGGTGGATGTAGCTCAGTTGGTTAGAGCGCTGGTTTGTGGCACCAGAGGCCGTGGGTTCGAGTCCCATCTTCCACCCCATAATAGAATATTGGGGTGTAGCCAAGTGGTAAGGCACCAGACTTTGACTCTGGCATTTCGGCGGTTCGAGTCCTCCCACCCCAGCCAAAAACGCAAGTATAGCTACTTGCGTTTTTTATTATTTACATACTTCTTCTAGTACATTTGCCAAACATTGCATGCTTAATAAACATTCCTCTAATGTATTTGCTGTTGCTCCAACTTCTATAATACTTGCCCCTCTTGCTATATGTTGATTATATCTAGAATTTGTTAATATAATTGGACGAAATAAACCTGGATACATTTCATTTGCTTTGGCTTGTATCTTTATTGCTATTTTAAAATTTTCAATCCAATTAGGATGTTCTAGTCCTCCACCATCTGTTCCTACAACAAACATTAATTGTGCTACTTTTTTTCCATTTATCATTACAGTTGGTCCATACGTATCTCCAGAACCTACTGCGTCTCTATGGATATCAAATACTAAATCTATGTTTTTGCCATATAATAAATTTGTAGCAGTTTGATATGATCTATCATATGACCCTGAATATGCTGGATAATCATGGTATGTACCATCATGTATAACATTAAATCCTTTTTGAGTTAAAAATGTTTCTAATTCTCTTCCTACTCTAATCATATTGTAATTACTATCAGTTGTTCTATAGTTTCCTGTCATTGTATAATTATATGTTTCACTTGGAGTATAGCTTTCACATGTATGTGTATGATATATCAATATACTTTTTGAATTATTAATTTCTATATCTGGAATCAACATTTCTTGTGTTATTGTATAATCACTTTTATTATTTATCTTAACATTAGTATATTCGGTATTATAACTTTCTGCTAAATTTTTTTCTAAAACTTTTTCTGTTGTTACAGTAGTTCCTATTATTGTTTGGTTTTCTTGTGTTTGTTCTGTATTCTGAACAATATTAATTTCTTGCTTTTCTTCTACTTCTATATTAGTGATTTCTGTATTTTCTAAAGTTGTAAATAATGGCAATTGCATATCTATTATATTGTTAACCCTGTATTTATTATTTTCCTTATCATATGATGATAAAATAGCTGTTCCAAAATTTAAACATTGTGCTGTATCAACATTTATATTTATTTTTTTTAAGATATTGTCTTGAGAACTATATAAAATTTTTCCCAAGTAAAAAAGTAAAGTGATTAAAAAAGCTATTTTTAATATGTATTTTATTAAATCTCTCAAATTAATTACGGCTACATTCACATTACCACCTTAATAAAATATATTCACAAAATAAAAAAATATACAAAGGTTGTTTAATAAACTACCCTTGTATCAATTATGCATACTTTATATATCATATTTATAAATATCAAGTTCTACAGCTTTTGTTTCATTCTCATGAAATTTTATTTTATAATTTGTATCTTTCTCTTCCTTTTTAAAATTAAGTTTGTCTGTATTTAATAATATTCCCGTAGATATCATCATACCCAGTGGTAAGGTTTTGTTTTCATTATTGTAATATATTATATTTGTAAGTGGTAAACAATTTGTACCTTCTGTTAAATTTAATTTATATAAATTTTCTTTAGTTTTATTGGAATGTTCTAATGCTTCTTCCGGATTTATATAAAATATATTTAATTTATTTTTTAAATTGCCTACCTTATATACAGGAATATCTATAGAAGTTTTAAATTTTTTTATAGAACTATCTATTGTTTCTATTATTTTTTGAAGTATTTGTTTATATTCTTCTAAAGTTGTATTTTCTTTTAAAAGTAGTATTGGAAATCTATTTTTTTCATTTTCTCTATGTCTGATATTTCCAAGAATTTTTATTTTCTCTTGCGATTCTGCAATGCTACCAAATATGTCTACAGTTTTATTTTTGTTTTCTTCTATAAGTTTCTCTTTAAGTGTATTCAAGTGTTCTTCTGGGATTTCTTGATTATTTAACAATAAGTTAATATCTTCAAAAATTTCTGTTGTTGCTATAAAAACACTATCTGTTTCTTCTTTATTTAATATGTCTCTTACCTCTTTGTCGAACTGTTTCCCAATATCTTCTAAATCTGTAATATAATTAAAGGTTTTCTTTATTTTCATTTTTCTTTTCTCTTGTGGTGTTTCAGTTCCTTCATTTAATGCTTGTGCTTCAGGTTTATTTGTAAATCTCCAAAATTCGAATATACTTTTTTTGTGTTTATCAATTTCTTTTATATATTGATTAGCATTTTTTATTTTTAGTTCTAACATATTAATTCTTTGATGCATTGCTTCAATATCTTGTTCTAAGTTTCTTATATCGTTATTTTCAACATCTAAATTTTCATATAAATTTAACAATGTCTCTAAGTTATAATGTTCTTTTATTTCCAATTTTTCAAAATATTTTAATGTTCCTGCTTGTTCTTCTTTTTTCTTGTCTGTAGAAGCTGCTTTTTTAGAATTATCAACTTTTTTATATTTGAAAAAGTATTTTATCTTTCCAAAAAAGGTTTTCTTACATTCTAAGAAAATAGATATTTGCTTTTCTTTTTCATAATATTCTTCATTCAGATTATTTGCTTCTTTTTTTAATTTCTTTAGCTCTTTAGATAATTTTACTTTGATTTCTTTTATTTTTGTAATTTCTTTTATTCCTTTTAAGTATTCTTGTTTTATCATGTCTGGTAAATTTGAAAATGTTATTTTTTCTGAATTGTGATAAAAGTGTATTGAACCTTGACTATCTAATTTTATATTAAATTTGTAGTGATGTGATAATTGTGTTTCTAATATAAATAAAGCTTTTAATAATTGATAAAATTCTCTTGCTTCTTGTTCTGTTTTTAGAACAATTTTATATTCACTTTGTAAAGTATCATATATATTTGTTCTACCCATAATTTGCATTGTTGAATTTCCTTCTGTATCATACACTTCATGTATTAATGGCCATTCTTTTGTAAAGAAACACAAATAGTTTTCTACATCTGCAATTTCTGATTCATATAGGTATTTTCTACTATATGTAGCATAACATATTGGTACATATATTTTTTCATTATTATTTTCTATCTGCTTTTTTAGAATATAGAATAATGTTGCAACTTCATGTTCTTTAGTTGGAAATAGAACAAAGTATTTGTGTGCATCTTCAGCATAATATATTTGCCATAAGTAGTCTTTATCATATGTTATACTATCTGGGATTTTTGATTTAAATTGCTGTTGTTGTTCTTCTATTTCTTGTAAATCTTCTATTTGTAGGCTTTTTACCATGTTTAAAAATGCTGTATACTTTAACATATCGTCTTCGTTTACAGGATTAAAAAACATAGCAAGTGGCAATGCTTTTGCATATTTTTCTGTATAATCTGCCAGTCTATGTGTTGGTGTTAACAAGATAACTATATCATTTACATTTATATATTTGTAGACCTTATAGCTTTTTTCATCATAATTTCTTTTTACCCTAAAACTTACATTCGCTGGACCAGCTATTCTTTCTGGAACATTATCTAAATCTAATCCTATGTATTTTAATTTTTCTTCTATACCTTCATTTGTTTCCAAGCTTTTTACCTCTCTTATAAAAATTTCTATTTAAGTATATCATACGATTTTTAATTATTCAATGTTAAATATATTTTTATTTATATATTGTACATATGCAATAAAAAAGAAGCTTATGCTTCTTTTTTTATCACTTCTTTTCCATCATAAAATCCACAGTTTGAGCATACTCTATGTGGCATTACTGGTTCATTACAATGTTTACATCTTGCTATATTTGGTTCTTCTAATTTCCATGTTGATCTTTTTGTTCTTGTTCTTTCCTTTGACCATCTTCTTTTTGGTTGTGCCATTATTTTCCCTCCTCTATCAGTATGATTTATATATCTATATATTTTATATTTTTAGCTACTAAACTAGTATACTAGGAAATTTCTTTTTTGTCAAGATTTTCTGGGTATTTTTTGTATTTTTTAGCTATTTTTTTTATATTCTTATTGTAAATTATTTCTTTTTGCTTTTCTTCTTTTTAGTAATAGTTGATTTCTTTTTATTATCTTGTGAAGGTTTATTCCAAGATATATAATCGCATTTTTCTGGGTTATTTTCACATATATAATAATTTCTTCTTTTCTTTGTTTTTCTTATTTGGATTTTACCACCACATTTTGGACATGGTTCATCTATTGTTTCTATTAAAGGTTTAGCATTTTGACATTCCGGATATCCTGGACATGCTAAGAATTTTCCATATTTACCATATTTTATAACCATCATTCGGCCACATTTATCACATGGTACATCAGATACTTCATATTCTAATTTAACATGTTCTAGTTCTTTTTCAACTTTCTCTACTGTAACTTTAAATGGATTATAAAAATCACTAATTACCTTCTTCCAATTTTCTTTTCCTTCTGCTATTTTATCAAACTGGTTTTCCATCTCAGCTGTGAATTCTATATTTATTACATCTTTAAAATTTTCTATTAATAATTTATTTACTACTTTTCCTAATTCTGTTGGATGTAATTGTTTTTGAATTTTTTCGATATATCTTCTAGCTAAAATAGTTGTTATTATTGGTGAATATGTACTTGGTCTTCCTATTCCCTTTTCTTCTAATGTTTTAACTAAACTTGCTTCAGTATATCTTGCTGGTGGTTCTGTAAAGCTTTGTTTCGTATCAATTTTTTCATTTAGTAATTCTTGACCTTTTTCCAAATATGGTATTTTTTCATATTCTTCTTTTTCTTCATTGTCTTCTGTTTCTACGTATAATGCCATAAATCCTTTAAATTTAATTGTTTGTCCATTTGCTTTAAAAACATAATTATTTGCTAAAATTTTCACCCCAACAGTATCATAAATTGCAGATGCCATCTGGCTAGCTATAAATCTATTATATATTAATTTATATAGTTTATATTGGTCCTTTGTTAAATCTGCTTTTATTTTATCAGGTGTTAGTTCAATGTATGTTGGTCTTATAGCTTCATGTGCATCTTGGCTATCTTTTTTTGTTTTATAATATCTATTTTCATAATATTCTTTTCCAAATTCTGCTTCAATGTGTTGTTTTGCTGCACTTCTAGCCACTTCTGATATTCTAGTTGAATCTGTTCTCATATATGTTATTAATCCAACACTACCCTTTTCTTTTATCTTTACTCCTTCATATAAACCTTGTGCAACAGACATAGTCTTTTTTATTGCAAAACCTAGTTTTCTAGAAGCTTCTTGTTGCATAGTACTTGTAGTAAATGGTGGTGCAGGTGCTCTTTTCTTTTCTCCTAATTTTATGTCATCAACAATATATTTTGCACCTTTTAAATTATTTAGGATTTCATTTACTTCATTTTCTGAGTGTATATCTATTTTTTCACTGTCTTTTCCATAAAATTTTGCTTCAAAACTTTTTTTTGTTTTTTTATCCTTTAATTTTACATATATGTTCCAATATTCTTCTGGAATGAAATGTTCTATTTCTTCTTCCCTATCTACTATTAGCTTTACAGCAACTGATTGCACTCTACCAGCAGATAGACCTTTTTGAACTTTTTTCCATAAAACTGGACTAATTTTATATCCAACGATTCTATCTAAAACACGTCTAGCTTGTTGTGCATCTGTTAAATCCATATCAATTGTTCTAGGTTCTTTCATTGCTTCTTTGACAGCATCTTTTGTTATTTCATTAAAAGTTACTCTACAAATTTCATTTGGATCTATTGATAGAATATTTGCTAAATGCCATGCTATTGCTTCTCCTTCTCGGTCAGGGTCAGTTGCAAGATATACTTTTTTTGCATCTTTTGCCTCTTTTTTTAAACTTTTAATTAAATCTCCCTTACCTCTAATATTTATGTATTGTGGTTCTAATGTTTTTTCATCTATTCCTAACTTAGATTTTGGTAAATCTCTAATATGCCCCATAGATGCTACTACTTTCGTGTTTCCACCTAGAAATTTTTTAATTGTGTTTGCTTTAGCAGGAGATTCTACTATTATTAATTTATCTGTCATATGTATTTCCTTTCTTTCACTAAAAGTTTTATTTTATCCAATAAACTTAATTATTTGATTTGCTAAAAGTTCTTCTTTTCCACTATATCCATGGTCTGCTCCATCAATATATCCTATATCTAATTTACTATTATGTATTTTACCTCTTAACAGTTCTACTAATTCATCTAAATTTTGAATTACTAATTCATGAACATTTCCCCATCTTAAGAACAATGGTATTTCTATATTATTTAATTCTGGATAATTATATTCTTTATCACTGTATCTAGCAAAATCAATTTCTTTATTATATTTGAAATACCTTAAATATGACTTAACACTTATAGGATGGTCAAAGCTTTCTTCTGGCATTAATTCTCTTTCTTTTCCTTCTTGTTCTTTTTTTTCTGCATATTTTAGCATCTCATCATATTTATCACCTAAATCATATTTTTGGCAATCTGGAATGTCTACTAATGATAATAAAATTATCCCTTTTATATTTGCAATATTATTTTCTTGTTTTAGTTTATTGTATGTATATATAATTTTTGTACAACCTAAACTATGTCCTTGTAAATATATATCTGTATAACCTAAATCTTGCATTTTTTCTATTGCTGCCTTTATATCATAATAACTGTCTAAAACATCTTCATATACAACGCCACCATTTAGTTCTTTTCCTCCACTTACTTTTTTTGTATATGTCATTACTTCATATCCTCTGTTATTAAATGCAAAATAGGCAGTTCCTGATTTTGCTATTGTGTTTGATAATATTGTTTCTCTTTGCTTTAAACAATTACTTTGCATTCCATGTATAGATATTACTACTCTTTTAGTTGGTTTTTCTGGTTTTTCTAGTAAACCAACTAATTCAATTTCATCTTCAGTTGAAAAATATATTCTTTCTAACATTTTTTTCTCCTTAAAATCCAATTTTCTTCTGCTTTGGTTGGAATATGTAATTTTACTTTTTGTCCTTCTTTTCCAGGATTTACAAATTCTATTGGTTCATCTGTTTCAGCATCCCATAATTGTTCTATTGTAAATCTTAGGCTTTCCAATTCATTTGGTATAATTAATTCTAAAGTATCTCCAATTTGTAATCTATTTTTTATTTCAATAATAGTTTTTTCTTGTCCATATTCTATTATTTTTCCTCCAAATTCATAATCTGGATTATATTGTTTTCCTTCATATTCCTGAATATCTTTATTGTTTTTATCATTAAAATAAAAGGTTGTCAATCCTCTTGTTTTAGTTTTTTCCAATTCATTCAAATACTTTGTATAATCATAATTGTTTGGATTATTAATATAATCGTCAATCGCTACTCTGTAAGTATTTATTATTGTTGCTAGATAATATTCAGTTTTTAAGCGACCTTCTATCTTTAAACTGTCTATTCCCATATCAATTATTTCTGGTATTTCTTTTATCAAACACATATCTTTTGAAGATAGAATATATGTTCCGTTTTCGTCTTGTTCAACTGGCATCATATTCCCCGGATTATTTTTTTCTTCTAAATATAAATTATATGCCCATCTACAACTTTGTGCACAATCACCTAAGTTTGCTCCTCTTCCTGCCAAGAAGTCACTTAAATGACATCTTCCAGAATATGCGTAACAGATTGCGCCATGTATAAACATTTCTATTTCTAAATCATTTGGCTTGTTTTTCATTATTTCTTTTAATTCTTCTTTGTTTAATTCTCGTGCTAAAATTATTCTTTTTGCTCCATTATCATACCAAAATTTACTTGCATGATAACTTACAACATTAGTTTGTGTGCTTATGTGTATTTCTAAATCTGGCGCTATTTCTTTTACCGTATTTACAATTCCACCATCTGATACGATTACAGCATCTGCATTTACTCTTCTTAACATTTTTATTTGTTCTTTTACATCTTCATACATATAATCTCTTGCATATATATTAAGTGGCACATATACTTTTTTATTTATACTATGTGCGTATTTTATGATTCTTTCTAATTCATTATCGTCAATTTCTACCCTTGAACGTAATGATAATTTAGATGTACCACAATAAATACTGTCTGCCCCATATTTAAATGCTACTTTTGCTTTTTCAAACGAACCTGCTGGTGCTAATAATTCTGGTTTTTTCATTTACTTTGTTCCTTTCATTTATACTAATTTTAATAATTATTCTGCAATTTTTTTGCTAATTACTAATCCATCCCCTACTTCTAATAATTTAGTTTCTAAATTTGGATTTTCTTCTAAATCTTTTAAAAATTGTCTAAGGCCTCTTACGGCTGTTCTTTGTTTATGTTTGTTATAATCACTCATAACATAACCTTTGTATAAAATATTGTCTGCGATTATTATACCATTTATTTTTAGCATTCGTAAAGCTTCTTGCAAAAATATTGGATATTTTCCTTTTGCTGCATCAATAAATACTACATCATATGGTCCGGTTAATGTTGGTAATATTTCTAATGCGTCCCCTTGTAATATATTTATTTTGTCTTCTAATTTTAAATCCCTTATATTTTGTATTGCTTGTTGTATTCTTTCTTCATCTCTTTCAATAGTATCTATAATTCCGTCTTGTGCTAGATATTTTGAAAATCTTATTGCAGAATATCCAATTGCTGTACCTATTTCAAGAATTTTTTGAGGTTTAATCTCATCTAATATTTTATTTACTTCAAATAATGTATCATCCATTATTATTGGTATATGGTTTTCTAATGCATATTTTTTAATTTGTTCTATTTCTTTCATATAGTTACTTTCTTACCTTCCTTTTTGTTATTCTGTTGATTAGCAAAATCCCCAATTATAGAATTGGGGATATAATTATACTATGCTTTTTTTGCTCTTGCTGCCAATCTTTCTCTTGTTTTAGAATCTAATATTTTCTTTCTTAATCTTATATTTTTTGGTGTTATTTCTACTAATTCATCATCTTCTATGAATTCTATTGATTTTTCTAAAGACATTTGAATTGGTGGAACTAGCCTTAGAGCATCATCTGAACCAGAAGCTCTTGTATTTGTTAAATGTTTTTCTTTACATACATTTATTGATATATCCTCATTTCTTGAATTTAGTCCTACTATCATTCCTTCATATACTTCTACACCTGGACCTATAAATAAGTCTCCTCTTTCTTGTGCATTATATAATCCGTATGTAACAGATGTACCTGCTTCAAATGCTACTAAAACACCTCTTGTACGTGACTGTACTTCTCCTTTGTATGGTTCGTATGAATCAAAAATACTGTTCATTGTTCCAGCACCTTTTGTATCTGTTAAAAATTCTGTTCTATAACCAATCAAACCTCTTGCAGGAATTTTAAATTCAATTTTAGTATGTCCTACTTCAGCTGGTTCCATATTTATCATTTCAGCTTTTCTTTTTCCTAATTTTTCAATAACTGTTCCAATTGATTCATCTGGTACATTTACTACAAGTCTTTCTATTGGTTCACATTTTACACCATCTATTTCTTTTATAATGACTTTTGGTCTTGAAACTAGTAGCTCAAAATTTTCTCTTCTCATTGTTTCAATTAATACTGATAAATGTAATTCTCCTCTACCACAAACTTCGAAGCTATCTGCTGAATCTGTTTCTCTTACTCTTAAGCTTACATTTCTTTCTAATTCTTTAAATAATCTGTCTCTAATATGTCTTGATGTAACAAATTCTCCTTCTCTTCCAGCTAGAGGTCCATTGTTTACTGAAAATGTCATCGAAACTGTTGGTTCATCTATGTCTACAAAAGGTATTTTTTCTGGATTACTAACATCACATATTGTATCACCTATATTGATATCTGATATCCCTGATATTTCTACTATATCTCCAGCTAATGCCTCTTCAACTTCTGCCTTTTTTAATCCTTTATATGTAAATAGTTTTGCAATTTTTCCTTGAATTGTTTTATCATTTTTACATACAGCAACTGTCATTCCAGGTGCTATTGCTCCTCTTTCAATTCTTCCAACAGCTAGTCTTCCTAAATAATCATCATATTCGATATTTGAAACTAGCATTTGGCAATCTCCTTCTAAACTGCATTTAGGTGGTTCTATTGTATTTACGATAGTTTCAAATATGCATGATACATTGTTAGATTCATCTTCTAAATTCATTTTAGCTATACCATTTTTTGCTGATGCGTATATAACTGGAAAATCTAATTGTTCATCACTTGCATTTAATTCAATAAATAGTTCTAATACTTCGTCTAATACTTTTGCTGGGTTTGCTCCTGGTCTATCAATTTTATTTATAACAACAATAGGTTTTAAATTTAGTGATAAAGATTTTTTTAGCACTTCTCTAGTTTGTGGCATTGCACCTTCAAAAGCATCAACAAGAAGTAATACACCATCTACCATTTTTAAAACTCTTTCCACTTCTCCACCAAAATCCGCATGTCCTGGAGTATCAACTATATTGATTTTTATATCTTTATACATAACTGAGGTATTTTTTGCTAATATTGTTATTCCTCTTTCTTTTTCTAAATCATTTGAATCCATTACTCTCTCAGCGACCTGCTCATTTGTTCTAAAAGTTCCACTTTGTCGTAATAGTGCATCTACTAATGTAGTTTTTCCATGGTCTACGTGTGCAATTATTGCTACATTTCTTATTTTCTCGTTTATCATACTACCCCTCTTCATTGAAACTGGGCATGACTTTCACCAAGCCCTGCCCTAGCTCTAAATTATATTTTCTATTATTATACTATTTTATTTGTTTTGCAACTTCTTCTGCAAAGTTTTCTTCTCTTTTTTGTAAACCCTCACCTTTTTCGATTCTTACGAATCTTGTAACTTCTGCATTGTTTTGTTTTAATAAATCTTTAACTTTTATGTCAGGATTTTTTACAAAAGCTTGGTCTAGTAAACAAATTTCTCCATAGAATTTTCCAATTCTACCTTTTACCATTTTTTCAGCTATTTCTGCTGGTTTTCCTTCATTCATAGCTTGTGCTTTTAATATTTCCATTTCATGATTTACAACATCTGCTGGAACATCTTGTTCATTTAAGTATTCTGGTCTTGCAGCTGCAATTTGCATACATACATCTTTTGCAACTTCTTGTGTTCCTTGTGCAAAATCAACCATTACACCTATTTTTCCATCTCCATGAGTATATGTTTCAAGTAAACCTTCTGATTCATATCTTGTAAATCTTCTAATCGTCATATTTTCGCCAATTGTTGCTATTTTATCTGTTAATATATCTTTTACTGTTTTTCCTGTTTCTTTAATAGAATTTTGTTCTAATAATTCTTCTACTGTTGCAGGATTTTTCTCAGCTATATGTTCTGCTGTATCTGCTACAAATTTTCTAAATTCTTCATTTTTTGCAACAAAATCTGTTTCTGCATTTACTTCTAGAACTACACCTGTTTTTTTATCAGTTGATAAATAGCAATATACTAATCCTTCTGCAGCTATTCTATCTGATTTTTTAGCTGCTTTTGTTATTCCTCTTTCTCTTAATAACTCTGTAGCCTTTTCCATATCTCCATCTGTTTCTGTTAAAACTTTTTTGCAGTCCATCATTCCTGCACCTGTTTTTTCTCTTAATTCTTTAACTAAACTTGCTGTTATCATAAATGTTCCTCCTTTTATTTTTTGTTAAAAATTATTCTGCATCTTCACTTTCAGCTACAACTTCTTCGATGTCTTTTGTCTCAACTTGAGTTTCTTCCTCAGTTGGAACTTCTTCTTGTGCCACTTCTAGTATTTCTCCTTGTTTTCCTTCTATAACTGCATTTGCCATAACATCTGTAATTAATTTTACAGCACGAATTGCATCATCATTTCCAGGAATTGGATAATCTACATCTTCTGGACTACAATTTGTATCTACTAAACCTACAACTGGAATTCCTAATTTTTTAGCTTCTAAAACTGCTATTCTTTCATTTTTAGGATCAACAACAAAAATTGCTCCTGGTAATCTTGTCATTTCTTTAATTCCACCTAGATTTTTTTCTAATTTTTCCATTTCATTTTTTAATTTAGAAACTTCTTTTTTTGGTAAAACTTCGAATGTTCCATCTTCTTGCATTGCTTCTAATTTCTTTAATCTTTCTACTCTTGTTCTAATTGTTTTGAAGTTTGTAAGCATTCCACCTAACCATCTTTGGTCAACATAGAACATACCACTTTTTTCTGCTGCTTCTTTAACACATTCTTGTGCTTGTTTTTTAGTTCCTATGAATAGAATTTCTTTTCCTTCCTCAGAAATTTCTTTTACGAATGCATATGCTTCGTCAATTTTTTTAGATGTCTTTTGTAAGTCAATTATATGGATACCATTTCTAGCTTGATATATATATTCAGCCATTTTTGGATCCCATCTTTTTGTTTGGTGTCCGAAATGTACACCTGCTTCAAGTAATTGTTTCATTGCAACTACTGCCATTTTTCATTCCTCCTTGTTATTTCCTCCATAAAATTTTTAACACTTAAGAACACTTATATAAAGCACAATCTTAAGCTGACATTTTATGTGCATATTTTTAACTATAATAGTATACCAATTTTTATAAGCAAAGTCAATACTTTCTGGGTAAAATTGTAAAAAAAGAAATTATTTGACATAATTCCTTTTGAGATGTTATAATTGTTCTATAAGGTGCTTTATGGCCCTATTCTTATAAAAAGGAGAGTATAGACATGAACATTGAAACTATGATGATTGATTACTACATTCAAAGAGAGACACTTGTTCGGGTTTTCACCCTTAACGGGTATCCTGAAACAGGTCGAATCCGTTTCCACAGTACTAAAGTCATAATCCTTACGCACGACGATGATGATGGCATCTACATCATGTATAAGCATGCCATCAGCACAATCGAACCATTTAACCGTGCAAAGGCTGACCCTGAAGAGAAAACTCCAAACGTTTTCATCGAGCTCGATCGTACATACATGGCTGAGTCTGTTGAAGACTTCTGGCTCCGTAAATTCATTGAGAATAAGGAAAAGGTAACCTTGATAACCATGAAAGGTTACCAGGAGCATTGTCGCATACTGAAACATGATGACACTGCAGTAGTCTACTCTAGATATCCGGGTGATTCACCCAATTTCGTGTATAAGAACGCCATTTCTACGATTCTGCGGAAAACCTAGCATCACAGTTCAATCTTATAGCAACTAATCTCCTGGCACATAGAAGGTCAAAAACTTCTGTGTGCCTTTATTTTATCTTATTAAATCCTTTTCCATAAACTTCTCTAGCATTGGAAATTATTGTAAATGCACTTTTATCTGTTTCTTCTATTATTTCCATTACTTGTCCGTACTTCGTTTCTAGCTATCACGCATAGTAAAATATTACGCTTTTCTTTTTTATACATTCCTATTCCTTTTAGCAATGTTGTCCCTCTTCCTAATTCTTCATTTATCTTGTTTGAAATTTCTTGAGTTTTAGGCGATATAATTAAAAACATTTTTGTAAAATCTATTCCTTCGAAAAATACATCTAATATTTTACCCATAATATATATTGCCAATCCTGAATATAATGCGATTTCAATATCTTTAAAAAATATAACATTTACTCCTACAACTATTGCATCTAGCATTGTAATTAAAGTCCCTGTCCTTATATGTCTTTTATAAGTTCTTATTATATTAGCTAAAAGCTCTGTGCCTCCAGTGGAAGACCTTGCTTTTAGAACAATAGCTGTTCCTATTCCTACAGCTATTGAACCATATATAAATGCCAGAACTTTATCATTTGTAATAGGAGTTATCTTTTCAAATACATTTAAAAAATATGATAATGACATTGTTCCTATAATTGTTTTTACTACAAATATTTTTCCCAATTTTAAAAATGCCAATACAACTAATGGTATATTAAGAATTAAAGTCGTGGTTCCTACTGGTATTCCCCACAAATAGTACAAAAGTGTACCAATCCCAGAAAAGCCTCCTGTTGACAATTTGCTAGGCACTAAAAATAAATCTATCCCAATTGCCATTATCATTGTACCGATTACTATTTTTAATAAAGTAATTGACATATTTCTTATTTTTTTTAGAATATTTATTTCCGAAGATTCCATAAAAAAAACACCTATTGTTATTATAGGTATTTTTAGATAATTTATGCTTTTTTAGTAATATATGCTTCATATAACTTTATTGCAGTTTCCGGACTATCTTGTCCCTCAGAATTTTTTATTGGTGCGAAGTCTTCTGCCCTTTTTCCTCTTAAAATTGTTATATCGTCAAATAATTCGAAACTATCAAATATGAATTTTTCAAATTTATAGCAATTTTCTTTTTTAGGTATTACTAATCTGTTATTATTATCTATATAATTTGTTTTTTTATGTGCTGCATGATATTTCATTTTATTTGTACTTGCTATTTCTAATGCTTTAATATTAAATAGATTACACATAATATGTGATTCTCCAAAAAGCATTTCTCCATCTTCATTAACAGCTGTTCTCATTTCTTCTGGTATTTCAGTATATTCCACCACTTTTATTTTGTTATTTTGTTTGCATATAACTCCAACTTTTTCACATGGATTTGATTTTATTACTGTTCTTGTTGCAATTTTTGTATTCTGACTAACTGTTAGTCCTAATAATAATGTATCTACATATTTAGCTAAAAGATTGTCTACTGCTCCTATAAATATCCATTCAATATTTTTCCTTTTCATTTCTGCAATAATTTTATTTTTTTTCATTGAACAGAAGATTCCGCCATTTCCTTCTGAAGCTAATTTTATTTTTTTGTCTTCTCCTAGTATTAATTTCCCGTCTTCATCTAATAATGGTAAATCTTCTTGTATAAAACATTTTAAATACTCTTTTGGATATCCAAAAAAATTATTTTCTTCGAAAAATCTTACAGTTTCGCTATTATTTTCTGAACTTGTCATTATATAACATGGTATGTATACATTGTATTCTTTTTTTGCTTTTAGTAATTTTTCTATAATTATTTCAAACAAATATTTATCTGTATTATTAATTTTTACTTTAAATGTACCTTTAGGTCCATGATGCCCTAATCTTGTTCCTTGTCCACCTGCCATTATTGCTACTGCAAACTTCTTTTGCTTAATTATATCTTCACCAATTTGTTTATATTCTTCTATTTGTTCTCTTGGTAATTTATCTGGATTAATTGCTTTTACAGGTTCGACATTTTCAAATTTTATCTTTTTATTAAGTCTAGAGTATAATGTTTTTATTTTATTAAAATCAAGTTTTAATATTTGTTCTGCAAGTTCCTCATTATTTACTTTTATATGTGCCTGACCGTTTTTTTCTAATAATTCTCTTGCCTCTTCTATTTTGCTCATTTTGGTGCCTCCTTGTTATACCGCCAATTACTATACCACATTTTTCTTTGTTTGTCTACATAGTTAATTTTTTTATTTCTTTATATATTTTTTCTTCTACATTTTTTATTTCTACAGTTTCTGCTTTTATACTCATTTTTTTCAATGTTTCTTTGTCTTTTATTATATTACATATGTTATCATTTAAAATTTTACTATTTAAGTTTTTATCTAATATTATTTTTGCTGCTCCAACATCTGATAATACTCTTGCATTATATTCTTGATGATTTTCAGTAGCATATGGGAATGGTATAAATATTGCTGGTTTATGGCATCTTGAAATTTCTGTTATTGTCATTGCTCCACTTCTACAAACAATAAGATCTGCCAAATTCAATATTTCTTCCATATTATATATATATGGTAATAATGTTAGGTTGTTCGGAGATTTTATTTGACTCCTTATATCTTCATATTTGTCTTTTCCTACTGACCAAATCAATTGATATTCTTTATTGAATGAATTATTGATTATTTCCACAAAACTTTTATTAATTGATTCTGCCCCTTGACTACCTCCAAATGCTAATACTATAGGCAAATTATTAGTTATTTTCAACTCTGATTTTAATTTATTTTTTTGAGATTCTGTTAAATCAATTTTAGACACTTTCGTTGGAGTGCCTGTAATTACTATATTTTTTGCTTTAGGCAATCTTTTTTTTGCATCTTCAAAACTTACCATTACAGTATCTACTTTCCCTGATAATAATTTTACTGCAACTCCTGGAAATGCATTACTTTCATGTAACATAGTTTTTACCTTATATTTTAATCCAGCTAAAATAACAGGTCCACATATATATCCACCTGTTCCTATTATAATATCTGGTTTAAATTCTTTTACAATTTTTTTTGCTTCTTTATAACTTCTTAAAGTCTTATACATTCTTTTTAAGTTTTTTAAACTTATTTTTCTCTTCAATCCATATGCATCTAATATTTTTAGTTTGTAACCCGCTCTAGGGATTAAATCATTTTCTATTCCACTATTAGTTCCTATAAAAATAATTTCTGATTCGGGTTCGTTTTTCTTTATTTCGTTGGCAATGGCTATTCCTGGGTTTATGTGTCCGCCTGTTCCAGCTGCAGCGATTATTACTTTCATACCATCCCCTCTTTCTTTTATCTAATATATTATATTTCACTCATTAAGTCAACTATTTCTGTTTATATAATATATGCATATTTGCAATAGCTCTTAAATATATTATATAAAAAGGAGCTTGCTTAATATGACCAATTTTAGAATTTTTGTTTTTAAAATTAAATCTCTTATTATTCCTGTTTCCATCTGTCTTTTTATATTATTTTTATTGTTGTTTTCTACAGAAAATATAACATCTGCAAAAAACGGAATATTTTTATGGTATAATTCTGTTTTACCTTCTTTATTGCCCTTTTTTATTGCGACTGAACTCATTTCTTATACGAATTTAGTCCCTTTATTGGGTAATTTTTTAAATGCTATAATGCGACCAATTTTTAACGTACCTGGTTCAGGTGCTTTTGCTTTAATTTTAGGCATTATTAGTGGATATCCAGTCGGGGCTAAAATGGTTGCTAAGTTAAAAGAATCTGGTGCATGTTCTGATATAGAGGCCGAAAGGCTAATTGCTTTTACTAATAATTCAGGTCCTCTTTTCATTGTTGGAACTGTTGGCATAGGGATTTTTCTAGATGTCAAAATTGGTTTACTCTTGCTTTTCATTCATATCTTATCTGCACTTACTGTAGGGTTTTTATTTAGATTTTGGAAACGAAATAAGGAAATAAATAAAAAAAATGCTGCTTTTAAATTTCAGCAGCATCCAATATCATTTTATAATTTAGGAGAAGTTCTATATAAAAGCATTTTTAATAGTATTATATCTGTTGTTATGATTGGTGGATTTATTGTATTATTTTCTGTAATAATTACTATGCTTTTCAATAGTAGAATCTTATACATATTATCTTTTTTATTAGAGCCAATATTCTCAATATTTGGTATGTCTGGAAATACTTTAATCGGTATTATTACTGGCTTTTTAGAAGTTACCAATGGGCTTTTTTATCTTGCTGAAGTTAATTCTATGTCAATATACCTACAGACATATATTACTGCATTTTTACTAGGTTTTGGCGGTTTTTCAGTTCTACTACAAGTACTTAGTATAACTTCAAAAGCACATATTTCAATAAAACCTTATTTTATAGGAAAATTTTTGCAAGGCATTATATCTGTATTCTATATGTTTTTACTTCTATAATAAAAAATCAAGGTTACTATATAGTAACCTTTTATTCTTATTAAACATTATATTTTCTTATTTGAGTATATGCAACTACTGCTGAGATTACACAAATTACAATTGGTACAATTGGTGTGTCTGCTATACCTGTATCTGGTATATTAGTATTTAATGTATTATTCTTTGTTGTAATAAGTGGTTGGTCTTTTTCTGCTGTCACATTTCCAACATCAATTATTGTATTTGTACTATTATTGCGGTTATTTGCTGTATTACCAGTCAAATCATCGACGTCTATTGGCTCTGAATCCATTGCTAAAACATTTGATATGGAAACTAATAAGATAACTATTGCTAAAATACAAACTATAATTTCTTTCTTTTTCATTCTACATATCTCTCCTTATATCTATCATTTTTACACTACTCTTATATTTATACTACATCTTTTTTAAAAAGTCAATACTTTTTAGTTATTTTGCAGTATTTTTATGCATTTTTTTAATCTTTTGTAGTTACATTATAATACATGTCTTTTTTTTAGTCAACCTTTTTTCTAATTTTTATTATTAAATTTTTTGCATATTTTCCATAATTTTGCATTATGTTTATTCTTATATGTTTGGTATTAGTATATATTTTAAAATTTGTGGAATACTTGTTTTAGTTGGTGATTTAAAATGACTAGTAAAGAACTTTTATATGTTGAAGATGCTTTAAATGAATCATTAAATATTCAAAATAAATTATATAATTTGATGGCAGAAAAAGGTTGGTACCAAACTGAAACTGCTGATCAAAATAAAATTAATCAAACTAAGCAAAAAAATTTAAATAATTAATTTTTAATAAATTAAAATAAAAATGGACGCTTATTTAACGCCCATTTTTTTATTTAAGAAAATTTTTTATTATATCAATGTCTTCATATGTTGTAATTTTTATATTTGTATAATCTCCTTCTATAACTTTCACTTTATATCCATTTTTTTCAAGTAAAATACAATCATCTGTTACTTCATCATTTTGAAATTTATAATGCATATCTAGTAGGATTTTTCTATCAAAGCATTGTGGTGTTTGAATTAACCATGTGTTGCTTCTTTTAGTTGTATTTATTACAACATTGTTATCATCTGATATTTTTACTGTATCTTTGGATTTTACTCCTATAGTTACACCTACAAAATCTTTCATGGTTTCAATACATTCATCTATGTATTTTTGTTTTATTGCAGGTCTTGCGCCATCATGAATTATAACAATATCAGATTCTGTCTTTTCTATAGAATTTTTAACAGATTCGTTCCTTGTTTTTCCTCCTAAAACAATTTTGATATTTTTGTTTAACTTTTCTTTATTAAGAATATCATGAATAGTTGTCATATCTGTCTCTTTGGCAGTTATGATAATATCATCAATATATTTGTTTTGACTAAATGCCTGTATACTATATGACAAAACCGTCTTTCCATGTATTACTTCTAAATTTTTGTTTGTAGTTTTTCCAAATCTTGTACTACTACCAGCAGCTAAAATTACTGCAGTAACTTTTTTATTTTCTATCATACTTTAGTCCTTTCTTGTTACATGTTTTACATATATATGTTTCATACTGTTGTTTTAGTTTGTTATATGCTTGTTTTGCAATATTTTTATTATCAAATATTCCAAAAATGCATGAGCCTGATCCTGCCATTAAACTAGCTTTTGCACCATTTTTTTCTAATTCTTTCTTCAAATTTTGAATTATATCTTTTTCATCTATTATTTCTTCAAACACATTATATAAATTCTTGGTTAACAAATTAAAATTTGATTGTTCTAATGCTAATTTTATATTTATTGTATTATCTTTTTGAATAACTTTTTTTCTTTCATCCAATTTTTGATACATTTCTTTTGTGCTACATGATATTTGTGGTTTTATAACTATCACATAGTAATTAAGATTTGATTGAATAATATCTATTTTTTCACCTATTCCTTCTGCTAGTAAAGTCCCTGTATGTAAACAAGCTGGCACATCTGCCCCTAACTTTTCCCCAAACTCTCTTTGTTCTTGAATATTCATATTTAATTTAAACAATTTGTTCATGCATGAAATAAAGGTAGCACAATCTGTACTTCCTCCACCTAGTCCTGCTTGCATTGGAATTCTCTTTTTTAGTATTACTTTTACTCCTGTAATTTTCGTATATTTTTCTTTTAGTTTATAATATGCTTTATATATAATATTATTTTCATTATTCAATTCTTCTACATTTGTATATAATTCTATTTTATTATTTTGAATTTTTTCTATATATAATTCATCATACAAATATATTGTTTGAAATATTGATTTTATATTGTGGTAATTATCAGGTCTTTTTTCTAGTACTTCTAAAGTTAGATTTATTTTTGCTTTAGCCTTTTTAAATATTTGTTCCATTAAAATCTCCTCTATTCTACTGTAATACAAGCAAATACACTTATTCCATTACCTTTTCCAAATTCTGTTAATCCTTCTCCTGTTGTTGCGGTTATCCCTACAGATGTTTCTTTTATTCCTAATATTCTCGCAATATTTCTTCTCATTTCTTCAATCTTAGGTGTTATTTTGGGAACTAAACATTCTATGGATATTGATATATGTATAATTTTTTCATTTAGATATTTCAGTGCTTCTTTTAAATATTCTTCACTATTTGTTATTCCTTGTTTGCACATATCATCTGAAATTTTACCAATTATATTTTTACATGTAATGCCAGAAACAGCATTTGTAATAGCATGTAATACTACATCTGCATCACTGTTTCCAACTGGTGCAAAATTCGTATCAAATTCTACTCCTCCAAGTATTAACTTTTTATCTGTATTATTATGATTTATTTTATGGCTATCTTGCCCAATTGCAACTTTCATATTTTTTCTCCTATATTTTTTTAAGATTTTATCATATTAACTAACAAAGTACAAGTTTTATAAAGTCTTAATAAAAAATAAAACGCCTAATAAATTTAGGCGTTTTATGTATGATAATATATTATATTGTTGAATAGATTATTTTGTTTTTATAAACTATAAATGTTAAAACATCTGATTCATCTATTTCATCATCATCATCATCAACTGGCTCTGCTTTTATTGAGATTTTAGCTTTTACTTCATATAAGTCTTTTGCAATTTCTTCTACATCTTTAAATTCTTCAATTTTAAGTTTATATGAATCATATTCATCGTTTATTTCATCAAACATATCATCTAAAGAATCTTCGGCTTCTTTCATATAATCATCTATGTCATCCTCATCTAAATCTTCATAGTCTGATAGGAACTCTTCATAATCCTCTTCATCAAAGTCATCAAAATATGTATAGCTCCAAGCTGACATTCCTGCTGGATCAATACATTTCATTATTTTTGCAGCATCTTGTTTATTCATTGCTTTTATGTACTTTTTAACTGCTTTTTTAGGTCCTCCTCCAAAAATTGATACTAAGATTGCTATTACAACAACAATTGCTACTACAATTCCTATAACTGGAAGATATTTTTTAAAGTCGAAACTTTTTGCTTTTTCTTTGAATTCTTCTCCCACAATATCACCTCTCCTTTATATAATTTTTTACTACACATATAATATATTATAACTTTTTTTATTTGTCAAATATTTTTTTATTTTTTTCTTTAATTTTTTCTATGTAAATTTACAATTTAAATAAGCATATTTTTTTGTATTATAATTAATTGCATTTTGTATGTTTCTATCTGCATTTTCTGATATTTGATTTATTCTTATAAATTCTCCATTTTTTCGTACTAGTGGTACAATATATCTTATCTTTGCTTTTATGTTCACACAATATTTATTATCTATCTTCTCTTCACTTTCACCTATATTAGTAGCATTTTTCCAAATTTTAAAACATGTTGAAATGTTATTATGTTTACAATTTTCTATTTTTTCTATTACTTCTCTTTCAGATAATTCATATAAATCTTTTTTACTAATTAGATTTCTTTCAGACATTTTTTTCATTATATCTGCTAAAAATTGCATAGTTAATTTAGTTTCATTATTTATATAAGCATTTGATAAAATGCTCATATTTTCAACAAACTTTTCTGCTGTTTTTAAGTCTTTAAACCCTAATTCATCTACTCCCTCTTCATTTTTTTGTATCTCTATGTTTTCATAAATTTCTTTTATATCTTTAATATCCCACAATTTCTTTTTTACTCCCAAACCATTTGAAAAGGTATATTCTAATCTATCTGCTGATAATTGTGGAGTATCATTATCTGCAATTGGATATATATGGTAATTATTAACTTCTTCTAATTTTATATTGTCTCTTTTTAGCAAACTCATTATCTCTGTTGATTCCATAATGATTTTTGTTGTTAGTTCTTCGGTTGATTCTTGTTTTTCATAATCACCATTCATAAAATCTATGGAATGTTTAAAAACAGGAGTTGAAATATCATGAAATAATCCTGCAAGTGTTTGTTTCTTGTCTTTTTTAAAATTCCAAATTATTAAGCTAACTGCAACACTATGATCTAAACTTGAATACCATAACAAATCTTTGAAAATTTTCGAATAATATGTGCCACAAGACACACTAACTTTAGCTTGTTTTTGCATTGCAGGTGTATTAATATAATCATTTAAAAAGTCTGGAATTTCGTTTGACAATATCTTAAAATATTCTTTTATAATTTCATCTAAATTATCAAAATAATTGTTCATATCTTACTCCTTTTATTAATTATTTATATCATATAGTTCAAAAAAATGGAAGTATTATTATACTTCCATTTTCATATATTAAATATTTTTATCTTTTATATAACTTCCTGTAAATTCACTAGCTAGAAAATCCATATATACATCATCATAATATTTTCCATTTAAATAGTAGCTGTTTCTTCTTCTTCCTATTTCTTTAAATCCAACTTTTTTATAACATGCAATTGCACGTTCATTAAATGATTTTACTTTTAGCATAATATTATTTAAATTTAAATAGTTAAATCCAAAATCTAATAATAATTGTAATGTCTCAGTTCCATACCCTTTATTACGATTTTCCTCTTCTCCTATAAATAATCCTACTGTACCTATTCTATTTTGATGATTAATTTCTGAAAATCCACAATTTCCTAGTAGTTCATCATTTTCTAATTTTACAATTGCAAATTGTGCTTCATTATTTTTTATTGCATTTTGAATCCATTCACGTTCCCATTCTACATTGGCAATTTTTCCACTTTGTTCCATTCCATTAGCAGTCTTAAAATTGCAAAACCATTCAATATATTTTTCAGCATCATCTATATTCATTGGCGATAAATAAATTCTTTCTCCACATAGTTTTTTAAAATATTTCATCTTACTTAAAACCTCCCATTTTATTACTATTATATACAATTTTTTGTTATTGTATTTATTACAGTTTTAACTCTTTTAATGAATTTTTCTTTATCTAATAATTCTTGTCTTAGTTTTCTTAAAGCTGTTTCAAATTTATCGTCCTTTAAATATATTTTTGCATAACCATTTTCTCCATACTTTTGACTTAAGTGCTCATATACACGTTCTATTTGTTCTTCTTCCGTTTTTTCTGGAGAATTTTTCTTGCCATAAATATATGTTCTTTTTATTGTGTCGTCTATATCTATAATTGTTCTGTCTGCTGTACTCACAATCATTCCATAAATACTTCTAGGCTTATGATTACTAGATGCTCTATGGTCTTCTATTGCTTCTTTAATCAATTTAATTTGCTCTTCTGTAAACCATTTTTTTATATTTTTATCATTTATAAATATTTCTGCTGATATTATTTCATGTTTTTTTCTATCTTTGTAATGTCCTAAATCATGATATGCAGCTACAGTATATACTATATTTATATCAACATCATATTGTTTAGCTATCTCCATACTTCTGTCTATTACTGTTTTTATATGTTTTACGCCATGACTTTCTTCGTTTTTACTATATAATGGAAAAATTTCATTTGTTATATATTCCATTAATTCTATATTTAAATCTGCTTGCATAGTAATCTATCCTTTTAATTATTTCATTTATACAAATAACTTTTTATATAGTATCATAAAAACTACAATAAGTCTAGCTTTATGTGATATTATCTATTTTTCAAAAATTTTTGCGATTTTTTCTAGATTTTCTCTTATTTTTATATGTTGTGGACAAACACTTTCACATTTTCCACATTTTATACATTCAGCTGCCGATTTTAGTCCATGTCCTCCAACAAGCCAACCTTCTTGATGCTTTGCTGCTTGCATGTCATTATATAAAGTTAACATATTCATTGCGGTAAAGGAACCTGAAATTCCTATATTCATTGGACATACTTTTGCACAGTAATTGCAAGTAGTACAAGGAATTAATGGAATACTTTTTAAGACTTCTTGCGCTTGGTTTATAGTTTTTTCTTCGTTCTCAGATAGTCCTGTAAATTCTTTCATATATGATAGGTTATCATTCATTTGGTCTGTATTGCTCATTCCTGATAGAACTGTAATAACCCCGTCTAAATTTGCAGCAAATTTTATTGCCCATGACGCAATTGATGCCTCGGGATTTGCTTGTTTAAAAATCTCTTTTACTTTTTCTAGTGGATTTGCCAACATTCCTCCCTTTACTGGTTCCATTATAATTACCGGTTTTCCATGTTTTCTTGCCACGTCATAACATTCTTTTGATTTTATTGCAGGGTTTTCCCAATCTGCATAATTAATCTGTAATTGAACAAATTCCATTTCAGGATGTTTTGTAAGTATTTCATCTAATTCCTCTGGAGTTGAATGAAATGAAAATCCTGCATGCTTAATCTTTCCTTGTTCTTTCATTTGTAATATCCAATTCCACATATCAAAATCGTCAAAGAATTTAGTTCTTCCTTCACCTAAATTATGTAACAAGTAAAAATCAAAATATCCTGCTCCTGTCTGTTTTAATGAAGTTTCAAATTGCGAAATTGCATCTTCTCTTGTTTTGCAATTTATCCATGCCGCATTTTTTGTTGCAAGTTGAAATTTCTCTCTGGGATATCTCTCTACTAGTGCTTCTCTAATAGCTACTTCACTCCCTGCATAAGCCCAAGCTGTATCAAAATATGTAAATCCCGCTTCTATAAATTTATCTACCATTTCTTTGGTTTGTTCTATATCAATTTTTCCATCTTTTTGTGGTAATCTCATTAAACCAAAACCTAATTTTTTAATATCTTCTCCTAAATATGACATTTTAATCCCTCCTCAACATATATTATATATCACTTTAAGTTAACTTTAAG
>CALXVG010000007.1 GCA_944391955.1 uncultured Clostridia bacterium
TACCACTACATATAGTTATAACAACACATTCGCAATATTGGCATAGTGGAATGTGTTGTTATTTTATTCCTTATCTATTTTTGAATTTACATATTTTATGTATAAAATCGTTAATAAGGCTACGTTTATTGTTGATGATACCATTAAGGCATAGATTAAAAAAAGTATAAAACCCATAAACACCACCCCACTTTCTGATAACCAAAGTTATCTAGTGTAGTGGCAACACATATCTACTACTATGTTCATTTCCTATGTCAGTTAGTATAGCATACAATTTACAATAAAACAATACAAAAAAACAAATTTTCGCAAAAAAGATTTTTATTAAGTTACTTGATTTTTATTAAATAATCTGGTAATCTATATATAGCTTGATTGATATTTGTATTAATCGTCAAGAGAGTCAAAAAGTTGTAGATAACTACTTCGTTGGCACCAATGACAATTTTAGTTTTCAAGATATCTTGAAAACTTTTTCATCTAGTAATTTTATTTAGAGATATATAAGAAAATATTTGCTGAAAATAAAAAAAAAAACAAAAAAAGACTTGAAAATTAAAGATAAATGTGCTATTATATTTAAGTGGTTAAAAACGGGGTGTGGCTCAGTTGGTAGAGCGCGTGGTTTGGGACCATGAGGTCGCACGTTCGATCCGTGTCACCCCGACCAGATTTAGAGACTGTTACAGTCTCTATTTTTATTTTCTAAAATTTATCAAAATCCTCAAACTCACTTAACAAGAAAACTGTTGAATATAAGAGAGGTTGAGGATTTCAAAACATAAAATTAATATTTATTAAAACCTGCCCCTGATTGGGAATTTTTTCCCAATTTAAATACGTCCCCAATTGGGAAAAAGCTTTATTGCTTTTTTATTTTTGGTTTTGAGATTAGTGAGGCAATGTAACCAAAGAATATTGCAGCTGTAATACCACCAGCAGCAGAAGCAGTACCACCTATCAAGGCTCCTAACAATCCTTTTTCCTGTACTGCTTGTATAGCACCTTTTGCTAAAAGATTACCAAAACCAGTTAATGGGACAGTAGCTCCTGCACCTGCAAAATCAACTAAATACTGATAAATACCTAAACCACCAAGTACAGCTCCAAGAGTTACAAAAACTACTAAAATTCTTGCAGGAGTAAGTTTTGTTTTATCAATTAATATTTGTCCAACAACACAAATTGCACCTCCTACTAAAAATGCACGAAGTAGCATCATCCAATCAAAATTACCCCAAAAGTCTTGCATTATAAAACCCCCTTTACATTCCAGTTTCAATAGAAATAGCATGTGCAATTCCAGGAATACTTTCACCTTGTTGAGCAGTAGTCGAGTTGGTTAATGCACCTGTAGCAATTAATAATATCTTATTTAATTTCTTTTGTTTTA
Organism: uncultured Clostridia bacterium; assembly: GCA_944391955.1. Lineage (GTDB taxonomy): Bacteria > Bacillota > Clostridia > TANB77 > CAG-508 > UMGS1781. The sequence continues at coordinate 1,397 of CALXVG010000007.1, forward strand.
ATTTATTAAATAAATATCCAGAAAAAACAGTAGCACAACAAGCACAACCACTACCGCCAGAATGTGTATCTTGAGAATCTTTATCAAAGATTAAAACACCACAATCATTGTAATTTGATTTTATATTATAACCTTTTGTAAGTGCCATTTCTGACAATATATCTTTACCAATATATCCTAAATCACCAGTTAAAATAGCATCATAATAACTAGGATTTCTACCAGTATCTTTAAAATGTGCAATTAAAGTATCTAATGCAGCAGGAGCCATGGCAGCACCCATATTATTGGCATCCTTAATTCCCAGATCAACTACTTTACCAGTAGTAATGTAAGTTACATAAGGTCCTTCACCTGAATTAGAAAGTATAACCGAACCAGAACCTGTAACAGTCCATTGAGAAGTTGGAGGTCTTTGGTTTCCTAATTCTAAAGGAAAACGAAACTGTTTTTCAGCACTACAAAAATGACTAGAAGCAGCACAAATACACTTATCTGCAGCACCAGAATCAATAAAAACAGAAGCTAATTGCATGCCTTCTACAAAAGTTGAACAAGCACCAAAAATGCCATAAAAAGGAATGCCCAATTCTCTTAATCCAAAACTAGAAGAAATACATTGATTAAGCAAATCACCAGCAAAACAATAATTGATGTCAGCAGCAGGTATTTTGGCTTTAGTTATATTCATATTTACAGTTTCTTTAATTATTTTACTTTCAGCTTTTTCCCATGTTTTTTCTTGCCAAAATTCATCTTCTAAGCATTTATCAAAATATTCTGCAAGAGGACCATTTTCCTCTTTAGGACCAACAATAGAAGCAGTCTCTAAAATTGTAATTGGATTATCAAACTTTAAAGTTTGCATACCAAATCTTTTCATTAAAATCACCCTTTCAGGAAGCTAAAAAATTAGCCTCCAAAAATAAAATAAATAATACCAACAAGAACAGAAGCAGATATTCCATATACTAGTACAGGACCTGCAACAGTAAACATTTTAGCACCAACACCCATTACATATCCTTCAGATTTATACTCCATTGCAGGAGAAACAATAGAATTAGCAAAACCTGTAATAGGCACCAAAGAACCAGCACCAGCAAATTTACCTATTTTATTAAATACATTTAATGCTGTTAGGAAAGCACTTAAAAATATAAGAGAAACAGAAACAATAGTAGCACTAGTTTCAGTTGATAATCCGTTATATTTGCAAATTTCCATGATTACTTGTCCTATACCGCATATAAAACCTCCAACCCAAAAACTATTAAAACAATTTTTCAAAATAGGAGAATTTGGAGATTTTTGATTTACATATTCTTGATATTCAGAATTAGTGTTAATTGGCTTCAAATAAATCACCCCCTATTATCAATATCAAAGGATAAATCAATAGTTGTGTAATATTTAACAATACGATTACCATCTATATCAGCTTTTTGCTCTAAAATTGTTACAGAAGAAATATAATCAATACTTTTAGAAGCTTCTGAAATAGTCTGAACAATAGCATCTTTCCAAGAAACATCAGAAGAACCGGTTAGTTTTAAATGTTTTTTAGTTGACATATGCATCATACCTTTCCAAATTAATATATATACATATTTTGACCATGGAAAAAGAAAATATACAAAAATATTACAATAATATTACAATAATATTACTTTTAGATTATAAATGCTTAAAATCTATTGACTATAAAAAAAAATAATGTAAAATTAGTAATATAAATGTAAAAATAAAAGTAAATTAATGAAAATAAGGAGAGAATTATGCAAAGCTGTTTGGGACTATATGCAGATAAAGGAATAATTAAATATGCTAAAGTATCAAAAGACAAAAAAACGCCTAAAATAGAAGCATATGGTGTAAAGTTTTATGATGATTTAGAAGAAACAATAGAACAAATTGTCAAAGAAACATATAGCACACAAATACCAATCAGTATAAATCTTACAGACGAACAATATAAATATTCTAATCTACTTAATTTATTAAAACCAAAAGACTTAGAAAAAGCAATAGATACTGAATTTGAATATTATTGTAGTACAAATGCCAAAAATAAAAACACGATTGAATATAGACGTTTAATAAATGAAAATAATACAAGCGAAGAAGACAGAGACAAACTAGATATTGTTTATGTCTATACAAATAAAACTAGTGTTGTAGAAAGAATACAGGTTGTAGATAAATACAAAGTTGGAATGGTAACACCTGTAGCAGTAGCAATTGCAAGTCTACCAGAACCTACAGGAGAAAATAGCATTATTGTCAACATTGAAGGTACAACAGAAGTAACAACAGTAGTACAAGGAAAAGTTAAGGCAGTAGACAAATTAAGCAAAGGTATGGATAATATACTAAGAGATATAAATATTAAGGAAAATTCAATGTCTAGAGCATATGAGGCTTGTAAAAACACAACAGTATATACAAAAGCTGGACAAAATTTAAAAATAGATGGAAATGAATATTTAGAAGAAATAATCTTGGGATTATCTGATATAGTTGATGAAGTAAAAAAAGTTATAGACAGAAGTGAAGTACAAATTGATAGCATTTATTTAACAGGAACAGGAATTATTATAAATAATATAGATTTATTTTTCCAAGAAAACTTTATGGACAAAAAAGTTGAAATATTGATTCCTTATTTCATTGAAAAAACAAATACTAAAATAAATATCAAAGATTACACAGAAGTAAACTCAGCAGTAGCATTAGGGTTAAAGTACTTAGAACCAAAAGGTGATGAAATAAACTTTTCTAATAAAGCAAGTGCTGGAAACACATTAAAATCAATATTAAGTGCAGATATTGGAAAAGATACAGGAAAACAGATATTACAAGCATTAAATATTAAAGAGAGTTTCCAAAAAGAATTAGATGGAATAGAAAAAGGTATGATAAGATTAGTAAGTGTAATAGTACTTCTAATCGTATTTTACATACTAGTTTTATGGTATTTGACAACACATATAAATACAAAAATAGATGAAGTTGAAGCAGTTATAGATGATACGAACAGCAAAATTACTAAAGTAACAACATATAAGTCATTGGTTGATACAAGAACCTCTGAATATCAATCAAGAATATCTGCCATTGAAGCACAAAACAATGAATTAACAGCAACATATTCTAGCAAAAACGCAATACCAAATTTATTAAACCAATTAATGTATATTATTCCAAAGGGAGTACAATTAGTATCATTGGAAAACCCGACAGGCAAAGAAATTATTATACAAGCACAAGCTGAAAAATATGACCAGTTAGGTTATTTTAAAACAGCATTATCAGAAAATGGATTATTACGTAATGTTACAACAACAAAAGGAGAAAACGTTAATGGAATAATAAGTGTTACAATAAAAGGAGATTTACCATATTAATACTACAAGTAAAAGGAGAAAAACATGAAGAAATTATTATTGTTGATTTTAATTGTATTGCTATGTACAGCAGCTTACATGTTAGCTTTTAAAAATATCGAGATAGGAACATTAAAAACAACAAATTTAGAAGAACTAGAAGCACTGGATAAAGAATTGCGTTCAGATATTGATAAAGCTAGAGAGCTTAATGAAACTACATATGCAACCAAAATTAATGAATTAAATTCAAGTATAAAAAGACTTACTACATCTAAAGAAACATATGCAGCAAAAATAAATAGTCTAAGTGAAGATGTAGACTTGGGAATAGTCGCAATTAAAAAATACAAGATAGAATATTTATGGACAAAACTAGAAAATTATGCAAAAGACAATGGGGTTTGGATAAAACTAGATTTACTAGAAAATGGTGGAGAAGATGTATATGATTTAGATATAACACTTAAAGGATCTTATATTGATATTACAGAAGTTATATTTGACATTGAAAAAGATGATACATTAGATTTTACAGTAGAAGAATTTAAAATAGTTCCATCATCAACAACCACAACAACTACCACAACAACTAATACACCAACTCTACCAAACGATAGCGGAACAATAACACCAAGTGATGCCAATAATACAAATAACAATTCTACAAACAATACAAGTAGCAACACAGCACAAACAGTAGTAGTAGATGCAAGCGTATTGCAAGCAACATTTACTATTAAAAATGTTAATATCGAACTAGATTAAGGAGGATTTATATGATTAAGAAAATACTAAAAGAAATAGCAATTTTAATATTATTAATAGTAGCCATAGGATTAGTTTTTGTAATATTTTTCTATGATTATAATCCTATTAATGTAACAGTACCAAAACAAGTAGAAGCATATGCTTTAGATGCAGAAATTGAAGAAGAACTAGAAGAAACTTTAGAAGCAGAAGAAAAACAAGAATTAGTAAAAACATATATAGTAGACCAAGCAGACTTATCAGCATATGAATCTAGTAATGATTATGATAAAGGAAAACCAAATCCTTTTTCAAAATATTCAACTGATAGTAGTACTACAACAGATGAGGATAATGATAGCACAGGAGACAATACAAATAATGGAGATTCAGGTGAATTTCTAAATACAATTGGTAAATAAAAGTAGGTAATATTTATTATATAAATATATACAAAAAATAAACCTAAAGAGGGGGTGAAAAAACAAATGAAAAAACAAGCAGGTATTACTTTAATAGCATTAATTATAACAATAATTGTTATGTTAATATTAGTAGCAGTAACAGTTACAACAGCAGTTCAAAGTGGACTATTTGGACATGCAGGTGATGCAGTACAAGAATATGAAGATGCACAAGAAACAGAAAAGGATATGGAAAATCAATTTTCAACAAATACTACAAATGGAACAAATGTAACAGGTCTTGATAATATAGTAGAATATTATACTAATTCACAATCTGGAGAATAAGCAACAGAACCACAAGTATAGAATCACAAAAACTACATTATTGGCATATACATTATAATAATGTGTATGCCAACAATTCTATCAAGACATGGAGTATGAAAAATGGAAATCTTACTATATGCATATATATATATAATAGGTGTACTATTGGGAAGCTTTTTTACACTAGCTGTACATAGAATTCCTAGAAAAGAAAATATTACACATGTTAGGTCATATTGTCCTAAATGTAATCACAGATTAAATTTTTTTGATTTAATACCGGTATTAAGCTATATATTTTTAAGAGGAAAATGTAGATATTGTCATGAAAAGATAAGACTAAGATATATAATACTTGAATTATCATCAGGTGTCATTTTTCTTCTATTTGCTATGTGCTTAAATATTGATATTTTTAATATAGAAATAAATAAGATCGCTACTCTAATTTTTGGTATATTTTTTATAAGTGTTGTAATTTTAACAATAGGAATATTTAAAGAATATAAAGTAGTAGAAAAAAGTGTGTTAAATATTGGAATTATATCAGAAATAATATATATGATATATCTATACACATTTAACAATATAAATATCTATAGATATATTATATGTTTAGGCATTTTAATAATACAGTTCCTACTTAATTTAAAAACAAAGAAAGACGTTTTAAGAAGAACAATGTTTATAGTTTTTTCAATAATTGGATTAACAAATATAATAGCAACTTTAATATAAGGGGTGAAGCATGCAGACTAGATTTATAAAAAAACAAAATGGATTTGTGGTTTCAGATGCTATACTAGCGTTTTTAATATTAGTAATGTTTACAGGGATAATCACATCATTAATTTATAATATTGTACTAACATCAAAAAAAATTAAAATAAATAGCCAACAATTAGCAGATATAACAGATATATTTAATTATGCTGAAAGAATGGATTATGCAGATGTGACAGCTGAAAATTTAATAAGATATATAAACGAAAAGGGAAATGCTTCTGTATCAGCAGGTACAAATTCTAATAGTATAGCAACACCATATAAATTAATAATATCAGTACAGAAATATAATGAAACAGAAGGTAATACAGATAAAGAAGATATTATTAAAATTATACAAGTAAGGGCAGAATGTGAATTAGCAGGAAAGACTTTTACAACAGAAATAAAAGCTTTAAGAAAAATGACACCAGAAGAATTGGCAACAATATAAAATGAATTATAATATTTTATAAGACAAAGGAGGAAATTATGGCTACACAAAAAGGTCCAATAGGAATTGAATTGGTAAGAAGAGGAATTCTAAGACAATCAGATATTAATAAAGCACTGGAATATCAAAGAAGAAATCCAGAAAAAAGAATAATAGAAATTATAGATATATTGCATTTATGTGATGAATATATTCTCTTGCAAACTTTAGGAGAAATATTAAATGAAAAAACAATGATGTTAGGATATGGAGACATAGATATTGACGTAAAACAATATATTTCTATAGATATGGCAAAAAAATATAAGGCGATACCATATCAGATTGAAAACAATAGAATGAAAGTATGTTTTGCTGATAACTCAAGTGATACAGCGGTAGAATCTATTAGACTAATTCTTCTAAATAAAGGATTCACCATGGATAAATACATAACATTTGAAAGAAACATAAGAGATGTATTAAATCAGCTAGAAGGAACAGATTCAGAAAACATAGATAGTACAAGTGATATAACAACTTTAGTAGATAACATAATAAAAAATGCAATGAAAAAAAGAGCAAGTGACGTGCATATAGAACCATTAGAAGACAGCGTGAGAGTAAGATACAGAATAGATGGAGAATTGTTAAAAGTTACAGAAATAAAGAAAGAAAAACAGCAACAATTGATAGGAAGATTAAAATCTATTTCAAATATGTATCAAGAAAGACAAGAGGACCAAGATGGTAGAATAATTATGTATCCAGACTATAATATTCGTGTATCATCACAGAAGAATGTACATGGTGAAAAATTCGTTTTGAGATTACTAAAAAAGAACATGAGTATAAAGGGATTAAAAGAATTGGGATATCCTCAAACAGATGAAGAGATAAGAAAAAATCTAAATAAGAGAAATAGTATTACAATAATGGCAGCACCAACAGGAGAAGGAAAAACAACAACATTATATAGTATAATTGATTATTTAAATAATCCTAATATTAATATAACAACAATAGAAGATCCAGTTGAAATTCGTATACCGGGATTAAACCAAGTAGAAATTACAGAACAATTAAGATTTGCTGACTCACTAAGAACAGTTTTAAGACAAGATCCAGACATTATATTACTTGGAGAGATAAGAGATCAAGAAACAGCAGAAATAGCTTTACAAGCAGGACAAACAGGTCACTATGTTTTATCAACAATACATACAATAGATAGCATAGAAGTAATCACTAGATTAAGAAAAATGGGTATTTCAAATTATGACATAGCTAGTACATTAGCAACAGTTATTTCACAAAGACTAGTAAGAAAAGTATGTACTAAATGCGCAGAAAAGAGAGAATTTTCAGATGATGAAAAAGAAATTATGCAAAAATATGCTGACAAATATAATGTGAAATTAGACTTTAAAGATAAGTATACATATATTACTAAAGGCTGTTCAGAATGTAATAATACAGGATTTTATGATAGAATTGGAATATTTGAAGTATTATCACTTACAGACGGGGTAAAAGAATTAATTGTAAATGATGCATCAACATTAAAAATCAAAGAAAAAGCACTTACAGAAGGTTATAAACCTCTAGCAATGGACGGAATACTTAAAGTATTAAATGGAATAACAACATTAGACGAAATCAATAAGAAAGTAATAATTTATTAATGAATTTTGGAGGAGATTATGGTAAATATTGATAAAATAATGAAAATAGCTATAGAATCTAATGCTTCAGATATACACTTAGTAGCTGAAAGAAAACCATCAATGAGGGTTTCCAGAGTATTACAAGAAATAGAAACAGAAGAGAATTTAACGGAGTCTGATATGTTTGAAATTTATGAGTATTTCATAAATGGAAATGTTGAAAAAGATACAGAATATCAAAGGTCAAAACAAATAGATTTCTCATTCCAATATGAAACTGTAAGAATTAGAGGTAACATATCATCATCAGATAATGTTCCAGTACTTACACTAAGAATTATAAAAAATGAACTTCCTAGATTTGAAGAAATAGGAGTACCAGATGTTGTTAGAAGAATGATGTACCAACCACAAGGACTTATACTCGTAACAGGAAAAACAAACTCAGGAAAAACAACAACATTAAATGCATTAATAAATGAGATTAATGAAAATGAACCAAAGAAAATATTAACATTAGAAAAACCAATAGAGTTCAAGCACACATCAAAAAAATCTTTGATTGTACAAAAAGAAGTAGGGATTGGAAAAGACACATTGACATTTAGAGATGGAGTAAAAAACTCTTTGAGAGAAGACTGTGATATACTAGTAATAGGAGAGATAAGAGACAAGGAAACAATGGAAGCTGCTATAGATATGGCAGAATCAGGACACCTAGTGTTAGGAACATTACATACAAAATCTTGTGCAGAAACAATAGACAGAATTATAAATTTCTATGAAGTAAGAGACCAAGCTAGTATTAAATATTTAATTTCTTCATTATTAAAATTAGTAATTTCACAGAGATTATTAAAGGGAATAGATGAAAAATTGGTATTATTACCAGAAGTTATGGTAGTTGACAATATAGTAGCAGGATGTATAAGAAAAGAAAAATTCAGTGTTTCAGACCTAGAAGATGCTATACAAGGTAATCTAGCAAAAGGCAATATAAGTTTGATAAATTCTCTAGCAGACTTATATGTAAAAAATAGAATAAGTTTAGAACAAGCTAAATCTCAAATAGAAGAAAAGAATATAGAAGTATTAAACAGAACAATTATGCAAATGAAAATGAAGAAAATCTAAAACTGTAGACAGGAGGAAAATGTATGCCTGTATATAAATATAGAGCAGTTACAAGAACCGGAGATGTTGTGGAAAACAGAGTAGAAATGTCAAATAAATATCTACTGCTTAGAAAACTTAAGCAAAGTGATTTACTACCTATTTCAATAACATCAATAAATGTAAAAACAAATAAAAGAGTAACTAAACAAAAAAGAAATATTGAAACAAGTAATAGTATATTGAAACAAGTTAGAGCAGAACAAATTAGAAAAAATCTAAAAGGAAGAGAAAATTCTTTTGTAGATAAAGTTACAACTTTTTTGAATAAGGGAAAAAGAATCACTAAAAAAGATGTAAAAGTTTTCACTCAAAATTTGTTTCTACTAAAAAAAGCAAATTTTAATAATATTCATGCATTATCAACGGTATTGGAAACTGTAGACAATTTAACATTAAAGGCAATTATTGAAGATATACTATTAGGAGTTGAAGCTGGTGAAAATATGTATACAACAATGGAATATTATTCATCAGTATTTCCACCAATATATGTTAATATGATTAAAGTTGGTGAACTATCTGGAGCACTAACAAATGCATTAGAACAAGCATTGAATTATTTGGAAGATACAGAAGCCTTAAACAAAAAAATTAAGGGAGTATTGGTTCCAAACATAATACAATTCTTAGGTTTGTTAATTCTACTTGTTGTAGGAACAATCGTTGCAGTACCAATGCTACAAGGATTGTTAGATCAATTTGGAGCCAAAGATGCTTTACCAAAGATAACAGTAAACTTTGCTAATTTCTTAAACACACTGGTAAGAATTTGGTATATTCCTGTTATAGTAATCGCAGCAATTGCTGCAGTAATAATATGGTATATCAATACTCCAAAAGGAAAGTATAAATTTCATTTATTCAAGTATAAAATGCCTATATTTGGAAAATTAATATATGCAATTGATTTTGCAAGGCTTTGTCAATCAATATTATTAAATTTGAAAAATGGAATGAGAATACAAGAAGCATTAGAAACAGGAAGAAATGTATCAAACAATTTAGTTATGCTATCAATGATAGAATCTGCAATAAACAATACTGTAACAGGACAATCATGGATAGAACCATTTGAAGATTCAGGATTATCAACGCCAATGATATCTGAAATGTTAAAAATAGGAATGCAAACCGACTTAGTTGAAATGATGGAAAAATTAGTAGCATATATGCAAATAGATATAGATGAAATAATGCAAAGAATAATGAAAGTATTACCGCAAATAGTATATTTAATAGTAGGTGCATTGTTAATTTTCGTAGTAGTAGTAGTTTTAGTACCAATGCTACAAATATATATGGGTGGCTGGATGTTCGATGCAATGGGAGTTTAGTAAAAAGAAAGGCTGGAATATATTTCAGCCTTTTACTTCTAATAAATTGCAATATAGTACGATTTAATGGTATAATAAAGAAAAGGAAGTTTGTGTTAAAGGGGGGAAAAAGATGAATCTAAGAAGTGAAACTGGAAATATTGATGAAAAAACAATGAAAACTATATTAATAGCAGGCATTGTTATATTAAACCTAATATTTTGGGGTATAATCTTTTTAGCATATTCATCAAAAACAGATATTCATGATACAACTAATAGTGCACAGATGACTTTGGGTTTAATGACAGACAATGCACAATTCATAGAATTTGAAGGTAGCGGAAAGTCTGGAAAAACAATAAAAACACTTAAAAATACAGTAAACATGTATAACAAAAACAATTACCACGATATCATATTAAAATGTCCATCAAATATAGCAGATGATAAAAAATATACAGTACGAATAAAATATTCTTGGTTTGGAAGTATAGAAAGAATAACAGTAAAAGTAGAATATTAATTAATATATGGACTTCTAAAAATTTTACCAAAAGACTTGTTTTTTTAAAATAAATGTGTTAAAATAAATAACAGTGTTTTTTAGTACAATTGTAGGAGGTGCAATATATAATGGCAAAATGTGAAATTTGTGACAAATCAGTTAATTATGGAAATAAATTAAGTATTACTCGTTCTCATATAAGCAAAAGAACTTCAAGAACATTCAAACCAAATTTAAGAACTGTAAAAACAATGGTAAATGGTCAACCAAAAAAGATAAAAGTTTGTGCAAAATGCTTGAGAGCAGGAAAAGTATCAAAAATCTAAATAAATAAAAAAATAAAGGGCTAGATTTATTCTAGCTCTTTTGTTTTATGGTATGTATTATTTATCTTTTATACCAAAAATTAATCTAACAAAGCCTCTTAAAAATTTAGGAACTTTTTTAACAACAATAGTCATACTATACACACTCCTTTAAAAAAATTAACAGCAAAGCCAACCAATACCTACAAGAATAACAATTATGCCAACTAAAAATAACCAACCAGTAAAAGGAAGTAATATTACAAGTAATATACCAAAACCTAAACCAATCAAACAAACAGCCAAAGTCTTTTTTAATAATCTAAGCATTTTAAATTACCCCCTTTTGTTACATTATATTAAAGATTACATAAAATTGTGAAAGAAAGGAAAAATATGTTAGACTTAATATACCCTCCAGTATGTGGAATCTGTAACAAGATAAATCCAAAATATATTTGTGAAAACTGCGAGGAAAAAATAGAAAAATACTACATAAATCAAATAATAGATTACAGAAAAAATAAAAAGATGTATTATGATTATCAAATAAAAATACTAAAATATGAAAATATAATAAGAGATAAAATAATAGATTATAAATTTAAAGAAAAAACATATTTGCATAAAACCTTTGAAAAAATGATAATAAATAATCAAAAAATCTATAGTTTTCTAAAAAAATATGATATAATGATACCCGTACCGATATATATAACTAAAAGATGGGCAAGAGGATATAATCAAACTGAATTAATAGCAAAAGGATTGTCAAAAAAATTAAATATAAAATTAAAAAGCAATGTTTTAAAGAAAATAAGAAATACAAAAAAACAAAGCAGTTTAACAAAAACAGAAAGAAAACAAAATATAAAAGATGCATTTATTGTAATCAATGAAAATGATATAGCAGACAAAAAAATAATATTATTTGACGATATAATTACAACAGGAAGTACTCTAAACGAATGTAGTAAAATATTAAGAAAAGCAAATGTAAAAGAAGTAGCAATACTGACAATTGCAGTGGACTAGTATTGATACAAGGAGGAAGAAAGCATGGAAGACTTAGTAGAAAGTATATTAGATTATGTAAGATCAGATTATACTGACTATGCAATCATGATTAATGGTGAATGGGGTAGTGGAAAAACCTATTTCTGGAATCATAAGATAAAAAATAGAATTGATGGAATGCAATTTAATGGTAGAAAATATACTACTATTTATATGTCTTTATATGGTATATCAAATCTAGAAGAAATTAGCAAAAAGATATTTATTGAAACAACACAACTTATGGATAAAAACATGAAAAAATACTTAGAAACAACAGGAAATCATAGCATTCCAGAATATGCCAAAACAGGATTAAATATGGCTAATTTATTTGGAGTCACACAAAATGGAGATAAAGTAGATTATGCTAAATTTTTTGCAACAGATGACAAAGTACTATGTTTTGACGACTTAGAAAGAGCAAATGTGGATGTCATAGATATTTTAGGGTATATTAACAACTTTGTAGAGCATGACCATATAAAAACAATAATTATATGTAATGAAAAAGAGCTTTCGACTAAATTAAAAAATAGTAATTTAGAGATGAAAACTTTTATAGCAACATATATATTAGATAAAGAAGGTTCATTATCTAATACAGAAAAACCAATGGTGGAAAGAATACAAGATAAAATAGAATATGTATTTGACAAAGCAAATGATTATGAAAGAATAAAGGAAAAACTAATAGGGGAAACATTCGAATACAGGCCAGAATTTAATTATATAATAAATGGTATTTTAATGAGGTATGAAAATGACAAAGAACTAATAAGATTTTTAAGAGAAAATACTCCATATATAATATCAACCTTCAATAAAAGTGGAACTAGAAATTTAAGAATATTAAAACATGCACTTAATGATTTCAAAAAGATTTTTGAAATGGTAAATAAAAATAATCCAAATACAAATTATAGAGTAATGCAAACAATGCTTATATTTACAATAGCAATTTCATTTGAAATAAAAGCAGGAAAGATAACAAAAGATAAATTCATAAATATAAAAGACAATGAAGAATATAGAACAATTTTAGTATCATCAAGAGTTTTAATGGATAACAGACAATTTTATATTAAAGAATTTGATAATAATTATTATTATAATTTCAAAGCAGAATACAGATTTTTCAAATTTATAGAAGTATATGTAAGAACAAGAATATTTGACAGTAAAATATTTAAGGAAAATATGGAGGCAATAATTAATACAGTTGATACAGAAAAATTGCCAAGTTATAAAAGACTACTAACAGAAGAATACTGGAAAATATCAGATGATCAATTTCCAGATATAATAGATGACGTTATCAAAAATGTAAAAGAAGGAAAATTACAATTAATTGATACAATGAAATTATTCATGTATTTCACATATTTTAGTAAAAAAAATCTAATTGACTATGATATAAAAACAATAAAAACAATATTTTCAGAGGGAATGAATTTATCAGCTTTAATATCAAACTATATAGAAAATCCAGAAGAAGAATTAAACTCATTATTATTAGTTGATAAAGATGTAGATATGGAAGATATTTTATCACACTTCTTTATGCTAAATGATATGTTAAAAGAAAAAATGTATACTGAAAAAGCAGCAGACATTTTAAAAAATATTCCAATGAAAATGGAAACTTTCTATGAGAGATTTGATAAAGAATGTATGGACATTCCAATTTTAAAATACTACAATGCACATCAATTATTTCAAAGAATATCTTGTGCAAGTAATGAAGAAATAGTAATGATTAAAGAAAAATTAATAGAGAGATTTCGAAAACATCATAAGGAACTAGAACCAGAAATAGAAAATTTAAGAAAATTAAATACAATTATTAATGAATATATAAAAGGTAAAATTGTAGGAATTAAAATTGTTATGCTTAAGGAATTTTCTAAGGAATTAGATAATATTATTAATTCATATAATCCTGTTATAGAATAAAGGATAAAATGAAAAAAAGGAGAAAAAATGGAAGAATTAAAATTAAACTATTACTTTAATAACATGGATGAGTTCCCAGAAAAAGAAATTTTTGAAGGATGCACATATATATGGGAACCGCTAAACAAATTAAAAGCGTATGTAAAAGAAAAAATAGTAGATAAAGATATAAAAATAAACAATGCAGAGAGTATAGGAGAATTTTGTTCAATAACAGGAAATTATATTATAGGCGAAGGAACAAAAATAGGAGCAAATGTTACAATACAAGGACCTGTTATAATAGGAAAAAATGTAGAAATAGCAGCAGGAGCTTTAATCAGACCAGGAACAATTCTAGGAGATAATTCATCAGTAGGTCATGGTTCAGAAGTAAAACATGCTATCATACAAAATAAAGCAAAAGTAGCGAGTTTGGCGTTTGTAGGAAACAGTATTTTAGGAAAATCTGCAAGAATAGGAAGCGGAACGATATTAGCAAATAGAAGATTTGATCAAAAAAATATAGAAGTAAAAATAAACGGAAAAAAATATAATACAGAAACAGACTTTTTCGGGGCAGTAGTTGGTGATTGCACAAGGTTAGGAGCAAATTGTGTTACAGTCCCAGGAACACTAGTAGGACCATATACATGGATATTACCGACTGTACAAGTAAGGGGATTTGTACCAGCAGAAAAAAGAGTAATGCCACAGGCACAATACACAATAGTGGACAATCCACGTGTGGAACTAAAATAATAAATAAATATTAATTGAGAAAGGAAAAAAATATGGACTTTGTACACCTACATATGCATACTGAATACAGTTTATTGGACGGAGCAAATAAAATAAGTGAATTACCAAAGAGAGCTAAAGAATTAGGAATGAATTCATTAGCGATTACTGATCATGGAGTTATGTTTGGCGCTGTTGACTTTTACAAAGAATGCAAAAAGGTAGGAATAAAGCCTATAATTGGATGCGAGGTATATGTTGCGCCTCGCACTCGTTTTGATAAAGAACCAAATATAGATAATCATTATTCACATCTTATATTACTAGTAAAAAATGAAACAGGATATAAAAATTTAACAAAACTAGTATCAATAGGTTTTACAGAAGGTTTTTACTATAAACCAAGAATAGATTTAGAGTTATTAGAAAAATATCATGAAGGATTAATTTGCTTAAGTGCATGTTTGGCAGGTAGTATAAACCAAGCAATTTTAAGAGATAACATAGAAGAAGCAAAGAAAATTGCAACATGGCATAAAAATATATTTAAAGATGATTATTATCTAGAAATACAACCAAACGGACTAAGAGAACAGGTTTTAGTAAATCAAAAATTAATACAACTTTCTAAAGAATTAGACATACCATTAGTTGCAACAAATGATGCACATTATTTAAAAAAAGAAGATGCCTATATTCATGAAGTACTATTATGTATTCAAACAGGCAAAAAAATGAATGATACAGATAGAATGCGAATGGGAGCAGATGAATTCTATGTAAAATCACCAGAAGAAATGATAGAATATTTTAAAAATGTTCCAGAAGCAATAGAAAACACAGTAAAAATAGCTGATAAATGTAATTTTGATTTTGAATTTGGAAATACTAAGTTACCAAATTATGAAGTACCAAAAGAATATAAAACACATGCAGAATTTTTTAGAGAATTATGTTATAAAGGATTAAAAAAGAGATATGGAGATAATCCTAATTCAGATATAAAAAATAGATTAGAATATGAAATCTCAGTAATCGAAAAAATGGGATATGTAGATTATTATTTAATCGTGTGGGATTTTATAAATTATGCAAAACAAAATGGTATTTCAGTAGGACC
This sequence comes from uncultured Clostridia bacterium, assembly GCA_944391955.1. GTDB lineage: Bacteria > Bacillota > Clostridia > TANB77 > CAG-508 > UMGS1781. The sequence continues at coordinate 17,286 of CALXVG010000007.1, forward strand.
AGGACGTGGCTCAGGTGCAGGTTCAATTGCTGCATATGTATGTGAAATAACAGATATAGACCCAATAAAATACAACTTACTTTTTGAAAGATTCTTAAATCCAGAAAGAATAAGTATGCCAGACTTCGATGTAGACTTTTGCTATGAAAGAAGACCAGAAGTTATAGAATATGTTGGGCAAAAATATGGAAAAGACCATGTATCTCAAATAATAACATTTGGAACAATGTCAGCTAGAATGGTTATAAGAGATGTGGCAAGAGCATTAGACTTTCCATATGCAGAAGCAGATAAACTAGCTAAAATGGTACCATTTGAATTACATATAACAATAAAAAAAGCTTTAGGGCAAAATAGAGAATTTAATGAATTATATGAAAATGATGAAAAAATTAGAAATTTATTAGACATTGCGATGAAACTAGAAGGACTACCAAGACAGGCTTCAACACATGCATGTGGAGTACTTATTACAGATAAACCAGTAGTAGAATATGTGCCACTATATGTAAATGAAGGAGTGATAGAATCTCAATATATTATGACAACACTCGATGAATTAGGTCTATTAAAAATGGACTTTTTAGGCTTAAGAACATTGACAGTTATATCAGACACAATAAATTTTGTTAAAAAAAATAGGGGAATAGATGTAGAATTTGACCAAGAAATGAATGACCAAAAAGTATTTAAAGAAACATGGCAATCAGGAAATACAGTAGGTGTATTTCAATTCGAAAGTCAAGGAATGACAAATTTCATGAAAGAACTAAAACCAGACACCTTAGAAGATATAATTGCAGGAGTATCTTTATATAGACCAGGACCAATGGACCAAATCCCAAGATATATAAGAAATAAGTTAAACCCAGAACATAGTGAATATACACACCCCGCATTAGAACCAATTTTAAATGTAACATATGGTTGTATGGTATATCAAGAACAAGTAATGCAAATTGTAAGGGATTTAGCAGGATATTCATTAGGACGAGCTGACTTAGTAAGAAGAGCAATGGGAAAAAAGAAACTAGATGTAATGGCAAAAGAAAGAGAAAATTTTATATATGGACAAACTGATGAAAATGGAAAAGTGATAATTCCAGGCTGTATACGAAATGGAATAGATGAAGCTAGTGCAAATAAAATATTTGATGAAATGGCAGAGTTTGCAAAATATGCATTTAATAAATCACATGCAGCAGCATATGCAGTAGTAGCATATAGAACAGCATATTTAAAAACATATTATCCAGTAGAATTTATGGCAGCAACATTAAACAGTTTTCTAGGAAATTTAGACAAAATACCAGAATACATTGCGGAATGTAAAAGAACTAATATTGAAATATTAAAACCAAGTATAAATCAAAGTTATACCAAATTTGCTGTATATGGAAACCAGATACGTTTTGGTTTAGGAAGTATAAAAAATGTTGGTACATCTGCAGTAGAATATATTGTAGCTGAAAGAAAGAAAAACGGAGAATATAAAAGCTTTACAGATTTCTGTGAAAGAGTTCAAGTAGAAACAATAAATAAAAAATGTATAGAAAGCTTAATAAAAGCAGGAGCATTCGATGAATTAGGAGAAACAAGACACACATTATTAGAGAATTTTGAAGCAATACTAGATACAATCTCAAATGCATCAAAAAGAAGCTTGCAAGGACAAGTAACAATGTTTGACATGCAATTAGAAGAAGATGTAGACAAGCATAAATATAATATAAATCAAAAACCAGAATATGATGAAAGAACCTTACTAGATATGGAAAAAGAAATGCTAGGAATATATATTTCAGGACACCCATTAGATAAACTAACAGAAAAAATAAAGAAAGTAAGCAATATAGATACGATTCAAGCTATGACGATGAAAGAAGAAAACAATTTATCGAAAGATGGGCAACAAGTAAAATATGTAGGAATAATAACATCATTAAAAAAGAAATATACAAAAAACAATACACTAATGGCATTTGCAACAATTGAAGATTTATATGGAAGCATGGAAATAATAATCTTTGAAAACTGTTATAAAAAATCATCTAATGCATTACTAGAAGATAATATTGTTTTGGTTGAAGGACGTTTAAGCATAAGAGAAGATGAAGATGTAAAAATAGTAGCAAACAATATAATAAACTTTTCAGACATTTCAGAAAATTCATTGACAGAACAAAACAAATCATCAGATAATAAAAACAAAATATTAACATTAAGTATAATAGAAGCAACAGAAGAACAAAAAAATAAATTAAGAGGTGCCATAAAATTTTTCGCAGGTGACAGAAATAACATGAGAGTACAAGTACTAGACACAGACGGAACAAAACCATGTGGTGCAATATATTTAACAGATGACATTTATAAAGAATTTGAAGAAATACTAGGCAGAGAAAATGTTAGTTTTTCTTAAAATAGAAAAATAAAATTAGTTGGAGAGAGGAGATAAGCATGAGTGAGGCAATAACATACGAATTAAAACATGTATGCAAACAAACAGGGGCAAGAAGGGGAGTTATACATACTCCACATGGAGATATAGACACACCAGTATTCATGCCAGTTGGGACACAAGCAACAGTAAAATCTATGACACCAGAGGAATTAAAAGAAGATGTGAAAGCTCAAATTATATTAGGAAATACATATCATTTGTTCTTAAGACCAGGAAGTAAACTAATAAGAGAAGCAGGTGGATTACACAAATTTATGAACTGGGACAGAGCAATATTAACAGATAGTGGAGGATATCAAGTATTTAGTTTAGGAGACTTAAGACATATTACAGAAGAAGGAGTTGAATTCAAATCATATCTAGATGGAAGTAAACATTTCTTAAGTCCAGAAAAAGTTATGGAAATAGAAAACGATTTAGGTTCAGACATTATGATGGCATTTGACGAATGTGTCCAATATCCAGCAGATTATGAATATACAAAACAATCAATGGAAAGAACAACTAGATGGGCAGCAAGGTGTAAAGAAGCACATAAAAATACTGAAAAACAAGGATTATTTGGAATAGTACAAGGAGGAATGTATAAAGACCTAAGGGAAAAATCCGCCAAAGATTTAGTAGCAATGGATTTCCCAGGATATGCTGTAGGAGGATTAAGTGTAGGAGAGCCAAAAGAACTAATGTGTGAAATGTTAGAGTTTACAACACAATTTTTACCAGAAAACAAACCTCGTTATTTAATGGGAGTAGGAACACCAGATTATTTAATAGAAGCAGCAATAAGAGGGATAGATATGTGTGACTGTGTATTACCAACAAGAATAGCAAGAAATGGAACAGCATTAACATCACATGGAAAAGTAGTAGTAAGGAATGCAACTTATGAAAGAGATTGGGGAACATTAGACCCAGAGTGCGATTGCTATACTTGTAAAAATTATACAAGAGCATATATAAGACACTTAGTAAAGAATAATGAGATTTTAGGAATAAGATTATTGTCAATTCATAACCTAAGGTTCTTGACTAAATTAATGGAAAGAGTTAGAATAGAAATAGAAGCAGATAATTTAATGAACTTCAGAAATGAATTTTACAAACAATATGGATATGAAACAAAAGAATAGGAGGAAATAAATGGATTTATTAAATCAGAATTATAATACAAGACCACAAAAATCAAAAGGAGCTAGAATGGTAAAGATGGCACTAGTAATATGCATATTATTAGTTATTGTAATTGTAGCATTGATGATCTATTTACAACTAAATAAAACTCCACAAATGATATTAGAAGTTAATGGAAATAAAATTCAATTACAACAAGATATAATAGTTAGTGATGCTAATGGAAGCAAATATATTAGTTTAAAAGATTTAGCAGATATATTGGGCTATAAATATAACAATGGTGCATATATGGAATATGAAGAAGATAAGACAAAATGTTATATAGATAATAATTATGAAATAGTTGGTTTTTCACAAGATTCAAGTTTAATATATAAAACAACAGAAAGTTCACAAATCGACTATGAATATTATAAATTAACTAAAAATATAATAATGTATCAAGATAAATTATATATAGGAATAGATGATTTAGGACAAGCTCTAAATGTAGTATGTAATGCTTCGAATGCAAATAATATAATTATACAAACAATAACATATGCAAGCAATAATCATACAGAACAATTAAAAACATCAAATTCAAGCTATAAATTAACAACAGACAATAATAACTTGAAAGCAATGGCATATGGAATGTTAATTGCAAGTAGAGATGACTTATGGGGAGTATTAAACCAGAATTATCAAGAAATAATCGGAAATAAATATAAAACAATACAATTTGATGAATATACTATGACATATATTGTATCAAATGAAAGAAATCAATATGGTATAATAACAACAGATGGTAGCATAAAGATTGCACTTAAATATGATAGTATAAAAATAATAAATCACGAACCACTACTATATGAAGTATCACAAGATAAGAAATATGGAATAATGGAAGAAGATGGACAGATGTTAACAGATATAGAATATGACAGAATAGGATATCCACAAGAACTTCAAAATAAAATAAATTATACATTAATAATTCCAGATTTAGACGGAAAAACAGGAAAAACTGTAGTAGTATGCAAAGATGGAAAATATGGATTAATTTATTTAACAAATGGAAAAACATTTTTAGAGTGTGATACTTTAGACAAATTATATGAAGTAGAAGAATTAGGAGAATTAAAATATAGAGTAGAAATAGATAAAAATGTGTATACATTAGAAGAATATATAGAATATGCAAAAAGACAAACAATGGTGATAAATTAAAGATAAAAAATATTAAAAAATGATGATATAGATTTCATCAGAACAAAAGAAATAAACGATATATTAATAGAAGGGAGGGATAACATGAAATATAAAGTGAGAAAAAATATTTTATGGTTATTCCTCTTATTAATTTCTATATTATTTATGAGCATAGGATATGCAGCAATTAATGCAATAACAATAGACATAACAGGAGTAATAGAAGCAGAAGTATAGATACAAGTAATTTTAATACGTCACAATTAACAAGTACGGCAAGTATGTTCTAAAGATGTACATCTTTAGAAACAATAGATTTAAAGCATTTTGACACTAGTTAATTTTGGGCTATCATCTCAATATGGATATGGTGGTATGTTTGATGGATGTAGTAGTTTAGAAAGTTTAGATTTATCTAAATGGAATACATCTAAAGTTAAAAGTTTTGCAAGAATGTTCTATGGATGTTCAAAATTAACAAACTTAAAAATAGACAATTTTGATACAAGCAAAGTAACAAATATGACAGATATGTTTAGTAGGAATAGCAACTTGATATCATTAGATTTAAGTAATTTCGATACAAGCAATGTAACCGCCATGTTAAATATGTTTAATAGTTGTACATCTCTAACAATGGTAGATATAAGTGGATTCAATACAAACAAAGTGACAAATATGAACTATATGTTTAGTAGGTGCTTTGCATTAACTACAATTTATGTAAGTCCATTCGATGCATCAACAGAAATGGGATGGAGTACAGCAGAGGTAACTACTGCACTCAATATGTTTGGAAGTTGTTCAAATCTTGTAGGAGGAAATGGAACAGAATATTCAGCAACATATAAAGATGCAACTTATGCAAGAATAGATACAGAAGAAACACCAGGATATTTTACAGATATTGCAGATAAAATATAGGAAAGATAGTATTAAATTAAAGAATAGATAATAAAAAAACAATATCATTTTTTAAGGGGATATACAAATACAATAAATTTACCAAACACAGCATTCCTTGACAAATACTATATTTTGAAGTAAAATATACATATTGTTAAAGGAGAATAATTTATGTCAAGTTATAATATAAAAACACTACAAAAAATAGAATCCAAAACAAAAATATATTTAATAATAATTGCAATAGTATTAATAGTGCTTTGTATAAATAATACAGATTATATCATACCTTCATGTGTTATATATATAGGAATTATATTTTATACTATATGGGATTACAACAAAAGAAAAGGAGAAATTTCAAGTTATATAAATGAATTAACTTTTACAGTAGATTCAGCAGCAAAAAACACATTAATAAATTCACCATTCCCACTAATAATATTAGAAACAAATGGAAATGTCGTATGGAGAAGTTCTAGCTTTAATAAAGAATTTGCCAATATTGGAATAAATGCATATATAGATGAACTTGCAAAAGAAATTGAAGTTGGAATTAATAATAATGGAAAAAATATGGACAAACAATTAAAAATAAATAACAAGATGTATCATATTATTGGAGATTATGTAAGAATAAAGAAAAAGGACAGACGCAAAGAGCCACAATATTTAATTATACTATATTTTATAGATATGACAAGAGAATTTAATCTAGAAACAGAATATAATAATTCTAAAATGTGTATGGGAATTATTATGATAGACAATTATGAGGAAATCATACAAAGAATTCCAGAAGAAAGTAAGCCACAAATAATTGCAGAAATAGACAAATTATTATATGAATGGGCAACAGAAACAGGTGGCTTAATGATAAAAAGAGATAGAGACACATTCATATATGTTTTTGAACAACAGTATTTAGAAAAAATGGAAGAAGAAAAATTTTCAATTCTTGATAAGGCAAAGGAAATTAACACAGAAACAGACGAAAATATACCAATAACATTAACAATAGCAATATCAAATGAAGGAAATTCTAATTACGAAAAATTCGAGACAGCACACACAGCAATTGACATAGCATTAGGAAGAGGTGGAGACCAAGTTGTAATCAGAAAAAATGGAAAATATTATTTCTTTGGTGGAACAACTCAAGAACTAGAGAAGAGAACAAAGGTAAAAGCAAGAGTTATTTCACATGCATTAGAAGAATTAATACAAAAAGCAGACAATGTAGTTATAATGGGTCATATAAATGGGGATATAGACTCTTTAGGGTCAAGCTTAGGAATTTATAGATTAGCAAAAACATTAGAAAAAGATGCATATATTGTAAATAATACATATGGATTAACACTTGCTAATTTTATTAATACTCTTACAGAAAAAGAAGAATATAAATCAATTATAATTGATAAAAATACAGCATTAGCATTAACAAATGAAAACACACTATTAGTAGTTGTTGATACACACAAAAAAAGTTATGTAGAAGTAGCAGAACTGCTAGACCAAACAGAAAAAATTGTAATTATAGATCATCATAGAAAATCAGAAGATTTTATTGAAAATGCTATATTAACATTTCATGAAGCTTATGCTTCATCAGCATCAGAACTAGTAACAGAGATAGTAGAATATGCAAGTAAAGGAGTAACACTAGAACAATTAGAAGCAGAAAGTCTATATGCTGGTATAATGATGGATACTAAAAACTTTACATTTAAAACAGGTGTAAGGACTTTTGAGGCAGCAGCATATTTAAGAAAATATGGTATAGACATAATAAAAGTAAAAAAATGGTTCCAAAGTGATTTGGAAAGTTATAATGTAATTGCAGATATAGTAAAAAATGCTGAAATAATCAATGGTTCAATAGGTATTTCTTTATATAATGAAAAAGATAAAAATGCAAATCTGATTTGTGCAAAAGCAGCAGATGAATTATTAACAATAAGTGATATAACCGCATCATTTGTTTTAGGCAAAATGGGAGAAAAGATTTGTATAAGTGGACGTTCAATAGGAGATATAAATGTACAAGTTATCCTAGAAAAATTAGGTGGAGGCGGACATATTACACTAGCAGGAGCGCAATTAGAAGGTGTAACAATGGAAGAAGCCAAAGATGAGCTTATTATAAGAATTAATGAATATTTTACAGAAAATGGAGTTTAGACTTCAAAAATGGTAAAAAATTCGTGCTATTTTACTGGATATTGGATGTTTTCATTTTGTGCAGTTGTTCAAAATGAAAAATACAATATCCATGTTGATAATACTAAGAGAAAACAGATAAAATAATTTTAGGCAGTCAAACATAATATATCCACAAAGGAGAATTGATAAAGAACAAAAGCATACAATAGAAAAAAGAGAAGAAAAATGTAAAAAACTTTTTAAGATAAAGTACTGATTTTGACAAAAAAATTAAACCCATTATAGTATAATACAAAAGGTGGTAAATTATGTTTCAAAATATAATAAATAATGAAGAACAAAGTGAACAAAATATTAATAGGAAAATACAATTTAAAAATTTATTTAAAATCAATGATATAGTTTTATATGCAATTGCTTTTTTGGTTTCAATGGTTGGGATTGATAATGAACTAGCACCTTTTGGCCTAGCTATTTTTGCGGCAGCATGTAGTAACAGAATACCAATAGGAATTTTATATATTTTTATACTAGTGGGAACATTTATTGGCTTTGGTGTGAGTGGAGTATTAAGCTTTTTAATAACATCATTAATATTAATTGCAATGATGCTTATTTTCAGACCAAGAATAAAAGAAAATGATAGAAATGAAATACAAAAATTAGGAATATATCTTGCAATTGCAACATTTGCAGTACAAGCAAGCAAAATGTTTTTTTCAATATTTTTAATATATGATTTAATTGTTAGTATAATGCTTGCAATTATTACATACATATTTTATAAAATCTTTTCAAACTCATTAATTGTAATAACAAAATATGGTATAAAAAAAGCATTTTCAATAGAAGAAGTAATGGGAGCAAGTTTGTTAATATCAATTGCTCTATGTGCATTTAGTAAATTACATATATTTGGACTTTCTATAACAAATATATTTAGTATAATGATAGTATTATTCTTAGGTTGGAAAAATGGAATGCTTGTAGGAGGAACAGCAGGAATAACAATAGGAATGGTATTAGGAATTATTAATTCAGCAGAACCAATACTTGTTGCATCATATGCTATATCAGGTATGATTGCAGGAATATTAAACAAACTGGGTAAAATTGGTGTAATAATAGGTTTTTGCGTTGGAAATGCAATACTTACATATGTTGCAAATGGTAATACAGTTCCAATAATAACAATAAGAGAAATATTAATAGCTTCACTAGGATTATTAGTAATACCTAAAAAAGTAAATATAGATATAACTGAAATAATAAATACAAGAAAATGTTTACCAACAGCAGCGGGAAGATTAGAAGAAAAAAAGGAAACTGCAAATAAATTAAATAGTGTATCAGAAACAATAATGGACATGGCAAACAGTTATAATGAAGCAGCACAAAAATCTTTAAAAGAAGAAAATATAGAAGATATAGCAAAAGAAAATTTTAAAGAAGAAGTTTTAGATAATTTAGGAGATATCTCTGAAAACCTATTATATGAAGATATTTTAACAAGTGCGGATGAAATATTAGATGAAACTTATGAATTATTAAGAGAAAAAGACGAAATATCAGAAAATGAATTTATAAAAATATTAGAAAATGTTAAAAATTATAAATTGGCAATACCAGAAGAATCAACAGATATCAATGCAATTATTAAAATACTAAATAATACATATAGAATAAACAAATTAAACACAATATGGAAACAAAAAGAAGCAAGTAATAAAAAAGTACTTGCAAACCAATTGGGTGGAGTTTCAAAAGTAATATCATCAATAGCAGAAGACATAACCGAAGAGGAAAAAAAAACAGAAAAGGACAAGCCAGAATACAAATTAGTAGTGGGATGTTCAACTGCAACAAAACATAAAAGTGAAGTATCAGGAGATACTAATATAAGAACAAAGTTAAATGATGGGAAATACATGCTAGCAATTAGTGATGGCATGGGCTCAGGACAAGTAGCAAAAAAAAGCAGTACAACAGTAATTAAAATGCTTGAAAAACTGCTAAAAACAGGATTCGATAATGAGATTTCAATAGGATTAATTAATTCTGCAGTAAACTTAAATTCAAATGAAGAGACATATGCTACAATAGATATTTCAATAATTGACTTAAATAAGGGAAACATAGAATTTGTAAAAAATGGCGCATGTCCAACATTTGTTAAATCAGGAAATAAAGTAGAAGTAATAAAAGCAGTTTCATTTCCGGCTGGAATATTGGACAAAATAGACATGGTAGTATATGATAAAGACTTAAAAGAAAATGATATAATTATAATGTGCAGTGACGGAATTATTGAATCAAATACAGAATATAAAAATAAGGAAATTTGGCTAAAAGAATTATTAGAAAATATTAGTACAAATGATGTACAAAAAATATCAGATATTATCTTGCAGGAATCTATAGATAACGGATATGGAATAGCAAAAGATGATATGACAGTCATAGTTTCAAAAATAATGAAAGCATAAATATTTTATGAATAAGAACTCAATATTAGAGAAACCTAATATTGAGTTCTATATTTTTACAACTATGAAATGGAGGAAATTTTGATGAAAATGATATTAATGAAAAGTGCAAATGATAATAAAAGCTATAGAATATTTGAAAAATTGGGAATAGATACATGCAGATTAGAAGACTTGGAAAAAACAGATGAAAAATTAACAGAATTTGTAAAAGAAAAATATACAACAATTATAATGACAAATGAAGTGGCAAGCTTTTCTCAGAGTATTATAAAAAAATATAAAAAAAGTGAAAATATCAATATACTTATAACTCCTACAAAATTATAATTTTTAAATCATAAGTAATTTATGAATAAATAAGAAATATATGGAAATAATTAACTTAAGGAGAGATGTTCATGAATACTATAAATCAAATGAAAAACATGGTAGTTCTTAGAAATTTACCTTCAAACATAATAGAAGAAGCATTTGTTATACTTAAACCAAACAAAAAAGTACGAATAATAAACACAAAAGAAGATACAGAAGAAAAATCCGGAGACTATATAATAAAAGAAGCTGAAATGATTATAACTAATTATATAACAGATGTAGACAAGGAAAATAGAATAAAAAACAATACAATAAAACAAATTGAACATAAATACAAAAAACTTAAGAAAATTAATACTGTAATTTCAATTTTATTTGCTATAACAATTATATTTGGGATACTTGTAAAATGAAAATATAAATATGTTCTAAAACCTCTTTTTTGAGAATAAACTTCCAAAAAGGAGGTTTTCTTATGGAAAGAGTATTAAGTCCAGATGAAAAAATAAGAAGGGCAGAAGAAATATACTTAAGACGTGTACAAAATGGAACAGCAAGTAGAGTAACAAGAGTGAATGTAGAAAATAAAAGAAAAAATACATATATCAAAAAAATGTGTATACAGTTTGTAATATGTTTAGCTATATATATAATGTTTTATTCAATAAAAAATAGTAGTGAAATAATACCTCAAAATATAACAAATAAAATCAATGAGATATTACACTATGATATTAATATAGAAGCTTTACAAGGCAAGATAAATACTTACATTATAGAATTAAATGGAAAAACTGAGAACGAAAAAGAAGAAAAAAAAGAAGGTGAAAATACTTTGATACAAGAAACCCTGGGTGTAACAGAAAACTTAGAAAATAACGAAAATTCAATATCAGATGTTACAGAAGAAATCCAACCTGTAGAAGAGGCAAGCAGTGTAGACCAAATGCAAATAGATGCAGAATATATAAAAGCAAATTATTCATTTATAAAACCATTAGAAGGGCAAATAACTTCTAGATTTGGACTAAGAGAAAATGTAGAACCAAAATATCATACTGGAATTGATATTGCAGAAGACCAAGGAACAATAATATATGCGGCAATGGAGGGAACTGTAGAATTAGTATCAGGAGAAGGAAGTTATGGAAATCATTTTAAAATAACAAATGGAGAAGTAACAACATTATACGCACATTGCAAAACAGTATATGTAAAAGAAGGAGACTATGTAAAGCAAGGAGAAAAAGTGGCAGAAGTAGGGGAAACAGGAAATGCCACAGGACCACATTTACATTTTGAAATAATAAGAAATGGACAATTAGTGAATCCAGATTTAGTATTAGAATTTTAGGAGTTGATAAATGTGATAATAACAGTAAATATTCAAATATTTATCATAGTAATAATTTTAATTTTAACTAACCAAATAAAAATATATACTGCACTCATGATATTTGCTTTAATACATGAACTTGCACATATGTTTACTGGAATAGCATTAAAATTAAAACCGAAAGAACTAAAAATAAATCCACTAGGTATAAGCATACAATTTGAAGCATATGAGCAAAGCGAAAAGAAAAATATGTTAGTAGCAATTAGTGGACCATTGTTAAATATAATTATTGCAATAATATGTGCATTCTTAAATATACCTCAAGAAACTAAAGAACTAATAATATATTCAAATATATTACTAGGAATTTTTAATTTATTACCAATATATCCATTAGATGGTGGAAGATTATTAAAAGCAGTACTTAGAAATAAGTACAACTTCAGAGAAACAGATAAAATTACAAATCAAATTACAAATATTATAGTTATTGGATTAACTGCAGTTTCAAGTATTATAGTACTTATATATCACAATATAGGATTATTATTATTGCTATTATATATATGGATTTTAAACATTAAAGAAAACAAAAAATACATATTAAAAACAAGAGTATATAATGCAATTTATTCAAAAGATATTGACAAAAATTCATAAAACAAATAAAATAAATACAGATTACCAAAGAAGGGGTAGAGAAGTGAGAAAAATTAATTTAAAATCTCAAAAAGGGATAACTTTAATAGTACTTATTATGACTCTAATGATTTTATCAGTTCTAGCATCAGTATCAATTATAAAGTATGACTCAGGAATGGATGTTAGAAATTATAATTACATGTGTGCGGATATAGAATTATTAGAAGACAAAATCTTAGTATACTATAATAATTATGGATTTCTACCAACAAAAGGTTCAGCAATAGTTAATATAAAAAGTATGCTAGGAGGACAAGCAAGTAGTAGGGATAATGACAATTATTATCAGATAGATGTAACTGGATTGGATAATATAACTCTCAATTATGGTGGAGGAGATTTATCAAATAAAAATATATATGTTATAAACGAACAAAGTCATAAGGTATATTATCTAAAAGGAGTTGTTTTTGAAGGACAAACATATTATGCACCATTTGATTAGAATTAAAAAAGCGAAGAGTGAATCTCTTCGCTTTTTAGATTGTTATATATTGTTAGCATTAACTAAATCATTCATATCATATAAACCGTTTTTTTGATTTACAATAAATCCAGCAGCCTTTATAGCACCTTTTGCAAAAACACTTCTAGAGTTAACTGTGTGTGAAATTTCTAGGCTTTCATTATCTCCAAAGAAAAATACAGAATGTTTGCCAACTTCAGTACCACCACGAACAGAATGAATTCCAATTTCTTTTTTATCTCTAGGTTGCTTTTTGCTATGTCTATCAAATTCATAATGCATAGAATTATCTAAAGATTTATTTATACCATTAGCTATCATCAGTGCTGTTCCACTAGGAGCATCTACTTTTCTATTATGATGAACTTCAACAATTTCAATATCAGAATCATTCAAAACAGGTGCAAGTTTAGAAACTAAGGAAATAAACAAATTAGTTTCATAAGACATGTTTGAAGATTTAAAAATTGGTATTTCCTTTGCAGTGTCTTTTATAATTTTTTCTTGCTCGTCAGTAAAGCCTGTAGTAGCTATAACAATAGGAACTTTATTTGCTTTGGCATAATCTAAAATATTCATAGCAGCAGAAGGGGTAGAAAAATCAATTATAACATCTGGCACACCAGGAATATCTGAAATAGAGCTATTTCTATCAAAACCAAAGAAAAAACTATAATTTTCAGAAAAAGTTATTTGATTAAGAACTTCTTTTCCCATTTGGCCACCACAACCATTTATTAATACATTAATCATATTATATCTCTCCTATATTCAAATTTTTTAAAGCTTTTCGCACTTTTTCTTTACCAGAATCAGAAAGTTCAACTAAAGGTAGTCTAGGGATTCCGGCATTAAAACCAATCATATTTAGAGCAGCTTTTACAGGTATTGGGTTTACTTCACAAAACATAGCAGAAGTAAATTCCAAAGTATCCAATTGTAACTTAGTTGCTTCAGTATTATTTCCATTAAAAAAGTACTCTGTCATATTATGAACAGTTTTAGGAATAACATTTGATATTACAGAAATAACACCTAATCCGCCTAAAGAAAGTACAGGTAAAATTTGGTCATCATTTCCAGAATAAATATGTAAATTATCTCTACAAAGTGCAGCAATTTTAGCAACTTGAGATAAATCACCACTAGCTTCTTTTACTGCAACAATATTATCAACTTTAGACAACTGTAAACAAGTTTCTGGTGTAATATTTAAACCAGTTCTACTTGGAACATTATACATAATAATTGGCAATTTAACTGATTTTGCAATAGCTGTATAATGTGCAACAAGTCCAGCTTGTGTAGTTTTGTTGTAATATGGAGTTACAATTAAAAGAGCATCTGCACCTATTTTTTCTGCATATTGAGAAAGTTCAATAACAGATTTAGTGCAATTTCCACCAGTACCAGCTATAATTGGAATTCTTTTATTTGCTACTCTAATAGCAAATTCAATAGCTGATTTTTTTTCTTCTAAACTCATTGTAGAAGATTCTCCGGTAGTACCACAAACTATAATACTATCAGCACCATTAGAAATTTGAAATTCGATTAATTTTCCAAATTCTTCAAAATTAATCCCGTCATTAGTAAATGGGGTAACAATGGCTGTTCCACAGCCTTTAAAAATAATATTTTTCATATAATTTCCTCCTGAGTAGGAAATAGTAGCAGAAATATAGTCATAATTTTGCTGTCAATATTATATGACAAAATTAAAAATAATGGAAGAGGGAAAGGCAAAATATTTTCAAAACATCTTGAATTTTCAGTAAAAATATGGTAAAATAGCAATGTTTGAAAAATAGCATTGCTATTTTAATCCTTACTCATATTATTTGGGCAATATGGGTTATAAACCAAAGGGAGGTGGAAATAATGAATAAATACGAAAGTGTTGTCATTGTTAATCCAAATTTAGAGGAAGAAAGCATAAAAGCTGTAATAAATAAATTCTCTGATTTAATTAATACTGACGGAAAAGTAAATTCTGTAGAAGAATTAGGAAAAAGAAAACTAGCATATGAAATTAAAAAACAAAAAGAAGGATTCTATATAGTATTTAAATTCGAAGCAAATCCTACACTAATCTCTGAATTAGAGAGAAACTACAGAATAGCAGATGAAGTTATTAAGTTCATCGTAGTTAAAGAGGAGGAGTAATAAATGAACAAAGTAATTTTAATGGGTCGTTTAACAAGAGACCCAGAAGTAAGATATACAACAAATACAAATACTTTGGTAGCTAGTTTTTCTTTAGCTGTAAATAGAAGATTTGCAAAACAAGGTGAAGAAAGACAAGCAGACTTTATTAACGTAGTAGCTTGGAACAAAACTGGAGAATTTTGCAGTAAATGGTTTAAAAAAGGTCAACAAGTAGGCGTTATAGGAAGATTACAAACTAGAAACTGGGAAGACGAAAATAAAGTAAAACATTATGTAACAGAAGTTATTGCAGAAGAAGCATACTTTGCAGACACAAAAAGAGAAAATGGTGGAGCTGGTGTAGATAGCTTTGAAAATACTTTTGGAAATAGTGTATCAGAAGCTTCAGAATTTTCAGTTCAAGCTGACGATGAACTACCATTCTAAGTCATATTTGGAAGGAGGATTATAAAAAATGGCAGATAGAAAATCAAATAGCAAAAATAATAAGAAAAAAAGATATAATGGAAATGCAGACGAAGATTTCAATCCAAAGTTTAGAAAAATAAGAAAAAAAGTTTGCTCAATGTGTGCAAACAAAGAATTAGTATTAGACTATAAAAATTACGATCAAATGAAAAAATTCGTAAATGAAAAAGGTAAAATACTACCAAGAAGAGCAACAGGAGCATGTGCTAAACATCAAAGAGAAATCACACAAGCTGTAAAAAGAGCAAGACATATCGCAATATTACCATACACACAAAACTAATTTGTATTAAAAAACGCAAGGGAAGAAAACCTTGCGTTTTTTGTTTTGCCATGACACCATTAATTATAAATAAGAATATACTAAAAATAGATAAGTTTATAGGAGGAATTGTTTTGAAAAAAATACTAAAGCTTGAAAATATATCAAAAATATACCAAGCAAAAAATGGTGAGGTTGAGGCGTTAAAAAATGTTAGTTTTGATGTAAAACAGGGAGAAATAGTAAGTATCATCGGGCCAAGTGGATGCGGAAAATCGACTCTTTTATCTATAATAACAGGGCTAGAAGAAAAAAGTGCAGGAAAGCTCTACATAGATGGAGAAGAAAGTATAGGTAGAACAGACAAAATAGGCTATATGTTACAAAAAGATAGCTTACTAGAATGGAGAACAATTTATAAAAATGTAATTTTAGGATTAGAAATAAAGAAAATTAAAACTCCAGAAAATGAAGAATATGCCAAGGAACTTTTAAGAAAATACCATCTATATGAATTTAAAGACAAATATCCATCTCAATTATCAGGAGGAATGCGTCAAAGAGTAGCTCTAATAAGGACATTAGCAATAAAACCCAAAATATTATTATTAGATGAAGCTTTTTCGGCATTAGATTACCAAACAAGAATTAGTGTTACAAAAGATATATACACTATCTTGAAAAATGAAAATGTAACTGTACTTATGGTAACACATGATATATCAGAAAGTATCAGTATGTCTGACAGAGTAATTGTATTAACAGGAAGACCAGCCACAGTGAAAAAAATATACAATATAGAGTTTGATATAAAAGATAAAGACCCATTAAAAGTAAGGGAAAGTCCTAAATTCAGTAGTTATTTTGACAGCATTTGGAAGGAGTTAGATGTAAATGCATAAAGAAAAAATATCAGAAGACAGAAAAAAATACTTGCGAAAAATACTTATAAAAAAATTTTCTGTAATTGCAACACAAATATGCATATTAATACTTTTTATACTATTATGGGAAATATTAGCTAACAAAGAAATCATAGATAGCTTTATAACAAGTAAACCAAGTGAAATTTTAGAAACATTTATAAACTTATCATCAAATGACCTCTGGTTACATTTAAGAGTAACGTGTATGGAAACAATTATAGGATTTTCTGTGGGAATATTACTAGGTTCGTTTATTGCAATAATGTTATGGTGGTCCGATTTTTTAAGTAAAGTTGCAGAACCATTTTTAGTTGTTCTAAACAGCTTGCCAAAAGTTGCACTAGGACCAATTATAATAGTATGGGTAGGAGCAGGAACAAAAGCTATAATTGTAATGGCAGTAGCCATTTCTTTAGTTGTTACTGTAATGGAAATTTTAAATGGATTTATAGAAACAGATAAAGAAAAAATAAAAATGGCACAAACTTTTAATTGCAGTAAATTACAGTTATTAACAAAAATTGTAATACCAGCAAATATTTCAACATTTATTAATTCTTTAAAAATAAATATAGGATTATCATTAGTTGGAGTAATAACAGGGGAATTTTTAGTATCAAAAGCAGGATTAGGTTATTTGATAGTATATGGAGGTCAAGTATTTAAATTAGATTTAGTTATGACCGGTGTAATAATATTAGCACTAGTATCAACTGTTCTATATGGTTCAGTTTTATTATTAGAAAAGCTAATATTAAAATCACATAAGTTTGGAAATTAAGGAGGAAAACATTGAGAAAGGCAATAATTATAATTGCTGTTGCAGTAGTTATATTACTAGGAATTATAATAGCAGTAGCTACAAACGGCAATACTCAACAAGCAGCAAGCAAAGAAGGAACAACTATTGTAAGGGTAAATGAAGTTACAAGGTCTGTTTTTTACTCTCCTCAATATGTAGCAATAGCACTTGGATATTTTGAAGAATATGGAATAGAAATAGAGCTTACAACAGGGCAAGGTGCAGACAAAGTTATGACAGCTGTTCTAGCAGGTCAAAGCGATATAGGGTTTGCGGGTCCTGAAGCTTCAATATATGTCTACAATGAAGGAAAAACAGATTATATGCAAGTATTTGCACAGATGACTAAAAAAGATGGTTCATTTTTAGTTAGCAGAACAAATGATAAAGTATTTGAATGGTCAGATTTAGAGGGAAAAACTATTATACCAGGCAGAAAAGGTGGAGTACCATACATGACATTTGAATATGTATTAAAACAAAAAGGATATAATCCAAGTACAGATATGGTACTAGATGACAGCATAAGTTTTGATTTAATGGCAGGAGCTTTTGCAGGAGGAAATGCAGATTATGTAACATTATTCGAACCAACAGCATCAATGACAGAGGCTCAAGGAGCAGGATATATAGTAGCATCAATTGGAGAAGAAGCTGGAGAAATACCATACACAGCATACTTTGCAAAGAAAAGTTATATAGCAGAAAATGAAGAACTAATACAGAACTTCACAAATGCTATATATAAAGGTCAAAAATGGACTAAAGAACATTCAGCAAGGGAAATAGCAGAATTAATAATAGAATTTTTCCCAGACACAGATATAGATATGTTAGAAAGTTCAATACAAAGATATAAAGATATAGATGCTTGGAATGAAACACCTGTATTAACAGAAGAGTCTTTTGAAAAACTACAAGATGTAATGCAAGAAGCGGGAGAACTAGAAACAAGAGCAGACTATAATGCAATAGTTAATAACAAATATGCAGAAAAAGCAGTAAATCAATAGGTTTGAAAATTTAATTTACAACAGCTCCCATATTAAGGGAGCTGTTGCCAATTAGAGAGACTAAAGATATTTGTAACAAAAATAATCCTCATGCATAATATATATAAATTATGTAGGAGGGTTATTTTTATGGATTATGAAATAATGATGAATGGAATTGTAAAAATAGGTCAATATGCGCCAGAGTTTGAAGCAATGTCTACAAATGGTAAAATAAAGTTAAGTGATTATAAGGGGAAATGGGTTGTGTTATTTTCACATCCGGGGGATTTTACCCCCGTATGCACAACAGAATTTATTGCATTTACTCAAGCAAATGAATATTTTAAAAACTTAAATACTCAATTAATAGGATTAAGTATTGATAGTAATTCATCACATCTTGCATGGTTGTATGATATTTTGCAAAGAACAGGAGTAGAAGTTCCATTTCCTGTTATTGCAGATAGAAGCGGAGAAATTGCAAGAAAATATGGAATGATTGCAAGTAATGTTAGTACAACAGAAACTGTAAGAAATGTATTTATAATAGATGATAAAGGAGTTGTAAGAACAATATTTATTTATCCATTAAATGTAGGTAGATGGATACCAGAGATAATAAGAGTTATAGAAGCTCTTCAAACTGCAGATTGTAATAAAGCATCAACACCAGCAAACTGGATTCCTGGTCAACCAATAATAGTACCAAAACCAGATACATTTTCACAATTACAAGAAAGAAATAAGGAAATAGAACAAAATAAAAATGGAGTAAGCTGGTATTTAAGCTTTAAACAATCAGAAGAAGAATGTACTAAACAGTTAGAGAATGGAAAGTAATTTTTGCGAAAAATTTTATAAAAAATATTGGATTTCTGTTTGAAAAATGTTATTATATAATATATAATTTTGTGATAAAAGGAGAGAAAAGATGAGTAAAAAAATTATAGGTTTTATAATAGCAGTTATAATAATAGCTGTAATAGTAGCAATTGTAGTGTTTACAAATAAAGGAGATAATAATACAGTAGAAAGCAATGGAAGTGCAGAAAGCACATATTCAGTTAAATATGATGGAGTAGAAATAGTACCAGGAACAGAATTTAACGCAGATAACATTAAAAAAGAAGCAGTATTATCAGAAATTCCAAGCTGTGCATTTAATGGAACAGACAAAGTATATACATATGATAATACAGAAATCACAGTTGCAACAATAAATGGAAAAGATACCGTATACTCAGTATATTTTATCGATGATGGAATTGAAACAAGTGAAGGAGTAAAAATAACTGATACTAAAGATAAAATGATTGAAAAATATGGTACAGAATATAAAGAAGAATTAGGAAACCAATTTACATATACAAAAGGAAATGTTGAATTATCTTTTAATGTAGAGAATGATATAGTTGTAGGTATTGTGTATACTTTAATCACATCAGAATAATGTAATTTTACAAAAAGGAGTGACAATTTAGATGGGCAAGAAAAAACATAAAAAGTCAACAGGTAAAAGATATAAACAAAAAACAAAAAAGGAAAAAAAATCGGAGAAAAAAGCAGTTCAAGAAGAAATAAAAAAAGAAAACATAGAAGAAATAGTAAAAGAAGATATTAAAGAAGAAGCTAAAAAAGAAAATAAAAAAAAAAAGAGAAAAATCAAGATAAATCTAAAAAAAGAAAAAAAGACAAAAACTAAACATGATAAACCAAAAAAAGATAAACAAGAAAAAAAGAAAGCTAAAAAAGAGAAAAACCTTACAGAAGAAGAGAGAGAAAAACTAAAAGCAAAAAAAGAAAAACGTAAAAAAATCATAAAAAAAATTGCTATAATATTAGGAATAATAATATTAATATGTATAGCTATTTTGGCATACCTAGTTGTAAATCCAAAATTCAAAGATATACAAATAGAGTTGGGAACAAAAGAGCTAAAAATAGAAGATTTTTTAACTTTGCCATTATATAAAAATGGTGCAGAGTTTGTTACAGACATGTCTCAAATAGATTTAACACAAGTAGAAGAATATAAAATAAAATTACAATATAGGGGAAAAGAACAGACAGTTACTTTAAAAATAGCTGATACAACACCACCAGAAGTAACAACACAAAACATAACAAAATACATAGACTATCAAATAAACCCAGAAGACTTTATTATAGAAAAAAAAGATGAATCTGAAATGACAGTAGAATTAATAGAAACACCAGAGATTGAAGAATTTGGTAATTATAATGTAACAATAAAAGTAAAAGATTCTCAAGGGAATGAAATAATAAAAACTTGTGTATTAACAATAACATGGATAAAACCTGAAATTGAAGTAGAATTAGGAACAGAACTAACACTTGCAGATATAGTTTTTGATGTAGATGAATATGGAGAAAATGTATCAGAAGAGGATTTTGCAAACGTAAATACACTAGAAATTGGTGAGTACATTGTTAATGCTGAAAGAGAAGGCATACAATATCAAACCAAAATAATTGTTCAAGATACAACACCACCAGTACTAGAACTAACAGACATAACAATATATGATGATGAGACAGTAAGTGATTATACTGAGTTTATAAAAACAGTATCAGATGCCTCAGGAGAACCAACAACAACATTAATAACAACAATCGATTATTCAATAATGGGAGAACAAAATGTAGTTATAGAAGCTGTTGATGTAAATGGAAACAAAACAGAGCAAACAGCAGTATTAACAATAAAAAAAGATACTGACGGACCAGTTATATCAGGACTTAGAAATATTTCAGTTGCTAAATATGGAACAATAGACTATTACTCAGGAGTTTCAGCATATGACAAAAAAGATGGATATTGTACAGTTACAGTAGATTCTAGTAGAGTAAACACAAATGTTGCAGGAACATATTATGCAACATATACTGCAACAGATACAAAAGGAAATACAACAACAGAAAGCAGAAGGGTTACAGTAGAACACAATCAAGAAGATACAACACAAAAATTTAATGAGTTCTATAATAATTATCTAGCAGGCAAAGACCCAGTAGGAATGGCAAGTGCAATAAGAGAACACATAGGTTATAGTTCAAACTGGGGTGGTAGTGACCCTGTTTGGTATGGTTTAACAGAGGGAAGAGGAAACTGTTATGTACATGCAAGTATAATGCAAAGAGCATTGCAGAAAGCAGGATATTCAAGCCAAATAATATATCTTATGGATCAAAGCCACTATTGGAATTTAGTAAATGTAGGTGGAGTATGGAGACATATAGATGCAACACCATCTGTTAATCATACATTAGGCCTATTAACAGATGCACAAAAGTTGGCAGATACAGGATTGCATGGAAAAACATGGGATGTAACTAAATGGCCAGCAGCTGAATAGGAGGAAAAATTTTGAACTTTTTATTACTAGTACTAAGTATAATAATATATGCAAGTTATGGTCTATCAAATTTTATATACATAGGATTTAGTTTACTAAGTACATTTATTGTAGCAAGATATTTAAATAAAGAAAATAAAAATAGAAAATTAGTATTGGCAGGAACAATAGTATTAAATACTGCAATTCTAGTATTTGTAAAATTTCTGCCATACACTAATATTAATATTTTAGCACCACTTGGTATATCATATTATACTTTACAAGTAATATCATATTTAGTTGATGTTTACAAAGGAAAATATGAGTATGAAAAAAATTTATTAAATTATGCATTATTCATAATGTATATACCACATTTATTTATAGGACCAATATCAAGATATGAAGACATGAAAAAAGAACTATTGGCAAAAAGAAAAATAACATTAGACAATATCTTGAATGGCGGAATTAGAATATTGTGGGGACTATCAAAAAAATTAATAATTGCAGGTAGAACAGGCATAGTTATAGAAACTATTACAAGTAATAATAGTAGTGGAGGCTATGCATTACTTGCAATGTTTTTATATTCAATAGAATTGTATAGTGATTTTAGTGGTGGAATAGACATAGTACTTGGAATATCACGAATGCTGGGAATTAATTTAGTAGAAAATTTTGATGCACCATATTATTCACAAAACATAAAAGAATTCTGGAGGAGATGGCATATTTCATTAAGCTCATGGCTTAGAGACTATATATACATTCCTCTAGGTGGTAGTAGATGTAGCAAATTAAGAAAATCAATTAATGTAATCATTACATTTGCTGTATCTGGATTATGGCATGGTGCAAACTACATTGTATGGGGCATAATACATGGAATATTTGTAATTTTTGGAGATAGTTATAAAACAAAATTTAAGTGGCTTAATAGATTAGTAAATTTTGTAATAGTATCATTTCTGTGGTCATTCTTTATTTGGAATGGTACAACAGAAGCTTTAAAAATGATGCTATCAGTATTTACTAACTTTAATATTCAAGAAGTAACACAAAACATTTTAAATTTAGGATTAACTGGTGCAGATTGGATAGTTTTAGCTGTTTCAACATTAATATTATTTATCTATGATGGAAATAAAATCAAAATTATGGAAAAAACAAAAAATATATCAAAAAATACAAAACTAGCACTAATATGCACTTTTGCTCTAATAGTATTAACTTTTGGAATATATGGAATTGGATTTAATGTAAATGAATTTATATATAGCAGATTTTAATTGTGGAAGGTGAGTAGTATAAAAAATATTTTAAAAACCATATTAATATTAATAATATTTATAATAATATTTATATTATTAAACATGCTTTTAAAACCCAAATATGCAACAACACTAGTTGAAGGGAGCATGATTGCTGAATATTATGATGAACCAAAAGACCATGAAGTAATTTTCATAGGTGATTGTGAAGTATATGCAAATTTTTCACCAATGGTAATGTATGAAGAAGAGGGAATAAAAGCATATGTACGAGGTTCTTCACAACAATTAATTTGGCAATCTTATTATATCTTAAAAGAAACATTAACATATGAAATACCAAAAGTAGTAGTATTGAATGTAAATTCAATGAGATATGATAAAGAAAGTAGCCAAGTGAGTGAAGCATATAATAGACTAACAATTGATAATATGAAATGGTCAAAGGAAAAAATAGAAATTATCAAAGAATCTATGACAGAAGATGAAACGCTTATATCATATATATTTCCAATATTAAGATACCATTCAAGATATGATGAACTTACTTCAGAAGATTTTGAATATCTATTTAAAGACAAAAAAAACACATACAATGGTTTTTTAGTAAATAAAAATGTAAAACCATTAGGTAATCTGCCTATAAAAAGAAATTTAGCAAATTATGAGTTTAGTGAAGAATGTTATGGATATCTGGACAAGATAACTAATTTATGCAAAGAAAATAACATAAAGTTGGTATTAATAAAAGCACCAAGTTTATATCCATATTGGTATGACGAATATGATGAGCAAATGGAAGAATATGCTAAACAAAAGGGTATAGACTATTATAACTTAGTAGAAGAGATAGAAAATATTGGGCTAGATTATTCACAAGATACTTATGATGGAGGACTACATTTAAATTTACAAGGAGCAACAAAATTATCAGAATATTTTGCAAAAATATTGGTAGAAAATTACAATTTAACCAATTTTCATGGCGATGCGGTATATGATGAAAAACTAGAAAACTATAAAAAAGATATACAAGATTAAATGTTTATACAAAAATAATTTTCTGTAAAAATGCACATACTATAAAAAAGGAGGGTGTTTTTATGGAAAAAAATCAAACAATAAATTGTACAGTAAAAAGCTGTATATATAACAATAATAAAAATGATATATGTGAATTGCAAAATATAATAGTAGAGCCTTGCAAAAACTGTAATAATGGAAATCCAGCAGATGAATCCATGTGTGGAAGTTATAAACATATGAAATAAAATTAGAACCAATGGGGACGGGGATTATGTCTGTAGGGTTTCAGCCATGGCAACATCAATTGAAATTAATGTAGGGGCAGGTCTTGTGCCTGCCCAAATACTAATTTAGAGGTTAGAATTTGGAATTTGGAAATCAGACGCACATCAGACCTCTGACTTCCGACCTCCGACTTCTGCTGTAAAACTTGACAAATGAATTTTTTAGAAATAGAATATTTACAGAAAAGTAAAGGAGGTAATTTTATGCCATTAGTAACAACTAAAAATATGTTTGAAAAATCAATGAAAGAAGGATTTGCCATAGGAGCATTTAATGTAAATAATATGGAATTTATACAAGGGATTGTAGATGCTGCAGCAGAAGAAAATTCACCAGTTATATTACAAGTTTCATCAAGTGCAATAAAATATGCAAGAATAAATTATTTAAGAAAAATGGTAGAAGCAGCTGTAGAAGAAACAAATATTCCAATAGCATTACACTTAGACCATGGACCAGATTTCGAAACATGCAAAAAATGTGTTGATGCAGGATTTACATCTGTTATGATAGATGGTTCAAAATATGATTTTGAAGAAAATGTAGCATTAACAAAACAAGTAGTAGAATATGCTCACTCAAAAGGTGTTGTAGTAGAAGCTGAGCTAGGAAAATTAGCAGGTATTGAAGATGATGTAAATGTATCAGAAAGTGATGCAATGTATACAGATCCAGAACAAGCAAAAGAATTTGTAGAAAGAACAGGTTGTGATTCTTTAGCAATAGCAATAGGAACAAGCCATGGTGCATATAAATTCAAAGGTGAAGCAAAATTAAGATTTGATATACTAGAAAAAATAAAAGAAAAAATACCAAATACACCAATAGTTTTACATGGTGCTTCAACAGTAATACCAGAATTAGTAGAAACATGTAATAAATATGGTGCAGATATACCAGGTGCAAAAGGTGTTCCAAATGAGATTTTAAAAGAAGCAGGAAGACTTGGAGTATCAAAAATTAATGTAGATACAGATTTAAGATTAGCAATGACAGCTAATATAAGAAAAGTATTTGCTGAAAAACCTTCAGAATTTGACCCTAGAAAATATTTAGGACCTGCAAGAGATTCAATAAAAGAAACAGTACAATTTAAAATAAAAAATGTATTCTGTTCAAGTAATAAAGCATAAAATGAAAAAGGCATTCTCAATTTCAAAATGAGAATGCTTTTTTTAAATATTTTAATTTTAATATTCAGCCATTTGTTTTTTCATACGCATTTCAGCATCACGTTTAGCAATATCTTGACGCTTATCATATAATTTTTTACCTTTACCAATTCCTAATTCAAGCTTAACTAGATTACCCTTGAAATATAAGCTCATTGGAATTAAAGAATATCCTTTTTGTTTAATTTGACCAGCTAATCTAAATATTTCATGTTTATTTGCTAATAATTTTCTATCACGCAATGGGTCTTTATTATAAATGTTGCCAAATTCGTAAGGACTAATATGTAAATTATATATATATAACTCACCATTTTTTATTCCAGCATAACTATCTTTCAAATTAACTTTTCCATTTTTTATTGATTTAATTTCAGTTCCAGACAAAACAATTCCAGTTTCTAAAGTATCTATAATTGTATAATTATGTTTTGCAACTGGATTTTTTGCAATTATTTTTGACATTCTTATGTACTCCTTTAATCTAAATTCATATAATTATAACATACTTGATACAAAGGTGTCAAAGAAGATACTTCTAATGACTAGAAAATAACTATCAGCTAGAAGTATCTTTCCAAATTAATTATTCATCATCATCATGTCTATTAGTTGTATTTTGAACAGCATAATACCAAACAAGAGCAACAATAACAACACCAGCTATTGCAACAATTACCCAAACCCATGTTGTAGGGTCATTAGTATTCATATCAGAAGTTGTTCCAGTGCCATCAGTAGTAGTTCTAGTAGCAACATAATCATTAGTTCTCATATTGTCTATACTTAAAGCACCTTCTACACCGTTTTCAGCATTCCCAACACCATTTCTTATATCTTCACCAAGATTTTCTGCACCATTAACGATATCAGAACTAACATCATTTATGCCAGTTTTAACATCAGTACCAAGACGTTCAGCACCATCAACAATTGCAGTGCCAGCATCATTAATACCATTTTTTATATCATTTGATGTATTATTTGCATAAACAATATTAGATAAAAGTATTAAAACTGCAAAAAAGGTAGATAATAATATTAAACTTTTTTTACACATAAATTTTACCTCCTATTAGTTTTTTCAATAATAGTATTTATTTTTGCATAAAAAATATGCATAAAAAAAATGCCTCTTTTTACAAAAAAAGGCACAATATATTATTTAAAACGAAGTATGATAGCAATTCCTAATAGAAAATTAACAATTCCAACAGCAACTACAATAATATCAATAATATCTGATGTTGTTAATGCAGTATCTTGTGATTGTGAGGATGAAGTAGAAACAGTTGGTAATGAGCTAGAGAGACTTGATGATGAAGTATTACTTCTTGTTGAATCGTTATTTATATTTTCAGTTATGTTCGTATGTGCTTCTGCATCAGTATTATTGGGATGAGTAACAATATCTACAGCAAAAGATGAAGAAACAAATAATACACAAAATATAATTACAAATAAAAAAACTTTTTTTACTTTAAGCATATTTTTTACCTCCTAGTCGGACTATTTATATAATACACAAAAATAAAAAATTTGTCTATATTTTATAGAAAAGTAATATATTTTTTTTTGAAGAATATAATTTAATGATGTAAAAATTAAAATAGGAGGATATATTATGATAAAAGTAAATGAAAATAGTACACATTCAAATAATATAATAAAAATACTGAAAGGAAGTATATTAGCAATTGTAATATCAATAATACTACTTGTGATTTTTGCAATAGTTCTTACATATACAAATTTTAATGAAAATATGACACCAACAGTAATTATTATAATTACAGCAATTAGTATTTTAATAGGGAGCCAAATTACAGCAAGTAGTATAAAGAAAAATGGTATATTAAATGGAATTGCAGTAGGATTAATTTATGTATTATTCCTATATTTAATGTCAAGTACTATTTCAAAAAACTTTTCATTAAATAATTATGCAATAATTATGATTGCGGCAAGCATTGCAATAGGCGGATTAGGAGGCATAATAGGAGTGAATAGAAAATAATTTTAGCAAAAACTATTGACAATTGCTAAAAAAAGGTATAAATTATTAGCAGTCGAACAAAGCAATTGCTAATAATTTTTTAAAGGAGGAATAAATATGTTAAAACCACTACAAGACAGAGTAATTATAAAAATGTTAGAAAATGAAGAAACAACAAAAAGTGGAATAATACTTTCAAGTGGAGCAAAAGAAAAACCACAAATAGCAGAAGTAATAGAAGTAGGACCAGGAGGCGAAAAGGACGGAAAAGAGATAAAAATGATTGTGAAAAAGAAAGATAAAGTCATAGTAAATAAATATGCAGGTACAGAAGTAAAATATGAAGGAGAAGAATATATCATAGTAAGACAAGATGATATATTAGCAATAGTTGAATAAGAAAGGGGATTTTTGTATGTCAAAAGAAATTAAATTTGGTGAAGATGCCAGAAAAAAAATGTTGGATGGTGTAAATATTTTAGCAGATACAGTAAAAGTAACATTAGGACCTAAAGGAAGAAATGTAGTATTAGATAAAAGTTTCGGAGCACCACTAATCACAAATGATGGTGTTACAATAGCAAAAGAGATAGAATTAGATGACCCATATGAAAATGTAGGAGCAAGATTAGTTAAAGAAGTTGCAACAAAAACTAATGATATAGCAGGAGATGGAACAACAACAGCAACAGTATTAGCACAAGCTATAATGAAAG
Source organism: uncultured Clostridia bacterium (assembly GCA_944391955.1). Lineage (GTDB taxonomy): Bacteria > Bacillota > Clostridia > TANB77 > CAG-508 > UMGS1781. The sequence goes on from CALXVG010000007.1 coordinate 45,914, forward strand.
AAGGAGTAAAAAATGTTGCAGCAGGTGGAGATCCAATGTCTATAAAAAGAGGTATAGATAAAGCTGTTGAAGCAGCAGTTGAAGGATTAAAAGAAATAAGTTCAGAAATTAATGGAAAAGAAGATATTGCTAGAGTTGCAAGTATATCTGCAAATAACAAAGAAATAGGTGAACTAATTGCAGATAGTATGGAAAAAGTTTCAAAAGACGGAGTTATAACAATAGAAGAATCAAAAACAGCAACAACAGGAGTAAATGTTGTTGAAGGAATGCAATTTGATAAAGGCTATATTTCTCCATATTTTGTAACAGACACAGAAAAAATGGAAACAATTATGGAAAATCCATATATCCTAATAACAGATAAAAAAATAAGCAATATCCAAGAAATATTACCATTATTAGAAAGTTTAATGCAACAATCAGGTAAATTAGTAATAATTGCAGATGATATTGAAGGAGAAGCATTATCAACACTTGTATTAAATAAACTAAGAGGAGTAATAAATGTAGTAGCTGTAAAAGCACCTGGATTTGGAGATAAGAGAAAAGAAATGCTACAAGATATCGCAATTCTAACAGGTGGAGAAGTTATAACTTCAGATTTAGGTTTAGAATTAAAAGATGTAACAATTGACCAATTAGGTAGTGCAAAACAAGTAAAAGTACAAAAAGAAAATACAATTATTGTTGATGGTAGCGGAAACAAAGAAGAAATCGCTGCTAGAGTAAAACAAATAAGAGCTCAATTAGAAGAAACAAAAAGTGAATATGATAAAGAAAAACTACAAGAAAGACTAGCAAAAATTGCAGGTGGAGTAGCTGTAATTGAAGTTGGTGCAGCAACAGAAGTTGAAATGAAAGAAAAGAAATTGAGAATTGAAGATGCATTATCTGCAACAAAAGCAGCAGTAGAAGAAGGAATAGTTGCAGGTGGAGGTATAGCACTTATAAATGTTATGCCAAAAGTAGAAAAAGCAATTGCAAAACTAGATGAAGAAGAAAAAATAGGAGCAAAAATTGTTTTAAAAGCATTAGAAGAACCATTAAGACAAATAGCAACAAATGCTGGATTAGAGGGAGCAGTTATATTACAAAAAGTTAAAGAATCAGCACCAGGTATAGGATTTGATGGAAGTAAGGAAGAATATGTAGATATGAAAAAAGCAGGAATTGTAGACCCAACAAAAGTAACAAGAAGTGCTCTTCAAAATGCAGCAAGTGTGGCTTCTATGATATTAACAACAGAAAGCGTTGTTATTGAAAAGAAAGAAAAGGATTGCCATTGTGGCGGAAATGGAGCAGGAATGCCACAGGGAATGGATGGAATGTACTAATACGGAGGTCGGAGGTCAGATGTCGGATGTCGGAAAACCGAAGTCGGATGTCGGAAGTTAGATGTCAGAAATCGGATGACTGAGGTCGGAATATGACTGAAATAGAAAATGGAGAAAAAAATTATTGCAGTATTTGGCGGGGCTTTTAACCCGCCAGCAAATTCTCATTTGAGTTTAGCAAAACAGATTTTAGAAAAAAATAATATGGTCGAAAAAGTAATTTTTGTACCAGTAAATGTTAAATATAATAAAGATGGACTAGCTTCTAATGAAGCTAGATTTTCCATGCTTCAAGAAATTTGTAAAAATGTTCAAGGTTTAGAAGTATCTAGGATAGAGTTAGATAGTAAAAGACAATTATATACATTAGAAACATTAAGATTAATAAAAGAACAGTACAAAGAACATGAAATCTACTTTGTGTTAGGCTCAGATAATTTAAAAATGTTGGAAACATGGCACAATGCAGATACACTTTTGAAAGAGTTTAAAATCTTAGTATTAGAAAGAGGAGAAGATAAAACAGAAGAAATTATTGAAAAAAATAATTTTTTAAAAGAATATAAAGATTCAATAATGAAACTTTCAGATATAAATAAAATAGATTTGTCTTCAACTGAAATCAGAGAAAAGCTAAAAAAAGGAGAAACAATAGAAGATTTAGTGCCAAAAGAAATATTGAAACAAGTTTTAGAACTTTATAAATAATAAAATCACTCTTATTAACATAAAAACATATAATATAATATATAAAATAAGAGGGAGGAATTATAGTGCTACTCAAGGGTAAAAAAATAACATTTGGGATAACAGGTTCATTATATGCAATAAAAAAAGTAATTCCTCAAATTCATATATTAAAAAATGAAGGAGCGGACATTATACCAATAATGTCTGTTAATTATTATGGAGATAAATTAGAGATTCTAAAACAAATTACAGATATAACAGAAGAAAAAATATTATGCAATATTCAAGAAGTTGAAAATGAATTAAACAAAAACGATATAGATATAATGATAATTGCACCATGTTCAGGAAATCACATAGCAAAATTAGCAAATGGAATAATGGATACAGCTGTGTTAAAAGCAGTAGAAAAAAACTTAAAAAATGACAAAAATATTGTTATAGGCATTGCAAGTCTAGAGGGGTTAGGAATAGAAGCAAAAAATATAGGAAAGCTATTAAATATGAAAAAAATGTTTTTTATACCTTTTAGACAGGATAACCCAATAACAAAACCAAATTCTCTAATGTATAGTAATAAACATATTTTAGAAACAACAATAAAAGCTTTAAACGAAGAACAAATTCAGCCAATACTCGTGTAGAGTAAAATAAGCATTATATAAAAATAGTTGTTAACAAATGAAGTAATCCAATTTGTTAAACAACTATTTTTGATTAGAATTTGGTGGAGGTGGAGGGAGTCGAACCCTCGTCCAATTTCCTATTCATATAAACTTCTACGAGTGTAGTTTATTATTGAAAATTCCCTCAAATTCTTGCAAATAAACACGCTTGAATTATTGGTAGCCTTTAAATACCCATTATTTCCAAGGCAAGAAATAATTTTGTTTCCTACTTTAGTCGACACCTTATCTATAACAGTAGGCTTTACAGTAAGATGACGTTGCAACTAGGCAGCGTATGCTAATTCTTTATCAGCGTTTATTTTTATTTCGCTTTTTTTAAGTGGCCGAAGCGACCATCCACTACTCGCTATTTATATTGCAAAAAAACTGTCGAAACCAAATACACCCCCATATGTTTCCATTATACTAATTATTTTACTTTTTGTCAATGCTCACAAGCGAAATTTTGATACCAATTTATACAAATAAAATTTATACAATACAGCAGTATATAAGTATTACAAAATTATACGCAATTATAGGCAAAACACCTTGACATATAAAAGTAAAATAAATATAATATAAATGTAAAAAAGTAAAATACGAAGGAGAAAAGAATGTACTTAAATGATACGCATATTTTAATCTATGTAGTTGTACTATTTATCGGCGGAATGATAGGACAAGTTGTAGATTACTTGAACAAAACATTTGTGAAAGAGAAAAAAATTTTATCAAAAGACAGTTTTAAACAATATAAACTAATTGCAAAACCAAACTATTCATTAATATTAATAAATGCAATATTATATGTAACCTTATTGTATAAATTTGGAGTCAATCTAGAATTTTTCAGATTTGCTTTATTAGTACCAATGTTAATATGTGCATTTGTAGTTGATTACCAAGAACAAATAATACCGAACAGATTAAATTTAACAATGTTTGAGATAGGATTAATTTTTACATTTGTACTTGGAATATTTAACTTAAGCATGGCAAAAGATGCTTTGTTAGGAATGTTAGCCGGAGGAGGAATATTTTTAGCTATAACATTAATAGGAGGACTAATTGCAGGAAAAGAAGCAATGGGCTTAGGAGATGTAAAACTAATGGGAGCATTAGGATTATATTTCGGTTTAACAGGAATAATAATAATATCAGTATTATCTTTCTTAATAGGAGCAATAATAAGCATAGTTATAGTTTTAGCAAAGAAAAATCGTGAAGATGGATATATTCCATTCGGACCATTTATAGTTTTAGCAACAATAATTACAATTTTTGTTCCAACGAATGTTTTATATGTAAGTTTGATGCAGATTTTTTCATTAGGCTTATATAAAGCATAAGAAGATATTTTATTTAGTGGTTTGAATTTTAGAGTTATTCTTTAGAACTATGAGCTTTGAATGGAGGTTTTTATGAATGAGAAAATAAGACTTTTACGCGAGAGATTAAGAAGCTTAAATCTAGAGGGAATGATAATTACTAACCCAATTAATATCAAATACTTAACAAATATAGAAAATGAAGGAACATTATTAATTACAAGAAAAGAAAATATTTTTTTAACATATACAATGTATCTAGAAAGTGTAAAAAGCACCCTAACAATCAATGATGAGATAATTGTTATGGATTTTAGAGATGTTAGCAAAGATGAATGCGAAAACTTTTTCCTATTTTGCGAAAACGTAGGATTTGAAGAAGGATATGTAACATATAAACAATATCATTTTTTAAAACAAAAATATAAAGTTAATAATATGGCAGAAACAGATAATCTAATAGAAAAATTAAGAGCTGTAAAAGACAAAGAAGAGATAGCCAATATTACTAAGGCATGTGAAATTACAGATAAATGTTTTGAACACTTATTAACGTTTATAAAAGTAGGAGTGACAGAAAAGAAAATAGCAAATGAAATTGAATGTTTCTTCAAAGAAAATGGGGCAGACGGATTAGCTTTTGATACGGTTGTAGCAATAGGAGAAAATAGCTCACAGCCACATTGGAAACCTTCAGATAGAGCAGTACAAATGGCAGATCCAATTTTAATAGATATGGGTTGTAAATATCACGGATATTGTTCAGATATGACAAGAACGATTTTTATGGGATGTATATTAGAAGAAATAAAGCCAATATATGATTTAGTATTAAAAAATTTGCTAAATGCAGAAGATGAAATTAGAGAATACTCAAGTATAAAGACACTTTCACAAATGGTAGAAACAGATTTAAGGTTATACAAATATGATTTGATACATGCATTAGGCCATAGCATAGGACTAGAAACTCATGAGATACCATATATAACATCTAAAAATGATACTTACTTAAAAAAGAATATGACAGTAGCAATTGAACCAGGAATATATATACCAGGTAAATTCGGAATAAGAATAGAGGATACAATATTAGTAGAGCAAAACACAAAAACAATTTTAACAAAATCACCAAAGAAATATACAGTAATATAGTAAATACTATAATTTCATAGGAACACTTGAAAAAAGCGGAAAAATATAGTAAAATAGAAAAGTAAAAATAAAAAAGAAAGAGGTAATAGATTATGGCAGAAGTATATATGGCAGGAGATGTTAGAAACGGAACAACATTTGAAATGGAAGGTTCAGTATATAAAGTAATTGAATTCCAACATGTAAAACCAGGAAAAGGAGCAGCTTTTGTTAGAACAAAGCTAAAAAATGTAATAACAGGAGCAGTGTTAGAGAAAACATTTAACCCTTCAGAAAAATTACAAGGTGCAGAAATTGAAAAAAGAGAAATGCAATATTTGTATAATGATGGAGATTTATATTATTTTATGGATAATGAAACATATGACCAAATTCCACTTAATAGAGAAGATTTAGGAGATATGTTAAAATTCTTAAAGGAAAATATGATAGTAAAAACATTAGCATTTAAAGGAAAAATATTTGCAGTTGAACCACCAATGTTTGTGGAACTAGAAGTAACATATACAGAACCAGGATTTAGTGGAAATACAGCAGGAGCAGGTGCAACAAAACCAGCAGAACTAGAAACAGGAGCAACTATAAATGTTCCACTATTTGTAAACACAGGTGACAAAATTAGAATTGATACAAGAACTGGTGAATACATGGAAAGGATTTAAAAATGGCTGATATAAGTTTAAATATAAAAAAGATAATTACAGACTTAGAAGAAAAAATCACAAATAAAGAAGATATGGAAATAGCAAAAGTTGAAATTTTCAATTTATACAATTTATTTCTTGATGAATTGACTAGAATAAATGAAATATCAACTGAGCAAATAACAAAACTAGCAATGGAACAACAACTAACAAATGAGAAGATTGAAAAAATAGAAAAAAGCTTAAAAAAGATAGAAAATGATATTTACTTAGACGATGATGAAGAAGAAGATGAATATTCTATGGAAATAGCATGTCCATATTGCAATAAAGAATTTGTAGTAGAGATGGACGAAATCGCAGATAAAGATGAAATATCATGTCCTGAGTGTAATAATACAATAGAGTTAGACTGGGGAAAAGATTGCAATTGTGATGATTGTGATGATGACTGTGATTGTTGTGATGGTGAATGTCATCATCACCATGACGAAGAAGATGATATGTAAATAATAATAAAAATCTCAGGAATAAACTGAGATTTTTATATATTCAAAAAAATTGTAATATTAATAGATGGAGAAAAATATTGAAAAATAATAAAACAAAAATTTTAAAAATAATATTAACAATAACAGTAGTAGCTTTAATAATAGCAGTACTTGTATACTTATTTCCATTAATAAAGAACTTATCAACAGAACAAGGAAGACTAGAGTTTAAAGAAAAAATAGATGAATGGAAATTTTGGGGATTTCTAGTACTATTTGGGTTACAAGTAGCACAAATATTTTTATTTATAGTTCCAGGAGAACCAATAGAAATCTTAACAGGTATGTGCTATGGGGGATTATGGGGAACAATTTTTATTTTAATTTCAGCAGGACTCATATCAACAGGAATATTTTTTATGGTAAGAAAATTTGGCAGAAAATTTGTATATAACTTTTGTGATAAAGAAAAAGTTCAAAAAATTGAAAATAGCAAACTATTTAAAAACCCAAACAAAATAGAAAAAATAATGTTTATATTATTCCTATTGCCAGGAACACCCAAAGATTTACTTGTATATATATCAGGCTTGTTACCAGTACAACCAGTAAGATTTATTATAATATCAACACTAGCAAGAACACCATCAATAATATCTTCAACATTAGCAGGAGCAAACATTGCAACAGGAAATTGGAAGATGAGTATAATGATATACTTAGCAATAATAATTCCAACAATAATACTAATATTAATAATGAATAAATTTGATAAAGACAAAACAACAGGAGAAGCCCTAAAAGTCATAAACAAATAAACCAAATCCCAATTGGGATTTGGTTTTAATAAAAAAAGTAATATTATAAATTTAATTTCATAATATCAATTAAGAAAGGTTGGAATATTTATGAAATTAAAAAAGATTACTTATTTGGCTATAGGTTTTATACTTATTTTGTTTACAGTGAGTACGATTAAGAGTAATGTTTTAAAAAACTCTGAAACAGTAATTACAAGTGCAGATGCTGTTTTAGACAATAAAAAAATTGAATGGGGAATTAAACGTTCGGATAATCACGAGCAACCAGATTTAGGTAGTAAAAATAAACAATTAATAGATGAAAATGATGATATTGCAATAGGAAACAATCAAGATAAATATGTTTATTTGACTTTTGATGAAGGATATGAAGCAGGATATACAAGTACTATTTTAGATACATTACAAAAAAATGATGTTAAAGCAGCATTCTTTATAACAGGACATTATCTAAACACACAACCAGAATTAGTAAAAAGAATGATAGACGAAGGACATATAGTAGGAAATCATACACCTATTTCCTTAATGTCCGGAAATAATATAGAGGTAAAATGCTAGAGTAATAGCCTATTTAGAGCAAT
>CALXVG010000008.1 GCA_944391955.1 uncultured Clostridia bacterium
TTAAACATACCACTCCTTCCCATAAAAATATTTACATTAAAGTTATTCTAACGTATTATTTTCATTTTGTCTGCTCTTTAATTCAATATTTTTATTTTGAGAATAGTCTTTAAATATTTTACAGATAACTTTATCAATTGATTCTTTATTATTATCAAATTTGCAATAAACCTTTAGGTCATTTTTTTTCAATTGCTCCACCTCTTACTAATGTGTATTAATTTTTAGAAAAATTATTCATATAACCTCTCTACTATTAAAAGCAATTGAAAGTGAAAAATCTTATGGGCAAAATAAATTTTTTATTTTGCCCATAAATATATTTATATTAAATTAAACTATATTTTGCTCCGAATTTTGAGAGCATTTTTTAATGCCCAAAATTCGCCAGCTTGGTGTTTTGACACCATTTTTGCTGTTTATGGAATTCTCCCTAAAACCCTTTTTGCCCGCTGGGAGAATATTTTTTGTATTAATTTATAAAGGAAAAACTGTGACATGTTAAATCACAGTTAATATATTTTGTAAATGTAAATTTATTTAATATACGTTACATATGTTTTGATTATTTTTTTAACAATTTTCTATTAATTCCATTTAATTCTGCAGTTTTTTCATATAAAGTAGTAATTCCATTATAAAAGAAAGCTAATGCCTCTTTATTATTTGATGACTTTATCCAATATTTTAAAACCAATTCAAAAAAAGTTTTGTTATTAGCTTTATTAAAACAATTTTTATTTAATTCTCTTTCTTTACGCTCTGGATTTTCTTTAATTCTAATTGGTATTTCTTCAATTTCCTTTAAAATATTATCCTTAAAATATTTTCTATTTATTGCAGTATCCATAACTGATTCACTATCCCAAAAATCCGCTTCATTATTTTCGAATAGTTCTCTCGAATAATTAAATACTAATCTTTCTACAGAATCATTTCCTGGAAGTTTCATTAAATTACTCGAAAAGCTCTTTTCATCTAGTTCAGCATCACCATCTAGAATTCCAATACAATTTTTAAACTGTCTACCACATACTTTATCTTTGAACAATTTTTCCATATTACTACATCCAATATACGAATCTGCTAAATAAAAGTAATTTCGAATTTTTGCAAACTCATCAATTGTATCAGCATAATAATTTAATATCATTTCTAGAAAAATTCTAGCCTCATTATCTTCTGTATAGACTGGAATATATTTATCTTTCATAATGTCCTCCATTGACTTTTCATAAAGTCTACTCTTTATATTATATATATCCAATCTTTCATTATTTAATACCTTTACTTTTTCAATATCGTCATCTATATAAATTACATTATAATAATCACGTTTTAATCCTTCTTCAAGTAAATCTAAACTATGCGTTGTAAAAACAATTTGAATATTATATTCATCGCTATATCTTTTCATAATTTTTAACAATTTTAATTGTAAATCTGGATGTAAAGTAGCATCAGCTTCATCTATTAACAATATACTTTCTTTTTTCTCTTGTTCATAATAATATTTCAATGAAAGTAATGCTGTTAAAATCATATGTAGATTATCTTGTCCGTCAGAAATAGTATTTGAATCAATTCCATCATCATTAGTCAAGAAATCCGCTCTCGTTTTCATATCTTTAAATTGCATAATTTTATATGTATTAACATCAATAACTTGTCCCGTTAAATCTCGATATATTTTTGCTATTTCTTCTTGATATTCTAATGGTAAGCTATCTTTTTTCTTTTTAAAATCATTTTCATCTATTTCGCCAGCAGAAACTAAACGAGTTAATCCCATATAAATTACTGGTATTTCTGGTAAAGATTCTCTTTTACCTTTTGTATATTTAGGTATAATCCTAAATCTTTTTTTAGTTTTTTCTAATTCTTTATCATTTTTTCTTCTAAATTCTAATATTCTATTATCAAAATATTCTGCCCTATATAATGTACCAGTAGTTCCAAGTGCAGGATCAACATATTTTTTATCTCCTTTAGTTAACGTTTCAATTTTAGGATTAGTACTTGTGTTTAAAACTCTAATAACTTTCATACTTCCTATTTTTATTGGTTCTTTAAAAGAATTACTAATAATATGTAATACTGATGTTTTACATGTACCATTTGTTCCTGAAATAATGTTGATTCCTTTTGAAAAGTGAAGTTCTATTTCTTTTAGCTTTCTATAATGTTCAAATGTTATACTCTTTATCAATTTAAACCTCCAAATTGCTATATATTTATTGAATTTTTAGTTACTAATTTATTGCTAAATATCATTAATTCATTACCAACTTTATTATTACCAGCTGAATAATTCAAATCAAAATCTACTATACAAAAATTTTCATATAATTTATATACTAGTTCACTTTTATCATATGTAACAATCCAATTTTTTTCAAAAAGTTTATCTTTAATATTTTTAGATAAATATTCATGTTCTTCGTGATTAAAATGGTTCTTATATAGTTCTGGTCCTTTTTTGATATAAGGTGGATCAAAATATACAAAAAAATTTTCTTTTTTTTGTTTCATTATAACCTTATTTATAAATTCATTAACATCATAATTATATAATTTGATTTTATTACTGTATTGTCCTATTCTTTTTATCTTATTTATTAATACTGGTTTATTAAATCTACAATTAATTTTGTATTTTCCCTCTTGTTTTCTTCCACCTATAGGTCCTCCTTTTATTATCCCAGATCTATTTGTTCTATTTAAAAAAAATGTAGCAAAGCCTATTTCATATAACGAATAAATATTTTGATTGTTGTAAATTTCTTTTTGTTTCTCCCATTCTTCTAAATTAACTTTAATTGTTTCTATATCTCTACAAAATTTTTCCGTTTCAAATAATACATTGTGCCAAAAAGCATAAATCGCATAATCATAATCATTTATAACTATTCGTTTTACATCATTATTTATTAATAATTTTAAGGCTAATCCAGCTCCACCAGAAAATGGCTCCATATATGTACCATCTATTAAATTGTTTTCTTCTAATATATTTCTTATGTTTTTATATAAGATTGTTTTTCCCCCTGGATATCTAAGAGGTGATGGTGTATCTATCATTTTATCTCCTATCTTAAATCATATATTTCATATAAATTATTCTTCTTTATTTTTTATAATTCTATTCCATGCAATTTTATGTTCGTAATTAAGTTCTGTATTTTCTTGTAAATTTTTAGTATAATATGTTATAAATTCATCTGTATCTGTTAATAATCTTAAATAATATTTTAATGAATCAAACACTCCATTTATTATTATTTGGCATCCATATTCTTCATAAACTTTTTCTATAAATTTATTTATTTTTTCCATTTCTTCCTTATCTGCATGTTTTGTACTTAATATATAATATCTTTGTACATTTTCTTTATGTTTTATTTTGTCATAAGCATCTTGAACCATTAAAAAATTTGGCTTAATTTCATATTTCAATTCAAGTACTTCATAAATTTCATTTGTTTCTTTATCTCTTACTACTATATCTCCTGTTTCTCCAGAACTTTTATCACATGATGTATGCGAACTTAATTTATCTAAAGTTTTGTCTTTAAATCTATCAAAATGTTTTATCATACATTGATAAATACTATAAAATGCTATTACAGGTAATATTGATGCACCTCTAGATGAGTATTTATAATAAAAATGTTTATTCATCAATTCCATTATTTTTGTAATAGACATATTACTTTCTTTTGTAATTGGATTTATTATCTCTATAGTGCGTTTTTGTTTTTCTATTTGACTTAATATAAAAATCCCTTTCAAATATTCATATGCTAATACGTTATTTTCTTCTATGTCCTCAAATATATTTAAAAATGCATCTTTTAATTCCTTGTTATTTATCTTACCCGGGAAATCTCTTGTAAATGGATGAGATTGTTCTATGCTTCTAGTAAGCCATCCAGATTCTTTCATCGCTCCTAGGAATCTCTTTTCTTTTAGAAATGGAGTAACATATTTTGTATCAAATGATCTACCACTATATCCATTAGGTAGTTCTATTTTATGATACCTAACATCTTGATATGGAAACAAACACTTATATGTCAAACTAGACACAATAGCCGTAAATACTCCTTTATTATTTTGTTCTTTTTCAACTATAATTTTAATATTATTTTTTTGACTATCATTTAGATTTTTTACATCTTTTTCCTTACTTGCCTCTTTATAAACTTTCTCTAAGAAATCAAAAGGATCTAATTTTTTATCCTCGTTCTCTATATTACTCATATCTCCCTCCATTAACAATTGTGTTTTTACTTCTTCAGCTACTGACTGAATAACTGGTATGCATACGCTATTTCCTATTCTCTCATATAATTTTGATGAATTTCCTACTTTTTTAAAATCATCTGGAAATCCAAAAAATCTATAACATTCATCAAGAGTTAGCTTTCTTACTCTATCTTTATCGTATATAAAAAATCTCCCATTAACCTCTTGAGATGCAATAGTTGGATGCATTCCTTCTGATGAATATATTCGGTTAATTTGTCTATGTACTCTCGATAAATGTTCTGTATTTGGTCTTACTCCTGCTTTTCTAATTGGTTTATTTCTATATCCAATAAATATTAATCCTGAATTTGGCTGTTCTTTTATATATTTGTTCTCCAAAATAGTATATTCACTTGGATTAAGATACTCAAACTCTCCTCTCACATCCAAAAAATATTTCATAGGTTTTGATTCTTTTTTTTTCAATTTATTAAAATCAAAATGAACTCCCTTTAAATTTCCAACTAATATAATTCTTTCTCTGTTCTGTGGTAAGCCAAAATCTTTTGCATTCAACACTTGATAATTCACAGTATATCCTAACTCGTGTAATGTATCTAACATAATAGATAGTGTTCTACCCTTATCATGTGTGGTAAGATTTTTTACATTTTCTAAAATGAATACCTTTGGTTTTTTCTTTTGCAAAATTCTTATTATATCAAAAAATAGAGTTCCTCTTGTTTCATCAATAAACCCCTTCTGTTTTCCACATATCGAAAATGCTTGACATGGAAATCCCCCACATAACACATCAAAATCTGGTATATTGTCAGGATCTAATGTCGTTATATCACAATACGGATTCTCCCCAAAATTAGCCTCATACATATCACAAGCATGAGGATCAATTTCAGAACTAAAAACACATTTTCCTCCAACATTTTCTAGAGCTATTCTAAATCCCCCTATACCTGCAAATAGATCTATAAATTTAAATTTATTATTCATATTTTTTCCTCTTGTATTTCAATTTTTATTTATAAAATATCATTATATTTTATATCATATAATTCCACTTTTTTCAACAAATTTTTAGGAATTATTTATACAAATTATAGATATAGATTTATCCTTTATAGTATTTCTATTTTTTACATACAAAATAAAAGCAAGATGCCTAATTACACCTTACTCCTGTAAATATTTTTATATTAAACTTTAAATTTTCCTATATGGAAGTTAATCAGACTTACAGGTGTAGATTTAAATTTACAATTTCCTGCTGGTTGGGATGAGGCTCGTAGAATTAAATTTTCTCAAGGTTTTACCTCTCCTGCGCCTCGCGATTTTGTTGGTTTCGGTCCTCTTACAGAACCTGAGGCTTTAGATTTATATAATTTTACTTTAAGGCATCATTTTAGATTAATTTTAGCATATCATACACAGGGGAAAGAAATTTATTGGCAATTTCAAGATTATGCTCCTTCTGAATCTATTGCCATTGGTAATCAATTTAGCCAGGTAAGTGGTTATACTTTAGCAGATGTTCCTTATAATTCTAGTTTTGCTGGTTATAAAGATTGGTTTTTACAAGAATATAGAAAACCAGGTTTTACAATTGAAGCTGGTATTGGTATAAATCCTCTACCTATTTCTCAGTTTGATGAAATTTATAATGATAACTTAGGAATATTAGTTTTAGCTTCAATTGTATAGAATATTTTATTTCTGAAAATAGATAAATATGTAAAAAAGGGAAGACCCGTCCTATCGGACCGGTCTTCCTTTCGCTTCGCATTCATGCATCCTCCTTTTGCGTGCCTACTCGGCGGTGTTGTTCTCTTCGAAACTGATGTACGTTCGGGTTCCTCGCCGAACTATCTCAAATCCCTCCCTCTGGAGGGATTCGTCAATAGTGCTTTGAGCCCTACGGACTTTGGTCTGGCCCAGCTGGGCCTGGATGAGACACTCCCTAAGGAACCGCTCATGCCGATGTCCTGCTATGTCATAGCTGAACTCGGCAGCCATCTTGGCCTGTGCCTTCCCAGTCGCCTTGGCAATGTGATGCAATCTTGAAGCAAGTGTCATTTGGGATTCCTCCTTTTCAGAAATTATTCTTCGCAACAAATGACTTTCTACCGCTTGTCTAATTTATTATTATAGCACATATTTTGTTTTTTGTCCAATTTTTCTTTGAAAAAATAACTGTTTTTGCATATTTGGGTAGTATTTTATCGTTTTTTGACAAAATTTGGCTTTTTATTTTATTTTTTTCCTAATTTTATATTAACTTTATATTCTCTTCCACTTCTATTTATTGATAATTCAACAATATCTCCTGGCGATTTTTTATAAATATAATTTCTTAATTCTCCCATTCTATTGACTATATTTCCATCAATTGCAGTTATAATATCTCCAATTTTTATATCTACTCTTGCAGCTGCTCCATCAGCCATTATTTGAACCACATATATTCCATTTTCAAAATCAATATCAGAATTTAGATATGGTATAACTTGCTTATCATATGCAAAAATTCCTAGATATGCTTCCTCAAAATTTCCTGTATTCACAAAACTTTCAATTACTGGTTTTATAACATTAATTGGTATTGCAAATCCTATTCCTTCGGTATCTTCTATTTTGATTGTATTAATACCAATTACCTCACCTTTCTTATTGATAAGTGGACCTCCGCTATTTCCTGGATTTATACTTGCATCTGTTTGTATAAGTCCTTCCATATAACTTAAGTTTCCATTTTCTTCTAATTTTACTGTTCTATTTAAACCACTAATAATTCCTGATGTAACAGTTCTTTGAAACTCCATTCCTATTGGATTTCCAATAGCATATACCGTTTCCCCTAGATATATATTATCTGAATCTCCTAAATTCAAATAATTAAGTCCATTACTATCTATTTTTACAATCGCTACATCTAAATCAGAGTCAGCCCATACAGTATTTCCCTTAAAAGTCTCTCCATTTTCTAATGTTACATAGCATGAACTATATTTATTTCCTGCCACATGCCAATTAGTTAATATATATCCATTATTAGATATTAGCATTCCTGTTCCTAAGCCTAGTTCTTCTATTGTAGAGGACATAAAAATTGATTCTCCAACATCTTTTATTTTAGATATTCCGACTACACATTTAGCAACATCTGTTATGGCTGTTTCAGATTGTTCTTCTTTTTGTTCTGTAGATAATGTAACAGCTTGAAAATTATTTGTTTGTGGTTCTTCTTCAATATTTATTTTGTTGTAGAAATCATATAAATATATGCTAACACTTGCTATTAGTGCTGTATATATTAACATATAGAAAAATTTTTTTATCATGCTTTCTTTTTTTTCATATCTATACATATTTCCTCCTACCTTAATTATTTCCAGTTATTTCTTTTTTAATCTAAAAATTATTGATTTGTCTTTATTTTAATGATATACTTGCGTTAATAAAATATATTATGTAGAGGTGCCTATATGAAAAACGGTTTTTACGGATTAACCAATCCTCAAAAATCTATTTGGTATACAGAAGAAGTATTTAAAGGGACTCCAATTGAAAATATTACAGGAACTGTAATTATTAAGAAAGAGGTAAATTTTAAATTATTAGAAAAAGCCATACATATATTTGTGGAAAAAAGTGATAGTTTTAGACTTCAATTTTCAATTAGAGGTAGCGAATTATATCAGCATATTGAAGAATATAATAAAAATCCTCTTGATATTATAGCTGTAGCATCTGAAGCAGATTTAAAAGATAAAGCCGAGAAAATTGCTGAAACACCTTTTAATGTTTTAAATTCTTTCTTATTTGACTTTAAATTAATTAGATTTCCAGATAATCATGGTGGCTTTATAATTAGAATGCATCATTTAATTTCAGATGCTTGGAGTAGTGTTTTTGGAGCCTCTGAAATCATAAAAATTTATACTTGTTTGTTAAATAATGAAGATACTTCAGGTATTAAATATCCTTCATATATAGATTATATTAAATCTGAAGAAGAATATGTAAAAAGTGATAAGTTTAATAAAGATAAACTATTTTGGAATAACTTATTTGATGAAATTCCAGAAATTGCTACTATTGCAAGTAGTAATGATTTTTCACAAAGTAATGTTATAGGTAAATCTGTTAGAAAACAATTTACATTACCTAGTGAACTTATTTCTAAAATAAATGTTTTATGCAAAAATGCCAAATTTTCTATTTTTAATTTCTTCATGTCCATTTTCTCTGTTTATATAAATAGAGTATCTGGACTAGATGATTTTGTTATTGGCACTCCAGTTTTGAATCGTTGTAATGTGAATGAAAAACATACTTCTGGTATGTTTATTAATACTATTCCTCTAAAGGTTTCCTTGCGCGAAAATGTAAAATTTACTGAGTTAGCTTCAACTATTTCGGGTAGTTTATTTAATATGTTCAAACACCAAAAGTATTCTTATCTGTCACTTTTAGAAGATTTAAGAAGCAAACATAATGTTTTACCAAATTTATATGATATTTTTATATCTTATCAAAATGTTCGTAGCACCTCTCAAATTTCTGAAATACCTTTTGATATTCAATGGGTTCCAAACAAATATACCTCTGATAGCCTTGATATTCATATATTTGATATGAATGACTCTGGAAATTTTAATATTGCATATGATTATCAATTAGTGAAATACTCTGAACAAGACATTATAGATATTCATAAAAGGATTCTAAATATTGTCAATCAGGTTATTCATAATAATGATATATTGATAAATGATATAGAACTAATAAGTCCTGATGAAAAGCAAAAAATTCTAGTTGACTTTAATAAATCCGAATTAACCTATGACAATTCTATTAGCATAAAGCAATTGTTTGAAAAACAGGCAGAAGAAACACCTAATGATATTGCAGTTGTATCAGGAAACAGTTCTTTATCTTATAAAGAATTAAATGAAAAAGCCAACATGCTCGCTAATTATTTAATTAAACATGATGTAAAAAAAGGAGATATTATACCTGTTTTATTAAATCGTTCTATTGATTTGATCATTTCCATGTTAGCTGTAATAAAATGTGGTGCTATTTATTTGCCAATTTCAACCGAATATCCATCTGAAAGAATCAACTATATTTGGGAGAATAGTAAAGCTAAACTAGTACTAACAACTTCTTCTAGTAATGTAATTAGTAATGATAATATTCCTGTTATTTTATTAGATGATTTTAACTATTCAAATAACTCTATGAAAAATCCTAATGTAGAAATTTCAGCAGATGACATATTATATATTATTTATACTTCTGGTTCTACTGGAAATCCTAAGGGAGCTCGCATTACTAATCAAAATCTTAATAATTTTGTAAGTAATTTTACAAATTATTTTGATGGAATTGATAGTTCAGATAATTGTTTAGCTTCTACTAATATATGTTTTGATGTTAGCATTTTTGAATTTTTTACTATTTTATTAAATGGTGCAACATTATATTTATATGAAGAAAACACAATTACTGACATATTTAAATATTGTAAAAGTATTGTGCAAAACAATATAACATTACTATATATACCACCTAATATTTTAGAAGAAGTATATAGTATTTTATCAACATTTAAATATGTTCCAATAAAGAAAATACTTATTGGAGTTGAACCTATTTCTAGTGATACTATGAAAAAATATTATAAATTAAATAAAAATATGAAAATAGTAAATGCTTATGGGCCTACTGAAACTACTATCTGTGCAACAGCAATTGTTTTGAATAATGAAATATTAGACAAATATCGTATTATACCTATTGGAAAACCATTATCCAATTTAAAAGTATATGTACTAGATAAAAAGCTTAAATCTGTTCCTATTTCTACTCCTGGTGAGTTGTATATTACTGGAGATAATGTTGGAAAAGGATATTTAAATAATAAAGAACTTACTGAAAAAAGTTTTGTTAAATTGCCTGAAGAGTTTTGTTCAACTATTGCTTATAAGACTGGCGATTTAGTGAAGTGGAATGAAGATGGAACAATTAGTTTCATTTGCCGAAAAGATAATCAAGTTAAAGTACATGGTCATAGAATAGAACTTGGCGAAATTGAAAGTTCTATATATAGTTATCCTAATATAGATAAAAGTATTGTTATGGTAGATGAAAATCAGAAAATAATTGCATATTTTTCTTCAGAAAAAACTATTAATATATCTGATTTAAGAGCATTTTTGCAAAGAAAATTACCTGCATATTTTATACCTAATACTTTTATACAGGTAACCAAATTTAAATTAACTCCTAATGGAAAAATAGATAAAAAGGCTTTATTGAAAATTAAAATTGAGCGAACTGAATATGAAGCGCCAAAAACAGATTGTCAAAAACAATTATCTGAAATTTTCGAAACTGTTTTAGGAATATCAAAGGTAAGTATAAATGACAACTTTTTTGAAATTGGTGGAGATTCTCTAACTGCAATTAAGCTACAAATCGAAGCTTTTAATAGAAACATAAATATATCTTATAAAGATATATTTGCATACCCAACGATTAAGTTATTATCAAAACATATTTCACAAACAGAGCAACCTTTAGAAGAAGCAAATTCACCTATAGAAGAAGAATACGATTATACTAAAATAAATGAGCTTATTGAGAAAAATACCAATCCTAATAATCCTAGAATAAAAAAGGACAAGCTAAAAAACATTCTTCTTACAGGTGCTACTGGTTATATGGGTAGTCATATTTTAGATAATTTATTAAAACATACCAAAAGTAATATTTATTGCTTAGTTCGCACAAAGAACAATAGTGACCCGCAAACAAGATTACTAGATATTTTAAGGTTTTACTTTGGAAATAAATATGATAAATTAATATTCAAGCGAATTTTTGTTATAGAAGGAGATATAACAAAGTCTAAACTTGGACTTAATGATTTATATTATGAAGAAGTTGGAAAAAGTATTTCTTGTGTTATTAATTCTGCTGCCATTGTAAAACATTATGGTAATTCGACTCTTTTTAATGACATTAATATAAAAGGAACTCAAAATATAATTGACTTTTGTTTAAAATTTAATTGTAAATTAATACATACTTCTACATTAAGTGTTTCTGGTAACATGTTAGGAGATGGAAATGCTTTTACTGATAATACAACTGTATTCACTGAAAGAAGTTTATATATAAATCAAGATTTATCAAATATATATGTAAAAACGAAATTTCTTGCTGAAAGATTAATTTTGGAAAATATATTAAATAATAATTTAAATGCAAAAATTCTACGACTTGGCAATATTACAAATAGATTTTCCGATGGGGCATTTCAAATTAATGTCTCCGAAAATGCCTTTTTAAATAAACTGCGTTCTTTCTTAGAAATTGGATGTGTACCAGAAAAATTTAAAGATTTAGGAATTGAATTTTCACCTGTTGATTTATGTGCTTCAGCAATTACCAACTTAGCATTATATGAAAATCCTTTTACCATTTTTCACATTTCAAACAATAATCATATCACCTTTGCAAAATTGTTGAAAATATTAAATTCTTTAAATGTTAAATTAGAATTTGTAGATGAAAATACCTTTAATAGAAAAGTAGCCACTTTGTCTAAAAATCCTGAAACCCAAAACGCAATTTCTGGAATAATCAATGACTTTACTAAGGATAAATATATTAATTATTCATCTAATATAAAAATAGATACATCTTTTACTAATAAGTTTTTAAAACGTTTGTCATTTAAATGGCCAAAAATAAATGAAAAATATATTCGCAAATATGTTGTATATTTAAAATCTATCGGCTATATTAAATTTTAATAGGAGGTAATTATGCTTGTAAATACATTTATACTTGCAGGTTTAGTAATATCGGCTTTACTAATAATGTTTCTATTTGTCTTTATTAAAAAACAAGAAAGACATACTAAACTTAAATTTTCTTTTATGTGCATACTAATTTGCTTATTAATTTGTTGTACCGGATTAATTGCACAAATTTTATTTAGTAAAGCTTTAAACATTAAACCCATTTATTTTGAATATATTGTTTATATTGGAACAGTCTTTTTGCCAATTTCTCTTATTGTTATGTGCTTAGATTTTACTAAACCTAATAATAAAATCAATGTAAAACCCCTTATTCTAAAGCTTTCTATTGTGCCTATTATTTGTCTTATTGCATTATGGACTAATGATTTTCATCATCTTTTTTATAGGGAATATTCTATTATGCTTTCTGAAGCAAACTATGGACCTTTCTTTTATATAACTTCTGCGTATACCTATTTATTATTAGGTATAGTATTGATCCGACTTATAATATATAGTATAAAAAATATCAAATTATATTTTATTCAAGCTTTATTAATTTTTATTGGTGTTTCAATACCTTTGATAGTTAATATCTTTGGATTATTAGGTATATTTGATATGTATATATATATGACTCCTATGTATTTTTCATTTTCTATATTATGTTTTGCAATATCTATTTTTAGATTTGGATTTTTAAAAATCTCACCTGTTACTTTAAAAAATATAGTAAATCGAATTTCAGATTCATATATTATATTGAACAAAGATATGATTATTGCAGATTTTAATGAACCTCTACTAAAAACATTTAATGTAACCAGTGAAGATATTATTAATAAAAATATATTTGAAATAAAGCATTCTTTTATTGACTTTAACACCATATCCAAAAAACTTGTTAGTGCTGCACAAAAAATTCAAACTAATAACGAAACAATATTAATAGATAAATATTTTAAACATATAGATAAATATTTTCATTTAGAAATTACTGGAATAACAGAAAATGGTTCTTTTTTAGGAACCCTTATCCTACTAAAAGATGTAACTCAGCATAATCTAGATTTGCAAACAATACAAAATAATCAAGATATATTAATCGAAAGGGAACGTCTTGCAAGCCTTGGTCAAATGATTGGAGGTATTGCCCATAACTTAAAAACCCCTATAATGTCTATTTCTGGAGCTGCTGAAGGAATTTCTGATTTAATAGATGAATATTCTTCATCTATTGGAGATCCCGAAGTAACTAAAGAGGACCATTTAGAAATCGCTAAAGATATGAGAAATTGGATTTCTAAGATACAATCACATCTTGCTTATATGTCTGATGTAATAACTACTGTAAAAGGTCAAGCAGTTACCTTTTCTGATAATGCTTCTTATACTGATTTTACAATCGATGATTTAATAAGACAAATAAATATTTTAATGAAACATGAGTTAAACCATGCTTTACTTGAATTAAAAGAAGATATTCAAATAGATAAAAACACTTCTGTAAAGGGAAATATTAATAGTTTAGTACAAGTTATAAATAACATCATTTCTAATGCTATACAGGCATATAATGGAAAAACTGGAGAACAAATTATATTATCAATTTATAAACAGAATAATAATCAATTAATAATAAGTATTAAAGATTTTGCTGGAGGATTACCAGAAAGTGTAAAAAATAAATTATTTAAAGAAATGATAACAACTAAAGGAAAAGCTGGAACTGGACTTGGATTATTTATGTCTTATTCGAATATAAAAGCACATTTTAATGGAGATATTACATTTGATACAGAGCAAAATAAAGGAACAACCTTTTATATACATGTACCACTTTAATCTACGAAAAATATATAGCTCTGATAATCAGAGCTATTTTTATTTTATAAGATACAAAAAACGATAAATTTTATAACTAAAATTTATCGTTTTATTTTTTATTATTGTCCACTATACAAATAATATTGTGGATTATATACTGCTCCATTTACTCTTACCTCAAAGTGTAAATGTGGTCCTGTTGACCAACCTGTTGAACCAACTGCTCCTATTGCTTCTCCTTGTGCAACTGTTTGACCTACTGAAACATATAATTGACTACTGTGCGCATATAATGTTTCTACACCGTTTCCATGTGATATTTTTATACAATATCCATACCCTGTTGTAGACCAACCTGCAAAAGTTACTGTTCCACCTGCTGCCGCTCTATATACTGTACCTGTAGGAGCTGCAATATCTAGTCCTGAATGGTTTCCACTCCTTCTAGTTCCAAATCTTGATGTTATTGTATATCCTGATGTTATTGGTTGTACAAGTGTTACCCCATATTGTGCAAGATCAATTTTTGCTGAAGCTACTGTATAACTTCCTGTACTTCCTGATGAGTAATATACTGGTTTCTTTTCATATAATCCTGCAACTATTGTGTCTTGGTCTGAAAAAGCTACTAGCTCAGTTCCATATTTTTGTGTGTATGATATATCATCTATATTATTGCTATCTTTTTCTTTTAATTGATTGATTGCTGCCTCTGCTTCTTCCTTAGTAGACACATAATATTTTTCTTCATCTTCTTCAACTATTGCATAATATTCATAATAAGTTGTTCCAGATGCTTTTATTTTTTCTAAAATTTGATTTGTATCTTCTACCTGTTCTCTTTTTACAAAACATAAAGAATATTCTGGTAATGTTTGAATATCAATAAATGCTACGTTTTGTGCATCTCCGCTCTCTATATATTCATTAATTGTCTGTTGTAACCCATTTTTATCATCTGTATATCCTATAAACTCTCCATCTATTGTTACACTATATGTTGGTTTGTAGAATGCTGATATTATGCCTATTATGGCTAATGCTGGGATAAGTAAAATTAATACGAATTTTAAAGAACTTCTTAGGTGTACAAATATTTTTTTAATACTCGTTAAAATTTTAAACACTCCTTTTTCCTTTTTTAACCTTATATAGTTTACCTTTTTTTTTTAATTTTGGCAAATTTTATAAAATTTTAAAAAGCCACCTCTATTTCTCTTCATTATGCTTATGCTCATTTTTGCTCTTGTTTGCTCACTCTTGCTCTCGTTTTTGTGTGTTGCTGATTCTTTATGACTTTTTCTTAGCATGAGCTTTGTTTTAGTAAACACCTATCACATTTTTATTTAGACACATCGTCTTTTACTTGTTGAATTTGTTTTGTTTCCGCCATACTTGCAGGTGTATAATACCCCTTTAATTCTGCTACTTTAAACAATTCATATTGAAATGCCTCATTATTATTTCGTATTTGTTGTATTGTTTGTCTTAATTGCATATTTTCAGCTTCTGATATTACACCTTGAAATGTTGTTAATTGTGCTTTTGTGCTTTCTAAAATGTCATTGACCATATATTTTTCTTCCATATATCTAAACCTCCTAATTTAAAAAAGTTAATAATTTTTGTTTTGTATTTAAAGCATCTTGTGCTGCTTTAGTAAATATTTGCTTAATTTGTGGATCTACACATTGTGTAGCATAAGTATTTAACTTCTGGTAAGATGTATCTTGTGCACCTATTAGATGTCTTAAATTTTGCAATTCTATTTGTGTTAAATTAGCCATTTTTTATCATCTCCTTTAAAATTATAATTTTACATGCTTATTCTTACCAAAATATAAAAATATATACAAAAATATTCTTATATGTAAAAAATACATTTCTACTTTTTCATAGAAATGTATTTTTTAGTTATCCTCTTATTTCTAAATTTGCATATTTTGCCATTAGTCTTTTATGTCCTACTTTTTCAAAATTAATATCCAATTTTAAATCATCTTCTTCTGGAGATATATCAGTTATAATTCCTTCACCAAATTTTTTATGGTATATAGTTTGCCCTGTTTTATATTGAGATAAATCTGCTGTTACTGGTTTTGCTGTTATTGAATTTAAAAAGCTTTCTGCTGTTCTAAATCCAAAAGATGCAGTTGTTTTTGGCTTATTTGGCACTGATATATACGATTTAACACCACTACTATTACCATATTGCCATTCTTTTTCTGCTAATTTGTTTTCTTTAATTCCCTGTTTTTCTAATAATTCATCTGGAATTTCTTCAAGAAATCTTGATATTTTATTACAGGTTGTTGAACCAAAAATTGTTCTTTGCTCTGCACATGTTAAATATAAGTATTCTTTTGCTCTAGTAATTCCTACATAACATAAACGTCTTTCTTCTTCTAGTTCTCTTTGTTCTCCTATTGACCTATAACTTGGGAATATTCCTTCTTCCATTCCAATTAGGAATACTACTGGGAATTCTAGTCCTTTTGCTGTATGTAATGTCATAAGAGTAACGCTATCTTCTGTTTCTTCCATATTGTCTATATCACTAGAAAGTGTGATTCCTTCTAGAAATTCTGATAATGAATTATCTGCATTTTGTTCTTCAAATTCCATTGCAACTGTTAAAAACTCATCTAAGTTCTCTATTCTAGTCTTAGCTTGGTCAGTATTTTCTAATTCTAAAGCTTTAGTATATCCTGTTTTACTTAAAACTTCTTTTATAATTTCTGATATTAACATTTCATCTTTTTTAGCCGATATTTCTTCTATAATTGATATGAATTCTCTTGAATTTAAAAATACTTTATTTAATCCATATTGTTCTGCATTTTTTATTACCTCATACATTGAAATTCCATTTATTTCAGCTATATTTGATATTTTTTCTAAACTTGTTTGACCAATTCCTCTTTTAGGTTCATTAATTACCCTTTGTAAACTGATATTATCTGCTGAATTTTGTATTAATCTTAAATATGCAATTGCATCTTTTATTTCTTTTCTTTCATAGAATTTTAATCCACCTATTATCTTATATGGTATATTTTCTCTTCTTAAAATATCTTCCATACTACGTGATTGTGCATTCATTCTATACAAAATTGCAAAGTCTGAATTTTTATAATATTCTTCTCTTTTCAAGTGATTTATTTGTTCTACAACAAAGTTTGCCTCTTCATATTCATTTGGAACTCTACATACAACAGGTACATGTCCACCTTCTTGTTCTGTCCATAAATTTTTTTCATATTTTTTTTCATTATGTTTAATTACTGCATTTGCTGCATCTAGTATTGCTTTTGTTGATCTATAATTTTGTTCTAGTTTTATAATTTTTGTACCTGGAAAATCTTTTTCAAAGTTTAAAATATTCGTAATATCTGCTCCTCTAAATGAATATATTCCTTGGTCATTATCTCCAACTACTGTTATATTTCCATGTCTGCTTGATAATAATGTTATCAAAGTAAATTGTGCCTTATTTGTATCTTGATATTCATCAACTAAAACATATTTAAATTTTTCTGAATAATATTCCAAAACATCTGGATTTTCTGTTAAAATGTTAATTGTTAAATTAATAATATCATCAAAATCTACTGCATTATTTTTTTGTAATTTTCTTTGATATCTATCATAAATATCTGCAATTTTTTCTTTTCTATATTCTCCTACTGTTCTAGCTTTGTATTGCATTGGTGTTAACATTTCATTTTTAGCATTACTAATTTCTGATAAAACTCCTCTATCTGTAAAGATTTTGTCATCAAGGTTTGCTTCTTTTATACATTCTTTTACCAATGTTTTTTGGTCTGATGTATCAAATATTAAAAAGTCTGAGTTATAACCTATTCTGTCTATATATCTTCTTAAAACTCTTATACAAATTGAATGAAAGGTTCCAACCCACATGTCATTTATACCTTCTCCGATTAGTCCTCCTATTCTTTCTTTCATTTCATTTGCTGCTTTATTTGTAAATGTTATTGCTAAAATATTCCATGGTTTTATATATTTTTCTTTTATTAAATATGCAATTTTATGTGTTAAAACTTTTGTTTTTCCGCTTCCTGCTCCTGCTATTACTAAGCATGGTCCTTCTGTACTTATTACAGCCTCTTTTTGTTTTTCATTTAATCCTTCTAGTAGTTCCAAACTTGCTCAAACCCCTCTCTTAAATTATATCTAATATGTATTTTTCTGGTTCTATCTTTTGTTCCACAATTATATATATTTCTTGTAATCTTTTTACTGCTTTTTCTCCTTTTTCTTCATTATTTGCATGAACATATGCTAATATTTCTCCTTCTTTTACTTCATCTGCTATCTTTTTCTCTAAAATAATTCCTACAGCGTGGTCTATTCCATCTTCTTTTTTTACTCGTCCTGCACCTAAGTCTACTGATGTTTCTCCAACATCTTTTGCATTTATTTCTGCAATATATCCTGATTTATTTGCAACTACTGGAAGAATATATTTTGCCTTTTCAAATTTATCTGGATTTTCAATATAACTAATGTCTCCGCCTTGACTAGTAATTAATTCTATAAATTTATCATATGCTTTTCCATTATAAATATTTTCTAATATTCTCTTTTTATTTTCTTCTAAATTATCTCCTTCTCCTGCTAATTTAATAATATAGCTACCTATTCCTAATATTATTTCTTTTATATCATTTGGAATATTTCCTTTTAAGCATTCTATTGTTTCTAATATTTCTAGAGTATTACCAACAGCTTTTCCTACAGGTTCATCCATATTAGTTAATACGCACACTGTTTCTTTATTTGCTAAAGTTCCTATTTTTTTCATTAATTTAGAAATTTCAACTGCACTCTCTTTATCTTTCATGAAAGCACCACTTCCAACGGTAACATCCAAAACAATTTTTTCTGCACCTGCAGCTATTTTTTTGCTCATTATACTTGAGGCAATAAGTGGCATGCTATCAACACATGCAATAGTATCTCTTAATGCATATAGCTTTTTGTCTGCTGGAGCCAAATTAGCTGTTTGACCAATTACACTTATTCCTGTTTTTTTAACTATTTCAATAAAATTGTTAATAGGTATTTCTATATTATATCCTGGTATTGACTCTAATTTATCTATTGTTCCGCCTGTAAATCCTAATCCTCTTCCAGACATTTTTGCAACTGGAATACCAAGTGAAGCAATTATTGGCATTAACACTATTGTTATTTTATCTCCAACTCCACCTGTGCTATGTTTATCTACAACTGTTTTATTTAATGTGGATAAATCTAAAGTTTCTCCTGAGCGTGCCATAGCTAATGTTAACATTGTTGTTTCTCCTTCTGTCATTCCATTTAAATATATTGCCATAACAAGTGCTGCTGCTTGATAATCTGTAATATTCCCTTTTACATATTCATTAACAAAATATTCTATTTCTTCTTGGGATAATATTTTTTTGTCTCTTTTATTTGCTATTATTTGTTGTATGTTCATATTTTTTTCTCCTTTCTTTCTTAAAATTTAATATAAAAGAATTAAATTTTGACATAGAAAACTTTTTTAAAATTTATAATGTACATATTATATTAAATTTTAAATAAAGTTTATCACAGCCAAAATTATAATTATTTTTCAATATTTCATATGAAATTTTTAATAAAACTTTGTCTATGTAAAGCACATGGTCCAAATTCTTTAATTGCTTGTATATGTTTTGCTGTTCCATATCCTTTATGTCCAGAAAATCCATATTCTGGATAGACTTCATCATATTCTTTCATTATTCTATCTCTTGTTACTTTTGCAATAATTGATGCTGCTGAAATACTGTATATTTTTGCATCGCCTTTTATTATTGATGTATATGGTATTCCACATGTATCTATATTCTCTAATGCATCTACTACTATTCTTTCTGGCTTTACGTTTAAATCCATTATTGCTTTTTTAAGAGCTTTTTTAGTTGCATTTAATATGTTTATTTCGTCAATTTCTTTTTGGTCTACAA
This sequence comes from uncultured Clostridia bacterium, assembly GCA_944391955.1. Lineage (GTDB taxonomy): Bacteria > Bacillota > Clostridia > TANB77 > CAG-508 > UMGS1781. The sequence goes on from CALXVG010000008.1 coordinate 19,916, forward strand.
TTCCGACAGACCAATCTACTGCTTCTTCTATTATTTTTTCATATAAAATTTCTCGCTTTTTTTCTGATACTTTTTTTGAATCATTTATTCCTTCTATAAAAGAATCTGGTTTCATTATCACAAGTCCAACTACAACTGGTCCTGCTAGAGGTCCTCTTCCTGCTTCATCTATACCAGCAATTAACTTAGTCCCACTTTGATATAATTTGTTTTCAAATTCTTTCAAATTATTTAGTCTTTCAATTTCCTGTTCCTTCATTTTCTGCACCTTCATTTTCTTGCTCTGTATTTTCTTCTGTTCCTTCTGCTTGATTTTCTTCTGTTTCATTTGTTAATGTGTATTCTCCATTAATTCCTAGTGAATAATATACTTTTTCAGTATTATAATCTACAATATAAAATTCTTGGTTATTTACTGTTATTTGTTTTAGACCATTATTGTTTATATCTTCTTGTGTTAAAATATATAAGTCTGCACCTTCTATTTGTGATAATTGATTTTTTAATTCTTCTTGAATTTCATATCCTGTAGTATTATTTTCTAATTCTAACTTAACCCCTATCAAAGGATTTTCGGTTTCATTTATTACATGTTTATTCTTTACTTTTTTTACTAATGCTTCTATTGATAATATATGTGATTTTATATCTTCTATCTTTTCCTCTTCTGCTTTTTGAAAAATATATTTAACACCTATAATAGATATTGTTATAAGAATTGCTGCTATAAGAACTAGCAATATTAAAGCAATACCCTTTTCTGATTTCATTATTTACATCCACCTTTCAATAATAATATGCTATATTATATATTATTTATAGCTCCTTTTTCAAGCTTTTGCAGATTAAAGTTTTATTTTTTGTTTTTAATTTTTTTTTAATAAAAATATTGTAATATATAACTATCAGATATATTATTATTTATGGAGGTTTTTTATATGAATGATAATGATGATTTATTTAGAAAGTTTGATACACCACAAAACAAAACTTCAACAAAAAGAGCATCTACTATTTTAGCTTGTTTTGTTGTATCTATAATTGGTGCATTAATTGTTTGTTCTTGTTTTTATTATTTTACTAATTCAAAAAATGATAATAATGAATCTCAAGAAGTTGGAATTTCTTTATCTACACCACAAGTTAATAATCCTAATTTAGAACAAGTTTCTTTGTCTAATTACTCTGATACTGCTGTATACGCTGCAAATAAGGTTCTTCCTTCTATTGTAAGTATATATGTTGAATATGATGTTAGTTACTTTGGTAGAACTCAAACATCTTCTGGCCAAGGTTCTGGAGTAATTATTAGTGAAGATGGTTATATTCTTACAAATAATCATGTAATTAGTTCTGCCGATTCTTCTTCATATTATGAAGTATCTAGTGCTAATTCAATTACTGTAAAATTATATGGTGATGAAACAGAATATGAAGCTAAAATTATTGGTACAGATGAAAAAACAGATTTAGCTGTTCTAAAGATAGAAAAAACAGGATTAACTCCTGCAGAATTTGGTGATTCTAGTTCTGTTCAAGTTGGAGAATTTGTTTTAGCTGTTGGAGACCCTTATGGATTAGAACATTCTGTAACAGCTGGTATTATAAGTGCCTTAAACAGAAACATGACTGTTGACGGAGTTGAATATACTGTTATGCAAGCTGACTGTGCAATAAATTCTGGTAATAGTGGTGGTGCGTTTGTTAATAGTCAAGGTCAAGTTATTGGTGTTGCTACACTAAAATTATCTGGTACAGGAATTGAAGGTGTAAGTTTTGCTATTCCTATTAATGATACTGTTAGCATTTATACAGAACTTATCCAGAATGGAAAAATTGCTAGACCATATATTGGATTCCAAGGAATTGCTTTAGATGAAGCTACTGCAATTAGAAATGGATTAACTAAAGGAATTTATGTTGATTCTGTTCTTGCAGATAGTCCTGCTGAAGAAGCTGGGCTACAAGCTGGAGATGTTATTGTAGAAATTGATGGTCAAACTGTTTCTACAATGGATGATGTTAATGAAATTAAAAATTCTAAAAAAATTGGTGATGAAATAACCTTAAAAGTTTATAGAAGATCTACAGAAATTGAAATAAAAGTAACTTTAGGTGAAGAATAATTCCCTGATAAAAGCTCCATTACTTATATAGTAAAGGAGCTTTTATTTATAATAATTTATCTTAATGCCTATATTCAGTTATATCTGGTTCTTCAAAAATCATGTCATCTACTCCATTAAAGTCATACTCATAAGTAACATATTTATGCCCATTTGAAACTTTTCTTTTTAACCCTGTTTCTGCATCTATATATGTTTGATATCTATGTTCATAATCTATGACTATAGATGAATTATCTAGTACATAACAATCATAACCATTATAATTATCTTTTTCTAATTTTATTTTACTACATAGCATAAAAAGTTCAAAATCATTCTTTATATCAACCATAGATAGTGCTTCTTCCATGATATTAGAATTGAATGGACTGTTTTCTTCATAAAGTTTATAATCTTTAGAATAAGATGTTGCTATTTTTTCTTCTGGCGTTGTCATATATGAATATACTTTTCCATCTCTAATATATTCTAATGTTTCTATTCTCTCATTCTCATCGTTGTAGTAATACGAAAAACTTGCTATTTTGTTGTCTTTTTTATAATATTCTGTATATCCGTCCGAATAATGAATTGTTATTTTATAGTTGCCTGCATTTTCTATTTGTTTTGCTTTTTCTTGTAAATTTTTTATTATCAAAAATTTTCTAAATGTGCAACCCACCCAGATTAATACTATTAATAAAATTACTAATAAAATATTTCTTAATAAATTCAGCTTTCTATTAAATTTTTTTATATATTTTACTTCTTTTTTATTTCTTTTTGGTAAATCCCTTTCTAATTCTATTTCTTTTTTCATATTGTTAAATATTTTTGTACATTCTTCACATTGCTTTAGATGTTCTTCAACATATTTATTAGTTTCTGTACTTGTAAGATTTTCAATATAAGTTGGTAGTAAATCTTGAACAATTTTACAATTTCTTTTTTCTTTCATTATGACTTCCCTCCTTTAAATTTATTTTTTCCTCGATAAAATGTTACTCTAGCCCAATTTTCTGTTTTATTTAAAATATCTCCTATTTCTTTAAAACTTAATTCTCCTATTATTCTTAAATATATTACTTCTCTAGTTTTTTCATCTAATTGCTGTAGCCTTTTATATAATTCTATTTTTTCTTCATCTTTTATAATTTTTTCTTCTGGAGAAGTGCTGTTTGTTTCTTCTGGAAAAATCGTTGTTTCTATATTAGTTGTCTTTTTCTTTTTACGACAATAGTCATACCATATGTTTTTAGCAATTTGGCATAACCATACTGACATCTTACATCTTCCCTTGTATGTATCAATTTTCTTTACTGCCTTATAAAATGTTTCTTGAGTAAATTCTTCTGCAAGATTATTGTCATGTGTTAAACAGAATAAGTATTTATTTACTGTTTCAAAATATTCTTCATATATTTTATCCATATCCTGCACAGGTTTATCCTCCTTTTAATATAAGACGAATAAAATTTATTTTTGTTACAAAAAAATAAATTTTTATATATTTTTTGAGAATTATTATATAAAGACTCTATTTATCTAAGTAATAGAGTCTTCCATAAGTTTTTTTAAATCTTGCCAGAAATTTATTTTTTTACTTTCATCTCTTAATAATGCTGCTGGATGAAATGTTGGTAATATTTTTATTCCGTCTTTCTCAAACCATTTTCCTCTGCTTGTTGTTATTCCATATTGTTCTCCTAATATATTTTTTAATGCTACACTTCCTAATAAACAAATCTTCTCTGGTTTTACTAAATTTATTTGAGTATCTAAAAATTCTTTACATTCTTGTGCTTCATCTTTCTCTGGATTTCTATTTTGAGGTGGTCTACATTTTACAATGTTTGCAATATACACTTCTTCTCTTTTTATTCCAACTCCTATAAATGCTTTGTCCATTAGCTTTCCTGCTTTTCCTACAAATGGTTCACCTTGTTCATCTTCATCTGCTCCTGGGCCTTCACCAATAAACATAATTTTTGCTTCTTTATTTCCTGTTCCTATTACTACATTTTTTCTAGTATTACATAATCTACATTTTTTACAGTTTTTGCAAGCCTGTTTTAATTCTTCCCAATTATTGTACATTAAAAATTCATTCCCTTCTATGATAACTTGCTATAATATTAATTTTATACTAGCCCTAAAATTGCTGTATTTCTTCCTGCATCTTTACCATCTTTTCTATATGAATGCATTATATTAGAATTACATACTGTACATATATTGCAATCTATTATATTTTCACTTAGTATTCCATTTTCTATCATTAAATTTTTGTTAATCATAACCGTATCTATATAACTTTTTCCTGTTTCCTTGTTTTCCTTTATGATATCGTCTATATTTTTCATATATTTAAATTGTTTATAAAAAATTTCTTTTACATCTGTATCTACTTCAAAATGACAATTTCTTATTGTTGGTCCTATTACGCAAAGCATATCTTCTGCTTTACATTTGTATTCCTTTTTCAATTCTTGTATTGCATTTTTTACTATACTTTTAGCTGTACCTTGCCAGCCAGAATGCACTAATGCTATAATGTTTTTTTCTTTGTCGAAAATATAAATTGGTGTACAATCTGCAAATGTAAGTGATAAAATTTCATTTGTATGATTTGTTATTAATGCATCTATATCTTTTAATTCCTCTATAAAAAATCCTGTTTCGTTTTTTACTTTTTTTACATTGTTTGTATGTGTTTGGTATGGTCTTACAATATCTTTATAATCGATTTTTAAATTATCACATAATATTTTATAGTTTTTTTCTATTTCTTCTTTTTTTATTGAATATGTATCATTACTTCCAAAATCCATTGGTTGCAATGTAAAACAATGAATTACATTTTTGTATTTTAATAATTCTTTAAATTGAATATATTTGAATTTTCCGTTTTTTACTACAACTATTTTATTATTCAATATTGGCATTGTTTCTATAAAATCATTTGCTTCTGTTTCTAATTCTGTATCTTCATTTATTATTACATAATTTGATTTTTTTATATAAAAATCATTGTCTTTTTGGATTTTTAATCTTTGTTTTGCAATTTCTTCTGTTATATTATCTCTTGTGCACATTCTCTTTATTTTTGTTTCTTCTTTTGCCATAAGAGAAATTGTATAATCACATTCTAAATTTAATTCAGTTTCAAATAATAATGGTATATCTAAAACAATATTTTTGTTTTTATTTTTTTCTATTTCTTCTTTTATAGCTTTTACAATATATTTATTTGTTAATAAATCTAATTTTTCTTTTTCCCCTGAGTTATTATATATTATTTGTGCTAATTTTTTTCTGTCTATTTCTTCATCTTTTAAAATATGTTTTCCGAAAGTTTCTACAATTTGGTTATAATATTCTTTTCCTTTTTTTGCATTTTCTTTTGATATTTTGTCTGCATCAATTATTACTGCATTAAATTTTTGTGCTAATATTTTAGAAAAAATGCTTTTTCCTGAACCTGAATTTCCTGTTATACCAATTGTTTTCATCATATAACCTCCGAACAAATAAATAATTATTGTTTTTCTTCTTTTAAAATTTCTGCTATTTGCTTTGGAACAAATTCGCTAATATCTGCATTATTGTTCCATAGTTCCATTACTAAACTTGATGATAAATATCCTAAATCTCCTGCTCTAAAATAGCAAGTATCAAGTTTTCCTATTTTTTCATTTGCTTCTGATATATTTTCTTCATATTGATAATCTGTACCATTTCTAAGTCCTCTTATTAAAATATCTGCATTATATTTTTTAGCTTCTTCTACTGTTAATCCATCATATAATGTTACTTCTACATTTGTTAGACCAAACTCTTTTATAACTTCTTCTATTGCTTTTTTCATTTTTTCTCTATTTACTCTTTCTGTTTTTTCAGAATTTCGAGCAATACCTACTATTACTTTTTCAAAGCATCTAGCTGATTTTTTTACTATTTGCAAATGACCATTTGTAAATGGGTCAAATGAACCTGCATAAAAACCTATCATCTTATTCACTCCATTCTTTTATTTCATTTAAAATTTGTTCTTTTGATTTAGTACCTAAAAATTCATATTGATTTTCTTCTGCATCAAATCTACATATGTTTTTAAATTCACAGAATTTGCATGCTGATTGTTTTATTTTAGTATCATATATAGGTTTTATTTCTATATTACCTGTAAGAATTTCTTTTGATATTTTTTTTATTATTTTTTCTATTGCTTTTTGTAAATCATTAAATTGTTCTTTTGTAACTACACTTGACCTAGAATTACTAATATTTCCGTCTTTATCTAAATAAACAGGAATGTTGCTAGAACTACCTTTTATTAATTCTTTATCCATCAGTTTTATTACTTGGACATCTGCTAATATTAGTCCTTTCATTTTAAAACTTTTTCTTATTTTTTCTTCTATTTCTTCTTTAGTTAAATTTTTGCTTTCATTTATTATCGGTTCAATTAAATTGAAATATAGTACTCCCGCTGGCTCTTTGTCTTTTTGTTTTGATAAAATATCTATATATGTTAATAGCTGTATTTGAGTTCCTGCAATCATTTGATTTAAATCTAGATTTTTTTCAGAGGATTTATAATCTATTATCCTGATGTATTTATCTTGTGCTATATCTATTCTGTCAATTTTTCCTGTTACCTCTATATTTTCAATTTTTTTGCTAAATTCTAATTCATGTGCAAGTGGTTTGAAATCACTATTTTGTATTTGATATACAATATATTTTACTGATTGAATTATAGTGTTTTTTAATTTATTTGTTAAAATTATAAATTTAGGTGAACTCGAAAAAATTTGATTTTTATTTAATTTTAATTTTTCTTCTATTATATTTTTTATTATTTTTTCTATTTCTTCTGAAGTTACTTCATTTATATTTTCTACTATTTCGAAAAATTCATCTAATACCTCATGCATAAAAGAACCTGTGTCAATTGATTTTAGTTTATACTGTTCTGTTTCTTTTAATTTCAAGCCATATTTTAAGTGAAATGAGAATGGGCATTTCTTGTATTGTTCCATTTTAGAAATACTTGTTTTTATTTTTTCTCCATATAATTCTTTTATATTTTTTTCATTTATTTTTTCTGCTATATTACTATATTCAAGCGCTTTTAAATTCTTTTTTAATTTTTCTTTCCATTCTTCTCTTTTATTATACCAATTGTATATATCATACCAGTAGTCTTCTATTTCCTCATCATTAGACAATTTCCTTATTTTTTCTATTAATTCTTCAAAAGTTACCTCTTTATTTATAACTTCTATATTTTCTTTAAGCACTTCACTTTGTTCTTTTATATTAGGAAATATTTTTTTTATTTTATTAATTAATATTGAAGGTCTTAATGATGCTCCGTCCTTATTTGTAGAATCATATGATATATATATTTTCTCTTCTGCAGTTGTAAAAGCTTTATATATATTAAATTGATCTTCATATAAATTTTCTAATGTATTTTTTGCTATTTCTAAATTATTTTCTTTTAAAATATCTCTGTCTTTATCATTAAAATATCCTTCGTTTTTATTTACACTTGGGAAACTGCCGTCATTTGCTCCTATTATGAACATAGCCTTTATTTTGTGAGTTCTTGTTCTATCTATATTGCCTATTATAACTTGATCCATAAATTGAGGAATTTGTCCTACTTCTTTGTTTTTTAGACCTACTTTTAATAATTCTTTATATTTTTCAAAAGACATTTTTTCATCATTAAAAATATTTACAATTTCATCAAATACTTCTATTAAAATTTCCAAACTTGATTTATAGATTTTTGCTATTTCTATTTCTTTTGCTTTTTCTAACATTTCTATTTTTTTATTCATTTTTTCTGCAATTTTATTTTCTTCTATAAATTTGTATAATCTTTCTGAAATTGCTTTTGCCGTTTTATCTTTTTCTAAATTATTTTTTAGATTTAATAATGGTTTTGTTATTTTTTCTTGTTGTATATATAATTCTTCCCATCTTGTTTTATACCATTTATTTCCTTTAATTCCATTTTTTGTACAATATTTTTCCACATTATAAATATCTTCTTTTTCTAATTCAGTAAATCCTGATTTTATATAATTTAATACTGATTCTTGAGACCAATTATTTGAAAATATTTCTATTATTGATATTATATATTTTATTAAAATATTTTCTGTTATTTCTATATTTTCATCAATAAAAAATGGTATCTCATATTTGCTAAAAATTACTTTTATTATATTATTTATATCTGATAAATTATTTGATATTATTGCAATATCATTATATCTATAATTTTCTTTTTTTACTAAATTTATAATTTTTTTTGCAATATTTTCTATTTCTGAATATTCATTATTTTCTAAATTTATTTTTATATTTTTTACTTCTTGAAAATATTTTTCTGGTCTTACATTATATAAATTTTCTTCAAGATGTTTTAATTCAGAATTTTGTAATCTATAATTTTTTTTTAATAAAATAGGCTTTTCTTTTTTTATATTTAGTTCTTTTGCTATATCTACTATTTTTTTTGCAAAGATTTTATTGCTATAAAATATATCTGTTTCTGGTACTGTTTCTACACTTAAATTATCTGTGCAAATACATATATTTACCATTTCTGCTTTTTTTAAAATTTCTTTTAAGATGTTATATTCTTGTATTGTAAAACCTGCAAATTCATCTATATATATTATTGAATCATCAAACATTTTGCTTTGTGGAATTTCTTTTGCAAGTTTTGTTAAAATATCATCTTCATCAATATATTGTCCTTTTAATTTTTCTTCATATATTGTATAAATTGTATTTATGTCTTGAAGCTTTCCTTGTAAATTTATATCTGATATATTTCCTATATTTTCTTCTATTTTTTCTTTAGTAATATTATGTTTTTTTAATTCCGTTATTTCTTTTAATATAAGTTCAATATTTTCATTTGTTTTACCTAAAAACTTTAATTTGTCTTTTTGTTGTTGCAAAATAGAGTAAATAATCATTGCTTGACTTGATTTAGATATTACTAATTCATTTGCTCCTCCAACTTCTGTAAATACTCTATTAGCTATTCTTTTAAAGCTTATTACTTCTGCATTTAAAGAAACATTGTTTTCTAAAATTTCTAATAATCTTTTTTCCATAGAGTAAGAAAATTGTTCTGGTGTTATTATATATATTTTTTTATTTTTTATTTTTTTTATTTCCTGAAGACAAAAATTAGTTTTTCCTGTTCCTGATTTTCCATATATTATTCTTAAACTCATTTTATTCTCCCTTTTTTACAATTCTCTTCTCCAATAAAATAAATATTGTTGAGCTAATCCTGCTTTATTTCCATAATAATTTCTTGCAAATTCTTTTATTTTTTGTGGTTTTTGTTCTTTATTATCAAAATATAATTCTGATATAACTCTTCTCACCCAAACGTCTATTGGAAACACTTGATATTTTTTTAAAGAAAACAGCATTATACAATCCGCAACTTTTGGACCTATTCCTGGTAAAGATAATAATGTTTCTTCTATTTTTTCTATATTTTTTTCTTTTTCTAAATTTTCTAAATTAACTTCTCCATTATAAATTTTTCTAGTTGTTTCATATACTCTTACATCTCTAAACCCTAATCCTATATTTCTCAAATCTTCTACACTTGCTTTTGATAATTCTTCTGGTGTTGGAAAAGTATAATATTCCTTATTTTCAAAAACTATTTTTTTACCATATTTTTCGGATATTCTTTCTATTATTTTTTTTATTCTTGGAATATTGTTATTTGCTGATATTATAAATGATATTATGGTTTCCCATAAATCCTGATGTAAAATTCTTATTCCATCTCCAAATTTTATACTTGTTTTTAAATTATCATCTATTTTTGATAGTTCTTGTTTTATTTTTTCATAATTTTCATTTAATGAAAAATAATCTATGCAAATTTCTTTTATATCTTTTTCACATATTCCTTTAAATATTACATTATTTTCTTTTTTTTCTACTTTAATTACATTATTTTTAAATACCCCTATGTAACTTCCATCTATTTCTTTATTCCATCTAAAACATTGTCCACATTCAAAAATATGTACTGGTTCAAAAGATTTTATGTTCTCAATCATATATGTTTGTTCCATTTATTTCACCACTTCTATTTTAACAAAAAAGATGTTTACTTTCAATAGTTATAAGTTTGAGTTAAATAAAAACAACACTCCATGATTTCTCATTTGTGTGTTGTTTTTATTATTTTCTAATATTTTTATTCTTCTTCTTTTTCTTTTAGTTTTTCTATACTTACTACTTTTCCTTCATTTGTTCTCATTAGTGTTACTCCTTGTGTTGAACGTCCTAGTACACTTATTTCTGATACATTTATTCTTATTATTGTTCCTGTATCTGTTATTAGCATTATATCATCATTTTCTTCAACAATTCTTATTCCTACTATTTTTCCTGTTTTTGGTGTTATTTTATATGTTATTACACCTTTTCCTGCTCTTGCTTGTACTCTATATTCGCTTAGTTCTGTTCTTTTTCCAAAGCCATTTTCCGTAATAGCAAGTAATGTTGAATTGCTATTTTGTATAATTGCTTCCATTCCTATTACACAATCATCTTTATTTAATTTTATTCCTATAACACCTTGAGATACTCTACCAACTGCTCTTACATCTTTTTCTCCAAATGTAATTGCTAAGCCTTCTCTTGTTACTAATACAATATTATCTTCTCCATCTGTTAGTCTAACATCTATTAACTCATCTTCTTCTTTTAGTGTTATTGCTAATAATCCTGTTTTTCTTGCAGAATTATATTCAGATAATGCTGTTTTCTTTATTAATCCATTTTTTGTTGCAAATAATAAATATTTTCCTTCTGCAAAATTTTGTATTGGTATAATTGTTGATATTTTTTCTCCGGCATCTAAACTCAATAAATTTACTATTGCTGTTCCTCTTGCGGTTCTTCCAGCTTCAGGAATCTCATAACCTCTTAATCTATATAATTTTCCTTTATTGCTGAAGAATAAAATTGTATCATGTGTAGATGCTGTAAAAATTTCTTTTACAAAATCTTCTTCTTTAGTTGCTATACCTGTAATTCCTTTTCCACCTCTTTTTTGGCTTTTATAAATATCAACAGGCATTCTTTTTATATAACCAAAATGTGTTAAAGCTATTACATTAGTTTCTTCTTTTATTAAATCTTCTACTTCAATTTCTCCTTCTGCTGCAACTATTTTTGTTTTTCTGTCATCTCCGAATTTTTCTCTAACTACTAATAGTTCATCTTTTATTATCTTATAAACTAAAGTTTCACTAGATAAGATTTCTTTTAAATATGCTATAAGTTTCATTAATTCATTATATTCTTCGTCTATTTTTTCTCTTTGCAATCCTGATAATGTTTTCAATCTCATATCTAGAATAGCTTGAGCTTGAATTTCAGATAATCCAAATCTTTCCATTAATCTTTCTTTTGCATCATCATAAGAATTTCTTATAATATTAATTACTTCATCAATATTGTCTAATGCTATTTTTAATCCTTCTAAAATATGTGCTCTAGCTTCTGCTTTATCTAAATCAAATTGTGTTCTTCTTAAAATTACTTTTCTTCTATGTTCTATATAATGATCTAAACATTCTCTTAATGTTAAAATTTTAGGTTCTCCATTAACTAATGCAAGCATTATTATTCCAAAAGTATCTTGCATTTGTGTATTTTTAAATAATAAATTAAGAACAACTTGAGGATTTGCATCTCTTTTTAATTCTATAACAATTCTTACTCTATCTATTCTGTCTGATTCGTCTCTTATTGCTGAAATTCCTTCTATTCTTTTTTCTTTTACTAGTTCTGCCATATTTTCTATTAATTTAGATTTATTAACTTGATATGGCAATGATGAAACTATTATTCTTCTTTTTCCTCCAGACATTTCTTCTATATCTGTTTCTGCTCTTAAAGTAATTTTTCCTCTACCTGTTGTATATGCTTGTTTTATTCCTTCTCTTCCTAATATCATTGCACCTGTTGGAAAATCTGGACCTTTGATAACTTTCATTAATTCTTCGTCTGAAACATTATCTTCATCTATTATTTTTATTATTCCATCTATTAATTCTCTTAAATTGTGTGGTGGTATATTTGTTGCCATTCCTACGGCTATACCTGATGAACCATTTGCTAAAAGTGCTGGAATTTGTGCTGGTAAAACTGTAGGTTCTTGTAATCTATCATCAAAATTTGGCATAAAATCTACTGTATTTTTTTCTATATCTGTAAGCATATACTGAGCTATTTTTGACATTCTTGCTTCTGTATAACGATATGCAGCAGGTGGATCTCCATCTATTGAACCAAAATTTCCATGTCCATCTACCATCATATATCTTAAAGAAAAGTCTTGTGCCATTCTAACTAATGCATCATAAACTGAAGAGTCTCCATGTGGATGATATCTACCTAAAACATCTCCTACTGTTGTAGCACATTTTCTATATGGTTTATCTGGTGTAAATCCATCTTCATGCATTGTATAAAGTATTCTTCTATGTACAGGTTTTAAACCATCTCTAACATCTGGTAAAGCTCTTGCAACTATAACACTCATCGCATAGTCTATATATGCTGTTTTCATTTCATTTTCAATATTCCTTTGTATTATTTTTTCTTCTGCCTTATCCATTTATTTTCCTCTTTTCTGTATATTTTTTCTTCTCATATTATATATGAATAAAGCAAATTTTGCAAGAATCTTTATAACTTTTTTTGTCAATTTATAAGCATATTTGCCAGTTCTTTTTCTTCTTCTGTTAATTCAAAATTTTTTCCATTATTTTTTATTAATTCATGAATATTTTCTAATTGTCTTGCTTTTATTAAAGTATTTTCTAGAGGAATTACATTTTCTAAATACTCTTCTATTTTATTATATTGATATTCCATTCCCGAAAAGTTTTGTTCTTCATAATATTTTTGCCATTTTTCAATATATCCATCTATTTTTTCTAATGCTTCTATTTGATTATCTAAACTTTCACCAACATTTTTTTCTATTGTATCTAATATTGTGTCTTTTCCTTTTTTTATTGCATTATATGTATTTTTGTTAATTATTTTTTCATCTTTTAGCCATTTTATTCCGTCATCCAGGATGTCTGATATTGTATCTATTAATCCTCCTTTTTCTACTGCTTTTTTTATTTGTGAAATATTTTCAAATGTTCCTGTTGCTATTCCTATTAAGCTTTTTCCTAAATCTGTTGCTTCTTCTACTACTGTTTCTATACCTTCTTTAAATCCTTCTCTTAAAAAACTATTTTTTATATTTATTATCTCATCTTCTATAAAATCTGGTAAAACTACTCTCAAACCAACATCTATTCCATTATTTATTGCTTTTGCTAAATCTGAGTTTATAATTTTAGACTGGCTTTCTTTGAGATTTTCTAATATTCTTGATAATTCTTTTGCTTCTTCTATGGCAATATTATTTTCTTTTGCGTATTCTTCATAATCCATATTTTCTAAATCAATATTTTTCATTTTTTTCTTTTTACCTCCTATTTTTTTTATTTTTTTTGGAGTAGATTTTTTTATATTAAATTCTATAAAAAATTTTTTATTATTTTTTAATTTAATTAATAATAAAATAGAAAAAATTTTTTTAGATTTTTTTGCAGTTTTTTTTATTTTATTTTTTTTATTTTTATAATTATTTATTTTTTTATTTAATTTAATTTTTATATTATCAAAAAAATTATTTTTATCTTTTTTATAATATATTATTTTTTCTATTTTTTCTGTTTTTTTAATATTTTCATTTAATATTTTTTTTATTAAATCATCTTCTGTTATTTTATTATTTATAAATATTTTATTTATCCCTTTTTTTATTAAAAATTTTATTAATTTGTCATTTTGCTTGTCCAAAATTATATAAATATTTATATTTTCTTTTTTATATTTTATTAAATTTATTAATTCATAAATGTCTAATTCTCCTGGTAATATACTACTTAAAATCAACACATCTATGTTTTTATTTTTATCTAAAATTTCTAATAATGCCTCTTGATATTGTATGTCTTTATAAATAATTTCACAATTTTTTTTATTTTCTAATTTTTTATTTATATTTTCATTTGCTAATGCTGTTAATATTTTCATTTTTCCCTCTTTTTATTCTATTACCATTTTTTCAAATTCTGCACATTCAACTTTTGTTAATAAGTGTTCATCTCCTGCAAAAATTAAACATTCTCCTCTTTTTAAAGATCTTATTTCTATTTTTTCTTTTTCAGATAATTTTGTATATTCACTTAGTATTGAAATATTTTCTTCTTCCAATGAAAAAAATATTTTATTACTTGAATTATTTATAATACTTTTTCCATAAACACCTCCTTCTAAACTAAATAAATCTGATATATCTTGAGTTATAGCTATACTACTTCCTCCAAATTTTCTAATTGTTTTAAATATTTTATAAATAAAATTTGCTACATGTTTATTTGATGTTACTCCTATTAATCTCCAAACTTCATCTAAATAAATGGCTTTTCTTATTGTTCTATCTTTTTTTATTTTATCCCAAAAAAATTCTGTAAAAAGATATAGTCCATATTTTAAATTTTCTTCTCCTAGTTCATATATATCTGCTATTATTAATTTATTATCTAGATTTATATTTGTATAATTATTAAAAAATTTTAAAGACCCTTTTATAAACGGGATTAATTTTGTTTGCATTTCTTTTGTTCTTTTATCTTTACCTAAAATATTATATAAATCTTCTAATATTGGCATATCTTTACTTTCTTTAAATATTGGTTTTATATTTATTTTATTTTTTTCATTTTTATATAAACTTTCATCTTCAAATGTTATCCCTTTTTTCATATAACATTCTATTAATTTTTCTTCCAATATAGCTTTTTCTTCTTCATTTAGATTTCCAAAAAGCAAGTTGAAGAATCCTATTAATCTACTTATTTTTGTTGCTAGATAACCTTTTTCTTCTTCTATTGATTCTTGTCTTATATCCAAAATATTTAAATATGTTTCTGAAGATGCTCCTATCTTTATTACAGTTCCTTCTAAATTTTCTGCTATTTTTGTATATTCTCTGTCAGGATCTATTACATATTGTTCAATTCCTGATAATCTATATCTTAAAATTTGAAGTTTTGTGAAAAAAGATTTTCCTGAACCACTTGTTCCAAAAATACACATATTTGCATTTTTATATTTTTCTTCTGCATATCTATCAATAAAAATTAAAGAATTATTATAAATATTTGTACCATAAAAAATTCCTTTTTCATCAAAAATTGATGAGGTTATAAATGGATATGTTCCTATTAATCCACTTGTTAATATGTTTCTTCTTGATGCTTTTTTTAAATCTTTATTATTTATCATAAATGGCATACTAGATAAAAATATTTGTTCTTGCCTAAAGTTTCCTCTTCTTGTTTGTATTCCTTGTCCTTGTAATAAACCTTCTATTTTATTTAATAAATATTCTTGTTCTTTTTCATCTCTTGAAAAAATTTCTAAATAAATATATAAAAAATATATATCTTCATTATTTATTTGAATTTCTTTTCTTATAAATTTTGCGTCATTATATGTAAAAGCAGCTATTTCAATATCTGTTTTTTCTTTTTTTCCATCTTTTAAATCAATTCCTACGTTTGTTATATTATATGTTAAATCTCTAATAGCTTTATAAGAATCTAATTTTTCATAAAAAATTGAAATATTCATATTTATATCTGTATCAATCAATTTTTTTAATATTAATTCTGTATTTTCTCTATTATAATTTACAAAAATAAGTCCTGAATAAAAAATATTATCAATTTCTATATGTTTTGGATTTTGTGTATTTATATATGCTGGTGAAATTTTATCTATTTCTTTAAAAAAACCTTTTTCTATATTTTGTTCTTGTTTCATATTATTTCTAATTCCTTTCTTACATTAAAAAAAGAATTTATTATTTTTTCAACCTCTTCTTTTTCTTCATATTGTTTTACAATATTTCCACATCTTGATAAACATTCTTTTATTTTAAAATATTTTTCATTTAAATTTTCACATAATATTTTTTCTATTTTTAAAACTTCTTTTTTATTTTCAGGGATTTCTTTTATTAGAATATAAAAATTTTTTGATGAAGATTTTCTTTTTTTATTAAAATCTTTGATGAAATCAATATAATTTTTTAAATATTTTTTTATATTTTCTTTTTCATTTTTATTTATTTTTTCTAAATTGGAAAAATGTTTAGATAAATCTGCTCTACTACTTTGAATTAAAATTTGAATATCAAAATTACATGTTTTTAAAAAAATTTTATATGAATTTAAAATGCTTTCTTTTTCTAAAATTGTTTTTAGATTAAAATTAATTGGTTCAACTTTTAATATTTTCACATATTCTTTGTTTTTCATTTTTATAATTCCATTATCGAGGACTTTTTCAAATGGAAGCCATTGTTGAACACTATTTTTATTTTTTAACATGCCCACCTCCAAAATATTTTTATACATATTATAATACTTTTGTAAAAATGTCAATAAAAACATTTCGACAGCATTCGACTTTTTTTTACTTTTTGGAAAATTTTTCATGAATATTAATTATAAAAAAGTTTATAATAATAACATAAGGTTTTTATTAGTCGAGTTAAGAATTATATAGGGTTTCTTAAAGTTCTATATGATTCGAGCTAAGATAATTTATAGCTTATACAGGTTATACTTTGTCGGAGCTGAATGTTAAAATATTTGTATGCAAGCAATATTTTGTTTTTCTTTGTTTATATTGTTAAATTATAGGTATTTTAGCTGAACTAAGATTATATTAATATCTAATTTTCTTTACTTTAGGGATTGATTTTATTCCCTTGTGGAGGAATTCAGTCTCTTTTGGTGTTTTTATAGTCGAGCGACTGATTAAAATAAGTGGCTAATTGTTTGAATGTATAGCAATATACACCAGATGAAAAAGTTATTTATTTTAGTTTTAGCTGAAGATTAATATTGGCTTTATCGATAATAGCTCAGGGGTTTAACCTGAGCTATTAGATTATTTTTTATATATCTAAATTTTTTACAAATTTTGCATTTTTTTCAATAAATTCTCTTCTTGGTGCTATATCATCACCCATTAAAATAGTGAAAATTTCATCTGCTTTTATTGCATCATCTACTGTTACTTGTATTAAAGTTCTTGTTTCTGGATTCATTGTTGTTTCCCATAGCTGTTCAGGATTCATTTCTCCAAGACCTTTATATCTTTGTATATTCATTCCGTCTCTTCCAAGTTCTTTTAATTTTTCTTCTAATTGTTCATCTGTATAGCAATATACATCTTTCATTCCTTTTCTTGATAGTTTATATAATGGTGGTTGTGCTAAAAAAACATTTCCATTTTCTACTAGAGGTTTCATATATCTAAAGAAAAATGTTAACAATAATGTTCTTATATGAGATCCGTCAACATCTGCATCTGCCATTATAATTACTTTTCCATATCTTATTTTTGTTATATCAAAATCTGCACCTATTCCTGCTCCTATTGCTAATATTACAGGGTTTAATTTATCATTTCCATAAATTTTATCAGCTCTTGCTTTTTCTACATTTAACATTTTTCCCCACAAAGGCAATATTGCTTGAAATTTTCTATCTCTTCCTTGTTTTGCACTTCCTCCTGCTGAATCTCCCTCAACTATATATACTTCACATAAAGATGCATCTTTTTCAGAACAATCTGCTAATTTTCCTGGTAATGTTGAACCTTCTAATGCATTTTTTCTTCTTACTAATTCTCTTGCTTTTCTTGCTGCTTCCCTTGCTCTTGAAGCACTAATACATTTTTCTAATATAGTTTTTGCAACTGCTGGATTTTCTTCTAAAAATGTTGAGAAATCTTCTGTCATTGCTGATTGTACTAATCCTGACACTTCACTATTTCCTAATTTTGTTTTTGTTTGTCCTTCAAATTGTGGTTCTTTTACTTTTACAGAAATTACAGCAGTTATACCTTCTCTTATATCTTCTCCTTGTAAATTACCATCTTTTTCTTTTAATAAATTATGACTTTTGGCATAATCATTAAAAACTTTTGTTAAAGCTCTTTTAAATCCTTCTAAATGTGTTCCACCTTCTATTGTATTTATATTATTTACAAAAGAATATATATTTTCTGAATATGCTGTTGTATATTGAAGTGCTATTTCTAAAGGAAAGTCTCCTTTTTTTTCAATATATATTGGCTTTTCATGTAAGGTTTCTTTTGATTTATTTAAGTATTCAACAAATGATATTAATCCTCCTTCAAAGCAGAATTCTGCTTTTTTTTCTGGTTCTACTCTTTCATCTTTTATATTTATTTTTAATCCTTTTGTCAAAAAAGCCATTTCTCTAAATCTATTTTCTAGAATTTCATAATCATATTCTAATGTTTCAAAAATAGTGCTATCTGCATAAAATCTTACTGTTGTTCCTGTTTCGTTTGAATCACCTATTTTTGTTAATGGTTCTACTGTTTTTCCTCTTTGAAATTTCATTTTATAAATTCCACCATCTCTTTTTATTACAACTTCTGTCCATTCTGATAAAGCATTTACAACAGATGAACCAACTCCGTGTAATCCTCCAGATACTTTATAACCACTATCTCCACCAAATTTTCCACCTGCATGTAGAACTGTATAAACAGTTTCAGCTGCTGATATTTTTGTTTTTGGGTGTATATCTACAGGTATTCCTCTTCCATTATCTTCAACTTTTATTATATTCCCTTTTTCAATTGTTACATTAATGTTAGTACAATAACCTGCTAGGGCTTCATCAACGGCATTATCTACAATTTCATACACTAAATGATGTAATCCTCTTGCAGAAACACTTCCTATGTACATACCTGGTCTTTTTCTTACAGCTTCTAGCCCTTCTAAAACTTGTATTTGATCTGCTTTATACTCATGCTCGAATTTTTCCATTTTATATTTCTCCTTTTCTTTCAACTTTTGCATGTTCAACTTTATATATATTATATACCATATTGTCAATATTAAATTTTTCTGTACATGTTATCAATACTTGGTTATTTTTTATTCTTCCAACAAAACCTTTTATTCTTTTTTTATCTAATTCTGACATAAAATCATCTAATAAAATCACTGGATAATCTTCTTTTTCATCATATATAACTTCTGCTTCTGCTAGTTTTAAAGATATTATACTTGATCTTTGTTGTCCCTGTGAACCAAATATTGATACATTTTTTTTATTTATAAAAATATCAAAATCATCTCTATGTATTCCTATTGATGTATATCCTTTTTGTATATCTTCTTCTTTTTTTATTTTAATTTTTTTTCTATAATCTTCCTCATTTTCAATATTACTTTTATATTTTATTTCTATATTTTCTTTATTTTCTGTTGTTTCTAAATGTATTACATTAATTTTTTTATTTATTTTTTCAATAAATTCTTTTCTATAATTAAAAATTTTTATTCCTATTTTTATTAATTGTTCATCCCATATTTCTAAATTTTCTTTGTTTTTATTTTCGTATTTTATTTGTTTTAAATAATTATTTCTTTGTTCTAATATTTTATTGTATTGGCTTAGTAAATGTATATATAATGGTCTTAATTGACTTATCATAATGTTTAGAAATCTTCTTCTTTTTATTGGTTCATTTTTTAATATGTTTATGTCTTCTGGTGTAAACAATACTATATTCACTTTTCCTACAATTTCACTCGTTTTTTTTAATATAATATCATTAACAGAAAATATTTTTTTTTCAGATAATTCTACTTTTATTTTTTCTTTTCTATTATCTTTAAAAAAATTTATTTCTACTTTTGCAGAATTTTCATTTTCTTTTATTAATTCTTTATCCTTATTTGTTCTAAAAGATTTTCCTAAACTACTTAAAAAAATGGATTCTAAAATATTCGTTTTACCTTGTGCATTATCTCCATAAAAAATATTAATTCCTTCACATAAATTTATTTCTTCAAAACTATAATTTCTAAAATTCTGTAATTTTATTTTTTCTATATACATATTTTTACTCTTTCATTCTTACTGGTAAAATCATATAAATATATTTATTTTCAATTTCTTCTATTGGTTTTATAATACATGGTGAAATATTACTTCCAAATTCTATAAACACTTCTTCATCATCAACTACTTTTAATGCATCTAAGAAATATTTTGGATTTATTCCTATTTCTAAATTTTTTCCTTCTGTTTCTATATACATTTCTTCTTTTGCATCACTTGTTTGATTTGTACAAGATAATGTTATTTTTCCAATATCTATTGTTATTTTTACAGGATATTTTTTTTCTTTTTCAATACTTGATGATGATATTAAACTTACTCTTTCTAAACAACTTTGCAAATTGTTTTTGTTTACTCTTATTCTTGTTTCCCAATTTTGTGGAATAACACTTCTATAATTTAAAAATTCACCATCTAATAATCTTGTTACTATTTTGCAATTTTCCATTTCAAATACACTTTGATTTTTTGATATTCCTATTTTTATACTATCATAAGAATCTGATAATATTTTATTTACTTCATTTAATGTTTTTCCTGGAATTACTGCACTAAAATCTTCTGTTTCTTTAGATAAATTTTTACTTACCCATCCCATTCTAAAACCATCTATTGCAACAATGTTTAAAAGATTATTATTTGTTTCAAATAAACAACCTGTAAAAATAGGTCTGTTTTCTTCATTGCTAACAGCAAAAATTGTTTTCTTTATCATATTTCTTAAATCTATTTGTTCCATTTCTAATGATTTTTCTATATCAATTTTTGGTAATTCTGGAAATTCTTCAGGATTCATTGTTGATAATTTATATAAAGAACCTTCACATTCTATAACTAATAATTTATTTTTATTTACTTCAAGTTTTATTTCTGAATCTGGTAATTTTCTTATTATTTCACTAAACATTATAGCATTTACTACTGTGTTTCCTTCTTCTTCTATTTCTGAATCTATTACAAATTCTATACCTAATTCTAAATCATATGTTGTTAATTTTAATTTATCATTATTTGTTTGTAAAAATATTCCTTCTAATATAGGCATAGTTGTTCTTGTAGGTACACCTCTTACTACTGCATTAATGGCTTTTAATAATTTTTCTTTTTCGCAAATGACTTTCATTTTTTTTTGCTCCTTTTTTATTATATAATTAAATATATTTAGTAATAGTATTAGTATGTGCTGTGGATACTGTGGAAAACTATGTTAATAATAAGCTTCCCTAAGAAAATCTTTTGTGGATATATATGTGGATAAAAAAATTTTTTATTCACACCTAAATTTTTCTTCTGTGTAAAAATGAAATATTAACAGATTTTCCACAAGATATTCACAAGTAGTTATGGATAACCTTTCTATTATTTCCGTAAGTAAAGATAGAAAATTTTATAACGAAAAATTGTTTTTCAAACAAGATATTGTAAAAATATGTTTTTATTTTTATTTTATGCTTGTTTTGAGTTTAGCACAATTTTTTTAACACTTTCCACAATTAATTTTGTATTTGAATCTTCTTTTATTTCTTTTTCTATTTTTTTAAAAGCATGCATTACTGTTGTATGGTCTCTTTTTCCAAAAGCAGCTCCAACCTTAGGAAATGATTCATTTGTAAGAATTCTACAAAGATACATTCCGATTTGTCTAGGAAAAGTTATATTACTAGATCTTTGACTACTTGTTAAATCTTTTATTGTTATATCAAAATAATTGCATATTACTTCTTGAATATATTCTATAGAAATAACAGAAGAATTTTGTCTAATAATATCATTTATAGCTTTTTCTGCCATTTCAAATGTTACGGGTGTATGGGTTAAAGAAGCTTGAGCAACAATTTTATTAAAGACTCCTTCTAATTCTCTTATATTTGAATCTATCTTAGCTGCAATATTTTTTAATATATCATCATCAATTATTGCATGTTTTTCATCAGCTTTTTTTCTTAAAATAGCTAAACGAACTTCATAGTCTGCCATTGCAACATCTGCAAGAATTCCCCACTCAAAACGAGATTTTAATCTGTCTTCAAGTAAAGGAATATCTCTTGGTGGTTTATCACTTGACAATACAATTTGTTTTCCACTTTCTCTTAAAGTATTAAAAGTATGGAAAAATTCTTCTTGTAAACGATCTTTTCCTGCTATAAATTGAATATCATCTATTAATAAAACATCTATATTTCTATATTTATTCCTAAAATTATCCATATTGTTGTCTTTTAAAGAATTTATAAAATCATTTGTAAATTTTTCTGATGTTACATATAGAATTTTAAAATTTTTCTGATGTTTTAAAACTTCGTTTCCAATAGCATGTAACAAATGAGTTTTACCTAATCCTACGCCACCATAAATATATAAGGGATTATATGCCGTAGCAGGTGACTCTGCAACTGCCAAAGCTGCAGCATGTGCAAATCTATTATTATCTCCAACAACAAATGTATCAAAGGAATAATTAGGATTTAAATATGTTTTAGAATAATTGATATTGATGTTCGAAAAATTTGTAGTTTTATCTTCTGTATCATTTGAATCTTTTAAAATAATTGAAATATTACATTTTTTCTGCAATATTATACTAAAAGCATTTTCTAATAAATCTTTAAACCTGGCTTCAACAGAGTCTTTTTTGAAAGAATCGTCAGAAATTAGAACAACATTATTATCAGATATGTTACTAATTTCTAATGGTAAAATCCATGTTTTATAAGATAACTCAGAGATTTCTCCTTTTAGTAAATCTTTTGCTTGTACTAATACTTCATTCAAATTGTTTTCCATTGTGAATAAAAACCTCCAATGTTAAGCTTTTCTTTAAGAAAATAAGCTATAAAAACCTATTTATAACAATGATAATATATCAAAAAAAAAAAAATTAATCAATAAAAAATAATAAAAATATTATAATATTTAAAAAAATCTAAAAAAATCTTGACAAATAAGGTATTTTTAATATATAATTTTTACACTTATGATTAAAAATTAGGAGGTTTTTTACAATGAAAATGACATATCAACCAAAAAATAGACAAGAAAAGAAAGAACATGGATTTAGAAAAAGAATGTCAACAAGAAGTGGAAGAAATGTTATAAAAGCAAGAAAAGCTAAAGGTAGAAAGAAACTTACTGCATAATAAAAGAGTGATAAAATTGAAAAAAACAGTAATGTTAAAAAAGAATTATGAATTTAAAAATGTTTTAAAAAGAGGAAAATGCTATAGAGGAAAATATATTAATATTTTTATACAAAAAAATTATAAAAATATTAATATGTTGGGTATAGCAGTTAGTAAAAAAGCAGGAAAAAGTGTTACTAGAAACAGAATAAAAAGATTAATAAGAGAAATATATAGAAAAAACGAAGATAAAATAAATATAGGAAATAATATTATAATCTTATGGAACAATAAAAATAATTTAGAAAAGAAAAGCTTTTATAAAATAAAAGAAGATTTTGAAATAATTTTAAAAAAGATAAATCTAATGGAGTAAAAAATGAAAAAAATTTTATTAATATTAATAAAAATCTATCAAAAATATTTTTCTCCAATTTTTCAGCATTGGGGTATACATTGCAAATATACACCAACATGTTCGGAATATTCAAAACAAGCTATTTTAAAATATGGAGTAATTAAAGGCAGTTTTTTAACTCTTAAAAGATTTTTAAAGTGTAATCCTTTTTCTAGAGGGGGATATGACCCAGTTAAATAGGAGGATATAAGAATGATTGACTTTTTTTCTAATATGTTTGGTTATATATTAAATTTTATATATGATTTTGTAAATAATTATGGAATAGCTATAATTTTATTTTCAATTTTAATTAAAATTATAATGTTGCCTTTATCAATAAAACAACAAAAAACATTAAAGAAGAATGAAAAACTTCAAGAACAAATAAAAATTATTCAAATAAAACATAAAGGAAATCAAGAAAGAATAAATCAAGAGATGATAGAATTATACAGAAAAGAAAAAATGAATCCTTTTAGTGGATGCTTTAGTATAATTATTCAAATGATTTTATTATTTGCAATGTTTTATTTGGTAAGAAGTCCTCTTACATATATGAAAAAAGTGGACAATCAAGTTATAGAAAATCAAAAAAATGAAATAATACAAGAATTAGGAGATAATGCTGTTAGTGAGACTTATCCAGAAATGAGTATAATAAACTATGTTAAAGAAAAAGACATGAAAGATAGTGAATTATATATAAATATGGATTTCTTAGGATTAGATTTAAATAAAGTTCCTCAAGAAAATTTCAATGATGTTAAAGTTTTTATTATACCAGCATTATATGTAGTTTCTTCTTTTATTTCTATAAAAATATCTACAAGCACAGGAAAAAAGAAAAACAAATTTAAAGAATTAACAGATGGAAAAGAAAAGGAAGAAGAAATAGATAGCTTAGAAATGGCACAGCAAATGAATAAAAATATGTCTTGGTTGATGCCTATTTTAGCTGTTTCAGTATCATTATTAGCACCATTAGGACTAGCTTTATATTGGCTTATTAACAATATTATGATGATTTTTGAAAGATTAATTCTAAATATAATATTCTCTAAGGAGGAAGAAAAAGAAAATGTCTAAAAGTATAATAGTTGAAGGAAATACAACAAATGAAGCTATAGAAAAAGGACTAAAAGAATTAGGTGTTTCAAAAGAAATGGTTGAAATAAAAACCTTAGAAGAAGAAAAAAAGAGAAGTTTTTATAGTATTTTAGCACCTAGAGTTGTAAAAATTGAAATGACATTAAAAGAAAATGTGAAAATAGAAAAAGAAAAAAACAAAGTTATAAAACAAAAAAATATAAATAAAAATATAGTAGAAATAGAAGAAGCTTCTAAAAGAATACAAGATTTCTTAGAAAAAATATTGGATAAAGATATTAAATGTAATGTTAATATTAGAGATTTTATAATATATGTTAATATTGAAGGAGAAGAAATCAATAATTTAATTGGATATAGGGGAGTAACTATAAATGCTTTACAAGTATTAGTAACAGCAGTAGCAAATAAAAATGTAGATACAAAAATAATGGTAATTTTAGATGTTGGTAATTATAGAGAAAAAAGAAAACAAACATTGGAAGAGTTAGCAGAAAAAATATCTAAAACAGTTATAAAAACGAAGAAGTCAATAACATTAGAACCAATGTCTGCATTTGAAAGAAAAATTATACATACAAAATTGCAAGATAGTGATAAAGTAAAAACTTTTAGTAAGGGAGAAGAACCTCATAGAAGAGTTGTTATTACATTAAAATAAAATTTTAGAAGGCAGATTTTTAAAATCTGCTTAATTTATTGGAAAGAAAGGAATAAAAAATGTCAACAATAGCAGCAATTTCGACTGCACCAGGAATAGGTGGTATAGGAATTATAAGAATGAGTGGAGAAAAATGTTTTGAAATATTAGAAAAAATATTTATACAAAAAAATCCACAACCAATAGAAGAAATTGAAGGATATAAAATAAAATATGGAAAAATAGTTAATCCTAAAACAAATAAAATAATTGATGAAGTTTTAGTTTCTTATTTTAAAGAGCCTAAGAGCTATACTTCTGAAAACATGTGTGAAATTAATTCACATGGGGGAATAGTTGTATTAAGAGAAATTTTAGAAATTTGTTTGTCTTGTGGAGCTGTTTTAGCAGAACCAGGAGAGTTTTCTAAAAGAGCTTTTTTGAATGGTAGAATTGACTTAACTCAGGCAGAAGCAATTATAGATTTAATTAATGCTAAATCAAAAATAGAGGCACAAGAATCGGCAAATCAACTAGAAGGATATCTTTCAAAAAAAATAGAGGAAATAAGAAAAATTTTATTAGATTTAATGGTAGATATTGAAGCTAATATAGACTATCCAGAATATGATATTGAAGAAATTTCTTACAAAAAAGCTGAAGATACTTTATTGATAGTAGAAAATAAATTAATAAATTTATCTAAAACATTTGAAAATGGCAAAATAATTAAAGAAGGAATAAAATTAGCAATTATAGGAAGTCCTAATGCAGGAAAATCTTCTTTATTAAATAAAATTTTAAAAGAAGATAGAGCAATTGTAACAGATATAGAAGGTACTACAAGAGATTTAATAGAGGAACAAATTATAGTAGAAGGAATTCCTTTTAAAATTGTAGATACAGCTGGAATTCGTGAAACAGATAATAAAATAGAAAAGATAGGAATAGAAAAATCAAAAAAAGCAGCATTGCAAAGTGATGTAATTATTGCTGTTTTTGATAATTCTAAACAATTACAACCACAAGATAAAGAAATAATAGAAATAATAAAAAATAAGAAAGCTATTATTGTTTTTAATAAAATAGATTTGAATGTGGACAAATTATCACAAGATGAAGAAATAAAAAAATTAAACAAAAAAATTATATATATATCAGCAAAAAATGATATAGGAATAGAAGAAATTTATAAAGAATTAGGGAAAATGTTTGAATTAAATGATTTTGAATTAGGTAATGATGTTTTAATAACAAATATTAGACATCAAGATTTAATAAAAAAAGCAATTATATCAACAAAAGAATCTATTGAAGAGTTAAGAAAACAAGAAGCAATAGATATAATTTCTATAAAAATAAAAGAAATTTTAGAAAATTTAGGAGAAATAACAGGAAATAATGTTTCAGAAGATTTAATAAATAGTATTTTTTCTAAGTTTTGTTTGGGAAAATAAGAGGTGAGATATATGAATTATAATGCCGGAGATTATGATGTAGCAGTAATTGGAGCAGGTCATGCAGGATGTGAAGCAGCACTTGCATGTGCACGAAAAGGACATAAAACTTTATTATTTTCAATAACACTAGAAAATATAGCAAATATGCCATGTAATCCTAATATAGGAGGTACTTCAAAAGGGCATTTGGTTAGAGAGATAGATGCTCTAGGTGGAGAAATGGGAAAAAATATAGATAAATCTTTTATACAGTCAAAAATGTTAAATAAATCAAAAGGACCAGCAGTATATTCTTTGCGAGCTCAAGCAGATAGAAAAAAATATCAAAGAGAAATGAAACATACTCTTGAAAAACAAGAAAACTTATTTATAAAACAAGCAGAGATTGTGGATATAAAAGTAGAAAATGGTAAAGTTTGTGCTGTTGAAACAAATATAGGAGCAATTTATAATGTAAAAGCAGTAATTTTAGCAACAGGAACATATTTAAAGGGAAAAATATATATTGGAGAAGTAAATTTTGAAAGTGGGCCAGATGGTGTATTTCCAGCAAATAAATTGTCAGAATGTTTAAAAAAATTAGGAATTGAAATTGTTAGATTTAAAACAGGAACACCCGCAAGAGTAAATAAAAACAGCATTGATTTTTCTAAAATGACAATACAAGAAGGAGATGAAAAAATAATACCATTTTCATTTGAAAATGATAATTTGAATATTGAACAAGTAGCATGTTATCTTACTTACACAAATGAGAAAACCCATGAAATAATAAGAAAAAATTTACATAGATCACCATTATATGCAGGTGAAATAGAGGGAACAGGTCCAAGATATTGTCCATCAATAGAAGATAAGGTTGTTAGATTTAGTGATAAAGAAAAACATCAGATTTTTATAGAACCAATGGGACTTGATACTGAAGAAATGTATGTTCAAGGAATGAGTTCTTCATTACCAGAAGATGTACAAATAGCAATGTATAGAACAATACCAGGATTAGAAAAAGTCCAATTTACGAGGCCAGCATATGCTATTGAATATGATTGTATAGAACCATCTCAATTAAAACTCTCATTAGAATTAAAAAAGATTAAAGGAATGTTTTTTGCAGGACAAATAAATGGAACATCAGGCTATGAAGAAGCTGCTGCACAGGGTATTATTGCAGGAATTAATGCAGCACTTCAAATAGAAGAAAGAGAACCTATAATTTTACATCGTTCAGATGCATATATAGGAGTTTTAATAGATGATATTGTTACAAAAGGAACTAATGAACCATATAGAATGATGACTTCAAGAGCAGAATATAGGTTGCTATTAAGACAAGATAATGCAGACATGAGATTAACCCAAATAGGATATGAAGTAGGATTAATATCAAAGGAAAAATACGATAAATTTTTGGCAAAAAAAGAAAATATAGAAAAAGAAATAAAAAGATTAAGAAAAACCATTATAAAACCAACAGCAAAGGTGAATGAGTTTTTAGAAAAAAACAATTCATCTCAACTAAAAAATGGTATAAAATTAATAGAATTATTAAAAAGAACAGAACTTAATTATGAGATTTTAGGAGAAATTGACAATCAAAGACCGATATTATCATCTGCAGAACAGGAAGAGGTAGAAATAGAGGTTAAATATGAAGGTTATATTAAATTACAATTAGCCCAAGTGGAAAAATTTAAAAAATTGGAAAATAAAATATTACCAGAAAATATAGATTATTTAAATTTAAAAGGAATTAGTTTAGAAGCAAGACAAAAATTAGATAAATATAAACCAACATCAATAGGACAAGCATCAAGAATTTCTGGAATATCTCCAGCAGATATATCTGTATTACTTATATACTTAGAACAAAATAAAAATTTTAAGAAAGGTTAAAAAATGGATTTTGAAAATTTTAGAAAAGAAATAAAAATTTATTGTAGTAAAATCAATATAGAAATAAAAATAAAAGAATTAGAGAATCTATATCAATTTATGAATTTATTAATAGAAAAAAATAAACAAATAAATTTGACAGCAATAATAGAAGAAAAGGATATTATTTTAAAACATTTTATTGATTCTATAATAATTCAAAATAGTATAAAAGATTCGAATAATATTATAGATGTTGGCACAGGTGCAGGATTTCCAGGAATTCCTTTAAAAATTATAAATGAGGAAAAAAGATTTGTTTTATTAGATTCTTTAAATAAAAGAGTGAACTTTCTAAATGAAGTAATTAGTAGTTTAAATTTAAAAAAAGTAGAAGCAATACATTTTCGTGCAGAAGAGGCTGGTCAAAAAGAAGAATATAGAGAAAAATTTGATATTGTATTATCAAGAGCTGTTTCAAGATTAAATACATTGGCAGAATATATGCTACCCTTTACAAAAGTAGGAGGAAAATGTATTTGTTTAAAAGGTCCTAACATGAAGGAAGAGTTAGAAGAAGCAAAAAATGCCATTGAAATTTTAGGAGGAAAAATAGAAAAAACAGAAGAATATTATTTACCAGAAAGCGATATAGGAAGAACAATAATAGTAATAAATAAAGTGAAACATTTACCGAACAAATATCCGCGAAAAGCAGGAGTACCAAGCAATAGACCATTGTAGAAAACCAGTTTCACAAAGAACTGAAACCGTGAAACACTTGATATAAGCGAAGTTTACTGTCAGACAAAATGATTTTACTGACAGTAAATTTTTGCTATTTTTTGAAAATTTTTATTATATTATATTGACTTTTATATTAAAAAATTATATCATGTATATATTATTTAGGAGGGATTAAGTTGAGCAAAATTATAGCAATTGTTAATCAGAAAGGCGGAGTAGGAAAAACTACTACTGCAGTAAACATGAGTGCAGCATTAGCTTTAAAAGGAAAAAAAGTATTACTAATAGATGAAGATCCTCAAGGAAATGCCACAAGTGGAGTAGGAATAGAAAAAAACAAACAAAAATCAATATATGATGTACTTGTTGGAGATGCTACTTTTGAAGAAACTATTGTAAAAACAAATGTAAAAAATTTATATATTTGCCCTTCGAATATTAATTTGGCTGGAGCAGAAGTTGAACTTGTTAATATGATTTCTAGAGAAATGAAAATGAAAGAAAAAATAGAAGAAATAAAAGAAAGTTTCAACTATATTATTATAGATTGTCCACCATCATTAGGCTTGTTAACTATAAATGCTTTAACTGCAGCAAATTCAATAATAATACCAATTCAATGTGAATATTATGCACTTGAAGGTGTTGGACAACTAATGAATACAGTTAATTTAATAAAAAAACAACTTAATAAAGACTTATACATCGAAGGTGTAATACTTACAATGAGTGATGTTAGAACAAATATTTCTAATCAAGTAGTAAGTGAAGTTAAACAATATTTTAAAGATAATGTATATAAAACAGTAATACCTAGAAATGTTAAATTAAGTGAGGCCCCAAGCTATGGTATGCCTATAAATGTATATGCACCAAGATCAAAAGGGGCAAAATGCTATGATAAATTAGCAAATGAATTAGTAAAATCTAAGAAAAAAGTAATCAAGGAGGAATAAAAAGTGGCAAAAAATACAGGTTTAGGAAAAGGTTTAAATGCTTTATTTTCAACAAACATAGCAGAAGAAGAGAAAATTAAAGAAGGGGAAAATATTGTAAATTTAAAATTAATAGATGTTGAACCAAATAAAAATCAACCGAGAATTAGATTTGATGATGAAAAAATTGAAGAATTATCAAATTCAATTAAAGAATATGGTGTTATACAACCAATTATAGTAACAAAAAAAGATAATTATTATCAAATTGTTGCAGGAGAAAGAAGATGGAGAGCATCTAAAAAAGCAGGATTAACTGAAATACCAGCAATAATAAGAAATTATTCAGAACAAAAAAATAATGAAGTTGCATTAATAGAAAATATTCAAAGAGAGGATTTAAATCCAATTGAAAAAGCAAGAGCATTAAGAGAAATTATAGATAAATATGGAATGAAACAACAAGAATTAGCTGATAAATTGGGTTTAAGTAGAAGTGGAATTGCTAATACAATGAGAATTCTTAATTTAGACAAAAGAGTTATAGACTTAGTATTACAAGGAAAAATAACAGAAGGACATTGTAGAAGTTTATTAGCAATAGAAGATCCAGACAAACAATACCAAGCAGCTTTATATATTGTTGAAACAGGAGATAGTGTAAGAGAAGTAGAAAAACAAATGAAAATAAAGAAAAAAGTAGTAACCAAAGAAGAAAGTAGATATGAACCAATTTATAGAGAAATAGAGGATTCATTTAGAAATTTCTTTGGTTCAAAAGTAAAATTAAATGCAGGAAAAAGAGCAGGAAAAATCATAATTCAATATAGTTCTAGTGAGGAATTGAATAGAATTTTAGATAAAATAAAATAATTATGTAAATTAAAACAACTTTATAAATATAAGTTTAACATCTGGTTAAAATAAATACATTAGAGGTTTTTATATTAAATTTATAAAAATACTTGACTTTTGGGCTTTCGCATGTTAAACTTATATTTGTTGTTAATATGGAGAGGTGGTCGAGTTGGTTTAAGGCACCAGTCTTGAAAATTGGCATGGGTTTGTAGCCCATCGTGGGTTCGAATCCCACCCTCTCCGCCAAAAAAAGAAGCTCCTCTACAAATTAGAGGAGCTTCTAATATATCCATGATGGAGAGTTGTCTGAGTTGGTTTAAGGTGCCAGTCTCGAAAATTGGTGTAGGAGAAAATCTTACCGTGGGTTCAAATCCCACACTCTCCGCCATTATTTAATCATTTTTAGAAAATATGTTGACTAAAATATAAAAATATATTATAATAGTAAAGCATTTGGAGATTTACCCAAGTGGTTGAAGGGGACGGTTTGCTAAACCGTTAGGGTTGCGTAAGTGGCCGCGAGGG
>CALXVG010000009.1 GCA_944391955.1 uncultured Clostridia bacterium
ATGTTACACTACTTGGTATGCTTATATCTGTTAGGTTTGTGCAATAAGCAAATGCGTACTGTCCTATTGATGTTACACTGCTTGGTATTGTTATACTTGCTAAATTTGTACAATAATAAAACGTATAATTCCCTATTGATGTTACATTATTTGGTATGACTATATTATTTAATTTCGTACACCTATAAAATGCATAACTTCCTATTGATGTTACACTGCTTGGTATTGTTATACTTGCTAAATTTGTACAATAATAAAACGTATAATTCCCTATTGATGTTACATTATTTGGTATGACTATATTATTTAATTTCGTACACCTATAAAATGCATAACTTCCTATTGATGTTACATTATTTGGTATGTTTATAGATGTTAAACTACTACAATAATCAAAGGCACTCTGTCCTATTGATGTTACACTATCTGGTATTGTTACATTCGTTAAATTTGTGCATCCCTCAAATGCAGAATTTGGTATGCTTTTTATTCCTTCTGGTATTATTATATCTGTTAGGTTTGTAGAATTGTAAAATGCATAACTCATTATTGTTGTTATATGAGTTGGAATTGTTATATTTGTTAACCAACTACAACCAGCAAATGCATAAGACCCTATTGATGTTACACTGCTTGGTATTATGGTATTTTTACAAGTAGCTATTATCTTATTAGTTGAAGTTTCTATAATTGCATTACTATTATTTCTACTATCATACTTCGAGTTATTTTCATCAACAATTATGCTATTTAAGTTATTACAATTATAAAATATAGAACTACCTATTGACGTTACACTACTTGGTATAACTGCATCTGTAAAACTGTTACAGTAACCAAATGCATAACTACTTATGGTTTTTACACTATTTGGTATTGTTACATTATTTAATTTTGTACATTTATAAAATGCTGAATTTCCTATTGACGTTACACTGCTTGGTATTATTATATCTGTTAGTTTAGTACAATAAGCAAATGCGTAATTTCCTATTAATGTTGTATTATTTGACATTGTTATATCTGTTAAACTAGTACAATAATAAAATGTATAATTTCCTATTGAAGTTACCTTATTTGGAATAACTATATTATTTAAGTTCGTACACCTATAAAATGCATAACTTCCTATGTAAGTTACATTGTCGGGTATTGTTACTTCAGTTAAGTTTGTACAATAGGAAAATGCTGAATTACCTATTGATGTTATACTATTTGGAATTGTCACATTAGTCAAACTTGTGCAATTATAAAATGCTGAATTGCCTATTGATGTTACTGTATTTGGAATAACAATATTTTTTAATCCTTTACAATCATAAAATGCATAATCATCTATTTTAGTTACCCCTTCTGCAATTGTTATAGTCTGTAAAGCTTTACAATCTTCAAAAGCATATCTTCCTATTTCCATAACACTAGCAGGAATGGTTACCTTTTCAAGAGAATAACAAGCATAAAAAGCTTTCGAGCCAATCTTTTTTACAGTATTTGGAATGCTAAGTTCTTGTAAGTTAATGGCTCCAACAAAACATCGATCTTCTATTACTTCGATTCCTGGAGAAATTATAAGTTTTGTAATTGTCTCTTGAGTTACACCATACAAAACTATATTATCACTAAGAATACTTTCATCCCATATCGTTATTCCTGTTCCTCTCTCATTTTTTGAGCCGACCTGTTTTACTGGAACTCCACCTATATAATTTGGAACAATTACTTCTGTGTCAGTTCCTTTGTATCCTATAATTGTTATTGTATTTGTTTCTTCATCTAATGTCCAGATCCAATCATCAATATTTTCTGGTTCTATATGCACTCTTGGTTCGTTCCCTAAGTTTGTTTCACTTCTTACCCCACTATCACCTGTGTTCCATTCTTGTAACAAATTATCAGTATTTTCCTGCGTT
The DNA here is from genome assembly GCA_944391955.1 of uncultured Clostridia bacterium. Lineage (GTDB taxonomy): Bacteria > Bacillota > Clostridia > TANB77 > CAG-508 > UMGS1781. Next base: position 1,911 of record CALXVG010000009.1, read on the forward strand.
TGTGTTCTCTGTTGATTTGCCTGATTAACAGTATCTTCTGCTTTATCAAATAGTCTTCCATCTATTGCAATATCTATCGTAACTGCAGTCAAAATCATTAAGATGATTACGGTAATAATTAAAACAATTAATGTAATTCCCTTTTGTTCTTTCATTTTTCCCCCTTTGGGAATTTTATTAAGAAAATATAGTTTTCTATAAAATCTTTTCCTAATATATTTCCCCACAATATTTTATCATTTGTTGTATCAAATTCCGTTATTTACATTGTATATGTTTGACTCCTTTTTGTCAATATATTTTATAGTATGGTTTTGCTTTTTTGCATACTTTGTTATATTAATTTGCTATTTTATGTTAATTGTGTTAAAATATAATTATTGCAAAGCATTTTGCTGAGCAAAATTTATTACCCCTTAAATGGGTGGAGGTTGTTATGAAGTTTGCTTACATCAACGGTGTCGAAATTGCAAAACAAATCGACTGCTCTTGCCGGAGCGTGTTCGAGCCGGAATTTAACGATTTTGAGTTCAAAGACTCAAAAATCGTTTGTACCTGTCCGGTGTGTGGACGTGAACATGTGTTGGTTCACTCTGCACATGTTTCCAAGCTTCCTCAAACGTTTCTGAGAAAAATTCGGGGGCATGTCACTCCCATCATGACGTGGCACGAGTAAAACTTCACAAACCAAGATGAGGCGGCGTAACTTACTTGTTACGTCGCCCTTCTATTTTTATTGTGTTTTTTTCTCTAAATATTCATCAAATGTTATGTCTTTATCAAATTTCTTTTCTGGTCCTAATTCAATTATTCTATCTGCTACTGTTTGTGTTAATTGATGGTCATGGGATGTAAAAATCAAATTTCCTTTAAATCTTTTTAATCCTTCATTTAATGCTGTTATTGCTTCCATATCCAAATGGTTTGTTGGTTCATCAAATATAAGTAAATTTGCCCCTGATAACATTAATTTTGATAATACACATCTTACTTTTTCTCCACCTGACAAAACATTTATATTTTTTAATGCCTCATCTCCAGAAAATAGCATTCTTCCTAAAAATCCTCTTACATACGTTTCATCTGGATCTTTTGAATATTGTCTTAGCCATTCTACTAATGGTTTATTTTCTTTAAATAAATATCCATTATCTTTTGGAAAATAGTCATGTGTTATTGTTTGTCCCCATTCTATAGTACCTTCATCTGGTGCTATTTCTCCTGCTATGATTTGAAATAATAGTGTTGTTCTTAATTCATTGTCTGATACTATTGCTATTTTATTGCCTGTTCTTACATTAAATGAAATATTATCTAGTATTTTTTCTCCATTTATTGTTTTTGATATATTTTGTACTTTTAGTATTTCTTTTCCTGGTTCTCTATCTGGTTTGAAATCTATGTATGGATATTTTCTATTTGATGCTTTTATTTCTTCTAGTTCTATTTTTTCTAGTGATTTTTTTCTTGAGGTTGCTTGTTTTGATTTTGAAGCATTTGCACTAAATCTTGCAATAAATTCTTGCAATTCTTTTATTTTTTCTTCTTTCTTCTTGTTTTGCTCTTTCATTTGTTTTAGTGCTAATTGACTAGATTCATACCAAAAATCATAATTTCCTGGGTATATTTTTATTTTACCAAAATCAACATCAGCAATATGTGTACATACTTTGTTTAAAAAATATCTGTCATGTGATACTACTATTACTGTATTTTCAAAGTTTATTAAAAATTCTTGTAACCATTCTATACTTTTTATGTCTAAATCATTTGTTGGTTCATCTAGTAATAATACATCTGGATTGCCAAAAAGGCTTTGTGCTAATAAGACTTTTACTTTGTCTTTTGCTTCTAGTTCTTTCATTAATTTATAATGATTTACTGCTGGTATACCTAGATTATTTAATAGTATTGCTGCATCTGATTCTGCATTCCATCCATCCATATTGCCAAAGCGTTCTTCTAATTTAGCTGCTTTTAATCCATCTTCTTCATTAAAATCTGGTTTTGCATATAATGCTTCTTTTTCCTTCATTATACCATATAATTCTTTGTTTCCCATTATTACAGTATCTATCACAGAAAAATCTTCATATTCAAAATGGTTTTGTTTTAGAACTGATATTCTAGCTCCTTTTTCTATTGCAATTTCTCCCTTACTTGGTTCTAATTCACCTGATAATATTTTTAAAAATGTTGATTTTCCTGCTCCATTTGCTCCTATCAATCCATAACAATTACCTTTTGTGAACTTTATATTTACATCTTCAAACAAAACTCTTTTTCCAAATCTTACTGTTACTCCTATTGAATTTATCATCTCTCTATTTTCCTTTCATTTTGTTTAATATTAAATCATATCTTTACGTTTTAGCCAAGCAAAGGCAATAAGTGCTACTGATAATGATATTCCTATAAGAATTGCAAAACCATATGGTGATGATTCAAATGGTAGTTTTACATTCATTCCCCAAATACTTGCAATCAGTGTTGGCACTGAGATTAATATTGTAAGAGATGTTAAAAATTTCATTACACCATTCAAGTTATTTGAAATAATTGATGCATACGCATCCATTGTGCTAGTTAAAATATCACTATATGTTTTACTCATTTCTATAGCCTGTCTATTTTCTATAATGGCATCTTCTAATATGTCTTCATCTTCTTCATACATTTTTAACACTTTGCCTCTTAGTGTTTTTTCCATGACAATTTCATTTGATCTTAATGATGTTGTTATATATATTAAACTATTTTGTAAATTTAATAATTGCATTAAATCTTTATTTTTCATACTTTGTTGTAATAATGCTACTGTTACTTCTTGTTCTTTATTTATTCTTTTTAAGTTTTCCAAATAGCATGCTGCATTTAGATACAATATTTGTAATAAAAATCTTGTCTTTTTGTATGTGCAAAAACTTTTTATTCTACCTTTTTCAAAAGCATCAATTACTTTGTTTTTCTTCAAAGAAACAGTTATTACATAATCATCTTCAATCATTAATACTCCTAAAGGCATTGTTGTATATGTTTTATCATCTTTTATATCTTCTATAATCGGAACGTCTATAATAAACAATATTGCATTATCTTCAATATCAATTCTGGCTTGCTCTTCATAATCAAGTGGATATCTTAAAAAGTCTTCATCTATATCAATTTGTGAACATATTTTTTGAATTTCTGTATCGGACGGGTTTGTTAAATTTATCCATACTCCTTTTTCTATTTTCTTTACCTCTTCTAATTTGTTTGTTTCTAGATTTGTATTATAAATTTTTAACATTTTCTTCCCCTCCTAATCTTGTATGTAAGCAAAAGCCCATACTAATATATTATATCAAATTTTGGCATATTCTACAATAATTTAACAAGATTTTTATCACTATTTTAGGCAGGTCTGTTGACCTGCCTATTACATATTATTTTTAAATTATGAATAATATTCTTTTATTTTCTGTATTGCTCTTTCTGTATTTTCTTTTGTTCCAAATCCTGTTAGTCTAAAATAGCCTTCTCCACTTGGACCAAATCCAACTCCTGGTGTTCCTACCACTCCAACTTTTTCAAGTAATTCATCGAAGAAGTCCCATGATTTCATTCCATTTGGTGTTTTTAGCCAAACATATGGGGCATTTTCTCCACCAAATGTTTCAAAGCCAATTTCTTCTAGTCCTAGTTTTATTGTTTTTGCATTATCCATATAATATTTTATATTTTCTTTTATCTCTTTTTGTGCATCTTCTGTATAAACCGCTTCTGCACCTCTTTGTGTTATATATGATACACCATTTGATTTTGTGCTTTGTCTTCTATTCCACAATTTATTAATTGAGACTTCTTTGCCTTCTTCAGTATATCCTAATAATTCTTTAGGTACTACAGTGTATCCACATCTTATTCCTGTAAATCCCGCAGATTTTGAATAACTTTTAAACTCTATTGCTACTTTCTTTGCTCCTTCTATTTCATATATACTATGTGGAATATCTTCGTCTTGTATGTATGCTTCATATGCAGCATCATAAAGTATCACTGAATTATTTTCTATTGCATAATCCACCCATTTTTTTAACTCTTCTTTTGATATTACTGTTCCTGTTGGATTATTTGGAAAGCAAAAATATATCATATCTATTTTCTCTTCTGGTATTTGTGGTATAAATTTATTTTCTGCATTTACTGTCAAATACTCTATTCCTGCATACTTTCCATTACTATATGTGCCACTTCTGCCTGACATTACATTTGTATCTAAGTATGCTGGATATACAGGATCTGTTATTGCTACTTTATTTTCAATATCAAATACATCGACTATATTTCCAATATCTGTCCCTATTCCATCTGATATAAAAATTTCAAAATTTTCAAAATCAATTCCTAATTTTTTATAATCATTTTCGATTATTTTTTCTTTTAGGAAATCATATCCTACCTCTGGTCCATATCCTCTAAAGGTCTTAGTATCTAGCATTTCATCAACAGCTTTTTTCATTGCATTTGCAATTGCATGTGGAATTGGTCTAGTAATATCTCCTATTCCTAATTTTATAACTTCTTTCTCAGGATTTTTTCTTTGGTATTCCTTAACCTTTTCTGTTATTGTAACAAACAAATAACTATCTTGTAGTTTTAAAAAATTTTCATTAATTTTACTCATATTCTATTCCTTTCTTAAGGTCGAACATTAACTTAAGTTTGACATAGTTATCTCAAACTTTCACTATTATATCATAAAAAAACGAAAAATCAACCTTCCCAATTGGGGACGTATTTAAATTGGGAAAAAAATTCCAATTAGGGACACGTTTATAGAGAAATAATATTCTCATCTTCTAAAATTTTTTTTATTTTCTTCCTATTTATGCCTGTTATTTTTTCCATTAATAATAAAGAAATATTATTTTTCTTTAATATTGTTACTAATTCTTTAATTATTTCTATATTTCTGCTTACTTGTATCATATCTCTATTTTTATCTTGTAAAAAATTATTTACTATTTGTATACACTTTTCTTCTTTATCTTCTTCATATTCTAAAAAATTATTATATTCTTCTTGTAATTGAAATATTTCCCCATTTTGTTCTATATATTCATTATAATTTGAATAAGGATATTCTTTGGGGTGATTGCATATTCCTGCTTTTACTGGATTATAAAAAATATAATTTATACAATTATATAGATATTCCTCTGATAAAATTCCTTCACTTTTAAATCTATTTCTAAAAACAAATCCTACTCTATTATGTTTTTTATTATAATACTGTGCATATTTTGTATTAAGTCTATGCATATAAGCGCTTAAATTAGTTACATTATTCACTTCAAGCAATAAATGTGCATGATTATTCATTATGCAATAAGCAATAATTTTTACAAAATATTCTACATTAAGCTTTTTCATAAAAGAAATATACTTATTGATTTCATTATTATCATTAAAGATAAAATTTTTTTCGATTCCTTGAGAAATCACATGATAAAAAGATGTTTGAAAATAATTACGTGGTAATCTTGGCATAGAACATACCTCCTGAAAAAAATGATTTTTGATAAAAATTTAAATTTGATATATCATACAATATATATAATATTATAAGGAAATTTATGAAAATCTTATTGAAAGGGTGGCACTGATTGGGATTTTTTTCCCAATTTAAATACGTCCCCAATTGGGAAAAGCGGTTATCTTTGTAACCGCTTTTAGTGAAACAATTATGCTAATTCTACTACTGCTCCTGCTTCTTCGAATTTTGCTTTCATTGCTTCTGCATCTTCTTTTGATGCTCCTTCTTTAACTGTTTTTGGAGCTCCATCAACTAAGTCTTTAGCTTCTTTTAATCCTAATCCTGTAACGTCTCTAACAACTTTTATAACTGCGATTTTGTTTGCTCCTGCTTCTTTTAATACTACGTTAAATGAAGATTTTTCTTCAGCTGCTCCTGCTGCTGCTCCACCTGCTACAGGTGCTGCTACTGCTGCTGCTGATACTCCATATTTTTCTTCTATTCCTTTTACTAATTCTGATAATTCGATAACTGTTAAGCTATCTATTTGTTCTAATAATTTTGCAATGTCTGCCATTTAAAATCTCTCCTTTTCTATAGAAGTTAGAATTTAGAATTTTGAGTTTAGAAACTCTCTTCCAAATTTTAATCTCCGTTATTTATTTTATATTTTTGTTACATTTTATAAGTAATGTAAAACTTTTAATTCAGAAAGCATTATTTATATTATGCTTCTACTGTTTCTGCTTTTTTCTTAGATACTTGATCTAATGCAACTGCAAGTTTTGAAATATTTCCAAGTAATGCTCCAGCAAGTTGTGCAAGTAATGTTTCTCTTGATGGTAGTTTTGCTAATGTTATTACTTCTTCTGCTGATACTACTTTTCCTTCTATAACTCCAGCTTTGATTTTATAAAAATCATGTTCTTTTATATATTCATATATTACTTTTGAAGGTTCTAAATAATCTTCATATCCTAATATAATTGCTGTTGTTCCTTCTAAATGTTCTTCTAAGCCTTCTATTCCACAAGCAGCTAATGCTCTTTTTGTTATATTGTTTTTTATAACTTTATATTCTGCATTTGCTCCTCTTAGTTTTGCTCTAACATTTGTAACATCTGCAACATTTATTCCTTTGTAGTCTGTTAAAAGAACTAATTTTGCTTTTTTTATTTTTTCAGCTAGTTCTTCTACTTCTTTTATTTTTTGATTAATGCTGTTTTGGCTTGCCATTTCTACATTTTCCCCCCTTTGCTTAGTTAATTTTTATTTTTAAAAATTAAAAACTCTTACAATGCCTGTTTTCGAGGCAATAGTAAGAGTTTTTTCTCTCTATCTATTTGCCTCGGCAGGTCTTATTTTTTGCCTACTGTCTTTGGCTTTTATTAACTAATATATATACTTGGTCCCATTGTTGTAGATATTGCTATACTTTTAATGTATTGTCCTTTTGCTGCTGCTGGTTTTGCTTTGATTATAGCTTCCATAACAGTTTCATAATTTTGTAATAATTTTTCTGTTCCAAATGAAACTTTTCCAAATCCTAAGTGAATTATGTTAGATTTATCTAATCTATATTCAACTTTTCCTGATTTGATTTCTTTTATTGCTTTTGTTACATCCATTGTAACTGTTCCTGATTTTGGGTTTGGCATTAATCCTTTTGGTCCTAATACTTTACCTAATCTACCAATTACACCCATCATATCTGGTGTTGCTACTATTACATCATAGTCAAACCAATTTTCTTTTTCTATTTTTGGTACTAATTCTTCTGCTCCAACAAAGTCTGCTCCAGCTGCTTCTGCTTCTTTAGCTTTATCACCTTTTGCGAATACTAAAACTCTTTGAGTTTTTCCTGTACCATTTGGAAGAACTACTGTTCCTCTTACTTGTTGGTCTGCTTGTTTTGAATCTACGCCTAATTTAACATGTAATTCTAATGTTTCGTCAAATTTTCTTTTAGGCATTTTTGTAAATGTTTCTAATGCTTCTTTAGCATCATAATTTTTTGTCTTATCTATAAGTTTTGCACTTTCTAGATACATTTTTCCTCTTTTCATTTTTTCCTCCTTTTGGTCTTCGCGAATATCTTTGATATTCTCCCAATATATTATTACTCACTATTTTTATAGTGTAATAACCATTAAATTATTCTTGAACAACTACACCCATTGAACGTGCTGTTCCAGCTACCATTTTCATAGCTGCTTCTATTGAACCTGCATTTAGGTCTTCCATTTTTTGCTCTGCAATAGCTTTAACTTGTTCCTTTGTAATTGTTGCAACTTTGTCTTTATTAGGTTTTCCTGAACCTTTTTCTATTTTTATTGCTTTTTTAATTAGTACAGCTACTGGTGGTACCTTTGTTATAAAAGTAAATGATTTGTCTGAATATACTGTTATAACAACTGGTATAATCATTCCTGGTTGATTTGCTGTTCTATCATTGAATTCTTTAACAAATTGCATGATATTTACACCACTTGAACCTAAAGCTGGTCCTACTGGTGGTGCTGGTGTTGCCTTTCCAGCTTCTATTTGTAATTTGATTATATTTGAAACTTCTTTTTGTGCCATTTTAAAGACTCCTTTTCTTCTTTATTTTGTGTTGGTCACAACCCATTATAATTTCTCTACTTGTGAAAATTCTAATTCTACTGGTGTTTCTCTACCAAACATAGAAACTAGAACTTTTACTTTTCCTTTGCTTTTATTTATTTCTTGTACTGTACCAATAAATCCTGATAAAGGTCCGTTTAGAATTTTTACAGATTCATCAACATCATAGTCGACATTTACATTTGCTGTTTCAAATCCCATACTTCTTATTTCTTCATCTGTTAATGGTATTGGATCTGTTCCTGAACCTACAAAACCTGTAACACCTCTAGTATTTCTTACTATGTACCAAGATTCTTCTGTTACAATCATTTTTATCAAAACATATCCTGGAAATACTTTTTTAAGGTTTGCTTTTCTTTTTCCATCTTTAATTTCAATTTGTTCTTCCATTGGAACAACTATATCAAAGAAGAAATCTTCAAGCTCCCTGTTTTTTATAGTTTTTTCTAGGTCTGTTTTTACTTTATTTTCGTACCCTGAATATGTATGTACTACATACCATCTTGGGGTTAAATTTTCTTGTATTTGAGACATTTAATTTGGCCTCCTTCAAACCTTTTTATTCATTTACATTGTTTGTTTCATTGTTTTCTATTGTAGTATTTTCTTCTATACTGTTTTCTTCAGTATTATTTTCTACTACTTGGTTTGTTTCGTCAACATTAACAATATTAGCATCTACATTTTGTTCAACAACTACACCTTTTACATTTGATTTTATTTTGTTTATTCCATATTTATTTAATAATTCAAATGCAAAATCTAATGTAAATACTATTGCTGCTGTTATTAATACTATTACAACAACTGCTGCAGTACTATTTAATAATTGCTTTGGTGTTGGCCAAATAACCTTTTTTAGTTCTGCTTTAAAATCTTTGAAAAATTTCTTTTTATTTTTTGGTTCTTTGTCTTTATTTTTAGCCATTTTATTTCCTCCTTAAAATAGCCCCTCTTATTTTGTTTCTTTATGTGTTGTTCTTTTTTTACAGAATTTACAATATTTTACAACTTCTAATCTTTCTGTATTATTTCTCTTGTTTTTACTTGTCATATAATTTCTTCTTTTACATTCTGTGCACTCTAATGTTATATTTTCTCTTGGTCCTTTTGCAGCCATTTTAGCTCCACCTCCAACTTTGTATTATGGGTTTTACGATGCGATTTTTTTAAGCTATGTCCCCTTTTTAGAACATAGCTAATATAATTTATCACATTTTATTTTAAAAGTCAAGTGTTTCAGGGATTTTTTTAGAAATTTTGTTTTTTTTGTTTTCTTTATATTAATATGCTATTTTTTATATGACTTTTTTATTGTTTTATCTTTCTGAAGATGATATAATTTATATGTTATGAAAAAGGAGAGATAAATTATGAAATTAGATGCTAAGGATAAGTCTATTTTGTTTTCACATACTGAAATACCAGATGTTTTTTTTACTGAATATTTGTCATCTGCTAATGGTGATTTTATTAAAATTTATCTTTGTTTACTATTTCTTTCAAAATATGATAAAGATATTAAAATAACAGATTTGTCTAAAAGACTCAATGTACCTTTTAATGTCATCCAAAGTGGTTTAGCTTTTTGGGAAGAAAATGGAGTAATTACTAAAAAGCCTAATGGATATATTTTAAATAATTTACAAGAAATTGAACTTCACAAATCTTATTCTCCAAACTTGACATTAACACCAGAAGCTATTAAAGAAAATGCTCAAAATCAATATAGAGCAAAAGCTATAGAAAGTATAAATAATCAGTATTTCCAAGGGGTAATGTCTCCTTCTTGGTACAGTGATATTGATTTGTGGTTTAAAAAATATGAATTTGATGAACAAGTTATGGTAGCACTTTTTGAATATTGTTTCAATAAATCTGCTCTTCATAAAAATTATATTCAAGCTGTTGCAGATGCTTGGTATAATAACAAAATTAAAACTTATAATGATTTAGAAACTTATTCTCAACGTCATGATAATATGAATAAGATTAAAAAGGCTATTGCAAAAAAACTTGGAAGATATAATGCGCTTACCCAATTTGAAGAAGCCTATATCGAAAAATGGATTTTAGAATATAATTTTAATTTAGACATTATAAATATTGCTCTTAAAAAAACTACTTCTAAGGCTAATCCTAGTTTTGATTACTTAGATAAGTTACTTTCAGATTGGTATGACAGAGGTTTAAAAACTGTTACTGAAGTCGAAGCCTTTTTAGCATCTTTTAAAGCTAAAGCTAAAAATATAAAAGAACTTGAGAAAAAGACTAATTATAATAATTATTCGCAAAGACAATATGATAATTTAAATGAATTATATGCTAATAAGAAAGGATAGAATAATGGCAAATTCTACAGTTATAAAGGAATTATTAAAAGATTATGATAAAAAACGTTCTCAAGCACTAGAAAATGCAGATAGGCGAAAAAAAACTATTTATTTAGAAATTCCTCGTTTACAAGAAATTGAAGATGAACTTAATAAATATGCAATTGAGACAGCTAAATCTATTTTGATTTCTAATAGTTCTGAGTATTTAAAAAATTTACAAGAAAAAATTAAAGTTTTGCATGAAGAAAGAACATCTATCTTAAGAAAGAATAATATAAATTTATCTGATTTAGAGCCTATCTATGAATGTCCTCTCTGTAAAGATACAGGATATATTACTGAAAATAGTCAAACTGTAATGTGTTCTTGTTTGAAGCAAAAATTATTGAATATTGAATACAATAAATCCAATATTGGTAATTTGGATAAGGAAAACTTTAAAAAATTTAATTTGAATTTATACTCGGATGAAGTAAATGAAAGCAAATATAATGCTGATATTTCTCCTCGAGAAAATATTAAAATTGTTGCAAAAGCTGCAAAAAGTTTCATTAAAAATTTTAATAATCCTAATGAAAAGAATTTACTTTTTTCGGGTGGTACAGGTCTTGGAAAGACATTTTTGTCTAATTGTATTGTTGCAGAGCTGTTGTCTCAAGGAAAAACTGTTTTATATCAAACTGCTCCTGTTATGCTTGATACATTAATAAATGAATTGTTTGATAAAGATTCCAATAATACATTTTCCCAAAACCTTTTATCTGTTGAATTGTTAGTTATAGATGATTTAGGTACTGAAACAATGAACAGCATGAAGTTTACTGAATTATATAAAATTATAAATACTAGATTACTTAATCAAAACGGAAAAATCACAAAAACTATTATTTCTACTAACTTAGACTTACAAGGATTATTTAATACTTATGACGAAAGAATTGTTTCAAGATTTATTGGTAATTACAATATTTTTAGATTTTTTGGTGATGATATAAGATTTAAAAAAGGCATTCAATAAAGAATGCCTTTTCGGATGTCAGGGGTCGGATGTCCGAGGTCTGATTCGGAAATCAGATATCCGACTTCTGACTTCCGACCTCCGTATTAATAATTTTCTGCTTTTATTTCAAAATATGCTCTTGCATGACTACATACTGGACAAACTTCTGGTGCTTCTTTTCCAACTACTATATGTCCACAGTTTCTACAAATCCAAATTTTATCCCCATCTCTTGAGAATACTAATCCGTTTTCTACATTTTCTAATAGTTTTTTATATCTTTCTTCATGTTCTTTTTCTATTTTTCCAACTGATTCAAATAAAAATGCTATATTATTAAATCCTTCTTCTCTAGCTTCTTTTGCCATTCTATCATACATATCTGTCCATTCATAATTTTCTCCTGCTGCTGCATCTTTTAAATTTTCTGTTGTTGTTGGAACATCTCCATCATGTAATAATTTGAACCATAATTTTGCATGTTCTTTTTCATTATTTGCTGTTTCTTCGAATATAGCAGCTATTTGCTCATATCCTTCTTTTTTAGCCTTTGATGCATAATATGTATATTTGTTTCTTGCTTGTGATTCTCCTGCAAAAGCATCCATTAAATTTTTTTCTGTTTTTGATCCTTTTAATTCCATATAATACCTCCATAAAATTTTCTGAGATAATTATAACGTTGAATTATGCAAAAGTCAATATCTAACTTGTTAATTTACAGAGCATTTATAAAACAGCCTATACTATTTTTAGTATGGCTGTTTCTTTTTTATACTTCTGCTATTTGTACTATAATTTTTTCACCATTTATTTCAAGTTTTTTTTCAATAATTGGATTTTTAAGAGCTGTTTTAGAAAAGTTTTCTGTTAAGGTGTCTGCTGTTATTTTATCTATGTACTCTTTTAGAACTTTTTGCATTAGTTTGCCTTCTGTTTGTATACTTAAATTTATTCTTTGTTCTACCTTTAATCCCGCTTCTTTTCTTAAAACTTGAAGTGTTCTTACTGTATCTCTATACATTCCTTCTACAACTAAATCTTCTGTTAAGATTGTGTCTAATGCAATTGTATAATCTCCTTCTTTTATAACAACTATATTAGATTTTGGTTTCATATTTTTTACAAAAACTTCTTTTTCTAATTTTCCAAAGCCGTCTATTTCAATTTCTTTTACTTTTTCATCATTGAATTTATCAACTAGAAGCTTCATTTTTTCTTCACTTAATGATTCTATTGTTGTTTTAAAGTTTTGTATTTTTTCCTTTAATAATCTACCTGCCACTTTGAAGTTTACCATTAAGTATTCATCATTTAGTACTGCTTCATCTTGGATTAGTTCAATATTTTTAATGTTTAACTCTTCTTTTATAATACCTTCAAAATCTTTTATAGAATTTTCTATGTCTTTCTCGCTAGAAATATACATTTTATTTAATGGCTGTCTTACTTTTAATTGTTTTTCATTTCTAAGCATCAATCCTAATCCTATTATCTTTCTTATTTCTTCAACTTCTTTTAGTATTTCATCATCTTCATATTCTCTAACAGGTGTTGGGTATGTACTTAGATGTACTGATTTTGCTTCATTTGGTTCAAAGCTTCTAACCATATTTTGCCAAATTTCTTCTGTCATAAATGGAATTACTGGTGCGATTACTTGTGTCATTTTTTTAATTGCTGTATATAATAAGTAATAGCTTAAAGTTTTATCAGCATCTTCTCCGATTTTCCAGAATCTTTTTCTGTTTACTCTTACATAGAAGTTTGATATATCATCAACTAATATTTCAAATTCTTTTATTAGGTCTGGTGCTTGATAATTGTCCATTTTTTCTTTTGCTATTTTTAAGAATTTATTTAGTCTTGCTAATAGCCATTTGTCTGTTTTTTCTAATTTAGACATATCTAGTTTGTAGTCTTTTAAATTTGGCATATCTAGTATTGCATATGTATTGAAAAATACATATATATTCCAGAAGTTTAGTAATTTTCTTCTTGATTCATCTCCTAAATTAAATCCAAATCTTACATCATTGTTTAATTGTGCACTTGCATACAAATATCTTATTGGGTCTGCACCTATTTTTTCTGCTGCTTCATCAAATTTAATCATATATCCTGATTTAGAGAATTTACCTCCATCTTCTTTTACTACGGCATTATATGTTAAAACTGATTCATATGGTGCTCTTTCTTCTAATACTACTGACATGAATAATAGTGAATAGAACCATAATCTTATTTGTTCTTTCATCTCTGTTACCCATTCTGCTGGGAAATATTGTTTCCAATATTCTTTGTCTGTAAAGTATTTTAATGTTGAGAAAGAAACTATACCTGCATCTAGCCAGCAGTCTCCAACTTCTGTAATTCTCTTTACATGTTTTCCACAATGTGGACATACTATTTCAATTTCATCTATCCATGGTCTATGTAGGTCTGGTAATTCATCCACTTTCTTTGGATCAACAGCTAATTTTTTTAGTTCTTCTCTTGAACCTACAACTGTTAGTTCTCCACAATCATCACATGGATATATTGGTAATGGTAATCCATAAAATCTTTTTCTTGAAATTGCCCAATTTCCCATGTTTCTTAACCAATCTTCCATTCTTTTTCCTGCAAAGTCTGGTGTCCATTTTACTTTTCTTGCTGCTTCTATTAATTGTGGTCTTATTTTTTCACTATTTATTTGCCATTCTCTAACAGCTTTAAATACTACTTCACTTTTGCATCTCCAGCATACTGGATAACTATGTTCATGTTCTTCAACTTTATATAATTTATTTCTTTTTTCCAACTCTTCAAAGACTAATTCTGCAACTTCTTTTGTATTATGACCTGTCATAAATCCAAATCCGTCTATTATTATTCCTTCGTCATCAATTGGAATTAATACATCCAGTCCTTCTCTTTTTCCTAACTCATAATCTTCAGCACCGCAACCTGGAGCTATATGAACAACTCCTGTTCCGTCTTCGCTTGAAACATCTTCCCATGCCACAATTTTATGGTCTACAGTTTTTTGTTTTTCCATTTCTGGGAAACATGTTTCATATTTTAATCCTACTAATTTATCTCCTTTGAAGCTATCTACAACTTCTACTTTATCGTCTCCAACCATGCTTAAAGCATTTCTACCCATAATTAAATATTTTTCATCTGATTTTACTTTTACTTTAACATAGTCGATTTCTGGATTTACCGCTAATGCTACATTTGATGATAGTGTCCATGGTGTTGTTGTCCATACTACTATTTTACTATCTGTTCCTACTAATGGTAATTTAAAGTATACAGCCTTATGAACCATTTGTTTATATGAGCCTGCCATTTCGTGTTCTGATAATGATGTTCCACATCTTGGACACCATGGCATTGGTCTAAATGATTGTTCTATCATACCTTTTTCATGACATTTTTTTAAGAAGTGCCAGATTGATGTAATATTTTCTTCAGTATTTGTGTAATATGAATTATCCCAATCCATCCATTGTCCTAATCTTTTTGATTGTTCTGTAATTACTTTTGAGAAATGATCAACTCTTTCTAAACATTTTTTTGTAAATTTGTCTAATCCATATTTTTCTATATCTTTTTTATCTTTAAATCCTAATTCTTTTTCAACTTCAACTTCTATCCAAAGCCCTTGTCCATCAAATCCATTTCTATAATGTGATGTGTAGCCATTCATTCCCTTGTAACGTATGTATATATCTTTTATTGTTCTTCCCCAAGCATGGTGGATTCCCATTGGATTATTAGCTGTAATTGGTCCATCCAAAAATTTAAATTTTTTACCATCCTTGTTTTTTTCTAAAAGTTCTTGGAAACATTTTTCGTCTTCCCAAAATTTCATGATGTTATGTTCCATGTTGATAAAATTAAAATTTGGTTCTACTTTTTTCATACATACTCTCTCTCTTTCTTGATTATAATAGTAATTATATTATCACATTATTTACATAATAGCAAGATTTTTTCTGTAATTTTTTTATATTATTGACCAATAAAAAAAGAGCTTTAAAGCTCTTTTTATTTGTTGTTTTCATATGATTTTATTGTGTTATATGCTTCTTCCCAAGTATATACTCTTTCAAAATCATCTATGTCCTGATTATATATACTGTCAAACATAATAACCGGAATTCCGAGATTTTCTTTTACTGCTTTACAATGCTCTTTATTATCATCAATAAAAACATCTATTTCATTTTCTTTGCATTTGTCAACTTTTTGTGTACATCCTACTTCTAATTTATCCATTTCTATTCCGTGTTTTATTAGCCATTCATTTGAAATATTATATACATCTGGACAAGTTTCTTTTACATTTCTTGCTGTTATAATTACTATTTTATTTCCCTCTTCTTTCAATTTATGTATATATTCTCTTGCTCCATCTTTTATATTTGCCTCTTTTAAACATTTTGCAATATATTTTTCTTTGAAAGCAGTTTCTTGTTCATCTGTCCATCCAAATGCTTTATGAAAATCATATTCATAATTTTTTATTTCATGCTCTATCCCATTTTCTTTGTTAAATTGTAAAGCATATTTTAATAATGTTTCTGATAATTTGTTTATAGTATCATCTATGTCTATTCCAATATTCATAAAGTTCTCCTTTTTAATTAATTATTTGTTGCTGTAGTATTATTTGTTTCATCTTCAAATGCACCAAATAATTCATCAAATTTTGCCTCTAGTTCTTTTTGTAAGTCATATTCTTCTTGTTTATTATCTTGTACCGGAATGTTATTTGCTTCCTGTGTTGCTACTGGTGTTGTTTTTTCATCAAATAAATCATCTAATGATTCTATTTTTGGTTCTTCTTTCTTTTCTGTTTCTTCTTCCTCTACATATGGATTATATGGATTATATTTTCTCCATTTTCCTCTATCTATTGGATCAATTGAATTGTGACTACATTTATATTTTTCTACCAATTTTGCTGTTGGGTATTTAAAATAATAATATTTTGGTGCTTTAATTGGTTTTAGTCCTTTCTCTAGGATAATACATAAATCGTTGTCTAACCTTCTAAGCTCATCTGGTGTCATCAAAGCTCTTGCCATTATTTGGTCTGATTTATTAAATCCTTGTCTCCACATATTTTTATCTTTATTTACAGACCAGCTTTCTCTTTCAATGGTTTTTTCTCCTAACTCTTTTGAAAAATATTCAACTGTTTTTTGTGAGTTACTTCCCAAGAATAAACATGTATCACAGTTTCCTATAATTGTTTCATGTGATTTTTCATATACAGCCTCTAATTGGTCTAAATTTTGTAATATTACACTAAATGATATTTTTCTACTTCTTGATGTTGATATTTTTTTATCAAAATCTGGTATTTTTCCTATATTTGCAAACTCGTCAAGTATGAAGTATGTAGGTTGTGGTAATGCTCCTCCTTCTTTGTCTGCAAAGTCATATAGTCTTTGTATCATTTGTGAGAAAAATATTGTAAGTAAAAAATCATACGCTGTATGTGTGTCTGAAGAAATAACAAATACTGCTGTTTTTCTTCTGCCTATGTCTTCGAAATTTATTGTATTTGTTGATGTTAATTCTGCTATTTCCTTTGAATCGAATTTACCTAATTTTGATTGCAATGTACTTAGTATTGAACTATATGTCTTTTCTGGTGCAATTTCTATTGATTTATAATACATTCTTGCTGGATGATCATATGGTAATTGATTAATAAGTTGTGTAAGTAAATTTCCTCCTCCATTACTATTTGCTGCTCTTACCATTTCTGCACAACTTGCTAAGTTTTGTTCCTCTTCTGGTCTTGTTGCTAATAAATAATATATTAATGCTTTTAATAGCATCTCTGCCATATCATCCCAATATGGGTCTGAGTTGCTTCCTTCTACTTTTTGTCCTTTCACTATTGTATTAGCTATAACGTCTACATCTATTTCACTTTCTATGTGCATTAGTGGATTATATCCATCACTGTTTTTAGGATTTACTAAGTTTAAAATTTTAATTTCATATCCTTGAGTTTTTAAATATCCTGCTGTTTTGTCATAAAGTTCTCCTTTTGGATCTGTAAACACATATGACCCTAATAGTTGATATGCATTTGGAATAACATATGATGCAGATTTACCAGAACCTGAACCGTCCAACTACTAGCACATTAACATTTCCTCTTTTATCTACTGGTAAATAATGTTTTTCTGCTAACAAAATTCCTTTATTTTTACTTAATGTCATATATTTTTCTCCAGTTGCCCAATCACTTGATCCATGCTCTATATTCGAATATTCATTTTTAGGTAATGTTTTTACTACTCCTACTGCTCCAAAGAATAATAAAGCTAAAATTAAATATAAATCACCTTTTAAGAATGCTCCTATATATGGTCCTGAAAGAGCTTTTCCTATATTGCCAAATGGATTACCTATATTATTTGATATACTTTCTACAAACTTGTCCATATCTATTTTATCTTCAACTCTAGCATCAATTGTGGCAATACTTATAGGCATAATTAGTACTATGGATAACAATAACCATAGTACTAATACAATAATTAAAACTACCTTACATTTATTTAATGCAAATTTTATTTTACTACCTTCCATATTTATCTCCTATCTTTTGTTATGTTGTTTATTCACGTTCTGCTTCTTTATTTGGATTTCTACCATCCTCTGCTGGTATTTCTAAATAATTTCCTGATTTTATTATTTCTTCGTAAGAAGAAATTTTCTTCTCTTCGAATGGGTCAAATTTCATTATACTTTACCTCCTTAATTATCAAAAACCGGGCTACCGCCAACTAAAATATAATCATCATTATCTTGTCCTTGTCTTATTTCAAAGGCAAAATAATTCTTATGTGCTTTTAAAGTACATTTTCCTTTTACTTCATTTGTTATTTCGTCAAAGTATAATACTGGCTTTACTTCTTCTATTGTGTCTAAATCTATTATTGTGATAGGTCTTTTTAAGTTTGGAGTATATGTAAAGTCTTTTACTTCTATGTCTGTATCTTCATAGTATTTTTTGAATACAAAAGGTAATGGAGATTTTTCTATTAAAACTCTATCTCCTGCTAATACTCCATTATTTATTATTACCTTATCTTTTCCAAACGAGAAAATTGCTAGCCTATTTCCTTCTGGTTTAGGCTCGTCAATATAAAATGTTTTTTTAGTTTTTTCACCTACAAATTCTTCTGTATAATCTAGTCTTTGTATCGTAAATTTAGGTGAATTTTTTGCTATTTCTTTGTCTGTTTTGCTTACTTCATAAATTACGGTTCTTACATTTTTCGAATCTGTGATGCTAAAATGTTTTCCCTCTAAATTTTCCATGTTTTAGCACTCCTTTTTCACTTTATCTTTTTCATACGTACTATACAAATTTATTATACAATGTTTACTGGATTTTGTCAATAATTTTTCGCAATTATGTAAATTATTGTAAATTTGTTATAGTATATTTAATATTGTTTTTTTCCAATATTTCTTGTTCTCTTTTTGAACATGTAAATATTATTATTTGTTTGTTTGTATATGTTTTATTTAGATATGTTAAAATATTTGTTAATCTTTCTGTATCATAATATGCGAAAGCTTCATCTAAGATTATTGGCATATTTTCTTCTGATATTTCTTGTATTGCCGATAATCTTAGTGATAAATATAATTGATCTATTGTACCTATACTTAACTTATTAGCATTAACATATTCTCCATTTTCTAATTCTACAATTATTCCTTCACCATCCATAAATTTTACATTTTTATATTTTCCTGCTGATATTTTTTCTACTATCTCAGACAAATTTTTTGTAAATTTTGGCGTTATTTCATTTTTCATTTTTTTGTATGCATTTTCTAATGCTTGTTTTGTTAGTTCAATAGAATTATTTAAACTCTTTAAATCTTCTTTTTCTTGCAAATATCCTTGCAATTTTTCTTCTAATTCTACATATTTATTTTCTTTTTCTTCTAAATTTTTATAATCTATTTCATTTGTGTTTAATTTTAATCTACTTGCTGATAAAACATTTTCCGTTTCTTCTAATTCAATATTTATTTTTTCTGAATTTAAATTTAGCAAGTTGTCTATTTCTTCTATGTTTTTATTATATTTATTTTTTATTAATATTTTTTCCGTTTCAGTATTTTTATTTATTTCTCTTTCTGTATTTTTTATTTTATTTTCTATATTTTTTATATTATTTTCTATTATTTCAATTTCATTTTTTATCTTGTTTTTATAGTCTTTTTGTAAATTTTTGTTTTTTATTTTTTTTCTATAATTAAATATGATTAAAAAAATACTAATTATTGAAAATGCAATTAATGTCCACAAAAATATTTTATTTTTATTAAAAATTAGTAATAAAATATTAATTATTATTAATAAAAACATTATAAATAGTAAATAATTTTTTTTATTTTTATTTTTTTGTTCATTATTTATTTTATTTTTTAAATTATTTATTTTTTCATTTTCTTCTTCTATTATTTTTTTATTTATTTTTATTTTTTCTTCTTCTATTCTTTCTTCTTCTTTATATTTTTTTATTTCCTTAATTAATTCAATTTTTGTATTTTTTTCTAATATTTCTTTTTCTATATTTTTTATATTTTCTGCAACTTCATTTTTTCGTTCTTTTTCTAATTTAATTTCTTTTATCTCTTCTTTTATTTCTTCTATTTTTGAATTAATTATATTTATTGGTCTTTCATTTGTCCTTTCTGTTCCTATTTCTTCTAATTGTTTTTTATTTAATTTTTCCATTGCTTTTTTATAAGAAATATTTTCTTCTCCTGTTGATAATATATTTGCCATTTTTTGAGTAAGTGTTTGCTGTTCATTATTATCTAAAACTACTTGTTTTTGGCTTATCATCGCGGTAGAAAAAAATGTTTCTTCATCTATTTGTGTTTGCTCATAAAAAAATTCATTTCCTTTTGTTTTATCTATATTAAAATGTTTTGATATATCTTCTCCATTTTTATTATATATGATTGGATTTTTTTTTGTAAAATCTCTAAACACTTCATATTGTTCATTATTGTCTAATTGGTATATTATTTTTCCTGAAAATTCATCTTTATTCCATGGTTTATATCTTTCATAGTCTGAAAATTCTTTTTTATTTTTATTTTTTGATATCCCATAAAACATTCCTGCAATAAATTTTAATAAAGTACTTTTTCCTGCCTCATTATTTCCATAAATTAAATTAATATTTTCTGACATTTTTATTTCTTTGTCTTCTAATTTTCCAAATCCATTTATTTTTAAATAATTAATTTTCAAAATATCACTCCTATTTAATTTTGTAATATTTGTAATCCTATTTCTAGTGCCTTTTGTTTTTCTTCTTCTGTATATTCTCCTTTATTATTTTTTAATATTTCATTTATAAAATAACTTTTTAAATTATTTTCTTGTTTAATTTTTTCTAAATCAATTTTTAGTTTTGTTTCATCTTTTATTTTTAAAATATTTTTTTTATTTATTATTTTTAATATTTTATTTTTATTTATATCAATATTTTTATTTCCAGTTAATATTATTTTATATATTTGATTTTCACTTAAATTACTTTCAATTATTTTTTCTATTAATTCTTCTTCAGCATATATATCTGAAATATCTACACCTTTTTCTATGAATTCTGTTTCATCTAATTTCATAAAATTTATATTTAATTTTTCTTTAGATAAATTCACATCTAACATCCCATGTTCTCCCAATTCGTCAAATCCAAATGAAATTGGAGAACCTGGATATACTATATTTTTTTCTATTATTTGTTTATGTATATGTCCAAGTGCAATATAATCAAATCCTATTTGTTTTATTTTATTTTCATTTATTGGATTATATTGCATTTCTAATGTTTGACTTGCATTAAGTGAACCATGTGCTATTAAAATATTTATTTTTTCTTTATTTTCTATTTGTATTTCTTCTATTTTTGAATTTTCACAATAAAAATCATTAAAACCAAAACCATATATATCAGCTTCTTCAAAGTCATATTTTTGAATTTCCTGATTAAAAATATATACATTTTCATTCCATTCAAAATCGTTATAATATGAATTTTTTAGAAATGGATCATGATTTCCTGGGGCTATAAATATTTTTGTTTCTGGAATAGTTTTAAATAAATTGTTTATATATTCAATTGTTGTTTTTCTTATATATTGATGTTCGTATAAATCTCCTGCAATAAATAAATACTCAATTTTTTCATTTTTTATATATTCAATTATTTTTTTAAAAATATTTCTTTGCTCAATTCTTCTTTTTTCACCTAATTCATTTTGCATACTTAGTACTGTAAATGGTGCATCAAAATGTATATCTGCAATATGTATAAATCTCATAATTTTCTCCTTTTTAATAGCAAAGTTTTTTATATTTATCTGGGCAAACTGTGTTTTTTATTTTGCAAAATTATTTGGCAAAATGACTTTTTATAGATTTCCATTTTTTAATAACCAATTTCTTGCAGTTATTGTTTCTGGGTGCATTTGTGCTTTTTTCTCTATTTGTAACATTATCTTTTTGTCAAAAATATATAATACCGCTTTGTCTATATTTTCTTTTAATAAGTCATTAATATAATCTATATCTTCAAAACCTCTTTCCTTGCTTGTCCTATCTGCAATAAATAATATTTTCGCAAGTAAATCCATATTTTCTATTCCAGTTGTGTGCGCTCTTATGGCTCTGCCCATTTCTTTTGTAAATCCTAATTCATTTATTACTATATATTCTCCTATTTTTGCATGTAATAAAGTTGGATTTTCTTTTTCAATTTCATCTACAATAATTCCACAATTTTCAGCATATTCTACTTTTTGTTCATTTGGTATTTCTTTGGCTATATCATGTGCCAATCCAACTTTTTTTGCAATTTCTACATCAAAATTTAATTGCTTTGCTATTTCTTCACATCTTTCCATTACACATCTACTGTGAAAATATCTTTTTTCAGATAATTTTGTTTTTATTATTTGATCTATTTCTTCTAAATTCATTTTTTCTCCTTCTGCATTTTATCTTTTTATTCTTCTAACGCTAAATCTATTAATCTACTTAATAAATCTTCATATTTTATACCTGTTTTTTCTAATAATTTAGGATACATGCTTATTTGTGTAAATCCTGGTATTGTATTGATTTCGTTTATATATATTTTTTCATTTTTATCATCCACAAAAAAGTCTACTCTAGATAGGCCTTTACAATCTGCTGCTTTGTAGGCTTTTTTTGCTAACTCTTGAACCTTTTTAGTTAGTTTTTCTGATAATTCTGCTGGCATTACTGTTTTTGATTCTTGATTTTTATATTTTGCATCAAAACTATAAAATGTATCTGCTGCTAAAATCTCTCCTAATATTGATGCTGTTAGTTCTTCATTTCCAAGTACAGCACATTCTATTTCTCTGCCATTGATTCCTTCTTCTATTAATATTTTTTTGTCAAATTGTGATGCATGTTTTATTGCATCTTCTAACTCTTTTTTGTTTTGTGCTTTTTTTATTCCTACTGAAGAACCTGAATTTGATGGTTTTATAAACATAGGATATTTTATTTTTGTATCTGCTATGTCTATAATTTCCTTTAAATCGCAAATTTTTTCTTCAAATGTTTCATTTATATAAATATATTTTTCTTTATATTTTCTAATATAAATATATTTTGTTTGTTCTATATTTGCTTTATCAAAAATTATTTTAGCATATACTTTATCCATGCAAATACTTGAGCCTAGTACTTTTGAACCAACATATGGTATATCCAATAATTCTAACATTCCTTGTATAGTTCCATCTTCTCCTCCTAAGCCGTGTAATACTGGAAACACTACATCTAATTGTTTTAAATACTCGCAAACATTTTCTATTTTCTTATTTGCTGCAATTTTGTCACCTACTCTAAATTCTTTATCTGTTAATTCATATTTATACCAAGTTCCTTTCTCATCTATGTAAATTGGAAATATTTCATACTTATTTTTGTCAATATTTCTCATAATATCTGTTCCTGAAACAACAGACACATCATGTTCTGTGGATATTCCACCAAAAACTACACCTACTTTTATTTTACTCATTAAAATTTCCTCCTTCTATACTTTTTGCGATTTCTCCAAACCACATACATTTTGAAGCTTTAATTAAAATTGTATCATTTGGTTTTATGATTTTATTTAAATTTGCAATACATTCACTATTGTTATCAAAACTGTATGCATTTTTTAATCCCATTTTTTTTGCTTCTTCGGCAATAAATTTTGACAAATTTCCTACGGTAATTAATATATCAATATTATTTTTTACTACTTCTTTTCCTACTTTTCTATGTAATTCTTCAGAATATTCTCCTAACTCCAACATATCTCCTAATATTGCCACTCTTCTTTTAGCTCCTATCTTATTTAAAGTTTCTAATCCTGCTTTCATAGAATCATGATTAGCATTAAAATAATCATTTATTATTGTTAGATTATTTATTTTTGTTATTTCACTTCTTTTTCCAATATTTTGAAATTCACTTATTGCCTTTATTGTTTTTTCCATTTCAACTGATAATAAGTCTCCCACTGTGATTGCACATAAGCTATTTAATACACAATGTGAACCTGTTCCTGGAACAATAATTTTATATGTTTTGTCTTTTAGTATCATTTCGTATTCCGTATTTTTTTCATTATATTTTATATTTTTTGCCATATATTTACTATCATTTTCAATACCGAATGTTATTTTATCAAAATCGTTTATTTCGGCATTATGCAACATATCATTATCATTATTTATTATTATTTTTCCATTATTTACTAATCCTTCTAAAATTTCTAATTTAGCTTTTAAAATATTTTCTCTTGAGCCTAAAATCCCTATATGTGCTGTGCCTACATTTGTAATAACTGCTATGGTTGGTTTTGCTATATGGGTTAATTCACTTATTTCTCCAAGATGATTCATTCCCATTTCTACTATTGCTACTTCCACTTCATCATCCCAATCTAATATTGTAAGTGGAACGCCTATTGCATTATTATAGCTATTTTGTGGTTTTGCAGTATTATATTTTTGTGATAATACCGCCCATATCATTTCCTTTGTAGTAGTTTTACCTACACTTCCTGTAATTCCTATTACTGGTATATTATATAATTCTCTTTTATATATTGCCAATTCTTGTACAGCTTTTATTACATCTTCTACTTCTATAATAATTTTATCTTTGTATTTTTCTATTATATCATCTGGTAAATTATATTCTGTAATACATCCACTTGCTCCCTTTTCAAAACTTTCTACTATATATTTTGTTCCATCTCCTGTTTCAGGTTTTATAGAAATAAACATATCTCCCTTTTGTAGTTCTCTAGTATCATTACAAAATCTAGTTATAATTTGATTGTTTCCTACCGATTTTACTATGCCATTGCAAAGTTTTTTTATAATTTCTATATTAAATTCATTTTTTTTCATATATATCTCCTTTTTTTATAGTATGCCATTATAATTTTATTGTTCCTATTTTATATCATTTTTACATATTTTTAAATAGTTTTAGGGTAATTTTATAAATTTCTTAAGTATATTTTATTATTTCATTATTCTTTGAGCTTTAATGTTTTCAAGGTTTCTAAGGTTTACAAATACACCAAAATGTTGTATATTATTAAAGGTGATAAAAATGCAACGAATGTTAAGTTATATTAGAAAAGCAGTAGATGACTACAACATGATATCTGATGGAGATAAAATCGCTGTTGGTTTATCTGGTGGAAAGGATTCCATTACTCTACTTATGGGTTTAAAAGCACTACAAAGATTTTATGAAAAAAAATTTGAATTAATAGCGGTTTCTGTAAATCCTGGATTTGATTTTTTTGATAGTAATTTATTGCAAAATATTTGTAATGAAATTGGTGTTCAATATATTGAAGAAAAATCTCATATTAAAGAAATTGTTTTTGATATAAGACAAGAAAAAAATCCTTGTTCTCTTTGTGCTAATTTAAGACGAGGAATTTTAAATAGTATCGCTATTCGTGAAAATTGTAATAAAATAGCATTAGGTCATAATGAAGATGATGTTTTGGAAACATTTTTTTTGAATCTTTTATATGGTGGTTCTATTGGTACTTTTGCACCTGTAAGCTATATGGATAGAACTGAAATCACTTTAATTAGACCTTTAATTTATGCTCCTGAAAAAAGTATAAAAACTTTTGTTAAAAAGAATAATATTGTTGTTATGAATAAATGTTGCCCAATGGATGGGGTTTCAAAAAGAGAAGATATTAAAAACTTAATTTATAATTTGCAAAAAGATATTCCTAATGTTAAAACTAACATTTTTGGAGCAATTAAACGTAGTGATATTAAAGGCTGGAAAAAAACTTTTTAAAAATAGGTCATCATACAATGACCTATTTTTATTTAATTATTTTGTATATTCTCTCATTACTTCTGTTAATTCTTCTAAATCTTTTTTTGCATTGTTTACACTGTCTGATTTTATTCCCATATAAAATTTTATTTTTGGTTCTGTTCCAGAAGGTCTTACTGCACACCAGCAATCATTTTCTAAAGAATATCTTAGTACATTTGATTTTGGTAAATCAATATCTTTTTCTTCTCCTGTCTCTAAATCTTTTTCTTTTCCTGTACTAACATCCATTATCTTTAGTACTTTATATTTGCCTAATTTTGTTGGTGGATTATTTCTCATTTTTGTCATCATATTTTGTATTTTTTCTGCACCATCAATTCCTTCTAAAGTTACTGGAATTTGTCCTTCTAAATAATATCCATATTTTTCATACATTTTTAACAATGCATCCCATAATGTTAAATTTTGTAATTTATAATATGCTGCAATTTCACAAAGCATCATATCTGCTATTATTCCATCTTTATCTCTAGCATGATTTCCAATTAAGCATCCATAGCTTTCTTCAAATCCCATTACTGAATTATATGTGTGTTCTGTTTCAAATTTTCTTATTTTTGCAGCAATATTTTTAAATCCTGTTAAAACTTCAAACATCTTTATTCCATTATGTTCACATATCTGGTTCGTCATATTTGAAGAAACTATTGTTTTAATTAATGCTGGATTTTCTGGTAATAATCCTTTTTCCTTTTTTTGTGAAATTAAATATTCGGCTATGACTAAACCTATCATATTTCCATTTAGCGCAATATATTCTCCATTATGTTTTACAAATACTCCTATTCTATCTGCATCTGGGTCATTTGCTAAAACTATGTCTGCATTAACTTCTTTTGCTAGTTTTAGAGCATATTCAAATGCTTTAGGATCTTCTGGATTAGGATAACTTACTGTTGGAAAGTCTCCATTTGGTTCTTCTTGTTCTTTTACAATATATACATTTTTTAATCCCATATCTGCAAAAAGTGCTTTTGCAATTTTTCCTCCTGTGCCATGTAATGGTGTATATACTACTGTTAATTTGTCTGCTGCTTGTTTTATTGCATCTTTATTAATTATATTTTTTTGAATTTCTTTTAAATATACATCATCAAATTCTTTTTCTATAACGTTAAATAAGCCTTTCTTTACTGCTTCATCTTTTGTTATTGTTTTTATTTTTGAAAAGTCTGTAATATTATTTACTTCTGTTATTATTTCTTTGTCAGTTGGTTCTGTGATTTGTCCTCCATCTTCCCAATATACTTTATATCCATTGTATTTTGGTGGATTATGACTAGCTGTTACTACAATTCCTGCTATACAGTTTAATTTTCTTACAGCAAATGATAATTCTGGTGTTGGTCTTAATGATTCAAATATATATGTTTTTATACCATTTGCATTTAATATTAAAGCTGCTTGTTCACTAAATTCTGTAGACATATGTCTTGAATCATATGCTATTGCAACGCCTCTCTCTTCTCCACCTTTTTTTAATATATATTCTGCTAAACCTTGAGAAGCTTTTCCTACAGTATATTTATTCATTCTGTTTGTTCCAACTCCTACGATTCCTCTTAGTCCAGCTGTTCCGAATTCTAAATCTTTATAGAATCTTTCTTTTTTTTCATTTTCATTATTTTTTATTTTTTCTAATTCTGCTTTTGTTTCATTATCAAATAATTCATTTGTATACCATTCTTCAAACTTTTCTTGATATCTTTCCATTATTATTCCCTTTCTATTAAATATTGTAATATTTTTTATATAATTCTCTTGCTGTTTCTGGACTATCCACACCTTCTGCATTTTTTACAGGTGCAAATTCATTTTCTCTGCTTCCTCTTAAAATTCCCATTCTATCTATTTTTTCAAAAGCGTCAAAAATGAAACTTTCAAATTTATAGCAATTTGGTTCTGTTGGTTTAATTGTATTTCCTTCTGTGTCTATATATGTAGCTTTTTTAAAAGCTGTATGATATGGTAATTTATCATTTCCTATTTTTTCTATTGCTTTAATATTAAATAAATTACAATTTATATGTGACTCTCCAAATTTTAATTCTCCGTTTTCGTCTGTTTCTTCTGCCATTTCTTCACTAATTTCTGTGTATTCAACAACACTTGGTCTTCCATCTCTTTTGCAAAAAACTCCTACTTTTTCTTTTGGATTTGCTTTCACTATTGATTTTCCTGTTGCAAGTACCCCTTCTGAAACTGAATATCCTATCATTAATTCGTCTGTCATTTGTACAAGTGGATTATCAATTGGTCCTATAAAAATCCATTCAATATTTTTTGTTTTTAAATCTTCAACAACATTGTTTTTAAACATTGCTTCGAATATTCCACCATGTCCATCTGCTGCTTCTTTTATCAATCCCTCTTCTGTTAAAAGTATCTTTCCATTTTTATCTATCATTGGGATTTCACCTTGTTTAAAAAATTTTACAGCTTCTTTTGGATATCCAAAATAGTTGTTTTCTTCAAAGAATTTTACAGTATCATTATTGTTTTCTTTACTTGTCATTATGTACCATGGTGTTATTACATTATATTCTATTTGAAGTTTTTTTAATTTATCACATAAAATTTCAAATAAAGACTTGTCTGGATTTATGCCTAGTTTAAATGTTCCTTTTGGTCCATTATGTCCTAATCTCGTTCCCTGTCCTCCTGCCATTGTAATTACTGCATATTTACCACTTTTCAAAACTTCTTTGCCCTTTTGTACATAATTTTGTTTTTGTTCTTCTGTTAATTTTGCTTCATCAACATATTCAATAGGCTCGATTTTTTGTCCTGATGTTATTTTTGTGCTATTGATTCCTTTGTATAAATTTTCTAATTGTTTAAAATCTATACTTAGAATTTCTCTAAGTAATTCTTCCTTTTTTTCTTCTGTTAAATTTTCATAAAAATTTAATAAGTGCTCTTGATTATATTCTTGTAAAGTTCTTTTTGCTTCTAAATATTTTTCTTCCAAAAAAATCCCTCCTTTTTTCTAAGAACCACTATATATCAAAAAAATTCATTAGTCAAATTTTAGAGGGATTAATAGAAAAAAAATCAACTCTCTTATAAGAGTTGATTTTAAATTTAATTAATTTTTATTTTTGCTTTTTTCCTTTCAAATACTTCTTCTATTTTATGCTCACCTGAAGTATTAAATATTATTTCATGAGTATCCAATATATCTGCTATATTGTCATTAAATATTCCAACCTCATAAAAATCCATTATAAAAATAGTTGTACTTTCATTGTAATTATGCTTTGCAAAAAATTTTTCTAAAAAGTCATGCATCATATTTATATATTCTTTATTACCATTTACAATTATAATATTCTCTTTATCTTTTTCAATTTTTTCTTTTAAAATTTTTTCTACATTTACATATTTATTTGTTTTGTTTTCCCTCCATCTGATATTTAAAATTTTTCTTTTTTGCTCTTCTTTTATAAGTGTTCTTTCTAAAACTAGTTCTATATTATTTTCATAATTATTTTCCAAAAATGTGATGAATTTTACTCCATTTTCTACTTGTTTGTTTATGAATGGCATTACCATTGTTGCGAAATGCATGTCATTTATATAAAAACTACATGATTTCTTTATTGCACATTTTCTTTCCATACTAGTTCCTCCTACTTGGTAAATTTTATCATTGTTTTTATTGCAAGTCAATATAAATCGTATCTCTTATTTCGACAAATCCTACGGATTTAATCGTTTCACATTTTTTTTTGCTTTTTTGATGTATATATTTTTAAAAATGGTTAATAATTTATTTAAAGAAATTTTTTGACATATTTTTATTTAATTTCTAATGGAGGTTTATAATGAGATTTATTACAAAAAATTTATTTAAAATAAATTGGAAACGTTTTTTTATTTTAATGTTCCCATTAATTATATATATTTTTATATGCGCTGTTTCTTATAGTCAAGCTGTTTGTGAAAACATTGCAGATAATGTTTTCAGACTACATGTTATCGCAAATAGCGATTCTACTGAAGATCAAAACTTAAAATTATTAGTACGTGATAACATATTAGAATATATTAATTCTATATCTGACAGTATATCTTCTAAAGAAGATTTAATATCTGTTTTAGAGGAAAATTTACCTGTGTTAGAAGAAATTGCTAAAAATACTATTTTAGAAAACGGATATTCTTATGATGTTTCTCTTGAAATTGGCAATTTTTCTTTTCCTACCAAAAACTATGGAGATATTACTCTTCCTCCTGGATATTATGATGCCTTAAGAGTAAAAATTGGCAAAGCCGAAGGACAAAATTGGTGGTGTGTAATGTTTCCTCCTCTTTGTTTTGTTGATGTTACAACTGGCATAGTTCCTGAAGATTCAAAGGAAATTTTAAAAGAAAATCTTTCAGCCGAGGAATTTGATTTGATTTCTGATACTTCAAATTCTAATACACATTTCAAATTTAAAATTGTAGAAGTATTGCAAAATTTTAATATAAGTGGTATATTTATGTAGTAAATAGGGTGTATATACACTCTATTTTCTATATTATATTTATTCTGGAGGAACTTATGGAGAAGTTAGTTATTACTGGTGGCACACCTCTAAATGGTGAGGTTGATATCATTGGAGCAAAAAATTCAGCAATTGCTATTTTACCTGCAACATTATTATCAAATGGTATTTTTACATTACATAATGTCCCAAATATTATTGATGTGAGATTATCTTGTCAAATCTTAGAAGCCATTGGTTCCAAAATCACATGGGTTGATAATAATACATTAATTATAGATAATAAAGATGTACACAGTACGAAAGTTCCTTTAGATCTAACTAGTAAATTTAGAGCTTCTTATTATTTAATTGGTTCATTACTTAGTAAATATGGTCAAATTGAAGTTGGATTACCTGGTGGTTGCAACTTAGGAGTTCGTCCAATTGACCAACATATAAAAGGTTTTGAAGCATTAGGCGCTGAAGCTAATATATCACAAGGGAAAATTTCTTTAAAAGCAAAGAAATTAGTTGGAACTAATATTTACATGGACATTATTTCTGTTGGTGCTACTATTAATATTATGATTGGTAGTGTTCTTGCACATGGAATTACTACAATTGAAAATGCTGCCAAAGAGCCTCATGTTGTAGATGTTGCAAATTTTCTTAATTCTATGGGGGCAGATATAAGAGGGGCTGGTACAGATATTATAAAAATTAATGGTGTAAAAACTTTAAAAGATAATTGTACATATTCTGTTGTTCCTGACCAAATTGAAGCTGGTACATTTATGCTTGCTGCCATTGCTTCAAGAGGTAATATTCTAATTAAGAATTGTATTCCCGAACACTTAGATTCACTAATATCAAAAATTTCTGAAATCGGTGGTAAGGTTGAGATTTCTGATGATACAATACGAGTTTCTGCTACTCAAAGACCTACTGGAACTACAATAAAAACATTACCTTATCCTGGATTTCCAACAGATTTACAACCTCAGATGGGTGTTGTTCTTTCCATTGCTGAAGGGACAAGTATTATAAATGAATCTATTTGGGATTCAAGATTTCAGTATACTGCTGAACTTAATAAGATGGGAGCTAACATCGCTGCACACGATAGAACGGCTTTTTTTGAAGGTGTAAAACATCTTTCAGGTGCACCTGTTTATGCAACTGATTTGCGTGCAGGAGCTGCTCTTGTAATTGCCGGAATTATATCTAATGGAACTACGGAAATATATAATTTAAGGCACATTGACCGTGGCTATGAAAATATTGAAGAAAAATTCAATCGCCTTGGTGCAAAAATCAAAAGAATTCAAGAATAAAGGTGAATATAATGTTTAAATGTTGTAGTCTATATAGTGGTAGTAGTGGTAATAGTTTTTTAATTCAATCTAACCATACTAAAATTCTTGTTGATGCTGGAGTCAGCTGCAGAAAGATTGAAACTGCATTAAATAATTTAGATATATCTCCAGCTGATATACATGCAATATTGATTACTCATGAGCATATAGATCATACTAAAGGATTGGGAATACTATCTTCAAAATATAATATTCCTATTTATGCTAATGAAAAAACTTGGGGAAATATTAACTGTAATAAAATTTTAGATGAAAATAGAAAAATTTTTATAAATAACAAAAAATTTGATATAGAAGATTTAACTATATTACCTTTTTCAACTCCTCATGATGCTGCTGACCCTTGTGGTTTCAATATTTATAAAGATACAAAAAAAATTAGTATTGCTACTGATTTAGGAAATATTACTAAAGATGTTTTTGATAAATTAGAAAATAGTTCTTTAATAATGTTAGAATCTAATTATGATATGAATATTTTAAAATATTCTCCCTATCCATATAATTTAAAAAGGAGAATTGCCAGTGCTATTGGTCATTTAGAAAATTGTATGGCAGGGAAAACTATTGCAAGATTGGCAGATTCTGGATTAAAAAACGCTGTTCTTATACATCTTAGTAAAGAAAACAACTTTCCAGAACTTGCTTATAAAACTGTTATAGAGGAACTAGAAAAAAATACTATTAATAAGAATAATATAAAAATAAATGTTGCTCCCCGAGATAATCCTAGTGCATTTATACAAGTCGTTTAAAATTTTTAAGAACTATCCTATGTTTAACCAAACCTTAAGATAGTTCTTTTTAAGAAAAAAATATTATGTAGAAAGAAATTAAGGAAAGATTATAAAATATGTAGAAAATATCTATATTTATTTTTTGGGCTACTGTAAAATAATATTGATATTTTCTACACAATTAAAAACATGTTAATTGTGGTTTACTAACCCTATAAAAATATTTTTTTGGAAATTAAGATTTTCTGAATAATTTTGAAAATTTTTAGATATTTTTAGATAATAACTTAATAAGATTTCTTCTGTCCTATCATCGAATCTTACTTAATTAAAATTTGATAATAAAATATTGAAATAAATATTGAGAAATTAAATATCATCTTGTACTCCAAATTAAATTTATGAAAATATAATACTATACTTTTTGTCAAAAGTCAAGAAAAACTTTACGACAAAAAATGCCAAAATGCGACAGAAATCAGCATTCCTACGAAATCTGCTATAAGTGCAGCAAGTAACACAAATCTAGTTTTTCTAATTCCCACAACACTTGTATATATAGCTATTATATATAAAGTTGTTTCTGTTGACCCCATTATTGTTGATGTTATTAATCCTATTTTACTATCTACTCCATATGTTTGCATAATATCTGTTCCTACTACAATAGATGCACTTCCTGAAATAGGTCTCAACAATGCAAGAGGCATTATCTCACTTGGTATATTTAATAAATTAGTAATCGGTGATATTATATTTATAAAAAAATCTAATATTCCAGAATTTCTTAATAATCCGAATAGCAAGAAATATTCCTATTAGTGTTGGAAATAATTTAAAAACTATTTCTATACCTTCTTTAGCACCTTCCAAAAAAGTATCAAACATATTAATTTTTTCTTTTATTCCAAAAGATATAATTATTAATATTGTCATAGGAAGTGCCATGTTAGAAAAATAATTAATTATATTCATTTTACCATCTCTTCATTAATAGTTTTGATACGGTTACTGCAGCTATTGCTGCCCCTATTGTTGCTACCCACACAGCCAGAATCATCCCTGTTGGATTTTTTGAATCTAATGAACTTCTTATTGCAATTACTGTAGTTGGAATTATTTGTATTGACGCTGTGTTTAAAATTATAAACATAGCCATAGAATTACTCAGTATTTTTTTATCTTTATTTTTTTTCTGCATAGATTTCATTGCGTTCAAACCTACTGGAGTTGCTGCATTACCTAATCCCATCATATTTGCAACAATATTCATAGAAATTTCGCCATATGCCTTTTCCCCTTTCGGAATATCCGGAAACAAAAATCGTAATATTGGATTTAATATTTTTTTTAATTTATCAATTATGCTTGTTTTTTCAGCAATTTTTATTATTCCATTCCATAAACATATTGTCCCAAGCAGTTTAATCGTCATCTGAACAGCATTTTCTACTGAATCAAATATTGCAAAATTGATATTTTCTATTTTTCCTAAGCAAAGTGCATATATTATTGAGATAATAATAAATAAAGGCCATATAATATTTAACATTTTTCTTTTTCCTCTATCTAATTCTATTCAGTATTTTATTTATAATTCCTAAAACATATGGAAAAGTCACTGTTTGTGTTGACCAAAAATATTTTTTATGATATCATTAATTAAAATTATAAGGAAAGAGGTTTTTTAATGAAAACGACTGGTGTTATAAGAAGAGTAGATGAATTGGGTAGAGTAGTGATACCTATTGATATGAGAACTCAACTGGGAATAGTCGAAAAAGATCCTCTTGAAATATATGTAGAAGGCGATTCTATTATATTAAAAAAATATGAGCAAAAATGTGTGTTTTGTGGAAATACTAAGAAATTATCAAATTATGAAAATAAAATTATTTGTAAAAAATGCATAAATAATATTTCTAAATTAAATAATCACCTTCAGCAGTAAGCTGTTGGTGATTATTTTTATTTTTTTATAAAATATTGATAAATTTCATTTTTATTTTTTTCTCTATCACTTGCAATTTTTTTTATGATTTCTTTTTTATTATAACCTTTATTTAAATAATATTCATAATGTGCCTCTAATGATAATTCATTTAGTATTAAATTTTCTTTTTCTCTGTTTTTATTTCCTTCAATTAAAATCACATATTCTCCTTTAGGCTCTATTATTTTTTCTAAACATGTTTTTAAATCTGTTCTATAATATTCTTCATGGATTTTTGTTATTTCTCTTGCCAAAACAACATTTCTATTTCCAAAAATTTCTAACATTTTCTTTAAACTGTTTATCAATTTGTGTGGTGCTTCATAAAAAATCAAAGTCCTGCACTCTTTTTTCAATTCTTCTAATTTATTTTTCTTCTCTGTTTGATTTACCGGTAAAAATCCTACAAATAAAAACTCATCTGTATTTAATCCAGAGCATATCAATGCATTTATTAATGCACATGCTCCAGGAATAGGAATAACGGTTATGTCTTTTTCTATACACTTTTTGACAATTTCTGCTCCTGGATCCGATATTCCTGGTGTTCCTGCATCAGATACTAAGGCTATATTCGTACCATTTAATAATTTATCAATTAATATTTCTGATTTATTTTTTTCAGTTTGTTTATAATAACTTATTAAAGGTTTTTTTATCTCCAAATAATTCAATAATTTTAAAGTATGTCTTGTATCTTCTGCAGCAATTAGATCTACCTCTTTTAAAATCCTTATTGCTCTTATAGTGATATCTTCTAAATTTCCAATGGGTGTTGCCACTAAATATAATTTGCCTTTCATAAATATTTCTCCTTATTCTTTATTATAAATTTTTTTAATTTCTGATGTATAACTTCCATCCTCATTATATACATATAATGGTCTGTCTATCTGTAAAAAAGCATTTCCATTTTTTACAGCTTTAATTAATACTAAATTTGCTGGCATATTCATTTTAGGATGGATTAATCTAATTTTCTTTATTTCAAGTTTATTTTTTCTAAAAGCTTCTACAATATCTATTAGTCGATCTGGTCTATGAACCATATAGACTTCACCTTTATCTTTTAATAATGTATTTGACACTCTTGCAATATCATATATTGTACATTCTATTTCATGTCTAGAAATTAATTTTTCACGATTTTCATTTTCCAATCCACTGTTTTTTTTCATATATGGCGGATTAGTTACTATAGCATCATATCTATTATTCGGTAAAATTTTTATTAATTCTTTTATGTCTGCATTCATTATTTTTATTTTATTTTGTAAATTATTTAATTCTACACTTCTCTTGGCCATTTCTGCAACATTTTCTTGTATTTCTATTCCTATAATATTTTTAATACTTGTCTTTGCTGATAACAAAATTGAAATAATTCCTGTTCCCGTTCCTAAGTCTAATACTGTTGTATCCTTCTTTATATCACTAGCAAAATCAGATAATAATACACTATCAATTCCAAAACAAAAGCCATTTTTATTTTGTATTATTTTTAAATTATTAATTTGTAAATCATCAATTCTTTCATTTTCTTTTAACTTCATTTTGTTCTCCATTAACATTATTAAATTTTTAGAATATTATATAATAAAATTATAAAATTTCAAGGAGTAATTATGGATAAAAATAACAAATTAAATATTTCTGAAAAAAAAGACTGTTTTATACACTCTTTAAAAGAAGTAAATTATTTTCTATGTAATATTAATAAATTATTTTTTGCAAAAAAAATAATAAAAAAAATAAAATAATTAATTTTTAATATATAAAATAATTGAATTAATTTAGAAGTTTTATTTATATTATTTTTTAAAATTAATTTCTTTTTTAATTTATTATGAATTAATTAACTTTATTTTTATAATTAAATTTATTTATCTTTATTTTATTATGAATTAATTAATTTTATTTTCTATAATTTTTTCTTTTTTATAAAAAAAATAAATAATTAATTTAATTTTATTAATTAT
>CALXVG010000010.1 GCA_944391955.1 uncultured Clostridia bacterium
TATACATAAAACATTCTTTTTGATGTGAATTTATAACTCCTATTGCTTGTAAATATGAATATATAATTGTACTTCCCACAAATTTCATTCCTCTTTTTTGTAAATCTTTTGATAAGTCATCTGATAAGCTATTTGTAGTTTTATCTGTTTCATAAATAATTATATCTTTTGTAAAAGTTTTCAAATAATTGTAAAATGTACCATATTCTTTTTGTATCTTTTTAAATATTTTACTGTTATTTATAGTAGCATTTATTTTTAATCTATTTCTTATAATGTTTTTATTTTCTAATAATTCTTTTACCTTTTTCTCATCATAGTTGCATATTTTATTTATTTCAAAATTATCAAATGCTTTTCTAAAGCTTTCTCTCTTGTTGAGTACACACTCCCAAGAAAGTCCTGCCTGAAAAGACTCTAGTATTAACATTTCAAATAAGTATTTATCATCAAAATTAGGATTTCCCCACTCTTCATCATGATATTTTATATATAACTCGTTTTTTAAATTACACCATTTACATCTTCTCATATGTAGTTCCTCCTTTTGAAATAAAAAATTTATTCATATCATTTTTTTCAAGTTTTAATAATTCTACTTTATTTTTTATTCCTCCGCCATAACCAGTTAAATTTCCATCAATTCCAACTACTCTATGGCATGGGATAATTATACATATAGGATTCCACCCTACCGCTCCACCAACTGCTTGAGAAGACATTCTTTTTAATCCTCTATTATGTGCAATTGTTTTTGATATGTCATTATATGTTACTGTTTTTCCATAAGGTATGGTATTCATTATATCAATTACTTCTTTTCTAAACTGTGTTAATCCATTTATTTTATATCTTGGAATAAAATCAGGTTCTTTGCCACTAAAATATATATCAAGCCATTTACTTGTTTCTTTGAATATTTGTAATTCTTTTTCTTGACAGTCTATTTCATACTTTGAAATTCCTCTTGACTCTTCAAACCATAAACCTATTAAAGACTCTCCATCACTATGCATTACTATATTTGAAAAAACATCTGGAGTTTTATAGTTATATTTGTATATCATACTATCTCCTTTACTTGATTTCTAATAGACAACAACACTCTAAATACTGTTAAATATGTTCAAGTATATCATAACCTTATTTTTTTCTCAATATCATAATTTGTTTAGAAATATATTTACTACGTTTTTTATATTTTAGAGAACAAATGTGTTGTTTTTTATGTAAAAATGTAGTATTATTAGTAAAGAACTTTTCTATCAAATAGATAGTTCAAGAAGGCTTATTTTTACAAGCAGTCTATGATTGAGTATGTAGTTTATATACAAGAAATATATAAGCTACAGTATTTAATATTAGGAGGTTTTAATTTGAATATATACTCTCAAAACATTTATGAAGTAATTGAAAATAATATAAAAAAACATGTTCTAATTATATATAATATATCTGAAAATCATTATGTTGGATTAACCATTCATACTACTAAATCTGATAATATAACATATATAGAATCTATAAAAAGATTTATTGATATAAATGATTTACAGGAATACACTAAAGGAAATATAAAACGGCTTAGTTTATGTTAAAGGTAAATTTTTAAAATTAAATAATAAAGATTTCTCTTATGTTCTGAAACTTTTAAAAGAATCCTTAATTCAAAAACTAAGTAAAGAAATTGATTATAATAATATTGAAAAAATTAAGTATTTAAAATTGTGTTATGATAAACTGTTATTAAATAAAAATAATGCAAAAACATCTATTTTAAAACCTGGCTCTATATGTTGGGTTGATTTTGGGCAAAATGTTGGTTCAGAATTAAGAAAATTAAGACCAGCTATATTATGGCGCTCTTCTGCTGATAAGAAAATGTGGACAGTAATTCCTTTAAGTAGTAAATGTTATAATGATAAGTATTATTTTCATTGTGATATAAGTGGATTACCTTGCAGTACGGCAAAATTAGAATCTATGGCTAATTTTAGTTATAAAAGATTAAGAGAACCTTTTTTTCATAACAAGAAAATCGCTCATTTATCTCAAGATGACTATTCGAATGTTCTAGTATCATTAAAAAAATATTATACTTTTGAAGATTAATTTAGGCAAAAATCTTGACTCTTGCCTAAAAATATCTTATAATATAATTACATTTAGCGTTGCACATCAAAAGATGTGGAAGTTGTTTTTCAAAGACTAGGTTAACTTAGTCTTTGCTTTTTGTAATTATATTTCTTTATTTGCATATAATATAATTACATTTAATGTTGCACATTTAAATGTGATTAGTTCGTTTATAAACGCTTAAAATCCCTCCAATAGAGAGGGATTTTCTATTTACTTGTCAGAAGCTCTCGCAAATTATTATAAATTTACGAGGGTTTCCGACATATTTAACTTCTACATTGAAAGATAGTAACCTCTAAGATGACTTGCAATTCTTTAATTCTAGGAATGTACAACACTCAACATGTCCGCGTGTATGGGAACATATCTACTGGTTGTATTTCTTTTATTTCATATTTTTCACTCAATATCTTTAAATCTCTTGCTAATGTTGCTGGGTTACAACTTATATATATTATCTGTTCCGCTTCCAAATTATTTAAAAGTTGAGATGTGTTCTTATCTAATCCTTTTCGTGGTGGATCTACAAATATAGTATTTGGATATATTCCTTCTTTTTTTAATATCTCTGGCAATACTTTTTCTACATCTCCTGCATAAAATTCTATATTTTTAATATTATTAATTTTTGCATTTTCCTTTGCATTTTCAATTGCCTCTTCTACTATCTCTATTCCATAAACTCTTTTGAAATATTTTGAAGCAAATATTCCTATTGTACCAATTCCACAATAAAGGTCTAATGCTATTTTGTTTTTGTCATTCTTTATATATTTCATAGCAGTATTATAAAGAATTTCTGTTTGAATTGGATTAACTTGATAAAATGATAATGATGATATTTTGAATTTATACTCTCCTAAAATATCATAAATATATCCATCTCCATATATTATTTCATTTTTATTACCTAATATGACGTTTGTATTTTTCATATTATAGTTCTTTACTATTGTTTTTATGTTTGGAAATTTACTTGTTAAGTATTCTACAAATTTCTTATCTTCTTTAAAATTATTATCATTAACAACTATTGTAACTAAAACATCATTGGTTTTTATTCCAATTTTCACAATAATATGCCTTATTGTTCCTTTAAGTGTTTTTTCATTGTATACACTTATTTTGCTTGATTTTATATATTCAAAAATATATCTTGCAATTTCTTCACAAGTCTCATTTTGAATATAACATTTATCAATTGGAATTATATTATGACTTCTATTTGCAAAAATTCCCATAATTGGTTTATTATTTTTATCTATACCAAGTGGGTATTGCAATTTATTTCTGTAAAACATAGGTTTTTCCATCCCTATTACATTTTTAACTTTAAGTTCCTTGCCAAAAGATTTATATAAACAATTTTCTACAATTGCTTTTTTTATTTCTAGAGTTTGATTATATTCTATATGTCTTAAATTACATCCTCCACATTTACTATAATCTTTACATTCTGGTGTTACTCTTGTTTTTGCTGGTCTAATAATCTTCATTATTTTTCCATATGCAAAGCTTGACTGTACTTTTAATATTTTTATCTCTATTTTTTCTCCTGCAATTGCTCCTTGAATAAATATTGGAAAACTATTTATTTTAGCAATTCCTTCTCCTTGATATCCATTATCTATTACTTCAACCTCGTAAATTTCGTTTTTTTCTATCATTGTTTCTCCTATCTTCAATTTTACTAAAAGTAATTTTAATCTGGTTCTTATCAGTATAAAGTTTGTCCAAATGATTATAACATAAAAGGCAGATACTTTCAATTATCTGCCTTTTCTTCCTTTTTTCTTTCTTCAGC
The DNA here is from genome assembly GCA_944391955.1 of uncultured Clostridia bacterium. Taxonomy (GTDB): domain Bacteria; phylum Bacillota; class Clostridia; order TANB77; family CAG-508; genus UMGS1781. Next base: position 3,944 of record CALXVG010000010.1, read on the forward strand.
TTTATCTATTGTTATAATTCATATTCTAATATAATGAAATAACAACTGTTATATCTCCTTCTCCTAAAATCCTTTTTAATTCATTTTGAGAAATATTATCAATTTTTCCTAATCTTGTGAGATTCCAAGTATTTTGGTCATAATATATTACAAAAGAATTTCCTTGATACAAAATTAAATCTCCTGCATTTGTACTTATATTTTCATCATTTCTTGGTAAATTAAAATCTAATAAACCTACTTTTTCCATGTTTCCATAATCGCTCATTTCTATTGTGATGTCTGACTTTGCAAGTCTATTAAGTAATTCTCTTGTAGAAGAATTATTCTCTAATGTTGCAGTTAAAGCATTGTCATTAATTATTAACTTTATTTTATTAGTTTCCATGTCTGCTTGTTCCTCACTTTCAGTAATTGTATTATTTTTTTTAATATTATTAATATTTTCTGTATCATTTATGTTCAACATATTTGAAATTTCATTATTATCATTTCTATTGAACATCACTATTATTCCAATAGCTATAAATATAATTATCATTAAAATAAAAAACAATATTTTAGTCTTCATTTTTTCACTCCGTTATTTTTAATTTTTAAATTCTTTAATTACTTTTGCTAATAAAATAGTTTGCATTTTAATTTATTCGTTTCCATATCATCTTATTATCTTTAAACTCATAAATTACTTTATTCTCATCAGCTAAATATGCTAAATATGATTTTATTGTACTTCCTACTAAAACATATTGATTTACATTCATTATCAGATTATATTCATCAAATATATATTTCAATATCTCTTCAAAAGTAATTTCTTTTGCGCAAATGTTATATATTTTATCCATAACTTCTTGGATTTTATGTTTATTAAGTTCTATTAAAGCTGAAATATCACTTGTAGCTTCTGAGTGAGATGGAATATACATTTTGCCATTCAAAGTCTTTAAATAATCTAAAGTATTAAGAAATTCTCTAACATCATACACAAAGAATAAATGATATTTTTTAATTGTTTCTTCGCTAAATATAGAGTCTGCCAAGAAGTACACATTATCACTTGTTTTAATTCCTATCATATCAAAAAAATGTCCTTTTAGGAAAAAATACTCTAATCCATTTGGAAGGTTATTTTCTATTGGTAAAACAACTGATTCTTTTGCTAATAAAAATTTATTTCTTAAATCCTTAAATGGATATCCTCCATAAAGAAAAGATGGTTCTAAAATAGGAAATTCTGTAAAAGCTTTTTCCATGTTATGTGCAAGAATAGTACAATTAGTTCTATCCTGTATTACTTTATTTCCTCCAATGTGGTCTGCATTTGAATGAGTATTTATAATTCCTTTTATTTTCCAGCCTTGCTCATCAATAATCTTTAATATTTTCTTTCCAGCATCTTTATCGTTTCCAGTATCTATAAGGTAAACATTAGTGTCATCAAATTTAAAGATGCCTATATTAGTTGCATTTTTTATATAATAGGTTTTTTCTCCAACTTTTACTAATTCCATAAAAAACTCCATTTCACAAATTATTATCTTTTTAAGATTATATAATAAATGACAGATAATTTCAATTAATTATCTGTCTATTTATTTTATATTATTAAAAATTTACTCCAATTCCAAATTATGTTTGAATCTGTCATGAGCAAAAAAGAATTATTAGATACCATATGGCATAAAATAATTCTTTGGAAATTTATATTATTATAAAAATATACTTCTTATCAGTCCATTTTCTAAGCTTACACTAAATATATTTTTTAATATTATAAATATTATAGGTCCGATAAATAATCCTAATACTCCACTCAATTTGAAACCTGTATACATTGCAATTAATGTGAAAATTGGATGTATTCCTATATTATGACTTACTATCTTAGGTTCTATTAACTGCCTTACAACTGTTGCAACAATATATACAATCATAATATATATTCCTAATGATAGGTTGCCATTTATTCCCACTATTATTGCCCATGGTATCATTACCATCCCTGACCCCAAAATTGGTAATGCATCTACTATACCAATGCCAAGTGCCGCAAGTAAAGGATATTGTATATTATTTCCCGTAAATTTTAAAATATATAATCCTATTAAAACAATAAAAAAGGAAATTATAATTAATATTACCTCTGCTTTTAGGTAATCTCCTAAACTTTTTATAATGTTTCTCAAATGGATTCCTATTTTTTTTGCCCATAAACTAGGTAAATGATGTTCCATTTGGTCTATAATATACATTCTATCTGTACATATGAAGTATGTTGCTAAAATAGTTATAAAAGTATAGATGGCAAATTCTGGTACTAATGCTATTATATGTGTTACTTTAGTTAGTACATTATAAATAAAATTAGTGATAGTATTTATTATTTTATCTGACGAATTTTCCATAATGCTAATTACTTGTTCTGGCACTTTAATTTCTCTTGTTTTTATTTTATCAATATATTCATTTACTTTTTCTGTTCCAAAATCTATATAAACATTTAATCTTTGCAATAAATTTGCACTTTCTGTTATTAATATAAATGCTCCCCAGCAAACAATCCCAATTATAATTGCAAATATTATGATTATTACAAAAACCGCTACCTTTTTCCTTGTTATATGTGTTTTTTTTACTATCAATTTTATTAATGGTTCTACCATTACTGCTATAATAAATGCAATTAAAAAAGGTATATAAAAAATTGCCAATTTGAAACTTAGATATAGCACAGCAAGTGTTGCCAGTAGTATTAAGATTCTTTTACATACCTTTGTCCAATATCCAACATCTATTACCATTATGTTTTCCCTTTCTTTTTATTATGTACTAGGTCTGTTTGTCCAGACCTAGATTAAAATTTATTGTATAGAATTTCTATACAATAAATTTATTCATTATTTTTAGCATGATTTCCACATCTGCAAATTCCTTCTACTGTTTTTCCAATATCTGTTTGGTTAATTTCATTATTGTTTGCAATATCTCCTAATGTTAATATTCCTACCATTTGATTATTTTCAACAACAGGTATTCTTTTAACTTGGCAATCACACATTGTTTTTGTTGCATTCTCAACATTCTCATTAGGTGTAACAGTATATATTTTTGTTGTCATTATATCGCTTACTGGTGTTGTATTTGCATCTTTATTACAAGCGATTCCTCTTAATACTAAATCTCTGTCTGTTACTAATCCAACTATTTGTTTATTTGTATCACAAATAGGTAGGCATCCTACATGTTGATTTTTCATTAATTTTGCAACATCTGTTAAATTAGTTTCTGGATTTACACAAGAAATTTGTGTACACATACATTCTTTTACTTTCATAATATTCCCCTTTCAAATAAATATACTATTATTATTTATTTTTAGAGGAAAAATATACAATTATTTTAGTATGGTCTCCATGGTGGTCTTTGGTCATATGGTGGACGTGGTGGTCTTGGTGGGCGTGGTCTATTGTTTGGTTTTAATAATTCTCGTATTATTAAAATTCTTATTAAATCTCTTAGCATAAAATTGCTCTGTCTTGTTTCACTTCTTACTTCTTGTGTTTCTTTTACATTTGGATTTCTTACATCTCCATTTTTTAGTGGAACTCGTTGAATATTCGTAGTAGAAGCAGTTTGAGGCTCTGTTGCCTCAATATTTCTGTATATTTCTTCTGTCATGCTATCAACTAATTCTTTACTTATCTGCCTTTGATTATTTTGAGTACATATTCTACAAACCATAGGATATACAATTCTATATATTTCAGGATACATATCATTTAACATGTCTGTATTTGTTTGTGTATTAAAATTGTTGAAATATTGAGTATCATAATAATAATCATTATATGTATTTGTATATATATTATTTGGAATTTGATTATATCCTAGAACATTTCTCATATATTCTTCATAATCCATTTTTACCTCCTTCATATTATATATTTTATGCAAACAATATAAAAAAATTACTAGACATATTTTAAATTATATGATATTATGAACAAAATCGAGGTGGTATCTATGGAAGAGAAAGAAGATATTGAAGTTGTTGTTAATGATGATAATGACTTAGAAATTTCTCCTGTTTATGAACATTTAAATATTGCAAAACCAAAACCTAAAGAAAAAAAAGAGGAAATTATTATTCCAGAAGTTAAAGAAACTAAAAAAGATGAAGAATAAAAGCTTAGAGTTATCTCTCTAAGCTTTTATTCTTCTAAAATGAAGTTGGCGTAAAACCTAAATTTTCTAATATGTCTTTTGCTCTAGCTACTGCTTCTGCGTCTGCACTTTCTAATATAACAACACTTAATATGTTTTTTCCTTCTTTAAATTCTATTAAAGTTCCATAATCTGGTCGTGTAAATTCTAATTTATGAGTGTCTCCATTTTTTTCTTCTTTAATTACTTGCCTATCTGTATAATTATCTTCTATTCCTTTTAAATTTTCATTCCATTTGCTTTTTGCAATTTCTTCATTTTTATAATCCTCAAATTCATATCTTATAGCTGTTGTATCATTAACACTATAATTGTAAACTGCACTATTTACTCCATCTGGAGTGTTCTGTTGAACTTCTAGTCCTTTTTCATTCATAATTTTTTTGAAATTTTCTATGGTTAGTTTTCCTGTTGCTGTTTCTGTCTCATTTAATGCCTTATTATTATTTACGCTTGCTTGCATATTCTCATTATTTGTATTTTCTGTGTTTGTGTTTTCACTTTTTTCACCACATCCTGTTAATATAATTAGCATTGAAACTAATATTAATACAGTTCCTATCATATAAATTTTCTTTTTCACTTTAAATTCCTCCTTATAGAATTTTTAGTTTTCTTGATAGTTAAATGAAAATCCAGATCCTTGCCTTTCTATAAAATAATCATCTCCCAAAACAGTGTATTCTAAATCTTCACTAGCATTTAATATAATTACATTATTGTTTTTAACACTAAAAGTACCTGAGCAGTCTTCACTTACAAGTTGATTTGTTGACTTATATGTATATGTACCATTTTCTTTTAATTCGATAGTAATTGTCGCAAATTCCATTTTAGTGTCTACAAATTTGCTACCATTTCCTTCATAAGTTCCATAATGTATTACATATTCTCCCACTTTAAATGATGGTTTTTCCTGAGTTGTTTCCGTTTTAGTTTCTGTAATAGTTTCATTCTTTTCTGTGTTATTAACTGGTTCTTGTTCATTTTTTGATGTATTTGTTTGTGTTTCATTTTTCGATGTGTTGGTTTTGTTTTCAGTATTTGTTGTAGTTGGTTTACTTGTTTCGTTTGTTTGTTGAGTTTCATTCTTTGTTGTATTCACTTCATTTTTTACTATATTTTGTTCTTCACTGATATTAGTGTCTACATTATTTGTTTCGTTGATAACATTGGTTGTTGTACTTTTATTTGTACTAATTACATTGTTTTCGGTATTCTCTTCACATCCTGTAAGTAATAATAGCACTATTAGCATTATAAAAATGACTCCAATATTTGTAATAATTTTTCTCATAATTCCTCCTTATTAAACTCCCATTATGTTATAACCACTATCTGCATATATTACTTGACCAGTTATTGCATCAGACATACTACTTAATAAAAATGTTGCTACATCCCCTACTTGTGTTGTTGTTACATTTCTATGTAGCGGTGCTTTTTCTTCAACAATACTTAGTATTGATGAAAAATCTTTTATTCCTTTTGCTGATAATGTTTTTATTGGTCCTGCTGATATTGCATTTACTCTTTTTCCTTCTTTGCCTAAATTTTCTGCTAAATATCTCACACTAGCTTCTAGTGCTGCTTTTGCAACTCCCATTACATTATAGCCTGATAATACTTTTTGAGAGCCATGATATGTTAATGTTATTAAACTTGCATTTTCATTTAGAAAATCTATTTCTTGAGCGATTCTTGAAACTAAAACAAAAGAATATGCACTTACATCAACTGCATGTGAATAGCCTTCTTTACTTGTAAATATGAAATCATTATGTAAATCTTCTGTGTTTGCATGTGCTACTGCATGTACTATTCCATCTACTTTGCCATTTTCTTTTTTTATTTTAGTGAACACTTCTTTTACTAATTCATCTTCTGAAGCTCCATTTAATACATATGCTTTACTTCCTTTAAAATCTGATATTAGTTCTTCTATTTTATCTTTATTTTCTTCTCCCATATATGTAAAAATTAATTTTGCTCCATTATCATAAGCTGATTTTGCTATTCCATATGCTATACTCCATTTGTTTCTTATTCCTATTATTAATATTGTTTTATTTTTTAATAACATTTTCTTCCTCCCCTATTTCTTTTAAACATTTTATATTTCTGAATTTTTGATATCTATCATTTACAATTTCATCCTTTGTAAGGCTAGACATTTTTGCTATTTCAGATTGTATTTCTTTTTTTATATTTTCTGTAATTTTTTTAAAGTTTTCATTTGTTATTTTTTTTGGTTCTTTAATTATTTTATCTATTATATTTAAATCATATAAATCTTTTGCTGTCAACTTCATTTTCTCTGCTGCTTCTTTATATCTACTTGAATCTTTCCATAGTATACTACTATATCCCTCTGGAGATAATATAGAATATATTGCATTTTCCATCATAAATACTTTATTTGCAACAGCAATAGCTAGTGCTCCTCCACTTGAACCTTCTCCAATTACAATTGCAATTACAGGAACTTTTAGTTTTGCCATTTCAAACATTGATTTTGCAATTGCCTCTCCTTGACCTCTTTCTTCTGCCCCAATTCCTGGATAAGCTCCTTTTGTATCTATAAAAGTTATTACAGGTCTTCCAAATTTTTCTGCTTGTTTCATAAATCTTATAGCTTTTCTATAACTTTCTGGATTTGGCATTCCAAAATTTCTTTCAATGTTTTCTTTTGTAGTTCTTCCCTTTTGTTCTGCTATTATTGTAAAATTTTGATTTTCTATACGTGCTAGACCACATACCATGGCTTTATCATCTCTAAATCCTCTATCACCATGAAGTTCTATAAAATCTTCAAAAATATTTTCTATATAATCTAACGCTGTTTTTCTATTAGGATTCCTTGCTATTTCAACTTTTTCCCATGCAGAAATTTCAGTTTTCATCTAAGTTTTTCCTCCTTTATTTAGTATTAACAATTTATGAATAGTGTCTTTTAAATCTTTTCTTTCTACAATTTTGTCGATAAATCCATGTTCTAATAAAAATTCTGCAGTTTGAAATCCTTCTGGTAATTGTTCTCCTATTGTTTGTTCAATTACTCTTTGACCTGCAAATCCAATCATTGCACCTGGTTCAGCTAAGATTATATCTCCCAAACTTGCAAATGATGCTGTAACACCACCATATGTAGGGTCTGTTAAAACAGATATATATAGTAGTCCTGCTTCATCTAATTTTGTTAATGCTGCTGATGTTTTTGCCATTTGCATAAGTGATATTATTCCTTCTTGCATTCTTGCACCACCAGAAACTGAAAATATTATAATTGGTAATTTTAATTCTATTGCTTGTTCTATTGCATATGTTATTTTTTCTCCAACAACTGCACCCATACTGCCCATTAGAAATCCACTATCCATTATACAAATAACTACATCTTCACCTTTGATTTTTCCAGTACCACACGCAACAGCTTCTTCTAAACCTGTTTTTTCTCTTAATGCTTTTAGCTTTTTAGGATAATCTTCTAATCCTAATGGATTCGTTGTTTCTATTTGTAAATCAAACTTTTTATATGTTCCTTCGTCAATTACTAATTCTAGTCTTTTTCCTATATGCATTCTAAAGTAATGCCCACAATTAGGACAGATACTTAAGTTTTCTCTAACAAAATCTTTGTATATGATTTCTTTACATGCTTCACATTTTACCCATTTTCCAATTGGAATATCTATTTTTGATTTTTTATTATTAACATTTTTTGTTTCTCTTTTTTTTATTTTATCAACAACCATTATTTTTCTCCTAACATTTCTTTTTCAATAAAAGAAGTATCAAAATTTCCTCTAATAAAGTTTGGATTTCTTATTATATCAAAAAGAAAATCTCTATTGGTCTCAATTCCTTCGATTACTAATTCTTCTAAAGCTCTTTTCATCTTACTTATTGCTTCATTTCTATTAACTCCATGTGTAATAATTTTAGCAATCATTGAATCATAATTAGATGGAATTGTATATCCACTATATATCGCAGTATCGATTCTTATTCCATTACCACCTGGCAAGTTAAATTCAGTTACTTTTCCTGGACATGGCATGAAATTCTTACTAGGAATTTCTGCATTTATTCTACATTCTAGCGCATGACCTTTAAATATTATTTCTTTTTGCTTGTATTTTAGTTCTTCCCCTGCTGCAATTCTAATTTGTTCTTTTACTAAATCTATTCCTGTTCTCATTTCTGTTATTGGATGTTCTACTTGAATTCTTGTATTCATTTCCATAAAGTAGAAATTTCTATCTGCATCTACTAGAAACTCTACTGTTCCACAATTTGTATATCCTGCAGCTTTTGCAACTTTTACTGCTACATTTCCCATTTTATTTCTTAATTTTTCATCTACGATTGTTGAAGGTGTTTCTTCAAGCATTTTTTGATGATTTCTTTGTATTGAACAATCTCTTTCTCCTAAATGAACAACATTTCCATGTTCATCTGCTAAAATTTGAATTTCTACATGTCTTGGATTTTTAATATATTTTTCTATATATATTTCATCATCATTAAAAGCATTTTTTGCTTCTTGTTTTACTAGATTATAATTTAATTCTAATTCATTGAAATCGTTTGCAATTCTTATTCCTTTTCCGCCACCACCTGCTGCTGCTTTTAATAGTACTGGATATCCTATTTTTTCTGCAACTAACATAGCTTCTTTTAAGTCTTTTACACTTCCATTAGAACCTGGAATTACTGGTATTCCTTCTTTTTGCATTAATTTTTTACTATTAGATTTATTACCTAGTAAATCTATTACATCTGATTTTGGTCCTATGAATTTTATCTGTGATTCTTCACAAATTTTAGCAAATTTTGCATTTTCAGACAAGAAACCAAAGCCGGGATGTATACTATCACTTTTAGTAAGACTTGCGGCTTCAATAATATTTTTCACATTTAGATAACTTTGTTTAGAATTTGCTGGTCCTATACAAACGGCTTCATCTGCCAAATGTGTATGTAGAGCATCTTTATCAGCTTCTGAATATACTGCTACTGTTTTTATATTCATTTCTTTACATGCTCTAATTATACGCACTGCTATTTCTCCACGATTTGCAATTAATATTTTATTCACTTTGTGTTCACTTCCTACTCCTTTATACTACTGCAAAAGTAAGTTCACCTTTAGCTGCTACTTTATCATTTACGGTAGCAATTGCTTCACCTACTCCTATTGGTCCTTTTCTTTTTATTATTTTTACTTCTAATTTTAGTTTATCCCCTGGAACAACTATTTTCTTAAATTTCATTTTATCTATTCCACCAAATAAAGCATTTTTTCCTTTATTTTCTGCCATTCCAAGTATTGCAACTGCTCCAGTTTGCGCCAAAGCTTCTACTATTAAAACTCCTGGCATTATTGGATTACCTGGAAAGTGTCCTTTAAAATATCCTTCATTTGCGTCAACCATTTTATATGCTACTGCCATTTCTCCTGGTACATATGTTTCAACTTCATCTATCATTAAAAATGGTTCTCTTTGTGGAATTATTTGTTTTATTTCTTCTTTATTTAACATCTTCTGTTTGCCTCCTATTCAATTTTAAATAGCTCTGTACCATATTCTACGGGTTCTCCGTCTTTTACTAAAATCTCTGTAATTTTTCCAGAAAATTCTGATTCAATTTCATTCATTAATTTCATTGCTTCTATTATGCAAAGTGTATCTCCTTTTTTTACATCTTTTCCAATTTCAACATATGGGTTTGAAGTTGGAGAAGGTTTTATATAAAATGTTCCAACCATTGGAGATTTAACAATCTTAGCATTTTCATTTTCTTCTTTTTTTGTTACAACTTCTTCTGCTTTTGTTACAGCATTATTAATAACTACTTTTTCTTGATTATTTTCTTTTTTCATGCTTATTTTTGTGCCATCTGGAAAATTTATATCTATACTAGAAAGATTTGAATTTCCCATATCATTGATTAGTTGTTTTATTTTTTCATATTCCATTTTTATTCTTCCTTCCATTTTTTCATAATGATACTTGCATTGTGTCCACCAAATCCTAAAGAATTTGACATGATAACATTTAAATCTGTTTTTCTAACTTCATTTGGTACAATGTCTAAATCGCATTCTTCATCTTTTTCTTTATAGTTTATTGTTGGTGGTACTATTCCCTCTTCAAGTGCTTTTAAACAAATTACTGCTTCAACTCCTCCTGCCGCTCCTAATAGATGTCCTGTATTTCCTTTTGTTGAACTTACCATTACTTTTTTGCTTGCTTCACCTAAAGCTGTTTTAATTGCCATAGTTTCTATTGAATCATTTAAATGTGTTGATGTACCATGTGCATTTATGTAATCAATGTCATCTGATGTTAGGTTTGCACTTTCCATTGCTCTAATCATTGCTTTAGCTCCACATTCTCCATCTGGGCATGGTGAAGTTATATGATATGCATCTGTTGTTGCTCCAAATCCTACAAGTTCTCCATATATTTTTGCATTTCTTTTTAATGCGTGTTCTAATTCTTCAAGAACTATTATTCCTGCTCCTTCACCCATTACAAATCCATTTCTTTCTTTATCAAATGGGATGCTTGCTCTGTTTTTATCTGTTGAATTTGATAATGCTTTCATATTTTCGAAACCTGCTATTCCTACTTCACATATTGAAGCTTCTGTTCCTCCGGCTAAAATAACATCTTCTCCTCCTGCTTTTATTGTTCTAAATGCTTCCCCTATTGCATGTGTTGCAGATGCGCATGCTGTAACTATTGCTATTGATTCTCCTTTAAATCCAAATTCAATTGCAATATTACCTGCTGGCATATTTAGAATTGACATAGGAATAAACATTGGTGATACTCTGTTATTTCCTTTTGTATAATTTACTTCACATTGTTCTTCAATTGTTTTTAATCCACCAATTCCTGAACTTATAAATATTCCTACTCTGTCAAAGTTTGTATTTTCTTTAGTGATTCCACTGTCTTTTACTGCTTCTCTTGCTGCAATTATTGCAAATTGAGAAGATTTATCAAATCTCTTAGCTTGCTTTGGTTCAAAATATTTCAATGGATCATATCCTTTAACTTCAGCATCTAACTTTGTTTTGAAGTTTGTAGTATCAAATAAAGTTATGTTATCAATTCCACATTTTTGATTTTTTATTCCTTCCCATGTTTCTGAAACACTGTTTCCTATTGGAGTTATTGCTCCTAATCCTGTTATTACAACTCTTCTTTCCATTAAAATTCTCTCCTTTTTATGTATAATTTATATTAACATACCACCGTCAACCTTAATGATTTGACCTGTAATATATGAACTGTCTTCTGATGACAAAAATTTAACAACATTTGCAACATCTTGTGGTGTTCCTATTCTTTTTAATGGTATTGTTTTATTTATTTCTTCTTTAACATCGTCTTTTAAAATTTCTGTCATTTTTGTTTCTATAAATCCTGGTGCAACAGCATTTACTAAAATATTTCTTGAAGCAACTTCTTTTGCTAAGCTTTTAGTAAATCCTATAATTCCTGCTTTTGAAGCACTATAATTTGTTTGACCTGCATTTCCACTTATTCCAACAACAGAAGATATATTTATAATTCTTCCATTTTTTTGTTTTAACATATATGGAATTACATTTTTTGTAACATTGAAAGTACCTACCAAATTAACATCTATTACTGCTTCAAAATCTTCTGGTTTCATTCTCATAAGTAATGTGTCTTTAGTGATACCTGCATTGTTTACTAAAATATCAATTTTTCCAAATTCTTCAATTATTTCTTTTATCATTTTTTCGCAATCTTCAAAACTTGAAACATCACCTTGTACTGTAAAACATTTTACATTTAATTCTTCTATTTCTTTTTTGGTTGTTTCTAATTCTTCGTTTTGTGTTCTGTAATTTATTGCTATATCACAACCATTTTTAGCTAATGTTATTGCTATTTGTTTTCCTATTCCTCTTGTTGCTCCTGTTATAAAAGCTACTTTATTCATTTTCTTTTACCTCCTTTATTACATTTTCTAAAGTAGTGCAATTATCTATATTCATAATTTTTATATTGTCACCAAATTTCATTCTTTTTACAAAACCTGATAAAGTCTTTCCATTTCCAACTTCAATAAATGTATCTACTCCATTTTCATACATAGTTTTTAATACTTTTGTAAATCTTACTGGATTCATTATATGGTTTGATAAAATATCTACAACATCATCTGTTTTTGTATAAATTTCTCCATCAAGATTTTTTACTACTTTAGTAGCTACATCTGTATTTATTTTTACTTTATTTAATTCTTCTCTTAATGCTTCTGAACATTTTTCTAATTTTTCTGTATGGAATGGTCCTGCTGTTTTTAGAATACTTACTTTTTTTGCTCCTATCTCTTTTGCTTTTTCTCCTGCTTCAATTACTGCATTTTCTTCTCCTGAAATAACAATTTGACCAATTGTATTATAATTTGCTGGTACTACAAATCCATCTTGTACTGAGTTACATACTTGCTCTACTTGTTGTTCTTCTAGTCCTAGTATTGCTGCCATCTTCCAGTTTCCTTCTGGCGTTAAATTTTGCATTATTTCTCCTCTTTTTTGTACTAACTTAACACCTTCTTGAAAATCAAATACTCCACCACTAATTAATGCTGTATATTCTCCTAAGCTTAAACCTGCAGACATTTCTGGAGTTATACCATTTTTCTTTAAAATTTCTAATATTGCCAAGCTTTCGGTTAATACTGCTACTTGGGTGTATTTAGTTTCATTTAATGTTTCCTCATTTCCTTCAAATGATAATGTTTTTATATCTATTCCTGTAATATTTTGTACATTATCATATATATTTCTTACTTCTTCATAACTGTCATATAAGTCTTTCCCCATTCCTACTGCTTGTGAACCTTGTCCTGGAAATAAAAATCCTATTTTCAAATTATTCCTCTCCTTTTTATTATTTTTTCAAATTTGTTACAAAATTGCATAATTAGTTCTAAATTATCGATTTTGATTCCAAATTCTTTTTTTATAGATGTTGCAATATTTTCTATATCTTCACTAAAATTTTCTTGTATTAAATTTATTCCTATTCCTATTACTAGATTTTTTACGTTTTTACATATTGTTTGGCATTCAGTTAGAATGCCACCAATTTTTTTATTATTATACACAATATCATTAGGAGGTTTTATTTCAAGCTCTATATTGTATTTTTCTTTAAATATATTCACAATCACTTCTGCAATTTCTAATGTTATACCTTCTATTTGTTCTATATTACAGTTAGTTTCAATATACATTGAAAATGCGACATTTCCTGTTTCATCTGTATGCCAGACTCTTCCATGTGTTCCTTTTCCTGCTGTTTGAATATCTGCTATAACTACGGTTCCATTGATTATATTATGGCTCTTTACTAACCTCCATATTTGAGTTTGTGTTGAATCTATTGCATGATAGTGTTTAATGGTTTTTCCTAAAAAATCAGTTTCCATTTCTTTCAATTTCATCTAAATTTTCCTGTCTTTTTATTTTTTTAGTTGTAGTTTTTATTAATTCTTCACTACTTAAAATTAATTTCTTTATATGTTTATATCGTGGGAAACTTGTATTTATTTCCTTTATTTGTGACCATAAAATTGCAAATAATTCGTCTTCAGTTTTTCCTGGATATTTTTCATTAGCAACTTCTTTGTCATAAACTATTTTTAATGCTAATGTTATATCATTCTTGTCATGTTTATCTGGTTTACCAAATACCATACATTCAGAAACTAGTTCTAATCTATTTATAATTGTTTCTATTTCTTCTGGGAATATTTTCTTTCCATTTTTTAAAACAATCATATTTTTACTTCTTCCTGTTATAAATATAAAGCCATCTTTATCCATATATCCTAAGTCGCCTGTATGGAACCATCCGTCTTTCATTACTGCTTCAGTTTCTTCTGGCATTTCATAATATCCAAGCATAACATTAGGACCTTTTACTGCTATTTCTCCTATGCCATTTTCATCTTTATCTACTATTTTTACTTCAACATTTGCAAGAGGTACACCAATTGAGCCAACTTTCATATGATAGTCGTCTTCTGCTGCAACTACTGGAGCTGTTTCGGTTAAACCGTATCCTTGAACTATTTTTATTCCTAAATCATTAAAGTTCTTTGAAATTATAGGGTCTGCTGGTGCTCCTCCTGATATTAAGAATCTAAGTTCTCCACCTAGTGCATCTATTATTTGTTTGAAAATTTTTCTTCTTATATCAATGTGTAGTTTTAATAAGAAATTACTGATTTTTAAAGCTATCTTTATTAATTTTGTTTTTCCTTGTTTTTCTATTTCTTTCATTATAGCTTTGTAAATTGCCTCAATTAAAACTGGTACACCTACAAATATTGTAACTTTGTATTCTACTAAATTTTGTTTTATGTATCTTAATCCATCTGGGAAAACAGTTTTAACTCCTGAGGCTAACATCATTATCATACATGTTGAACCAAAAATGTGGTGAAATGGTAAAAATGCAATATTTGTATCTGTGCTTCTTATATCTTCACACAATTGCATTCCATAAATATTTGACGCAATATTTCTCTGTGATAGCATAACTGCCTTTGATTTTGATGTTGTTCCTGAAGTGAACAACAATATATTCATTTTATTTTCATCAATTTTTACATTTATATATTCTTTGTTAGTCTTTAATTCTTTTCTTCCTTGTTCTATTAATTCTCTTACAGATTGAAATCCATATCCTTTGCTCATACATATGAATTCTTTCAAATTTGTTTTTCCTTTTGCTTTAATTTCTTCTATCATGTCTTTTAGTTTTTCATCAAAAACTATTATTTTTGCTTTACTTCTAATTAAAGATGTTTCTAGTTCTTCATATTGTAAATCTTTATCTAAAGGTACAGATACAATTCCTCCTAGAAGATTTGCCAAATGAGCAACCGCCCATTCATATCTGTTTTTTCCTATAATCGCTACTCTTTCTGTTTTTGCTCCCAACTTGAATAAAGATGTTCCAAAAGAATTAACATCTTCTAACAGTTTCTTATATGTTATGTTCTCATACTCAACTTTTTTATTTTCTTGATGTTTAATAGTAAATGCAATATTTTGACTATACTTTTTTGCAGAATTATAAATAATTTCTCTTATATTCTTAAACTCAGTTGCCTCAAAAATTGTTTTCTTTTTCATCCTAAAATCCTTTCCCTATAAATTTCGTTGAAAAATAATTATAATCCTTTTCCAACACCATATATAGTTATATCATAAAAAACATTAAAAGTCTTTAGACTGAACGGTCAGTTTAATTATTATTTAACAATATCCTCCGCAAAATTGTTTCAATAATAGTTCATTATATTATTCATATAATACATATAATTATTGTATATAATAAAATCCATGTCAATTGTGTTGTAACTAAATTATCAATTATAAATGGAATACCTATCTTATTGATTTTATCATATTCTTGCAATAATTCTTTTTGTTCTTTTAATGTACATAGTTCTTTTGAAGCAATATATTTTTCTGCTATATATTGAGACTTTGTCATTGCCTCTGTTTCTAAGTATATTCTTATAATAAGTTTTATTAATCCTATTAACAGTAGTAGTGCAATGTGCAACATAAAGTTGTTAATTATATTGCACATGCTTAATATTAGTATTGATAAATAGTATATTATACTAATATTTGAAATAATAAAATTAGAAATTAGAATTCTTTTATTCTGTATTGAATGAACACATTCATGTGCTATTGTTTGAATTCTTGCATAATTGTTCTTTAAGTCTGCAATAACTATTTTGTTAGTTATTGCAATATATAGACTAGTTTTTGTGTCTTTTGCTTCTTCAATTTTTACTGTGTTATTTCCTAAAGTATTCAAGATTTCTTTTGCAATTTCACGATTTTCCGGGAATTTATCTGTTATTTTTTCTAAGGTTTTGTTTTCTTGTAATTCTTTTGCTTCCCTTAAGCTAATTTTAAAAATTACTTTTAGTATGAATATACTTAATATTAATACAACCACTATAATTATATTTTCCACTATATAACAACTATTCCTCCCATAACTGCATTCATATCAACTTCATTATCCTCTAAGTCTGTCAGAACTCTTGTTCCTCCTGCAATTACTATTTTATCTCCTCTATTTAAAAATTGCTCTTCTTTTAGTTTATTTAGTCCTACATGTAGTAATTTATCGATGTTTTCCTGTGGTGGAAATAATTTAGGTGTTATATTCCAACATAATCCTAATTGCCTATATGTTATTTCATTTTGTGTTATTGCAATAATTGGACAACCAACTCCGAAACTTGATACCATTCTTACCGTATCACCTGTATTTGTGTATGATACTATTGCTTTTGCATCAGTATTTACAGCAGTTATTGCAACTGCATAGTTCATATTAAATACATTATTTGAATTTTCTAAATCATATTCCCTTGTTTTAAATCTATTGCCATATCTTATTGAGCCTTCAATTGCTGTTGCAATTGAACTCATTGTTTTAACACATTCTACTGGAAATTTTCCTGTTGCGGTTTCTCCTGATAACATTATTGCACTACTTCCGTCATAAATAGCATTTGCAACATCACTTACTTCTGCTCTTGTTGGTCTTGGATTTGCAATCATAGATTCTAACATTTGTGTTGCTGTTATTACTGGTTTTCCTTGTGTGTATGTTTTTTTAATAAATTGTTTTTGTATTATTGGAACTTCTTCCATAGGTATTTCTACACCTAAATCTCCTCTAGCTACCATTATTCCATCTGAAACTTCCAATATACTGTCAAAGTTATCAATACCTTCTCTGTTTTCTATTTTTGATATAATTTTTATATGTTCTCCACCATTTTGTTTTAAAACTTCTCTTATTTCTATTACATCTTGAGGTTTTCTTACAAAAGATGCTGCAATATAGTCAAAACCTGCTTCAATTCCATATTTTATATCTGCAATATCTTTTTCTGTGATACCTGGTAAATTAACTATAAAGTCTGGAATATTTATACTTTTTCTATTTGTTAATTTTCCTCCTTGTATTACAGTACAAACTATATCTTTATCTTTTATTTCATCAACTCTTAATTCAATAGTTCCATCGTTAATTAATATAATTCTTCCTATGTCAATTTCTTGATATAGTGTTTTATATGTAATTGAAACCTTTGTTTCATCGCCTAATTCATCTTCATTTAATAATGTAAAAATTTGACCATTTTTTAAATAAACTTCTGAATTTGCAAATTTTCCTATTCTGATTTCTGGTCCTTGTGTATCTAATAAAAGTGGTATAGGTAATTTTAGTTCATCTCTGATTTTTTTAAATCTGTTAATTCTATCTGCTTGGTCTTTATAATTCCCATGTGAAAAATTTATTCTAGCAACATTCATTCCCTCTAGCATAAGTCCTCTTAATATTTCTTCGCTATCTGTTGATGGACCTAATGTACAAACAATTTTTGTCTTTCTCATACTCTCATTTCCTTTCCAAAAAATTTCGAGTTTATTATATATTATTTTGAAAATTATTGCAATATTAATTTTTAGAGAGAACAAGTAGATTTAATTTTTTCTTTATGCTATAATATAAATAGATATTATTATGGAGGTACGGACTTGTTAGAAGAAAATTTTAATTTTGAACTTGAAAATCTTAAAAAGGACTTTGAAATAGAGAGCATTAAAATAACTAGTAATGACATATCTTTATTGAAAAGATATGCCAGTAAAGAAATATCTTTTAATGAATTAGTTGATATAGTAAAACAATCAAATTTATAAGGAGACGGTATTATGGGTGTAGATGATTTATATGAAGTAAGAAATTCCATATATTGCTATAAAGGCACTAATGTTTTGATAAATAAGTTTGATGTCAAAGAAGCTACTCAATTAGCTAATATAGAAAGACCTTTGGTATTAGCTAAATTATATGATTTAAGACAAAATAATAACATTGGAGATTTTGATATTGAACATTTCAAGCAAATACATGAATTTTTATTTAGTGCAATATATCCTTTTGCTGGTTCTTTTAGAACAGAAAATATTGCAAAAGATAATTTCAAATTTGCAGAATGGGAATTTATAGAAAATGAATTAAAACGAATTCTAAATGAATTAAAGGAAGAAAATTATTTACATGGCTTAGATAAGGCACATTTAGCTAATCGTTTGGCATACTATATGGCAGAGCTTAATGTTCTTCATCCTTTTAGAGATGGCAATGGAAGAACAATCAGAGAATTTTGTAGACAACTTGCATATAAGAATGGATTTATTTTAAATCTGGCTAAGATTGATGCAAAAGAAATGTTTGATGCAAGTGTACAATCTGTAGTAGACGCATCTTACCTAGAAAAATTATTATTAATATGTTTAGAAGAGCTATAATGATAGCTCTTCTTTTTATGCAATTTTTCTTTTTTTCTTTGACACTATATTTGTAAGCATTACAAATATTATTGAGAATATCAATATAATTCCCATGTTTATTATTATTGGTTGTATTGTTTCTAGTGTTATATTTTCCAATGTTTTTAATGTTTCGTTATTTTGAATATACCAATATGAAGGTAATATGTGTGCTATTTTAATTACTGTATCTGGTAACCACTCCATTGGAACAAATGCTCCACAAAGGAAACTTGAACCAAGTGCTATTACATT
This sequence comes from uncultured Clostridia bacterium, assembly GCA_944391955.1. Classification (GTDB taxonomy): domain Bacteria; phylum Bacillota; class Clostridia; order TANB77; family CAG-508; genus UMGS1781. The sequence goes on from CALXVG010000010.1 coordinate 22,869, forward strand.
TACAATTCCATTAATCGCATTTTTATTGTTTACTAAGTTTGCAATTAAAAATGCTATACATAAACTGCATATTGAAAATATAAATGAATTGATTATCAGGATTAAGCCATGTACTGTGAACATCGTTTTTCCAATTAGTATAAAACTCAAAATAACATATAATAGCCATAATATAATTGCTAACATTGAATTTGATATTAATAATTGTCTATTATATTTTTTATAGCTCATACTACTGATTATTGTTCTTTTTCTTATTTTTTCTTCTTTGAAACTTGATAATATTATACAAATTACATAAACAGAACCTGCTAAAATACTATAATTTAGAAAATTATAGTAAAATACCGCTCTAGATAAATTATCTATATCTAGTTTTGATGTAATTTCTATTTCTGTTTGCTTAGATAATGTTTCATTTATTTTAGTTATTAATTCTTCTTCTGATTCTGTGCTTTCTCTATATATGTTAGCCAAATTTAAATATCTTTCTAATATCATCTCTGCTAAAGAAGCTTGATAATCTCCCGTGGTTTTTATCTCTATTTGTGGATTCTTTCCTTCTAAAAAGTCTTGCCTATAATTTTTTGGAATATATATTATATAATTTACATCTCTGTAAAAGAGTGCATCATTTATTGCTTCTTCATCCTTTTCTATATTTACGATATTTGTATTTGCTTCTATGTATTTTACTAAATTTTCAGTAATTCCTACTTCCTCATCTTGATTTATTATCAATACATCTGGTTTACTTGCTACAAATGATGTAGAATTATCACTTGTTTGCATATTAAACCCTGCAAAGGCAATCAAAATTACAGTATACATAATTATTGTGGCTTTATATTTATTTACTATTTTACAAAATGTTTTAAATACTGTCATATTTCTGCCTCCTTAAACACAAGTATGATATTGTAATTAATATAAATGAAAATATTAATAAACTTGCTATATTAAGGATATATCTTTCTAATGTATCATAATAGTATAATGAATAAAATCCATCTGTTATCATACTTGCAGGATTTAATTTGTTTACAATAGGTATGTTTTTATCAACAATATATTTCATAGTAATTCCCATCATTCCAGATAAAAAACATCCTAGCATTGTAACAGATATTATTATTCCTGTTTTGGCAGTATCATTTACTTTTAACACTGTTCCTATCATAAGCCCTAGTGATAATCCTGCTAAACTACCTACTCCACCTAATAGGATTATTAATGGCAAATTATCTCCATAATCTACTTTTAATACAACAACTGTATATATAAATAAAATAGCTAACCCTATTATTTGAGTTACATAACTTGCAAGTAAACTACTTAAAACAACTTTTCCTTTACTAGTTGGAGCAATAGATACTCTTTTTCCATTACCACTCATATTAGGTAGATTTTGATTTATTGCAACCATTCCTAATATTCCACCATATAAACAAGTCATTGCTATTAGTGTATAAAATTCTATCATTGTATAGCTTAAATTACTATTTGATATGTTTTCAATATTAGCTTCTTGGTTTTCTATTCTTTCAGATATATCTGAATATATCTTTTCATAATTTATATTATAGTTTCCATTGACAATTTCTTTTCCTATTTCTTTTTCTGATACATTGCTTATAACACTTGCTGTTTGTATTATTTCTTCTGTTACATATTTCAATATTGTTTCATTTATTCCATTTTCTTTAACAATAATTTTAGGTGTATCTTCTAATATCATATATCCTGTTATTTCTTCATCTTCTAGTAATCTTTGTGCCTCTTCAATGGTTGTATACTGTATATTAAATAGTCTATTTTCATTTTTTTCATCACTTAAATCTTGAAATGCTTGTCTGATACTCTCATTGTTTTCTAGTTCTTCATTTTTAACAATTGCAATATCTATAATATCTAATTTTTCGTTGTTTTCAATATTAGAAAATGCCATATTAAAAAAAGTTCCGCAATATTATTGGAAAGGCAAATGTCCAAAATATTAACATTCTATTTCTGAATAATGTTTTAAAAGCATATTTAAAATTATGAACAAACATTAGTCTCTAAGCTCCTTTCCAGTAAGTTCTAGAAATACATCGTTTAGAGTTGGCCTTTCTGAATATATCTTACTATACTTAATAGTTTCTCTTTTTAAATAATCAATAAGTTCTAACAGATTATTTTTTCCTTTTTTATATGTAATAAGTAGAGTGTTTCCGTTATATTTTACTTCATCTACATTGGTTAGTTCTTTTATTTGTGATATATATACTTGTTCTAGTTCATTTACCTCTACTGTTACTTTTTCTTCTATTTTTGCTAATTCTTTTAATTCATCACATGTACCTGTTGCCAAGATTTTTCCTTTATCTAGTATAATTACTCTATCACAAATAATTTCAACTTCTTCCATATAATGTGTTGTATAAATTATTGTTGCTCCATCTTCTCTTAATTTTTTTATTCCATCTAATATATTATTTCTGCTTTGAGGATCTACTGCAACAGTTGGTTCATCTAAAAATATTAATTGTGGTTTATGGGCTATTCCACATGCAATATTTAATCTTCGTAATAGACCTCCTGATAATTGTTTTGGTCTAAATTTTGAAAATTCTTCTAAACCTACCAATTTGATTGCTTCTTCAATATATTGTTTTCTTATTTCTCTATTTTTAATATATAATCCGCAAAAATAATCTATGTTTTCATATACTGTTAATTCTTCAAATACTGCTACATCTTGGAATACTACCCCAATTTTTGATTTTATATCATATGCATCTGGTTTCATTTCTTTTCCAAAAATTTTAATTTCACCTTTATTAAAGTTCAATAAAGATAAAATACAATTTATAGTTGTAGATTTTCCACTTCCATTTGGTCCGTAATAATCCTAAAATTTCTCCCTCATGTACTTCGAATGACAAATTATCAACTGCTGTTAATTCTTTGTATTGCTTTGTTAGTCCTCTTACTTCAATAATATTATTCAATTTATTTTCCTCCTAAGACATTAATATATTGATTATCTCTTCTTTTGAATGAAACCCAACTACTTTATTTGCAATATTACCATTTTTAAACACTATTAGTGTTGGAATACTTGAAACATCATATTTCATAGCTAATTCTTGTTGTTCATCAACATTTACTTTTGCTACTTTTATTTTGTCTCCATTTTCTTCTGCAATTTCAGTTATTATTGGTGCAAGCATTTGGCAAGGTCCGCACCAAGTTGCAAAAAAATCTACAAGTACTGGTTTTTCTGATTTAAAAACCTCTTCTTCAAAATTCTTGTTTGTTAAATTTATCTCTGACATTTTATTTTCCTCCTTATTTAGATTTGTAATAAAGCATACAATGACAATACCCTTCAAAATTTTCATCTTTTATCTGGTCTCTAAATTCTTTGCACATACATTTGGTATCTTCGTTTTTTTCTATTCTACAAGGACAATATCCTCCATTTTTTCTTAACCCTTCTTGTATGGTTTTCACGATTTCTTTATTAGTATTAAATTTTATTTCTATATTATTCACACCTCCATATTATCTTTATTTTCTTGTTCTGTCATATTTAATAGATTTACAAATATTTGGTTTATATCTTGATTCTTTTTCTTCATGTTTATTGGTTTTAATTCTCTTGTTGTAAAGCAGTGTTTTGTCCATGCTTCTATCACTGTTCTTCCTGTTTCCTTTGCAATAACATCATATGAAACTGTCATTTTAACTCCATTATATTCTGTGATTTTTGGTTTTATCAAAATAGTGTCTCCACTTGTTACATGAAATTTATATTTACAATTAACTTCTAAGGTAGGTATTGTGTATCCTTTTTCTTCTAAAGTTTCCATTGAAATATTCAATGCTTCTAGCCATCTACTTCTTGCTTCTTCTAAAAATCTTATATAGTTTGAATGATGTACTATTCCCATTTTGTCTGTTTCATAATAATTTATTATTCTACTATATGTATAATTCATTATATATCTCCTCGCTTATTTTTACATTTGGTATTTATAGATTCTACTATTTTTGTTATTCTTCTTTTAGTTTTTCTTCTATAATATCTTCACAGTTTTGCATTGCTGATAATGTTTGTTCAAATAATTTATCTAATTCCCATCCAAGTTGTTCTGCTCCTTTGGTTATAATATCTCTCGAACATCCTGCAGCAAATTTTTTGTCTTTAAATTTCTTTTTCAAACTAGATACTTCCATGTCTTTTGTACTTTTTGAAGGTCTCATTTTTGCTGCTGCCCAAATTAAGCCTGTTAATTCATCAGTTGCAAATAGTATTTTTTCCATTTCATGGCTTGGTTCTATATCTGAACAAATACCATATCCATGACTACATATAGCATGTACCATTTCTTCTGGTGCATTTATTTCTTGTAATATTTCTGGTGTTTTTTTGCAATGCTCTTCTGGATATTTTTCAAAATCCACATCATGTAATAAACCTACATTTCCCCAAAAATTTTCGTCATAGCCATATTTTTTAGCAAAATATTTCATTACTTGTTCGACAGTTATTGCATGTCTTATATGAAATTCTTCCTTATTATATTTTTTTAATAAATCAATTGCTACCTTTCTTTCCATAATCATAACCCCTTTCTAAAATTAACCTGTATCATTAGGTATTATTATAATACAAAAACTTTTTATTATCAATAACTATTTTTATCAAACAAAAAGAAGAAGACCAGCTCTGTTGAGCTGGTCTTCTCCGCCTTGTTGGTTGATTGCTCAGCGTCCCGTCTTAGGAGCAAACATGAGCAAGAATCCGCTGCCATCCGGCAGAATCCAAAAGCCTTCATCCTGCAGGGTTTCCGGAACGAAGATGTTCCTGCCCCAGGAAAGGAAACTTCTGCCATACTTGGTCTGCTCCAAACAGGCCAACAGGTTTTTTTCCTCCGGATGTCCCTTGACATCCTCTGCGAACTTGTGAGCCATTTCCTCCCACTGACTTTTGTCAGCATTGAGGATTTCCATCAACCGTTCAGCCATAGTCATATCTCTTACCTCCGAAAAATTTTTTCTTGGTTTGAATGACTTTTGCTATACCAAGATATATATATTATAGCACTATTTGGCTTATTTGTCTATTTTTTGCGGGTTTGATTATGATAAACAACTTCACTTGATAAATTACTTGGTGATAATTTGCTAAGTATTCTAAGTATTTTATTTAAAAATCCCGGAACTATTATTTGTTTGTTTTTCAGTGTATTATCAATAGCATATTTAGCAACATATTCACTACTTAGTGGTTTTAAACTAAAATGAACTCCTGCAACATCATTAAATTCTGTCGCAACAGGTCCTGGGCATAACACACTTATATGAACATTTGATTTTGCTTTTTTTAGTTCTTTATATATTGATTGAGATAATCTTAACACATATGATTTTGATGAATAATATGCAGCCATTAGTGGTCCAGGAGAAAATGCTGCTATTGAGGCTACATTTAAAATTCGTCCACTATTTCTTTTTTTCATGTCTTTTAAAAATAATTTAGTTAATATGTGTACTGCGGTTATATTTGTGTTAATCAGTTTTATCTCTTTAGATAAATCTGTTGTTTCAAAATTACCAAACATTCCAAATCCAGCATTGTTTACCAACAAATCTATTTCTTGTTTTTTTACTTTTTCATATAATTCAATACAATTTTCTGCTTTACTTAAATCCATACTAATAATTTCTACAGAGGTTTGCAATTCTTCTTTTAATTCTATTAATCTTTGTTCTCTTTGAGCTACTATAATTAAATCATAACCTAATTTACTTAAATATCTTGCCATATCTCGTCCTATTCCAGATGATGCTCCTGTTACTAATGCTTTCATGTAATCCCTCCTATTTTGTATATTATATCACAAAATGTAAAAAAAATTAGATATAGCCTAATAAATTATTAGACTATATCTATTTTATTATATAATATTAATACCTATCTACATCTTTTAATACATATTATACATATTATGGCTTTTGCTAAATTTACTAAGTTGGTAATTAAAAAGAATGTTACTACACCTATTAATATTGCAACAGGTATTGAAAAAGCAGATAAACTTGTTATTGCTAGAGCAAAACTGCTACTAATTATTGAGCCTATAAGTGTTGTAACTAAACACGTTTTATTAATACAAAAACAGGCCTCTTCTCTATTACAATAAAGCAAAAATATTAAGGTTAATAAAGAAAGTATTCCAAAAATTAATGTTATAATAATTAATGTTAGTATACTAGTTACAATTCCTGTATAAAAAACTGCTGCTACACCTGCTGCTAAAAGTAAACTTCCTATAATAGTTAAAGCACAGCAACATTCATTATTTTCTTTGTTACACATAATTGTTCACTCTCCTTCAATATATAATATGAAAATTATGTCTAAAAAGATACTTTTTTGTACAACAAAAAAGAAATTACTGTATTTAGTAATTTCTTTTTCATTTAATTTAATTACGGTTCTCTATCTGAATTGTTTTCTTCTCTATTTCTTTGTTGTTCTTGTTGTTTTGCATATTCTTTCATTACAGTTCTCATAGAGTCTCTAACTATCTCATATTTTAATGTTTGAGTAAATTCACTTCTTGATGAACTTTCTCTCTCTTCATTGTTTGCTTGTTCTGGAGCTGGTTGTTCTTGTTCATCTTCAACATCAAATCCAGCTTCTCTTAGTTTTTCTTTTTCTTTTTCAGCTTGTCTTTCTCTTCTATTTTCCATCCAATTTCTAAATCTTGTAGCAAATTGCCACCATTTTGGTTGCTGTGTAGTTGCTAAAGCTGTTTGTTGAGGTTCTGCTTGTTGTTCATTTAATTCTATATCTGCTATTTGATTAATTGCTTTAAATTCAGTGAACTTTTTATAATCTGCTTTTATTTGTTTATCTATTGCCATTTTTTGTTTTTCTATATCTGTTAATTGTTTTTTAAATGTTTTATTAAAATTAACTTTACCATTTTTATCTAGTTCCGCTTTATCTAATAAAATATCTTGAATATCTTTTTCTGTCAAGTTCAGCTTTCTTTTCTTAATAGCTGCCATCAAAGGTTTTTTGTTTGCATCCATCTTCTTTTCTGCTGCTGGAATTAATTTGTTCTTTATTTCAGTAGCTCTTGCTGGGTCTGAATATGTTATTGTCCCATCTGCTGCTGTTTGTTCTAAATTCTTCAACTCTTCTCTTAGTGTTTTAAGTTGTTGATCTGCAGCAACCATTCCAATCATGAAATTTGATGTATGCTCGCCTTTTGATAGGGCTTGTATTGCCTCTATTTTTGATTTTTGTTCATCAAGTTTTCTTCTTTGATTTGAAAGTTCGCGTACTTCTTTTACTTTTTTTACAGCTTGTCTTTCTGCATTCTTTTTGATTGCTATATCTAAATCTTTTTTTACTTCTGGCATTGCTCTAACAGCATTTACTTTTTCATCAATTTGTTCTTTTAAATATTTTAAATTTCCTTTTATTCCTTCTACTTCTGTTTGTTTTCTTTTTATTGCTGCATTGATTTTCTGTAAATCTGCATGACATTGTTGTTGTGCTGGTTGATCTCCTGCTTGTTTAGCTGATTCTAATTCACCTTCTTTAATTTTCTTATCACTTATTAATTGTGTTACTTCTTGTTCAGCTGCTTTTAAATTAGTTCTCATTGTTGTTAAATTTCCTTTTAACATTAAATATTGTTGGTTTAATTCTTCTAAATTCATTTTTTTCCTCCCTTAATTATGAATTTAATGATTCTTCACATAGTTCGATAATACTATCTGCTTCTGCTATTAAATCGTCTACTTCAACTTTTAAATCTGCTAATTGTTCTATTGATAAATTGTCTATCATTTCTTGAGAAATACTTAATTTTTCATTTTCCATAATTTACCTCCTTAAAATTTATCCTATGTACAGCTATTATCAATTGTAACATATTTCGCTAAAAAATGCAAATTTTATGAAAAATTTTTTATTTTTTTGTTTTTTATAGATAATATTTTCGCTTTTCTTTTATTGACTTTACATAAATATGTGATATAATTATTTAATCACTTCGTGTGATTTCTATATATAGACTATATATAGAATACAAACAAATGTAGAATTTATGAGAGGGGGTTTTTGTCCTATTACAATTATTCAAAATACATAAATGAAAGGTTGGATGTATAGTACAAGAATTTATTTTATTGCTATTACAAGAAGGAGTAATATTATGACTGTAGATTGTAAAGTTCGGCAAAAACAGCCAAACTCTTTGGACATTCTCTTAAAACTTCCAAAGGATTTGCATTGCAATCAATTGCTCATCACTATTGACAAAAATGGTAACGGCACTATCAAAATTGAAGACAGTTCACTCTTGAAAATCAAGAGAGCCATTTTGCTCCTGAGTGATTCCTTCTTTTTTGATAATATTAAGTATTCTTAGATGAGAGGTGGTTATACTAGGAAGTACATATAATGCTTTGGCTTTTATGTTCAGAGAGGAAGGGGTAAAACCTATGAATTTAGTATGTATAGTTAGGCAAAAGGATGGTTCTTCTCTTTCAAAGTTGTTGAATTCTGCTGTTTCTTTTAACTGGCATGAATTTAATTTTGACAGAAATGAAGGACTTATTAGCTTTGAGCATTTGGATCGTTCTGAAGTTGACAACGTTATCAAATTGCTTGATGAGGTTTTTATTTTCGACGATATCCATATGGATTTTTCGGATGAAAAGCCTTCTTCTAAGCAGGTTCAAACCAGAGCCACGCAAAATAAAACGAGCTCTCTTTTCATCATTAATGATGCAGACGACCTCAAGTATCTCAGATTCAATGATGTTATAGCAAACTACAACATGTTCAGACTGCATAAAGCTATCTTTAATGCAATCCATCATGGGTTTGCTACACCTGAAGATATTTGGAAGTTCCTATTGGCTGCCCGCAGGGAGATTGTTATCACATACAATCCTCCTGAAACCATTGATTTTGCTATCGGAGATGTGGTTCTATGTAATTATGGAACTCACGTTGATGGTGAGGTTTCTGGTTCCCATGTTGCCTCAATTGTCTGCGACATCTCTGATGACGGGACCGCTTATGTAATCCCCATTACCAAGCACATTTTCCCGGCTGACAAAACCAAATACTTACCTGTGGAGGTTGGCTCTGATATTGTATATGATGACCCAAACTTCGCTGGTGGAACTCTTTTGTTGCAAAAGGGCAAATATGTTCGGGCAGAAAGATTTTCAAAGGTTATTGGGAAAACTCGTCCCAAATTTTTCTGTCAGGTCTTGGCTCTTTTGCCTGTTGTATATGATTTCAGCCTTAATCTGATGGCTTTTGATGTAAACCAATAAAAACATTCTCTAGAATTCACTTACATTTTCAGCGTGGTGGCAATGCCACCACGCTGTTTTTTTATATTTCTTTTGCCATTTTTTTCTTGTCTTCATTTTTTATCTTTTTAAACTTCTCAGTAACTGCTTTTATCTTAGCTAAATTTCCTTTGATATCTCCTAAAAAATATGAAAAGATAAAACCAATTATTAGTATTAATATAGCTATCACTGATTCTATATTTGTTCCTAATACACAACTACTGTTTAAAACATTAGGTATTATTGATATAAATAAACCAAATATTATTGAAAAAGTTAATGTGTAGAATTTTTTCAATAATTTACTTATTAAGAATGATATTACTAATACTCCTATTCCTAAGCCGATTCCGGCTGGTATTAAAATTGATAAATTAAAATTAGCTAAAGAGCTTACATAAAGTTCATATAATCCTAATGTTGATAATATTACTGCACTATCTACACCTGGAATTATTGAAGACCCTGCAACAGCAACTCCTAAAAGTATTGATTGAATTAAATTTGGTTCTGTTATAGTTGGAAATAGCCCTTTATTAAAATAAAACAATGCAAATCCTAAAATTGCAGATATTAACATAACTAAATAGTATTTTTTGTTAAATCCTTCTTTTTTTACTTTTTTGTAGAAAAGTGGTATTGTTCCTAATACTAAACCTAAGAAAGCAAATCTAGTATACATCTCAAAGTTTCCTAATAAAAAGTCTACTACTTTACTAAATAAAATAACTCCTACACCAAATCCTAAAAATAGTGGAACTAAAAATATAACATTTTTCTTAAAGTCTTTGAATATTGTTCCTATAGCATTTATTGTTTTTTGATATAATCCTAAAATTACTAATAATACACTTCCACTTAATCCAGGTGCAATTCCACCTATTCCTACTACAATTCCTTTTAAAAAATTAATCATATTATCCTCCGTAATTTAAAAAACCTTAAATATTATTTTAATATAAAAACTGCTATAAGTCAAATATTTGCAATCAAATATTTATAATGCCATATTGGTTTGTTACTGGGTCTTTAAAAATTCCTATATTAGGGGTAAAATAAGTAAATATTATAAAACATATTAATATAACTACCTGAATAATAATTGCTATTTTTTTATTGCATTCAAAATCAGAAATCATAAGTTTATATGCTAGACGTTCTCCTAATATTACTGCAATAAAAAATGATACTATATCTATAAATGTAATATTTGTTCCTATAATTCCTGTATATGTGTAAAAAAATATAATGATAAACAGCATTGAAGCAATTATTCCAAGTAGCCTTGAACATAAAAAGTTGGGAATATTTTTTCCTATATAAAAATATCCAACTATTGTGCTAATCGACATTGGAAAAAACAATAATTTTAAATGTTCCCATACACTTTCATTAACTGCAGAAAATGCAGCAACAAATATATTTTCATTAAAGAATTCATATGTAAAATGCAATAAAGTACCAGTTATGCATACAAAGATAATGCTTAATATTGGATAATTTTTTGTTTTAGTTTTATCCATATAAAATCCCTCCTGCAATTATATTATGTTTAAAGCGTGATAGTCATTCCATCACGCTTTTATTAATTTAGATTACATATAAAATTTCTTTTCTGCAAGTTTTTCATGAACTCCATTTAATGCTTCTCCAAATCTTTGGAAATGCACTATTTCTCTTTGTCTTAAGAAACGTAATGGGTCTATTACATCTGGGTCATCTTTACACAAATCTATTAATTTTTCATATGTTGCTCTTGCTTTTTGTTCTGCTGCCAAGTCTTCTTGTAAGTTTGCTATTGGGTCTCCTTTTGCTGCAATATATGCAGCTGTAAATGGTATTCCTGCTGCTGATTGTGGATATACATCCACCCCATGTGGTGTGTGTTTGTTATCTATCCTAAAGGAAAATATATATGTAACTACTTATTTTGTACGAGAAATTTTATGCCTACACTTTTTGTAGGCATTGTTTATTACCTTACAACTTTATTCTGCTTAAAATCGATTGTGAGGGCAAATATAATCGAATATATAGGCCTCTACCTATGAAACGAGGCAAACGACCGACGGTTTCAACATATATAGGTGTAATAATTCTATTTTTAACAAATGGGATATTACACCTGATTCACTTTAGCTCTCTCCCTCTGGTTTCTACTTGGTAATTGCTAAAGTGAATACCAAAAAGCATAATTGCTTTTTGGTTGTGAGTAAAAAATCTATTTTTTTACTCACATTCATAAAAAATTGCGATAAGCAAATTTTTATGAAAAACCTAAAATGCAGTTAAGCAGTTTTAGGTTTTGGGGTGTGGGGTTGTAAAACCCTGCCACACAGACAAACTTGTTTGTCTAGTGTGTTAGACATTGAAACAATATCTCGAGCAAAGAAGGAGGTGCATGGAGATATGAGTTATGCTATTGTAAGAAATGAAAAATTAACACGAGCAGAGATAAATGGAAAAGGAACTCATAATGATAGAAAAGCAAAAAATCATACTAATAAAGATATTGATCCTACAAGAACACATTTGAATTATTATATTAAGAAAAACGAACTAACATACACAAAAGAATTTGATACATATATGAAAAAAAATAATTTGCAAGGACATCTTAGGAGTAACAGTATAATTATGTGCCAAATGGTGTTCACTTCTGACCAAGCCTTTTTTGATAGAATTGGTGAAGAAGAAACAAAAAGATATTTTGATGAATGTTATAAATTTATCTGCAATTATAAAAATCTTGGAGAAAAGAATATAATATCAGCAGTTGTGCATCTAGATGAAGGATCTCCACACATGCACTTAATGTTTGTTCCTGTTGTTCATACAAAAGATAAAGATGGCAATAATATTGATAAAATTTGTGCAAGAGATTTTTGGAAAGGTCGAGATAGTTACAGAAAATTACAAGATGCCTATTTTAATCATGTAAAATCAAAAGGTTTTGACCTAGAAAGAGGTATGTTTGTAGAGGATACTAATAGAAAGCATTATACTGTAGAAGAATATAAAAAGATTACAAACTATGAAAATACTAAAAAGGTTTTAAATGAAATTAAACTAGAACTACCAGATGTTCCAGATTTAACTGATATTAGTAAATTCTCACGAAAGAGAGATGAGAAAATATTAGAAGAAATTATAAAACCTAAAGAATAATCGTTTATACAAAATTATTGATAAATTTTATGAAACTATTGATAAATTTATAATTTGGATTTGCAAGAAATTCGATTTAGGCGAATCTAAAGAATTAATTAAGGATTTTCAAGAAGAAACCAACTCATATCTTGATCCAGAAAAGCAGACCCAATATGAAGAAGAACAAGTATATGAAGAAAAAGAGTGGTAGAATACTATCACTCTTTTGATCGGCATTAAAATTTTTATTTAGTTAAGGTTCATTTCATATAGCATGTTAGCACTTACATACATTATTTCATCATATTTTTCTTGTAACATTTCACAGAATTGCTCTATTGCTGAATATGTAGTAAACTTATAATTTACTTGAACTTCATATTGTTTTATACTTCCTAATGAAGATATGATATTTCCGTTTATTTCATTAATAATTTCTTTGCATCTAGATTCTTTTACATTGCTATTAAATGTAATTAAAACTTCATTATTAATGAATCTCATTCCATTGTCATTAGTTATATTTTCATCACTATAATTAAAATTCCCATAATTATAATCAGTAGCCGAAGAAATATTATTTATAAAAACTGTTTTTGTTATTTTTGCACCAGATGAATCTGTTGCTGTAATCTCTATCTTTTCTCCATCATTATCTGTAGATAAAATATCAATAGCCCAATAATTTCCAAATATATTCGCCTTTCCTTCACTTTGATAATAAACCCTATTAGTTTGTGACTTTGGAATAACTTTCCATTCATCGCTATTAATTTCATGTTCATATCTTGTCCATGTAATATCTTTAATATCATAATTTGAATAAAAACTTCCTGTTAATAAAACATCATCATAATCGTTCATATTTATATTTATTACATCTTGATATGTATTAAGGGTTAAAGTATCAGATTTATCTACATCTTTTACTTGATATAAACTATCATATTCACTAGGAGTTCTATTAATTATAAATTCTTTTTCTTTTTTAGTCCCCCCATTGGTTGTTTCTGTTACTATTACTTTATTTTTTCCTTCCTCTAATTCATAAATTGGAATATAATAGCGTTCAGAATTCACTATAATACCATTTCCAGTTTGGCTAAAAAAAGGACTATTATTTTTATTTTCAGCCAAAACCCAATTATCGTTTTGATAAACATACCTTACATATGTAATTTCTTTTAAAATATTGTCATAATCATATCCTGATAGACCAGAGTACCAAGTTGAATAACTTGAATCCATAACAGTTAGATAATAATAGCTCAAGTCTGTATATTCTTCATTCGAATTATAATCTGATTCTGAATTATTGTTTTCTAATAGATTCTCATAAGAGCCGACATCAAATTCAGGTAGTTCCATGTCTGACCCTTCATCAATTTTTTTATTTTTATCAATAAGATATATTCTTGCAATAATCAAAGCAATTGTTATTAGAAATAATACAATGATTATTCCTATAATCACTTTTATTTTTTTATTCATAACATCATTCCCTCATATAAGTTTATTACTCTATAAATTTTATACCATTACTACATATAAAAGTCAATGCTTATGCGTGAAATTTTACGCATATTTTTTCTTTATATTTGCTATACTGATTTTGTAAATTTTGTGAGAATAGGAGGGATATTATGACTTTGCTAGAAGCAACTAGAAAAAGAATAGATGAATTGTGTAAAATAAACAATATGAATATAAATCAACTAGCAATAGCTTCTGGAATTAATCCCTCTACTATAAGAAGTATTTTAAAATGTGTTGACAATATTATTGCACTACCAACTATAAATGTTGTCAAGTTTTAAGGAAATTTTATTAAATTTAGTTATTAAAAGAATAACTAATAGATTTTTTATGTTTAAAAACTTACAAACAAAAAGTCAACTAAATAAAGAAAGGAGGTTTTTTAAGTTGAATAATCAAGAGAATATTTTAGATTTATACTATAATAAACATCTAAACAAAAGGATATTGCTAACATAGTAGGTGTTAGCAAGCAATATGTTTCAAAAGTAGTTAATAGTGATAGTAGATGTAAAAAAGAAAAACAACTTCGTAAAGATAAAAATGCTATTACAAGAAAAGACTATATGAAAGGATATTTTAAAAATTATGTTAGATTAAAAAAAGAAGATAATTCTTATGAGCAATTAAAAGCATTGCAATATCAAGATTCATTAGAATTATCTTATTTTTTGCACAAATACAAGCCCTTTTGAATATGAATTAATATAGCAGGAGTATTAGGACTCCTGCCTAAAAGGAGGAACTTGCTATGTGTGAAAAAGTTAATTTTAATGTTATTGAGAAAAATAAATATGACAATGTAGATGATATTACAAAATATATACAAGCAATTGTTAATAAATTAATTGTAAAAGAATTTGCGAATAGCATTGATTAAAACTACTTATTGTGTATACAACAAGGTTCTGGGGTGCCCACCCACAATCTTTGATTGTGTTGGTGGGTCAGGTTCTTATTTTTGTATAATGTGGTTGTACAAAATGAGTAGTTTACCGATTGGAGGGTAAACTTATGAAAGTGGCAATTTATTGTAGGCTTTCTCGTGAAGATGATGACAAGCTTCATGAAAACGATGAAAGCGAAAGTATCCAAAATCAAAAATCTATGCTAATTAATTATGCAATAGAAAGGAGTTGGGATATTTATAATATTTACTGTGATGAGGACTATTCTGGAATCGACAGTGAAAGACCTGAATTTAATAAGCTATTAGAAGATGCTAAAAACCATAAATTTGATATTGTACTTTGCAAAACTCAAAGCAGATTTACTCGTGATATGGAAATAGTTGAAAAATACCTACACAATAAATTTATTGAGTGGAATATAAGGTTTGTAAGCCCTATAGATCATGTTGATACTTCAGATAAAGGAAACAAAAAATCAAGACAAATTAATGGT
>CALXVG010000011.1 GCA_944391955.1 uncultured Clostridia bacterium
CATACAAAATAATGACCTTCTAAAATCGATTTTAAGCCGTTTTTATTTTAGGTTCGACAAATTACTTGTTTAAAATTTAAACTTAAATATTGATTTTAGAAAATTATTATTAAAAGTAGATTTTTCTGCAGAGATTACTATTATACATAAATATATGAAAAAAGCCTAAAAAGTGGCAAAAAAACGACGCACGAGAATCGATTTTAAGGCGTTTTTTAAAATTAGCCATATAGTTTGTTGTCTGTGAAATAAGGCAAATATAGAGAAATAGGCATTTTGGAGATTTTTGAAAAATTTTTCATATTATAAAGTTATAAAGGAATAATTTATATAATGAAATAAAATTTATAGATACAATTAAAATAACAGATTAAAAATAAAATAGATAACAAATTATATAAGAATATTAATATAACAGTAATACAAACAACTTATAATAATAATGAATATAATATAAATATAATAAGAAAATAAAGATATATAAATGTATATTAGTGTATAAGCAGCTAAAAGCCTTGAATTAGTAGAAGTAGAGGTTTATGGCTGTTTTATATTATGCTCCTATCTCTTTTTGCACAAAACTTTGATTTTGTGCAATGTTATATTCTATACTTTTTCTCTCTTCTGTCCTTTTGAAATTTATATTTTCAATGTTTTTTTCAAATATTTTATAAATCCTTCACAGCCTTCTACTATATCATTATAAGTAATCTCAAAATTTCTTGTATACCAGGGATCTGCAATATCTCTTGGATTATCAGAATAATCTAAGAGTTTAGATATTTTATTATCAACATCATCCCCTACTATTCTTTTTATATCTCTAATATTTGAATCTTCCATTCCAATTATAAAATCATAATTTTTATAATCTTCAGTTGTTATTCTTGTTGCTTCTCTTTTGCTAAAAGGAATATTTTTTTCTATTAACTTAGCTCTGGTTCCATAATGAATATCATTACCTATTTCTTCATAACTTGTTGCTGCAGATCTTATAATAAACTTGTTACTTAATCCCATTTTATCTATCATGTTTTTTAATATAAATTCAGCCATTGGTGAACGGCATATATTACCTAAGCACACAAATAATACTTTTATTTTCAAATCTGACATACATAAAGCTCCTTTTTTAGTATCTAAACATTTTTTATTTGTTATTATTTAAAAATAATTTTACTCTTTCTAAAAATTCTAAATTATTTTTTGTTGTTACTATTTGTTCCATAATTTGTTCTGTCATCTCTTGAGTATTCATATTTGCCATTGTTTTTC
Source organism: uncultured Clostridia bacterium (assembly GCA_944391955.1). Classification (GTDB taxonomy): domain Bacteria; phylum Bacillota; class Clostridia; order TANB77; family CAG-508; genus UMGS1781. Next base: position 1,276 of record CALXVG010000011.1, read on the forward strand.
TTAAAGCAAAAATTGTATCTAATTCGTCTTTAGATAATAGTAATTCTTCTTTTCTTGTTCCAGACTTATTTATGTCAATTGCTGGGAAAATACGTTTTTCTGATAATTTTCTATCTAGATGTACTTCCATATTTCCAGTCCCTTTAAATTCTTCAAAAATCACATCATCCATTCTACTTCCAGTTTCAACCAAAGCAGTTGCAAGAATTGTTAAACTACCAGCATTTTCAGTGTTTCTTGCAGCTCCAAAAAATCTTTTTGGTTTATGTAATGCTGCAGGATCTAAACCACCTGATAGTGTTCTTCCTGATGCAGGAACCACTAAATTATAAGCTCTGGCTAATCTAGTTATACTATCTAATAATATAACTACATCTTTATTTTGTTCAGTAAGTCTTTTAGCTCTTTCTAAAACCATTTCTGCTACTTTAACATGGTGTTCAGGTAATTCATCAAAAGTAGAATAAATAACATCTCCCTTAATTGAACGTTTCATATCTGTTACTTCTTCTGGTCTTTCATCAATTAATAATACAATTAGTTCAACATCTGGGTTATTCGTAGTAATACTATTTGCAATTTTCTTTAATATTGTGGTTTTACCAGCTTTTGGAGGTGCAACAATCATTCCTCTTTGCCCCTTACCGATTGGGCATAATAAATCCATAATTCTCATAGTATATTCAGAATTAGTAGTTTCTAATTTAATTCTCTCTTTTGGATAAATTGGTATTAAATTATCAAAGTTTGGACGTTTCATTGCTTTTTCAGGATGTTGGTCATTAACAGAACCAACAAAAATCAATGCTGGAAATTTTTCCCCTTCCTTTGGTGTTCTCTTAATGCCTTTTACTTTATCTCCTGTATTTAGTCTAAATCTTTTAATTTGAACAGGTGATACATAAACATCTTTTACAGTTGGAAGATAGTTTTCTCCTCTCAAAAATCCATAACCATCAGGCAAAACCTCTAAAATTCCCTCTACTACCTCATCAGATTCACTAGTTAATTTATAGCCTTCCTCTGTAGTAATTTCCTTAAAATCATTTTCTACATTTTCTTCTAATGTTTTCTCATGTTCATTTAAAATATTTATAAGTTCCTCTTTCTTAAATTTAGAAATGTTTTTTAAGCCTTCTTCTTTAGCCTTTTCTTTTAATTCAGCTAATGATAAATCATCAAAATTCATAATTAATGTAGCCCCTTTCATATATTATTTATTATTTTAATTTTTTGGAATTGTTTAAAGATAAAAAATATTAGAAACAATTATAAATATAAAGGTGGAATAAAACCACCTTCTATTATATATCTATAAATACTTTTTCATTTGGTAAATACATGTCTAATTTTTCTCTAGCGATTTTTTCTATATATTCTTCAGAATTAATATTTTCTTTAGTCTCATATAAAGTTTCTCTATAAGCAATCTTTTCCTCTATCTGACCTTGATAATAATCCTGTGATTTTTCATATGAATTAAGTATACTTTGTTGATGTAAAAAAATATAAATTATGTATATTGCAATAGCAACAAAGAATACTTTTTTTAATGTTTTTCTCTTCTTATTAGAGTTCTTTTTCATTAGTAGCTCCTTACATATAATAGTAATTATTAAATTATCCTATTATATAATTCAACAAATTTATGCAAAATCCTTCTTTTCTTGCGAATTTTTATTACTAACTATACATTTTTTTACTTTTTTTATAGATTTATTTATTGGATTTGACATTTTTCTAAAAAAAATCATTATAATATTTTTAATTGGATTAAATATAAGTTTCTTAAATGTTTTCAAAATAAATTCAATTGGAAGAATTAGGGTATAGTATAATATTTTTTTTATAACTAAAATTATATCAACACAAACTTTGATATATATCTTACTGAATATAAGTAAATATGCTATAAATCCTAATAATATACCCAAGAAAATATATAGTCTTAATTCACCATCAGTAAATTCAAAAATTGAATATATTAGTATTAGTCCACTTAGTATCCAAAATATAATGTCTTGTAAATTTGTTATAATATTTGAAAATTTAAAGCTTTTTCGTAGTATTCTGAAAGTATCAAATAATATACCAATTAATAAACCATTTAATATGAAAATAAAAAAAGTATAAACTTGATTTTGCATATAAGTATTCCTTTCTATTTAAAAAGTTTACCTAAAAATCCTCCAGAAGAATTCTTGTCTAGACTTTTTTCGGAATAAGATAAACTAAAAATCTTACCTTCAACAATTACTTCAGTTGTATCTAAACTTAATTTGTTTATTCTTATATTTTCTCCTTTTACAGTTAATAATCCTAACTCAGTTTCTACTATAATAATCTGGTCATCAAAACTAAGAACATCATTAACTCCTGAAATAGTTAATTTTTCTCTGTTTTCTAATATAATATTTTGAACTATTGTACTATTTATTTGTTTTCTTTCATCAATAGTCATTGTATCTCTCCTCCCTACCCTATCAATAATTTATATATTAAATATAATATTCAAAAAAATAAATTTTAGAACAAGTTATACATACCTAATAAAATATATTAATAAATTCTTAGATATATATGCCTCCAAAATCGAAGAAAAGATTAATAATACAAAAATGAACAAAGAAAAAATAGTATGTCTGATAATTTCTAACTTTATATTAGTTATTCTTTTATCTTGCATAATTGCTTTATACAATCTCGTTCCACTAACTCCAATAGCAACAAAACACGGAATTGCAATAATATTTTGCAATAACATTGTAGTTGTTGCAAAAATAATCCCATTCTTAGTTCCTAATCCTACTATTAATGCTGAAATTGTATATCCTAAACAAAAACCTTTAAACCCTATTATAAAATAAACAGCTATTAAACCTATTATGGTAGAACCAAAAATCCATAATAAGATACCTATAAATAGATTATTTGATATGGATTTTTGTAAAACTTGAGTTTCTTCTATATTATTTTTGTTTTTTAATGAACTTACAAAAGAATTAATATAATCTGTTGTTTCTTGAAATTTACCATTAGATAAATTATTAATAAATACAATTCCAATTAATATACCAATAATAAAGATTATACTTACAATTAAATAATCAATTAAATTATTTTGTATATGCGAAACAAGAAAATTTCTTTTTCGAAAGTTATTTCTAGTTCTTGATTTTTTTATACTTTTCATGCTCTCCTCTTCTTTTTTAATTTACTATATTATAATGGTATGTACAAGAATTTTTTATATGAATTTTATTTTAAAAAATCTTGTTTTTTCTCTTATAAGAAACAGGTAAAGGAATAATTTCCTTTACCTGTTTTAAAAACAAATATTAATGATTTTTTCTGCTAGCCAAGTCGTCCATTATCTTGTAAATAACGTCATACGTTATATCAGAAATGATTATACATTCTCCCTCCAACCAATCGATTATGGGATGAGCTATTATTGCAACGCTAATAATTATAATTTTAATCCATCCACTTATTGGTAGCAGTAAGTCTACTACAACAAATACAGCAAAAATTATTGTATTACATAGCAAAAGCAACCGATTATCTACATTTGGTTTTTCTAGAAAGATATTATTGCCTGTACAATCTGGTGCCAAAAGCATTGCACCTATGGTAATTGCTATAGTAATAATAGTCCACTTAAAGTTGGTAAAAATTGCATTTGCCAGTATTATGAAATGAATTATTGCATATATATATGCCCAAATTGAGTTACAATAATCCAATTCAAAAAATCCGTATGTGAAAACTGTGAAGCCATGAATTATCACCAATGTGGTAAACAGTACTGCTATTTCTGGTTTTAGCCACCATATCAACATCAGATTGATTGCGACCGACAACGAATAATACCATTGAATATTTCCTTCTCCTGAAAAGCCATATTCCGGGCCTACAATAGCCCGATGAATAATACTGAATGCTCTTTTCATAGTGCTAAATTCTCCTTTTCTATTAAATTGTATAAACTATGGTTATATGATTCTTGCTATCAAAAAAAATGTTTTTATTTCCCCCTTTTTACAATAATTATATTGTTAAATGGCAATATATAAAACTTGCTTGTTTGCAAGATAATTAAAATTATATTGCTATTTTACCATAAAATATTAAATTTTTCAATGTTTCTGAATTTTATATTTATTTTATATAATATATTAACTTATTAATTTAAGATAATTTTTTTACAAAAAAACAACCAGATTTTTTTCTGATTGATTTTGTATCTTTCTGTTCTATAAAAAGTCCGAACAGATATGTAATTGGTGCGGATGAAGGGACTTGAACCCCCACACCGAAGTACTGGTTCCTAAGACCAGCGCGTCTGCCAATTCCGCCACATCCGCATAAAATGGCTCCCCAAGTTGGACTCGAACCAACGACCTATCGGTTAACAGCCGAGCGCTCTACCAACTGAGCTATTGGGGAATATAATTTGGCGATACCTATTTTCCCAGCAAGGTAACTCGCAAGTATCTTCGGCTAAAACATGCTTAACTGCTGTGTTCGGAATGGGAACAAGTGTATCCATGTTTAAATAATCACCACTTTGCTATTATATACTATATTTTTATAAAATTCAATACTTTTTATACATTTTTTTGAAATTTTATATTGGAGCTTACAGCCGGAATCGAACCGGCGACCTCTTCCTTACCAAGGAAGTGCTCTACCGACTGAGCTATGAAAGCAGTACTCTGCTATTATACTATAAAACAATTTTATTTGCAATATTTGTTATATAAAGCTTTAAGATTCTTTTTAGTAATAGTTTCTTTTATACCTTTTTTACTTACTTCTATATAAACCGCTTCCAAAAAATTAGCTGTTTTAACATTAACATAAGTTAAATCCTTTGTTCTGTTCCAGTACTTTAATTGACTCGAATTAGTCCACTCCTTACCTAAATATGTTTTGCCAGCTCCTAATGTATCACAAACCATTTCAACTGCATATTTATATGGTATTACCGGTGTTTTATCAGGTGCTAAAGGATCATACCAATACTCATAGTGGTGTCTATTTTTTCCTTTATGATGTAACCAAGCAGCAGAATATCCTTTAGTCTTTTTTGCCTCAGTAATAGGGCTGTGAGTACCAACATAAAATTTAGCAGATTCAATAAATTCTGTTGGAGAATATTTAGATAAATCATGTAATAAACCTCTAATTGGTATGCCAGCTCTTACACAAAGTTTAAAAACATTCCATCTATGTTTAGTGATTAAATTAAAATGTTTAATTATATTACCCATTTCTTGTCCCTATCTTTCTAATATTATTGTTACAGGTCCATCATTAAGTAGACTAACTTTCATATCTGCTCCAAAAATTCCGCATTGTACATTTTTTACTTCAGATTTACATTTTTCTTTAAAATACTCATATAAAGCATCTGCTTTTTCTGGAGATGCGGCGTTTATAAAACTTGGTCTATTTCCTGCATTGCAATCAGCATATAAAGTAAATTGAGAAACAACAAGAATTTCTCCATCAATATCTTTTACAGAAAGATTCATCTTATCATTTTCATCTTTAAAAATCCTAAGATTACAAACTTTTTTTATAAGAGCATCTGCATTTTTTTCTGTATCATCTGGTCCAACTCCTAATAATATAAGTAATCCTGCACCTATTTTACCTGTAACTTCTCCATCTACTTTCACTTCGGCATTTGTAACCCTTTGTATGACTGCTCTCATTAATATACTCCTTCCTATCCTTCAATTTTATATTCAATATCCTCCATAAAATCAAATAATTCTTTAACCGCTTTTAAGGTAACAATTTGATTTTTAGGATGAGGTCCTTTTTCGTTAAGATTCACTAATTGTCTTGAATAACAATTTTTTGCCAATTTAGACAACATATATCTTTTATCCATATATGTGTAATATATTTGATAACCTTCATCAAGTTCTTTCCATAATCTCTCAAAAGTATAGCCTTCCATATTATATTCCTTTCATTATTCTTGTATCATTTCATTAAAATCTTGTTCAGAAATTATTTGTACTCCTAAAGTTTCGGCTTTTGTTAATTTACTACCTGCATCTTCTCCTGCTAAAACATAACTAGTTTTCTTTGATACTGAACTTGAGACTTTTCCACCAAATTTTTCAATAATTTCTTCTGCTTCGTTTCTGGTGTAGTTATCTAGAGAACCTGTAAGAACAAAAGTTTTTCCTGCAAATCTGTTATCAGATTCCTCTGTAAGTTCTGTCATGTTAACACCTGCTGTTTTCAATTTTTTTATTAAATCTATTGTTTGCTCTTGAAGGAAAAATTCTTTTATATTATTTGCTGTTATTTCTCCAATATCTTCTACTAAAACTAAATTTTCAAAAGAGGCTTCTGATAATTTGTCCATTGTATTAAACCTCTTTGATAAAATTTTTGCAGATTTTGCTCCAACTTGTTCAATTCCTAATGCTGTAATCAATTTATCTAAATTATTCTCTTTGCTTTTTTCTATTGCATTTACTAAGTTTTCAGCAAATTTTTGACCATCTTTTTTTAAACTTGCAATATCATCTTTTGTTAAAGAATAAATATCTGCAATACTTTTAATTAAGTTTTGAGACATTAATTGTTCTATTACTTTTTCGCCTAGACCTTCTATATCCATTCCTTCTTTTGATGCAAAATGAACTATATTTCTAAAATTTCTAGCAGGACATTCGATTCCTATACATTTTACAGCTGCTTGTCCAGGAATTCTGATTGCTTCTGCTCCACAGATAGGACATGTTGTAGGCATTTCAAATACTTTTTCTGTTCCTGTTCTTTTTTCTATTACAGCTCTTACAACTTCTGGTATTACATCCCCTGCTTTTTGAATTATTACTCTATCCCCTATCCTTAAGTCTCTTTCTTTTATAAAGTCTTCATTATGAAGAGTAGTTTTAGAAATGGTAGAACCTGCAACAACAACCGGTTCTAATATTGCCATTGGAGTTATAACACCTGTTCTACCTACTTGGCAAATTATATCCTTTAATAATGTTTCTTTTTGTTCTGGAGGATATTTATAAGCAACTGCCCATTTAGGTGTTTTAAAAGTGTTTCCTAGTTGTTCTCTTATTTGTAAATCATCTATTTTTACAACTGCACCATCTATCCCAAAATCAAGGTTTTCTCTTTTATCTCCTATTTCTTTTATTGCTTTTTCAACTTCTGATATATTTTTGCATAAAATTAAAACTGGATTTATATTAAAACCTATTTCTTTTAAATATTGTAATGATTCATAATGTGATGTGAACTTTATGCTATCACATTTTTGAACATTAAATATAAAAATATCTAATGGTCTAGTAGCAGTTATTGTACTATCTAACTGTCTTAGTGAACCAGCTGCTAAATTTCTAGCATTAGCAAATCTATTTTCTTCATCTAACTCATCATTTAATTTTTCAAAATCAGTTTTTCCAATAAATACTTCCCCTCGAACTATGATATCTATTGGTTCTTTTAATTTCTTAGGTATATTTCTTATTGTTTTTAAATTATTAGTAACATCTTCTCCTATTTGTCCATTTCCTCTAGTTGAACCCCTTACGAATTCACCATTTTTGTACTCTAGACTAACAGACAAACCATCTATCTTTGTTTCTACAACATAAGATAAATCTTGTGCTTCTTTATGCATTTTTATATCAAAGTCTCGGACTTCCTCTATTGAAAATACATCTTGTAGGCTAAGAAGCGGTACCTCATGTTGTACTTTTGTAAAACCTTCTTTAACTGTTCCCCCTACTTTTTGAGTTAAAGAATTTTTTGAAACAAATTCTGGAAATTCCTTCTCTAAAGTTTTTAATTCATTCATTAACATATCATATTCAAAGTCGCTTATTTCAGGGTTGTCATCATCATAATATTTTTTTGCATAATATTCTGTTAGATTATTTAATTCATCAATTCTTTTTTTAGCTTGATTTTTATTCATAAAAGACCGTCCTTTATTTAAGTAGTTCTTTTCCTCCCTTTAAGTAAGTAGCTCCTGAGAAAATAGTAGCTATTGTAGCTAATGACATAACTATTGTTGATGCTATATTTATGGCTAATTCATATCCTGTTAGTGTTTCAAACATAAATGTTCCAAATGCATGTATATCTAAGAAAGCTAAAATAATTGCAATTATTTGTGTAACTGTCTTTAATTTTCCCCATATATTTGCTGCTATTACTTTTCCACCTTTTTCAACAGCTATAAGTCTAAAACCAGATACAATAAATTCTCTTGTTAATACAATAATTGGGATTACTGCAGGCAAAAGTTGCATTTCTACTAACATAAGCATTGCAGATAATACTAAAATCTTATCTGCTAATGGGTCTGCAAATTTTCCAAATGTTGTAACAATATTATTTTTCCTTGCAATTTTGCCATCTAAATGGTCTGTGTATGATGCTATTGAAAATATTGCAATTATTATCCAATTTTGAATTGGAATATTTAAAAACTCTCCTTGTATTCCTAAAAAAGGAATAATAACCATAATAGGTACTAAAATTATTCTAAATATAGTTAGTTTGTTTGGTAAATTCATAAAATCACTCCTAAAATTTTATGCATACATTATATAAGAAAATTCTAAATAAAACAACTATTATTTTTAAAAATTCTTTATATATTAATAAAAAAACTGTGTTATGATTTTTTCAATTTACACAGTTTTTTATTAAGTTTTTATATTAACTTTGAGAATTTATATAAATTTGGAGATGTGAACCGTATATATCGTCGGTTGTATAATGGAAATTCAGTATAGCGATAACTTGCTGAAGCTTTACTCTGGAAAGAACTTCCTCTTATAACTCTGCCACTAGTACCTGAAGCTTCTGTAGTATACTCCTGTACATTTCCTTCTAAATCATATATATTCTTTACTTTATCATTATATTGTACTGTACCCGGATAGTTTAACCCTCCTGTTTGATATTGAGCCATTAGCCCTTCAGATGAGTAATGCCCTACATTTCCAGATGTTGTTATTGTATATGGATTTTCATCTGGTCTTTCTCCATTTTCTATAAACTTCATTACTTGGTCATATGCTGCTCCTTGTATCATCATACTTTTTACACTTGTTAATGTCCTGTTGTCAGCATATTTTTTCATTTGAGCATACATCCTATACCAAGTTGCATTACCTAGACCAGAGGTAGTTCCTGCTACTGATTTTACAGTTACATTTGTATTGGTATTTACTATTCCAGTTACCTCATATCTACTTATGTAAAAACCTTGATTTAAATATACACTTTTTACAACTTCATTATATTCTTGTTGTAGACTTATCTGAAAGTTTTCTTTTGTATCATACCCTGTCGTTGTTCCTAATATAGTTGATATTGATTTTAGCAAGTTGCTCATAGCATCATAAGATGTTCCATTAGGTCCTGTTACTATATCTGGTTCTCTAAGTCCTGTTCCTGCTGTATATACTTCTGTATAACCTTTTTCAAAATTTTCTCCTATAACTGTAGCATACAATCTTCCTGCCATTTGAGTTGAATTATGAGTAGTGCATTTTGCTGCTCCATTTTCTACTGTTATATTACATTTTCCGTTTTCTGCAGTTTTTGCTTGGCAAATATACATGTCATTTATATCTTGTGCATTTTCATCTGTTGTGTTTTTTATTGGTATCCAAACAAATTGGTCATATGTTTTTTGTAAATTAGCTACAGTTGTTTCATTTGTCCAATCTATTGTTGCTATTTCTTCAGCTGTTTTGTCATTTATTAAATATATTACCAATCCTTCGGATATTGTGGTTTCCCCTAGTACTCCAGATACTGTGAAACCTCCTGGAATTACTGCCACGTCATTATTTGTGTCTTTATATTTATTTGTTTTTTCTACTTTGTCACCTGGTTCTATTGTTATTTGAGATGCTAAAAATTCGTCAATTGAATTATATGTTGTATCTCCGTCATCTATTTGAATATTTCCAGCACCTAATTGTTCCTCATTTTCTTGTGCATTATTCCAATCACTTGTTGCATCTGCAGCTCTACCAAAAAGCCCTGAACTCATCAATACTTGAATACTAACTGATACTAAAATCAACATAATAATAATTGTTATTATTAATGCTATTAACGTGATTCCTTCTTTATTTTTCATTTTTTCCTCCTTTGTTAATTTAAAAATATAAAGTTTCATTTAAATTTTATAATATTTATTATATATAATTTTTTAAAATAAAACAACGGTTATTTGTAAAATTATTGCAAAACCTAAAAAAATATAGTAAAATACTGTAGAAGGAGTGATTTTATGATAGATATTAAATTAATCAGAGAGAATCCTGAATTAGTAAAAGAAAATATGAAAAAGAAATTTCAGGATCACAAACTAGAATTAGTTGACAGAGTATTAGAATTAGACAAGAAAAACCGTGAGGTAAAACTTAGAGGGGATGAATTACGTTCTAGTAGAAACTCCTTAAGCAGTAAGATTGGTAATTTAATGAAAAGCGGTAATCGTGAAGAAGCTGAAACAATAAAAAAACAAGTTAATGAAATTAATGAACAAATAATAAAAAATGAAAAAGATGAAAATGAATTAGCAAATGAAATTAAAAATATTATGATGAAAATCCCAAACATTATTCATGATTCTGTTCCTATCGGAAAAGATGATACTGAAAATGTTGAAGTTAAAAAATATGGAGAACCTGTTGTTCCAACTTATCCCATACCTTATCATACAGATATAATGGAAAAATTAGCTGGAATAGATTTAGATTCAGCACGTAGAGTTGCTGGAAATGGTTTCTACTATTTAATTGGTAATGTTGCAAGATTACATTCAGCAGTTATTAGTTATGCTAGAGATTTTATGATAAATAAAGGATTTACTTATTGTATCCCTCCATTTATGATTAGAAGTGATGTTGTAACAGGCGTTATGAGTTTTGAAGAAATGGATGCAATGATGTATAAAATCGAAGGTGAAGATTTATATTTAATTGGTACAAGTGAACATTCTATGATTGGTAAATTTAAAGACCAAATATTAAAAAAAGATAATCTTCCATATACAATGACATCTTATTCTCCATGTTTTAGAAAAGAAAAGGGAGCTCATGGTATTGAAGAACGTGGAGTTTATAGAATCCACCAATTTGAAAAACAAGAAATGATAGTTGTTTGTGAACCTGAGGATAGTTATGAATGGTATGATAAAATGTGGAGTTATACTGTTGAATTATTTAGAAGTTTAGAAATTCCTGTTCGTACACTTGAATGTTGTTCAGGAGATTTAGCAGATTTAAAAGCAAAATCTTGTGATGTTGAAGCATGGTCTCCTCGTCAACAAAAATATTTTGAAGTTGGTAGTTGTTCAAACTTAACAGATGCACAAAGTAGACGTTTAGGAATTCGTATTAAAGGAGAAAAAGGAAATTATTTTGCACATACATTAAATAATACTGTTGTTGCTCCTCCTCGTATGCTTATTGCATTCTTAGAAAACCATTATCAAGAAGATGGAAGTATTACAATTCCAGAAGTTTTAAGACCATACATGGGTGGAATTGACATCATAAAACCTATTGAAAAATAAAATATATGTCTAATGGGTTACTTTTTCAGTAACCCATTAAAAATAGAAGGAGAATTATATGATAATAAAAAATCCAAAATTTGAAATTTCTGCTGTGAGTCATAATCAATATCCAAAAACAGATATTCCTGAAATTGTTCTTGTTGGCAAATCTAATGTTGGTAAATCATCTTTTATCAATACTATGATTAATAGAAAGAATTTAGCTAGAACTAGTAGTGAACCAGGAAAAACTAGACAAATTAACTTTTATAACATGGATAATAATTTTTATTTTGTAGATTTACCTGGTTATGGATATAGTAAAATGTCTAAAGAAGAACAGGTTCGTGTAGGTGAATTTATTGAAAAATATTTGTCTGAAAGAAAGCAAATTACATTGATAATCTTTTTAATTGATATACGTCATTCTCCTACTGAAAATGATATTATGATGTATAACTATATTATAAATACTGGTTTTCCTTGTTTAATAATTGCAAATAAGGCTGATAAACTTGCTCCAACAAAAGTAAGTAAAGCAGTTTTAGATTTACAAAATGAATTAAATCCACTAAAAGATTTACAATTCTTGCCTTTTTCTTCTGAAAAGAAAAATTATGTGGAAGCAGTATGGTCAGAAATTGAAAAAGCAATTCAATAAAAAAATTCCCAAAAGGGAATTTTTTTATATTGTTAATTCTTTTCCATTATAATCTACTTTTACTGTTTGTTTTGGTAGGATTGATTGCTCTATTATTTTTCTTGCAATTAATGTTTCTAATTGTTTTTGAACAAATCTTTTTAATGGTCTTGCTCCATATACAGGGTCATATCCATTAGTAATTAAATATTCTTTTGCTTTTTCTGTTAACTCAATTGATATTTCTTGCTCTTCAAGTCTTTTGTTTAAATCTTTTATTAATAAGTCTAAAATACTAGCAATCTCATTTTTAGTTAATGGTTTGTAGAATATAATTTCATCTAATCTATTTAAAAATTCTGGTCTAAAACTTTGTTTTAATAGCTTATTTACTTGATTTTTAGCTTCTTCTGTAAGTTCTCCTGATTCGTTAATACCTTCTAGTATATATTCAGAACCCAAATTTGATGTTAAAATAATAATTGTATTTTTAAAATCAACTGTCCTTCCTTGTGAATCTGTAACCCTTCCATCATCTAATACTTGCAAAAGTACATTAAATACATCTGGATGTGCTTTTTCAATTTCATCAAATAATATTACTGAATATGGTTTTCTTCTAACTGCTTCTGTTAATTGTCCTCCTTCTTCATAGCCTACATATCCAGGAGGTGCTCCAATTAATCTTGATACTGAAAATTTTTCCATATATTCAGACATGTCTATTCTTATAATATTATGTTCATCATCAAATAAGCTTTCTGCTAATGCTTTTGCAAGTTCCGTCTTTCCAACACCTGTTGGTCCTAAGAACATAAATGAACCAATTGGCCTTCTATTATCTTGTATTCCTGCTCTTGAACGGATTATTGCATCTGTAACTTTCTCAACAGCTTCATCTTGCCCAATTACTCTTTGATGTAAAACATCTGCTAAATTTAATATTTTTTCTCTTTCACTTTCTATTAACTTAGTAACTGGAATCCCTGTCCATTTTGCAATGATTTTAGTTATTTCTTCATCAGTTACTTTTGTTCTTAGTAAACTAGAATCTTTAGATTTTATAGCAATTTCCTCTTCTACTTTTAATTGTTTTTGTAATTCTGGTAATTTACCATATTTTAATTCAGCAGCTTTATTAAGTTCATATTCTCTTTCTGCCTTTTCAATTTCACTATTTACTTTTTCTATTTCTTCACGCAATTTTTGTACTTTTGATATTGCATCTTTTTCGTTATTCCATTTAGCTTTCATTTCGTTAAATTTAGTTTGCATTTCAGCAATTTCTTTTTGAATTTCAGCTAGTCTTTTTTGCGATTGTTCATCTTTTTCTTTTTTTAATGCTGCCTCTTCTATTTGATGTTGCATTATCTTATGTGATATATCATCTAGTTCTATTGGCATTGATTCCATTTCTGTTTTTATCATACTACATGCTTCATCTATTAAATCTATTGCCTTATCTGGTAGAAATCTATCACTAATATATCTATGCGAAAGTGTTGCTGCAGCAATAATTGCATTATCACTTATTTCAACACCATGGTATACTTCATAACGCTCTTTTAGTCCCCTTAAAATTGAGATAGTATCTTCAACTGTTGGCTCATCAACTAAAACATGTTGAAAACGTCTTTCTAGGGCAGGGTCTTTTTCGATATATTGTCTATATTCATTTAAAGTAGTAGCACCTATGCAATGTAATTCTCCTCTTGCAAGCATTGGTTTCAGTAAATTTCCTGCATCCATAGCGCCATCTGTTTTTCCTGCACCTACAATTGTATGAAGTTCATCTATAAATAATATTATTTTGCCATTACTTTTCTTTACTTCTTGAAGTACTGCTTTTAATCTTTCTTCAAATTCGCCTCTATATTTAGCACCTGCAACTAATGCTCCCATATCTAGAGAAAATATAGTGCAATCTTTTAAACCTTCTGGTACGTCTCCTCTCACAATTCTTAATGCCAAACCTTCAGCAATTGCTGTTTTTCCTACACCAGGTTCACCTATTAAGCATGGGTTATTTTTAGTTTTTCTTGATAATATTCTTATTACATTTCGTATTTCACTGTCTCTTCCGATAACAGGGTCTAATTTTTGTGCTCTTGCCATTTCAACTAAATCTGTACCATATTTATTTAATACATCATATGTTTCTTCTGGATTATCTGTTGTCACTTTTGAATTCCCCCTTACTTCTGATAATACTTTTAAAAATTCATTTTTAGAAATTTTAAATGTTCTAAATAAATCTTTAAGTTTTGAATTTGCTTTTTCTATCAATCCTAGCATAATATGTTCAACTGAGATATATTCGTCTTTCATTTGATTTGCAATGTTTTCGGCCTCTGTTAAAGCTTCATCTGTATCTCTTGATATATATACTTGATCCATAGCTCTTGTATTTGAGTGCATCTTAGGTTTATTTTCTATTTCTTCTTTTATAACTTTTTCAAATTCGTCAGAAACTTTCATTCTTTTAAGCAATTCTCTTATTAAGCTATTTTCTTGAATAAGCAGAGAATATAATATATGTTCTTGGTCAATCTGACTATTTTCATTAGTAACTGCTAAATTTTGAGCTTTCTGTATTGCATCAATTGATTTTTGTGTAAGTTTTTGACTATTCATAATACTTCCTCCTTTCAAAGTTCAGTTTTAATAATAAACTTCAACAAGATAAAGTCCATGAGCAGGGAGTGTTTTTCCTGCAAGTGTTCTATTTTTAGATTCTATGATATTTGATATATCTTCTGGTTTTATTTTTCCTAAACCAACATCTACAAGTGTGCCAGCAATTATTCTGACCATATTATACATAAAGCCATTACCAGTTAATTCTATATATATTCTTTCTTTTTCTTGTATAATTTCTGCTTTATATATTTCTCTAACACTATCTTTACTGCTGGTCCCACTTGCTCTAAATCCTTTAAAATCATGTTTCCCTTCGAAATATTTAATAGCTTTTTTCATTTTATCTATATCTAATTTTTGTGGAATATGATATTCTAATCCTCTATAAATAGCTGAACCACAAGTTGAATTATTTATTATATATCTATATTTTTTCCCTTTGCATTTATATCTTGCATGAAAATCTTCTTCAACTTCTTCTGCTTCTTTTATTACAATACTTTTTTTTAGTTTAGAATTAATTGCCATCGGAAATTTTTCAATAGCAATATTACTATTAGTTTTGAAATTTGCAACTTGTCCTAAACTATGTACTCCTGCATCTGTTCGTCCAGAAGCGGTTAAGTTTATTTCTTCTCCTGTTATTTCCTGTATGGCTTTTTCTATTTCTCCTTGAATGTTTAATTTGGTGGGTTGCTTTTGCCATCCACCAAATTTTGCACCATCATATTCAATTATTAATTTTATATTTCTCATTCTTTCCTCTTTTTCTTATCTTCTATTTTGGGAACTAAATTTTTGATTAAAATCTGTTTTAATGCGTCTTCTTTTAAATCTGCAATTAAAGTACCGTCTTTTGCAACAGATATTTTGCCTGTTTCTTCTGATACAACAACCACAATTGCATCTGTTTCTTTAGAAATACCTAAAGCTGATCTATGTCTTGTTCCTAGTCTTTTAGGAATATTTTTATCATTTGCAAGTGGTAGCATACAAGCAGCTGACATTATTTTGCCATCACTTATTATAACTGCTCCATCGTGAAGCGGTGTTCTTGGTTCGAAAATATTAACTAACAATTGTGGTGATATTTCTGCTCCAATATAAATTCCAGTATCAATAATATCTTTCAATTTTATACTTCTTTCTATAACAATTAGTGCACCTATTCTTGATTGTGAAAGTTCTGTTGTTGTTATTACTAATTTATAGATATTTTCTTTCATTTTATTAGCAATTTCTTCTTCAATTCCAAAGAACTTGTTTATTTTGTTTGACCCTAATTGTTCTAACCCTCTTCTTAATTCGGGTTGAAACATTATTATAAGTAATATTACACCATATGTCATAAAAGATGTTAAAATAAAATTAAGTATTCTTAAATTAAATATAGAACTTAATATTGTAATAATAATTAGTAATGTTATTCCTTTCAATAGTTGTAATGCCCTTGTTCCTTTTACAAGTCCTATAAATTTATATACTAATAATATAACTATTGTAATGTCTATTATAAAAGTAATCAAATCCATTGGATTGGTAATTAATGCATTTATATAGTTTATTATACCACCTTCCGTTATAGAAGGTAGTTCAATAGTTTTAAGCATTTGTTAATCCTCCTATTACTTTTGTATTAACATATATATTAATGTTACACCTACACTTAATACCATCATAAGTGCTAGGATTATAGCAAATATTTTTACAATTACTTTTTGTTTTTTATTCATCTGTATCCCTCTTTTCTTTTCTAAGTTTATATTCGTTTTCTATAATTGTCATGATTATTTGAACAGTTTTTTCTAGATCATCATTTTTTAGAACATAGTCATATATACCTATTTTTGATTCTTCATAATCAAATCTGTTTAAGCGTAATTCTATTTCTTTTATACTTGCCTTTTCTACCCTATGTTCTAATCTTCTTCTTAGTTCTTCTTTTGGAACTCTCAAGAAAATTGTAATAATATCAATTTTGTCTTTTAGTAATTTTAGTAAATTTTCTGTTCCATTTACTTCAATATCTTTTACTATAATTTTTCCTGAATTTATGGTTTCATTCAAAATTTTCTTTGAAGTACCATAATAATGTTCATGATGTACAGAATATTCGTAAAATTCATCTCTTCTTATTTTTTCTTCAAATTCTTCTGTTGTTATAAAATGATAAATTTTTCCATTTTCTTCGCCTTCTCTTGGTTGTCTGTCTGTATAAGAAGGCATTGAAGTTACATTATCCATTCTTTTGATTAATGCTTTTTTTATGGTATCTTTTCCTGCTCCTGATACACCTGATAATAAAACTAACATTCCTTCACCTTACCTTCTGATATCTCATTTGCAGCAATTGTAACTGCTGATTTTTCTTTTACTTTTGTTAAAGGTACCTGACCTTCCGCAATTTGTCTTGCACGTTTTGAAACAAGTATAACTAATTCAAAACGATTATCAATTTTTTCTAGTAATTCTGTAACAGTTGGCTTTATAATCACTTTTATCCCCCCTATATTTAATTTTCTAAATCTTCTTTTGATATATCTTTATCTAATCTTGAAGCTATCGTCTCTGGCTGTACAGAAGCCAGTATTATATGTCCTGAATCCATAATTAAAACTGCTCTGGTTCTTCTTCCGCATGTTGCATCTATTGCTGTTTTTGCATCTTTTGCTTCTTGAATCATTCTTTTTATTGGTGCTGCTTCTGGCGAAACAATTGCTACTATCTTATTTGCTGATACAATATTTCCAAAACCTATGTTAACTAATTGCATATTCAATTCCTCCTTATTATTCAACATTTTGAATCTGTTCTCGTATATTTTCTAATTCTGTTTTTATTTCTATAACATAATTAGTAATATCCAAATTATTAGCTTTTGAACCTATTGTATTTGTTTCTCTATTCATTTCTTGAATTAAGAAATCTATTTTTTTGCCATTAGCAGTATTTTTATTTAATAATTCTTTAAATTGTATTATATGGCTTTTTAGTCTTGTTAATTCTTCTTCAACTGAACATTTGTCTGAATAAATTACAACTTCTTGTGCCAATCTTGATTCATCAACAATATTATTTTGTAAAATATCGTTAATTCGTTTTTCTAGTTTTGCTATATATTCTTGTACTAATGTATCAGAAATATTATCTATGCTGTTTACACTTTTTTCAATATAATCAATTCGTTTTTCTAAATCCTCTTGTATTTTCAATCCTTCTGTTTCCCTCATTGTAATAAAATTATTAATTGCTTCTGTTAAAGCTGTTTCTAATTCAGACCATATTAGTATTTCTGCCTCTTCATCAATTCGAATATTTAAAATATCTGGCATTTTTAATATTTCTTGAAGATTAATATTCATATTTATTTGAGTATCTTCAGACAGTTGTTTAATTTCTTCTATATATCTTTTTGCTAATTCTGAATTTATTTTAATATTTTTTCCTTGTTCACTGTAATTATTAAATGTAATAAAAACTTCTACTTTTCCTCTTGAAATTGCATTTGTTACTTTTTGTTTTACTTTTTCTTCTAGGAAACTTATGCTTCTAGGCATCTTTATTGTTATATCACTATACCTGTTATTTACAGATTTGATATCAATTATATATTCTCTAGAATTAGTTTCGTATTTAGCTCTACCAAAGCCTGTCATACTTTTTAACATTTTTACTATTCTCCTTTTTTAGTTGTACTTTTTGATTTAGATGTACTCTTCTCTTTTGTTGCTTTTTTTGTTGTATTGCTTGCCTGTCCTTCTTTTCTTTTTGTAGTAGTATTTTTAGATGTATTTTTTTTAGTTGATGTTTTCTTTACTCCTTCTTCATTCTTATTATTCTGTGTTGTTTTTTTGGTAGTATTTTTCTTGTTAGTTGCATCTTTTTTTACTACTGTTTTGATTTCTTTTTTTTCTTCATTTTTTTCTGTATTTTTTTGTGAAGATTTATTAGTTTTTTTAGATGTTTCTTGTTTTTGTTTAGTTTTGTTAGAAGCCTTTGTTTTTGATGTTGTCTTTTTTCTTGGAGCTTTTTTTGGTTTTTCAGATGCAATAACAGTTTTTATCTCATCATTTTTTACCATTCCAAATTTTTTTGCTAGTTTATCTTCACTTTCTTTTTTTATGATTACACTAATATCATTATTTTCTTTAAATGCCTTACTCTTTTCTTTATTGTATATTACAATAATTTTAACAATATAGTATAAGGTTACTAAACATACCATAGCTGTTATATATTTAGAATTAAATATATAAAAAATATATGGTGCAAAAAGAGAAAATAACGAAAACATTAGTATTTCTATTCCTGTTATTGCATATTTTCCATCATCTTTTTTATATCCTACTTCAAATGTAATAATTGTTAATAATAAAAATACCATTGCTGAAACATAATATATAATTTCAGCAGTATTTCTATAAATCCATATGCTGGCTATGTTGTATGATAGAAGTAATATTATAAAAGAAATACCAAAAGCAAAATTTGATATTATTCTTTTTGATATTATTTTTTTTGCATCTTCTGATAAATTTCTGCTTTCTACTATTTCTTCAAAATCCTTCATAATATTTTTCTTCAATATGTTCTCCTCCACTATTAATTTAATTCATATGTAATTATACTAGTTAAATATATTGCAGCTGTTTCTGTTCTTAATATTCTTTTACCAAAAGTTATTGTTTTAGCTCCTGCTTTTTTTAACTTAGATATTTCTGTTTCATCTATGCCACCTTCTGGTCCAATTACTATTGCTATTTTTAAATTAGGTTTATTTATACTAGTTAGTATTTTCTTTAAAGTGTTTTCTTCTTCTTTTTCATACGCCACTAATACTATATCATATTTTTCAATTAAATTACATAGTTTTTCAAAATTTATTATATTTTTTACTTCTGGAATTATATCTCGGCCACTCTGTTTTGCAGCTGCTTCTGCTATTTTTTGCCATCTTTCAATTTTTTTGGTTGCACTTTTTTCATCAAGTTTTACTGTACAACGTTTCATGATTACAGGAGCAAATTTCTTTGCTCCTATTTCTGTACATTTTTGAATTATAAATTCCATTTTTTCAAATTTAGGTAATGCTTGAAAAATTGTAATATCTGTATTAGGTTCTGCCTTTGAAATAGTCTGTTCTAAGATTTTGCACTTTATATTTTCATCATTTATTTCACATATTTCACAAATATAATTTTGTGATGTATCTATATCACAGATATTTATTTTTTCATCTTTTTTCATTCTTAAAACATCTTTTATATGTTTTACATCTTCATTTTCTAATGTTATATAATTATTATATATTTGTCTAGTCTTTATAAAAAACTTAGGCATATTTTCTCCTTATCTTCCATCATTTTTATCTGGTAAATCCATATTTTTAGCTAATTGAGAAACTACATGATTGTCTGCAGCCTCCTCAGGTGGAATTCTAGTTTGAGTACTTTCTAATTCTTCTTTTGATAATACTCCTGTTCTTAATGCAAGTTCCGTAAATGCTGTGTCAGACATTCCACTAATATAATCTGTTGCTATCTGTATAGACATAAGTTTTTCCATATTTTCTCTTGCATTAGCAACTAACTCAGATATTAGTTCTTTTCTCTGTTCTGGAGTAATTGTTAAAGAACCATATCTTTTTGATATTTCATCTCTAATATCGTCTATTTGATGTGTATATTGTTCTTTAAATAAACTTTTTTCCGTGTTTTCTATTGGGTATTGAGGGTCTAATGCTTTTGCAACTTTATCTTCTATACGTTTTTGTATTGCATGATATGTAAGTTTATATTGAGATGCAAAGCTTTCTCCTTGGTTTTGAAGATGTTGATATACATTTGAATACAACTCATATCTAGATCTAAGTTCACCTACTTGTGCATCTCCTGTAAATTTTTTATTTGAACTCTTAAAGTTTCTTATTCCATATTCTTTTCTAGTTGCCATATATCTTTTTTGTGCTTCTTCTACACTTTCTCCTGGTCTTGTATGTATCTTCATAGACTCTAATAATTCAGGTTGTTCAACAAATCTTCTAACTGTTGGATCAAAGAATTTATTTCTTATTGCACCAGTATCTAATAAACTTTGTGAAGAAATGGCTGCTAATTTTAAAGCCGCATTAGGTAATACTGCTTTTTGATATTGCCATTTTACAAAAGGTGTATATGTTGCATAGTTTATTTTTTTTGATTTAAAAAATAATTTTTCTGCTGTGTCTGAAAAATGTGGAACTCCTGTGTCTGCTGATTCCTTTAATAAATCATTTATAAAATATTCTTGCATTCTAGTAGTTACTTCTGCAACAACTCCTGAACGTAATCGTGATTTTTTCCCTACAAATTCTCTTATTTTTTCCATTTCTGAATACATATATTGTAGTTTCTCATCTGTCATTTCTCCTACATATGCTGTTTTTCTAAAATCTTCTAAATGTTCCTCTACAATTTCTAATGCTTTTTCTTCGTTGCTTTCAAAATCTAGACCTTTTTCTCTTAATTCTGCCATTATTTCATTTGCAATTTTTATTGCTCTCTGATTTCCTGGAAGTGTGGCATCATCAAAAAGTTCTCTTAATCTTTTTTGCTTTATTTTATCAATAATTGTTCTAGCATTTGCAATTTTTTCTTCTCTACTGCTAGTAAAACCAGGTGCAAACATTTCTCCAAATATTTCTAGATAATCTTCTGGAAAATCTTTATATATTCCTAATCTAAATCCGTCTTGTATATCTGTTGCTAAATATGCAATAACATCTGCAAATTTTGCAAGTCTTCCTTCTGGTGTTTGTGCTACAAATTTATAATTATTAGTAGCATTTGCAGATAACAATTTACTTTCTACGGCTGTTCTAATATCTGGATATTCATCAGGTTCACGGTACATTTCTGCTGGTGATGCTTCACCGTCATGTGATATAATAATATCTAAGAAATAATAAAATTCTTTTCTTAATTGTTCCCTTAGTTCAGGTCTTAGTTCAATATTTGGTATCTTAGAAATAGCTTTTTCACATATATCTTCACTTAAAACTACTTCTACACCTTTTGCATTATGATGAAAAAATTGAGTATTAAATAATCCTCCAAGGTCAGAAAAAATAACCTCTCCTTCATGTCCACTAAATGGATGACCTGCATCATGCATTAACATTCCAGCAAAAGCAAATTTTGAATTTAAGTTTAGTCCTTTTGCTAGTCTTCTAATGATATTTGCGGCATTTCGAACATGTGTAGCTCTTGAGGTTACATGACTTTCCAATGAGCCTTTTGGTGTTGCCATTGGTTTACTTTCAGCACGTTTCATAAAATTACTTTCATCAATTGCTTCAATTAAATATTGCATATATGAATCCCATGCTAACTGTGTTTTTTGTGATTTTTTCTCTAGATTTGTTTCATGAATATTATCAGTTTCCATAAAAAACTCCTCTCAAACATATTCTATTATTTATTTTAACACATATTAAAGAATTTTGCAAAAAATGGTAGTTTTAAAAATTCAATTACATCAATTAATAATCCCATTTTGGAACATATTGTTCTTCATCTTCTTCTGTATAATCTTGCATGTATCCATTTATTATATTTATGTCTTCTATATAGTTTTCAATTTCAAGATATTCGTGTTTTGTAATTTTTCTTGCTATTTCTGGATATTCATTTGACTTGTATGTAGGGAAATATTGTGTCATAATACTCACATATACATTATTATCTAAATTTTCTTTTATCCATTTTAGTATTTTTTTACTATCTTCTATATTGTTTGGTAGTACTAAATGTCTTATTATTAACCCTTTAGTTATTATTCCATTATTATCAAATTGGGGTGTTCCAACTTGTCTATACATTTCTTTTATTGCATTAGTAGCAATGGAAAAATAGTTTTCAATTTTTGAATATTTTAGTGCAATATTGTCATTATAATATTTAAAATCTGGCAAATATACATCAATTAGTCCTTCTAATTTTTTTAAAGTTTCTATATTCTCATATCCATTACTATTATAAATTATAGGAATTGATAGACCATTCTTTTTAGCTAATTTTATTGCTTCAATTATTTTATCTGCATATATTGTAGGGCTAACCAAATTAATATTGTGTGCATTATTATTCTGTTGTTCTAAGAATATATCTGCAAGTGTTTCTGTTTCTATTATTTTTCCAAAGCCTAGATTGCTAATTTCATAGTTTTGGCAAAATACACAATTAAGATTACATTTTGAGAAAAAAACTGTTCCTGAACCATTTTTGCCACTTATACATGGTTCTTCAAATTGATGTAAACTAAAGCCACCAATTTCTATTTTGTTACCCGCCTTACAACGACCTTTTAATTCAATTCTGTCCACATTACATTTGTGAGGACAAAGTGTACATTTATTATTCACCATAACCTCCATTAATGGATATAATTATACAATATTTCTTTCAAAAAAACCTCTAAATAAGAGGTTTTTTATTATCCAAAGATACCTTTTTTTCTTACTGGTGGTTGTTCATTCATTGTTTTTGCTAATTTAGTTAATAATTCTCTTTGTTCTGCTGTTAATCTTTTAGGTATTTCTACAGATACTGTAAAGATGAAGTCTCCTCTCCAATTATTATTAACCATTTTGAATCCTTTATTTTTGATTACAAATTTAGTTCCTGGTTGTGTTGCTTCTGGTATTTTATAACTTTCTTTTTGTCCATCTACCATTGGTATTTCTAATGTTGCTCCTAGTGTAGCTTGTGTAAAAGTTATTGGTATATTGCAAATTACATTTTCTCCTTGGCGTTTGAAAATCTTATGATTTCTTACAGAAACTACTATATACAAATCACCATTTACTCCACCTTTTGAACCTGCTTCTCCTTCTCCTTTTAATACCACGGTTTGACCATGTGCAATACCTGCTGGTATATTTACTTCTATTTTAACATTTCTACTAACTGTTCCTTTTCCTTTACAATCAGGACATTTTTCTTCAACTATTGTTCCTTCTCCATGGCATACTGAACATGTTTTTGTTGTTTGCATTTGACCTAAAATAGTTGAAACTGTCTGAGTAACTGTTCCTTTGCCTCCACAAGCCTTGCATGTTACTGCATGTGTACCCGGTTTTGCTTTTGTACCATGACAAGTTTTACATTCTTCATTTCGATTTATTGTTATTTCTTTTTTTACACCTAAATAAGATTCTTCAAATGTTATATCTAAATTATATTGCAAATCTCTACCTTTTCTAGGTCCATTAGCTGCTCTTTGTCTATTTCCAGCTCTTCCTCCAAATCCTGCTCCTCCTCCAAAGAAGCTTGAAAAGATATCACCAAGGTCTCCAAAATCTCCAAAGCCGTCAAATCCTGAAGAAGTATATGAATAATACCCTCCTGGACCTCCTGTTCCTCCACCAAATCCTTGTGGTCCGTCATGTCCAAACTGGTCATACATTCTTCTTTTTTGTGGGTCTGATAATACTTCATATGCTTCTGAAACTTCTTTGAACTTTTCTTCTGCCTCTTCTTTATTATCTGGATTTGCATCTGGATGATATTTCTTTGCTAATTTTCTATAAGCTTTTTTTAGTTCATCATCTGTTACATTTTTATTAACACCTAAAATTTCATAATAATCTCTTTTATTTGCCATTTTATTCTCTCCTTATATTGTAAATTATATCTATAATATTTAGAAGATATTACACATATAGTTTCAATATTTAATATTATATAAAGTACTACCAACAGCCCATAAAACATGGGCTGTAGATAATATTTTAAAATTATTCATTATTGTTGTCATCTTCTACTTTATAATCTGCATCATATACATTTCCATCATTTGATGTAGTATTTTCTTCTGTTGCACCTGCTGCATTTTGTGCTGCTGCATTATTTTTATATAATTGCTCAGACAATTGATAGAATACTTGTGTTAGTTTTTCTGTTGCTTCTTTTATTGTTTCTGTATTGTTTGTTTCTAGTGCTTTTTTTACATTTTCGATTTCAGTTTCAACTTTAGCTTTTTCTTCGTTGCTAATTTTGTCTCCAACTTCATCTAATGTTTTTTGACTACTATAAACTAAACTTTCAGCATTGTTTTTAACTTCAATTTCTTCTTTTTTCTTTTTATCTTCTGCTGCATGTGCTTCAGCATCTTTTACAGCTCTATCAATATCTTCTTCAGAAAGATTTGTACTTGCTGTTATAGATACATTTTGTTCATTTCCTGTTGCAGTATCTTTTGCAGATACATGAACTATACCATTTGCATCTATATCAAATGTAACTTCTATTTGTGGAATTCCTCTTGGTGCTGGTGGGATGCCTGTTAATTGAAATCTTCCTAATGTTTTGTTGTATGAAGCCATTTCTCTTTCTCCTTGAAGTACATGTACTTCAACACTTGTTTGACCATCTGCTGCTGTTGAGAAGATTTGAGATTTCTTTGTTGGTATTGTTGTATTTCTTTCAATTAATTTTGTAAATACTCCACCATATGTTTCAATACCTAAAGAAAGTGGTGTTACATCTAATAATACTAAATCTTTAACATCTCCTGAAAGAACTCCACCTTGAATTGCTGCACCAATTGCAACACATTCGTCTGGATTTATTCCTTTATTTGGTTCTTTATTTGTTATTTTTTTAACAGCTTCTTGTACAGCTGGAACTCTTGTAGAACCTCCAACTAATAATACTTGGTCAATTTGATTTGATGTTAATCCAGCATCTTTTAATGCTTGGTTAACTGGTCCTGTTGTTGCTTCAATTAAATCACTGATTAATTCTTCAAATTTAGCTCTTGATAATGTTATATCTAAGTGTTTTGGTCCTGTGCTATCTGCTGTTATAAATGGTAAGTTTATATTTGTTTGACCTACTCCAGATAATTCGATTTTAGCTTTTTCTGCTGCTTCTTTTAGTCTTTGCATTGCCATTTTATCTGTTGATAAATCAATACCATTTTCTTTTTTAAATTCTTCTACTAAATATTTAATAATTCTTTCATCAAAGTCATCTCCACCAAGTTTATTATTTCCACTTGTTGCTAAAACTTCGAATACACCATCACCAATATCTAGTATAGATACATCAAATGTTCCTCCACCTAAGTCATATACCATTATTTTTTGGTCTTTTTCTTCTTTATCCATTCCGTATGCTAATGCAGCTGCTGTTGGTTCATTAATGATTCTTAGAACTTCTAATCCTGCTATTTTTCCAGCATCTTTTGTAGCTTGTCTTTGGCTATCACTGAAATATGCAGGTACTGTTATAACTGCTTGTGTTACTTTTTGTCCTAAATAGTTTTCTGCATCTGCTTTTAATTTTTGTAATATCATAGCTGATATTTCTTGTGGTGAAAATTCATCACCTTCAATTTTTACTTTTTTGTTTGAGCCCATATCTCTTTTGATAGAGATAACTGTATGGTCTGGATTAGTTACAGCTTGACGTTTTGCGATTTGTCCAACTAATCTTTCGCCATTTTTTGAAAATGCAACTACAGATGGTGTTGTTCTATTTCCTTCTGGATTTGGAATTACAACTGGTTCTCCACCTTCCATAACTGCCACACATGAATTTGTTGTACCTAAATCGATACCTATAATCTTTGACATAAAATTTCCTCCTTTAAATTAGATATTAGAATTTGGATGTTAGAATTTAGAGATTTCACAATTCTAACCCTATTCTATATTTTATATATTTTAAAATTAAAATCACTTTATTAAATTAACATCATGTTAATTTGCAACTACAACCATAGCATGACGTATAACCTTTGCTCCAATTTTGTAGCCTTTTCTAAATTCTTCTTTTACAATTTTTTCACCTAAAGTTTCATCTTGCACACTACTTACAGCTTCATGAATTTCTGGATCAAATGGTTTTCCTACTGTTTCTATTGTTTCTACTCCAAATTTTGTAAATATATCATGTATTTGTTTAACAACTAATTCTATTCCTTGTCGTAGATTTTCATCTTCTGTCTTTGCTGATATTGCTTTTTCTAAATTATCAATTACTGGTAAAAATGCTGCTACAATATCAGATAAAAGGGAATTGTATAACATATCCTTTTCTTTTGAATTCCTCTTCTTGTAATTTTCAAATTCTGCCATTATTCTTTTTAATCTATCAACTGTTTCTTCTAATTCTTTTTTTGTATTTTCTAATTCATTATTATCCTCTTTAATTTCTTCTATGTTTTCTTTTTCTTCTAGTATTTCTTGATTTTCTTCTTGCATGTTATAGCCTCCTTATAATTAATTATCACTATCGTCATTTTCAGCATTTTTGTCATTTAGTAAGTTTTCATTTAACTTTTTACTTATATATTTCATTACTGAAATTACTTTTGAATAATCCATTCTTTTAGGTCCTATAATTCCTATTGTTCCCAAATTTTTATTTCCTACCATATGTTTAAATGTTATTATACTTAAATCTCGCAGTTCTTCTCTGTCATTTTCTTCGCCTATATGTATATTAATTTCATCTGCAAATCCAGAGTTCAGTATTTCCAGCACTTCTTCTTTAGTATCTAAAATACTTAAAAAGTTTCTTGCTGTGTCAATCTTTTTGAATTCTGGAAAATCGAAAACATTACTTGTTCCTTCCAAATAGAATTCTTCTGTTTCACCTAGAGATTTATTTAATTGGTCTATTATAGGTTTTATAACATCAACTTGATCTTCCATTGATGAAATTATATATTCTTCCATAGGCTTATCAATTTTAGTTAATGGTTTTCCTTTTAATTTATTATTAAATATATAATTTAAATTATTTAATTGAGCTTCTGTTATATCTTCATCATATTTAATAATTGTTTCTTTTATAGCTCCACTTTCAGTAAGTATTACTGCCATTAGTATTCTATTTCCTAATAAGATTAACTTTACATCTGCAATAATATCATTTGTATTATCTGGACCTATTGCGACTGTTGTATAATGTGTTATTTCTGATAATGTATTTGTTGTTATTTTTGTTAAATCTTGAATTTCGTTTACTTTTGTTTCCAGTCTTTCCTTAATATATTGTATTTCATCTAGACTAATTTTTTCATCATTTAAAAGTTCATCAACATAAAATCTATAACCTTTTGCTGAAGGGACTCTTCCTGCTGATGTGTGAGGTTTTTCTATATAACCTAGACGTTCTAATTCTGCCATCTCATTTCTAATTGTTGCACTACTACAATTTAAATCATAATTTTCTACAATTATTCCTGAGCTAACTGGTTCTGCTGTATTTATATATTCTTCGATTATTGCTTGAAGAATTCTCTTTTTTCTATCATCTAGCAATTTAATCACCTCAAAATTATTAGCAGTCTATTTTTAGACTGCTAATATAATATACCATTTGTTAGCACTTGTCAATACATTTTGCTAATTTTTTTATTTTTTTATTATCTACATTATAATTCTACTTTTTTAAATGTCTTTTTTCCTCTTGATAATACAACTCCATTTTTTAATTCTTGAGAAGTTACTTGCTTGTTCATGTCTGTTACTTTTGAACCTTCTATGCTTACTCCTCCTTGTTCAATAGCACGTCTTGCTTCTGATTTTGAAGTTACAAGACCTGATTTCACTAATAAATCTAATATACTTATTGTTCCTTCTGATAAATCAGTTTCTATTAATTTAACAGTAGGCATTTCTGTTGAATATCCTTTACTAAAGATTTCTCTTGAAGCTTTTTGTGCTTTTTCTGCTTCTTCTTCATTATGAACTAATTTTGTTAATTCATATGCTAATATTTCTTTTGCTTCGTTCAATTTACTTCCTTCCCATTTATCCATTTCATCTATTTGTTCTAATGGTAAGAAAGTAAGCATTCTTATACATTTTAATACATCTGCATCTGCAATGTTTCTCCAATATTGATAAAATTCAAATGGAGAAGTTTTATTAGGGTCTAGCCATACTGCTCCTTTTTGTGTTTTTCCCATTTTCTTTCCTTCTGAATTTAATAACAAATTAATAGTCATTGCTGAAGCATCTTTTCCAAGCTTTCTTCTTATTAATTCTGTTCCACCAAGCATATTACTCCATTGGTCATCACCACCAAATTGCAAATTACAATTATATTTTTCGAATAATTGTAAAAAGTCATAGCTTTGTAATATCATATAATTAAACTCTAAAAAGCTTAGTCCCTTTTCCATTCTTTGTTTATAGCATTCTGCTGTAAGCATTCTATTTACAGAAAAATGTGGTCCAATATCTCTTAAAACTTGAATATATCCCAATTTTGTTAACCAATCTGCATTATTTGCAAGAATAGCTTTACCATCAGAAAAATCTATAAATTTGCTTATTTGTTTTTTAAAACACTCAATATTATGATTTATTGTTTCTTCTGTCATCATTGTTCTCATATCACTTCTACCTGAAGGGTCTCCTATCATTCCTGTTCCTCCTCCAAGTAAAGCTATTGGTGTATTACCTGCCATTTGTAATCTTTTCATTAAGCATAAAGCCATAAAATGTCCTACATGTAAACTATCAGCTGTTGGGTCGAATCCTATATAAAATATTGCTTTACCTTCATTTACTAAATTTCTTACTACTTCTTCGTCTGTAACTTGTGCTATAAGCCCTCTAGCTTTTAGTTCTTCGTATATTTTCATATTCATCACTCCAAAATAAATTAATTGATAAGATTATACCATTTTAATAACATTATTACAAGAGAAAGAATATATTTTAATAGGATTTATAACTATACATTACTGACAAATACAGTAAAGTTGATTTATTTTTACATAATATCTTGCATTTTTCTTATTTACAGTATATAATTTAATGGACTTATAGAAAGGTTAGTGTGATTTTATGAATACAAATAATATAGAGAATCTAAAACAATATAAACATATTCATTTAATTGGCATAGGTGGAATTAGTATGAGTGCAATTGCAGAAGTTTTACATAATTGGGGCATTTTTGTTACTGGTTCTGATTGTACTAGAAGTAAAATTACAGATAAATTAGCCAGCCACGGTATATATGTTTCTATTGGTCATAATACAAATCTTGTTGAAAAAGCTGATTTTGTAATTTATTCTGCTGCTGTAAAACAAGATGACCCTGAACTTATTTGTGCAAAAACAAATAATATACCAATTGTTGAAAGAGCTGATTTTGTTGGATTTTTAACTAGAATTTATGATAACACAATTGGAATTGCTGGTACTCATGGTAAAACCACTACTACATCAATGATTGCATTGTGCTTTATTCAAGCTGGTTTAGATCCTAATTTTCAAGTAGGAGCTATTTTAAAAGAAGTTAATAGCAATCATAGAGTTGGTCGTAGTGATTATTTTATTCTTGAGGCATGCGAATATGTTGAAAGTTTTTTGAAATTTTCTCCTCAAAGCACAGTTGTTACAAATATTGATAATGACCATTTAGATTATTTTAAAACATATGATAATATAAAAAAAGCATTTGGAAAATATGTTAATTTATTACCTAAAGATGGTTTTTTAGTAACAAATGGTGATGATATAGATTGTATTGAATTAAGAAAACAAACTTCTGCCAGAGTAATAACTTTTGGTATTCAAAATGACAAATCTAATTTTGTTGCAAGAAATATTAGATTTAATGTAAATGGATTTCCTATATTTGATGTTTATCATAATAATACATATTTTGGAGAATTTAAATTATCAGTTCCGGGTATTCATAATGTTTACAATGCATTAGCTTGTATAGCAATG
This sequence comes from uncultured Clostridia bacterium, assembly GCA_944391955.1. Lineage (GTDB taxonomy): Bacteria > Bacillota > Clostridia > TANB77 > CAG-508 > UMGS1781. Next base: position 31,879 of record CALXVG010000011.1, read on the forward strand.
TGCACAGCTTATGGAATTGCAAAACACACAATAAAATCTGTACTTGCTGAATTTAAAGGTGCTAGCAGAAGGTTTGAACTAGTTGGTTCTTATTCTGATATTGATATTTATGATGATTATGCACATCACCCAAGTGAAGTATTGGCAACAGCAAAAGCTATGAAAAATAAAAAATATCGCCAATCTTGGGTAATATTTCAACCACATACTTATAGTAGAACAAAAGAGCTTTTAGGTGATTTTGCAGAAGCACTAATAAGCTTTGATAATATAATAATTACAGATATTTATGCAGCTAGGGAAACAGATACATATGGGGTATCTTCTAAAGATTTAGTAAATAAAATTAAAGAGTATGGTAAAAATGCTTTATATATTTCTGATTTTGATGATATAGTAAAATTTATTAAATCACATGCTTGCCCTCATGACATTGTTTTAACTTTGGGTGCTGGTACAGTAACCGAAATTGGAAGTAAAATTTTAACATAGATAAAAGGATGCTTTTAAATAGCATCCTTTTTAAATTCTTTTTTAAATTCTTATTGTAAATTTTGTTCCTTTAGGAGTATTATCACTTACTTTTATGCTTCCACCATGAAGTTTTACAATTGTTTGAGCAATTGATAATCCTAATCCCGTTCCCCCTGTTTCTCTACTTCTTGCTTTATCTGCTCTATAAAATCTTTCAAATATGTGTTTTTTCTGTTCATCTCCTATACCTATACCTGTATCAGAAATTTCTATCACACATTTTCCATCTTTATGAAAACTAGAAACTTTTATTTCTTCTCCTTCTGCAGTATATTTTATTGCATTATCTAAAAGTATTATGATTAATTGAGAAATCTTATTAGGTGAAATATTTATTGTTTTATTACAATTTAAATCTAATGAAAGTGTTTTTTCCTGTAATCTTGCATATTCCACATATGGATCTGTTATTTCTTTCAAAAATTTATCAATATCTACTGGCTCTTTTTGTAATTTTAATTTATTAGCATCTGCTGTTGCTAATAACATTAGTTCTTTTACAAGTTTTCCTAATCTTCTTGTTTCATTTATAGTTAAATTTATATCTTCTGATTTATCAATAATTTTACTTTCTGGTTCTTGTAATAATAATTGCTGTTTAGCTTGAATAATTGTTAAAGGAGTTCTAAGTTCATGTGCTGCATTTTGAACAAATTCTGTCTGTTTTTTATAATTTTCCAATATAGGTGCCAATGTTTTTCTTGATAAAAAGTAACTTATGATCATTGAAGTTGTTATTATCATTAAGCTCATACCGAATAGTCTTGTTTTTAAATTATGCAATGTTTGAATTTCTCCATCAACATTTGTTAATAATTGAATATATACAACTTCTTCTGTTTTCACATTATATGCCATTGTTGTTATACCTCTATAATTGTATTCATCATTTACTTTTAAAGTATATATGTTGTTTAAATTGCTTTTATCAAATTCAATCAAATCTAAATAATCATCATAAAGACGCCCTAGACTATTTTGATTTATTATATTTCCCTCTGTATCTCGAACTATATATATACTTCTAGGGTTTATTACAAGAGCGGTTTCATTATCTGCAAGGCTTTTTAATTCTTCATCTATTTCTTCATATAATAATGATTCTGCTCTTTTATAGATAACAACATTAAATATTATAACAAGAATTGTAAATGTTATAAAAGTAGAAAATGCATTTTTAAATAATTGTTCTCTTAATATTTTTTTCTCTTCCATTTTTTATCTCCATTATTCATTTACTATATACCCTACTCCTCTAACTGTTTTTATATATTTGTCATAACCATATTTTTTTAAAGTTTTTCTTAGTCCACTTGCATATACCTCAACAACATTTGTAGTGGTATAAGAATCAAATCCCCATATTTTATCAAAGATTTGTTCTTTGGTAACAATTGTATTTTTAGAAGATATTAGGTACTCTAAAATGTCAAACTGTTTTCCTTGCAATGGTACTTCTTTATCTTTTATCATTACTTGTCTATTTTGTAAATTAATTGTCATATCTTTAAATTCTAATAATTGTGAATTATAGTTTCCATTTGTTCTTCGTATGATTGCTTCTAATCTTGCAATTAATTCTTCAGTTTCAAAAGGTTTAACCAAGTAATCATCTGCTCCATATCTAAAGCCTTTTAGTTTATCAGAAATTGAGTCTTTAGCTGTTAATATTAAAACTGGTGTATATACCTTATTTTCTCTTAATTTTAATAATACATCATATCCAGACATTTCAGGAAGCATTAAATCTAAAATTATTGCATCATAAATACTTTCTTTTGCATATGTATATCCTTCATATCCATCAAAAGCTTGCTCAGTTTGAAATTTTTTGCAAATACATTGTTTTATGGTGTCTGATAAGATTCTTTCATCTTCAATTATTAAAATTTTCATATTATATCAAATCCTTTCCTAAATAATGATATCATGAAAAAATTAAAATATAATTAAATACTTATACTAAATAAAAATTCCCTTTAAGGGAATATATTTAAGAGTATGTCTATAAGCCGGGTTCTGTCTAGAACAGTCATTTATCTCGAATATATATTACTATATACCTCAAGCCACCAATTCAGAAGATGACGGGCAATCTTAGCCTTCTTTTTAGGTGTTGCTCCGGATGGGGTTTACACTGACCTAACATGTCTCCACATTAGCGGTGAGCTCTTACCTCGCCTTTTCACCATTGCTATAATATATAGCTGTTATTTTCTGTTGCACTTTCCTTAAGGTTACCCTCACTGGACGTTATCCAGCATCCTTGCCCTATGGAGCCCGGACTTTCCTCATATAAATCCTTGCGAATTTTATACGCGACTGCTCAACATACTCCATTAATTATTTTACCTAGTTTTTATCAAAATGTCAAGCATGCAAATTATACAATTTTTCCATCTTCGATTTGAATAATTCTATCAGCCTGTTTTGCTATTTCTAAATTGTGAGTAATCATTATTATTGTTTGTTTATATTCTTTATTTGCTTTTTTCAATAATTGTATAATTTCATTGCTTGATTTAGAGTCTAAATTTCCTGTTGGTTCATCTGCTAATATTATTGTTGGATCTATCATTAATGCTCTTCCTATTGCAACCTTTTGCTGTTGCCCTCCTGATATTTCGTTTGGCAAATGTTTCCTTCTATTATCAATACCTAGGAATTTAGTTATTTCTCCTAGTTTTTGCCTATCTACCTTTTGTTTATTAAGTTCTACTGGTAATGTTATGTTTTCTTCTACATTTAATGTTGGAATTAAGTTATAGAATTGATAAATAATTCCTATTTTTTGTCTTCTTAATATTGTTAAATCTCTTTTGTTCATTTCATATATATTTTTATCATAAAAATATACTTGTCCTGCTGTTGGTTTTTCTAAACCTGCAAGCATATGTAATATAGTTGTTTTTCCGCTGCCAGAAGGTCCAATTATTGCAATAAATTCTCCTTCTTCTACTTCAAATGATACATCATTAACAGCTATAACTTCTGCTTCTCCTTTACCATATACTTTTTTTAGATTTTCTACTTTTAAAATTTTCATATCAATTTTTCCTCCATATTATTCCTCTTTTATCATTTTTGTTGAGCATAAAGTTATAATTAACATTATCATAAATAATCCTGCTGCAAATATTCCTATTTCTGTAAATGGTATTAGTAATTGGTTTAATATTATAACATTTTCCATGTGTTTTATTATACCATATATTATTGGTATTGATAAAATCGCTGATATTATTACTGCTTTTA
>CALXVG010000012.1 GCA_944391955.1 uncultured Clostridia bacterium
TCGGTCCTTATCTGTCGCAGGCGTAGGATATTTGAAGGGAGCTGTCCTTAGTACGAGAGGACCAGGATGGACATACCAATGGTACAACAGTTGTCACACCAGTGGCATAGCTGTGAAGCTAAGTATGGAAGGGATAAACGCTGAAAGCATCTAAGTGTGAAGCCCCCCCTAAGATAAGATATCCCATACCGTAAGGTAGTAAGATACCAGTAAGACTAACTGGTAGATAGGTTGGAGGTGTAAGTGCAGTAATGTATTAAGCTAACCAATACTAATAAATCGAGGGCTTAACCACGAGTTAAGAAGAAAGAAGAAGGTTTAAAAGGAAGAAGTTATATGAGTAATTAATTTATCTGTATATTTTTGAGTGTGCTAAGCCGGAAGGCGAAGGGACAGTAAGAAGGCAGAAGGAGAAGAAAGACAGGAAGAGGCAAGAAAAGCCTATGAGAAAAGTTAATAAGTTTCTGGTGATAATATATATGAGGAAACACCTGTACCCATACCGAACACAGAAGTTAAGCTCATAATAGCTGAAAATACTTGCGAGTTACCTTGCTGGGAAAATAAGTTGTCGCCAGTTTTTTTATTGCAAAAAATATTTATTAAGACCTAGAAGGTCTTTTTTTATTGCATAAGAAAGATGATAAATACATAAAAAAACATTGAATTTTTTGTGATATTGTAATATAATTGTAACAAATTTGCAATAATATATATGAGGAGAGATTTAATATGTTTTTTGGCTTTGGACAAGATATTGGAATTGATTTGGGTACAGCAACCGTTATAGCATATGTTAAAGGTAAAGGAATTGTTTTGAGAGAACCTTCAGTTGTAGCTGTTAATAAACAAACAGGAGATGTTTTAGCAGTAGGAGAAGAAGCAAGAAGAATGCTTGGTAGAACTCCTGGTAATATAGTTGCAACAAGACCTTTGAAAGACGGTGTTATTTCAAATTATACTGTTACAGAAAAAATGTTAAAGAATTTTATAACTAAAATATCAGGAAAAACTTTATTCTCGCCAAGAATTATGATTTGTATACCATCACAAATTACAGAAGTTGAAAAAAAAGCAGTTATAGATGCTGCAACACAAGCAGGAGCAAGAAGAGTATATTTAATAGAAGAACCAATTGCAGCAGCAATTGGAGCAGGAATAGACATATCAAAACCATGTGGAAATATGGTAGTTGATATTGGAGGAGGAACAGCAGATATTGCTGTAATTTCTTTAGGAGGTTCAGTTGTAAGTACTTCAATAAAAGTTGCTGGAGATAAATTTGATGAAGCAATAGTTAAATATATAAAGAGAAAGCATAATATGATGATAGGAGAAAGAACAGCAGAAGAATTAAAAGTAAATATTGGCTGTGTTTATCCAAAAGTTCAAGAAGAAGAAATGGAAATAAGAGGAAGAGATTTATTAACAGGTTTGCCAAAAACAGTTGTAATTAATTCAACAGAAATGCTAGAAGCTTTGGCAGAACCGGCAATGGCAATTGTAGATGCAGTACATTCAACTTTAGAAAAAACACCACCAGAATTATCAGCAGATATTAGTGATAGAGGAATATATATGACAGGTGGAGGATGCTTAGTAAATGGATTAGATAGATTATTACAAGATCAAACCGGAATAAATGTAATGATAGCAGAGGATGCTGTATCATGTGTAGCGCTAGGGACAGGAAAGGCCTTAGACAACTTAGATACATTAGATGGGAAAGCAAGAAAATAATATAAGTAATATAAGTAACCAAAAAACACCTTATTACATAATATATGTATAGCTAAAAGATTTTTAGTAGATAATATATTGTGTAATGGGGGTATTTTTTGTTGAAATCTTTTTGCATAAAAACAAATAATAAAGATATTGTAAATTATTTACTAAAAGAATTAGAATATTTTGATATGCCAGATGTGTATATTTCTTCATATAAATTCAAGTTTTATCAAAATTTTATAATACATTATCTGGGAAAACAGAAAGAGCTTTTTTTAAAGAATATATCAACTATTTTAGCATATACGGTTATTGACTTTTATGAGCCTAATATTATTAGAAATTTGATAAATCAGAATTATTTTTATTTTTCAGATATAGAACGTAAAGAGATATATGATATATGTTTAAATAATGTAGATTTTACAGGTACATTAGACATGGTATCTTCAATATCGGATTCATTTTATAAATATCTATATAAAGAAAAAAACTTAATCTTAGATGGATTTGTTAATTTTAGATTACAAGAATATATTAAATCACTAGACTCTATTGTAGATATGTGTGTAAACAAATTTATAATAGATAGAGAATATGATGAATTTATAAACTTATTAAAACTATATATTTCTTCTTCAAAAAGCAATATAGATGTAATACATTTAATCTATGAAGGAGAAAAATCAACTCTGTTAGATAAGTCTAAAGAAGAAATAAAGTTAGAATCTTCTATTAATAATTTTAAATATCTATCAGACATTTCATTTTCTTCAAATGATTATGCATTGAATACTCTTTTAACATTATTACCTAAAAAACTCTATATCCATATAATAGATAATGAAGATGATTTTATTAATACATTAAAGCTAATTTTTGATGATAGAATATATATTTGTAATGATTGCAATATTTGCCGTTTATATAAATTAAAGGCTAAGGTTTAAACTTAGCCTTTTTAATATTAATAATAAATCATATAATCTATTTCTGGGAAAATACAATCTTGTTCCCCAATATATTCTAAAAATTCTTCATCAACAGTGTTTGCCTTTAATTGTTCATATAATTTGGTAAATCTTCCAATATGGTCTTTTATACGTTTTTTTGCATAATCAACCATAGTTCCATTTGTTATAATAAATAACCAATCACTGCTTTGAGCTAAAAGAAGTTCTCTAGCACATTGATTAAGTGCTTTACGCTTAATTTCATCTTGTTCGTTAGGGAATAAGTGTGCTAACTCAACCATCCTATCACCTGCAACATGTAGATGTCTATGAACATAGTCATTTGTACTATTTAACCAAACTTCACTATAACCATTAGCTCCCCAACTAGAAATACAAGGAGAACAAACTTGTATCTCAGGATATTTATCAATATATTCTCCAGGAGTAATTAATTTGAAATTACCATCATCATAATAAATCTTTTTAAACAGAATATATAACCAATATGGACCCTCATACCACCAATGACCATATAATTCAGCATCATAAGGACATACTACGATAGGTGGATTAGGATACATTATATTTGACAAATGATTGATTTGACTAACTCTAGAATCAAAGAAATGACCAGCTTGTTTTTCAGCCGAATCTTTTGCCCATTGTAGATTATAATAATCCTTAAAATCACCTTTTGAAGTTATTCTATGATATTTTATACCTGTATTAACTCTAACGCCATTTTTAGCTATATATGGTTTAATATAATCATAATCAGCATCATATCCAATATCACGATAAAATTCCCTATAATTAAAATCTCCAGGGTATCCTGATATTGAACTCCAAACTTGTCTAGAACTTTCAATGTCACGCCCAAATGCTACAACTCCACCAGGAGAAACAATTGGTGCAAATGTACCATAAATCGGTGCAGGATCTGCATATAAAATGCCATGAGATTCAGTTATAATATATTGTATACCAAACTCTCTTAGATATTGATCAGCTTGAGGTACATAACCACATTCAGGAAGCCAAATACCTCTAGGAGGTCTTCCAAAATATTTTTTATAAGTCTCAACACCTACAGCAATTTGAGCCTTTACGGTTTTTTCATTAACATATAAAATAGGAAAATATCCATGTGTTGCACCACAAGTAATAATTTCTAGAACACCAATATCTTGAAAATGTTTAAATTGATTAATTAAATTACATTTATAAACATCTTTAAATAAATGTAAATCATTAGAATATCTTTCTAAATAATATTTTGATAATTCATTAAGTCTAGAATCATAAGCTGTTCTAACAACTTCTTTCTCACAAAGTTCAATATGTTTTTTTAAATATTTTATATATCTTTGTTGTAATAATTTATTATCAAGCATATTTAATAAAGGGGGTGTAAGCGACATAGTAATCCTAAAATCGACTTTTTCCTCCTCTAATTTTTCAAAATTAAGAAGTAATGGTATATATGTTTCAGAAATAGCTTCATATAACCATTCTTCTTCTAAATAATCTTCACTTTCTGGGTGATGAATAAAAGGTAAATGTGCATGTAATATAAAACTTACATAACCTTTTGGGTTGTTTGTCATCGTAATCAATCCTTCCTTTCCTGGCATAAAACAAGAAGCATATTAGTTTTTCTTTTTATAAAAAACTGAACTAGAGCCTGAAGAAGTAGGATTATTTATGGCATCTATTAAATCTTCTTCTTTATAAATTTCTTTGTAAACATCATATATATTATAAATTCTACTGATTTTCTCCATGAATGAAATAGTTGCAATATCTTTAGAAAATTCTTGATTTGTTTTAACATTTCTAAAGAAAATAGTTCGTGTATTTGGTTCGAATAAAAATCTATCATTTGGTGCTTCTATAACATTAGAAGAAGTAATATATACGTAATCATTTGGAATAGCAATTTCTGTAAAAGCTTTTTTTCTTCTACCAAATTCAATTTCATAATTACATTTTGTATCTGTAACTCTAAAATACCAACTATTTGCAAAATCATTAACAGGAATTTCAAATGTATAATTTTTTGTTTTATTATGAACAATTAAAACAGGATAAGTATCGTTAAAGAAGTTCTCTCCAAATTCTTTAACAAATCTTTGCCTATCATCATCTGAAACATCCCAATAAACAAATAAAGTGGTTGGGGTTTGTGCTAAAATTCTAACAACAGTTTGATTGTATCTATATGGCAAGTCATAATATTCTAAGGGATTGGTTTTTGCAGTTTTTGTTACAGATTTCTTCTTAGAAGTAGTAGACTTTTTGGCTTTTGAAGATTTTGTACTTGCTTTTTTAGAAGTTGCTTTAGAAGTAGATTTTTTAGGAGTAGCCTTTGTAGTAGTTTTTCTTGTAGTTTTCTTTAAAGCAGTATCATCTTTTTTAGTAGCTTTTTTCGACGTTGTAGAAGTATTAGCTTTTTTAGAAGTTGACTTTTTTGCAGTTTCTTTCTTTACAGTTTTAGAAGTTGATTTCTTTGCAGTAGATTTAGTTTTTTCTACTGTTGATACATCAACATCAGTTTTACCAACACTTTCAGTCTCTTTTTTATTAGACGCTTTTGTAACCCTTGGCATTAATAAACCTCCTTAGTAATATTGTTTTTAATAACTTCTTATATAGTATATCAAAATGGAAATAAATTCAAGAGTTATAAGAAAAATAATGTAAATTTTTATTTGGTAAATTGTATTAAAGATATCGACAAATGTAAAAGAAAAGATTATAATTATAAAACAGAGAGAGGAGACAAGCAAAATGAAAATAAATATAGTTTTAGTTGAACCAGAAATACCACAAAACACAGGAAATATTGCAAGAACTTGTGCAGCAATTGGAGCTAAATTGCACTTGGTTTATCCATTAGGATTTTCCATAAGTGAGAAACAAGTTAAAAGAGCAGGACTAGACTATTGGGATAAATTAGAAATAGAAGAACATAGTAGTTTTGAAACATTTTTAACAAAATATAAACCAGAAGAAAATAATATGTATTTTATAACAACAAAAGGAAAAAATTGTTATTCAGATATCGACTATAGAGAAATGGAAGAAATATTTATTTTATTTGGAAAAGAAACAAAAGGATTACCAGAAAATATATTAAAAAAATATCTAGACAAAACAGCAAGAATACCAATGAGAGAAACATTGCGTTCATTAAATTTATCAAATTCAGTTGCAATAGTAGCTTATGAAATTCTAAGACAAGATAATTTTAAAAACTTACAGGAGATAAGTAATTATTTTGGGGAGTAATATAAACGAAAGGAGAAGAACTAATGGTTGCAGAGATTATAATAAACAGTATGGCAAAACAGTTGAATAAAACTTTTGACTATATTGTACCAGATAACTTAATAAATACTGTAAAGATTGGTAATAGAGTTTTTGTGCCATTTGGTTCTAAGAATTCAGCTACAGAAGGATATATTATAGGTTTGAAAAAAAATTCTGATTTTGCAAACAAAGAAATACTAAAAATAGAAGACAGCATATTAACAGAAGAAAATATTGAACTTGCAAAACTAATGTCGAAAAGGTATTTTTCTAATATATCAGAATGTATAAAATTAATGTTGCCACCAGGAGAAAAAAGCACAAATTTAACAAATAGAATTAAAGATAAAAAAGCTAATTTTGTATATTTAAAAAAAGATATAGATGAAATAGAATTAGATATAGAGATAAAAAAAATAAAAAGCCCAAAACATATAAAAATATTACAATTTCTCATAGAAAATGAAGGTATATATATAGCAGATTTAGAAGCTATAACTGAAACTAGTAGAGCAGTACTAAAAACACTAGAAAAAAATGGATATATAGAAATTATTGAACAAAAAGTATCAAGAGATATATTTAAAAATAGGGAGATAAAAAGAGATAAACCACTTAAATTAACTGAAGAACAACAAAAAGCATTTAATATAATAGATAACAGTAAGTTTGATGAATTTTTAATATATGGTGTTACAGGCTCAGGAAAAACGGAAATATATTTGCAATTGATACAAAGTGTAATAAATAAGGGCAAGACGGCAATTGTATTAGTTCCAGAAATATCTTTAACTCCTCAAATGGTTGATAGATTTCTAGCAAGATTTGGAGATTGTATTGCAGTTTTACATAGTAAATTATCAATAGGAGAGAGAAATGAACAATGGAAAAAATTAAAAGAAGATAAATACAAAATACTGATAGGTGCAAGATCAGCTATTTTTGCACCAATAAAAAATTTAGGAATAATAATTATAGATGAAGAACACGACTCATCATATAAATCTGATATGTCTCCAAAATACAATGCAAAAGAAATTGCTAAATATATAGCCAAGAAAAACGATATTCCATTAGTACTAGGAAGTGCAACTCCTGAAATTACAACATATAGCAAATCTAAGAATATTATAGAATTAACAAAAAGAGCAAATAATTCTAATCTACCAACAATTGAGATTGTAGACTTAAGAAAAGAACTAGCAAATGGTAATCGTTCTATAATAAGCCAAAAATTACATAATGAAATCGAAGAAAACTTAAAAAACAAAAAGCAAACAATATTGTTTTTGAACAGAAGAGGATTTTCAACTTTTGTAATGTGCAGAGATTGTGGATATACACTAAAATGTAAGAGATGCAATATAAGCTTAACATATCATAGTTATGAAAATGAATTAAAATGTCATTATTGTGGATATACTATGAAAAATATTACTGTTTGCCCAAGTTGTAAAAGCAAAAACATTAGACATTTTGGAAGCGGAACACAAAAATTAGAAGAAATCATACAAAAGGAATTTCCAACTTGTAGTACAATAAGAATGGATATTGATACAGTAACAAAAAAGAATTCCCATGAAGATATTCTTAATAAATTTAAGAATGAAAATATAGACATACTTATTGGAACACAAATGGTGGTAAAAGGACATCATTTTCCAAATGTTACTTTAGTTGGAGTAATTGCAGCAGATTCAAGTTTGAATATGGGAGATTTTAGGGCAAATGAAAAAACTTTTGACCTTTTAGTACAAGTTGCCGGAAGAGCGGGAAGAGAAAACTTGCCAGGAAAAGTAATAATACAGACATATTCACCAGAAAATTTTTGTATACAATGTAGCAAAAATCAAGATTATAAAGAATTTTATAAAACAGAAATAGAATTAAGGAAACAGTTGAAATATCCACCATTTTGCGATATAATATTATTTGGCATAAGTTCCTTTAACAAAGAAGAAATACAAAAAGCATCAGAAAAATTGTATGCAATTTTAAAAAAATATTCTGAAGATAAATTACAAGTAATGCCACCACTTCCAGCACCGATAGATAAAATAAAAAATAGATATAGGTGGAGAATTGTTACAAAATGCAAATTAAGTAATAGTGTAATAAAAATAATTAATAAAAGTTTAGAGGAATTTTATAAATTGAAATATAAAAATATAAAAATAAGCTGTGATGCAAATCCAAATAATATGTTGTAGGAGGAGAGGAAACAAATGGCAATACGAACCATAAGAACAGAAGGAGACGAAATATTAAAGAAAAAATCAAAACCAGTTGAAGTAGTTGATGATAAAATAAGAGAATTGATAAAGGACATGTTTGATACCATGCATAAATATGAAGGGGTAGGATTAGCAGCTGTTCAAGTTGGAATTTTAAAACAAATAATAGTAATTGACTTAGAAGATGAAGGACAAAAATATGTTTTAATAAACCCAGAAATTATATCACAAACAGGAGAACAAGTAGTTGAAGAAGGATGTTTAAGTTTTCCTAATAAATTTGCAAAAATTAAAAGACCAACAAATATAAAAGTAAAAGCGTTAAATGAAAAAGGTGAAAAAATAGAAATATCAGCTAAAGATTTATTAGCACAAGCCATTGCACATGAGATTGACCATTTAAATGGAGAAGTTTTTATTGATAAAATAATTCCAGGAACACTAGAAATAGTAAAATAAAGAGGTAATGAATAGATGTTAAATATTGTTTTTATGGGAACTCCAGATTTTGCTAAGGAGTCGTTAGAAAAAGTATATAATGCAGGATATAATATAATGGCAGTAGTTACAAATCCAGATAAACCAAAGGGAAGAGGTATGAAGATGATTGCACCACCTGTAAAAGAATTTGCAATTGAAAAAAACATACCAATTTTTCAACCTAATAAAATAAGAGAAATAGAGGAAGAACTAAAAGCATTAAATCCAGACTTATTCTGTGTTGTAGCATATGGAAAAATCTTGCCAAAAGATATATTAGATATTCCACAATTAGGTTCAATAAATGTTCACGGTTCATTATTACCTAAATATAGAGGAGCAGCACCAATACAATGGGCAGTAATTAATGGAGACAAAACCACAGGAATTACTACAATGTATATGGATGAAGGTATGGATACTGGAGATATGATTTTAAAACAAGAAGTAAAAATCGGAGAAAATGAGACAACAGGAGAACTATGGGATAGATTGTCAAAAATAGGAGCAGAACTATTAGTAGAAACATTGCATAAAATAGAAAATGGAACAGTATCAAGAACACCACAACCAGAAGGAGCAACAATGGCACCAATGCTAAACAAAGAAATGTCAAAAATAGATTGGAATACAAAAAACATATCAGAAATCAAAAATTTGGTAAGAGGATTAAATCCAATTATGGGAGCATATTCATTTTTACAAGATAAAAAATTAAAGATTTGGAAAGTAGAAAAACAAAAAATAGAAGAATTTTTAAAAGAAAATAGTGAAAATATTGAAAAAGCAGAAAATGGAGAAATTATCAAAGTAGACAATAAGAGTGGAGTATATGTTAAGGCAAAAGATGGAATAATTATATTATTAGAAATCCAAGCTGAAAATTCAAAAAGAATGTTAATTCAAGATTATTTAAGAGGAAATCAAATTCAAGTTGGTCAAATACTAGAATAATAAGAAAGGTATAATGTAATTAATGGAAGAAATTTGTAAAAAAATAGTAGAAAAGTTAAACAAAAATAAAAATACAATTTCATTTATGGAATCATGTACAGGTGGATATTTGGCAAGTGAAATAACGAATATTGAAAATGCTTCAAATATTTTAAAAGTAAGTTTAGTTACTTATTCTACTGAATATAAAGAACAGTTTGGTGTTGACAAAAATATTATAAATAAATATACTGTATATAGTATTGAAACAGCAAAAGAAATGTCTAGAAATGTATCAAATTTTGCTAAAAGTAATATAGGAGTGGGAGTAACAGGACAACTAGGTAACAATAACAATGGCGAAAATAGAGTATGTTATGCAATTTATTTAAGTGATACAAATAAATATATTACTAAAGAAATAGTAGTTAAGAAAAATAAAAGATACAACATGAAAAGAGAAGTAGCAAGTTGTATATTTGAAGATATTCTGGAGGCTATCTAAATGAACTTTGTAAACTCTAAATTAGAAGAATTCAACAATTCTTTGAAAAATAAAAAAGTTGCTGTAATTGGATTAGGTGTAAGCAACAAACCATTAATAGAATATTTGTATAATCTTGGTGCAAATATAACAGTTTTTGATAATAAAGATGAAGAAAAAATAGATAAAAAAATATTAGAACAAGTAAAGAAATATGAAATAAATCAATCTTTTGGAAAAAACTACTTGTCTAAATTAAAAGGATTTGATATAATTTTTAAATCTCCTTCATGTAGAGTTGATTTACCAGAAATTGAAGAAGAAATAAAAAATGGAGCAAAAGTAACTTCTGAAATTGAATTAGTTGTAGAATTAGCACCTTGTAAAATAATTGGAGTAACTGGCAGTGATGGAAAGACAACAACAACATCTTTGATATATGAAATATTAAAAACTAAATATAAATGCTATCTAGGTGGAAATATAGGAATACCATTATTTACTAAAATAAAAGAGATGAAACCAGAGGATATAGTAGTACTAGAATTAAGCAGTTTTCAGTTAATGAATATGAAGCAAAGTCCTAATATTGCAGTAATAACTAATGTAACTCCAAATCACTTAGATATTCATAAATCATATGAAGAATATATTGAAGCAAAAGCAAATATATTGAAAAATCAGAATGAAGATGATATATTAGTTTTAAACTATGACAATGAAATAACGAAAAAATTTGCAAACAATGCAAAAAGTAAAGTGATTTTTTTTAGTAGTAAAGAAAAATTATCAGATGGTGTGATATTTGATGATAAAACAATTAAATATTGCGAACAAGGACTAAGAAGACATATAATAAAACAAAAGGACACAAATTTAAGAGGGATACATAATGCAGAAAATATCTGTGCAGCAGTAGCGGCTACAATGAGCTTGGTTTCAGTAGAAGAACAAGCAAAAGCAATAAAAAATTTTACTGGAGTTGAACATAGAATAGAGTTTGTAAAAACAATTAATGAAGTAAAATGGTATAATGATTCAATTGCTTCTAGCCCTACAAGAACAATTGCAGGTTTAAATTCTTTCGATGAAGAAATTATACTAATTGCAGGAGGATATGACAAACATTTAGATTATGAACCAATTGCAGAACCAATTATAAAAAAAGTAAAAACATTAATATTATTAGGTCAAACCTCAAACAAAATATTAGGTGTTGTACAAAACAAATTAAAAGAAAAGAATTTAGTACTTCCAATATATAAAACAGAAAGTCTAGAGGAAGCTGTAGCAAAAGCAAAAGAACATGCTAAACCAGGTCAAATAGTTTTATTCTCACCAGCAAGTGCAAGTTTTGATATGTTTAAAAACTTTGAAGAAAGAGGAAAAAAATTTAAAGAATTGGTTAAGAAAATATAAAGGGGGAGATTGAATATGGTAACAGATTCAAATGGTAAATTATTTGAAGAAAGAAGAAAAAAAGAAAGAAGAAAAAATAATTTTGCAACAAATCCAGAAAAGAGGAAAGAAAAGGACAGAAGAGATGCTAAAAATGCATATAAGCCAGAATAAGTTGCAATATAAAATATAAGTTAAAATTATCTGGGTAGAAATACCCAAATATGCCGATGTGGCGGAACTGGCAGACGCACATGACTCAAAATCATGCGGGAAACCATGTGGGTTCGAGTCCCACCATCGGCACCAACGACGTATCTGTTCGAACTAACAGATAGATTAAAAATCATTCAAGTAAGTTGGATGATTTTTTTCTTTGCCCAAAAAAACATCATCCAATATCCTAAAAAGAAAGGATGGTGCTTGAAATGAAGATAATTAAAGAAGAACTACGATTTGAGGAAAACTTAAAGAAAAGACTAGAATTTATATGTGAATTCTCAAAAGTTACTCCTACTTTTGTTAATGGTAGTATAAGAAAAATTGAGAAAACCAATATCTCTTATATTGAGCCACACAGAGTAATTGTAAAAGACACAACATTTCTGGTCTTTAACTATTCTAACGATGTTTATATATCCAATCTTGCAAAAAAGATAAAATTATCAGAATTAGAAAGTTATATAAACAGCATAAAATAGCCTAATATTTGACATTTCTGAAAATCGTGATATAATACCAGCAGTAAATTATTTATGTTTACTGCTAGGAGTGATTATATGTTTTCGTTATTTTGTAAGAAAATATGTATTAAAATAAACAGATTTAAGAGATGTCAAGGATAACTTGTGTGTTTTCTTTGATGTCTCTTTTTGGTTAGGAGGTTTATAAATTGAGTGAAGAAAAGAAAAAATGTGGTTTGTATATGAGGGTTTCCACTGAAGACCAAGCTCGTGAAGGTTTCAGTCTTCCAGAGCAAAAAGAAAGATTAGAGGCTTATTGTAAATTTAAGGGTTATGAAATTGTAGATTACTATGAAGATGCTGGTGTTAGTGCAAAGACTGGTAATTATAGAGCAGAATTTGAAAGATTAAAAGAAGATATTAAATCTAAAAAGATAAATACTATTATTTCTCTTAAATTAGATAGATTTACAAGAAGTATTTATGACTGGGAAGAACTTATAACCTTTTTAGATGAAAATAATGCTTATATAGATTGTGTTAATGATGATATAAATACTACCACAGCAAATGGTAAGATGGTTTCAAGACTTTTAGTAAGTGTAAGTCAAAATGAAATTGAAAGAACTAGCGAGAGAACTAAAATAGGTTTAGCTGGTGCAATAAAGCAAGGTCATATTCCCCATATTGCTCCATTAGGATATAAACATGAGAATAAAACTCTTGTAATAGATTATTCTACCAAAGACGTTGTTGTTAGAATATTTGATTTATATTACAATGGCTATTCTTATCAGAAAATTAGCACATTATTTAATGAGGAAAAAGTTTTAGGTAAAGATAACTGGAGAGATTCAACAATACAGAATATTCTTCAAAATGAAATATATAAAGGCGACTTTGTTCATGGAAAGAGAACTAAATCTCCTACTTATTATGAAGATGTTGTAGAGCCTATTATTTCTAAAGAAATGTGGGAGGATTGCCAAGTTCAGAAAAAGAAAAATTCAAGAAGTTATCAAAGAACACTAACTTACCTATATTTACAAAAAATAAAGTGCCCTAAATGTAATCGTATTTTAGGTGGTAAAGCTACTACAAAGAAAAATGGGAAACCCTACTTTTATTACTATTGTAACGATTGCAAAATAACCATTAAAGAAAATGCCATAAATGAATACTTCAATCAATTTATAAATGAATTAGTAGAATATGATTCTGTTGTAAATCAATTCTTTTTACCAATGATTAGGCAAAGATTTGATGAGCCTAAAGAAAAACTACAATCAGAGCTTGATGAACAAAATGCAAAACTTGAAAGAATTAGAAAAGCTTATATCAATGGAGCTTTTGATTTAGATGTATATAATAATGAAACTGCTATTGTAGAAAAAGCTATAAAAAAGCTTAAAGAAGAATTAGAAGCTACTGATTGTGCAGAAGAATTACGATTTACTCCAAAAGATATTCTATTAAAACGAGATATAGATTGTCTTAATAAGATGATTATGAATAAGCAATATAAAGAAAGAACAAAAACATGGAAAGATTATACTCGTGAAGAACAAGCTGAACTTATAATGAAATATGTTGATGAGATTAAACTAACTCTTATAGGAAGTGAAGTAATTGTAAAGGAGATTAATTTTAGAGACTCTATTTGTAAACCATGTCAAGAATTATACGATAAAGGATATATTGATACAACAAAACCTGTGTTATTAGGAAATGTATTAGGAAGTGTCAGATTTAGTAACTATTTACCAGAAGAAGAATTTGGAGAAATAATAATGAAATTACAACAATACTATGATGTTCATTATACAGAGGCAACATATTATCTACAAGAACAAGTATTTTGTTTTAATTTTGTTGAAGATAATAGTGCTATTGTTAGAGTATTCCCATTAGAAGATTATTACAAATTAGATCCAGATAATAAAATGGAAGAATATCGATTTGGAATAATTTATATTAATGGTGATGATTATGATGACTTTGAAATTACAGAAGCAGATAATATCGAGCCATACTTTAATGCAATACCAGATGATAATGAAACAACAATTAAATTTGAAAATGGTGAACATAGTGAAATTGTTGTGAAGCCAGTAAAATTCTCCGAAGAAGACACTAAATAATTGTTGCAACTTTTACTTGGGCTATGGGCTATGTTGCAACAATCAAATTAACGTGGCACGTTTTGTTTTTACGGAGTAAAAATGAAAGTGGCGATAGTTAATTTGAATAAATTTTATCCCATTGGTATAAAATTTAATGCCTCGCAGAGCCCCCGAGTTTTGATAGTATGTCAAAACTCATAGGGGGTTAGGACTTATGACAGAGTCAAAGTCCTATGCTTCGAAGCAAGTTCTAAAGGAGGAAAAAGATGGAGCAAGAATTAGCATATTCTTTTCACTTGGGTAGTGATAAGAACAAAAGTAAAGTAGCTAAAAAAACAGCTAAAGGAAATGTATCTGGTACTACTTCTCTATCAAATAATGCTATACAAAATGCAAATGATTTATCTAGAGCAAACAAACACAACTTGCGAGATTATGATAATCAAAGAGAATTGATTACAACTATATATGGAACTAACGATATTATTGAAGATGTTAAGCAGGTATATTTAGATGAATTTGAAGAAGCTCGTATTGAGTTTAATAATAAGCAGACTAGAAATGATAGAAAAATCAATAATTATTTTGAAAAGGCTTGTACATTACAGAACGATATTGCTTGTGAGATTATAATAGAACTTGGAGATATGGACTTTTGGCAAGATAAAGATGATGAGTATAGATTCAAAATGATTGATGTATATAATGAGCAAATACAAGACTTAAATAAAATAGTCCCAAACTTTAAAGTGGCTAATGCAACGATACATTTTGATGAAACCTCTCCCCACATGCATGTTATTGGTGTACCAGTAATTGATAATTATAAAAAAGGCATGAAAAAACAAGTTGGCAAATCTAAAGTGTTTACCAAAGAGTCATTAACAGCTATTCAAGATAAAATGAGAAATGCTTGTATTAAGTCTTATAACAAGTTTTATGGTGTTGATAGTATGCTAAAAGCTAAACAAAAAGGTAGAAATCAAGACATCAATGTTAAAGAAATGGACAATTACAGAGAAATAAAGAAAAAACTTGAACAGCAAAAGCAAAAACTTGAAAATGCTAATAAACAAACTAAAAAGCTAGATAATTCAAGTAAAGGTATAATTGAGTTATTAGATAACTTAAAGCCTATGCCCTTTAATAAAAATAATAGCCAAATTTCAAACGAAAATATAGAAAATATTAAAGATTATATTAAAGACGTAACAGATATTACCCAGACAGTTAGAAGTGTAAATGACTTAAATATGTCGATTAAGGATTTTGAACATGCTACTTCAAAAATAGAGAGTGAAAACTATTCACTTAAAGATCAAATAGGACTTAAAGATAAAGAGATTAATGAATTAAAAGATGAATTATCAGCTAAAAATAAAACAATTATCAAGTTAAGTAATGCTTTAGAAAAAGCTAAAACGGAATTAAGTAAATTTAAAGGATTTTGGAAATCACTTATTAAAAGATTTCAAATGAAGATATTTGATGAAAAATATTATGATATTCCAGAAGATAAACGAAGCTATACTCTTGTGGCAGAAGATTTAGAAAAAAGTGGAATATTTGATAATAACGATTCGGATATAATTCATAATCCTACAAGAAAAGTATTAACTAATGATGAATTAGCTGAGATTCAAGCTAAAAAAGGAAAAAAGAAAAACGATTATAATTTGAATTAGGAGGAGCTATATGAGAGATGAAAAAGTTAATAATGTAATATCTATAATTAAAAATATGGATTTAAAAAATAAATTAAGATTAGGTTTATGTATGAGTTCAAGTTATTATACCAATATGGAGTATAATAAAGCACATATTCATAGTATATTTGATAAAAGGCTAAAACAAATTGATAATGAGTATCTGGTAAGCTATGTGAATATGAGAAAATACCCTACTATTATATTTGTAATGGCTAAAATAATGGAAATGAATAATAATCAACAAAATCAGATAGCAATGTATTTATTCAATAATATAAAAGTGTAATTATAGAATAGAAATAAATAAACAAGCATGATTTTTGCATTTTATGTTAATTTATGGTATAATTATTATAAGTTTACTTTTTAGTTACACTCCTTTTGCACCTTATGGAATGGCAACTGATTAGTAAAATGATTATTTGGGAGTACAAGTAAAGGTGTACATTGAAAATTAAAAGGAGAATCATTATGGAAAACAACAACAATGTCAACGTCAACAACTTCGCTACCGAACTGAGTGAACTCATCGGACAGCACATCGGCTTGGATCACATCCATCCTTCTACCGAAGGTCGGTACTACTACATCCAAGCTCCTAAGACTGGTGCACCGATGCTTCTGCATCACTACAGGGGTCCGTTCTTCATCGACATCCATCCGGATGACTTGGAGGACATTTCCTCTGGCAAGGTCTCTGCTCACGAGTACATCACCTCTGCCAATTGGCAGGTGGGATATTACTGGGGCGGTGGCTCTATGGTGGGTGGTGGCTACTATCAGCCTATCGACCTTGTTGGTCGCAGGGATGAAGTTCGCCGCTATCTCCAGATTCTTTCCTGTCGTGGCTATCGCCAGTCTTGTGGCTACATGCCTTCCGAGAAGAACTGTGCTGATTGCTCTGTGGAAAACTGCCCGTTCAGTAAGTACAAGGATGGAAACTGGGATGCAGAAATGCAGGAACACGATCCGAGGCGTGACCTGTTCAAGGCTCTCTGCGAGAGATTTGAGCAGGAGAATCCTGGTTATACCCTTCGTGGTTTCCTTTGCGGAGGAATTCCTGATGGGGAAATCTGGATTAATCCCAACGGACACTTTGCTGAGGATGAACCGTTTGCTTTTACGGCGTATGCTTCCGATTCCGTGATTCGTTCGTTGCTGATGCACGAAATCGAGCCGGAAAACTGGGCCGAGTATGCCAAGAGCTTCCAGTTCCATATCCACAAGATGTTCGACAAGCAGAGCTATGACGTGAACAAGGAAACGCTTGAAAAGGCGTTCGAGGGGCTGGACTATACCAAGAAGGCTAAGACTGAGCCTGAGGATGACATCTACGAGGAAAAAGTTCCTCTGCTGACGCGCGTGGCAAACTTCTTCAAAAAGATGTTCTGATGTTCTAAGTCCCACAATCTATGCACACCGCAGTGGGGAGTTTGGTAACTCCCCACTGTTGGTATATTTGGAATAAAAAAATTTTTCTGTAAAATACTTGATTTTTATTATACAATTTGGTAATATATTTATAACTTGAATGACTATTTAGTCATTCGTCAAGAGAGTCAGCGAGTTGTAAATGTCTACGTCGTTGGCACCACAAATTAGTTTGATAAGGTTAATTGAATTTTAAGAATTTGAAGACCGCATTTCTTCATTTTCTTTTTTTGCTTTTAGGGACACCTTTTAAAAACAGGTGTCCCTAAAAACATAAAAACATTGTAAACTAAGTTGACATAAAACAAAATAAATTTCTAATAAATAATCATAAATCCGGTAGTCTAAATGAGACTATCGGGTTTGTTTTATTGAAGAATAATTTTATACTGATGGGAATGATACTTGATATAATAGTCATTCAGAACCTTGAGATTGAGACTTTTAACTTCAAAAATCTATTTACAATATTGCAAAAACTAATCAATTTATGTTATATTTAACGAGTAAGAAAGAAAAAATAATATATATACATAAAATATTAAGAAAAGAGGAATTTTAATGTCAACTAAAATACTAATTATATGTGTAAAAGGAATCTTTGCTGCTGCTGAAACATCATTTACTTATTTAAATAAAGCAAAATTTAATCAAATGAGCAAATATGCAAATAAAAATAGAGGAAAAAAATCTTAAAAATAAAAAACTTATTGGATAATAAATTAAGAATATTTGGAACAACAAAAATAGGAATGACATTTGCAGAATTATTTGCAAGTATATTTGTAGCAGAAGCTTTTGTTAATCAATTTGAGCAAGGTTTGGAAACATTCGGAATAGCAACTACACCAGCATATATTTTATCACTAATTATTATCACTATAATTTTATCATATATAACTTTAGTGTTTGGTGAACTAATTCCAAAAAGAATAGCAAGAAATAATCCTGAAAAAGTAGCATATAGAACAGTTAATATATTAACAATTTTTGCAAAAATAAATTATGTATTTGAAAAAATATTAGTAAAATCAGAAGACCTTTTTTCAAAAATATTTGGAATTAAGAATGAACCAAACGAAAAATTAACAGAAAAAGAAATTAAATTAATAATTGCAGAAGGAAAAGATCAAGGCATTTTTGATGAAGAAGAGAAAAAACTATTATATAATGCATTAAAATTTGATGACTTAAAAATAAAAGAAATTATGATACCAAAAGAAAAAATGATATGTATTAATATAGAATCTTCAAAAGAAAAAATTTTAGAAACAATTAGCAAATATAAATATACAAGAATACCTGTATATGAAGGCAATAAGAATAATATAATTGGAATATTAAATGTAAAAGATGTATTATTAAAAGGTATTGAGGAAAAAGGAAAAATTAATATAGACTTAAAAGAAATATTAAGAGAACCTACGTTTGTAAAGAAAAAAGAAAATATAGATGAAATATTTAGGACTATGCAATTAAATAGTAAACATATCATTATTGTAAAAACTGAAGATGGAAAATTAGAAGGTATGGTAACTATGGAAGATATAATAGAGAAAATATTAGGAAATATAGTAGATGAATTTAACAAATAAATACTTGATAATTGTGTAAGTTAGAAAATGTGACATTTTGCAACTGTCCGATTTGTGTAAAATTTGAAAAAATTATGTAAATATGATATAATAATCATATTCGTTTATATACCTTGGCACCACAAAGTAAATTACAAAGGAGGACTAAAGAATGATTGCATACGAAGAAAGAGCATATTGTCCAAGTAAGGAATTTGTGCTTTGTGGAGAGCAAAGTGCAGAGAAAGCTCCCTTCTGGGAGGAGACGAAGAATCTACTGTCAAATCGGATTGAGTGTATGTTTTATCCCAAAGGAAAACAACTGTACTCAAACCCAAGCAGCATTGTTGATGCATTGATGGGAGCAAAAGGGAACTTTGGCTTTTACATTGCATTAGCTTTGTGTGAGATGCTCCCTGTTTGCGAAGGCAAGACAAGTAAGCGTTTAATCTTTTGCGAAGACATTAAAGAACTCTCAGAGTTTCCGTGGAATCTGAAGAAAACGCAATACGGCTGGAAGCCTGTAGGAAAACATGAGGAGGAAGACAGCAGAATGAAGGTGTTTGAGGATGATAGATACATAATTGGTATTGAGAACACCGAAAAAGCGATTTATGTCTACATCTTCAAGAAGTAATCCCAAGTGGGATAGCCCAATGTCAAGGTAGGGCTTGAGAGCCGGCAGTAATGCCGGCTCTCTTACTTTTTACAGATATTTATAGAAATACTGTAATAGTACCCAATTTAGGATACATACTTGAGGTTAAAGCGAAGAAATAAGCTCAAAAAGACGGATAAAATTATATTCTTGGGTTCTATCATATGAGCTTTTCCATTCTGCATATCTTTCCATGATTTCAAACTTATGCATCAGGGCATAGTTGATGGAACGATAAATGGACATAGGATCATCAGGTTTGGAAACTACTAACATAGAGCGAAGCCTTTCATCTTCGCAAAAATAGCTGTGGTTATTGCCTGTGATACAGATAACGCCATTATTCAATGCTTCTAATGGGATAAGTGGGGCACACTCAGAAAAAGTCACATAGCTTACCAACTCACGAGAAGCCATCCGAGATTGAAAATCCTCATAATCAATTCGCTCACTTAAGCCAGTTACATACTGTTCCATTCCAAGATTCTGAACAATGCCTTGCAATGAAGAATCGTAAGGAATGATATCAACATGAAGCTTGGTCATAAGACAGGCGTAGAGATTTGAGTAGAGGTTCTTAATCCAATAATTGGAAGAACCAGAATAAATCCCAAGACCTTCTTTGGGCAGGTTACGACGAGACGTATCTATGATATTGTTCATAACGAAAAAGGTTGGTATACCAAAAAAGTTATGAATGATTCTATCAACATCCTTCTTACTTGAAATAAACAGGTCGATGCTATGGTCCTTGAGCAAAGGGAGCAAAGCTCTCCAAGCCTTTCCGATGTCATTGTCTACTTCGCTGGCACAAGAAAAGTGCCACCAAACTGCAATTTTTTTACCAATGGACTTAAGATACCGAGTCAGTTCAACAAAACTCTCATCAAACCCACTAAAAAGTATGGTCTGAAAATCATTTAAGAGAACTGGCACTGCAGGGTTTGTTGCCAAATCGTAAAGTGGAATATTGACTTTGTGGGCGAATACTTCAGAAATGGTAATAATTCCCCCATTTTTTGCCAATGCGCCACTAGTTACAATGGCTATATCCTTGGCATACATTTTGCACACCTCCATATATATAATGAACTATATTATATCATAAATTGAGAAACTTGTAAAAATTATGTGAAGTATTTTTAAAATAAATTTAACAGAACTTGATTTATTCAAGGTTTTATAGTAAAATTTTAATGTTAGAATAGTGAACTATAGTGAAAGAAAGGAATGATAGAACATGGAAAAGTTATTACAGATAAAAGATATTGTACTAGAGTTTATACAAACACATAAGCCTTTAGTTTTAAAAATATTAGCTGCTATGATTGTTATTATAACTATTCTTGTAATATCATCAGTATTTAAAAAAGATGAAATAGGAAACACCTCAGGAAACTTAAATTTTAATTATGGAATAGTAGCAGAAGATGGAAAATGGACTTATTACATGGAATTTGATGATAACGAGCCTTCAGGCATATATAGAGTAAAAACCAATGGAGAAAAAACTCAAAAGATTCTAGGTGGTTATTATGAATATGTAAATGTTGTAGATAATTATATATATTGTTTAGAAAAAGATGAAGATGATAATCAATATAACTTAGTAAAAATAAAAACTAATGGGGACAAAAAAGAAATTTTAGCAAAAAATATAGACCATAAAGCAATTACAGCATCAGAAGATAGAGTTTATTATTTTAAAGATGGTAATCTATATAGTATAAAAACAAATGGCAGTGATAAAAATAAAATATCAGATAAAAACATTCAATATTATGAAATTTGTAATAATTTAATATATTATATTTATGAAAATGACGGAAATAGCTATATTGCAAGAATGAAATTAGATGGAGATAAGAACACAAGAATTGGTAAATTAGAAGATGATGAATATATAGCTTTACATGTAAAGGGAAGCAAAGTATATTATATTGTTCTTGAAGGTGGATCTCAATATAAATTATATAAAATGAATAAAAATGGAGAAAAAGAAGAAAGAATATATACATTTTCTGAAGATATAGAAAATATAAATATGCAAGATGATGCTATTTATTACACTGTAAAAGATGGAGAATACAAAATATGTACAATAAATTACAAAGCTGCTAACAAAGGAGTTATAAAAAAAGTATCTAACTTAGATGCTATTGGTATATCTGGGAAATGGGTATTTTATGTATATGAAAATGAAGATAATGAAATTGTGATTGAAAGAATTAAAATAAATGGAGAACAACAACAATCACTATAAAACCTTTTGAAAGGAATGAAATAAGAAGATGCAAATAGATTACAAAGGAATAATAATTGACGTGAAAGAAGGAACTCAAGTTAAAGATTTGCTACACAAAGAAATAAATACTAACAGAGATGATATAATAGCATGCAAATTTGAGAATGAGGTTAAAAGCCTTTCATATAAAATAGAGAAAAATGGAACTATAGATTTAATTTATTTAACAGATAAAGATGGAATGAGAGTATATAAAAGAGGACTTATCTATATCATAAGTAAGGCTTTTAATGAGCTATTTCCTGAAGCATTACTTACTATAAACTATCAATTATATAATTCAATGTTTTTTAATGTATATAATTTAGAAGTAACAGATGAAGTAATAGAAAAAGTTGATAGAAGAGCTCGTGAAATAATAGAAAAAAATTTACCAATAGAAAAAAGATTTATGTCTCAGGAAGATGCTCGCGAATTTTATGAACAAAATAACACTTTGAAAGGAAGATTACAATTAGATATAGAAGAAAAAAAAGAAGTAACACTATATTATTGTGAAGACTATTTTAATTACTTCTATGGAGTATTACCAATATCTACAGGAATTATAAAAAATTTTGAAATTGTTAAATATGATGACGGAGTTTTAATAAGATATCCAGACGAAAAAAATCCAAATAAACTAATTGAATTTAAAGAAACTCCAAAATTGTATAATACTTTAAAGGAATATGAAAATGTTCATAAGATATTAGAAATAGATACATTATACAAATTAAATAAAATCATAGAAACAGATAGAATAAAGGAATATATACTTTTAGATGAAGCATTACATGAAAAGAAAATTGCAAAGATAGCAGATGAGATTATTAAAAATAATAATATAAAACTAATTACAATCGCGGGACCCTCTTCTTCTGGAAAAACAACTTTCTCAAAAAGATTGGAATTACAATTAAAAATAAATGGATTAAAACCAGTTACAATATCAGTAGATAATTATTTTGTAGAAAGAGAAGAAACACCATTAGATGAAAATGGTAAATACGATTTTGAATGTATTGAGGCAATAGATACAAAACTTTTAAATGAAGATATAATTAAATTACTAAATGGAGAAGAAATACAGGCACCAACATTTAATTTCCATACAGGACGCAAAGAATATAGAGGAAATAAAATGAAACTTGCAAAAGATGAAGTGCTTGTAATGGAAGGAATTCATTGTTTAAATGATAATTTAACTTACTTAATCCCAAAAGAACAAAAATATAAAATATATATAAGTGCATTAACAGTACTTAATATTGATTATTATAATAGAATTTCAACAACAGATACAAGATTAATAAGAAGAATAGTAAGAGACAATCAATTTAGAGGATATAGTGCAGAACATACTTTAGAGATGTGGGAATCTGTAAAAAAAGGAGAATTAAAAAACATTTTCAAATTTCAAGAACAAGCAGATATAATGTTTAACTCTTCTTTAATATATGAATTAGCAGTTTTGAAAAAATATGCTATTCCATTACTAAATCAGATATCTCCTAAATCTCCAACATATTCAGAAGCTAAAAGAATTTTATCATTACTTAAATATTTTAAAGATATTCCTGATGATAATATACCAAGTCAATCTTTGCTTAGAGAGTTTATTGGTAATAGTATCTTTGAATTTTAGTAAAAGGGGATAGAGTAGATGCAAAGCTTATTTACAGAAATAGATGAAGAATTTATATGCGAAAATTGTGGCAAAAAGGTAGAAAAATTGGGATATTCTTGCAGAAATCATTGCAACCATTGTCTATACTCAAAACATGTTGACAATAATCCAGGAGACAGGGAAGAAACATGTCATGGATTATTAGAACCAATAGGTGTAGAAATAAGTTCCAAAAAAGGTTATGTAATAATTCATAGATGTAAAAAATGTGGTGCAATACGAAAAAATAGAGCAGCAGAAGACGATAATTTGGATTTAATAATAAAATTAAGTGTAAATAATAATTAAAAAAAGAAACGGTCAATTTACTGATTGACCGTTATTTTCTTATTGTATATTTTGTAGAGCTTCAATTCTATCATCAATACTAGGGTGTGTATCAAATAATCCTGCTTTTTTCTTACCATTTTTTTTGTTTCTAAATGGATTTACTATAAATAAATTTTCAGTTGCTTTATTAGCAGTTTTTAATTGGTTAGTATCATCATCTAATTTTCTTAATGCTGAAATTAAGCCTTGAGGATTACGAGTAATTTCAGCAGCTGTAGCATCTGCTAAATATTCTCTACGTCTTGAAAGTGCCATTTGCATTATTTGACCAATAATAGGAGAAATAATAAGTAAAATAAGTCCTATTATCATTAATATTGCATTTCCTTTGCTATCATCATCTTTACTGCTACCTCTCCAAAACAATGAACGAGAAAACAAATCAGAAATCATTACTAAAAAACCAACCATAACTGTAACAATTGCAGAAAGCATAATGTCATAGTTACGAATATGGCTCATCTCGTGAGCTATAACTCCTTCTAATTCATAATAATCTAATTTTTCTAATAAGCCTGTAGTTACACAAATTATAGAATTTTGAGGATTTCTTCCAGTTGCAAAAGCATTTGGTTGAGGGTCATCTACAACATATAATCTTGGTCTAGCAGGAAGATCTGCAGAAATCATAAGTGCATCAAAAATATGAACTAATTTAGTATCTTCCTCTTCAGTTGCAGGTCTTGCTTTTGTTACAGATAAAATTATTTTATCACTATTATAGTATGAAGCCCAGCTTGTTATAATTGAAAATAGTAATGCAAAAACAATTGCTACTGGTGCACTAAAATCAAAAGCCATTGCTAAGTAGTATATTATTAGAGTAATTATTAAAATAAATACACCTACAATAAAACCTGATTTCATTTTATTTCTTTTTATATCTTCAAACATATCATCACCTAAAAAAATTATAGCATAACTAGATTAAATTTACAATAATTTATATAGCTATTTATAGTTATAATATGTTATAATACTAGATGGAAGGAAACAGGGGAAATGAGTATTTTAAAAGAAACTAAATTTATTTTAGATAAATATCACATTCATGCAAATAAAAATTTAGGACAAAATTTTTTAATAGATGATGAAACCGTAGAGGGAATTATAAAAGCAGCAGACATAAAAAAAGATGATTTAATAATTGAAATTGGACCAGGATTAGGAACAATAACAAAAGAACTTTTAGAAAGAGCAGGAAAAGTTATTTGCATAGAATTAGATTCAAGAATGATTGAGATTTTAAACGAGAGATTTGCATTATATGATAATTTTAAATTAATAAATAAAGATGTTTTAAAAGTAGATTTGAAAGAATTAATTGAAAATGAAAAATTTTCAACTACTAAAATTGTAGCAAATTTACCATATTATATTACAACTCCAATAATCATGAAATTACTAGAAGATAAATTAAATGTAAAAACAATTACAGTAATGGTTCAAAAAGAAGTTGCAGATAGATTAATAGCAGAGCCAGGTAAAGGAGAAACTGGTGCCATAACATATGCAATAAATTATTATACAAAACCACATACTGTTATTCAGGTTCCAAATACAGCATTTATACCTGCACCAAAAGTAAATTCAACAGTAATACAATTAGAGGTTCAAAAGGAACCAATAGTAAAGGTAGAAAATGAAGAAAAACTATTTGAATTAATAAAAATAGCATTTATGCAAAAAAGAAAAACCCTACTAAATGCTTTAGCAAATAGCAATAAATATGGAACAAAAGAAGAAATAGAAAACAAAATAGCAGAAGTAGGATTAGACTTAAAAATAAGACCAGAAAAAGTAACACTAGAAGAATATGCGAGATTGGTGGAGAGGATAAAATAATGGTCTATAATTTTGGGAAAACAATTATATCTATAATAGTATAATTATTCTGCATATAAAAGTTTAATCCTCTCATCCTTTTGTTGCTATAATTCCATATAATACTCTTTTTAATTCTATTCCTTTATCAGTAGTATGTTCACTAATATATTGGTTAAATAAATCTTGTTCAATTCGAGTTTGATGAATGTTATTTGATGTGTCTAGTTCGGAGAAATCGTCTAAAATAGGTGTTTTTAAAAGTAATGCAAGCAAATCGTTTTCTGTTTCATAATATTCGTATTGTATTATTTCGTGTAAATCTATTTTAGAAAAACCAGCATTTTTTATATCGTTATAATCTTTTTGACTAATAGAAATGCTATCATTAAAGGCTTGACCTCTATTAAATAATTTTTTTAGTTCCCAACAGTCATATTTATCTACACCTTCAATAATAAGTACACCATTATTGGATAAACAATTATATATTTGTACAGCATCAATAATAGTATGTCTTGCAGTTATAATGTCAAATAAATTATTTGGAAATTTCATATTTAGATTATCCATAGTTACAAATTTAATATTTTTATCAGGAAAATTGCTCTTATTGATATTGGCGGTTTCAATCATTTTAGGGGAAAAGTCAGTTGCAATTATCATTCCAACATCTGGTAAGAGTGATAAAGCTTTTTCTCCACCACCAGTGCCTAAATCTAATATTAATGAATTAGGCTTAGAATATTTAGATATTTCTTTATAAAAATCCCAAGAGCTTTCTTGCCTTACTGTATATTTTATATCTGAAAAATCCCAATTCCCAATCTCTTCATATCTTTTATATTCTAGTTCTTGCATTTTTATTTTGCCTCCTTTTTAATATAAAATCATTCCAGCACCTAAATCTTCATTAGGTCTTGAAATAAATCCAAATTTTTCATAAAAAGATTCTTTTCCTTTTGATGCACCTAAATAAGTTCTAATATTAGGATTTATTTTTTTATATTCATTTATTTGTTTTAATAAGTTTTCCATTATACCAGTACCAATGTGCTTACTTTGATATTCGGGAATTACCATTATATCTTGAATATATAAAAATATAGTTTTGTCTCCTATAATTCTTCCATAGCCAATTAATTTATTATCATCATAAACACATAGTGAATACAAAGTATTTCTTAATGCCTCATCAATTATATTATTTTTTCTAATTCCCCAACCTACAGAATTTGTTAAATAGTTAAATTCTTCTGCAGAAGGAGTATGTTCTAAGTATCTAATCATATTTTATATCTCCTTTCTTATCTAATTTTTTTGAAACAATTATGTCTCGAGGGATATAACCATTTTTTTCATAAAAGTTTAATCCTTTTTTATTTGGACCAAATACTTCAATATTAATTCTTTTACAACCAATACTTTTAAAATATTCTTCAATCTTTTCTAGTAACAATTTACCAATTCCACTTCCTCTTATATTATTTTTAACAATTAATTCAATTACAGAACCAGTTTTGGCACAATCATTTGTTAATTTATCGATTTCATCCTTTTCATCAACAACTCCTATAATTACTCCAAGAACAATATTATTTTCTACTGATAAATAAATTTTCCCATTTTGATTGTTTACTTTATTTATATCTAAATCAAAAATATTGTTCCTATATTCAGGAAGAAGTATTTGAGTATGCCAGTTATCAATATCTATTAAATAATTTTGCAAGTCAACAAGTAAATCCTTAATTTGTTCATCATATTTTGAATCATATTCTATAATCATAAAAATCTCCTAATTATTTTTACTATTTATATCATGAAAATAGGAAAAAGTAAATGAGAAAGAGTGATGAGAAATAAATTATCGAATATTGTTGTTTGAATTAAGTTTTTATGATATTATAAAGACAAAATAGAAGAAATTAAAGGGAGATATATTATCAAGGAATTGAACGTTCCTTGTTTTTTTTGCTTAAAAAAGTGGCGAAAGTTTTTAAAGGTGAAAAATTAGTTAAAATTTAAAGTGCAAAATTTGCACTTTAAGATAATAATTCCAAGCAGTTTATTTTTTTAGGGGAAAGTGATATAATCTTAAAAAATAAAAGGAAAGTAGGATTGTATGGAGGATTTATTTGTAAATAGAGTTAGATTAAACAGAGAAAATATAAACAATACGGTATATCCATTTAATATAAAATGTCTAAAAGATTTTGAAGAATTAAAAATAGATAGTAAAGTAACAATGTTTTATGGAGAAAATGGAGTTGGAAAATCGACACTCATAGAAGCAATTGCAATTAATTTAGGAATTAACCCTGAAGGTGGAAGCAATAATATGCAATTTTCCAATTATGATGATTATTCAGAATTATATAAACACATAAAAATTAGTAAATTCGGATTGCCTACAACAAAATTTTTTTTAAGAGCAGAATCATTTTATAATGTAGCTACAGAAATAAGCAATAATAATGGAGTAACAGGAAAGTTAAGTTGGCAGTATGGCGGGGACTTACATGAATGCTCACACGGAGAGTCATTTCTCAAGTTAGTAGAAAATAGATTTTGGGACAAAGGTTTATATATTTTGGACGAACCTGAGTCTGCATTATCACCACAAAGGCAAATGACTTTATTATGCTATATACATGACTTAGCTAAAAATGGATCGCAACTTATTATAGCAACACATTCTCCAATATTACTGGCATATAGATATGGGAAAATAGTTGATATGAATAATAATATGAAAGAAATAAAATATGAAGATACTGATGTATATAGAATATATAAAGACTTTTTAAATAATCCAGGAAGAATGCAGAAAGTATTATTTGAAGAATAAAATGAAGGGAGAAAAAGTAAATGGATATTAAAGGAGAAAAACGTATTATAAAATCATCTGATTTATTAGAATATTTCAACAAGATTATTGAAAAACAGAACAAAAATCCAATTATAAAAGTATATAGTAAAAACTTTGACTGTCCAGATGATACAGAAGAAAGAAGATATGACCTAGATACTGAATTTTATATTCTATTTGAAAATCAAAATGCATTGACAATAGACTATCGTAATATTGACAGTTTATATATTGAATATAAAAAATTATCTAGAGATGAATTAGAAGAATCTGCAAAGATGGATTGTAAAGACTTTTTTAATAGAACAGATGAAGTATATAATTATAAAACAATGAAAATATCAAGAAGAATAACTTCAATATTTGAATATGGATATATAAAAAGTATTAAATACCATAAAGTAAATGAAAAATATGAAGTTTGGGAAGACAGTACAATAATTGAAAAAAATCCTAAAGAAGAAACATTTGGTGAAATTATTCTAGTTTTAGATAATAACAATGAAATACATATATCCCCAGAACCAGCGTTAAGTGATGGATATGTTGATATTTGGTGTGAGAGAGCTAAAGTTTATATCAAAAAATATGAATAGTATATAATAAAAGGTGAGTGATTCAATAATTGAACAAGTGCCAGATTTGTCTAACAATATTCATTTTGATAATCAACTAAAATATATTGCCAATGGATTTAAAATATCAAGATATGATTATGAAAATGATGATACATATTATATATTATCAGGATTCATATATAAATTTATAGAAGTACTAGAAGGAACTGTCGAAGAATACAATACTGAATTATAAAATAATAGACGGGATTAATTATAAAATCTCGTCTATTTCCTTTCAACTCTAAATATATTTAAGCATATATTGGAAAATTTAAAAAGTGTGATAATGGATGTGAGCAATATAAATTTTTAGTTGATGGCAAAATTGTTATTTCTAGCAAAGGAGTTGAGTGGATTTGCAAAAATGTATTTAACATAAGTATTTGGAATTATTGAAAAAGTATAAGATGGAGTTAACGGAATTATATATTAAAGCAGGTTATCCTTATGATCATTTTTTTGGAAGGAATTAAAAAATTCATAAAATATAGAAATATTAAATCAAAATTATTGAAAATTTGCTTAAAACATGATATAAAAATACACAGGTTGTATAATTAATTCAAAAAATCAAAAATATTTATTTTCAAATTATTAAAATTTAACTTAAAAATTATTTCTTAAATTATTCTAATTTACAATAAAAATCCACATAGACCAATATTGAAAAATTTCCTGTATTATGATATTAAATATGTTGATGAAAGAAATTTAATGACAGGTACGCGAGACTTTAATATAAAAGGAATGAAAAAATTTGAAGATGAAGTATATAATTACTTAAAGGAAAATCAAACTAACCATGTATTATATAGAGTTACTCCATATTTTGAAGGTGAGAATGAATTGGCAAGTGGTGTAAACATTGAAGCATATTCTATAGAGGATATGGTGATGGTGGAACATATGCAATATCTGATATAGATTTACCTAAAAATGCAAAATTTTGGTTTTCTAGCTTTAGGTGATTGGACACGTTCAGCAGGATTACTTACAATTAATTGCCAGTAAACTGCTCTATGAAGCATTGCTCTTAATAATCTGTTCCATATTTCTGTGAATTCAGAAAATTTAAGAGATTTACCTTCAATTACAAGACCGTTTTGAACATCAGCAACAAATTTAGCAAGTTCTATTTGAGCATCTTTTTTAGTTCCGTGTATTGTTTTGGTATGTTTTATTAGCTTTCCATTTAAGTCATAGCCATTTGTACATACTAGCCTGTAACTATCTTTTCCTCTTTTTTCTATACTCCCAACCATTACTTATTTCACCTCATTTCAAGTATGCCTATGGGTGGGAGAGATTATACATATTGTTGACAATATAAATTATATAATAAATGATAACAAAATGCAATAGGCTATTTGCAAAAATACAAAAAAATCAAAAAATACTTTCAAAAAAATAAAAAAACAAAAACATACTTGACAAAAATAACGAAAAAGAATATAATATGAAAAAATAAATAGAAAGGAATGAAATAGATGATAGATGAAGAATTTTCCAAAACTATAGTGGAAGCTATGCAATTAGGGTTAAAAAGAGCAAAATTAGCAGAAAGAGAAAATGGTGATAGATTTGATAATGCTAAAAGTTTAAGAAATATAGATAAAATGATGAGCTCATTGTATAGTATAATATCATTAGATACAAAATATGAAGCAAAAGAATTTTATAGAGGAAGTTATAAATTATTGTTTGTTTATAACAGAGAAGAACATAGATTATATTCTTTTATGAGCGAGGAAAGAATGAGAACACTTATCAATTCTAAAAACTTAAAAGATAAGCAAAACTATATTTTTAGTTTAATGAAGTTTAATCCAGAAGAAAGACGTCAACAAGTTTTATTTCCAGAAATGGAGACAATACTTGATGAACAGGAAAAAATTCAAGAAAGAGTAAGACAGATAATAGAAGAAGATGGAGAAATAGAATATATTACAATTTTATATAATAAGCAAGGGTTTAATTTATTAAGTGTAAAAGCTGTTAAGATGTCTCAATACGCAGAAATTATTGCAACTCAAGATTTATCAGATTATATTACAGTTGATTATGAAGATGTTTATGAAAAAACAAATAATGATATTGAAGTGATTCCAGGAGATCTTGAATTTAGTATTAAGGCAGACATTTTGGCAAAATCTGAAGATGTGGATGTTGAACCAAATAATGAAGATATAAGAAAAGAGGAAAATAATGAATAATTTTAATGGTGAAAGATTAAAATTAGCAAGAATATATAGAAATATGACAGCTAGCGAACTAGCTGATAAAATTGGAGTATCTCGCCAAGCTGTCTTACAATATGAAAAGAATGAAAGTAAACCTAAATTAGAAACAGAATTTACTATAATAACAACATTGCATTTTCCAAGAGATTTCTTTTATATGGATAACTTAAATATGGTACCAGTAGAAAATACTTTTTTTAGAGCGTTATCAACTACAAAAAAAATAGATTTACAAACTCAGGAAGAGAAAACAAAATTTATTGTATATATTTATGAATTTTTAAATAATTATTTTAATTATCCACAGTTAGATTTACCAGAAATTGATATAGACATTGATTTAAATGATAAAGACAATATAGAAGATATTGCAACTAATGTTAGAAACTATTGGGGGATAGGATCACAACCAATAGAGAATATGGTTAATTTGTTAGAGAATAAGGGGATTATTGTATCTACTCTTAATATAAATAATAAAAAAATTGATGCATTTACTCAAGTACATGAAATTAATAATAAAGAAAAGTATTGTGTTGTACTAAGCAATGATAAACAATCTGTAGCTAGAAGAAACTTTGATGCAGCACATGAATTAGGACATATTATTTTGCATAAAAATATAGAAAAGTTAGAGGAATTATCTTCAGAAGAACAAAGAAAATTAGAAGAGCAAGCGAATTCTTTTGCAGCATCATTTTTATTGCCTAAAAATGTATTTTTTAATGATTTAAAAGATCCTCTCAACTTGGAATATTATAAAGAACTTAAGAAAAAATGGAAAGTATCTATAGCTGCAATGGTAATGAGAGCAAGAGAACTCGGAAGGATCAATAATAGTCAGTACGTAGAGTTAGTAAAAACAATGAATTATAGAAAGTGGAGAATAAGAGAACCGCTAGATAATCAATGGAAATTACAGGAAACTATTTTATTTAAAAAATCAATAGCTATGTTAAAGAATAGTAATATTCTTTCTGGTAGTCAAATTGTATACGAAATAGGTAAATATGGTATACCAATGTATGCAGAAGATATAGAAGAATTATTAGATTTGGAAAAAGGAACTTTATCAGAAGAAAATAAATTAAAAAATAATAATATAATCTTGCAATTTAAATCATAAAAAAGGAAAGTATTTATGAATTTTCATTCATAAACACTTTCCTTTTATTTATCTTGTTCATCTACCCATTTCGCAAATGCTTCATTAGAAATTTTGCCAGAGCATACATCCTTATACATTTGTTTACCAGTTTTTCTATATTCTTCTAAATCTTTTTGATACATATCTATTTCAGGATTTCGTTTAGCTCTAAGTTGCTTTCTACTTCCAATTTTTCTATATTTATCATATGTTGTATCATTTTCTTTTTTTCGTTTTTGATATTCTTTATTTCCAATTTCTTTACAAGTCATATTATCTTTTGTAATTCTGTCACAATATGTAACTGTATCTTTATGGGTTATAAAGTATCTTCCACAATTACCGCATATTTTAATATGCATTTTATTTACAGCAACTACATTGAATAAGGTAATATAAAAACTTGTAAATAAATTAGTAGTTTCAAATTGTTGAAGACTATTAAGTTTTCTACCAGTAGGGTCGATTTTTTCAATAGTAGAAATCAAAACATTTATATCCTCAAGTCCAATTAATTCTTTTCTTATAGGAAAGTCATTATATTGATAATCTAATGAGTCTGTTGAATGAAAGTCTCGTTTAAGTTCTGTAAAAGTATCTTGATATAATTGATTATATAAGAAAAATATTTGCTTATGAGTCAAATATTTCATATCAAAAGGATTATCAATACTGTAGACAAAATTAATACATTTTTTAAAAAGACTTTGATAATATATTAAAGTTCCTTTTTCCTTATCATAGTATTTTTTAGCTATTTCAATTATTTCACTTACAGGATATAAAGTATCTAATTCAATATACTTAATATCTTTATCATCTAATTTATCTATAAAATAATCAAAGAAATTTATAAAAAACAATAAATAATCATTAAATACATCGAAATTATAGCTTATAAAATCTAATAAAGACAGATCATAGTGTTCAACAGCAGATGTTGGCTCAAAAACTATATAACCTTTTAAATCTTCTACATTATCTTTAAAAGAAAGAGGAAGAGACTCAACAGTTTTATCAATTTCCACTATTGATTTTAATTCACTTATTATTTTTTCTTTTTCCAATTCAGAAGTTACTTTTTCAAGTTCTAAAACTAATTGCCCAAATTTTTCATCAGGTGGAATAGTCCTTAAATTTGCTAAATATTTATTATTAGTTTTGCTTATAGGTTTACTCAAATAAGATCCAGAAGTATGGATAAATATTTGAGCAAAATATGAAGCATCAAAAGAAATACCTATTTTATTTTTTCTTTCCATATCTAATCTCCTTTGTTAACAAATCACAAAAAAAACCAAAAGTTTTGCTTTGATAACTGAATTCTCTAAATTTAATAGGATTTTATCATAAAGCGTGGTAAAATTCAATTAGTTAACATGAAGAAACATATAAAACTTGTTAACTGAATTTAACAGCCTAATATACCTAATGAAAGGAGATGATTTTATGGAGCTACAAAAAGTACAAAGAACTACACTAACGATGAAAGAAGCATCAGAGTATTTAGGCATTTCATATTGGTTAATTAATCAACTGGTAAGGAAAAAACA
>CALXVG010000013.1 GCA_944391955.1 uncultured Clostridia bacterium
AAGCCATCATAATTATTTCTTGTAAGTCTATCTACTTTAATAGCAATTAATTTATCAATCTTTTTGGATTTAATATCCGCAAGTAATCTTTGCATTTCTGGACGCATTAAATCTTTACCAGAATGACCTGCATCATTATATACATCTATAATACTATAATCATTCTTCTCACAATACTCTTTAATCATACGAAGTTGTGAATCAATAGAATAACCATTATCTCTTTGATCATCTGTACTTACTCTTACATAAACAGCACATCTCATAAAATATCATCTCCTCACTTGTTTCCTCACTTAAACGCAAAATAACAGACACTAAATTGAAATTTTTTAATATTTCTTATTAGTTTCCTCATTAATAAATGAAAATTATAGTCTAAACTTTAATTTTATTTAAAATTTGTTTAATTTCTTTGAGATTGTATTTTTGATTATACTCTTTAGTATAAAATGGTTTGTTAGATATTTCATTTACTTTGTATTCTAGTATTGTAAGAGTAATAGGATATGTAATCAGATATTCAGTGGGTTCTATAACTTGTAAATTGGTGTGTAGTAGATTTTTAACCTTACCGTTTTTAATTTTGTATTTATAATCCTTAATCACTTCAAGTATTTCCGTATTCGGCTTTAAAGTCTGAATAGTCTTAAATTCAAGCATAAAAAATGTCCTCCTTCCTAGAAAGAGAACATTTAAGTTTCATATATAAAAATAAAAACTTACGAACTTTAATTAGTCCGTAAGTTGTATTCAAATGGAGCGGGTAGAGAGAATCGAACTCTCGCTACCAGGTCGGAAGCATGGCATTCTACCACTAAATTATACCCGCATATTTATATTATAAATGATAATATAAATAAATTCAATATTTTGATTTCAATTTATGTAACACTATTTCTTATTTTTAGTATATGATTTTGCCATTGAGATAGTTTCTCTCAATGGCTTTTTATACTATATATTCAATTTTATTTTTTGGAAAATATTGATTCATTTTTTGTCTAAAAAACATTTCCCCTTCTTTTCTTAATTCTTCTTTGTACATGTATTTTCCTTTTCCTCTGCCTCTCATCTTTGTTTCGTCAAATATTTGTATTGCATTTGGGAATGCTTCTTGATTTATCATTTTGTGAACATAACTATATGTCATAAATATCAATTCAAAAAAAGCATCTTTTTTTACTTTTTCACTTAAATGTTCTTCTAAATAAATAATTAAGTTCTCATATTCTGTTTGCCATCCATCTATAAATATTATTGGTGCTATTAGTATTCCTATTTTATATCCCGCTTCTTTTAATTTGTTTATTGCTTTTACCCTGTTTTCTAAATTTGATGTTCCAAATTCTACTCTATTTATTATCTTTTCTGAATTTACACTCATTCTTACTATTACTTTTCCTTTATGTTCTAAATTTAATATTGGGTCTACCATGTCAAATTTAGTTGGAAATGTTAAATATCCTCTGCTTTCT
Organism: uncultured Clostridia bacterium; assembly: GCA_944391955.1. Taxonomy (GTDB): domain Bacteria; phylum Bacillota; class Clostridia; order TANB77; family CAG-508; genus UMGS1781. The sequence goes on from CALXVG010000013.1 coordinate 1,479, forward strand.
TCGGCAAATCTTGGTATAGTCCATTCTAAATTATGTGTTATAGTATTTTCTAATATTAAATCACTATTACTACCTATTTCAAAAGTCAATTCTTTATCACTTTTGTTAGCTGTATTTATTATTTTAGTTAGCATCTCTTCTCTATTTACAAATAATCGTAAATATGAACACTTATTATAATTACATACTAAATAACAATACATACACATTGCAGTACATCCTGATGATGTATATGGCACTAAAAAATCTGAAGTTTTATGATTTGGTACAAGCTTATGTGTTTTTCTAACTCCAATTATTAGATTTCTTTTTATATCTGTGAATTCACAATTTTCTTTACATCTCATTTCTGGAATATTATTATGATTTTCTATAACATGTTTTGGAATATCTTTATATTTTTCTAATAATTCCCTTCCTAACTCATAATTTTTTATATTTTCTTCATACAAAATTTCTTTAGGTTTAAACATCTAATCACCCCATAGAAATTATTTGTATTTTTTATAAAAATATGCTTTAATTATGATTTAATAATTTTTCTATAATTTCCACATCCTCAAATTTATTAATTCCAAAACACTTTTTGCCTAAATCTTTTATTGAAGCTCCTAGATGATACATCTCTTTGTTATCTATAACAATAAATCTATCATGAAATTTATTTGTTTTAGAAACTTTTAACATAGGATATTCTTTATTGAATTTTTTTATATCTAAATTTTCAATATTACTTTTATCAGATGTTAAAATAACTACTTCTACATTGTTTTTCTTTTTAGATAACATTTTTAAAACACTATCATCAATATAATTATCTATGATTAAAATTTTGTTATTTGCTTTTTTTATGATATCTACAATTAGACTATAAGCATCATATATTTGTCCCTCAAAAAATATTCTTTGTTTAATATTTTCTTCAAGTTGCAATTGATCAAATATTATATCAAATTTCTTGTCTTGTTCAATGAACTTTTTGTCCATTTTATTTTCAATGTTAATTACTTTTTCAAATAAATTTTTATTAGTATTTATGAATTTTCTCATTTCTATAAATGCTCGCATAATATTTATACTTACTTCTATTGCAATATCGTTTTTTAATACTCCTGATAGCATTGCTATTCCTTGCTCTGTAAATGCATAAGGCAAATATTTTTCACTTCTATATTTATTTTTTCTCCCTTCGATGTGGTTCCATTTTGGAACCACATTTTATTTATTTCATTCTTAGTAAGCTTAAAGCAAAAATCTTCTGGAAATCTATCAATATTTCTTTTAACAGCTTTATTTAGATTTTTAGTTTCATATTGATATAACATTGCCACATCACTATCTAACATGACTTGTTTTCCTCTTATAGTATATATTAAATCTTTTATATTTTCATTAGTTAATTCGTTTTGTATTACTAATTTATTGTCTGAGACACCAAGATTCTGGGGATCCGACTGCAATATTTGATCGTTATGTTGGGTCAGATTCTTATTTTTTTCCATATCTCCACATCCTTTTTTTGTATATTTTAAAACATTTGTTTGTAGTTGTCAAGTTTTTTTTATTCCTTTTATATTAAAATTTTAATAACATGCTCTAACACTTTAAGAAATAAAGCTGAACAAAACATTATAATAATTTTTTGATACCTAAATAAAAAGATGGTTACACTTCAGTTTGTAATCATCTTTTATATTTATAATTTTCTTTATTTAAAATATAATCAATTTGCTATTTAACTTATTTATTTTTTTGATTAGAAGTAGAACTAAGCAACCTATATAAATGAAATTATTTCTGCAATGTCTTTTCTTTTGGGCATTTCTGGTGTTATATCAGGATATCCTACTCCTATAATTGCAACAATTTCTTGTTCTTCTGGAATATTTAAGAAAGTTCTTATTTCTTTTTCATCATATATTCCCATTATTAATGTTCCTAGTCCCAAATTATATGCTTCTAAGCATAAATTTTGTACTTGTAATCCATTATCAAAATATTGAAAACCTTCTTTCAAATGCGTTGAGTAACTTCCATCTCTCTCAAATCCACTTCTGTTTTTTACAATAGTTGAAACTATGATAGCTGGTGCATCTTTTACATTGTTTTTGTTGAATTCTGGCAAAAAGTTTAAAAATTTTTCTTTATTTTCAGGTGTATTTATTACATAATATCTTGATACTTGAGAATTTTTCCATGATGGGGCCTTTTGTGCAGCCTCAATTAGTTTAATAATATCTTCTTTTGTTACTTGTTTTGTTGAGTATTTTCTTATACTTCTTCTATTATTTATACATTGTTCTAAGTCCATATATATACCTCCTCTTACATTTTCTTATTTATTATACTATATTTTTCTTTGAAAATCTATTCAAAATACAATGAAAACTTTACAAATATATATTTGCAAAGTTTTCATTTAATAGATAGATTATATATCTAATTCTACAATCTTATGTTGTTTAAAGCAATTTTTTAAGTCTAAAACTCTTTGGTTATCTGACCCTCTAAATTTAATTTCAGGATTTTTTCTTTCTTCTATGAATTTACCATCTACTAATACGTCTATGTTTTTTAATGTTTCTTTTGTCACATCATCATTTCTTGCTTCTAACTGTTCTAATGTATATCCTGTATAACACCAAACATCAAAATTAGGTTTTTCTTTTTTTAAATCTTCAATAAAATTATTAACTTCTTTGATATTTTCTGGACATAATGGTTCCCCACCACTGATTGTTATACCATTTAAGATTGAATTTTCTTTAATTCTATTAATTATTTTATTTTTATCAAACTCTTCTCCATAATCATAGCTTTGTGCTACTTTATTATGACATCCTGGACAATGATGTGGGCAACCACTTACAAACAAAACTGCTCTCCATCCTAATCCGTTTGAAATACTTTCATCATAAAAACCTGCTACTTTCATCTGTGTTTCATATCCTTCCTATTTTATTAATTTCCAAATCCGTTGTGGGTTACTCTATCTTTAAGTTCATCTAATTTAGCTGCATTCCAACGAGAAGTTGTTCCAACTAAATATCCAGTAATTCTTTGTATTGTATCAATATTAGTACTTCCACACTTTGGACATTTTACTAAATTTGCATCTGCATTTTCAAATCCACAATCTAAACATCTAGTTCTTGTATGATTAATACTTCCATATCCCATATTGTATTTGTCCATTAAATCAACTACTGCTTTTATTGTTGCTGGATTATGTGTTGCATCTCCATCTAATTCTATATAGAAAATATGTCCTGCTGTACATAATTCATGATATGGAGCTTCTATTTTTGCTTTATGTTCTGCTGTACATTTATACCATACAGGAACATGATTGCTGTTTGTATAATATTCTCTATCTGTTATTCCTGGAATTGTTCCATATGTTCTTCTATCCATTTTTGTAAATCTTCCTGATAAACCTTCTGCTGGTGTTGCTAATATTGAATAATTTAAATCATATCTTTCTGCAAATTCTCTAGCTAAGTCTCTCATTTCTGTGATAATCTTAATTCCTAATTTTTGTGCTTCGTCTGATTCTCCATGATGTTTTCCTATTAATGCTGTTAAACATTCTGCTAATCCTATAAATCCTATACTTAATGTGCCATGTTTTATAACGTCTTCTATTTTATCATTTGGTTTTAGTTTTTCACTATCCATCCACATACCTGACATAAGTAATGGGAATTGTTTTGCAACTGCTGTTGCTTGGAATTGATATCTTTCATATAGTTGATGTGCTGCAATTGTCATATATTTTTCTAATTCTCCCATAAATATTTTAATTACTGTCTTCTTATATGTTTCTGTCATTTTTTCACTGCTTCCTATTCCTAATTCAAATGACATTCCAAGTTTTTCTTGTGCCTTTAGAGCTGATTCAATTGCTATTTTAGGCAAATTAAGTGTTGTAAATGATAGGTTTCCTCTTCCTATTGTAGTTTTTTCTCCATGTCTGTCTTCAAATACTCTTGTTCTACAACCCATTGTTGAACATTCATAATACCATCTATTTGGGTCATCTGCTTTCCATTTTTCATTTTGATTAAATGTAGAATCTAAGTTAATATAGTTAGGGAAAAATCTTTTAGCAGCTACTTTGCAAGAAAATTCATATAAATCATAGTTTGGATCTTCTGGTAAGTAGTTAACTCCTCTTTTCTTTTTCCAGATTTGAATTGGGAATATTGCTGTTTCTGAATTTCCTACTCCTTCATATGTAGATTGTAACATCTCTCTAATAATACATCTTCCTTCTGGTGAAGTGTCTGTTCCATAATTTATTGAACTGAATACAACTTGATTTCCACCTCTTGAATGTATTGTATTCATGTTATGTATAAATGCTTCCATTGATTGATGTACTCTATCTACTGTTCTGTTTATTGCTATTTGTATAATTCTGTCATTTCCTTTTAGTCCTTTTAATTCTTTTTTTAAGTAATCTTTTGGTTGGTAATCTAATAGTTTTGTAACATCTACATCTAAATCTTCACCTTGTTTTTTTATTTCTTCTTCAAATGTTTTCTTTACATATGGTGCTAAGAAGTAATCAAATGCTGGAATTGCTTGTCCTCCATGCATTTCATTTTGTATTGTCTCCATTGATATACATCCTAAAATGCTTGCAGTTTCTATTCTTTTTGCTGGTCTTGAAGAACCATGTCCTGCTCTAAATCCTTCTTTCAATATTTTATTTAATGGATGCTGTATACATGTTAAAGATTTTGTTGGGTAATAGTCTTTATCATGTATATGAATATAACCATCTTTTACAGCTTGTCTTACTTCAGGAGATAATAAGAAATCATCAACAAATGGTTTTGTTGTTTCTGAAGCAAATTTCATCATCATTCCTGCTGGTGTATCTGCATTCATGTTTGCATTTTCTCTTGTTATATCATTTGATTTTGCACTTATGATATCTAAGAACATGTCTTTTGTTTTTGATTTTCTTGCAACATCTCTATTATATCTATATGTTATATAACTTTGTGCAACTTCTTTTCTACTTGAACCCATTAATTTTTTCTCTACTGCATCTTGAATTTCATAAACACTAACTTGATTTTTTGATTCTAGTTGTCTTTCTACACTACTTGCTATTTTGTTAGCTAAATCTATATCAACTCCACCTACTGTTTGTGCCATTGATTTTGTTACAGCATCAATTATTCTTTCTTTATTAAATTCCATTACTCTACCGTCTCTTTTTATTACCTGCATCTTAAGTACCTCCTCGATTTTATTTGTCCTTATTTTATTTCAAAATTTAAACTAAAAAAGTTGCTATGGCAACTTTTTTAATCTTGTTAAAAATTTATCTTTTGTATGTCGCATTATATCTCACTTTTTTTTAAATATTACATTTATGTTACAAAATTTTAATGCTTCAAAGTATAGTATCTTACACTTTTTTTACGTTAACTGTTGCTATAGCAACAAAACTGTGATATATTTATGTTGGTGATATTTATGAAAAGAAATTTCGATGTTGATAGTTTTGTTCACAAAATGGCTACAAACTGCAAAATATGCGAAATCAAGGACTTTAAAGAGGATGAAGTTATAACTACATTTTTAATGAGGAGAAATCAATTTTGTATTTTATTAGATGGTGAAGCACAACTTATAACCTATGATAAAGATGGTAATAAAAAGATTTTATATTATTATAGAAAAAATGATATTTTTGGTGAAGCATTATTCAAAATTTACATGGATAGAGAATTATTTGTTCTTGCAAAGAAGAAATGCAGAATTTTATTTTATCCTTATGATTCAGCAGAAAATTGCACTGAAGATTGTTTGTATCACATTGATGTTCTACGAAATCTACCTGACTTAATTTTACATAGTATTGCTGAGCAAAATTTTAGAATTATTCTTTTAACTAAGAAAAGTGTTAGAGATAAACTGCTTGCGTATTTCAATATGTTATCAATAGAAAATAGTAGTAAAACTTTTGAATTACCTTTTTCTCTCACTGACTTAGCTGATTATTTAATGATTGAAAGAACTGCTATGATGAGAGAATTAAAAAGATTAAAGGATGAAGAAATCATCAAAAAAACGAATAGCCAAATAACTTTGCTTACTAAAATTTAGCTTATTTAAGGGGGAAAGGCATATAGCAAAAATTGCTATATGCCTTTATATATATGAAAAATCAGTTTTTTAAATTATATTTTATTGTACTTGTTGTTCACTTTGCATTTCCGGTGGTTGCATTGTATCTCCATTATTTGGATTTGCCATGTCTTCTGGTCTTTCCATTTGATTCATACCATTTTCTCCTTGCATATCCTGTGTCGGCATTTCCGGTCTTTCATGCTGTAAATTGAATTGATTTTGTTGTTGCATTGTGTTTGTCGCATCATCTGTTTCATTATTATTCATTATATAAAATACTCCTATTGTTATTATACTTCCTAAAATTATTCCTATAATTAATATTAATATATTTCCTTTTATATTAATCTTCTCTTTTTTTACTAATATTATAGCCAATATTACTAATAAAATTAATAGTATTCCTAGTCCTGACATAACATAAAAATATATATTGTTATTTTTTTCTTCTAGCATTTGATTGTTTTCAATAGGTCTAAAATCATTTGGTCTTATACCATTTTCAGTGTTATTATATTCTTTTATAGTTCCTTCTTCGTATGATGTTATTTCTGTATATAGGCCATTTTCACTTTTTCCTTCTATTTCTCCACCTTCATATACATAATGTTCTCCATCTTGTAGTTCTGGTATACTAACTGTAATTACTGAATATGATTTGTCTGTTTTAAATGCAACTATAGGATTTTTACTTTCATCTGTAATTGTAATTAAATCACCACTATTTACTTTTGTTGTAAATTGCATTTGCATATAATTTTGTTGCGAATTTGTGCTTATCTCATCTGACATATTTCCAGTTCCAACTACATATCCATCATTTATATAAGTTCCTAAATCAGAATCTAATCCACTGTCTTGACTGATTTCACTGGCAAATGCATATACATATCCACCATTTATATAAATATATCCATTTGAATCTATTCCGTCTCCTTCTTCTGCTTCATCTGATACATCAACCAATATATTGCCACCATTTATTGTAATAATACTTTCTCTATCTGTACATGCATTTATTCCATTATCTAATGAATTAATAATATAATTTCCATTATTAATTGTAATATTTCTTTTAGATTCAATCCCTTCTTTAGCAAGAGAATTTATTGTTAAAGTTCCTGTTCCATCAAAAGTTAAAGATATATCTGAACTTATTGCTGCATCATATTTATATGTTTCATAATACGTTCCTTCATCATCATACCCTTTATCTATATAATATAAAAGTTCGCCTTGGTTTTCCCAACCTTCTACACTTTGTTTTAGCTTGCCTCCTGCAATTGTATTAGTACTACCTTCTGCAAGTTCTATTGTTACAGTACATGTATTTGAATCATTATTTGAATTGTATACAAAAATTGCTGGAGCATTTTCACAGGTTATATCTACATTATTTAAAATAATTGTTACATTTCCTTGTATATCATTAGTATTTATAGCAATCTGTCCATCTGATAATTTTCCTGTTAGTTCATATGTTCCACTTTTATTAATATTGATTATATTAGCAATTTTTACATTTGCATTTTTTGCTTCATCACTATTTCCTCCATTGTCCATTGCATTTGTTAAATATATAGTTTCTGCTGTATGTGTTGTTATCTCCTCATCATTTACAGTGATATTTTCATCGTCTAAAACGATATATTGTATATCATTTTCAAGTTCTGCTTGTGAGACACAAGTAAATACTAAATTAAAAAATAATATTATTAGTATAAATCCAATGAAAAAAATCTTATTGTTTTTCATTTTTTATCATCCTTTCTGTAGCACCAAGCCTTTATATGATAATACTTTATACTAATAATATTAAATTTTGCTTAATTTTTATTTTTTTAACATGATTTTTCTAGTTCTTTATATCGTTTTATTTTCATTGTAGAACTTTTTTCGAATTCATCTTCTTTTATCTCTAATTTTTTTATTGCCTTATATGATTCTAATGTTTTGTTTACCTCTTTTATTTTTTTCCATATAATATTATAAATTTCGTCTTTTGTTTTTTCTCCATATAATTCTTTTATTTTGTCATGGTCTGGAATTACTCTTGCAGTAATAATTAATTCTTTATCTTCTTTTTTTGTACTTGCTTCATTTTTCTTTCCATATACCATACTTTCTCTGATTTCATCCACTCTGTCTAATAACATTTCAATTTCTTCTGGATATATATTTTTTCCATTTTGTGTAACTATAACATTTTTACTTCTACCTGTTATAAATATATATCCTTCTTCATTCATATATCCTACATCGCCAGAATGAAAATATCCTTCACTATTAATTACTCTTTTTGTTTCTTCTTCATCTTCATAATATCCTATCATCAAAGTAGGTGATTTTATTAAAATTTCTCCTTCTCCTTTTTCATTAGGATTATCTATTTTGATATCTGCTTGAACTATTGGTTTACCAACTGAACCAACACATGTTTTGTATTCTGGTGTTAATGCTGAAATTGGTGCAGTTTCTGTTAAGCCATACCCTTGTAAAAATGTAATCCCTATATCTTCTACCCATTCTCCTATTGCTTTATCTACAGGTGCTGCTGCTGATACTATAATCCTTAATTTTCCACCTAAATTTTCATGTATTTCCTTAAATACTGTTCTTTTTATATCTATTCCTGCTAATTTTAAAGCATTTGTTACTAATATCATTTTCTTAACTAATTTGTCTTTTTTGCTTTGTACAATTTTTTCATTTATCTTTTTATATAAACTTTCTACTAATAATGGTACTGTCAAAATTGCTGTTGGCTCTGCTTCTTGTAAGTTTGGAACAATATATCTTAATCCCTCACAAACAGCAACAGAAGCACCTTGTGATAGTGGATATAAAAATCCTATTGTAGATTCATAGCAATGATGAAGTGGTAAAACAGAGAATAGTCTATCTGTTGGATATAGTTTTACATATGCTGTAACAGCATTAATATTTTCTGCTAAGTTCCTATTGTTAAGCATAACTCCTTTTGAATTTGCTGTTGTTCCAGATGTAAAAAACAATATTTTAAATTCTTCTGGATCTATTTCTATTTCATCAAAATATTTATCTCCTGAAGCTATTATATTTTTTCCTAGAGTAATTAAATAGTTTAGGCCTACATCTTTTCCTTCTAATGGTTTATTTGAAGCCATTTCAATATAATATTCTATTTCTGGAAATTTTCCTTTTATTTCTTTAATCTCACTAGCTTTTTTAGGTGAGTATATAATTGCAGATGCTCTTGAACGTTTGATGATATTTTCTAATTCATTTATTGGCAACTCTCTATCTGTTGGTACAGCTATTCCAACTCCGCAAAGCATTGCCATGTATGATACATACCAACCATATTGTGTTTCACCTATTATAATAACTCTCTTATTTTGTAAATTTAGATTTTTTATTAATGCCGTTCCCAATGCCCAAACATCATCTTTAAACTCTTGAAATGTTGTTATTTTATATGGGTCTTTGTGTGTTGGTTTTTCCAAAATACAATCTTCTTTTGGATATTTTTGAACACTATTTAAAAAAGCTTCTCTTATTGTTTTGTAGTGTGTTCTATCTTCATATGGTGTACTTCTTTTTTGTTTTGTATTTTTCTTTTGTAGTTTTTCATAATCGATGTCTTCAAGTCCTTCCATAGGGTTTATTTTCATTTTTTTAAATTTAATTTTTGGCATTTTAAAATCTATTATACTCATACTTCTCATTCTCCATTTTTCTACAAATTTTACCATATTATTCTACCACAAAAACTACTAAAAGTCTAGGGTTGATAAAAAAATACTATTTGTATCACTATGTCAATTAAAGGCATATTATGTAATGTGAGGTGATAAATTTGGATTGGTTCGCAAATATACATCCCATTTACCAAGCATTTCTTGCAACAATTTTTACATGGGTTGTTACTGCTCTTGGTGCATTTATTGTCTGTTTTTTTAAAAAGCCAAACCAAAAAATATTAAATATGATTTTAGGCTTCAGTGCTGGAGTAATGATTGCTGCCTCATTTTGGTCTTTACTTATTCCAGCAATTGATTTATCAGCTGAATTAGGATACATAGTATGGTTATTGCCTGCACTTGGTTTCACTGTGGGTGGATTATTTGTACTATTATCTGATAGATTTCTTGATAAAATTTTAAAGAATAAAAAAAATTTACGAAATGCAGATTCATTAAAAAGAAGTATTTTATTAGTGTCAGCTATTACCATTCATAATATACCTGAGGGTATGGCTGTTGGTGTTGCTTTTGGTGGAATATCTAGTGGTGTTCCTGGTATGACTCTAATTGGTGCCATTATGCTAGCTTTAGGTATAGGCATTCAGAATTTTCCAGAAGGTGCTGCTGTATCTTTACCTCTTAGGAATGAAGGATTTTCTAGAATTAAAAGCTTTATGATTGGTCAGTCTTCAGCTTTGGTAGAACCTATTTCTGCAATTATAGGAGTAATACTTGTTTTAACTATAAGAAGTATTTTGCCATTTTTACTTTCCTTTGCGGCAGGTGCAATGATTGCTGTTGTTGCCAGAGAATTATTACCCGAATCTGCAAAAGAGAATAAAAATTTAGCAACTTTAGGTTTAATTTTTGGATTTATCTTAATGATGATATTAGATGTTTCTTTAGGGTAAAAACAGTTCTAATTTTAAAAATTAGAACTGTTTTTTATTTATTTTATTGTTTCTTTTTTGCTATTTTTATTTTCTTTTAGTAAATCTCTTATTTCTTCTAGAAGTATAATTTGTTCATCTTTTTTTGGTGGCTCTTCTGCTGCTACTTCTTCTTTTTTCTTTGTTATTCTATCTATTATTTTTACAAAAGCAAAAATACATATTGCTATAATTAAAAAGTCAATAATATTTTGAATAAATGTTCCATATGTTATAGTTGCTTCCCCTACTTTTATTGATAAGTTAGTAAAGTCTATTCCTCCAATTATAACTCCGATGACAGGCATTATAATATCATCTACTATTGATGAAACAATTTTACCAAATGCTGAACCAATTATAACACCAACTGCTAAATCTATAACATTTCCTTTTGCTATAAATGATTTGAATTCAGATATTGTTTTTGTACTTTTTTCTTTTATTTCTTCTGCGTTTAAATGTTCCATTTTTTTCTTCATTTTACTCTCCCCTATATAGTATTTTTATATTATAATATCATAGCATAAAATGTTAATAAATGGAATAAAATTCAATAAATTTAGAATATATGATTATTTTCTATCTACCTTCATTAGCTGTCTTATAGTTTAAACTTCGTCCATTTGTAAGGTCAAGAGCTGCAATATTATTTCCTGTATCAATGTATATTATCTGTTCATCCAATTCTCCTGTAGGGAATCTTCTTGCATTTATTCCTTCTTTTTGTGGAGTATGCCCAACAACCATTACACAGCCTTTTGGAAATTTTACTGGCGAAAAATGGGTTTTTGGATTATGTTCTCTATACCACATTATTGTTTGAAATTTCTTGAAAATATTACTTTCTGTCCTGCCTGCCATTTCCAATTGTAATGCTTGTTCTAAATTAAATGTACTATTTGCAGAGTATAACTCATCATCAAAATAAGCATGTGCTAAAGCATATGTTGTTTTTCCTGTCTTGATTTTCTTTTGTATTGGCTGTCTACCTAGCCAATCAATTAATTCTTTTTTTCCAATCCTATTACTTATATTTCCATTTTTTATTTCATTTCTCACTATTCTGTCAAAATTTTCTAAACTGGCTAATGTTGTTTCTCCTCCATTTGCTTTTAAATGTGCTGTATCACGTCCTAGTATTTTTATAAGATTATTGCTTTGTAGTTTTGCTTTATCAGATACCCCTAATAACATTCCTTTTACTTTCTCATAATTATATACAAAAACATCATGATTACCTGGTAAATATTCTGCTTTTCCTTTGTCGCATAGTTCCTTTATTTGCAATAATATTTCTATTCCATATTCGCCCCTATCTACCGCATCTCCTAGTATTATAAGCTTTGTATTTGGATTTGTTCTCATTTGTTTTTTTATTGCTTGCCATTTGTCCATATTTCCATGTAAGTCACTAACTGCAATAACTTGTTCTGGCATTTCTTGTTTTGGTTGTTGATATGTATTATTATAATTTCTATAATCACTCAATTGCTCACAATATGCACGATGTACATTCCCATATTCTCTATCTGTTGCTTTTTCATAATTTGGTTCTACTGTTTGTTGTTGTTTTTGATATGCTCCTCTATGTAAAATTCTGTCAAAAAATCTTTGTATAATATTTCTTTTTCTTACCACTAATGCTGTTTCTTGTTGTTTTTCATTTGTTCTGTTTAAAAAGTTTTCATATTCTTGTTCCACTATTCCCATACTATGGATTAATTCTTCTATTCCAGGAATTTCAGGTAAATATTCTTTTGCATAGTTAGAACGTACTATTGATCTATGTCCTGTACATATATCATAATATATTTGTTCATCATTAGGTTTTATAGGATTTTTTTGTTGTTTTTGGGATTTTATCCAATTAAAATATTTATTGTTTGTATTTAACTGTGTTCTATCTATTGCATACAAAAGTGCATTTTCTGTTTGTTCCACTCTAGTTTTTATACTGCCTTTCATTTCACCTTTGCTTTCTAAATATTTTTTTAATTCTGCTATATTCTGTATATGCATTCTTGCATAAATATCTAAACTATTTTTTATTTTTCCATTTGCATCTACATTTTTCATTAGATATCTATCTATTTCATCTAGTAATTCTATAACTCTTTGGTTATCCATATTTATTTCCTCCGTTTTTTTTACAATTTTATCATTTGTATAATTATTTTTCAATATAAGTGAATATATTTTTATCATGATGTGTACAACTAGTCTTGAATAATCTTCCAACATATTATATAATGCTTGAAACAGTACCTAATTTTATTAAACAATTTTAAAGGAGTGTTTTACTAATGTCAAAAAAGAAAAATCTTAATGTTAAAAGGGAACGATTTTTGACTAATGTATTAGTTGTAATGGTTTCTCAAATTTTAATTAAATTGGTAGGTTTGGTTTATAAAATATATTTAACTAATAAAGAAGGGTTTGGTGATGCTGGTAATGCTATTTATGGTAGTGGTTACCAGATTTATTCATTGCTTCTTTTAGTATCCTCTATTGGAATTCCTAGTGCTATTGCAAAATTAGTTTCAGAAAGGTTAGCTAATGATGATTATAAAGGTGCTTTTAAGATATTTAAAGTATCTTTCTATACTGTTGGAATTATAGGTTTTATTTGCACTTGTCTACTATTCTTTGGTGCTGATTTTATAGCTAATAGTCTTTTATTAATACCTGAAGCAGAACTAACATTGAAATGTTTGGCCCCTTCTATTGTTATTGTTGCACTAGCTTCAACAATACGTGGTTATTTTAATGGTAGAAGTGCAATGAAAGCAACTGCTAATTCTCAATCTTTAGAGCAAATTTTTAAAACATTATTTACTATTATTATTGTAGAATTAGTTGCATTTAGTTATTCAAATAACACAGAACTTATGGCTGCTGGTGCAACTTTAGCAACTACTCTTTCAATAATACTTAGCTTTATTTATATTTATATTTTCTATGCAAGAAGGAAAAAAATATTTAATGAAGAAAATCAAAAATATGCACAAAACTATGAAGAGGAATCTTTATTTAGAACTATAAAAAAAATTCTTATTGTTTCAATTCCTATTTCACTAACATCAATTATTTCTTCTATTAATAAAAGTATAGACTCTGTTACAGTTATGAGAGGTTTAACAAACTTTATGTCTCGAGAAGAAGCACAATTTCAATATGGAATTTTAAGTGGTAAGGTTGATACTTTAGTTAGTTTACCTTTATCTGTAAATATAGCAATTGCAGTAGCAATACTTCCATACTTATCTTTTGCTTATGAGAAAAAAGACCATAAAGGTATAATCAAAAATCTTAATATGGCAATACTTGTAACCCTATTAATTGCTTTTCCTTGTGCATTTGGTATGAGTGTTTTTGCAGGTCCGATACTAAGATTAGTATTCCCAAATGCTGCTTCAGGAGCAAATATATTAGCTGCAATTTCTCCTCTTATCGTTTTTTCTGTTCTAACGCAAACAATTAATAGTGCTTTACAAGGATTAGGAGATTATAAAACTCCTGTTATAGCTTTAATTTTTGGCGCAATTGTGAAAACTATATTAAATTTAATTTTGATACCAATAGAAACAATCGGAATATATGGTGCGATTGTTAGTTCAATTATATGTCAGTTTATTGCATTTATAATTGGATTTATAAAATTGAAGAAAATGACAAGTTTAAAGCTAGACTCAGTAAAATGTGTTATAAAACCACTATTGGCTTCTATAATTATGAGTATAATTGCATATGGAGTATATTATGCTTTACAACAAGCAATATCAGGTAAGATTTCAACTGTAATTGCAATATTCCTTGCTGCAATAGTTTATGGAATATTTATCCTTGTATTAAAAGTATTTTCAAAAGATGAAATGGAAGAATTACCATTTCTAAAGAAATTTGCTAGATTTACAAAATAAACTTAATTACCAAAAGAACTAAGAGAAAGCATTCTCTTAGTTCTTTTTAAATATTTTTCTTATTTTTATTCTCATGTCTCTGTAAAAATATGCACAATGTTCAAATATAAAATACATAAATTTATTATACACTTTATACATTTCGATGAATTCTAATAAATCTGCATTAAAACCTTTTTTAAATCTATATAGTCCTTCATTTTTATGGTCCATGTCTTGCATACAAATTCCTCTAAAATCATATGTAGTACATTTATTTTCTATTGCCCACTTTATCATTTCCCATTGTATTAAATAGTTTGGCATCACATTTCTATGTTCGTTTAAACTGCCTCCATATAAATACCATTCCTTGTCTCCATATAGTATGTTTAATGCACATGCAATTGGTTTACCTTCATAATCTGCAAATAGTAATTTTATGTTGTCTTTTTCAAATGAATCCCATATATTTTCAAAATATTCTTGGTTTCTTATATAAAAGTCATCTCTTTCTCCTGTTACTTCCATTATTTTTTGGAATTCTGGTAAATCTTCTCTTGTTCCTTCCCTTATTGTTACTCCTCTTTTTGTTGCTAATCTAATATTATACCTAGTTTTTGATTGAAATGAGAAAAATACTTCATCTTCTGTTTTATCTTTTATATTTAATCTAAACACAAACCTTGGTTGCATTATTCTTGTAATGTCTTTTATTGGTCCTGATATTTTAAATCCATTTTTTTGAGCGATTTCTTTATATTCAGCATTAGAGCTTAAGACATCAGGGTCTGCTTTTAACATAAATGCTTTATATTTTTTTGCAAGCTTGTCCGCTTCTTCCATGATTTTTCTAAAAGTTTCTTCATCATTTGAATCACAAACTGGTCCTCTTGGTGCATACATTAATGTTCTTTTAAAATATGGTAACTTTCTTATTAATACACTCATCGTTCCTTTTATTTTTTTGTTTTCATCTCTTATTATTATTATCTCATTTTTCCAATCACTTTTTATTTTTGCCCAACTAATTGATTGTGCATAATGACCTTTATAATGAGATTTCAAAAATTTCTCATATTCTTTAGTTTCCAATTTTTCCATGTTTGTTACCATGTTCTTTTCTTCCTTTCTCATTTCATTTTTTATTTTTTATATTTTTCTTTTATTTCTTTGAATCTTTCTTGTTTTTCATTTAGCCATTCTTTAATTTTTATTGTATTTTCTATATTAGGAAATGCTTTTACTACTCTTCTATGCAATTTTAGTTTGTCTTGTAGAATTTTTCTTACTTTTTGTGATATTTCTTCGGTATTATCTTTTACATTTTGTGATATTGTTTTTAAATTTGATACCTGTTTCAAGTTTAATATTATCTTAAATGATATTGTAGTATCTATAGTAAGTATTATGCTAAATACTACTGCTAGTATAATTTCAATTATCTCAGGTAGCTTGTCTAATATTTCTATAAAAAATGGATTTATAAAATATAATATTACAAAACTAAAGATTCCAAATGGAATTAATGTTTCTAAACAGATTCTTCCATTAATATTCATCTTTCTGTTACTATAGTCCCACCATCTAGCATTGAAGAACTTTTCCATAAAATAACTTGTAAAATATTCTAGTATACCACAAATAAGCATAGACATTATAAATGTTATTATCCTATCTTCCATATACTTTTTTAGTAATATTGTTATTAATATTACTCCTGTTCCATATATAGGGCAATACGGTCCTATTAAAAAACCTCTATTTACTACTTTTTTAGTTTTTATAAATCCATTGATAACTTCCATAATCCAACCTAAAATTGAATATATGAAAAATAGCATTATATAGTCTTGTATCATTTTTTCTCCTTTTTCCATTAATAATAAACTTTATAGATGATTTAGCTCCACACAGATAATATGTTTTTCCTCGGCTAGCACATCGAAAAATAAATATATATCCAGGTGGAGCTACTATCATATAAAAATCAGGTTATTATATTATGCAATTATCAATTTTTCGTTGTCTTTTTCTTCATTATTCTCTTCTTCAACTAGTTTCTTTTCATTTTGTTTGAATTTCAAATTATCTTTAGCAATTGTCATTAAAAGTTTTAATCTGTTTATTTGATTACTTTCACTAGCACCTGGGTCATAATCTATTGGAGATATATTTGCTTCTGGATATTTTTCTCTAATAGTTTTTATTACTCCTTTTCCTACAACATGGTTTGGCAAGCATGCAAATGGTTGTAAACAAACTATATTATATATTCCATGTTGCATAAATTCTAGCATTTCCGCTGTAAGTATCCAGCCTTCTCCTGTTTGATTTCCTGGTGATAATATCTGTTCTACTTCTTCTACTAATTCTTCTATCCTGCATGGAGGTAAATATCCTTTTTTAGATTGTTCTAATGCCTTTTTATAGTCTTTTTCAAAATAATTGATTGCATCTAATACAAGCTTATATATTTTAGCTTTAAATTTTCCTGTTGCTAGAATTTTTTGCTTTACTATGGTATTCATAATTACATATTTTACAAATCCCATAAGTTCTGGCATTATTACTTCTGCACCTTCTTTTGATAACAAATCATTTACATAATTATTGCCAAATGGATGGTATTTTATTAATATTTCTCCTACTATTCCAACTTTTGGTTTTTCTATTGATGTATCTAATTCTATTTTTTCAAAATCTTCTACTATCTTGTATAAACTAGCGTTAAATTCTTTTATTGTAGCTTCTGCAGTTAGTTTTTTACATTCTTTCATCCACTTGTTGAATTTTTCTCTAGTTTCTCCCTTATTTACTTCATATGCTTCATTCTTATATAGTAATTTTTGCAATAAGTCTCCATATATTAGTCCTTTTACAAGTTTTTTTATAAGGCTAAATGTAAGTTTGAATCCTGAATTTTTTTCTAGTCCAACAAAGTTGAATGATATTACAGGTACATTTGGATATCCTGCATCTTTTAGTGCTTTTCTTATAAATCCTATATAATTTGTTGCTCTACATCCACCACCTGTTTGAGACATTATAAGTGCTACTTTATTTGTATCATATTCTCCAGATTCCAGATTTTCCATTAATTGACCTATTGTTAATATTGATGGATAACATGCATCATTATTTACATATTTTAGTCCTGTTTCTACTGTATGCTGTGTACATTCTCTTAGTAATTTAACTTTGTATCCTTCTGTTTGAACAGCATATTCAAATATGTCAAAATGAATTGGTGCCATTTGTGGCATTAGTATTGTATATTCTTCCTTCATCTCTTTTGTAAATTCTACTTTATTAATCTCATAATTGCCACTACAAGCTAATCCTGTTTCTTTTCTTTTATTCATACTTGCAAGTAATGAACGTATTCTTATTCTTATTGCACCTAAATTATTTACCTCATCTATTTTTATTAATGTATACATTTTTCCAAAGCTTGCAAGAATTTCTTCAACTTGGTCTGTTGTAACTGCATCTACTCCACAGCCAAAAGAATTTAATTGAACTAATTCTAAGTTTGGATTTTTTCCAACAACTTCTGCTGCTCGATATAGTCTTGAATGAAATACCCATTGGTCAACAACTCTGATAGGTCTTTTCACAGCAGATAAGTGTTCTATACTATCTTCTGATAATACACATAGTCCTAATGATGTAATCATAGTGTCTATTCCATGATTTATTTCTGGATCTATATGATATGGCCTGCCTGCAAGAACTATTCCTTTTATGTTGTTGTTTTTGATATATTCTAATGTTTCTTCTCCTTTTTTCCTTATGTCTGCTTTATATTTTTGATATTCATTTTCTGCTGCATCTATTGCTTCTTTCAGTTCTTTTTTATTAAAATTATATTCTTTAAATTCTTCGATTTCCAAAAATCTTTTTTCTAGTCCTTTTCTATCAAAAGGCAAAAATGCATTTATGAATTTTATATTTTCAGTTTTTAGTTCTTCCACATTATTTTTTAGAACCTCTGAGTATGATATAACTATTGGACAATTATAATGATTATTTGCTGTTTTGTCTTCTTGTCTTGAATACATCATACATGGATAAAAAATTGTTTTAACTCCAGATTTTATTAAACTAATTATGTGTCCATGACTTAGTTTTGCTGGATAACATACTGATTCTGATGGCATAGATTCCATACCTTTTTCGTATGTTTTTCTATCACTTTTTTCAGATAATACTACTCTAAATCCTAATTTCGTAAACAATGTAAACCAGAACGGATAATCTTCATACATGTTTAAAACCCTTGGAATTCCTATTGTTCCACGTTTTGCTTTTTCTTCGTCTAATGGTTTGTATTGGAATAGTCTTTGATATTTGTACTTATATAAATTTGGTATTTGTGTTTTGCTTTTTTCTATTCCGGCTCCTCTTTCACATCTATTGCCTGATATAAATCTCTTTCCATTTGAAAATTCATTTATAGTTAATTGGCAATTGTTTTCACAACCACGGCATCTTGTATGTAAAATTGTAACTTTTAAATCATCTAATGCTTCATTTTTTGTTATTTTTGATTCATATTTTTTGTCTCCGATTCTCTCAAACTCTTCTTTCGCAATACATGCTATTCCATATGCACCCATTAAGCCTGCAATATCTGGTCTTATTACTTCTTTACCTACTATTAATTCAAATGCTCTCAGAACTGCATCATTATAAAATGTTCCACCTTGTACAACAATATTATCTCCTAATGTGGAAACATCCCTTATTTTCATTACTTTTTGAATTGCATTTTTTATTACTGAATATGATAATCCTGCTGAAATATCTCCTACTTTATATCCTTCTTTTTGTGCTTGTTTAATTTTTGAATTCATAAAAACTGTACATCTTGAGCCTAAATCTACTGGTCTATTAGATTTTATTGCTTCATCTACAAATTCTGATATACTTAAATTTAAGCTTTTAGCGAATGTCTCAATAAATGAACCACATCCTGAAGAACATGCTTCATTTAACATTATATTATCAATAGCTCTGTTTTTTATTTTTATGTATTTCATGTCTTGCCCACCAATGTCTACAATACTTGTAGCATCTGGCAAAAATCTTTTTGCAGCAGTATAGTGTGAAATTGTTTCAATTTCTCCCACATCCAGATTTAATGCTGTTTGCATTAGTTTTTCCCCATATCCAGTAGAACCTGTATATCTTATTACTGCTTTTTTAGGTAATACTTCATATAGTTCTTTTAGCATTGTTATAACTGTTTGTAATGGTTTTCCTTCATTATTTTTATATGAAGAATATAAAAGATTATAATCATTGTCTATTAATACTAATTTACTTGTTGTTGAGCCAGCATCTATTCCTAAATAACAATCTCCAGAATGTTCTTTTAAATCTTTTTTGGGAACTTTATGTTTTTCGTGTCTTTCTTTAAATTGTCTATATTCATCTTCTATTGTAAACAATGGTTTTAATGCATCTGATGAACTATCTCTATATTCTTTTAATAAACTTATCTTTGCTTTTAATTTTTCTACTGATATTGCATTATAATTAACAGAATCTAATGTTGCTCCTTTTGCCACTAAAAGATGTGCATCTTCTGGTACAATTATATCTTCATCTGGCATATTTAATGTTTCAATAAATCTTTTTCTTAATTCTGATAAGTAGCTTAAAGGTCCTCCTAAGAATGCAACTTTCCCTCTTATTGGACGTCCACATGCTAAGCCACTTATTGTTTGATTTACAACAGCTTGAAATATAGATGCTGCAATATCTTCTTTAGCTGCTCCTTCGTTTATTAATGGTTGTATATCTGTTTTAGCAAAAACACCACATCTAGAAGCTATTGGATAAATAGTATTATAGTTTTTAGCAAGTTCATTTAGTCCTGGTGTTGTTGTGTTTAATAATGTAGCCATTTGGTCTAAAAATGCACCTGTTCCACCTGCACATGTTCCATTCATTCTTTGTTCTATTGATTTACCAAAATAGATTATCTTTGCATCTTCTCCTCCTAGTTCTATAACAACGTCTGTTTGTGGCATATATTTTTCTACAACTCTTTTACATGCAACAACCTCTTGTATAAAAGGTAATCCTAAAAATTCAGAAACAGAAAGTGCTCCAGAACCAGTTAGTGCTATTGTCATATCATATTCATTAAATGTTTCTGTTAATTCTTCTAAACAATTGCATACTGTATTTTTCGTATCTGAAAAATGTCTTTTATATGTTTTATATAATATCTCGAAGTTTTTATTCATAACTACAACTTTTACAGTAGTAGAACCAACATCGATACCCACATGTATAATCTCTTTCATTTTTACCTCTTTTCTGCTAATAATTTTGTCTATGTTGTATTATATCATAATTTGTCAACTAATAGTAGTCTATGTCGTATTTTATTTTTGGTAATTAATTGACTTTTTTCAAACTGCTATGCTATAATTGGTTTGGGCTACTTAAGTATATTAAGGAGGTCTTTTTTTATGAATATGCTCTTTAACAGGTGTATATTATTGTCTGCAGTTTTTATTATTTTTATTTTTTGTATTCTTAGCTTTATTCTATATTCAAATTCTGTTTTAAATTCACTATATGTTGATGATGAATATGTTGTATCTGAGTCTGGGTTTGTTTGGCCAACTCCAAATTATTTTCAAATAACTTCCCATTTTGGTTATAGAAATTCGCCTTTTACTGGTAAAACTTCATATCACTCTGGAATTGATATTGGTGCTCCACAAGGTGCTAAAGTCCTTTCTTCTTTTTCAGGTACAGTTGTTTTTATTGGTTTTAGTGGGGCTAATGGTTATACTATACGAATTTCCAATGGTATCTTTGAAGCAACTTATTCACATCTATCACCTAATTTTATTGTATATTTGAATCAATTTGTGTCTGCTGGCGAACTTATTGCTGTGATTGGACCCAAAAATGTTTATGGTGTTCCTAATAACCCTTATAAAGATTCAAATGGTAATCCTACTAATGGTGCTACTACTGGTCCACATTTACATTTTTCAATAAAAAAAGGGCGGTAAATATACCAACCCCCTAAATTATTTTTAAATATTACATAATATTTTCATTTGTATTATTGTATCTATATAATGCATCTGTCATCATAATATTATCAAAAGATTCACCATATCCTCTTAAATCCTTTATAGTTTCTTTATCTACTATCTCAAATTCAAATTTTTCATTTAGTTCTTTTGTTGCTTCTTCTCCTGTTGTATGGTCAATATATATGGCCTCCGTGTATGTACCCAATATTTTATTTTCTTCTATTGTGTATGTTCCCATTTGGCATAAACTTGCAAAACCATCATATAGCATTATTGTTCCATCTTCTCCAATTGTAACTGTAACATCTCCATCATACATTCCTTCTTCTCCTGTTGCTACATATCCATATATTCCGTATTGTATCTTTGTTTGTTCAACTTGTTCATTATTATTTTGATTTTCATTATTTTTAGCTTTTTCATCACATCCTGTTAATGTTGCTAATATTGAAAATATTACTACACCTGCTACTAATATTAATCCTTTTAGTTTCATTTTTTCACCTCTTTCTTTTTAATGTGATTTATTAATCTCTAGTAATCCATTTTACAAGGTCTAAGTTGGCATTATCAAGTAACATCTCATGTTTTGGCATCACTCTGAATGTATAACCATAATCTCCTCCAGTTTTTAGTTGTATTTCTGCCTTATATGAGTATTCTTTATTATCATTATCTTCCCCAACTAAATCCATTTTTACTATATTGGTATCCCCTATTATTCCAAGGTCAGATATTTTTCCATAGTAGCATTGTATTTCAACATTTTCTTTTTCAATGTTTGGTAATTTTACTTTACATGCTACACTTATCTTATTACCTGCATTTACTGTAATATTATCTAGATTTTTTTCCTGTGTTATTTCAATGTCGTTCCAACTTGCATACAAATTTTGTTTGATTTTATTATATTCAGTTACTTGTTCCAAATTTTTATAATAGTTGTTATACAAATTGCATAATGGAATATATAATTTTTCAGTATAGTCTACTAACATTCTAGATGTACTGTATTTTCCTCCTGTAGATACTATTGAGTTTTTCATTAATTCTAACCATTGTTCAGATATTCCATTTTTATTTTTATTATAATATGTTGGAATTATTTTATTTTCTAGAGTTCTATATAGACTCTCACTATCTGCTATATCTTGTTCTTCATATGAATAGTATTCATCATTTGTACCAATTGCCCAACCATTTTTAAAGTTATATCCTTCTGCCCACCAACCATCTAGAACACTAAAGTTTACAACACCATTTATAGATGCTTTTTCTCCACTTGTTCCTGACGCTTCCATAGGTCTTCTTGGATTATTTAACCATACATCTACACCAGATACTAAATATCTAGCTATATTAATATTATAATTTTCTAATAATATGATTTTTCCTCTAAATTGTGGCATCATTGATATTTCATGTATATATTTTATTAAATCTTGGCCTTCCTTATCTGCTGGATGTGCTTTTCCTGCAAATATAATTTGTATTGGTCTTTTTTCATCATTAAATATCTGTGTTATTCTTTCTAAATCTTTGAAAATTAATGTTGCTCTTTTATATGTTGCAAATCTTCTTGCAAAACCGATTGTTAATGCATCTGGATTTAGCTTTGATAATGTTTCTTTTATTTGTTCATATTGAAAACCTTTTGTTCTCAATCTATTTGTAACATTTTCTTTTACTAGTTTTAATAATTTTTCTTTTCTGTCTCTATGTGCTGCCCATAGCTCTTCATTTGGAATCTTATATATTTTTTCCCATGTTTCATCTGCATATATTTTATCCTGCCAATATGGTTCTAAGTATTTATTATATAGTTCCTTTAAATTTGGAGCCAACCATGAACAAGTATGAACTCCATTTGTAACATGTGTTATTGGAGATTCTTGTGGAGCTATATTAGGCCAAACTTCTGAGAATAATTCTCTTGAAACTGCTCCATGTAATTTACTTACTCCGTTTTTCTTGCCTGCAATTTTTAATGCAAGTATTCCCATGTTAAAAGAAGTCTTTGCAGTATCTTTTGGTTTCATTCCTAATGATAAAAATTCTTCTTCTGTTATTCCTAAGTCTTTCCAATATCCATTGAAATATTTTTTCATTAATTCTACTGGGAATATGTCATTTCCTGCTGGTACAGGTGTATGTGTTGTAAATACTGTTTTTGAAGATACTATGTCTCTTGCAATATTAAAAGATACCTTTTTCTCTTTTATAGTATTTTTTATTGCTTCTAATACTAAGAAAGATGAATGTCCTTCATTCATATGATAAACTGTTGGAGAGATTTCTAATTCTTTAAATAATGTTATACCTCCTATTCCTAATACCATTTCTTGTTTGATTCTCATCTCTTGGTCTCCACCATATAGTCTTAGGGTTATTGTTCTATTTTCTGGTGAATTTTCTGCTATATCTGTATCTAATAAATATAGTTTTACTCTTCCAACTAGTATTTGCCATACTTTTATATATAGTTTTTCCTTTGGTAATTTTATATTTATAATTAAATCCTCGCCAGTTTCATCTTTAACTGGTTTAATTGGTAAATTGTCTAATTCAATATCTCGATATTGTGTTAACTGATTTCCAGATTTATCAATAATTTGATTAAAATATCCATTTTTATATAGCAAACCTATTGCTGTTAGAGGAATTCCTAAATCACTTGATGATTTTAGATGGTCTCCTGATAATATTCCTAGACCTCCTGAATATATTGGTATTGTTTCATCTAATCCATATTCAGCTGAGAAATATGCTATTACATCCTCTTTATTATTTGGATATTTTTTATTAAACCAAGTATTTTTACTTTTTATATATGCATCAAAATTATCCACATTTTCTTTATATAATTTAATTATTTCTGGATTATTTGATGCTTTTTCTAGTTTATCTTGTTCTACTAACTTTAAAAATTTTATTGGATTTTTTCCACATCTTTCCCATAAGTCAATATCTATCATTTTAAAAATTTTTAAAAATTCTGTATTCCAAGACCACCATAAATTTTCTGCTATTTCATTTAATCTTTCGATAGATTTTGGTAATTGTGGATTTACCGTTATTTTATTAAATATGTACATTTAAAATACCTCCTTAGTATATTTCTATTCTTAAGTTTATTTTTTAGCTACTTTTAGCAATCTTGTGTTGCTCCTATAGCAACTGCCCATTCACTATTTGTCGGAACTATAAAGTTAACTTTTTGTAAATTGCTTAGCATATCTAACACTTTCTTTACATATTCTAGTTCTGTAATGCAACCTATAACAATTATATTTTTATTTGTTATGTTTTGTGTTGCAAAAATACCCATCATTCCTATTATTTCAACTACCATGTTTAATATTCCAAGAATGATATCATCATTATTTGCATTGTCCTGTAATTTTCCAAAATTTGCAACCGTTATTTCTGTTGGTAATAAATTGTTTATTGCATCTTTTTGTATGTCTTTTAATCTTAAATCTATTTTTGATATATCAGCATTTTTTATTCTTTCTTCTATTTCATCAAAGCTTTCTAGTTCTGCAAATCGTTTGCATAAGTTTATTAATGTTCCTCCACCTATACCTGTTCCACCTATGTGTATATATTTTCCATTGTCTGCTCGCACAAATGCTGTTCCTGTGCCAATACTTATAATTAGTGCATTTTTTGTATTTGCTAAATATGTTGCACCTTTTCCTATTGCTTCAAATTCGTCTACTTTAACTGTTCTAATATTTTTAATATTTCCTATTATTTCTTTTTGTCTTATTCCTGTTAATACTATTTTTGAAATTTCACTAGGATTTATTTTAGTTTGTTCGATAAATTTTTCTAACGCTTGTTCTATATTACAATTTTTTAAAATTGATTTATTTTTAACTTTTCCTGTTTCATCAATTGCAATTATTTTAATGTTTGTACTTCCTGCATCTATTCCTATAGTTTCCATACTTTCCTCCTTATGTATTAAACAATATGTGGTCCACTTCCTACTTCTACTATGAAAATATCAGTATAATAATCACAATTTTCTTTATATATTTTTCTTACATTTTGCATAAATTTATCTATTTTACTTTTCTTTACTATGCTAATTGCACAACCACCAAATCCTGCTCCTGTCATTCTTGCTCCAATTACACCTTCCTGTTGCATTGCTGCATCCACTAGTGTATCTAATTCTAAACAAGATACTTCATAATCTTCTTTTAGCGATTTGTGTGATTCTAACATTAGTTCTCCAAATTTTATTAAGTCATTGTTTTTTAATGCGTCTACTGCTTCTTTTGTTCTCTCATTTTCATAAACTGCATGTTTTGCTCTCTTTCTAATTATTTCATCTTCTAGTAAGTGTTTGTTTTCTTCAAACTGTTCTTTAGTTAAATCTCCTAATGTATGTATTTTTAATCCATTTTGTTTAAATATTTCTAATGCAGTTTCACATTCTGTTCTTCTTATATTATATTTTGAATTTTCTAAGCTTCTTTTCTTTTTAGAATTCATAATTAATATTCTATAGTTTTCTAAATTGATTGGTACATATTCATATTCTAATGTAGCTGTGTTTAAGTATAGTGCTGTGTTTTCTTTGCCTTTTGTTATGACAAATTGATCCATTATACCACAGTTAATTCCTACAAATTCGTTCTCTGCTTTTTTTGAAATTAATGCTAATTCTGTTGCATCTAATTTTAATTTAAAACTATCGTTTATAATATATGCTGTCAAAACAGATAATGATGCTGATGAAGACAATCCCACTCCTATTGGTAAGTTTCCTCCATATATAACATCAAATCCATGTTCTAAAGGACCTACTTTTTCGCTTATTGCCCAAAGTACGCCTTTTATATATTTTGTCCAGCCATCACTTTCTGTAGCCTTTAGATTATCTAGTGATACTGTTATTATTCCTTTATCTTCAAAATTAGTAGAATACAAATTTACATTTCTATCTTCCCTTTGTCTTACTGTTGCATATGTTCCCAAAGTAAGAGCACATGGAAAAACGTGACCACCATTATAGTCTGTGTGTTCTCCTATCAAGTTCACTCTTCCAGGTGCAAAATATGTTTTAAAACGTCCTTCTGTTCCAAAGATTTCTTTGAATTTTTCTTCAACTATTTCTTTCATTTTTCCTCCTAAACGGATGCATTTTGTTTTATTATATATTGTACTTAATACATTCTATCAAAACTAATTTTAATAATCAATACATTTCTTTAAATTTTTCTAATAATTCTTTTATCTGCCTAGTTTATTATTAATATTTCTAATGTCATTTTTATACTCATTTTATTTTCCCTTAAATTAATGATTAAATATTCTGCTCTCTAAAAAAAATCGACATATTTTTGTCGATTTTTTAGATTTTATCTGCAATATCTGTAAAATATCCTGGTGTTTCTCCTGTATTTATTGTTCCTGTCATACTGCCAGACCCTATTACTAGTGCAACATATTTAAATTTACACGAAATTAATAGTACTACTACTATAACTATTATAGATAGAATTATACTTATAATTTTTTCTATTCTCTTTTGGGTCCTTGATATTACAGGTCCCCCTCTAGCATACATTGATTCTAAAATAACATAAATTATATATGGCACTACTACTTTTAGAATTGATTCAAAAAATATATGAATATTTGGTACAATTGGAATAATATACATATACAAAGTTGTTATTATTCTATAGATTATAATAGCTTTCATATTCTTATATTTTTTTATTATATAACTATATAATATATTATTTGCAATTGACGGAAATAAAATAAAAGTTGACACTCTAAAATAATCTTGTGTTGTGTTTAAATTATATATATTTGCATATAGTATAAAGTCTAATAATATCATTGTGCTTCTATAGTTGTTGGTGAATTAATAACTGGGGTAACTTCGAAATATGTATCATTTGAATTTGTATTAACACTAGCTGATAGGTCTGCGCTCTTATTTTGTATTGTATATGTTGCTGTATCTCCTGTTGTTGTTAATCCTGTTACAATTATTGTTGCACTAAGCGGATTTGCACTATCTATTGTTGCTGTTACATTATCACCTGAAGTTTCTGGATTTCCTGTAAATTCTACTCGGAAATTATCTTGCTCTGCTGTAGCATTTGCAGTTCCTGAAATATTTAAATCTACATTAAATATTACTGCATATCCAACTGCAATTAAGATAATTGCTAATACTATTATCCTTATTATGATTTTATTTTTTTTGCTCATTTGTTACACCTCCATTTTTTTACGTTTTGATATTATCATCATGGCAAAAACACTTTTTCTTGTCAATATATTATTTTGTGTTTTTCTATTCTTAAACTGTGTATTTTGCTCATAAAAATTATATTTTTCTAACAAAAATTAGCAGAAAATTTTTATTTTCTGCTAATTTTACATATTAAGTTTTTTTATAATATAGTGTTAATTTATCTTTTAAATTCATCTAATGTTTTAAATTCATATCCCATGTTTTTTATTTCTTTTATTACTTCGTCTAAAATATTACTATTATCTTTTGAGTTAGCATGTAATAATATTACCGCCCCATTATGTATATTGCTAATTATCTTATCTTTTGCATATTCTTCCCTTTCTTGTTTGTTTTCATCCCAATCATCATACGCAAAACTCCACATCACAGTTGTATAACCTAATTTTTTGGTTTGCCATAAAGTATTTTGACTAAATTCTCCTTTAGGTGGTCTTAGATATTTCATTTCATAATTAAATTTTTCATATACTGCAGTATGTAAAGTCATTATTTCTTCTTTTAATTTTTCTTCACTTAAACTTGGCATACTAGGATGATTAACTGTATGATTTCTTAATTTCTTAATGTCTATTTTTTAGCGATTTTTTTACCGCTTCTATTAATTTATTTATATGCTCTTATTTCATCCTAATATTAGGATGATTTTGAAAAGTAAATTTAATTTTGATGTTTTTTTCTTTGTCAAATTCAATTCGTTCAATTAACTTTTCTAATATCATTTTATTTGGCTTTTCCATCTTTAAGAACTCTTTTGCAATTTGTTTTATTTCTTTAAAATTAATTTTTGGAGATTTTTGATTTGTTTCTTCCAGATCTTTCTCTATCTCTTTAATTTTTTTTAATATTTTATTTCTCTCTTTTTGCTTTTTTTCATAGATAATTTTAAAATCTTCAATTTGTATAATTTTATTTATTTTATCTTGATAAATTTCTTCAATTGTATTTTCGATATTTTTTAATGTTTGGTTTAATTCTTGTAGTTTTGTTTGCAACAAATTTTTTTTGCTTTTAGCTTGTTTTTCTGCTTGTTCATATATCTGTTTTATCTCTTTTTCTGAGAAATTAATTTTTTGTATTTCTTCCCTTATTTTTTCATTTATCGCTTTTTCTATCAAATTTGCTGAAATTTGTTTGCAATCACATAACCCACTGTAATTATTTCTTTTAGAGCAAATAAAATAGGTTACTCTCCAGATTGTTCCATTCTTTCTTTTTTCTTCTCTACATCTTAAAGTTGCCTTATTTCCACATTCCATGCAATAAACTAATCCTTTAAGTGGATGATCATATTTCCTATCTCTAGTTTTGCTATATCCATTTAATTTATCTTGTGCCTTATTCCAAGTTTCAATATCTATAATTGGTTCATGCATATTCTCTAGGACAATATGTTCTTCTTTTTTTGTGCATCTTACTTTTGCTATTTTATGACTTACTTTCTGAAATTTTCTTCCTACTACACTTCCGAAGATAAACTTCATTTCTTAAAATTTTTCCTATTTGTGCTCTAAGCCAGACATATTTTCCATTTGGATTTACACTTTTTCTCTTCATATATGTAGGTATTTTTAAATACATGGCTGGTGGCTCTATTTCTCTTTTATTTAATTCATCTGCAATTTTTATTGTTGACATTCCTTTATTTACATACATATCAAATATTTCTTTTACAATTTGTGAACTATATTCATCTGGTACTAAATGATTTTTTATCTCTGTATCTTTTTTGTATCCATATGGTGGAATCCCTGCTTGATATTCCCCTTTTTCTATTTTTCTTTGCTTTACACTTTTTATTTTATTTGATATATCTTGTGCATAATAGTCATTAAAGCTTAGTTTAAAGGTTAAAAATTGTAAACC
>CALXVG010000014.1 GCA_944391955.1 uncultured Clostridia bacterium
AAACGTTCTGGGGATAAATTTTTTAAAATAATATGATAATCATTATATTCAGTTTCAAAATTCTCAGAAACACCATTCCTTATACTTGATATTAATATTATTGTTGTCAGGATAAGTGCTGTACATAATATTAATGATATTGTGGTATATATAGTTCTTCTCTTATTTTTTCGCATATTATTTACTGCAAGTTTCGCCTCAATTTTCATATAAATATTACCCCTTTTTTATATTTTAAATATAATTCATTTCGCAAAAGTCAATTTTTTTGTTTTTTGCGAAATGAATTAATTTTTGCATTCTATTACTTTTATAACATCCACATTTTATACTCTGCTTCACTTGGCATTCGCAAATCTCCTCTTGGAGATAAGCTTACTGTTCCAACTTTTGGTCCGTCTGGTATACAGTTTCTCTTAAATTGCTGTGTAAAAAATCTTTTTATAAACAGTTCTAATTTTTCTTTTATTTCTTGGATAGTGTATTCATCTTTAAAAGTTTCACTTGCCAATAATAATATTTTACTTGGTGCCCCACCATATCTAAAGAAATGATATAAAAAGAAATCGTTTAAAACATATGGGCCAACTTCTTTTTCTGTTAGTTGCGATATTTGATTATTATCAAGTGGTAATAACTCTGGGCTTATAGGTGTTTCTAATATGCTATACAATGTTTCTCTTATATTATCATCAGAGGTATCTGCTATATACTTTATTAAATATTTAACTAAAGTTTTAGGAATACTACAATTGATACCATACATACTCATATGGTCTCCGTTATATGTACACCAACCAAGTGCAAGTTCAGATAAATCCCCTGTACCTAAAACTATTCCACCTTCTTTGTTTGCAATATCCATTAATATTTGTGTTCGTTCTCTTGCTTGTGCATTTTCATATGTTATATCAAATTTGTCTTTTGGTTGTTCAATGTCTTCAAAGTGTTGTTCACATACTTTTTTTATATCTATCTCCTTAAAAGTTGTTCCATATTCGTGTATTATTTTTTTTGCATTTTGAAGAGTTCTGTCGCTTGTTCCAAATCCTGGCATAGTAATTGCAATAATATTTTTTTTATCCATGTTTAATATTTCGCATGCTTTTACTGCTACTAAAAATGCCAAACATGAATCTAATCCTCCAGAAATACCAACAATTACTTTAGGAAAATTAATTGCTTTTAGTCTTCGTGCTAATGCATAACTTTGAATATTTAAAATTTCACTACATACTGTTATTTTTTTTTTATCATTTGTTGGAACAAATGGCGTTTTAGTATATTCTCTTGATAAACTTTCTACTTCATCTAATATACATATATCTATTTCTTTATATTCTTTTTGGGTTTCACTAGATTGCATATAGCTAATATTTTTTTGTCTATCATTTATAAGTCTTTTAACATCTATTTCTGTAAATATCATGTTACTATTAAAATCAAATTCTTTATTTTGTGTTAATATATTTCCATTTTCACATATAATGGCTTGTCCTGAAAATACTAAATCTGAAGTAGATTCATTTATACCAGCTGATGTGTAAATATATCCAGATATAGTTTTTGCTGATTGCATTTTAACTAGATTTTCTCTATATTCACTTTTTCCTAGTATAGTGTTGCTTGCAGATAAATTAAATATCATTGTTGCACCATTTAATGTGTGTGAATTACTTGGTGGGTTAACCACCCATAAGTCTTCACAAATTTCAACTCCAAAACAAATTTCTTTATTTTCTTTATCTCTAAAAAGTATATTTGTATCAAATGGTATAGTCCTATCAAACAATTCTATTTCATGTTTTATGATATTTTTGCTTGAAGTAAACCATCTAGATTCATAAAATTCTTGATAATTTGGAATATATGTTTTGGGTACAATTCCTAATATTTCTCCTTTTTGCATTACAACTGCTGTGTTGAATAATTGATTATTTGCCCTTATAGGTGCTCCAACAATTAAAATTGTATTTATATCTTTTGTTTCGTTTAATATTGTTTGTAATGCTTTTATTGTTTTTTCTATTAGTATATCTTGATGAAACAAATCTGCACAACTATAACCTGTTATGCTAAGTTCTGGAAAACAAAGAATTTGCACTTTGTTTTCTGAGGCTATTTTTGTTTGTTTTATTATTTCATTAACATTAAATTCTATATCTGCAATTTTAAGCTCAGGTACTACACACCCTACTCTTACAAAACCATGTTCTTTTAACATATAGCATCTCCTTCATTTTTATTGTTTGTATAATACCATAAAAAGTCTCAAAAGTCTAGTTAGCTATTTTTCATTAAAACTTCTTCTATTCCGTCTGCAACATTTTCACAGGCATCAAAACAGTCTTCAATTGATTCATATATTTTAGACCATTTTATAACTTCTATTGCATTTTTTTCTTCTGCAAATAAAGTTCTTACTGCTTTTTCATATAGTCTGTCTCCCTGTTCTTCAAAATGATTTACCTCTATTGCTTGTTGTTTTATTGATTCTATATTTTTTAGATTTTTAAAGTTTACTATTAGATTATATGTTTTATTAATAGTTTTTTCTAATAAATTTATTAATTCTTTCATTTCTGGTTTTATGCGTGTTACATTTAGTATATCCAAATCAATAATGATTTCATCAATTCCATCAACAATATCATCAATTTTATGTGCAATAGTTAATATGTCTTCTCTATCTATCGGAGGTAAAAAGTCTTTAAGTAGATAATCTTTAAGTTTATGCAAGTTTTTATCTGCTAAAACTTCTATTGAATGAATTTTTTCGGTTTCACTTTTTACTTTACTAAATTGATAATTTGCTATAAATTCTTTTAAAATTTTTACTATATCTATTCCATATTTAGCATTTTTTATAAACTCATCAAAATAATTAAATTCTATTTTTTTCTTTCCAAATTTCATGTTTTACCTCCATTAAAATATTTTCATAAATATTAAAGTTGCTAGAAATCCTAATAATCCGCAGCCTGGAAATGTTAGAATCCATGCATATACCATGTTTTTTACTGTACTCCAATTTACATTAGATAATCTTTTTGAAGAACCAACTCCCATTATTGCTGTTGTTTTTGTATGTGTTGTACTTACAGGAAATCCAAAAATACTAGATAACCATAAACAAATTGCTCCTGAAATATCTGCTGCTGTTCCTTCGTATGGTTCCATTTTTACCATTCCCATTCCAACAGTTTTTATTATTCTATATCCTCCTATGGATGTTCCTATCGTCATTGTTAACGAACATAATACCATTAGCCATACTGGTATTACAAATGTAGTACTTCCTGTTATTCCAAGTGATAAACAAACTCCTAGTAAAAATATTCCCATAAATTTTTGACCGTCTTGAGCTCCATGCATAAACGCCATTGTTGCTGCTCCTACAACTTGAGTTTTTTTGAAAAAATTTGTCGTTTTTTGTCTTTGCATATTTTTGCAAACTTGCTTTATTATTTTGGCAATTGCATACCCTAAGCAAAATCCTAATACAGTTGAAAGTACTAAACCATATATAACTTTTATCCATTCTTCTCCATTTATACCAGACAACCCTTTTTGTATTGCAATTGCTGAACCTGAAATTCCTGCAATTAGTGCATGGCTTTCACTTGTTGGAATTCCAAACCACCAAGCAACTACTGCCCAAAGAACAATAGAAAACATGGCAGCAGTTAATGCTGTTAATGCGGCTTGTGAATTAGTACCAAAATCGACCATGTTATATATGGTCTGAACTACTGTAGAGTTTACTAAAGTCATAAACAATACACCGCAAAAATTAAAAACTGCTGCCATTAATATGGATTTTTTCGGAGATAAGGATCTCGTTGATACACATGTTGCTATTGCATTAGGAGCATCGGTCCATCCATTTACTAAGATAACTCCTAAAACAAAGAATGTTATTATTAATAGTTTTGGATTTACAATTAATTCATTTATAAATTCTGCAAAAGTTATAGTCATTTCTATTCCTTTCGTAAATAATAGTTTTCCATAAACCTACTTGCTATTACCATTTGCTGTGTTAACTGTAACTACAACACATTAAATAGTAACTTATTTATTTTATACTCTCTTTCATAAAAAGTCAATATATACCTGTAGATTAGTATGAATAATGTGAATTATCATTTGAAATTTCTTTTTTATATGATAACTTGAAATAAGTATGCTTATAAATTTTTAAATGCTAAGAATTAAATTTGTGTGCATATAAATTGTACTATATGTTAAAAGTGCTTCTGCTTGACTTTTCTATCCACATATGCTAACATTAATTTAAATTATATATATTGTGGAGAGTTGATATTATGAATAAAAAGAAAATTATATTAAGCATTATTGTAATTGTTTTAATAATTTTACTCTTATTATTTGTTAGAAAGCTATATTTAATCGACAAAATAATGAAAAATGTTGCAAAAAATAATGAAATAACAAATTACAGAATTTCTTGGGCTGACGAAGACTTCTTAAAAACTTTTGAAACAGATGGCAACTTAACAACATATGAATCTATTTCAAAATATACTGATGATAGATCTATCTATTGTATAGATAACGCCAACCATACATCTTATAGATTTAATCTCGCCACTTATACTTACGAAGATATATACGGCATTATACATACTTATGGAAATCAATTAACTAAAGGCATATATGAAGAAATGTCATTTAAAGATAAATTAGTTGCTGTATTCACTTGGAAAGTTGATACTGAAACTGTAGATGATATTAAGTGTTATCATATTTGCAAAGATATTTCTAAAGTTAGTAATGGTGAAGAGTATGAATTTTGGATTAGTAAAGATAATTATTTAAAAATTAGAGCAACCAAAAAAGAAGATAATATACTTGGAAATCAAAGACAAACTGTTTTTTATAATTATTCTGAACTTAATGGCGTTACAAGAGAAAATATAAATTGGCCAGATGTTTCAGGTTATACAAAATTAGAGAATAAACCAATAGAAGAAATAGAATAAAAGGTTAACCAAAAAGATAATTAGTGTTTTGCTAATTATCTTTTTGTTATAGAATCCACTTTTTTATGTTTGTGTTGAATAAAATGCTGTTTCTTCTACTGGTGTGGAAATTCCTTCCCCTGTATTTGGATTATATTTCGAATATACTAAATCTATTGAGAAAAATATTAATAGTACAATACAAAGTACTTTTTTCGCTAGTGGAGTTACTTTCTTTACATATATATTGTTTAACAATGGTGCAAATAAGTAGGTAAATGCACATCCACCTAATCCAAATACTATCAGTACTTCTAGGCAAGTTCTTCCATGTAAGTTTAAAAAATATCCTGTATAGTCCCAATATTTCAAGTGTTTAAAGGTTTCTAAATACCATGCTGTTGAATATTCAACTATACCACATAAGATAAATGCTAAAATGAATAATAACAATGGTTTTTCTCTAACTGGTTTTAATAATATAAGTATTAAAAGTCCACCTGTTCCATATATTGGTAGCCATGGTCCGAACATTGTTCCTCTATTTACAAAAACTCCATCATTTATTAAGTGCAAGAACACTTCCCAAATCCATCCAACAAATGCAAATGTAAAGAAAAATAATATATATGACATTACATCATAATCTTGTTTATAATCTAATTTCTTTAATACACCATTTTTTACATATATTGGGAATCTTTCTTCTGGGTATTCTCCTTCTGCTGTTCCTTCAATATCTAAAAGGTTATCATTTAATAATTCAGGTTGTACTAAATTTTGTTTTTTTGCAGTTCTTAAATTTATATATAGTTCTGCATAAACACATTCTCTATATGTATTATAATAAAATATACTGCTTAATCCTAATGTTATACTTTCTAAAAGTTTCCAAGGTATAAAGGTACAATCTAGTATAAAAACTCGCCACTTTTCACCTTTCATTAATTCTTTAGATAATGAAAATGCTTCTTTTCTAGTTAAATTTGGATTTTCTGCTAAAAGATATGGAATAAGTTTATACTCATAACTTTTAATAAATCCTCCAATTATTGTTAAGTTCCATAAAAATTGATAAACATATTTACAAAATAAAATCTTAGAAATATTTAAAGTTTTTCTTACTTTATATGGAAATAAAATTCTATCTACACTAGTATTAAGATATTTTCTTTGTTCCAAAAAGTACCTGTTCTTTCCTACAACAATTACATTTTGAACTAGAATATATACAATAAATGAGAGTATAGAAAATATTAAAATTATTGCAAAAGCGCTGACTCTACCATTCAAATATAACTGATTAAATGCATTTATAAAGCCAAATATTAGAGAGCCACTTTTAGTGGTTTCATTTACCAAAACATTTAGTACACCTTTTGTATAATTATTAGGAGGTTCTGGTATACCTTCTCCCTGATTCTGCTGTTTTGAAAGAAAATCTAAAATAATTTCTGCATTAGATTTTTTTCCGCTTATTTCATATGTATTATCTTGAATATGAAATTCTTGAGCTTCATTGGTGTTTAGTAGATATCCACCATTTATAATAAATGCTGTTAAGAATACTATTAGGATATTTCTAAAATAGTGTCGTTTTAGGTTTTTTCTTGCTTCTTTTTTTATTTCTTTTCTTTTGAATGAACTTTTTGGCTTTTCTTTAGCATTTGCGTTTTTTTTCATATCTTTACAAATTGCCTCCTTGCTTTTTAAGTTTATTCTTTAAATTTTATATAATCTCCTACATTCATTTTACCTGCTAATGTAACAGAATTATAACCATACTTATCTTTTAATTCATCTATTACTGAATTTAGTTTTTCGTTTTTTGCTTTGTTTTCATTATCAAATAATGATAATTGCACTTCATCGGTTTCCACTAAATTATCTACTCTTAATCCTATAAGTCTTATAAATGTGCCTGCTTTATACATTTCATTTAATAGCTGTTTTGCTTTTTTATATATTGTTTTTGTATTTGATGTTGTTAATTCCAGCTTTCCTTGATGTGAAGTGTTTATAAATTCTTTAGTTTTTAAATGTACACTTACACTATTGGCAAGCAAATTAGATTTTCTTAGTCTATATGAAACTTGTTCTGCTAGGGCAAGCAAAATTTCTTCTAATTTTGATATATTACAAATATCTTCTGGTAATGTTATTTCATTTCCTATACATTTTGGTCTTTCATATTGGTAGTTTACCTCTGAATTGTCTATTCCATTAGAATATTCCCACATTGTGTTTCCTTGTTTTCCGAATTTTTTTATCAATAAGTTTCTATCTGTATGTGCTAAATCTCCTATTGTTTTTATTCCCATATTATGTAATTTTGGAACTGTTTTTCTTCCTATCATAAATAATTCAGAAATTGGTAATGTCCACATCTTTGTTGGAATTTCTTCATTATATAATGTATGTATTCTGTCTGGTTTTGTGAAATCTGATGCCATTTTTGCAAGTAATTTATTATGTGCAACCCCAATATTTACTGTAAATCCCAGTTCTGATTTTACTCTTTTATTTATCTCTTTTGCTTTATTTAATAAAGTATCTTTTATAAGGTATTCTGTCATATCCATAAAACATTCATCTATACTAAATCTTTCTATTTTATCAGTATATTCTAGTAACATATTATATAATTCATCTGAATATTTTTTAAATACTTTAAAATCACTTCTATATATTTGCAATCCTGGGCATTTTCTTTTTGCCTGATATATAGGTTCTCCTGTTACAATTCCACATTCTTTTGCTTTCATACTTTTGGCTAAAACAATCCCTTTTCTGGCTTCCTCATCTCCACCAATAATTGAAGGTATTGTTCTAATATCTATATTAGAACCTTTTTCTAACATATTTACAGCTAGCCAACTTAAAAAAGCATTATTTACATCTACATGCAAAATTTGTCGTTCCATAAACTTCACCAATATTATTATAAAACTTTTGTTTGTATTTGTCAATTTTATTTTTAAAGCTCCTTCATACAAAGGAGCCTTAACTTTTTTATTTAACTTCTGCTTTCCATAAACCATGTTTATTGCAGTATGCATATAGTGTTGAATTTGGTAAATATTCAAACCTTACTTCTGCTGGTTGTTCTGGTTTTAATCTTATTCTTGTTGTAGAATTTTCTGATACTTGTGCTATCCAATTTATATAATGTTCTGTTTCCATTGGATGAGCTACTTCTCCAACTTTTACTATAATTTCATTGCCTGCTTTTTCATATACAGGAATATGTTTTTCTGTTGCAGCATCAACAGTGTTTGCAATTAATGCTTCCATTGGTTTACCACAACATGTCATGTGTTCTATATTTCCTTCTATTAATCCTATTACATTCCCACATATAGGACATCTATAAAAAATCACATTTTGTTTCATTTCTTTTCCTCCTCTTATTCTTCAACTTTTTCAAACATGTCTTTACCTACTCCACATAAAGGGCATGTCCAATCATCTGGTAAGTTTTCAAATTTTACACTTTCATTATTATCATCATAAATATATCCACAAGCTATACATCTGTATTTCATGGTATTTCCTCCTTCCTTCTATTTTAATATATTTGTAACAAGTTTCTCTAATTGTTTTTCACTATCTATATTTAATTTTGATTTTATTGTTACCATTGGTTCTATAATTTCTATATTTTTCATTTGAGATAATGTTTCTTTTATACATTTTCCTGCTGAAGGTGCCCAAGTTCCATTTTCTATAATTCCAATTTTTCTGTTTTGATAATTTTTACATTTTAAATGATTTAGAAAAGTTTCCATTGGTGGAAATATTCCTGCATTATAACTTGATGAAGCAAGTATAATCTTATCATATTTAAATGCATCTTCAACCGCTTCTGCCATGTCTTCTCTGGTTAAATCTGTTAAAGCTACTTTTTTTACACCTTTCTCTTTTAGCATTTTTTCTAGTTTCTTAGCTGCTTCTAAAGTATGTCCATAAATTGAACTACATGCAATAAAAACTCCTTCTGTTTCAGGTTTATATGCACTCCAAATATTATATTTATTTATATAATGTTCTAGATTTTCTTTTAAAATTGGACCATGTAAAGGACAAATAGTTTTTATATCTAAAGTTGCAACTTTTTTTAATAGATTTTGTACTTGTACACCATATTTTCCAACTATGTTGAAATAATAACGTCTTGCTTCACAATCCCATTCCTCGTCTGTATCTAATGTGCCAAATTTTCCAAATGCATCTGCAGAAAATAGTATTTTTTCTGTTTGTTCATATTCCATCATTACTTCTGGCCAATGTACCATTGGTGCCATTATAAATTGTAATGTATGTTTTCCAAGGTTTAATGTATCTCCTTCTTTTACAACAATTTTTCTTTGTTCTAAATTTGGTATTTCAAAGAATTGTGATATAAAAGTAAATATTTTATCATTTCCCACAATCTTTATTTCTGGATATTTTTTTACAATGTTTTCTATATTATATGCATGGTCTGGTTCTAAATGAGATACTATTAAGTAATCTGGTTTACTATCTCCTAAAGCTTTTTCTAAATTATTTATCCATTCGTCTGTTTTTCTTTCATCAATTGTATCCATTATTGCTATTTTTTCATCTTTTATTAAATATGAATTATATGCCATACCATTTGGCACAATATATTGGCTTTCAAATAAATCTAGGTCTTTATCATCTGCTCCAATATATAGAATGTCTTTTGAAATAAATACGTCTTTCATACCTTCCTCCAATTCTTCATCTATTCTATCATAAGGATAATGAAAAGTCTAGATTTTATTTTATATTTACTTAAGATAAAAGTTGATGTTCTATTCTTTTGATAGTTCTTCACTTAATTTATTAATAGCTTTTTTTTCTATTCTTGATACATATGAACGTGATATTCCCATAATTTCAGCAACTTCATTTTGTGTTTTTGGCTTTTTGCCATTTAATCCGAATCTTAAATTTATTACTATTTGTTCTCTTTCTTTTAATATTTCTTTTATCTTTTTATATATATTTTTTAATTTTAATTTAAAATCTATCTCTTCTTCTATACTTTTTTCATCATTTTCAAGAATATCAATTAATGTAATTTCATTATTATCTTTATCTGTTCCTATTGGTTCATTTAAATATACTTCTGCTCCTAGTTTTTTTGAACTTCTTAAGAACATTAATATTTCATTTTCTATACATCTTGAAGCATATGTAGCTAATTTTACATTTTTGTCTGGTTTAAAAGTGTTTATGCCTTTTATAAATCCTATTGTTCCAATAGATATTAAATCATCTAACTCTACATTTGGAACATTATATTTTTTACATATATGTGCAACTAATCTTAAGTTTCTTTCTATTAATATATTTCTTGCTTCTTCATCACCATCCATAAATTTTTCTAAATAATATTTTTCTTCTTTCTGTGATAATGGCTCTGGAAATAAATTACTATTTGATATATATCCAAGCACAAAAAAAGCCGTCTTTAAAAACTCAATAAAACTGAGAAAACAATACAATAAAAAAGCACCTCCACATCTCCATAACAAATTATATGTTTTCTAAAATTATTTGTGCCTGACCCCTTGCAATATATTTTTTATTTGTTATAATTGTATAAGATTATATAAAGGATGGATTAAAAAATGGGGAATATAAATGTATTTACTGGACCAATGAAATGTGGTAAAACTCAAAAAATTTTTGATGAATTTCAAAGACAACAAATTGCAGAAAAAAATATTAAAGTTTTTTCTCCTACTATTGATACAAGATTTGGTGTTTCTAATATTAAAAGTAGAGATAAGAACAGAAAAAATATAGAAGCTATTCCTATTAACTCAATTGAAGAAATTCAGAACTATGATGCTGATACATATTTTATTGATGAATTTCAATTTTTGACTGGTGATATTAGTGTTATTGAAAAAATGGCAAGTAAAGGTAAAAAATTTTTTATAGCTGGTCTTAATTTAACTGCAGAAAAAAAGCCATTTGGCAAAATGGGAGATTTACTATGTATTGCTGATAATATTAATATGCTTACTTCTGTTTGCGATAATTGTAAAAATGATAATGCTATTTTTACTTTTTATAAAGGCAAAAAAGACGGAGATATTTTAATTGGAGATTCCGAATATTTAGCTGTTTGTAGAAATTGTTATGATAAACTTATGAAAGAATATAACAAAGACTAAAAAAATAAGTCGCCAATAGGCGACTTTCATTTTATTCTATTATTTTACCTTTTAAATACCATTTATGTTCTGATGTTATTTGTACATCTATTACTTTCCCAATTAAATCTTTTGAACCTTCAAAGACTACTACTTTATTTGAATTTGTTCTTCCTGTTAACATGTCTTCATTTGTTTTACTTAATCCTTCTACTAGGATTTTTTCAGTTTTTCCTATATACTTTTTATTGTTTTCTTCTACCTGTTTTTCAAATAGTTCTTTTAGTCTATCAAATCTTTCATGTTTAATTTCTTCTGGAATTTGATTTTCCATCTTATCTCCTGGTGTTCCTACTCTTCTTGAATATATAAACATGAAGATTTGTTCAAAATTTACTTTTGTTACAACATCTAGAGTATCTTGAAAATCTTCCTCTGTTTCTCCTGGAAATCCTACAATTATATCTGTTGAAAATAATACATTTGGTATTTCTTTTTTTATTTTACCCACTAATTCTAAAAATTGCTCTTTAGAATATTTTCGATTCATCTTTTTTAAAACTTCTGTACTTCCAGATTGTAAAGGCAAATGAATAAGTCTTGATATTTTATTACAGTCTTTTATTGCTCTTATTACATCATCTGTAAAGTCTTTAGGATGTGGAGAAATAAATTTTATTATTTCTATTCCATCTATTTTTTGTACATCTCTTAATAATTCTGCAAAGCCATAATTCTCTCTGCCTTTATATGAATTAACATTTTGACCTAATAGTGTTATTTCTTTATAACCTTCATCTGCTAATTCTTGTATTTCTTTTAATATGTTTTCTGGTGTTCTACTTCTTTCTCTACCTCTAACATATGGTACAATACAATATGAGCAAAAATTATTGCAACCATACATGATAGTTACAGAAGCGGTTTTATTGCTATTTCTTTTTATTGGTATTCCTTCATATATTTCGCCATCAATATCTAATATATCTTCTATTTTTTTTGGGAAATTCAAAATTTTATACATGTCTTCTGGTAGTTTATGTAATGTATGTGTTCCAAATATAATGTCAACATATGGATAACTATTTCTTAATTTTTCTTGAATATGTTTTTCCTGCATCATACAACCACCAATAGCAATTATAGCATTATTTTTCTTTTTTAAATTCTTTAGTTCTCCTAGTTTTCCAAATAATTTTTCTTCTGCATTTTCTCTAACACAACATGTATTAATCAAATATAAATTGGCATTTTCTACATCAGATGTTTCAATATACCCCATTTCTTCTAGCATCCCTGCAAGTTTTTCTGAATCATTTTCATTTAACTGACAGCCCATTGTTAATATATTATAATATAATGTTTTGTCTTTATTTAATTCTTTTACTTTTTCTATATATTCTTTTTGTTCTTCTATTATTTGTTCATTCAATTTTAATTCCTCCTAGCATTATAAAAATAATTTTACCTGTTAATATTGGACTTGTCAAGACGTTTACATATAATTACAAAATAAACTATATATGAAGTAATAAACTCATATATAGTTTACTATTTTTACATAACTTATTTATATTGCATACAATATTACTGCAAAGAAGTGTAGTATACTTCCTGCTAATACGAACATGTGAAATATAGAATGCATATATTTTTTCTTTTTACCTATTCCATAAAAAATTGCTCCAACTGTATACATTATTCCACCTAATATTAATAATATTATTCCATTAGTAGCTAATTTTTCTGCTAATGGCTTGAATGCAAACACAACAACCCAGCCCATTGCTAAATATAGTACCATTGACAGAGGTTTGAATTTGTTTATATTTATACTGTTACATATAATTCCTAAAATTGTTGCACTCCACACTATTGCAAATAAAGTCCACCCTACGGCATCACCTAAAACTACCAATGTAAATACTGTATATGTACCTGATATTAGTAAAAATATTGAGCAATGGTCTATTATTTGAAAAACTCTTTTTGCATTGTTTACTTTAAAAGAGTGGTATAGTGTTGACATAGTATACAGAATTATTAATGATGAGCCATATATACTACTAGCTACTACAGCAGTTGGATTTCCATGCATAGCGCTTATTACTACACAAAGTACTAATGCTGCAATTGATAAAAGTGCTCCTATTCCATGAGATATACTATTTACTAATTCCTCTCCTAAAGAATAATTTGGAATTATAATTTTATCTTTTAAAGACATCCTATCACTC
The DNA here is from genome assembly GCA_944391955.1 of uncultured Clostridia bacterium. Classification (GTDB taxonomy): domain Bacteria; phylum Bacillota; class Clostridia; order TANB77; family CAG-508; genus UMGS1781. The sequence continues at coordinate 13,396 of CALXVG010000014.1, forward strand.
CTCCTTTTTATGTATGTCAAAAGTCGCTTTGTTAGCGACTTTTGGTTTATTTCATTATTGTTCTGTTGTTGTATTTGTTGTTGCTTCTTCTTCTGCAGTTTTTAATTCCTCTATATATTCTTCATATTGTTTCTTTAAATTTTCATCATATATTTCTAAATTTTTATCTTTTCTTAATTCATTAAATGCCTTATATGATATATAGTCATCTTCTAATAAATCTGCTGCTAATGTTTCTATAATTGTTTCTCTTAAATCTTCCATTGTTGATGTTTTTATCTTATGAATTATGTGATATCCATATGAAGTTTTAACAGGTTCTGTGCTATATGTTCCGTCTTCCATTGCTATTAATGCATCAATATATGCTGTTTCTAAATTAGAGCTTTTTCCTTGAAAACCTAATTCTTCATGAACAATTTTATCTCCATATTCTTCTTCGATTTCTGCAAAAGTTTTTCCTTCATTTACTTTTGCTAATATTTCATTTATTAATGCTAATGCTTGTTCATCTGTTACATCATCTGTAATTTTTACTAGTACATGTTCTGAATCATATGTTTCTATTTCTTCTTTATGTTCATTATAATAGTTTTCTACAGCTCCTTTTTCTAGTTTGCCTTCTAGATATTCATAGAAATATTTACTAGATTTTATTCCTATTTTTATATCATTTAAAAATTCATCATATGTTGAAAATCCATATTGTGCAAAAAATTCTTCTTGACTAATTCCCATAGCAGAATAATAAGAAAGATAATAATCTGCTTGTTCTTTTGCTTCTTCTTCTTCTTCTGCAGTTAGTGTATACATTTCATCTAGTATAGCATTATCTACTTGATTAATTAATGCTGATAACCCTCCTGTACTTTTTAATTTATTATATAAATCTGTTGCTGTTATACCTTTACCATTAACTGTTGCTACAACTTCATCTCCATATTTTAGTTTTGCTAATCCTGCTGATTTTGCAAAATAGTCAAATACAAATCCGATTAAACATGTAATTGCTATACCAATTACAATTCCTATTGCTCCTGCAATTAAAGTTTCTTTTTTCTTAAATTTTAATTTTGTTTTTGTTTTTGTTTCATCCATTTTTCTAATCCTTTCTTAATTTAATATCTTAAAGTTATAATATAATAGAATATATTAAAATAACATTAAAATCAAGACTAATTTTAAAAATAATTTTTTTTATTATTTTCCTGTATGAACAACTCTATCATGTAATTCTGATAATTTTCCCTTATTCCATCTAGAAGTTGTACCAACTAAATATCCTGTTATTCTTTGTATTGTATCAATATTTTCGCCTTTACATATTGGGCATACTTTTAAGTTTGCATCTGCATTTTCAAATCCACAATCTAAACATCTAGAACGTGTATGGTTTATTGAACCATAACCCATATCATATTTATCCATTAAATCAACTACTGCTTCTACAGTTTCTGGATTATGTGTGGCATCCCCATCTAGTTCAATATAGAATATATGACCTCCACCTGTTAATTTATGATATGGTGCTTCTATTTTGGCTTTTTGCTCAGCTGTACATTTATACCATACTGGAACATGGTTACTATTTGTGTAATAATCTCTGTCTGTTACTCCCATTATTGTTCCATATTCTTTTCTATCTATTTTTGTAAATCTACCTGCTAGTCCCTCTGCCGGAGTTGCTAATAATGAATAATTCAAATCATATCTATCTGAATATCTATCACATGCTTCTTTCATTTGTGTTATTATTTCTATTCCTAATTTTTGAGATTTTTCAGATTCGGCATGATGTTTACCTGTTAATACTGTTAAACATTCTGCTAATCCTATGAATCCTATTCCTAATGTTCCATGTTTCAATACTTCTTCTACTTTATCTGTTGGTTGCAAATTTTGACTATCTTGCCATAAACCAGACATTAGCATTGGAAATTGTTTTGCAACTGCTGTACATTGAAATTTATATCTATCATAAAGTTGTCTTGCTGCAATGTCTGTATATTTTTCCAATTTATTTAAGAAAATCTTTTTTACTTCTTTATTATATTTTTCTGACATATATTGTTCGCTGTCTTTTCCAAGCTCAAAATGCATTCTTAAATTTTCTTGTGCTTCTTTTGCTGAGTCTATTGCTATTCTTACTAAGTTTACAGTTGTAAATGATAAATTTCCTCTTCCTATTGATGTATCTTCACCATGTCTATTAGCAAATACTCTTGTTCTACATCCCATTGTTGCTACTTCATAATAGTATCTATTAGGATCTTCTGGTTTCCATTTTGGATGCTGATTAAATGTTGCATCTAAATTTAAAAAATTAGGGAAGAATCTTTTGGCTGATACTTTACATGCTAATTTATATAAATCATAATTCCTATCTTCTGGTAAATAATTTACTCCTCTTTTCTTTTTCCATATTTGAATTGGGAATATTGGAGTTTCACCTTTTCCTACACCTTTTTCAGTAGACAAAAGCATTTCTCTTATTATACATCTACCTTCTGCAGAATCGTCTGTTCCATAATTTATAGAACTAAATACTACTTGATTTCCACCTCTTGAATGTATTGTATTCATATTGTGTATAAATGCTTCCATTGATTGGTGTACTCTATCTATTGTTCCATTAATTGCTAATTGTATGTATTTTTCATTTCCTTTTAAATTTTTTGTATCTTTTTTAATATAATCTTCTACTTTATAATCATATAACTTTGATAAATCTATATCTAAAACTTTTTCGATTTTTTTCATTTCTTCAATATATGTAAGTTTTACATATGGTGCTAAATAATAATCAAATGCTGGTATTGCTTGTCCTCCATGCATTTCATTTTGAACTGTTTCTAAAGAGATACAACCAATAATGCTTGCTGTTTCTATTCTCTTTGCTGGTCTTGATGAACCATGCCCTGCTCTAAATCCTTCTTTTAATATTTTATCTAGAGGATGTTGCAAACATGTTAAACTCTTTGTTGGATAATAATCTTTATCATGTATATGTATATATCCTTCTTTAAAAGCTTGTCTTGCTTCTGCTGATAATAGGAAATCATCAACAAATGGTTTTGTTGTTTCTGATGCAAATTTCATCATCATTCCTGCTGGTGTATCTGCGTTCATATTTGCATTTTCTCTTGTAACATCATTAGATTTTGTTTCAATGATTTCTAAAAACACATCTTTTGATTTTGCTTTTCTTGCTACATCTCTGTTATATCTATATGTAATATATTCTTGTGCTACTTCTTTTCTGCTTGACCCCATTAATTTCTTTTCTACTAAATCTTGTATTTCATAAACAGACACCTGTATTTTATCTTTTAATTGATTTTGTACACTATCAGATATTTTTGTTGCTAAATCAATATCAACTCCACCTGTTGTGTGTGACATAGCCAATGTAATAGCCTTTATAATTCTTTCTTCGTCGAATTCAGCTATTCTACCGTCTCTTTTAATTATTTGCATAAGAATCATCTCTCCCTTTATCTCTACCGATTTGTTATTCATTTGTTATTTCATTTGTTTATTATTTGAGGCTTTTGTATACTAGAACATTAAAAATTTCATTGCCTATTAGTGGTTTTGGGGGAATTGTAGGAATGGCCAAGTCGCTACAATTAAAAGACTTTGATAGGTCATGAATTAAATATTAAATTGCAATCTTTTGTTCCTCTCAAATTGTAATCATATTTTATATTAATAAAATATTAAAGTCAATATAAAAAATGAAATATAATATTTCATTTATATTTCATACACATTACTTTTGTATTACATTTTTATTTATGAAAATGCTCCATATAAATTTACAATATTTATATGGAGCTATGTTTACTCAGATTCTTCTATATCTATTGCAACCACAATTACAATTATTTGCAGATTGTGAAGTATTATTGTTATTATTTAGTATTTGCTCAACTGCATCACATATATTATCATCGCTTTCTTCATTATTGTTGTTTTGTGATAAATTATCTAAAATATTATTTAATATTTTACATATGTTGTTATTATTATCATTTTTGTTGCATAGAAATTGAACAATTGCTGCGGTTATAAAAGCTAATAGTGTATATGCAAATGTAGCTATTAAAAATGTAGAGTCAAATGCTGCAAAAGTAACTACTAAAAATATGGCAAATATGAAACTCGCAACCAATAATGGATTGCATAATAATTTTTCTAATATAATTGATGTTATAATAACCGCTATGGGTAAGGCAAAGAAAATCAACAATAAATTCATAAGTAAAACCTCCACTTGATATATTATATTCTTTGCCTAACTCAAAGGTGCAGATTTTTGTGTTATACTCAATATACTTTAATTCACTGTACAAAGTACAACAACTTGTATTTAATTTTTTATGCAACTTTTTCTGTATAATTAATAATTGTAATTTCTGTAATTGCATTTCTTACTGAATTTACTAATTTTTCTAATTGTTTTGCAACTTTATTGCTATATGATACTTCTCCACATTGTTTACATACTTGTGATGGTACATTTTTTATAATAATAATACAATTATCTAACTCAACCATAAATGTTGTCTTTTTATTTTCTAAATCTCCTTTACACATAAAACAGTTCATATTATCACTGCTCCTTTCTTGTTTTTAAATCATTTTTCCATTTTATATTATCTGGGTAGTATGCTGTAATTATCCATAATTCGTTCTTATCTATTCCACATACTACATGTATAACTTTATTTTTTAAACTCATTCCATAAACTAAACAACTTGGATATGGATAATCGTTTTCATATTCTTCTATTATTTCTCCGTTTAATAATACTTTTTCAATATCTTCTTGAGTTATATTTCGTTGGAATAATCTAACTATAACATGATTAGTCCATCTAATTTTTTCGTCCTTAACCATTTGCCTTATGATATTTATATTTATTCTCTCCATAAGTACACCTCTTTATTTATTTTATCATATTCTTTATAAAAATTCTATATTTTAGTAAATTTTCTATTATTTTCTATTTACATAAAATTTGACATTTTTTGAAAATTGTACTATAATAAATTTTGTATCATCGTTTGGTGTTACAATTATAGCGAAAGGAGGGTGCAGTATGGCTTACAAGGATAGTGAAGACTTCCGCAGAGAATATCCCAATGGATATGCTAAAGACGGAGAGGTCTTCGATGGTAATGGCAAGAAAGTTGGCTATGTTACTGGTGATGGAGACTTCCGCATCAATGACGGCAGTGCTAACGACCGCCAGCTTTACCACAACAAGAAGTAAGCATTGCCCCGCGGTGTGACCTGAGTTTACTTGGGTCACACTATATAATTTATAAAGAAAGGATTACTGTTTTGAATAGTGTTATTGATTTAGATAATAATTATCAATTAAAAATAATTAATAGCTATAGTGATTTTCCTGATAATGTTACAAATATTGATAATTTAAAGATTTCTACTATCTTTAGGCAAAAAATTTTATTATTAAAAATAGATTTTAATACTTTAAAAAAAGAAAATTTTAAAAATGTTTTAAGAAAATTTCTTTCTATAAAAAATATTATTTTAAAGAAACATATACCTCTTGGTATTAGAAATGAAAATACGACTATAATAGGTTATATAATAAATTATGATGAAAATAATGAGAAACAAAATGATTTCATATTAGGCATTAATGCAATTTTATTTGATACTAAATATGAACGTTATAATTATATATATGACACAGTTTGTAATTATTTAGACAGTTATTTTTATGGGAAAAATCTGTGTGATTTTAAAAATAACAAATGTGGTGAGAAACGAACAACATCTTCTGTAACAGGTTGCTGTCGACATTTCAAAATAAAATGGTTAGGTCCATTTTCTAAACTTGTAGAATGTGAATATTTAAATATGGATAACCACACTTGTTCTGTAAAATGTATTTCTTGCAAATTGTTTACTTGCGATTATTTAAGAAAAAAAGGAATTCAATTTAAAATTAAAGATATTTTATTATTAGATACTTTTTTTAATCCTTTGCAAAAATATTTCATAAAATACACGACATTTACTCCAAAAGAAAAAATATTAAAAAGATTGATAATGTTTTAAATTATCAATCTTTTTTAATTTACATTCTTGCATCTAACCATGTTTCTAATTCATCTATTTTTACTCTTACTTGTTCCATCGTATCTCTGTCTCTTATTGTTACCGAACTATCATTTTCTGTTTCAAAATCAATAGTTACACAATATGGTGTTCCTATTTCATCTTGTCTTCTATATCTTTTTCCTATACTTGCTGTTTCATCATATTCACACATATATTTTTTTGATAATCTATCAAATACTTCTTCTGCCTTTGGTGCTAATTTTTTAGACAATGGTAGAACTGCTACTTTTACTGGTGCCATTGATGGATGTAAGTGTAAAACTGTTCTTGTATCTCCTTCTCCAACTTCTTCTTCATCATACGCATCACATAATACTGCTAAGAAAATTCTATCTACACCAACTGCTGGTTCTACGCAATATGGTACATACTTTTCGTTTGTTTCTGGGTCTAGATATGTTAAGTCTTCTTTTGAAGCTTCCATATGTCTTGACAAATCATAGTCTGTTCTATCAGCAATACCCCAAAGTTCTCCCCAACCAAATGGGAATAAGAATTCTATATCTGTTGTTCCTTTACTGTAAAAGCTTAATTCTTCTTTTGAATGTTCTCTCATTCTTAAATTTTCTTCTTTTATTCCTATACTGATTAGCCATTTTTTGCAGAAATCTTTCCAATATTCGTACCATTCTAAGTCAGTTCCTGGTTTGCAGAAAAATTCTAATTCCATTTGTTCAAATTCTCTTGTTCTAAATATAAAGTTTCCTGGTGTTATTTCATTTCTAAAAGAACGTCCCATTTGTCCTATTCCCATTGGTAGTTTTCTTCTTGTTGTTCTTTGTACATTTTTGAAGTTAACAAACATACCTTGTGCTGTTTCTGGTCTTAAATACACTTCTGATTTTGCGTCTTCTGTTACTCCAATAAATGATTTAAACATTAAATTAAATTTTCTGATTTCTGTAAAGTTTCTTTTTCCACAGTTAGGGCATGAAATATTATTTTCATTTATATAGTTTACTAGTTGTTCATTAGTCCAACCATCTAGTCCACTGATATCTTTTCCGTTTTTAAATCCCCATTCTTCGATTAATTTATCTGCTCTATGTCTTGTTTTACATTCTCTACAGTCTATAAGTGGATCACTAAAACCTCCTACATGGCCTGTTGTTACCCATACTTGTGGATTCATAATAATTGCAGCATCTATCCCTACATTGTATTTAGATTCTTTTATAAATTTTCTCCACCACATATCTTTTATGTTTTTCTTCATTTCTGCACCTAAAGGTCCATAATCCCAGCTATTTTGTAGTCCTCCATATATCTCTGAGCCTGGATATATAAATCCTCTATTTTTACATAAATTTACAATCTTATCCATTGATTTTTCCATTAAAATATCACATCCTTTTTTTATCTGCCTTATATTTTATATTATTTTTCAATATAAATCAATATAAACTTCGGAAAAATTAATAAAAGATTGATAGTTTCAAATCTTATCAATCTTTTATTTTTCATTAAATCTCAATTAAATTATATTATACTATTCATTTTCTATCTCTGGTCCTTCTATTTTTGGTGGGATTTCATTTTTCAAGCTAACTACTGGACATATTCCTTGTTGTTGTATTGTAGCTGTACCATCTGCTGAACACATATAACTACATGAATAAATATCCGCCTCTTCTACATACCCTAGTCCAAAGTCTATATATTCATAACAGTATGTTCCTTTAGATGCTAACCAGTATGATGCCATATTATTGTTAACATCAAGGCAAATTGTAAATGCTGTATTATTTGATATATATGTTTTGGCTGCAGTAGCTGGATTTGTTATGTAATATGGTGATGCAATTACATAATGATATCCGTCTGCTTTATATGAACCTAATTTTTCTTCTGTATTTGTTCCGTCTGGGGTATATGTTCCATTCAATTTTACTGTATCCCATGTTGATAAATCTTTTATTTGTGTATTGAATCCATTAAGTTCATGTATTGTTGAGCCATCATCATACATTCCACCTGCTGGTGAATATTGAAAACAATTATTTATATCTTCTATTTTTATACTTCTTGCTTCTCCATATCTGCTACTACTATATAATTCTTTACATATTTTATTTAATATATCAATACCATTATTATATCCATCCGTTCCAGCTAGGAATAAAGGTGTTTCTGTTGGGCTTGCCATTTTTATTAATAATGTTTCATTTGTTCCATTTCCATCACTATCTTCTATTCCCAATACTTTCCAATAATGTCCGGTTTCTTGAGTAAATGTTTGTATTGTTGGCATTGTTATTTTCTCAGCTTCTACTTGTATTAATTGTGGATTTGATATTGTTTCTTTTATTTCTGTTGTAGTCACTGTTGCTGTTTTATCACTTGTGCTTGATACACCAGTATAATCGTCTTTATCTCCTGCTTCTTCTGATGTTACCGTTACTGTTTGGCTTGTTACATCTGGTACATATCCTAAATAATCTCCTATTACCAAATTTATACCACAATGACTACAAGTTAAGTTGTCTCCAGTTCTATACCAATTATGTTCATCTTTTTGACTTGCAACTTCATCTAATACACCGCTTAATTCATCTACTCTATCTTGAACAGCTCCTACTTTTGTATTTGTATCTTCTACCGCTCTTTGAGCATTATTAAATAAGCCTCCATTTACAGTTATATTCACTGTTACAGCTGTTAGGATTAATAGAATAATTATTGTTATTATTAATGCTATTAATGTTATTCCATTTATATTCTTCATGTGCTTCCTCATTTGTTTTATCTTTATAAATATATTATAACATATTAATAGCCAATTATACAATTTTTGCATGTCATGCCACTGTTTACTATTCTGTTCTTAATGCTTCTACTGGGTCTTTCTTTGCTGCCAATTTTGCTGGAATTAGTCCTGCTATCATTGTTAAAATTACACTAATTATTACTAATATTATGCCTCCTGCCATTGGTAATCTTGCAGCATTTGATATGTCTGCCAATTGTTTTATTATTGCATTAATTGGTAATGTTAATAATATTGTTATACCAATTCCTAAAAGTCCTGCTGTAATACCTACTATAAATGTTTCTGCATTAAATACTCTTGAAATATCTTTTTTAGAAGCACCTATACTCCTTAATATTCCAATCTCTTTTGTTCTCTCTAGCACTGAAATATATGTTATTATTCCTATCATTATTGAAGAAACAACTAATGAAATAGCCACAAATGCTATTAGTATATAACTTATTACATCAATTATAGTGCTTACAGAATTCATCATTATTCCCACTATATCTGTGTAATTTATTACATCTTCTTCTTTGCCTTCTTTTCTTTTTTGTTCATTATAATTTTCTATTATGTTTACAATTTCTTCTTTTGATTTAAAATCTTTAGGATATATGTTTATTGATGAAGGATTATCTAAATCTACTATTCCTAATTTTTTTAAGTTGTTTTCATATGTTGCACTATTATTTTGCGAATATGTTGCCATCACTTGTGCTAATTCTTCTTGACTTAAGCTTTGCATATATGCTCTTTCTTCAGCTGATAATGTACTATAATCAAAGCTATTGCTTGTATTTGTTTCAAATGCTCTTCCTGTAAATACATTTATTTCAGAATTTGCTTTTTGTTCTTTTGCAATTTCTGTTTCATTTATTTTATTTATAACATATTCTTGAAGCTCGTAAGTATATCCAATTGCACCATTTATTGATGTTGCTACCGCTTCCTCATTTGGTCTTATTATTCCTACAATCTTTATATCTTCTGCATTGTCTAATTTTTGTTTCATTATTTCTTGGTTAGAAGATTTGTCTATCCATAAATTTCCTTCTTTTTCATAATAATCTGTATTTAGTAATAATTTAAAAGATAAGTTCAATAGTTCATCATAACTATAGGTATTTATTTTTTCTTCTTCTATTTTTTCTCCTGCCTGTAATGCCTTATATTTTGCAACTAAATCATCTTGATTCATTATTCCTAATGAGTATAATGTGTAATCGCTTATTTCATTATTTTTACCTACTATTAGAACCACTTCATTATATGCAGTTGGCCAATTACCAGCAATTATGTCATATTGTGATTCCAATAATTCTTGATTGTCTAACATTTCTGTCCATACATCAGTTTGTGTACTTATATTAATTCCAAAATTGCTTGCACTAGATGTTTCTGTTTCTATCATTTCTGCCATTCCAAGTTTTTGATAAATTTGATTTGGATTAACTTGTAAGTATTCACCTGTATCTTCTTTTCTATATAAATTTAAAGTTAAATCATATCCATATTGTATTGCACTAGAATAATCTCTTATATTTGTTTGATTACTATCTAAATATTTCTTGAATTCTACAAGATTATTTGTTTTAATTTCTTTTGAAAATGTGGTTAACATATCTGAAATAACATTTTTTGAGTATACTAAATTTTTGTCTTTATATTCTGTTGTAGACTCTTCTTCTTGCATTAAGCTCTCTAGCATACTTGTCATATCAACTGTTGATTTTTGTATAGTTAATGGATATGTTGACAAAGTATCTTCTTGTACTTTATTTATATATTCTTGAACACCATTAGATAATGATAATATTAATGCTATTCCTATAATTCCTATGCTTCCTGCAAAAGCTGTTAAGAATGTTCTTCCTTTTTTAGTCATTAAATTGTTTAAACTTAATGATAATGCTGTAAAAAATTTCATATGTGTTTTCTTGTTTTTTACTCTTTTTTCTTGTTTTTCTTCTGCTCCAGTATATGGATTTGAATCATCTGTAATATTACCATCTAATAGTTTTATGATTCTTGTTGAATATTTTTCTGCAAGTTCTGGGTTGTGTGTTACCATTATTACTAATCTGTCTTTTGCGATTTCTTTTAAAAGTTCCATTATTTGGATGCTTGTAGCTGAATCTAGTGCGCCTGTTGGTTCATCAGCCAACAATATTTCTGGATTGTTTATCAGCGCTCTTGCAATTGCAACTCTTTGCATTTGTCCACCTGATAGTTGATTTGGTTTTTTATGCATTTGATCCCCTAATCCAACCTTAATTAGCATTTCCTTTGCTCTTTTACGTCTTTCTTCTCTAGAAACTCCTGAAAGTGTAAGTGCAAGCTCTACATTTGATAATACATTCTGATGTGTTATTAAATTATAATTTTGGAATACAAATCCGATTGAATTATTTCTATATGTATCCCTATCTCTATCTTTAAATTCTTTTGTGGATTTCCCTTTAATTTGTAAATCTCCTGAAGTATATCTATCTAATCCTCCAATAATATTTAACAGTGTTGTTTTTCCGCAACCACTATGACCTAATATTGAAACAAATTCATTTTTTCTGAATTCAACATTAATTCCTTTTAAGGCTTTAACCTCATTTTCTCCACTTAAATATGTTTTAGTAATATTAACTAATTTTAACATTTTTCTTCCCTTTCTAAAATTATTATCATTATACTTTATCAATATAGTATTAAAAATTCTTTAAACAGAATTTATTTTTCCATATATTCCGTCCGCCACCTTCTTGAATTGAAAGCTTTCCTTCTCTACCAGCAATAATATTTTTTGCAACTTTTTCTCCAACCACAGCTTCTAAATCATCAATTGATAATTTATGTAAAATGTTCATTTCTGTATCAAAATTATCAATTAATTTATTCATTACTTTGGTTCCAACTCCTGGAATGAATGATAATGGAATTTGATATACATATTGTGGTCTTTTCTCTGGACTTTTGCTACATGGTTTATCTTTAATAATCTGAATTCTATCATAAACTCCCATTGTAATATTTCTACTATCACAGGTATCACATTTTCTCACTGGTGCTTCTCCTGGTATATTTTTTCCACATACCTCACAATATGTTCTATGATATTTACCTAGTTTTGGGTCTAATCCATAGTTTGAAACTATTTTTCTTCCATCTTCATTTCTTAAAGCTTTTAGTAATTCTTTATAACTAATATCATTAACTAATATTTTATTATATTCTCTAGCTATTTTTGGAAGTGAATGTGCATCTGAATTAGTTACAAACGTTTTATCTTCTAGCTCAGAAATATTGTCCGCTAAAAATGTATCAGAGCTTAATCCTAATTCTATTGATGGTATTTTGTTATATTTTTCTTTAAATATTTTTCTTAAACTGTCTGTACAATTTCCATAAAAGCTTTTATGTGGTGTGAAACAATGAGCAGGTATTAATATTCCATTATATTTTTCTACTATGTCTATTAACTCATAAGCTGAAATGTTGGCTCTTTGAGAACTTAGAGTTATATTTTTTATATGTTGTGACATTTCTTTTGAAAATTCTTTTATATTTTTTAAATATGGAAAATAGCAAAGGTTATGAGCACTACCTGTTTTTCCATTTAATCCTATTTCTGAAGTTTCTATTTCACTTCCTAAAATTATACATACTTTATCTTTATATATAATTCCTCCATCTTCAATTTCATATGCTTCTCCGGTTCTTAAAAAATTTTCAATATCTTCTATTACATATGGAGATGCACAATCTATTATTCCTGCAATATTTATTCCTTTTCTGTCTGAACATTCTCTTGCAATATTAGCAAAATTTAATGATTTTGCTGCTGTTATTTTGATTGGTTTATTATTTTCACTTCTTCCTATATGTATATGTAAATCTGCAAATACTTCGTACATCTATAATTCCCTCTTTCTATAATACATTTTTAATTGCATTTCTTGCCAATTCATCACATCTATTATTATATTCATTATCACTATGTCCTTTAACTTTTATAAAGGTAACTTTATGTTTTTTAGTTAATGCGTATAGTTCTTCCCATAGTTCTTTATTTTTTACTGGTTCTTTACTCGCAGTTTTCCAGTTGTTTTTTTTCCAATTTTCTATCCAATGATTATTAAATGCATTTACTACATATGCACTATCACTATATATTTCTACTTCACATTCAAATTTTAATGTTTTTAATCCTTCTATTACTGCTGTAATTTCCATTATATTGTTTGTTGTTTCTTTTACTCCACCACTAAGCTCTTTTTTATTGTCTTTCCACATTAAAATTGTTCCCCAGCCACCTGGTCCAGGATTTCCGCGAACAAGCTCCATCTGTATATATCACAACTTTTTCCATATTTACTATCATTCCTTTCTAATCTTCTCCATTAATGTTGTTTTAGTAATTGTTTTTTTTTGCATAATATGATATTATATCAGTAAATTATAAAAAAAATCAATAAGAGGAGTATATAATGAGTAAAATTTTGGGAGTCATATCTGAATATAATCCCTTGCATAATGGTCATGTATATCATCTAAAAGAATCTCAAAAGATTGTTAATCCTGATTTTTCTATCTGTATCATGAGTGGAAATTTTATGGAACGTGGAGATACTGCCATTATTAACAAATGGGCTCGTACAAAAGCTGCTTTACAAAATGGATTTGATATGGTTATCGAATTACCTACTATATACAGTGTTTCAAGCGCTGAAAATTTTGCTGCTGGTGCAGTAAAGATATTAAATAGTTTAAATGCTGATGTAACTCTTTCATTTGGTAGTGAATGTGGTGATATTGAAGTTTTAGATAGTTTTGCAAAGATTCTACTTGTAGAACCACCTGAGTATGTTACGATGCTTCAACATGAACTTGCTAAAGGATTGCCTTTTCCCAAAGCCCGTGAAAATGCATTATTACTTTATTTAAATGATATAAGAAAATCTGCTAATGTTCTTTCAGAACCAAATAACATTTTAGGTATTGAATACTTAAAACAAATACAAAAAACCAAAAATAAAATTAATGCTATCACTGTTAAACGTATTGGAACTGGTTATAATACTTTGGAAGTTTCTGGTAAATTTGCTAGTGCCACTGCTATTAGAGAATTGTTAGTTCAGCAAAAACCTATAAAAAAACTTATGCCTTCTTCATCTTATGAGATATTAAAAAAAGAATGTGGTTTAGGTAATTTTGTTTTAGGACTTTCTGAATTTGAAAAAGAAATTATATATAAAATTAGGAGTATGTCTGTTAGTAGACTTGCAAATGTTCCTGATGTTACCGAAGGTTTAGAAAATAAAATTAAGGATGCTGCAAATTCATGTAACAAATTAGATGATTTAATTTTTATGATAAAATCTAAAAGATATACTTTAACAAGAATTCATAGAATTTTATTATATATTTTATTAGATATTACTAAGGATGACTATATTGATTCTAAGAAAATTACTCCATATGTTAGAGTTTTAGGTGTATCAAATGCTGGTAAAGAATTATTGTCTGAATTTGCTTCTGTGAGAAAATTAAACCTTATAACTTCTGTAAAAGATTTCTTAGACAAGAATACTAATAGAATATTAAGAAATATGCTTGAAAAAGATATTTATGCAAGCAACATTTATACTCTTGCATATAAAAAGAATTCAACTGCTAATTTAGATTTTACTCAAAAATTAATTACACTATAAGAAAAAAGGGACGTAATATTTTTAAAATGGTACCTATAAAATAGACAGTATAAAAAGAGTGATTTTTATACGATGGCTATTTTATAGGGCCATTTT
>CALXVG010000015.1 GCA_944391955.1 uncultured Clostridia bacterium
TTCCTCTTTCGTCTAAATAGGTTCTGCCCATTTCAAATAATTTGGCATTTTTATTTTTCTTATTATAATTTGTTGCAATTGATTGCATTACTGTTGGCATCATATCTGTTCTCATTAATGAGAAGTCTTCTCCTAATGGATTTTTTATTTTTATTGCTTTTGATATATCTAAATTGCATTTATTAAAATCTGTCTCAGACATAAAACTAAATGCATACATTTCTGAAAATCCTTTATGTACCAATAAGTCTTTTATTTTATCTTGCAATTTTTGTAATTTGTTTTTTTCTCCAACGGTACTTTCCGCATTGATTAATGTTGATTTTAATTTTTCATATCCATATATTCTTATTACTTCTTCAGCTATGTCTGCTGTTTGTTCTAAGTCTGTTCTAAAATATGGTATTTCTAAATTATTTCCATCTACTTTTACTTCTAATGCTGTTAAGATTTTTATCATTTCTTCTTTTGGTATTTCTAATCCTAATAATTGATTAATTCTTTCTGGTTCGAATTTAATAATTCTTTTTTGTGCTTTATTTGGATAAACATCAATTTTTGCATCAACTGGTGTTCCTGCACCTAGTTTTTCAGCTAGCTCTACTGCTCTATTTACAGCTTTTAATGCAAGGTCTGGTGGTAATCCTTTTTCATATCTTGTTGAAGCTTCTGTTCTTAATCCGATTTTCTTTGATGTACTTCTTATTGAGCTTCTATTGAATATTGCTGCTTCAAATACAACTGTTTTTGTATCATCTGATATTCCTGAATTTGCTCCACCCATTACTCCTGCAACTGCTGCTGGTTTTTTAGCATCTGCTATAACTAGCATTGAACTATCTAAAATTCTCTCTTTATCATCTAATGTTATAATTTTTTCATTATCTTTTGCTCTTCTAACAATTATATGTTTTCCTTCCATACAATTTATATCAAATGCATGCATAGGTTCTCCTAATTCAAGCATTACATAATTTGTTATGTCAACAATATTGTTGATTGAACGAACACCACATGCTTTTAATCTTCTTTTCATCCAGTCTGGTGATTCTTGAATTTTAACGTCTTTAATTACTCTTGCTATATATCTATAACATAAATCTGGTGCTTCTATATCTACTTTTAATCCTTCTATTTCTTTTACGTCTTTTACTTCTTTATCTAAATTTTTATTTGGATTCTTGAATTTTTCTCCAAGAGATACTGCAGTTTCTCTTCCTAGTCCTTCTATAGAGAAACAATCTGGTCTATTTGAAGTTATTTCAAAATCTAATATGTCTTCTTTTAGATTTAAAACTTCTACTATGTCTTTGCCTATAAATTTTTCATATTCTTTTGGTAAAATCATTATTCCATCTTCTATTTGGTCTGGATAATCTTCAATATTTAGTGCTAATTCTGGTAATGAACACATCATTCCACATGATGCAATTCCTCTTAGCATTCCTTTTTTTATGCTAACATTTCCTGGTAATTCAGAACCATCTTTTGCTACTGGGATAATATCTCCTTCTTTAATATTTTTAGCACCTGTTACAATTTGTACTTTTTCATCTCCTAAATCTACTTGTGTAACTACTAGTTTATCTGCATTTGGATGTTTTACTACTTCTAAAATTTTTCCAACAACAACATTTTTTATATCATTACCCTTTTGCTCAATGGTTTCAACTTTTGAACCTGTCATTGTTAATCTATCTGCTAAAGTTTTCACATCTACATTTATATCACTATATTCTTTTAACCATTCTACACTTGTTTTCATAAAAGTCTCCTTTATATATTTATTTTATCATTCTTTAAAATTGTTTTAAGAAACGTACATCGTTTTCATATAATAAACGCATATCGTCAATTCCATATTTTGCCATTGCAATTCTTTCTACTCCAAATCCAAAAGCAAATCCTGAATATATATTTGGATCTATTCCACAATTTTCTAAAACATTTGGATGTACCATACCGCAACCTAAAAGTTCTATCCATCCTTCGTTTTTACATACTCTACATCCTTTTCCTTTACATACAAAGCAAGATACGTCTGCTTCTGCACTTGGTTCTGTAAATGGGAAGTGGTGTGGTCTAAATCTTATTTGTGTGTTTTCTCCTAGACATTTTTTTGCAAATGTTTCTAAAGTACCTTTTAAATCTGACATTGATATATTTTTATCTACAACTAATCCTTCAATTTGATGGAACACTGGTGAATGTGTTGCATCTACACTATCTGAACGATAAACTTTTCCTGGACATATTATCTTGATTGGTGGTTTTTGTGTTTCCATTACTCTTGCTTGTACTGGAGATGTTTGACTTCTTAATACAATATCGTCTGTTATGTAAAATGTATCTTGAACATCTCTTGCTGGATGGTCTGGTGGTGTATTTAATTTATCAAAATTATATATTGCCTTTTCAATTTCTGGTCCATCTACTACTTCATATCCTAGACCTAAAAAGATTTCTTTTACATTATCAATTATTGCTGTAATAGGATGAACTGAACCTAACTCAATTTTTTTGCTAGGCATTGTTATATCGATTTTTTCTTTCTCTAGTTTTTCTTTCAAAATTTCTGCTTTTAATTCTTTTTCTTTTAATTGTATCTCGTTTTCTATTTCATCACGAGCTTCATTTACAAGACTTCCTATAATTGGTCTCTCTTCTGGAGTTAATGCTCCCATACCTCTTAAAACTACTGTTAATTCGCCTTTTTTACCTAAATATTTTACTCTTACATCATTTAAAATTTGTAAATTATCGGCTTTTTTTATTTCATTTTTTGCATTTTCTTTTATTTTTAAAATTGTATCTTTCATAAACCCCTCCATTTTTATCGATTACATAATAGAATATCACAAAATTAGGTAATTTACAATAATTTAACATAAATATTTATCAAATGTCGCAATTGGGGACGTATTTAAATTGGGAAAAAAATCCCAATTTAAATACGTCCCCAATTGGGAGATTTTTGTTTTAAAATATATTTTTTAGTAATATCTTCTCTCTTTCTCTGACATGTTTTATGAAAAATATTGCTGTTTCTATTTCTTCTAGGGCTTCTTCTACTTCTCCATCATATATGCTTGATTTAGCTTTTGTTAATGATTCTTCTATATTATCTAATTCTTCATGTATAACTATTACTGACCATATTTTATTTGTTTTTTCCCATTCCTCTTCTAATTTTTCAAATGTTTCTTTTACTTCCTTTCTATTTTCAGTTTCTTTTGATTCTATTGCCTTTTCTTTTAATTCTTTTAATTGATTTTCTAAATTATTTGATGAACTTTCCAAATATCCTTGTACCATTGCATCTCCGCTGAATACAATTACTATTATAGTAATCATTATTATGCATTCTTTCATTTTTTGTTTTTTTCCTTTCTTTGGCAAAAGATTTGTTCTTTACCATCATATGTTATTATTAATGCTTCTTCTGGCTTCATATCAAATTTTTTTATTTCTTTTCTTAACCAATTAATATCTTTTCCTATTTTTTGTAAATTGTCTTGCATTATTTTTCCATCTATTACTAAATCATATGGTATTCCTTCATAATCTGGTAATATGTTAAGGTCTTCTGGAATTATATTTCTTTTTTCTGGTTTTTGTATAACACTTATCTCTCCATTTGTTTCTAAAATGGCATATTCAACATCACCTATGGAAAATATATCTTTCTGTCTTAGTCTTTCTTGTAATTCATTTATTGTGATTTTTTCCTTATTTAATTGTTCTTCATCTATTTTTCCTCTATATACTAATATTGAAGGTTTGCCACATATTATTTCTCTTAATTTTATACTTTTTAAATTTAACTTTGCTATTATTAATTGAAATAATAACAATGCTAGAATTGGTACAATCCCATTTGTTATTGGTACTCCAACATCTGCCATTGGTATTGAAGCTAAATCTGCAATCATTATGGCGATTACTAACTCAAATGGTTGCATTTGGCCTATTTCTCTTTTTCCCATTAATCTCATTATTAGTAATACTAATATGTATAGTATTGATACTCTTATAAATGTATTTAGCATTTTTTCCTCCTATATTTATATTGTTTGTTTTTTTTGAAATTTTATACTATTGATTTTTTTTTGAATATTTATTTTATATTTGAAAATAATATAATTTGAACACCTAAAAATCAAAGCAAAACTTAAAGTAAGGAGGTAATGGTAATGTCTGATAATTCTCAAAATACAAACGTACAAAATGGTGCTAGTACAGTTTGGCAAATTATTGGTAGACTTGTAGCTGCTGCAGTTGTTCTTGCAATTACTGCATTTTTTACACCAGGATTTCAAATTTCTAACATATGGGCACTTGCTATAGCTGCTGTTGTTCTTACTGTTTTAGATTATTTGGTTTCTAAATTTACTGGTATACAAGCTAGTCCATTTGGAAAAGGTTTTGTAGGGTTTGTTTTATCTGTTATAATACTTTATGTTACACAATACTTTGTAGTTGGATATTCTATTTCTTGGATGGCTGCAATTATTGGTGCTATCATTTATGGTGTTGTAGATTATTTTATACCTGGTGAACAAAAAATGTAGCTAATAATAACAAGGTTGTAAATTATAAAATACAGCCTTGTTATTTTTTTCTTTTTTTATGTTTTTATTGCATAATATATCTGTTTTTATTATAATATAATTATCTATCTTGTGTTATATAATTATTTTTGTATGAGTTCGACCTACTTGCTAAAATTTGGAAAGTACTAGTCCTCGAAGTAGAAAACTTGAAACTAGTACACAGTTAGTCCGGTCGGAGAACGGAAGGAAAAAATAATTATATAACACAAGCAATAAAAAAAATAAAAATAATTAAGGAGGTTGTTTATGAGATATAGTTATAGAACATCTGGCACTTGCTCTAGACAAATAGATTTTGATATTAATGATAACATAATAACAAATGTTACATTTTATGGTGGTTGTCCTGGAAATTTAGCTGCAATAGCTAAAGTAGTCGAAGGAAAAACAGTAGAAGAAATCGAAACCTGGTTTAAAGATATAAAATGTGGAACAAAACCCACTTCTTGTTCATCTCAACTTGCCATAGCTGTAAGAAAAGCCTACAATGAGTTAAAAGAAAAACTTGGTTAAAATTAAATATAAAAGCTATAATTATTTGAAAACGAGTTCGACCCACTTGTTAGAACTTAGAAAGCACTAGTTCTCGAAGTGGAAAATTTGAAACTAGTACACAATTATTTCGGATGGAGAACGGAGTTTGAAAATAATTATAGCTTTTTTTACTTTTATTCTAAATATAATGTGCTTTCATTTAAGAAAAACTTATCTGTTTGACCAGCAATATAATCAATAACAATTCTTCTTACATCTTGTGAATTATCTCTTTTCATCATTTTATTTACAAAAGAATATAATGTTCTTTCAGATGAAGTTATATATTCTTTTGATAACTCTTCTTCATAATTAACTTCGTTTAATCTGTTTAAATAATATCTATATAACTCTTTCATTACATTTTCTATCTTATCATAATTAACATTTGCTTTCTCTGAATTATATATTTTTTCAAAATTCCAGTCTTTCAATTCCATTAAAGCTTTAAATACTTCTTCTGAAAACTCTAGATAAGGTTTATCAAAACTATTTATTATAATATCTTTTATTAATGTATCTACTATTTTAGAATTATTATCTCCTAGAACCTTAACTGGAAATTCTGGTAATTCTTCTCTTCTTACAACATTTAATGTTATTGCATCTTCTATATCTCTACCTATATATGCAACAATATCTGCTAATCTTACAACACAAGCTTCCAAAGTCATGGGAATAATCTTTTTGCTATATGACTTCTCGTGAAAGGTTTTATATAAATCCTCTTCAAAATCATTTATTGTTTTGTTTGGATTGTATTCGTATTTAGTCTTTAATATTTCTCCATTATGCGCTAAAATACCATCTAATGTTTGAACACTTATATTTAAGTTCTCTATATCCTGTAATATTCTTACACTTTGCGCATTATGGTAAAAATATCCTATATTTTCCTTTTCACATATATTATTTAATAAACTTTCTCCTTTATGACCAAATGGTGTATGTCCTATATCATGTCCTAATGCTATTGCTTCTATTAAATCTTCATTTAGTTTTAAACTTCTGCCTATTGTTCTTGCTATTTTTGATACTAGTTGAACATGTAAAACTCTTCTTGTTATATGGTCATTTTGTATAAATGAATACACTTGAGTTTTATCTATATATCTAGCATATCCTGATGAATGGATAATTCTGTCTATATCTCTGAAAAAGATTGGTCTTATATCCTCTATATCTGGTTTTAGCCATTGACCTTTTTCAGCTTTGCATGCAAATTCTGATAAATTTTGTTCTTTTAATATCATATTTGTTTTTGCTTTTTCTAGTATTTCATTCATATATATTTATTCCACCTTCTACTGTATATAGGTTTTTATAACCTAACTTTTTTAATATTTTTACTGCTTTTTTACTTCTAATTCCTGCACTACAATATGCTATTATTATTGATTCTTTATCTTTTAATTTTAATATTGACTTTTCTTGCAAATCATATAATGGTATATTTATGCTTCCGAGGAAGATTTCCTTCTGTATATTCTTGTTCACTTCTAACATCTAATAATATAACATTTTCATTTGTTTTTAAAATTTCTAACATTTCTGTTTTTGAAATGTTTTCTTTATATCTACTAAATTTCTTTATAATTTTTCTAAACATAGTCTGACCTCCAATTGTATTTTAGTTTGAAAAATTATTAGTGATATATACATTTAAGAATAGTAATCACTTATTTTTTAAGATTTCTAAAAAATCCCTAATATAATATATTAAGGATTTTTTTGTTTTGTTACTATGCTATTTTTATCTTTTTTTCATATACTGCAGTTAACATTAAGATAGTTGTTGCAAATGCTAATAATAATATTGCAAAAAATAAACTGTTTATTGGCAAGTTGGCTATTGCTACAATAGATATTATAATAGCTTCTATTCCTACTATAGTTAAAAGTGATTGAATTCCTATTTTTATTACTCCTAATTTGTAAAATCTTATCATCATATAAATCACAACCATAACGCCTGCAATTATTGAAGGAACAAGATATGTTTCAGCTTCATCCATTATATTATTTTGAGTATATGCTCCATTTTCTGGGAAATTCAAGCCTTTAGTACTTAAAAAATATATTCCAACAGCTATTACCGTTATTGCTGCTATTATTATTAATATTTTAATTATCATTTTTGCTTTTTTCATTTTTCCCTCCTGTTAAATTTTTAAATACATATTTTGAAAATATAAAATTATAAATATATGTCATTATTATTCCCCAGAATATTGTTAATCCAAAGCTTTTTACATTTTCTTTTATTGTAAATGCAAACACTATTGATATCATAAATACTGGTAAAGTATAGAATAAAAATGCAAGATTAGTTTTCTTATACATATCTTTTTCATTAACATTTTTTAACATAATGTAATTAAATACATAATTTAATATAATTGCTGTTAAAAGTCCTGCTATTCCTTCCATTGTTAGTGTAACATTTGTAAGTCTTACTATTAATAATAGAACTGCACAAAATCCTATTTGGAAATACATTGATATAAATCCTCTTGCTCCAAATCTAAGTACAAGAAATACATATATTACTAAAAATATTAACATTATTACACCCATATATTTTAAAACTGTCTCAAGTGTAATTGTTGTAGCTACATTTTCTTCTGTAAAACTATATGTTAGTGGTGTTACACCAGAATTTAGTATAGTTGATTCTATTCTTGCTTCTCTTAATGCTCCATTTAATTCGTCACTATTGTTAGATGCTATAAAAGGTATCATTATTGTGTCATTATATACTATGTTTTCCATTACTGTTGTTCCTAAAGTCATACCGTTCAATAGAATAAGTACTTCTTTAGACGTTGTTTGTTCTTCTGTTGTTCCATCTTCATTAGTCACTTGCTCTGTTGTTGTTTTATATGTTTCATTTAATTCATGTAACTTATTTATACCTTCTTCTGTAAGTTCTATTTGCATATATACTGCTACATCTAAATTTCCTTGGCTTGTTACTACTTGAGAATTTTTAATGTATGTGTTATCAAATACTATTTCAAATGTTGAAGTATCAATAAATGCTAAAATTCCTTGTGTTTGTATTAAATCACTTGTTGTATCTGCATCATCATCATTTGGTATTCTTATTGTAATCTCTCCATTATCTTCGTTCAATGAAATATTATATTCTGAAATCTTTAAATCTTTTAATTTTTGTTTTAATATTTCTTTTGATTTTCTATAATTATCTACTGTTCTTGTTTCATCTGGATTTAGTTTTGTTTCTTCTATTGTATAACCATTTTCTTCAGTATATTCGACTCCTTCTTCTTGGATAGTAACCACATTTCCTTCTGAATCATATATAGTTTGTGATGCGATTTCATCACTTATTGTTCCTGTAATTACTCTTGTATTCGTAAATTCCATACCCATTTTATAATCTTTTATTATATTTCTTTTTGTTCCATCTTCATTTTGTACATATATTCCGAAAAGTGAAATATATATTAATACTGCAACTATTAAAATTGCTAATGTTATTATTGTTATTGTTATTGTTTTATCCTTTTTCAATTTATTCAATCTCCTTATTATAATAATTTTGTATCATTAATTACTAATTCAAACCAAATTTGCAAGTATTTTGCTGCATATTTACACATCATTGTTCTTGCCATAAATATTTCAAAATAATCTAAAACTGGGCAGATTTTTGTATCTATTGTTAAATCTAATCTTACCTTTTTCTCTTCATTATCTATTTGTAAGTTTGCTTCTGTTACTGCGAAATTTACTCTATCATGTATATCAAATGTTGCCATGTTTTTATTTACTACTCTATCTCTATGCACATCTGATTTATCTGCTAATATTAATGCTGCTGATATATCACTTACTGCTGTACCTGTAGCTTCATCATGGTTTCCAATTGCTGACATAATTTCTATTCTATCTTTTACATCCATTCCCATATCTTTCAATATGTTATATGCTAATATTGCTCCTGAATGCGCATGATCAACTCTATTTACTCCGTTTCCTATATCATGTAAATATCCAGCTATTTTAGCAAGTTCGATTCTATGTTCTGGATATCCAAGTGTTTTTAAAATATTACCAGCTCTGTTTGAGACTATACTAACATGCCTTATTGAATGTTCTGTAAATCCCAATGCATCAAGTTGTTTTTGTGCTCCTACTACTAACTCTTGCACTTCTGGATTGTTTTTTACATCTGCTAAAGTTACCATTTTCAACCTCCTTTTTATCATTTTTCTAATATTGTTTTTTATTATATCAAAGTTCTTTTTAAATTACAATATGAAAAAGCCTCATATAAAATATTTTTATATGTTTCTTTGTCTTACTACTTCATACATTACTATCCCTGCTGAAACTGATGCATTTAATGATGTTATTGTTCCCTTCATAGGAATTTTTAATAGTACATCACAGTTTTCTTTTACTAATCTACTCATGCCAAATCCTTCACTTCCAATTACTATTGCAACTGAACCTGTTAATTTTTCGTCATAATAGTATTGCTCTGCTTCCATTTCTGTCCCATATATCCATATATCATTTTCTTTTAGGTAATTTATTGTATCTGTGATATTGTTTACTCTTGCTATTTTCATGTGTTCTACTGCTCCACTTGCAACTTTATAAACTGTGCTGTTTACACTGCATGCTCTTCTTTTAGGTATTATTATTCCATGTACTCCTGCTGTTTCTGCTGTTCTTATTATGCTTCCTAAGTTATGTGGATCTTCAATTCCATCTAGTATCAATATAAATGGTTTTTCGTTTTTTTGCTTTGCCTCATTAATTATATCTTCTACTTCACAATAGTTAAATGGTGGTACTATTGCAATTACTCCTTGATGGTTGTCTGTTTGAGCCATTTGATTTAGTTTACTTTTTTCAGTTTCTACTATTACAACCTTCCTCTCTTTTGCCATTCCTATTATTTTATTTATTGACCCGTGTTTTTCTCCTTTTTCAATAAATATCTTGTTTATATCTTTTCCTGTTTCCAATAATTCTATTACAGAATTTCTGCCTTCTATTTGGTCTTGAAAAGAATTTTCTTCATTATTTTTTTTGTTTTGATTTTTTTGAAAATTTTTGTTATTTTTCATGATTTTCCTTTCCTTCTTTTTTACTAGTTTCCGTCTTTTGACTGTTTTCATTATGTTCTTTGGCTATTTCTGCTTGTTTTTCTTGTTGCCATCTTCTTTCTAGCAATTTGTAATATTCATTATTTGGCCAATATATATCTGGACTATCAACAGGATATATATAATCTGTATCTAGAATGACTAATTCTCCTTCATCTAATGTTTCTTCATTTTTGCCATTAATAAATCCTACTGAATTTGGTTCCACATCCATTTCTTCTCCATTTAAAGTTGGTATATTTCTCTTTACTAATCTTCCAAGGTTTGTTGGTCTTGCATCTGTCCATACTATTCCTGCATCTCTTAATTCTTTATAAATTTGGTATAATTGTTCTAAATGTGTAGCCTCATATTCTATTCTTTTAACCTTATCCATAATTTCTACACATGCAAATTCCGTATTATCCCATTTTTCATCTATAAGATTTAATCTTATTAATGGTTGCAATATTCTAGGATGATTTGGCATATTATATACATTTCTTACTGCTCCAATTTTTAGTACTTTGTCTCCGATTTCATAAACTGTACTACTACTTCCTGAGTCCAAATATTTTATATCAACATAGTCAACTCCTTCGCTTTCTAGCAATTCTTCAACCATTCTTACTATTGTTGGTACATAACTATTAAATGCTTTCATATCTATTCCGTGTATTTTTTACTGCCATAGAATATATAAATGCTTCTTTATGTGCTTCTATATATTTATTCAATTTTTGATCTGTTTGTTGAGAAAGTCCTTTAATTAATTGTATATCTTCAAATACATGCTCTGGAGATATTGTGTCCAACATTAAATCCACATTTTGTTTTACAGCTTCTTTTCCTTCTGGATATCTTAATATTTCTCTTATTATCCATCTTTTATGAAAATCTAAACTTCTTTCTGCTTGATTTCTAGTCATTCCAAGTTCAACATATCTTTCTTCATCATATTCAAGTCTGGCTAATATTTTGTCTAGATTTTTCAATACTATTTCTTTTGTTTGTTCGCTATCTTCAAGCAATAGAACAATTAAGTTTTTTAAATTAGTATTAGCTGTTTTATCTAAAATCATTTCAAAATTATTTTCTATTACTTGTGGTATTGTTTTTATTTTTTTATTACGTCTAATTCTTCTTAAAATTTTATCTTTTAAAGATGTTGCATATAGCGATTTTTCTTGTTGTTCTAAAAAATTAGCAATTATAGGATATGTTAAATCTCCATGTGCATTGTATTTTGTATTTATTTTTTTTATGAGTTGTTTTTCATTCATTATACACTCCTTATTCTTCATCTAATTTAAGAACTTCTAAAAACGCCTCTTGTGGTACTTCTACATTTCCTATTTGTCTCATTTTCTTTTTACCTTTTTTCTGTTTTTCTAATAATTTTTTCTTTCTGGTAATATCTCCCCCATAGCATTTTGCCAAAACATCTTTTCTTAATGCTGAGATTGTTTCTCTTGCAATAATTTTGCCACCCACTATTGCTTGTATTGGGATTTCAAATAATTGCCTTGGAATTACAGTTTTTAGTTTTTCTGCCATTTTTCTTCCTCTTGAATATGCTGTATCTTTATGTACTATAAATGATAATGCATCTACTTGTTCATTGTTTATATGAATATCTAATTTTACTAGTTCAGATTTTCTATATTCTTTTAATTCATAATCAATTGATGCATATCCTTTTGTTTTTGATTTTAGTGTATCAAAAAAATCATATATTATTTCATTTAATGGTAATTCATATTCTAGGGTTACTCTGTTGGAATCTAAATATTTCATATCTAAATATATTCCTCTTCTATTCTGACATAATTCCATTACATTTCCAACATAGTCTTTTGGAAGCATTATTTCTGCTTTTACTATTGGTTCTTCTATGTATTCTATATCTTGTTGTGGTGGTAAATCGATTGGATTATATAATTCAAGCTTAGTTCCATCTCTTCTATAAACTTTATATATAACTGATGGTGCTGTTGTAATTAAGCTTAGGTCAAATTCTCTTTCTAATCTTTCTTGTACTATTTCTAAGTGTAATAGTCCTAAAAATCCACATCTAAATCCAAAGCCTAATGCAACAGAAGTTTCTGGTTCATAATTTAATGCTGCATCATTTAGTTTTAATTTTTCTAATGCTACTTTTAATGCCTCGTAATCTCCTCCATCTAATGGATATAGCCCACAATAAACCATAGAATTTGCTTTTTTATACCCTGGAAGTGGTTCTGTTGCTGGGTTCTCTGTTGTTGTTATTGTATCACCCACATTCAAATCTGATACAGTTTTTATACTTGCTGCTATATATCCAACTTCTCCTGCTTCCAATTTTTCTGCTGGTTGATATCTTCCTGGTTCTAAGTATCCTAATTCAGTTACTATAAATTTTTTTCCTGTTGCCATTAGTAAGATTTCCATTCCTGGTTTAACTTGTCCTTGTACTACTTTTACATAACTTACTGCACCTTTGTAATTGTCATAGCATG
The DNA here is from genome assembly GCA_944391955.1 of uncultured Clostridia bacterium. GTDB lineage: Bacteria > Bacillota > Clostridia > TANB77 > CAG-508 > UMGS1781. The sequence goes on from CALXVG010000015.1 coordinate 12,772, forward strand.
AATCAAATATTAGACATTTTAATGGTGCATTTATTTCTCCCTTTGGTGGTCTTATTTCTGTAACTATTTTTTCTAAAACCTCATCAACATTTAAGCCTGATTTTGCTGATATACATGGTGCATCCATTGCTGGTATTCCAATAATATCTTCTATTTCTTGTTTTATTTCATCTGGTCTTGCACTTGGTAAATCTATTTTATTTATTACTGGCAAAATGTCTAAATTGTTGTCTAATGCCAAGTACACATTAGCTAATGTTTGTGCTTCTATTCCTTGACTACTATCTACAACTAAAATAGCACCTTCGCAAGCTGCTAAACTACGAGATACCTCGTAGTTAAAGTCAACATGACCCGGTGTATCTATTAAATTTAATATATATTCTTTTCCGTTTTTAGCTTTATATAGCATTCGAACAGCTTGTGATTTTATTGTTATACCTCTTTCTTTTTCTATGTCCATATTATCTAGAATCTGGCTTTCCATTTCACGAGCTGATACTAGACCTGTTTTTTCTATTAATCTATCCGCTAATGTAGATTTTCCATGGTCTATATGTGCTATTATACTAAAGTTTCTTATATTATCTTGTTTTTCCATCTTTATTTGTATTCTTTTCCAACCTTTCTTTTCCTTACATAAATAGTCCAAAAATAAAGTCTACTGCATATAACATTCCTAAAAGCACCCAAGATGTAATGTATGCAACTATATCTGTAAACAATACTACTGCAAATAATATCATTGTTAGTATTCCTTGATTTTGTATTATCCATTGTCTTCCTTTTGTTGGTAGAAAATGAAATAATACTTTTGAACCATCTAATGGATATACTGGTATTAAATTAAATACACCTAATCCTATATTTATGATTATAATTGATGCAATTATTTCTCCAAGTATATTCATTGCTGGTGTTGCCGTTGTTGCAAATATGCTTATTGCATAACTAATTATAATGAATATAAATGCAAGTATAAAATTCATTATTGGACCTGCAATTGAAACTAATGCTTCTGCTCCTGTTAAAGAATATTTGCTATTAAAATTTCTTGGATTTATTTGTACTGGTCTTCCCCATCCAAAACCTACTAATATCAAACACAATAACCCCACTGGGTCTGTATGACTTAGTGGATTTAGATTAAGTCTTCCTTGCATTTTTGGTGTATCGTCTCCTAATTTTGTTGCAACCCATGCATGTGCAAATTCATGAAATGTCATTGCTACAATAACACCTGGTAATGCGAATATTATACTTTCTAAACTTCTTCCCCCTGTTAATATATTAATAAGTAATAAAACACCTAAAAAGATGTATAATGTTTTTTTATCAAATCCTATATTAAACATTTTCTCTCCTTCTACCCCACAGTTTCAAGATAAATACTATTCTCTTTCTTCAGCTTTGCTACTACCTTTATCTTCTTTTGTTTCTTTGTGATTTCCTTCATATGCATCCATAGCTCTTTCTAGCATTTTGCGTAATTTCCCATTTTCTGTTTGTAATTCATTTACTTTTTGTTCTAGTACTGCAATTTTTTCTCTATCCATATTGTATTTCTCCTTCTACTAGTTTAATGGTTTCATTGTTGGGAATAATAATATATCTCTTATTGATGCACTGTCTGTTAGTAACATTATTAGTCTGTCAATTCCTATTCCTAATCCTCCTGTTGGTGGCATTCCATATTCTAATGCCTGTACAAAGTCTTCATCCATATCATTTGCTTCTTCATTACCATCTTCTTTTTGTCTTACTTGGTCTAAAAATCTTTCATATTGATCTATTGGATCGTTTAATTCTGAATATGCATTTCCATATTCGCGTCCACCTATAAATAATTCAAATCTTTCTGTAAGTCTTGGGTCTGAAGGTTTTCTCTTTGTTAATGGTGATACCTCAACTGGGTAATCATATATAAATGTTGGTTGTATTAAAGTATCTTCAACTTTTTCTTCAAATACTAAGTTTATAGCCTCTCCTCTTGACATAGTTCCTTCAATTTCTATTCCTAGTTTTTTTGCAGCTAATACTGCATCTTCATCGCTATCTATTTGATTAAAGTCTACACCTGTAACTTCTTTTATACTTTCTATCATTGATACTCTTTTCCAGTTTGGTGTTAAATCTATTGGTGTTCCTTGATATGTTATTTTAGTTGTTCCTAATACGTTTTGTGCAGTTTGTGAAATGATTTTTTCTGCCATATCCATCATATCATGATAATCTTGATATGCAGCATAAAATTCTATATTTGTAAACTCTGGATTATGTTTAATTGAAATTCCCTCATTTCTAAACATTCTTCCCATTTCATATACTTTGTCAAATCCACCTACAATTAGCCTTTTTAGGTATAATTCATTTGCTATTCTTAAATACATATCCATGTCTAATGTATTATGATGTGTTATGAATGGTCGTGCTGCTGCTCCACCTGCTATTGTATTTAATATTGGTGTTTCAACTTCTATATATCCTTCTTCGTCTAGAATTCTTCTTATTTCTTTTATTATTTTTGTTCTTGTTAAAAATGTTTCTTTTACTTCTGGATTCATTATTAAATCAACATATCTTTGTCTATATCTTAGTTCTGTGTCTTTTAATCCATGAAACTTTTCTGGTAATGGTCTTAAAGATTTTGTAAGTAGTACTATTTCTTTTGCATGTATTGATATTTCTTCTGTTTTTGTTTTGAATACAAAACCAGTAATTCCTATTATATCTCCTATATCAAATGTTTTAAATTCTGAATAATTTTCTTCTCCTAAATCATTTATACTCACATAGCTTTGAATTCTTCCTTGCATGTCTTGAATATGGCAAAAAGATGCTTTTCCCATTATTCTTTTTGCAATAATTCTTCCTGCAACAGAAACGTCTTTACCTTCTAACTCCTCAAAGTGTTTTTTTACTTCTTCACTGTTGTGTGTTCTGTTATATTTAGTAATTTCAAAAGGATTTTTTCCTTTAGCTTTTAATTCTTCTAATTTTTCCTTTCTTATTTTGATTAAATGGTTTTCATCTAATTGTTCTTCCATATTCATCCTTCCTTTCTTTTTTGAATTCATTTATTATATCGCAAAATTGCTTATTTGTAAAGGTTTTAGCCTAATTTTCATTATAAATTCATAGAATTTTGAGTCGTTTTAACGAATAAACAGCTCCCTTGCTAAGAGAACTGTTTGCTTTCATGAATCGGAGGTCGGAGGTCCGAGGTCTGATGTCTGATGTGCGTCCGAATTCCGACTTCTGATTTCTGACATCTATTTAATAATACCTTTCTCTATAAATTTTTTTAGTGTGATTATATACATTGCATGTGACCAACCAAGCCCTATTACCCATGCTGGTGCCATTTTCTCATTGTTAATTTGTTCTGGTAAAAATCCATGCTTAGCACATGTTTTTACTACTAAGTCAAAGCATTCTTTTGCTTTTGTTTTTTCACCTGCTTCTAAATAGTAATTTGCCATCCATAATGTTGTTATTACCCATGGATTTCCATTCATATAATGGTCAACTTCAAATCTTGTGTATCCTCCTGTATATGTTCTTAAAGTCATATTTATTCTTTCAACTGTATTTAATATTTTCTTTTCTTTAGGTGTAAATATATTAAATGGTATTACTAAACCAAGTATGCTTATATCTATTTTTTTATCATCTAAATTTCTTACAAAACTTTTTTTATTTTCATCATAAAAATGTAATAATATATATTCTCTTATTTTTACTAGTTCTTGTCTTAATTCTTCTTTTTTATTATTTACATTTTCTTGTTTTACTCTATTTTTTGTAAATTCCTCTTTTAATTCTTCATATATTTTTATCATAGAATCAAATGCCGCAAAAATACTTGCAATTGAGTATAGGTGCACTCCTTCACACATTTCCCATAAGTCATAACTTACATGGAATTTGTGTGTTTCTTCTATTACGTCTTTCATATATTTTTCTAAATAATTTAATGCTTTTTCGCACATTCTTAAATTGTCTTTTAGAATTTTTTTATCATTTACTGCTTTATAGTGATTATATACACCATATATAACATTTGCTGTTTCGTCTATTTGATAACCCCAACATGGTGCTAATCTACCGTCTGTAAAAAATCTTTGTTCCCACATTCCATCTCTACTTTGAGTATTTTTACAAAATACTTTATAAAATTTATCTGATTCTTTCTCCATTTTTAGGATGTCCATTGCATTAGTTATGAATAATGCATCTCTTGGCCAGCAATAATTATATCTTCCACAATTATTTAAGTCTTCATCTACTTCTATTGCTGCTGATATTCCTCCTGTTTCTTTGTTTGTTAGAAGAGGGAATAACAATATGGTCCTTTCATATATTTCCTTTATTTTTCTGTTTTTAGGAGTTTCAGCTAATTCTAATTCTAAACCATCATGTGTTTTTAAATATTTTTTCCAGTATTTTTTTACATTTTCTTGCTCAGTTTTTAAGTCAATTTTCTTTATTCTTTCAATATTTTTTTCTAATTCATTTAATCCTGTTTTGTTTTCTTCTACATATATTATTAATTCAAATTCTTTTGTTTCTTGTGGTTTTATTGTTCCTATTTCATAACTTATACTAGAGTCTTGTGACATTCCAATATAGTCTTTATCTTCAATTTGTCCACTTTTAATGTTTGCTCTAGTATTGTTTATTTGAGAACTTTTTATTTTTTGTTTTGAAAAAGTTGATACAATATAGTCATGATTATACTGCATTAATGCATCATTTTTACATAATCCGCTAACCTTATTATTTTGTGTTGTCACTAAACTTGAATGTACAAGAAAATCTATATCTAAATCTATAGAATTTTCATTTGTAAGTTTATATCTTTTTACTATAATGTTTTCTTTTATAGACACAAAATCTGTTTGTAATATTTTTAAATTAAAATATGTGTTTATTATTTCTGTGTTTAATATGTTTGTCCCTTCTATATAATGTTGCTCATAAACATTATTGATATCTTCGTGTAAATAAACTATACCTGAATCATTGATTTTTAAACCCACATGGTAAAAATCAATCATTTGCTTATAATCTGTGTTAGGATATAACATCCTTAATAATTCTCCTTTAGTGTTATAACTTGCTGTTAGATTTTGATTACCTATTATTGCATCATTAAAATACTTTTCCATTTGTTTTTTACTTCCTTTCATATAACAGTTAAGATATCACTTTAACTATTTGTTGTTCTAGTTCTTTTATTTTTGAGTTTATTTCTTCTATTTGTTCATCTTGGGTATCTTCATCAAATATGTCTTCTTTTATCATTTCAACCATATCATCTAATTCTTCTTTTAGTGTTGCTAGTCTGTCCATTACTTCTAATCTTAAGAATCTATATTTACCTGTTTTTTCTATCTTAGATATAATCTTTGGTGTTTCTTCCAATTTATAACTTTCTCCATAATCTGGAATTGTTACTGGTATTTCAACACTTTCTTCAATTTTTTTCTTAAGAACTTTTTGTCCTTCTGGCTCACCATGAACAAGAAAAATATGTTTTGGTTTTGATATAAATGAATATACAAAGTTCAACAACCATTCTTGATCTGCATGTCCAGAATATCCTTCAATATACTCTATTCTAGCATTTACTGATATTTCTTCTCCAAATATTTTAACTTGCTTTTCTCCATTAACAATTTTTGAACCTAATGTACCTGCTGCTTGATATCCAACAAAAAGTATTGTATTTTTTGGATTCCATATATTATGTTTTAAATGGTGTTTAATCCTCCCTACTTCGCACATTCCACTTGCTGATATTATTATTGATGGTTCTGGGTTTTCATTTAATGCTTTTGATTCATCTGCTGTTCTGGTAAATCTTAATCCTGGGAATTCTAATGGATTGTCCCCTCTTTTTATTCTTTCTCTTACTTCCTCTTCGAATAACTCCATATTGTTTTTGAATATTTCTGTAGCTGATATTGCAAGCGGACTATCTACATATACTGGCGCTTTCATTAATGTTTCATATTTTTTTAGGAATTCCTCATCATTTTTTACTTCTTTTAATTTATTGATTTCATATAAAATTTCTTGTGTTCTACCAACTGCAAATGATGGAATAATAACGTTCCCACCTTTATCTAAGGTTTCTGCAACTATGTTTAAAAACATTTCTGCTTTATCGTCATTTCTCATGTGTAATCTATTACCATATGTTGATTCCATTATTAAATAGTCTGCTGACTCTATCATTGTTGGAGAGTCCAATAATGGTATGTCATTATTTCCCAAATCCCCTGTGAATACTACTTTTTTTGTCTCTCCCTCTTCTTGTATCCATATTTCAATAACACTTGATCCTAACATGTGTCCTGCATCATTAAATCTTACACTTATATTTTCATCTAATTCAATTATCTCATCATAAGAAACTGGTTCAAATAATTTCAAACTATCAATAGCATCTTGGGCTGTATATAATGGTTCCATTTCTGGTTTTCCTTGTCTTGCCCTTTTTTTATTTTTCCATACATTTTCCATTTCTTGTATGTGCCCACTATCTGGTAACATTATTGAACATAAATCACAAGTTGCCTTTGTTGCTATTATGGGATTTCTGTAACCATCATTATATAATTTTGGTATTCTTCCAGAATGGTCAATGTGTGCATGTGTTAAAAGCATATAATCAATTTCATTAACATTAAAATCAAAATCTTCATAGTTTTCCATTTCATCTTTAGCTCGTCCTTGATATAATCCACAATCAACTATAATTTTCTTTCCCGCACCTTCTAGTAAAAAATTTGATCCTGTAACCGTTTTTGTAGCTCCTAAAAATGTAATATTCATTTTCTCACAACCCTTTCATCTTATATAAAAAGTTTTATTTTCTTATTTTCAGCAATATTCAGTTCTGCTAAATTTTCAAAACTTATATTGGCTGTCTTATTTTCTTCTTCATATATTTCTAATATATATTTATTTTGCTCTTTATTAATTTTTAAATGTATTTTTTCTAATTTTATTATATCTGTTTGAAAAACATTTTTTATTATTTCATAATTTTCTATTATATTTCTACTTATGATATTTATAACTTTTTCCTTACATGCAATTGTTATAACATATTTTTCTAAATTTTCAAAATTTGTTATGTCTTGCACTTTTTGATTATTTGTTATTGGAATTGTTTTATAGTATCTAATTTTATATATAATATCTATAATTTCCCTTTTTTCTATGGAATTATCTAATTGAATCTTAAATACTTCTATTATTAATTTTATTAATTCTTTTATTTTTTTATTATATATTTCTTGTGTGTCTTCTGCTAAATTTATTTCGTTTAAAAGTGTTAATCTATTTTCAATATCTAATTTCATTTTCATGAAATTCAAAGGTTCCATTTTCTTGTTACATTGGTTTAGTTCTTTCATTAGTTTTTCTTTTTCGCCTTGCAATATTTCTACAAAATTGCTCAAGCTAAAAATACGTTCATTACTAGATAAATTTTCATTTTTTCTAATAAATTCTTGTTTTAACATTCTATCATTATTTATAGTTTCATCAATTTCTTTAACTTTTTTAGTAATATTCTTTTTTTGTTCAGATAATTTTTTTAAATATTCGGTCTTATTATTTATATATTCATATTCTTTTGTTAAATCTTTTTCTATATTTACTAATCTTGCTTTTTCATCACTATTTTTTTCTATATAATTTATTATTGATATTTGTAATATTGTTTTGAATATTTTTTCTGCTTTTTCTGTTTTATATTTCTTTTCTAATTTTTCAATTAGTTTTACAATATAGTCTTCGTTAATATTATTTTGCCATTCACGTAAAAAATCATTACCTACAAGTATCATTAATGTTTGATATAGGAAGTTATTTGTTTTGTCTTCTATTTCATCTTGTTGAATATTCCATGCCCATCCATCAAAATCTCTAATAAGTTCACTTCCATTAATACTATATCCTTGATTTAATGTACTTTCTAATGATTTTTTTATTATGCTATATTTATCTTTAATCTCAAATTGCTTTTGTTTTATTTGATACAATTCATATAACATTTTTTTTGTATTTAAATATGTTATAATTTTTCCTTCTTCTCTTTTTGAACTGCTTGTTCTTTCTTTTATAATTTCTATTTCTTTGCATTCATTTTCTATTATTTCAATAATTTCTTCTAATATTTCATTTTTTGGTTTTACTTCTACCTTTACATCTTTGTAATCTTCATATGAGTTTTCTATTTTGTATAGCATATCTGATAAAAAGTTTTTAGTTCTTGCTTCAAATGTTTTTTTTGTAAGAACTTTCTCTAATTGATTACTATAGTTTTTTATATTAAATTTAGAAATAATTTTTTCTTTCTTCAATTTAATTCTCCTAGGTATAATTTTATATGATAATTCTATATTATCGCTTTTTTTTTGTCAATACATTTTATTGAAATATTTACCAATATAAGAACCACTTGTATTTTTAATTTACAAGTGGTTCTCAAAGGTAGGAATTTTCTATTATTTATAGAGATATTTTTTCTACATTATAATTATCTTTTTTATCGTTTATATATTCTTGATAAGCTTTTTCTTCATCTTCTCCTTCTCTTGCTGTTATTGAATATTCTGTATTTTCACTAATTTTTCCTTCTGTTGTCAATGATGCATTACTTGCCTCAATTGTTACATACCAATCATAAGTTACACCTGCTTTTGCTGATTTCATAGGTATTTTAACTATTGCTGTAATTATATTTATTTTACTTACATTTTTATCATCTTTTTTTGTTAATAAATAAAGTGATGCAATTTCTGGTGTTCCTGCTGTTAAATCTCTATTTATTTCATCGCTGTCTATTTCTATATATTTGTAATCAGTATTATCTCTTACATAATTTTTTACATTATCTGACCAACGTTCATAATTTTCATTTGCTTTTGATGTTGCTTTACTTATCATTATAGATTTTACTTCTGCTTTTACTGCATCTGTAAATTCTGATGTACTAAAAATATATGCTGCTTGCCCGCTTATTGTGTATTCTTTTGATGTTTCTTTTAATGCAAGTTTCTTTTCTTGTGCCATTTCTTCATCCCATTCTGTTGCTGTTACTATAACTTTTTCTCCGTTTGCAATTCCTGTTTTCTTGCTTACTGAGTATTCTACGGTCTTTAAGAATTCGTCTGTACTATTATTTGTTATAGTCACACTTAAATTTGGAGACATTCCAGAAATATTAAGTACTATATCTTTAAATGCATCTACCTCTGTAGCTTCTGATAAGCCTTCTACTTTAAATTCAACTGTATCTGAAGCAAACTTTATTCCCTTTTCTTCTAAATAAGATGTATTATTTGTTTCTATTTTTACTTTTACATTTTCTCCGTTAGATAATGTTCCATTCTCTTCAATTGTTAGAGTAATTCTATTTCTCAATATTGAATATAATTCTGAACCTAGTTCTTCTGATAATTCATTTGTTTTTAGTGTTGCTTCTGCTGTTGCATGACCATCAAATCCTGTATATTTAATTTCTATGTATTTTGACATATCTATTGCTGTTGGTTCTTTGACTCCTTCTACTTTAATTTTTACAGTTTTAGAGTCTAATTTAATTTTATTTTCATCTAAGAAACTAGAAGCCACTTTTACTTTAATTGTTATTTCATCTCCATTTGATAATCCTGTTGTATTTTCCACTTCAAGGTCTTCTTCAAGCTTCTTTATGAAACTTCTTGCAACGCTAGAATCTTTTATTTTTTCTTTTATTGCTTTTTCATTAATTTCTACTTTAGCTGTTGCAAATCCACTGTATCCTTCATATTCTATTGTAAAACAATCTGCTAATTTTATTGTTGTTGTCCTTAATAGGAAAAATGCAACCACTGCTGCTACAATTGCTATTATTGCTACTACTGCTACAATTGGTCCTTTCTTCTTTTTAGATGAGCTCTCTGGTTTTTCTTTTTTAGCTTTTTCTGTTACCTTTTCAAATTTTTGTGCATTTTCTTGAGGTTTTTCTTCTTTCTTCTCTTCTTTTACTTCTTCTTGTTTAGTTACTTGTTCTTTATTTTCTGCTTGCGCTTCTTGTGTGTTTTCAGTAGTTTCAGTATCTACTTTTTCTACTTTTTCTTGTTCATCTTTTTTTTCTTCCATTACAAATCCTCCCTAAAAAATTTTACACTACAATTATATTCAAAAGTGTAAATAAAATCAATATTTGTTTATTATTTTTTATATAAAATCATTTCATTAATATCTCACATTTAACGGTTGGATAAATCAATTTGGAAAATTCGATTGCATCTTGTTTTGTGCCTACAATACTTCCATAATGAGTTGGTATAGCAATTTTAGGCTTTATCGTATTTATTAATTCTGCTGCTTCCTTATAATTCATTGTATAAGTTCCTCCAATTGGAACCATTGCTATATCGCATTTTACATTTATATTTTCTTCTGTTATGTCTGTGTCTCCTGCAACATAATAACGAATATTATTCATTTCTATTATATATCCTATCCAATTATTTTCTTTTGGATGAAATTGTTTGTTAATATTATATGCTGGTATAGTTTCAACTTTAACAGTATCTATCATTTTTGTTTCATTTGGTTTTAATGTGATAATTAATTCTTTGTTGTATCCTTTCTTTAATAATTTTTCTAAAAGTCCTTCTGGTATAACTATAACACTACTTTTATTTATTACTTTATCAATATCATTTTCAGAGTAATGGTCATAATGGTCATGTGTTATAAATACTATATCTGCATCATTATAATCTCTATCTATATTATATGGGTCAAAATAAACTATTTTATTTTTCTTTATCTTAATGCTACTATGATATAAAACTTCAATACCTTCTAGCATAGACACTCCTCCTTAATATAATAAATTTGTCCAGTGTTTTTTATGTAATATCAATTTGAATTATATAATATCTTTGTACTATCTGCAAGTTTTTTATTTATATTATTGTACCACAAAATTTTTAATGATATAATTTATATAATTTTAATTTAAAGGAGGTCGTATTTTTGCAAGGAGCCAAATCAGAAAATCTTGTATGGAATATATTTATCTTCATCGGTCTACTTATCATAATAGGAGGATTAGTTGGTATCTATTTTGTTTTTCAATATGAAGGTAAAATTGAAACTACTGGAGTTATTACACAAATATCAACTTATGAAACTAGTGATGATAAAGCAGAACATGAAGTTTATGTTTCATATGTTGTAGATGGAGAAGAATATGAATCAAAGCTAAATGGTTATTCTTCGGGCTTTTATGAAGGTCAAGAACTAGATATATACTATGACAGTGATAACCCTAACAAAATTGGCTCAAAATCATTAGATTATATATTGTTCTTAATTCCAGTTTTCGGTTTTGTTTTCTTAATAATTGGTGGCACTGGTAAAATAATAAAGATTAAGAAGAAAAGTCTTGAAAAAAATTTAAGAAAGAACGGACAATTAATTCATGCTAATTATGTTGAAACTATATTGAATAAAAGTTATAGTATTAATCACAAACATCCTTATAACATTATTTGTGAATGGCAAAATCCTCAAAATAATGAAAAGCATGTCTTTAAAAGTATAAACCTTTGGGAAAATCCAGAGAATATAATTAAAGAAAAAAACATTACAACATTTCCAGTCTATATTAATCCGGAAAATATGAAAAAATATTTTATAGATATTGATATATTAACAGAAAATATATAACTATGTTATTAAAAGGGCAGAGATTTTTAATCAAAATCTCCGCCCTCCCAATAATAACTAGCGAGTTGCTTCTTGTCTCTCTTGTTTTTTTGCTGTAGCAGATAAATTATTTCCTGCTGATAATTTATTCGTTTTTTTCGTTTCCATTTTAGGTACGATTCTAACAATTTTGCCTTTTTCATCTTTTTTGTATCCTAATGGCATTACTCCTGTATTAATATATTGTTGTTCTGCTTGTTTTAGTAAAGTTCTTTCTAAAGCAACTTTTTCTCTAGCTTCATCTTTATCATTTTTTGCATTTGATACATCATATCTAATTGAATCTTTAAAGCTTTGTTTTTTCTCTTGATTTCTATCAATCTTTCTTTCAAGAATGCCTAATCTTATTAATCTTTCTTCCCATTTAGAGTGTTCTGTTAGGTTTACAGTTCTGTTTCCAATCTTTTCAGCTATCATAAAGCTATGTAATACTTGTCCTTTGAAAAACTCCCACTCTTTTGGAGATTTTGTTTTTGATATGGCTAGTTCTTCTAACTTTGTTGTTATTTCATCTCCATATTTCATTATAGCCATGCCAATATCTGGCTTGACACCATATTGTTTCATAGACATTTCAACTTTTGAAAATCTTTCAACTGGTTTATCTCCACCCATTAATAAGTAATATGCTACCATTTTATCGTAGCTATTTATTATTTGGGCATTATTTTCCATTACACTAGGTAATAATATTCTTCTAGTATTTTTAGCATTTTCTGTTTGCTTAAATATTTTTGACTCTATCATTACATCTGGTTTTAATCCTCTTGGAAATTGCTCCACTAAACTTATATCTTCAATATAAGTATCTATGCTATCTCTATCTATTAACATTGGAGAATGTAATATTCCTCTCTCATAAAACAGTTCAATTTTATCCTGTATATTCTCTAATTTTGAAGTATCAACTTTGGCTTTTTTAGAAAATACTGCTTTTCGTTTTGGAATTAGTTTTTTGAATTCTTTTAAATATTCTAATGCATTTTTTCTATTTGATTTTACATCCATTTTTATCTTCTCCCATTATCTTTTGATATATACTGGTCTTTTTCTTGTGTTACTATATCTTGAACTTTATCTTTAATATCTTTTTGACGTTTCTCTGATATTAAAGTTAAAATGTCTTTACTACAGACTGTATTTGATTTTAATACACTTTAATTATAGCATTTCTTGACATTTTAGTCAAAAAATCAATTTAACATAATCAGAAATATTTTTTAAAATTGTCAGGTTTGATTCCTACCTTTCTTTTTCTTCATCAAATGTTTTTATATTCGGTTCATCAATTTCCCCTCTAATAAAAACATTTCTATTATGTCCTACTTCTTCCCTAAGCATTTGCGTTAATTCTGGTTTTGTGCAATATATTCGTTTTAATTCACATCTAAAGGCATTTTCATCAAAATTTGGAGCTCTTAAGATGTTTTTCATACTTTCATATCGTTCTAAATCTAGGGTAGACGGGCACACTGTTAATTGTACACCATTATGTAATGCTTTTTTAAACTGTCTTATTGCTCTATTTCCATGTGTGCATGTTGTTACAAGTATAGCTTTATTAATTTTTTTACCTGTTTCCATTTCTAAGAAATCAAGAATATCCTTACAAAATTCAGCATTTTCTTGTGTTGTTTTTGAGAAAGTTTCTGTTATAACATCTTCTGGTTTTATTCCCACACTTTCAAGCAATTCTCTTGTTAATCTTGTTATATGTTTTTGATAGTCTTCATTAAATTCTTCTTCAATAAATGTTTCTGCTCCCCAATCAGCTTCTGAAAGGTCTTGCCACTCTAATTCTTCTGATGATTTATTTTCTCTATATTTTTTTAATGAATTATTTTTCATAAATGTTTGTTTATATCTATCATCTGCTATTCCTCCTGTAAATAATATTCTTTTAACAAGCCCTAATTTGTATAATTGAAATGCTTTTATTGCTCTTTCTCTTGTTGTAAGTAACTTTGCATTTCCTAAAACTATTGCTATATCTGCTTTTTGAACATCTCTATACTGACTTCTTGCCAAATCTGTTATATTATTCCCTATAACAAAATCGAATAGCTCTTCTGGCGTTAACTCTTTTCCAGTTGGAGTAGTAATACTTTTAATATCTTTTGGATTTTCTATCCATGTTAAATGTCTTTTTATTCCATTATTACATACTTCTCTTATTTTTTTACTTTTATCTTCTCTGAGTCTTTTCTCGTCTATATAATGTGGATTTTCATTGTCTATTATTAATTCTGATAGTTTAAAAATTCTTGACATTAATATGTTACCTCTTTTCATTGTTCTTCTATTGACTCGTGAAAAATGAAAAAATAAAAAGTACCTAAGTGCTCATGTACTTATTTTAAATTAATCACTATTAACTATTCATTCTTAATTATTCGTTGCGAATTGTTAAATTCGAACTTATGGAGCGAATCACATACAAGTTACGAACTTTATTCTCTTTCTGTATTCATTATATATTAAAATTAATATATTTTCAATATTATAATTTCAACATTCTCCAATAGTATAGATTATTTTTTGTTTTAATGGTATAATTAGCACAACAAACAAATCGTTAAATAGTAATGTGTAGAGAGGATTAGAAAATGAATTTAGAACAATTAAAAAAAGATTGCATAAAAAAACAAAAGAA
>CALXVG010000016.1 GCA_944391955.1 uncultured Clostridia bacterium
ATTATTAAAACAAAAAAAGTATAAAGAAATTTATTCAAAAAAAGATTTATCAGGAAATGATAGAATCGTAGTAGCAAGAACTGCAAAATAAAATTAGAATTATGGACACATTGACAAAAAAAATATATACTTTTTTTACAACATGGTGTATAATATAAAAATAAATAAAGGGAGGTGGAAAACAAATGGATTTTATAAGAAAAAACATTAAAATTATTGGGCTAATAGGTTGTGCAATACTAATTATAGCTAATTTTTTACCATTTATTTCAGGAACAGCAAGAGTTGGCAGTGTTAAAGAAACTGAATCTGTATCATTAATGCATGAAGAAATAAGAACAATGGGAATAATTGCAATTGTTGTTGAAGCTATTTTATTATTGTTGGTAGCAAAAAACAAAAGAAAATTAGCAATAATTCCAGTAGCACTTATTCTATTTTTCATAATTGCATGTAGAAGTGTTTTCTCGGGAGAAAGCATTGACATTGGACTTGGTTCAGCAAAAATAGGATATGGAATAGGATTTTATGCAATGATTATAGGATGTATATTATGCTTAGCATTTTCTTTCATAAAAGGAAATGATGGAGAAAAAGCATCAACAGAAAGCAAATAAACATATCTACATATAAAAAAGCAGGGCTACTATTAAAGTGGCTCTATTTTTTTTGATTCTTAAACATATATAAAAACTACAAAATTTTGTTTTTAAGTGTAAGAGGTAGTTAAATTTCTTATTATTAATTTATAGGGAAAACCTTACGAAGGCTGGCAAGAAAGCCCCTTTAACAAGGGGGCTGGCACGCTAAAAGCGTGACTGGGGGTTCTTAAGAAAGGAGTTTCCAATATATATACCATATAATAAAAATTTAATTCGGAAAATCTAGAAAATTAAGAAACGAATCAACTGCAGAAGAGAATAAACTTTGGTATCAATATTTATCAAAATATCCAATAAGATTTATAAGACAAAAGCCAATAGATAACTACATATTAGACTTTTATTGTCCTGAAAAGAAAATCGGAATAGAAATAGATGGAAGCCAACATTATACAAAAGAAGGTAAGGAATATGATAGGATACGAACAGATATATTGAATACATACAAAATAGAAATAATACGATTTACGAATATAGAAATAAGGAAAAAATTTAGAAGTGTATGTGAATATATAGATAATATAATAAAAAATACAGAAAATAGAAAACAAGTATAAGAACCCCCAGTCACGCTTTCAGCGTGACAGCCCCCTTGTTAAAGGGGCTTTCTTGCAAGTCTTCGTAAGATTTTCCCTATAAATTTATTGTTATATTAATTTATAAAATCTCAAATAACATAATTTTATTATAATATCTCTTAAATTGCACTGATTTTTATGAAAAACATATGGACAAATATATGAAAAGCAAAAATATATATACTTTTCTAAAATTTTCTGCTATAATAAACATATTAGGAGGAAATGTATATGTCTTTTGCTTCAGAAGTAAAAAATGAATTATTACAACTTAAAATGTGGGATGTAAATAGTAATTTAAAACAAGATGAACAAATGTCTAGATTACTAATAAGAGAAGCTTTTATAAAATCAGGATTTATCAATAATCCAGACAAAGATTATCATTTAGAAATATTATTTCAGCAAAAACAAAAAGCAGAAGATTTACAATCAATGCTTAATAACTTTAATATAAACTCAAAAATAACTAAAAAAGGCAATGGATATATAGTTTATATTAAAGATGGAGAAGATATAGTATTGTTTTTAGCATTAATAGGTGCAAGCAAAGCTGTTATAAAATTTGAAGAGGTAAGAGTTCTTAAAGATGCTAGAAATAGTATAAATAGAATAGTAAATTGCGAAACGGCAAATATTAATAAAATAATGTTAGCCTCAAAAACACAAATAGAAAATATTAAATATTTAAAAAAACATAAAAAATTTAATAATTTACCAGAAGAACTAAAAGAATTAGCCGATTTAAGAATAAAAGAACCGGATTTATCTTATGAAGAATTAGGAAAATTATTAAAAAAGCCAATAAGCAAATCAGGAGTAAGCCATAGATTAAATAAAATAAACCAAATAGCAAAGGAATATCAAAAAAATGAATAAAAAAGAAATAGGAATATATATACATATACCATTTTGTAAGCAGAAATGTTATTATTGTGATTTTGTGTCATTTGCAAATTGTACAAATATAAAAGAATACATTAATCAATTAAAGAAAGAAATTAAAGAAACAAACCTTTCACAATACAATATAAGTACTATCTATATTGGTGGAGGAACCCCTTCATGTATAGATAGTACTTATATTGTAGAAATATTAGAAATTCTAAATAAAGAAGTCGCAAAAGAAATTACAATTGAAATAAATCCAGGAACAGTTACAAAAGAAAAATTACAAGATTATTATAATTCTGGTATCAACAGACTAAGTATAGGATTACAATCAACAAATGATGAATTATTAAAAAAAATAGGAAGAATACATGATTTTAATACATTTATGCAAACATATAAAATGGCAAGAAATATTGGATTTAAGAACATAAATATAGACTTAATGATAGGACTTCCAACACAAACAATAACAGATGTCCAAGATTCATTAAAAAAAGTAATTGATTTATCGCCAGAACATATATCAGTATATTCACTAATAATAGAAGAAGGCACAAAACTGGAAAATATGATATCTAAAGGGATATTAACTATACCAACAGAAGAAACAGAGAGAAACATGTATTGGAAAGTAAAAGAAACTTTAGAACAATCAGGATATAATCACTATGAAATTTCAAATTTTGCGAAAATAAATTATCAATCAAAACACAACTTAGATTGTTGGCAACAAAAAGAATACATAGGGTTTGGATTAGCTGCACATTCATATGTTAATAATATTAGATATTCAAATACCGATAACTTAAAAAAATATCTAGAAAACATAGAACAAAATAGAATCATACAAGAAGTACAAAACCTAGAAAGTAAAAGAAAAGAATACATGTTATTAGGATTAAGAACAATAGAAGGAATAAACATACAAAAATTCAAGAACAAATTTATAGATAATCCCATATATTTATATAGTAAAGAATTAAATAAATTAGTTAAGGATAAACTAATAGAAGTAGATGATAACTATATAAAATTGACGAATAAAGGCATAGATTTAGCTAATCTAGTTTGGGAGGAATTTGTGTGAATAATATAAAATACTTTGACCATGCTGCAACAACATATGTAAAAGAAGAAGTTTTGAAAGAGATGATACCATATTTTGGCATAGAATTTGGTAATCCTTCTTCTGTCTATAGTATTGGAAGAAAAGCAAAAAGGGCAATAGAAGAAGCAAGACATAAAGTGGCAAAAGTATTAAATTCAAAATCAGATGAAATATATTTCACAAGTTGCGGAAGTGAAAGTGATAATTTGGCAATTAAAGGAATCGCATATGCTCATAAATCAAAGGGCAAACATTTAATAACAACCAAAATAGAACATCACGCAGTATTAAACACTTGTAAAACTTTGGAAAAACAAGGCTTTGATGTAACTTATTTAAATGTAGATGAATACGGAATGATAAATCTATATGAATTAGAAAATGCAATAAGAGATGATACTATCTTAATATCTGTAATGTTTGCAAATAACGAGATAGGAACAATAGAACCAATAAATGAAATTGGTAAAATAGCTAAAGCTCATAATATTTATTTTCATACAGATGCTGTTCAGGCAGTAGGAAATTTACTAATTGATGTACAAGAGATGAATATAGATGCATTATCTTTATCAGCTCATAAATTTTATGGACCTAAAGGTATAGGAGCGTTGTATGTAAGAAATGGCATAGAATTTGAAAAAATACAAGATGGCGGACATCAAGAAAGAGACAAAAGAGCAGGAACAGAAAATGTTGCAGAGATTGTTGGTTTAGGAAAAGCAATAGAATTAGCATATGAAGATATTAATGAATATAACAAAAAATTAATTGAACTGAGAGAATATTATATTAATCAAGTAGAAAAAAACATAAGTAATATTCATATAAACGGTCATAGAACAAATAGGTTATCGGGGAATGCAAATATTTCATTTTTAGATATTGATGGAGAAAAAATATTATTTGAGTTAGATAAATATGGAATATGTGCCTCAGCTGGGTCTGCTTGTAATTCTGGCACAGGAGAACCTTCTCATGTACTAACTGCAATAGGATTATCGCAAGAAGCGGCTCAAACAGCATTGAGAATAACTTTTGGAGAAGGAAATACAAAACAAGATATTGATTATTTGATTGATGTTTTAAAAAAAATGAAGTAAAGGTGTATATACCTTTACTTTAATTTTTTTATTTCTTTTAACTCCTTATTTAATTTATCTAATTCTGCTTGTCTTACAGTATAAGCTTCAGTATATTCTTGAAGAACTTGAAGACAATTATCAAAAGTTTCACCAGGGTCTAACATCATAAGAACACCTTGCTTAAAGAATTCTTTTTCAGAATCTTTCTGAGCTTTTTCATGTTTATCTCTATAAATTTTGACTTGTTCTAATCGAGATATATTTTCTTTAAGATATTTAATATAATCGGTTAAACAGTATTGTTCATATTCAGTATCATCAATAACAACTTTAACAAGTGCTCTAAAAATTTTTGGATCTATTTTTGTCGCTTTTGGATCTGCTTCTTCTTTCAATGCTTTCAATGCATTTCCCTTACCAACTTTTTTTGAGGTTGCTTCATCTAATAAAATTCTTAAAGTATCAGATATACCAACATGAGATTTATATTGTCTTTTACTTACTATTGCGTCAAACTCATCAGCTACTCTAATGATTTTACCTTCTAAAGGAATTTTCTTTCGTGTTAGACCATTAGGATAACCTGAACCATCTAAACCTTCATGATGATATAAAGCACCATTCGCATAAGGTCTTAATTTTAAATCATTCATGCAAATTTTATAACCAATAGTAGTATGAGTTTTCATTATTTCATATTCTTCATCTGTTAAACGCCCTTTTTTTTGTAAGATAGAAGGGGGAATAAATTGTTTCCCAACATCATGCAAATATGCACACATTGTACAATAAATTGTAAAGTAAGTTTTCATATGTAATTTTTCGCAAAGTCTACATGTAAGATTGGCAACATTTTCTGAATGTCTACGTGTAAAAGCATCTAATGAATCTAGTGTGCCTAATTGGTATCTCATACTTTCATTTAAATCATAACTTTTTAAGTTTGTACTATTATAAAAATCAAATCTATATTCTCTCATAAAAAAACACCTGCATTTATTTTATAATGAATAATTTTAAACGTCAATAGAAAAAATAACATTTATACAATTAATTTATAAAATAAATATCTTCTAAATTGGAATACTAAAAATTTCTATAAAATACTTGCAAAGTATTTTCTTTTGATATACAATAAGCATGTAAATTAAAAATAGACACTTAATATTGTGTCAAGAAGGAGGATTTTTTATGGCAGTTAAAGTCGGAATAAATGGTTTTGGTAGAATAGGAAAACTTGTTTTCCAAGCAGCTCTAGAGAAGGAGGAAATAGAAGTTGTAGCTATTAATGATCCTTTTATAACAGCTGATTATATGGTATATATGACAAAATATGATACAGTACACGGAAGATTTAATGGAGATATAAAAGCAGAAGAAAATAAAATAATAGTTAATGGAAAAACAATAAATGTTTATAACGAAATGGATCCACATAATATTCCATGGGGAGCAGAAGGAGTAGAATACGTATTAGAATGTTCTGGAGTATTTACAACAATGGAAAAAGCTCAAGCACATATTGATGCAGGAGCGAAAAAAGTTTTAATAAGTGCACCTTCAAAAGATGCTCCAATGTTTGTTATGGGAGTTAATAATGATAAATATGATCCAAATATGACAATAATTTCAAATGCATCATGTACAACAAACTGTTTAGCACCTTTAGCAAAAGTTATAAATGATAACTTTGGTATAAAAGAAGGGTTAATGACAACAGTTCATAGTACAACAGCAACACAAAAAACAGTTGATGGAGCATCTAAAAAAGATTGGAGAGGTGGTAGAGCAGCTTCTGCTAATATCATACCTTCATCAACAGGAGCAGCTAAGGCAGTTGGAAAAGTTATTCCAGAGCTAAATGGTAAATTAACAGGAATGGCATTTAGAGTACCAACTGTTAATGTATCTGTTGTAGATTTAACTTGTACATTAGAAAAACCAGCAACATATGAAGAAATATGTGAAGCAGTAAAGAAAGCTTCTGAAAATGAATTTAAAGGAATAATTGAATATGTTGAAGATGATG
Organism: uncultured Clostridia bacterium; assembly: GCA_944391955.1. Lineage (GTDB taxonomy): Bacteria > Bacillota > Clostridia > TANB77 > CAG-508 > UMGS1781. The sequence goes on from CALXVG010000016.1 coordinate 6,357, forward strand.
TTGTATCTTCAGATTTCATACATGATAGCCATACATCAATATTTGATAGCAAAGCAGGAATTCAATTAACAGATAATTTTGTAAAATTAGTTGCATGGTATGATAATGAATGGGGATATTCAAATAAATTAGTAGATTTAGCTATCTACATTTCTCAAAAATAATAAAATTACTACTTGCAGGGTGTTGTCCTCATATGAGGGCAAGCCCTACAATGCTGTAAATGAATATATAATTTAGGAGGATTTCATGAATAAGAAAACTATAAAAGATATAGATGTAAATAATAAAAAAGTATTAGTGAGATGTGATTTTAATGTGCCATTAGATGGCGAAACTGGAGAAATTACAGATAATCGTAGAATTAGAGCAGCATTGCCAACAATACAATATTTATTAGATAATAATGCAAAAGTTATACTTTGTTCTCATTTAGGTAGACCAAAGGGAGAAGTAAACGAAAAGTATTCTTTAAAACCAGTTGCGTTAGAACTAAGTAAATTACTTGGAAGAGAAGTAAAACTTGCACATGATGTAATAGGAGAAGATGCAGAAAATTTAACTTCTAGCATGAAAGAAGGAGAAATTGTATTATTAGAAAATGTAAGATTTCACAAGGAAGAAGAAAAAAATGAACCAGAATTTGCAAAAAAATTAGCTTCTTTCGCTGAAATATATGTAAACGATGCATTTGGTACAGCACATCGTGCACATGCATCAACAGAAGGAGTATCACACTATTTGCCAGCAGTATCAGGATTTTTAATTGAAAAAGAATTAGAGTTTTTAGGAAAAGCACTTGAAAATCCAGAAAGACCATTTGTAGCAATACTTGGTGGAGCAAAAGTTTCAGACAAAATAGGTGTTATAGAAAATTTATTAGAAAAAGTAGATACTTTAATAATAGGTGGAGGAATGGCATATACATTCTTAAAAGCACAAGGAAATAACATAGGAAAATCATTATGCGAAGAAGACAAAATAGATTTAGCAAAAATAATATTAGAAAAAGCACAAGAAAAAGGTGTTAAATTAATATTACCAGTAGATAATCATGTAGCAATAGAATATTCAAATGAAGCAGAAGACAGATTTGTTGCTAGTACAGAAATTCCAGAAGAATATATGGGATTAGATATAGGACCTGAAACAATAGAATTATTTAAGTCAATTGTTAAAGATGCAAAAACTGTATTATGGAATGGACCATTAGGAGTTTGCGAATTTGAAAAATATGAAGTTGGTACTAAAGCAGTAGCAGAAATGTTATCACAAAGCAATGCTGTAACAGTCATCGGCGGAGGCGATTCAGCAGCTGCAATAGAAAAATTAGGATTAGCTGATAAAATGACACATATATCAACAGGAGGAGGAGCATCACTAGAATTCTTAGAAGGAAAAGTATTACCAGGAATAGCATGTTTGAGTGAAAAATAGAACACAAAAGGAGAAACTATGTTAAGAAGAAAAAAACACATAATTATTTTTATAATTATAATTAGTATTCTAATTTTACTAGTGACTAGCGGAATAGTATTTTTATTAATACGTAAAAATCCAGAAAAAGAAACATTTAACAATACAGCAGTAGTAGAATTTAATCAGAATTTTTTAGAATATGAAGGGAATAATATTTCCTTAGAAAATGTAAAAAATATGGTTAATGATGTCATACAAAATAATGAAGATAACTCTGAACATCAAATAATAGTAAGGATATTAAGTCAAGACATTAATGAAGAAACTAAAGATCCGGTAACACTAATAACCATATTGAACAATTTAGAAATGTATGAGTATGATTTTACATTATCTCTAGGATATAACGAATACGGATATATAAGTATAATTACAATAAATCAAAATATACCGGAAGAAGATAGTGAAATATTAGATTATAATAAACAATTCATACAATATGAGGGAAATAATATTTCAGCTACATTAGTAAAATCATTGTTAACAGCTATTTTGGAAAACAATAATGTTAATGAAGAAAGACAAATACTAGTTGAAATAACAGATTCTAGTTTGAGTAATCAAACAATAAAGACCAAGAAATTAGCAGAATTACAAGAAATGATATTTGAAAAAAATAGATACAAAATAGAATTTGAATTTGATGAAAATGGCTATGTTTCAAAAGTTTCTATAAAGCGAATTGAAAATACTGCACAAAATAATATAGCAGAATATCAAAATAAAATAATTACAGGTAAAGACTTTAAAGAAAATCTTATTAATAATATAATATTATATAATGCAGAAAATCCAGAGCATACAACTAATTTATATTCACAAGGTTTAACATCAATAAACGACATAAATGATGAAGATTTTTTTGAAATCACCATTTCATATAATGAAGAAGGATACCCAATAAGGATAGAGGCCTTAAAAAAATAGGTTATTAACAAAAATTAAGGAAAGGATGATAATTTTGAGAAAAAAAATAATTGCAGGAAATTGGAAAATGAATAAATTGCCAAATGAAGCAATATCATTTTTTGAAGAATTAGCACCAATGGTAAAAAATACAGAAAATGAAGTAATAATATGTGCTCCATTTACAGATTTATTTTATACATTATTATCAGCTCAAAATACTAATATAAAAATAGGAGCCCAAAATATGCATTGGGAAGAAAAAGGAGCATATACTGGAGAAGTATCACCACAGATGCTTAAAGCTATAGGAGTAGAATATGTTATAATAGGACATTCTGAAAGAAGAGAATATTTTGCAGAAACAGATGAAACAGTAAATAAAAAACTAAAAGCGGCACACGAGGTTGGTCTAAAACCAATAATTTGCATAGGAGAAACATTGGAACAAAGAGAAAACGGTGAAACTATACAAATTCTAGAAAAACAAATAAAATTTGGACTAGAAGGCTTGACAGGAGAACAAATAAGAAATACAATAATAGCGTATGAACCAATATGGGCAATAGGAACAGGAAAAACAGCAACAAAAGAAGATGCAAATGAAACAATAAAAAGCATCAGAAAAGAAATCGCAAATATGTATGGCAATGATAATGCTGAAAATGTAGAAATATTATATGGAGGAAGTGTAAAATCAAGTAACAGCAAGGATTTGTTTACTATGTCTGATATTGATGGAGGATTAGTTGGTGGCGCAAGTTTAGATGCAGAAGAATTTAGCAAAATTGTAAACTATAATTAAACGGTAGTATTAACAAAATATTATTGCCAAGAATTAATTTTCCTAATTCAGTTTGAAACATAAGGAAGGAAGAATAGATTATGGATAAAAAAGTAACAATGTTAATGATTCTCGACGGATTTGGAATTAATGAAAACAAAGAGGGAAATGCAATAGCATTGGCAAAAACACCAAATTTAGATAAAATATTTAAGCAAAATCCAAATACAGTTATAAAAACAAGTGGTTTAGATGTAGGGTTACCAGAAGGACAAATGGGAAACTCAGAAGTAGGACATACAAATATAGGGGCAGGCAGAATAGTATATCAAGAATTAACCAGAATAACAAAAACAATAGAAGATGGAGATTTTTTCTCAATACCAGAATTATTAGGAGCAATAGAAAATTGTAAAAAACATAATTCAAAATTACATATTATGGGATTATTATCAGATGGAGGAGTTCATAGTCATATAAGACACTTATATGCACTTTTAGAACTAGCAAAGAGAAATGATTTTGAAGATGTTTATGTACATTGTTTTATGGATGGTAGAGATACTCCACCAGCTTCTGGAGAAGGATATATTGCAGAACTAGAAAAGAAAATGGCTGAAAAAGGTGTTGGAACAATTGCAAGTATATCTGGTAGATTTTATGCCATGGATAGAGATAAGAGATGGGAAAGAGTTCAAAAAGCATATGATGCATTAGTAAATGGAATAGGCGAAAAAAGTACAAGTGCAACAAAAGCAATAGAAGACTCATATCAAAAAGAAATTTTTGACGAGTTTGTAGTACCAACATTAATTTGTAATACAGAAAATGAACCAGTAGCAACAATTTCAGCAAACGATTCTGTTATATTTTTCAACTTTAGAACAGATAGAGCTAGAGAATTAACAAGAAGTTTAGTTGATAAAGAGTTCTCTGGTTTTGAAAGAAAAGAGTATTTCCCATTATATTATGCATGTTTTACAAACTATGATGAAACAATAAAAAATGTTGAAATCGTATTCAAAAAAGAAGAATTGAAAAATACATTTGGAGAAGTAGTTTCAAAAAATGGATTAACACAATTAAGAATAGCAGAAACTGAAAAATATGCACATGTTACTTTTTTCTTCAATGGTGGAGAAGAAAAACAATATGCAGGAGAAGATAGAATACTAGTTCCTTCTCCAAAAGTTAAAACATATGACATGCAACCAGAAATGAGTGCAATAGAAGTAACAGATAAAGTAGTAGAAGCAATTGAAAGTAAAAAATATGATGCTATAATATTAAATTATGCAAATCCAGATATGGTAGGACATACAGGAATTTTAGAAGCAGCAATAAAAGCAATTGAAACAATAGATACATGTGTAGGAAGAGTAGTAGAATCAATTGAAAAAACAGAAGGAACATTAATTATAACAGCAGATCACGGAAATTCTGAGCAGATGATAGATTATGCAACAGGAGAACCACATACTGCACATACTACAAATCCTGTACCACTAGTATTAATAGGAAAACAGGCAAAATTAAAAGAAGGTAGACTTGCAGATTTAGCACCAACAATGTTAGAACTTATGGGCATAGAAAAACCAATAGAAATGACAGGAGAAAGCCTAATTGAAAAATAGATATTAATTTTAAAAAATATAAAGGAGGAATCTAAATGAAAGATTATTTACCAATTGAAGAAGTAACAGCTCTAGAAATACTAGACTCTAGAGGAAACCCTACAATACAAGTAGAGGTAGTAACAGCAGATGGTTCAAATGGAGTTGCAATGGTGCCATCAGGAGCATCAACAGGAAGTTTTGAAGCAGTTGAACTAAGAGATGGAGACAAATCAAGATACTTAGGAAAAGGGGTAACAAAAGCAGTTTCAAATGTAAATGAAATAATTGCACCAGAACTAGAAGGAATGAATGCTTTTGACCAAGTAGAAATAGATAGAAAATTAATAGAAATAGACGGAACAGAAAATAAAGGAAAACTAGGAGCAAATGCAACATTAGGAGTATCATTGGCAGTTGCAAAAGCAGCAGCAAATGCACTTGGAATGAGCTTATATAAATATATAGGCGGAGTAAATGCAAAAACATTACCAATTCCAATGATGAATATCTTAAATGGAGGAAAACATGCTGATAATACAGTAAATATTCAAGAATTCATGATAATGCCAGTAGGAGCAAAAAGCTTTAGTGAATGTTTAAGAATGTCAGCAGAAATATATCATACACTAAAAAGTGTTGTTAAATCAAAAGGATTATCAACAGGTGTTGGAGATGAAGGAGGATTTGCACCAAACCTATCAAGTGATGAGGAAGCATTGAAACTTATAGTTGAAGCTATTGAAAAAGCAGGATTTAAACCAGGAGAAGATGTAGTATTAGCATTAGACGTAGCAAGTACAGAGATGTATGATGAAGCTAAGAAAATAGGAAAAGAAGGAAGTTATTATTTCTGGAAAACAGATGAATTAAAAACAGTTGATGAAATGATAGACTATTTAGTAGATTTATCAAACAAATACCCAATAGTATCAATAGAAGATGGATTAGCAGAAGAAGACTGGGAAGGTTGGAAAAAATTAACAGATAAATTAGGAAATAAAATCCAATTAGTAGGTGATGATTTATTTGTTACAAACATAAAAAGATTACAAAAAGGTTTAGATAACAACACAGCTAATAGTATTTTAATTAAGTTAAATCAAATTGGAACACTTACAGAAACCTTAGATGCAATAGAGCTTGCAAAGAAAAATGGATATACAGCAGTTGTATCACATCGTTCAGGTGAAACAGAAGATACAACACTAGCAGATGTAGCTGTAGCAACAAATGCAGGGCAAATAAAAACAGGAGCACCATGTAGAACAGATAGAGTTGCAAAATACAATAGATTATTAAACATTGAAGCAGAACTAGGAAAAGTAGCTATATATCCAAACAAATTAAAATAAGAGTCTAGAAGTTAGAAAATAGAATTTAGAAATTAGAACATTTCTAATTTCTAAACTCTAAATTCTAAATTCTAAATTCTATATTGGGGTATCGCCAAGTGGTAAGGCATCGGACTCTGACTCCGACATTTCCTAGGTTCGAATCCTAGTACCCCAGCCAAAATCGGTCACTATAACCGATTTTTTTATATTTCAGTAATCGAACATTGATTTCCCAAAATTTGTAATTTTAAGAATTTAATGCTATAATAAATATACAAATGCATTTTGCTAAATATAGGAGGTCCACAGATATGCAACATGAAGAAAAAAAACGCAGAAGAAGAATGGGGCTCATCGTAGCCCTGACAGGATTGCGGATACACATTACCCGCAGTTCGAAAGGACGGCGCAAATATCGCGTCGTTGTGAACTCCAAAATAAACAGGGAATATCCTGTTTATTGGGGTGTTATCGTTCTATTCCTGAGAATCCCGTTCTTTTTGGGAATGCTCTGGAGCCTGTGGTCCATCTATCAAGCATGGGTGGATCAGAAAGACCTGATTTACATCATCGGTCTTATCAGCATTCTGCTTTTCTGCGGAAAAGCAATGTTCGTGTGTAACAATCTCTTCAAGAAACGCTCGAAATGGGATGAAGACAACTTTATTCCCATGGAAAGAGACGAATTTTTGGAGTGGGTCAGTTGGGTGCACACTTCAGATGAGTACATGTGGATTGAGGAAATGATTGTTTCCGAAGTCTATAAGAGGACAGGAGGTAGATAATTCCCCAGCAATTGCGAAGTGAGCTAGAGAAGTAAAATTCTCTGGCTCACATTAATTTGCAACTTTATAGCTTTGATGTTATAATAAATATATAAACCGCTTTATGCGGAAATATCGGAGGTTAATAGAGATGAAAAGGACCACAAAACGTAAAATGATGCAGCTGATCTCGGAATTTACTATGCTCCATATCGGAGTACGGAAATCACGGAAAAACGGTGAGGAGGTTTATTTTGTCGTACTAAACTCTGAGCCCAACGTGAAATTTCGCGTTTGGGTGGGTGTAGTTGCATGGGCATTGCAACTGCCGCTAATGCTGGGAGTCGTCTTTGGTTTCTTGGCGGCACCTGATGTATGGAACGGAATGGAAACCATTGTTGCTTTCTTTGTTTGGAAAGTTATCGCAGTCGGCTGTGGATACAGCCTGTACAAGCTGGCAACTCTCTTTGAGCTGCGTCCCAGTTGGAACACAGAGGATTACATTCCTACAGAACAGGAAATCCATGAGTGGAACCGCTGGGTCCACTGCAAAGAAGAGCAGAAAGCTCTCAAGTATTGGTTCTAAGCAATTGCGGTACGAGCTGAGGATGTAAAAGTCTTCAGCTCGTTGCTATTAAAAAATTGAAAAATATATTGACAAACCAAAAGTATTAAGATAAAATAAAAATATCAAATATAAGGAGGAACAAAAGATGTTTGGATATTTTGTAACTGCATTAGCAGGAATATTTTGGCTTTTTAGGGTTGTTGTAACGATGATGTTTACTTCAGAAACAGCTTTTCCCGTACAACCAATAAATATGACTTTTGAAGTAATATTACTATTTGTTACGTTTGCATGTATTGTACTAATTGCAAAAAGGAATATGATTGGTGCAATAATATATTTATTAGCACATTGTGCATATTTTGGGGTAGATATATATCAAAATGTAAATCAAGGAACAATCAATGCATTGAGCTTATTAGTATCTTTAGTAGGAATAATTATACCATTCTTAGCATTTGCTAATATAGGTTTAAGTTCAGGAAAGAAAAGTACAGGAAAAAATAAAAAAACAGATTGGTTTTATGGCAATGAAGATTATGACAGAAAATTTGATGAAAGAGCAGATACAAACCAATATAAACTTTAATTAATAATAAAAAGCTGTGGAGAATCAATACTTATTGAATTCTTCACAGCTTTAATTTATAAAATTTTTTAGTTTCTCAATTCTATGGATACATTCTTGATTGTTTGCTCTGTCAAAACATACACGACATCAAACATTTGCCAATCTTCGGAATTAGTTAGTTGTTTTTGAAAACTTTTTAAATTGCTTAAAAAAACTTTGAATTCTAAAGGATTACGTACTTGTTTTTTCAGTGTTTGCTCTGAGATATCGAGGACGATTGCATATTTGTGTTTATACTCTCCTTCAAATTGTTTTAAAAAATCTTCACGGAGTTTTTTCTCAGTAAAATTTCCAACAACAAAAGTTATTGGATTGCAAGACAAGCTATGGTGAACTTCATTGAAAAAATGTTCTGTTGCTTGTTCTAATAGTTCCTTCATAGCTTTGAACATTGCGAAGGGGTTAAGAGTTTTTTTGACGGCAATTTGGTGATTCTTAAGCTGATTACAAACAGAATCAATAGAATCGTCATTATCAATTACATGAAACCGTTCCAAATACTTATGCGCAAAAGTACTTTTTCCACTTCCAGGCATTCCACATATCAGAACAAGGGATTTGTCTGATCGGAACGCCAAGTGGCTAGAGTGATGTATCTGCATAACAGAAACCTCCTAAAAAATAGTATACATAATTATAATACATTGAAATCTTTTTGTCAAATAACATAATTAGATAATTGACTTTATCAATAAGCATAATTGTGATATAATAGATAAAATTGCATAATACTGAAAATTATAAGAAAGTAAGGAAAGTGATTAATCAGATGAACAATAATCAAAATTCTACAAATATCAATTGGTATCCACGGGCATATGTTAAAAACAAAAAAACAAATAATTGAAGATATAAAATTAATAGATATAGTTTTAGAAATATGTGATGCTAGAATACCAATAGCAAGTCAAAATCCAGATATAAAAGAAATTACAAAAAATAAACATAAAATTATTATTTTGAATAAATGCGACTTGGCAGATGAAAAAGAAACAGCAAAATGGATAGCAGAATTTAAAAAACAAGGAATTTATGCTATTCCAACAGATTCAAACAATGGCAAAGGAATTAAAGAATGCCTTCAGACTATAAATAAAATAATGGAAGATGATATAAAAAAGGCAGCTTTAAAAGGAAGAGTAAATAAAAATATAAGAATAATGATAGTTGGTATACCTAATGTTGGCAAATCATCATTCATAAATAGAATGATTAATAAAAAATCAGCAATAGTAGGAAATAGACCAGGTGTAACAAAGCAAAAACAATGGGTTAGAATATCAAGTAATATTGAATTGTTGGATACACCAGGAGTATTATGGCCTCGATTTGAGAATGAAGATATTGCACTTAAATTAGCATATACAGGAACAATAAAAGATGAAATCTTAGAGAGAACAAACATTGGATATGCACTATTAGAATATTTAATAAAAAACCACAAAGATAAACTTATTACAAGATATAAATTGACAGAACAAGAATTTAATAGTATAATAGATAAGTCTGATGCCACATTAGAAATAATGAATTTAATAGCAAAAAAAAGAGGAGCAATAGTTTCTGGTGGAGAAATAGACTACGAAAAAGCAGCAATAATATTATTAAATGATTTTAGAACAGCTAAAATAGGAAGAATAACATTGGAGAAAGTAAATGAAAGAGGATAAGCAAATTAATCAAATGTCCCCATTAACTTGGGCATATGTAGGTGATGCAGTTTATGAACTTTATGTGAGATACTATTTAGTTGATAATACAAATTTAAAACCAAATAACCTACATAAAGAAGCTATAAAATATGTAAAAGCAAAAGCTCAAGCAGAAATATTATATAAACTACAAGATTATTTAACAGAAGAAGAACAAGATATCGTAAGAAGAGCAAGAAATACTCAAAATCATCATTTACCAAAAAATGCAAATGTACAAGAATATATGTATGCAACAGCATTAGAAGGGTTGATAGGTTATTTATATTTAACAAAACAAAATGATAGATTAGATGAAATCTTTAAAATAATTCTAAATAATTCTAGTGTTAATTAGAATTAAATGGCCCCTTGGTCAAGCGGTTAAGACGCCACCCTCTCAAGGTGGAATCATGGGTTCGATTCCCGTAGGGGTCACCAAGCAAAATGAAATAAAAAACTATTTCTATATTGCTATTAATCCAATTAATATTCAACTAGGGAATCGAAAAGGAGGAAAAGTTAACAATCCGGTGGATTGTTAACCCGACGCGGGTAGATTTCCCGTAGGGGTCACCAATAAAAACAATCCCGTAAGGGTGTAAACTAAAACCTATAATGCTGTAATTTCAAGAAAAACTGTCTTGCATTACAGTGTTTTTCATTAAAATGGCAAAAAAATATAAAAATAAACTATTGAAAACTATAAAAAATTTTTATATAATAAAATAGAATGATATAAAAATATATCATTTAACTTTACTTTTGGAGAAATATATAAATGATAGAAGCATTACAAGAAACTTTAATAGATAGCTTAAAGCTATTACCATTTTTATTTGTTACCTATTTAATTATGGAACTAATAGAACATAAAGCTGGAGATAAAACAACAAAGGTTATAAAAAAAGCAGGCAATTATGGTCCAATACTTGGAGGATTATTAGGTATAGTACCACAATGTGGGTTCTCAGTAGCAGCAGCAAATTTGTATGCAGGTAGAGTTATAACAATAGGAACATTGATAGCAATATTTTTATCAACATCAGATGAAATGCTACCAATATTGATTTCAGAAGGAACAGACATTCATTTGATAGTACAAATATTAGCTATAAAAATAGCAATAGGAATTTTAGCAGGCTGTTTCATAGATATAATTTTATCAAAAAAAATAAAAAAGAATTCAGAAGAAAAAATACATGAAATCTGTGAACATGAACATTGCCACTGTGAAGAAGATGGAATAGTTAAATCTGCAATTAAACATACTATTCAAGTATTTATATACATATTTATAATAAGTTTAGCAATTAATATTTTATTATTTTTAATAGGAGAAGAAAAAATTGCAAGCATAATATCAGACATTCCAGTAATAGGAGCATTAATTGCATGTTTAATTGGACTTATTCCAAATTGTGCAAGCTCAGTTATTCTAACAGAAATGTATTTAGAAAATATAATTGCAATGGGAACAATGATAGGTGGTTTATTAGTAAATTCAGGATTAGGATTATTAATACTATTTAAAGTAAACAAAAACAAAAAAGAAAATTTAGCAATATTAGGAATATTATATTTAATAGGTTTTATATCTGCAATAATTATAAATTTAATTTTATAAGAGAGAGGTTGAAAATGAAAAAGATTTTTATTGTATTGACATATACAGGTACCTTTCCAGCAAAAATAGTAAAATTTTGGACGAGAAAGGCATATAGTCATGTATCAATATCTCTAGATGAAAACTTGACAAAAATGTATTCATTTGCCAGACTAGGACAATATAATATATTTAATGCAGGTTTTCTACATGAGAATATACATAAAGGTATATATAAAAGATTTCAAAATACAGAAGCTCTTATTGGCTATATAGAAGTATCAAATAGACAATATAAAAGAATAGAAAAAGACATACAAAAAATGGAACAGGAAAGGGATAAATATAGATTTAATATAATAGGATTTTTGGCAGTAACAATAAGAAGAAAACGTCAAAGAAAGAATTATTTTTATTGTGCTGAATTTGTAAAGTATTTACTAAATGAAGCATATATTAATAATGAATTGCCAGATATAATAATTCCAACAGACTTTCAAAAATTAAAAGATTTAAAATATGTATATAAAGGAAAATTAAAAGATTATGCAGTAGCATAATTTAAAATAGCTCTATTTAATGATTTATTAAATAGAGCTATTTTAAAGGCATATTAAATAGAATAAAAAAAGTAAAAAAATTAAACTTTTTAATATAATCTTAATAAAACTATTATAAAATGCAAAACAAGAAAGGAGGAAGTAATATAAATACCTTAGATTTAGAAAAAGAAAAGAGAATATCAACAAATGGGTTGGTACCAGTAAATGTAAGAGGAAAAAATTTCAACTTACTAATGAGTGTATATAAAACAGCGTTAGAACAAGTGATGCATGAAATAACTCAAATAAAAGAGTCATTTAATAAGATCTATGGTTATGATATAATAAACAACATTACTTCTAGAATAAAAACACCAGACAGCATAGTAAATAAAATGCAAAAAAAACATTATGAAATGAATTATAAAAATCTCATTGATAAAGTAAATGATATTGCTGGAATAAGAATAACATGTCCACTAAAAAATGATATATATAAAACAATAAATGTTATAAAACAATTACCCAATATTAGAATAATAAAAGAAAAAGATTATATAAAACATCCAAAGGAAAGTGGATACTCTGGATATCACCTCATAGTAGAAACATATGTTGATATAGAAGAAAAAAAAATTCCTGTAAAAGTAGAAATACAATTAAGAACAATGGCAATGGACTTTTGGGCAACAAATGAACACAAAATGAAATATAAAGGAACTAAGAAATTATCATTTGTAGATTCAAAGAAATTAACTATTTATGCGAAAATTGTTAACTTTTTAGATGATAAAATAATGAAAATACATAAAAAACAGGAAATAACATATAAATAGTGAAAAAAGTGAAACGCAAGTTTCACTTTTTAAATCTAACAAACTATTGACACATATGATAAAATATAAAGTTGTAACAATAAAAATAGAAAAGAAAGGACAAAATTATGTTTAAATTATTAAAAAACTTAGGCAAAAAAGAAGCTATTTTAGCATTAGTATGTGTAGTTTTAATTGTAGGACAAGTATGGCTAGAACTAAAAATGCCAGACTATATGTCTGAAATAACAGTATTAGTTCAATCTGAAAATAGTGAAATGAGTGAAATTCTAAAAAACGGAGCTTACATGATTGGATGTGCATTAGGGAGCTTAATATCAGCATTTATAGTAGGTTATCTAGTTGCAATGATATCAGCTAATTTTTCTATGAAAGTTAGAAAAAAATTATTTAATAAAGTGGGAAATTTAGCAATGAGTGAGATAAAACAATTTTCTACAAGTAGTTTAATCACAAGAACAACCAATGATATTACTCAACTACAAATGTTTGTTGCAATGGGATTACAAATTTCAGTAAAAGCACCAATTATGGCAGTTTGGGCAATTACTAAAATACTAAATAAAAGCTGGCAATGGACTGCAATCACAGCAGTTGGAATAGTTTTATTACTTAGCACCATTGCAGTATTAGTTGCTATTGTAATTCCAAGATTTAAAATAGTTCAAAAATTAATAGATAAGATAAATGGAGTAACTAGAGAAAATCTAACAGGTATAAGAGTAGTAAGAGCATTTAATGCTGAAAAATATCAAGAAGATAAATTTGAAGAGGTTAACACAAAATTAACAAATACTCAATTATTCAATCAGAAAGCATTTGCAATACTATCACCTGTAATGTTTTTAGTAATGTATTTTTTAACATTATCAATATATTTTGTTGGAGCATTTTTAATAAAAGATGCAATGATGGTAGAAAAACTTACATTATTTGGCAACATGGTTGTATTTAGCTCATATGCAATGCAAGTAATAATATCATTCCTAATGTTAGCAATGATATTTATGATGCTACCAAGAGCACAAGTATCAGCAGAACGTATTAATGAAGTACTAGATGCAGATATCACGATAAAAGATGGAAAAATGAATAAAGACAAGAGCAAAGAAAGAGGAACAGTAGAATTTAAAAATGTATCATTTAAATATCCAGATGCTGATGAGTATTTATTAAAAAATATATCTTTTAAAGCTGAAAAAGGGCAAACAATAGCATTTATAGGGTCAACGGGTAGTGGAAAATCAACATTAATTAATTTAGTACCAAGATTTTATGATGCAACAGAAGGAGAAGTCTTAGTTGATGGAATAAATGTAAAAGAATATACTCAAGAACTTTTACATAATAAAATAGGCTATGTTCCTCAAAAAGCAGTGATTTTTAATGATACTGTTACAAACAATGTTACATATGGAGATAATGGAAAAGGTAAAATTACTGGAAAGAAAGTAAAAGAAGCTATTGAAGTAGCACAAGCTAAAGAATTTGTAGAAAAGATGGATGATAAATATGATACACATATTGCGCAAGGAGGAACAAATATATCAGGAGGACAAAAACAAAGATTGTCAATAGCAAGAGCTATTGCAAGAAATCCTGAAATATATATATTTGATGATAGCTTTTCAGCTTTAGATTATAAGACAGATGCAGTATTAAGAAAAGAGCTAAAAAAATATACAAAAGATGCAACTTCTTTAATTGTAGCACAAAGAATAGGAACGATTATAAATAGTGATAAAATTATAGTATTAGAAAATGGAGAATGTGTAGGTGAAGGTACACACAGAGAATTATTGAAGAATTGCGAAGTATATAAACAAATAGCTTTATCACAATTGTCAAAGGAGGAATTAGAAAATGCGGAATAGATACTAATAGAGAAAGAAGAATTCCTAGAAGAGGTCCAGGACCAGGAATGGGACCAGCACCGGCTGAGAAAGCTAAAGACTTTAAAAGTGCAATAAAAAGATTGTTTAGAGAATTAAAAAAACACAGAATATTAATTATAATAGCGCTTATATTAGCAACAGTTGCATCTATTTTATCAATAGCTGCACCAAATAAACTATCTGAATTGACAGATAAAATATCAGAAGGATTAGTTGTAAACACAAAAAATCTTGAATATATAGGCACAACAATACAAAATAATTTTGCTACAGGCAATATGCAAGAATTAGAAGTTGATGGTATAAAAATATCAATAGAAGACCAAACTAAATTTTTAGAAATAATGAGTACAGCGGGAGAAAATGCAAGTGCTGAAGAAAATTATGCTAAAATTGATGAAATGCCAGAAAATATTCAAGAAGTAGTAAAACCATTCATGGATATGACAGCAATAAAAAATATTGCATTATTCTTAGCTATATTATATATTTCAAATGCATTATTGAATTTTATTCAATCACTTTGTATGACAGATGTTGCAAATAAATTTGCAAAAAATTTAAGAGGAAGAATTTCTACTAAAATTAATAAATTACCATTAAAATATTTTGATAGAAATTCAATAGGAGATATATTATCAAGAGTTACAAACGATGTTGATACAATTGCACAATCTATGAACCAATCTTTAGCCACATTAGTAAGTAATGTAACACTATTTATAGGAACTATTATAATGATGTTTTATACTAATTGGATTTTGGCAATAACAGCAATAGTAGCTAGCGTTGTAGGATTTGCATTAATGTTCTTAATCTTAGGAAAATCTCAAAAATACTTTGTGGCAATACAAGAAGGATTAGGAGAATTAAACGGTCATATTGAAGAGGTGTACTCAGGATTAAATGTTGTGAAAGCATATAATGGCAAAAAAGATGTAGATAAAAAATTTGATGTATTAAACCAAAAAGTATATGATTCAAATTTAAAAAGTCAATTTTTATCTGGATTAATGCAACCAATAATGAATTTTACGGGCAATTTTGGTTATGTAGCAGTATGTATAGTTGGTGCATTACTTGCAATGAATGGAGTAATTTCATTTGGTGTAATAGTAGCGTTCATAACATATGTAAGATTATTTACATCACCATTAGGACAAATGGCACAAGCAATGACATTACTACAATCAACAGCTGCAGCAAGTGAAAGAGTATTTGAATTCCTTGATGAAGAAGAAATGCCAGATGAATCAAATATAAAATCAGTATTGAAAAAAGAAGATGCTAAAGGAGAAATTAAATTTGAAAATGTTGTTTTTCAATATGATAATAATGATACCCCAACAATAAAAGGATTTAGTGCTATTGCAAAACCAGGACAAAAAATAGCAATTGTAGGACCAACAGGAGCTGGTAAAACTACAATGGTAAACTTACTGATGAAATTCTATGATATTAATTCAGGAGATATAAAAATTGATGGAATATCAACCAAAGACTTAACAAGAGAAAACATCCATGATTTATTTACAATGGTATTGCAAGATACATGGCTATTTGACGGCACAGTAAAAGAAAATATAATTTATAACCGAGAAAATGCCACAGATGACGAAGTAAAAGAAATCTGTAAAACTATAGGATTAGACCATTTTATAAGAACATTACCAAAAGGATATGATTCAAATGTAGCAGATAATGATAATGTATCAGCAGGACAAAGACAGTTATTAACAATAGCTAGAGGAATGCTACAAGAAACACCATTTTTAATTTTAGATGAAGCAACAAGTAATGTAGACACTAGAACAGAAGAATTAATACAACAAGCAATGGATAAGCTAACAGAGGGAAAAACTTCATTTATAATAGCACACAGATTATCAACAATAAAAAATGCAGATTTAATACTGGTTATGAAAGAAGGAAACATAATAGAACAAGGAAACCATGACGAACTAATGGAAAGAAAAGGATTTTATGCAGATTTATATAACGCACAATTTGAATTATAATCATATAAAATAAAAAGCACTTCATAGATTTGAAGTGCTTTTTACAGTTATATTAAGAATATATACACTTATCATGAAAACATTAAAAAGACTAGGAGGAGTGAATAATAAGTGCTATAATAAAAATAACATAACAAATGTAAAGGAGGTAATTAGTTTGAAAGAAAAATTTATAAAAATAAGCACACATATATCAAGTGAATTTAAAGAACCAGAAATAATAATAAATGCAGCAGAGTTAACAAAGGAAGTACAAGAGCTAATTACATATATTTCCAATATTAATTCTACACCAAGCCAAATCATAGGCGATAAAAATAACAAAATGTATTTTATCAATATAGAACACATAGTATGTATTTTTAGTAAAGAAAAATATAATTATGTAAGAACAAAAGAGGGCATTTATAGAATAAAGTATAAACTATATGAATTAGAAGAAATACTAAATAAAAAAGATTTCATAAGAATTTCTAATTCATGCATTATCAATATTAATCAAGTAGAAAACTTCGATATAAGTATATTAGGAACTATATTGGTAAATTTAAAAGATAAATCACAAGAAGCTGTATCAAAAAGAAATATTGTACAAATAAGAAAATTATTGAAAGAAAGGGGAAATTTATAATGAAAAAATCAGTAAAGAAAATTTTAAAGACATTGTTAATATTTATATTTGCAACAATAACAGTATATCTAACATTAACAGGGATAGCTCTTTTTAATTGGTTTAATGAAAATCAGATGCTTATCAAATATGAAAATATAATAACAGAACTTGATAATAACAAACTAGAAGCTATAGGAATTCAGATAGGTGGTTATGCCCAAGCATTAGAACAAAGTCTTGAAGAACCATTAGAGGAAGGCACACACTCATTAGCTGAATACTTTGACCCATTAGGATTTTCAGTATGGGAATATATGTATAGCAATATAAACACAATATTAACAAGATATATTACTATGTCTATCTTGATGGGAACAGCAATATCAATAGCATATGTTATACTTACTGCTAAGAAAATTAATAAACCATTAAAAATTATAGCAGGATATTTTGTAATATTAATAATTGTTCCACAAATATTATTTTATAGCTATCATGGAAAGTTTGTAAATATACTTGCTCCATATAAGGATTCAAATTTAAAATACTTTTATATAGGATACACTTTGATATTTTTAGCAATGTATATAATCAATTATAAATTTGGGAAAAAAATAGCAGAAGACCTAAATGAAACTATGAAAAAAAACAAATAATATCTTGCACTTTTTCTACTTATATGTTATAGTGGTTTCGTAAAGGGGGAAATTATGAAAAA
>CALXVG010000017.1 GCA_944391955.1 uncultured Clostridia bacterium
AAGAGCATATAGAACAGTAAATGGAACAACAACATATGCTACAGCATATTCAAACGAAGTTAAGTTTACAACAAAAGAAACAAATACAGAAGGAGATTCAACATTAGGAAAAGTAACAAATTTAAAACTAGTAAATTTAACAAAAACAACAGCAAAATTTACATGGGATACAGTAGCAAATGCAACAGCATATGAAGTATATATAAGAAATGCAACCGGTTCATATAGAAAAGTAGGAACTTCAACAAATACAAATGTAACAATAACAGGATTGACAGAAGGAACAACCTATTATGTAAAAATAAGAGCAATAAAAATAGAAAATGGAACAACAACATATGCTACAGAATATTCAAATGAATATAAATTTGTAACAGATGGTGAAGAAGAAATTACAAAACCAAACCAAGTAACAAATTTAAAAACAAAAAATATAACAGCAACAACAACAGACTTGATGTGGAATAGAGTACCAGATGCAAATGGTTATGAAATTTATTTAAGAACAGCAGGGACAGGATATTCATCACAAGGAATAACAAGTAATACATATGCTACATTAAGAGATTTAACAGCTAACACAACATATTATGCAAAAGTAAGAGCATATAAAGTAGTAAATGGAACAACAGTATATGGAGATTTTTCAACAGAAATAAGCTTTACTACAGCTAAAGGAAGTACTGATACAAATCCAGATGAAACAATTGCTAAAGTATTAAATTTAAAAGCAGAAACAACAACAACACAAGCAAAATTAACATGGGATTCAGTAGCAAATGTAGATGGATATGAAATATATGTAAATAATCAAGGTAGAGGATATCAATCATTAGGAAAAACAACCAACAATAGTGTTACACTTATAGGACTTTCAGCAGGAAAAACATATAATATAAAAGTAAGAGCATATAAAGTAGTAAAAGGAACAACAACATATGGCGAATTTTCAGATGAGTTAACAATTACAGCACCAA
Organism: uncultured Clostridia bacterium; assembly: GCA_944391955.1. Classification (GTDB taxonomy): domain Bacteria; phylum Bacillota; class Clostridia; order TANB77; family CAG-508; genus UMGS1781. The sequence continues at coordinate 978 of CALXVG010000017.1, forward strand.
AGGAAGAAACCTTAGGAAAAGTAACAAACTTACAAGCAACATTATCATCAAAACAAGCAAAATTAACATGGGACGATGTATCAACAGCAGCAGGGTATGAAGTATATATAAAACTTCCAGGGCAAGGATATAAATCATTAGGAACAGTTGCAAATAGAGATAATGTTAGAATAGTAAATTTAGCAACAGGTTCAAGTTATTCAGTTAAAGTAAGAGCATATAAAGTAGTGAATGGAACAACAATATATGGCGAATTTTCAGATGAAGTAACATTTACAGCAGAATAAGATAAAAACCTTCAACTCAACAAATGAGCTGAAGGTTTCTAATTTCTAGAATGTTAGCCTTGACAAACAATATTAAAAGTTGTATAATGTTAGCCGGGATTAACAAAAGGAGGATGTATATGATTTCCAAATCTTTGGAAGAATATTTAAAGACAATATATGTAATAAAAAAACAAGAAGGAAAAGTACGTGTTACTGATATTGCAAACAGTATGAATTGTACTAAACCAAGTGTAAACAAAGCAATAAATAATCTAAAGAAAAATGGTCTATTAAATTATGAAACATATGGAAGCATTGAGCTAACAGAACAAGGAGAAAATCTAGCTAAAAAAATACTCGAAACATATGATATTGTTTATTTATTTTTAAAAGATATTTTGAAATTAGAAGAAAAATCTGCAGAAGAAGAAGCTAAAAAGTTAAAATCAGCAATGACAGATGAAACTATAAATAAATTAGCAAAATATATACATAATGAGCTAGAATTTAGTAAATTAACATGTGATTATGATATTAACAAAGAACGTTGTAGAAGCTGTAAAAGAGTAAATGTATGGAGGGTATAATGAAACTATTAGAAATAAAAGATTTATATGTAAAAACACCAGATAAGGAAATATTAAAAGGAATAAATTTAAATATAAATAAAGGAGAAATACATGTAATAATGGGACCAAATGGTTCTGGAAAAACAACAACTGCAAATGCAATATTAAATAACCCAGCATATGTAAAAGAAAAAGGAAAGATTATATTTGATGGACAAGATATAACAAATTTAAAAACAGATGAAATTGCAAGAAAAGGAATATTTATGTCTTTTCAGCTACCAGAAGAGATACCAGGAATAACTGTTTCAAATTTCTTAAGATATGCTAAAAATAAAGTTACAGGTAAACCTGTTAAAATATTTGAATTTAAAGACGAACTTAAAAAATATATGGAAGAATTAAATATGAATTCAAAAAATGTAGAAAGAAGCTTAAACGTAGGATTTTCGGGTGGAGAAAAAAAGAAAAATGAAATATTACAACTTCTTGTATTAAAACCAAAATTAGCAATATTAGATGAGACAGATTCTGGTTTAGATGTAGATGCAATAAGAACAGTATCAAAAGGAATAGAAATGTTTAAAAACAATGATAATGCAATTTTAATTATTACACACAACACAAAAATTTTAAGTAGTTTAAAAGTGGATTATGTTCATATTTTGATAGATGGAAAAATTGTGAAAACAGGAACTCAAGAATTAGCAAAAGAAATAGAAGAAAATGGATATGAGAAGTATAAAATAATGTAACATTGAAAGGAAAAATATGAATAAAAGAGCCATACCAGAAGAATATGAAAAAGATAAACAAATAATTTTAAATGCATATAAAGAAGGATTGCCAGTAAGAAGAATTGAAGCAAGATTTGGGTATACAAGATATTATATATCAAAAATTAAAAACATTTTGATTTCAGAAGGACTCATAACAGAAGAAGAAATTTCTGTGGCTTCTGCAAGATATTACAAAGAAAATCCAAATGCACAAGGATTAAATAAAACAAAAGTTAGAAAACCAAAAGATAGAAAAAAAGCAGAAGCAAGACATAAAAAATCATTAGAAAAAAGAAGAAAAGTTCTAGAATTAGTAAAACAAGGAAAATCAAAAACACAAATAGCAAGAGAATTGGAAATGAATCCATCAACTGTTAGTTGGAATATAAAACTTTTAACTGAAGAAGGCGAAATAAAAAAAGAAGATGTAATGAGAGGCAGTAGGCAGGTAAATACTGACATTATAAATAAAGAGGATTATAATTACATCATAAAAAGAGACAGATTAGTAAATTATTTAGAGCAAGGCTGGAAAGGACATAATATAAGAAAAAAACTAGATATTACACCATACGAATTTGATGTTCTAATAAGAGATATAAAAGCAAAAGGAATAATGACAGCAGAACAAATAAGATTAGCAAGAGAAAGAAAAAGACAGGAAGATTTACAATTTGTAGCAAATTCTGTGCATTCTAAATTATCTATATCTCAGATGAGGCAAATAAGACCAGAATTTAGTTATAACGAAATAACACCAATGATAAGAGAATTGATAAAAGACGGTATTATTACACAAGAAGAAGTAGAAGAAAATAAAAAACAACAAATTATAAGAACAATGAATAGCTCAGTACAAATGACTCCAGATGAACAAACACAATTCATATTAGATAAAATACAACAAGGATATTCTCCAAAAGAAATCTTAGATAGTGATACAACACAAAGTCTTAGCATGCACAAAATTTTATATCAAAAAAGACAATTAATTAGTAAAGGAAAAATAACGCAAGAAGAAGCAGATAGACTTATGCAAGAGAGAATAAAAAAGCAACAAGACAAAAAAATAGAAGAACTTATGGAGAAAATAAAAGAATATACAGAACAAGGATATAGTATGAAAGAAATATTTGAAAATTTTATTGACGATTATACTAGTTATTCATACTTTATACAAATGAAAGGTGAGTATGCTAAAGAACATGGCTGGTATACACGCGAAGAATTGGCGAATTTTAGGCGTTTAAGGAAAAAAAGAGAAGAAGAAAATATACCAGCAGAAGAAAGAAAACGACTAGAAGAAGAAAAAATAAAAAGAGAAAAAATAAGACAGGAAGAAATTATAAAAAGGAGAAATGCAAGAAAAGACAAAACTAGAAAAAAACAGTTAGAAGATTTAGAAAGTTTAAAAGAACGATTAAAAAATTCTAAAAATGAAACAATGAGAACAGCAGCAGAAGCATTAGGATTTAGTGTTGAATATGCTTATAAAATACGAAATATAGGCATACAAAATGGTATATGGCTTACTGAAGAAGAACTAAATCAGATTAAGAGAAGGAAAAGACAAATACAAAGAAGAAACCAAAAGAAAAGAAAACAACAACAAGAGCTTGAGCGAGATAGAAAAAAACAAGAAAATAAAGCAGCAAAAAAAGAAACATTATGGAAATTCAGGACATATGTGGAGCAGGGATATGGTTTAAAAGAAATTGCTCAAATGATGAACTATAGTATCCCATACATGTATCAATTAAAAAGAAAGGCAATAGAGGACAATATATGGTTTTCCGAAGAAGCAATAGAAGAATTTAAAAGCATAAGACAAAAGAAAGAAGAAAAAGAAAAAAGGACAAGGCAAAAAAGAGAAGAAATAGAACAAAAAAGAGAAATGGCAGCAGCTAAAAAAGAAATGCAAAAAAAGAAAGCAATGGAAAATGAAAGAAAACAAAAAATAAGGGGATATGTGGCAAATTATAAAAAATATAAAAAGATGGCTAAAAAAGAAGACAGAATGGAAATTTATGGAGAAGAAAATGTATCAATAGAAGGAAGGAAAAAACTTATCCCAATATTAGTTAAATTACATGCATTAGATGTTGATATTTCAGAACAAGATATTCAAATTGTTTTAAATGCATTAGACATGTATCCAGAATTAGCAGATGCTACTAGTATAAAGTTTCTAATTTCAGATGCAAATAAAAAAGGAGGATTAAAAGCTGCCGAAAAAATGGCAATACATCTTACAAATACACTAAAAAACACACAATTTTATAAACCTTTAACTGAATATAGAAGATGGATTGCAAAAAGAGCATTGTTGCCTAAAATCAAAGAACTTAAAGAACAGGGAATGAGTAATACAGATATAGGCGAAAGACTAGGAATTACTTCACTAGAAGTTTTAAATATTCTTGAAAGCAGAGTGAAAATAAAATTTCCAGGAGAGCCGGAAATAGATAAATAGAAAGGAATTACAATGGCAAAAACTATAATAGAGGAAATAAATAGAAACATTTATGATATAAAAAACAAAGACGAATATGACTTTAAAATACAAAAAGGACTAACACCAGAAATCATAAATGAAATATCTAAACAAAAAAATGATCCAGAGTGGATGAGAGAATTTAGATTAAAAGCACTAGAAGTATATAATAAGTTAGAACTTCCTACATGGGGTCCAGAACTTTCTGAACTTAATATGAATGAAATTGCAACATATGTTAGACCTAAAACAAAGCTAAACAATTCATGGGAAGATGTTCCAGAGGATATAAAAAATACATTTGATAAATTAGGAATTCCAGAAGCGGAGAAAAAATCGCTTGCAGGAGTGGGAGCACAATATGATTCAGAAGTAGTTTACCATAGTATGAAAGAAGATTTAATTAAACAAGGTGTAATATATACAGACATGGAAACAGCAGTCATAGAGTACCCAGATTTAGTAAAAACACATTTCATGAAATGTGTTCCAGTACATGACCATAAATTTGTTGCATTACATGGAGCTGTATGGTCAGGAGGTTCATTTGTATATGTTCCAAAAGGTGTTAAAGTAGATATACCACTACAATCATACTTTAGGCTAAATTCGCCAGAATCAGGACAATTTGAGCATACACTAATTATTGTAGATGAGGGAGCAAGTTTACACTTTATAGAAGGATGTAGTGCACCAAAATATAATAAAATAAATTTACATGCAGGTTGTGTTGAATTATATGTAAAAGACAATGCATATTTAAGATATTCAACAATAGAAAACTGGTCAAAAAATATGTTAAATTTAAACACAAAAAAAGCAATAGTTGGAGAAAATGCACAAATAGATTGGGTAACAGGTTCGTTTGGTTCAAAAATATCTATGCTATACCCAATGAGTGTTTTAAATGGAAAAGGTGCAAAAACTGAATTTACAGGAATTTCTTTTGCAGGGAAAGGGCAAAATTTAGATAATGGATTTAAAGTAATTCATAATGCACCAAATACATCTAGCGTAGTTAATGCAAAATCAATATCAAAAAATGGTGGAAAATGCACATATAGGTCTCTTGTTAGAATAAATGAAAATGCAAAAAACTCTAAATCATCAGTATCATGTGAATCTTTAATGTTAGATGATATTTCAATTTCAGATACAATACCAGTAAATGATATAAGAACAGATGATGTTGAATTTTCACATGAGGCAAAAATAGGAAAAATAAGTGATAAAACTATATTTTACTTAATGAGTAGAGGTCTTAGTGAAGAAGATGCGAAAGCTATGATAGTAAGAGGGTTTGCATATCCTACATCTAAAGAATTACCAGTAGAATATGCTGTTGAAATGAATAATCTAATAGACCTAGAATTGGAAGGAGCAATAGGATAATGGAAGAAATAAAATTAAATGAAACACCAGTAAGAACCTCGCGAAATTTCAATATAAATAATATAAAGTTAGATAAATCAATAATTCCACAACATATTGGTAAATTTGAAAATGTTAAAATATTAGGACAAACATCAAAAATAAATGTAGAAAAAACACAAAACAATTGTGATTTAACATATGGGTTGGGAGAAATTTTAACAAATCAAATAAAAGAAAAAGCAAATCAAAATTTACTAATTACAATTGACAGTAAAATAAACAAAGAATTACAAATTGAATTTACATTAGATAGTAAAAACCCAAATTTATTAGATAATATAAATATTATAGCAAACGAAAATTCTAGAGGAACAGTTATAATAAAATATACTTCAAAAGAAAATCTACAAGGATTTCATAATGGAATTATAAAAGTATTGGCAAAAGAATATTCTGAGATAAATATATTGATTATTAATTTAACAAATCAGAAATGTAATAATTTTGTAAGTATAGAAAACACTATAGAAAACGGAGCAAACATAAAATATACATTTGTAGACTTTGGAGGAAAAAATAGTATAACAAATTATTATTCAAATTTAATTGGAGAAAAATCAGTAAATAAAGTAAACACAATATATTTAGGAAAACAAAATCAAGTATTTGATTTGAACTATATAGGAGAGCTAAGAGGAGAAAAATCAGATATAGATATACAAGTGCAAGGAGCATTGAAAGATAATAGCAAAAAACATTTTAAAGGTACAATAGATTTTAAAAAAGGTTGTAAAAAGTCAACAGGAAATGAAATAGAAGAATGTATGTTGTTATCTGAAACTGCAAAATCTCTAGCATTACCAATGTTATTATGTTCTGAAGAAGATATAGAAGGAAATCATAGTAGTTCTGCAGGAAAAATAGGAGAAAAAGAATTATTTTATATTATGAGCAGAGGATTTGAACTAAAAGAAGCAATGAAACTTATGGTAAGGGCAAAGTTTAATAAAGTTTTAGCAACTATAAAAAACGAAGAAATAAGAAATGAAATAATTGCAGAAATGAATAATAGATTAGATTAAAAGAGAGGAGTAACAATGGAAATAGAAAAAATAAAATCAGATTTTCCAATATTACAAAATAAAAATATAACATATTTAGATAGTGGAGCAACTACACAAAAACCACGACAAGTATTAGAAACAATAGAAAATTTCTATGAAAAATATAATGCAAATCCTCATAGGGGTGCATATAGTTTAAGTATGGAAGCAACCCAAATATATGAAAGCACAAGGGAAAAAATAGCAGATTTTATAAATGCAAAATATAAAGAAGAAATCATATTTACAAAAAATGCAACAGAAAGTTTGAATTTAATTGCATACTCATATGGGATTGAAAATGTGAAAAAAGATGATAGCATATTAATTTCAATAATGGAACATCATTCTAATTTAGTAATATGGCAAAAAGTGTCGCAAGCTACAGACAGCAATTTAGAATATATGTATATAAATAAGGATTTTGAAATACCTGATGAAGAAATAGAAAAAAAGATTACAAACAAAACAAAAATTGTAAGTATTGCTCATGTTTCTAATGTTTTAGGGACAAAAAATAATGTAAAAAAAATAATAGAACAAGCACATAAGGTTGGGGCAATAGTTATAGTAGATGCAGCACAAAGTGTACCACATATGAAAATAGATGTTCAAGATTTAGATGCAGACTTCTTAGTATTTTCAGGACATAAAATGTTAGCACCACTTGGAATAGGCATATTATATGGCAAAAAAGAAATCTTAGAAAAAATGAGTCCTTTCCTAATGGGTGGAGACATGATAGAATATGTACATGAACAAGAAACTACTTTTGCACCATTGCCAAATAAATTTGAAGCAGGAACACAAAATGTGGAAGGTGTTGTAGGATTAGGAGCGGCTATTGACTATATACAAAACATAGGTTATGAAAACATAGAAAAATCTGAAAAAGAACTATTATCATATGCAAGACAGGAATTATCAAAATTACCTTATTTAAAATTATATTTAACACCTAATATTGAAAATCATGCAGGTGGAGTAATTTCATTTAATATAGAAGGAGTTCATCCACATGATGTTGCAAGTATTTTAGATTCAGAAGGTGTTTGCGTACGTTCTGGAAATCATTGTGCACAGCCACTTATGAGATTTTTAGGTATAGATTCTACATGCAGAGCAAGTTTCTATTTCTATAATACCAAAGAAGATGTAAACAAGTTAGTACAAGCACTTAATAAAGCATATAATATGTTTAGTAAATATATTAAAAAATAATATATCAGAAAGGAAGCATTATGGAAGATTTAACAGAAGTTTATAATGAATTGATAATGGAACATAGTATGAATTCATATAATAAAAAAAGATTAGAAAATGCAGATTATTCAAGTATAGGACATAATCCTAATTGTGGTGATGAAATAACTTTGGAATTAAAACTAGATGGAGATATTATAGATGATATGGCATTTTCAGGACATGGATGTGCAATTTCCCAAGCTTCTACATCAATAATGATAGATGTTTTGAAAGGAAAAACAATTAAACAAGCAAGAGAAATAATAAAAACATTTATAGAAATGATAAAAAGAGAAATTACAGATGAAGAAGAATTAAAAAAGTTAGAAGATGCAATTGCTTTTAAAAATGTATCTAATATGCCTGCAAGAGTTAAATGTGCATTACTTGCATGGCACACTTTAGAAGACATGATTAAAAATAAATAAGATGCTTTTACTTAAATATAATAAAATTTCTTAGTTTGCTTGTCTACTTCACGTACGTAGAATTTCTAACATATCTTTTATGGCACCCTTCCTGCATTACGCAGAACTCTTTCCATAAAATCTATTAAGAAATTCTAACTCCGTTCAGTAGAACCGCTGCACTTACGAAATTTTATTATATTTAAGAAAGCTTATCTTATTAAGAAAGGATTAAGAAATGGAGAATAAAAGGGTATTACTTGGTATGAGTGGTGGAGTAGATAGTAGTGTTGCAGCCATTTTACTCAAAAATCAAGGATATGAAGTAATAGGAGTTACACTAGAATTACTAAAAGAAAGCGATAAATGTAATCCTACTATGTATGCAGATGCAAAAAATGTATGTGATACATTAGGAATGCCATATTATGTTTTTAATTACTATTCAGAATTTAAAAAATATGTAGTACAAGATTTTATAAATTGTTATTCAAATTGTAAAACTCCAAATCCATGTATAGAATGTAACAAATATATAAAATTTGGTATAATGTATGAAAAAGCAAAAGAATTAGGATGCAATTATATTGCCACAGGTCATTATGCTAAAACTGAATATAGTAAAGAATATAATAAATGGGTATTAAAAAAATCCAAAGCAGGCAAAAAAGACCAAAGTTATGTTTTATGGAATATGCCACAAGAACTAGTAGAACATGTATTATTTCCATTATCAGATTTTGAGAATAAAGAACAAATAAGAGAAATTGCCCAAAAATACAATCTAAAAGTTGCAAATAAACCAGATAGTGAAGACATATGTTTTGTACTAGATGGAAACTATAAAAAATTCCTAGAAAAAAATTCTAATATAAAACCCAAACAAGGAAATATTGTAAATAATAAAGGAGAAATATTAGGAAAACATACAGGACTATATAATTACACCATAGGGCAAAGAAAAGGTCTTGGAATATCAAATAAAGTTCCATTATTTGTATTAGGTTTTAACAAAGGAAAAAATGAAGTAATAGTAGGGGAAGAGAAAGAACTGTATAAAAAAGAGATAATAGTAACAGATATAAACTTAGTATTAGTAAATGAAATAAAGGAACCTATGGAAGTAGAAGTAAAAACTAGATATTCTGCAAAAGTTGCAAAAGCAACAATAATACAAAAAGACAACCAAATAAAAGTAATATTTGAAGAACCACAAAGAGCAATAACACCAGGACAATCAGCAGTATTTTATAAAGGAGATGTTCTAGTAGGCGGGGGAAAGATTAATTGACATAAATTTCAGGAGATAGTATAATAATTATAGAGATGCATGTGGCATCTATAATATATATTTACTCATTAGCAGACAGCAAATGAGTAGCAACAATCTTGTAGATTATAGAAAGGAGAGGAAACTCAAAGTTCCAAAAAAATTCGTAGAGACCAAATTAGAATGAACAAAAATAGGAGGCAATTATGGCAAACAAAAGAAAGTGGATGAATGAAATTCTCTGTGCTATTCGGTATGTATTTACCATTATAGCGACTATCGTATTGGTATTTGGCGTAACTTATTACGCCATAACAATCAATACCGATGTTCAAGAAACCACATATGAGCTAAATTTCTCATACGCTACTGATCCAGGGAAGATTACCGTTTTTTGGGATGAGATACCCAATGCTTCACATTATGAAGTGTATCTCAAACAGGCCGATGAAGTGAGATATGAGAAATTAGGAACCGTGGAAACTACGTATGTTGACATAGGAGGAATAAGAACTGGTGAGTACATGATTCGAGTCAAAGTGAAGGAAACCGCCCTCATAGAAGAGGGATACTCGCAAGAGTTTCCAATTCTATTCTAACTGCAAAAAAGAGACACCCTGCACAGGGGTGTCTCTTTTTATAATCAATGTTATATTGTTTCATGAATTGTTCTATTGATAACATCTAATTGTTGTTCTCTTGTTAATTTTACAAAGTTTACTGCATATCCTGAAACTCTTATTGTAAGTTGAGGATATTTCTCTGGATGATCCATAGCATCTAGTAATAATTCTCTGTTAAATACATTAACATTTATATGGTGACTACGTTTTGCAAAATATCCATCTAATAAAGATACTAAATTATTTGTTCTTGCATTTGAATCTGCACCTAAAGCTTTTGGTGTAATTGAGAAAGTATAAGAAATACCATCTTCTGAATATGTGTAAGGTAATTTCGCAATAGTATTTAATACAGCAAGCGCACCATGAGTATCTCTACCATGTAATGGATTTGCACCAGGTCCAAATGGAGCACCAGCAGGTCTACCATCTGGAGTATTTCCTGTATTTTTACCATAAACTACATTTGATGTTATTGTAAGAATTGATAGAGTAGGTTTTGAATTTCTATAGGTTTTTTGTTTTCTTAATTTATAAATAAATCTTTTAACAACGTTAATTGCAATATCATCGACTCTATTATCATCATTACCATATTTAGGAAAATCGCCTTCAACTTTATAATCAACAGCTAAACCAGTTTCATCTCTAATAACTTTAACTTTTGCATATTTAATAGCTGAAAGAGAATCTGCGACAACAGATAAACCTGCAATACCACATGCCATAGTTCTTAAGATATTTTGGTCATGTAATGCCATTTCTAATTTTTCATAAGCATATTTATCATGCATAAAGTGGATGATATTTAATGCATTAATATAAACTCTTGCAACCCAATCCATCATATTATCAAATTTTTCCATAACTTCATCATAATTTAAATATTCTGAACGTATTGGCTCAAATTTTTCTGTAATTTGTTTTCCAGAGATTTCATCTCTACCACCATTGATTGCATATAATAATGTTTTAGCTAAATTACATCTAGCACCAAAGAATTGCATTTGTTTACCAACTCTCATTGCAGAAACACAACAAGCTATTGCATAATCATCTCCCCAGAATTCTCTCATTAAATCATCATTTTCATATTGAATAGATGAAGTTTCAACAGATAGATTAGCACAGAATTTTTTGAATCCTTCTGGTAATCTAGTAGACCATAAAACAGTCATATTTGGTTCTGGAGCAGGGCCTAGGTTAACTAATGTGTGTAACATTCTGAAAGAGTTTTTAGTAACTAATGTTCTTCCATCAACACCCATACCTCCAATAGCTTCAGTAACCCAAACAGGGTCTCCACTAAATAATTCATTATATTCTGGTGTTCTTAAAAATCTAACTAATCTTAATTTCATTACAAAATGATCCATTAATTCTTGAGCTTGTTCTTCAGTTAAAACACCATTTTTTAAATCTCTTTCAATATATATATCTAAGAAAGTAGATGTTCTACCTAAACTCATAGCAGCACCATTTTGTTCTTTTACAGAACCTAAGTAACCAAAATATAACCATTGGATAGCTTCTTTTGCATTTCCAGCTGGACGAGAAATATCAAAACCATATTTTGCAGCCATTTCTTTTAATTCATTTAAAGCAGCAATTTGATCACTAACTTCCTCTCTGTCTCTAACTGTTTCAGTAAATATAGAAGGAACTTCTAAAGATTTCATAACTTCTTTTTTATCTTCAATTAAAGCGTCAACACCATATAGTGCAACTCTTCTATAATCACCAATAATTCTTCCTCTACCATAACCATCTGGAAGACCAGTTATAATATGAGAACTTCTAGCAGCTCTAATTTCTGGTGTATATGCTGCAAAAACACCATCATTATGAGTTCTTCTATAATTTTTAAATATTGTTTCAACCTCTGGAGATAATTTAACATCAATTGCTTCACAAGATTTTTCAACTATTCTTATACCACCATTTGGCATAATAGCTCTTTTAAGAGGTTCATCTGTTTGTAAACCTACTATTTGTTCAAGGTCTTTATCAATATAACCAGCATTGTGGCTTGTAATTGTTGAAACTGTTTCAGCATCAACGCTAAGAACTCCACCTTTTGAATCTTTTTCTTTTTTATACAATTCTAAAACTGTATTCCATAATTTTTTTGTTGCTTCGGTAGGTTGGGCCAAGAAATCTGAGTTACCTTCATAAGGAGTATAATTCCTTTGAATAAAATTTCTAACATTAACTTCATGTCTCCATTCTCCACCTGTAAAATCTTTCCATTCTTTAAAATCCATAACTTCAACTCCTTTTCCAATACAATATAATACAATAAAAATAAAAAAAAAGCAATATTAAATAATTAAAAAATAGACATCATTTCATTTTATTTATTATTCCCAATTGTATATATATTAAATTGGTATTTTAACCCAATTTAAATATCATGATGATTGCATGAAATTAAATTAACAAAGAACTTTTCTAAATAAAATGTATTTTTTTGCAACTAAAGATTCTTTTATAATGAAACAGCGTGCCCTTAGAACAACTGAAGACTCAAATATTACAAATAGATTACAAATTATCTTTATTCAAACTCTACATTAGGGATAAGTGCAAGAAGCATAAATTTAGTAGATATAGAGAGTAAACTGAATAATACAGGTATTTCAGAAAGAAATAAATATAAAACTGAAGTAGCTGAGTATGGAGATACTTCCACATGTAGGAGGAGGATATTTCCTTGCAACACGTTATTGCCAGTTAAATGAACCTAGTGTTTACTTTGGACTACGTAGAGTAGTAGGACAAAAAATAATAATAGGAAACATATTCTTTTCTGGGATATATAATGGAGTAACATCTGGACAAATATGCCCAGTAGTTTCTCTAGGAGCTAATATCAAAATATCAGCAGAAGGTGGAACAGCAGAAAATCCAAGAGCAATAGGACTATAGAAAACAAATAATATTGAGGACCCTTCAGTCTCTATTACGAGCGACTGAGGGGTCTAAATCATAATCTAACCTGTCCCTAATTTGGATTTTTTTCCAATTTAAATACATCCCCAACTGGGTCATTGACTATTTTTTTATTTTGATATAAAATAAAAAAAGTCGAAAGATGAGTAAAGGAGATTAACATGTATTTAAAAAGGCTAGAATTACAAGGATTTAAATCATTTGCAGATAAAACAGTTTTAGAGTTTATGCCTGGGATTACTACTGTTATTGGACCAAATGGCTCTGGTAAAAGTAATATTTCAGATAGTATTAGATGGGTATTAGGGGAACAAAGTATAAAATCTTTAAGAGGTGCTAAATCAGAAGATATTATATTTGCAGGAACAGAAAATAGAAAATCATTAGGTTTTGCAGAAGCTTCAATTATAATTGATAATACAGATGCAGAATTACCAATAGAATTTTCTGAAGTAGTAATCACTAGAAGAATATATAGAAGTGGAGAAACAGGATATTTTATAAACAAAACTCCTTGTAGGCTAAAAGATATATTAGAATTACTAATGGATACTGGAATAGGTAAAGACGGATATTCTATTATAGGACAAGGAAAAATAGATGAAATTTTAAGCAACAAATCTGAAGATAGACGCCATATTTTTGAAGAAGCAGCAGGAATTGTAAAATATAGAGTAAGAAAATTAGAAACAGAAAAAAAACTAGAACAAACCAAGTTGAATTTATTAAGAATAAATGACATACTTTCAGAAATAGAAGCAAATATTGAGCCTTTAAAAATACAAGCAGAAAAAGCAAAAAAATTCCTAAATTTAAAAGAAGAATTAAAAACAATAGAGATAGGTTTATTTATATATAACATAGAAAATTATAAAACAAAAATAGAAGAATTAACTAAGGATATTGAAATAATAACTTCGCAAAAAAATGATGAAGATGCTCGTTTATCAGTTTTACAAAATCTTAAAGAAAATTTAAAAAATGAGCTAGAGGAAATAAATGCAAAAATAGAACAAACACAGAATTTAAGTTTTGAAACAGAGAAAAAACAAGAACAAATAAATTCTCAAATAAATATTTCAAAAGAAAAAATTATAAATAACAATGAAAATTATGAAAGATATTTAAAAGAAATTGAAGAATTAGAACAAAGAAATAAAGAACTAGAAGAGGAAAAAAGTTCTAAAACAGAGAAAAAAGATAAGCTAATAAATGATAGAGAAAAATTTTCAAAAGAATTAGGAGAAAAACAAGCTAAATTAGATGAATTAACTCAAAAACTATCATCAGAAGAATTAACAATAGAAGAAAAGAAAAAACAAGTAGAAAAAAATACAGAAATAAAATATGAAAAAAGAGAAGCTATAAGTATTGCAGAAAGTAATAATGAAAATTTAGATAAAAGGGAAAAAACAGTACAAAATGAAATATCAGATACAATTTCTGAATTAGATGAGAAAAGATTAATAAAATCAGATATTTATAAAGCTTTTTCAGAAAAAGAGAATGAAAGAAATAAATATAATGAGAAATTAGAAAATATTAATGCACAAAAACAAAAAAGCAATGAAAAAATAAAAGAATATGAAGAAAAAATAAACAACTTATCAGCTGAATTAAGAATAAAAGATTCTAAAAAGAAATTCTTAAGTGAAATGGAAAAGGAAAAAGAAGGATATTCAAGAGCAGTTAAATCTATACTATTAGAATGTGATAAAAAATCTTCTTTTAGTAAAGGAATAGAAGGAGTATTAGCAAACCTGATAACAGTTCCAAAAGAGTATCAATTAGCAATTGAAATGTCATTAGGTGCAACACTTCAAAACATAGTTACAAATACAGAAGAAGATGCTAAACGAATGATAGAATATTTAAGAGAAAACAATTTGGGAAGAGCATCATTCTTACCAATTAGTTCTGTTAAAGGAAAAAAACTAGAAAAATTAATAACAAGTGGAATAACAGGTGTAATTGGTATAGCATCAAACTTGGTGAAAACAGACAAAAAATATGATGGCATAATACAAAACTTATTAGGAAAAACAGTAATTGTAGAAAACATGGAAACAGCTATAATCCTAGCAAAACAGAATAATTATAGCTTTAGAATAGTTACATTAAAAGGAGATATTATAACAAATAATGGTTCTATATCAGGTGGTTCTATAGTTAAAAAAAGTAGCAATATAATAGGAAGACAAGCAGAAATAAAAACTCTTGAAAAAGAGATAAATGAGTTAAATGTAAAAATAGACAAAATCACAAAAGAAAAAGAAGAATATGAAAAAAGTATAGAAAATGTTTTAGAAGAATTAACTGTATTAGAACAACAAGTTCAAGAAATGGAAATAGAATATGCGACAGAGAAACAAAGAGTATTATCATTAGAAGAAGCAATTACAAAGTTAGAAGAAAAATTACAAAATCTTAAAGCAGAAAAATTAGATATTGAGAAAAATAAAACTCTAAATGAAGAAAATATTAAGAATCTAGAACAAGAAATTATTGTATTAGAACAAACAACAACAGAGTTAACACAAGAAATACAAACATTTGGGGAATCTAACAAAGAAAAACAAAAAATAATAGATGATTTGAACTTTGATGTAACAAATTTAAAAATATCTTTATCTTCTTTTGATGAAAGTAGTAATTCAATGGAAGAAATTATTGCTAGAATTGATAGTGAAATAAATAACAATAATAACAATATAGCTAATAAAAAAACGCAAAGAGAGCAAATTATAGAAAACAATAAGGAACTAGAAAATAGCATAGAACAGGCAAAAGCAGAAATAGAAAGAATAAAGCAAGAAGTTATTAATAGTTCAGGTGAAATTGAAAAATTAAAACAGATGAGAACATCGAAGAATGATGCTATCACTAGAAACGAAAAAGATATTGAAGAAAAACACAATATAATTGAAGATTTAAGAAATCAAATATCAAAACTTGATGTAAGAAAATCTAAAGATGAATTCGAGCTTGAACAAATTGTTAATAAAATGTGGGAAGACTATGAACTAACACCAAATACTGTAGGAGAATATAAGAAATTAACAAATGTTCAAGAAACAACAAGACAAGTAAAAAATCTAAGAGAAGAAATAAAAGAATTAGGAATTGTAAATGTAAATGCCATAGACGAATATAAACAGACAAAAGAAAGATATGACTTTATGTGTGAACAGAGGTTAGATTTAGAAAATGCTATAAATAAATTAAAAAATGTAGTAATAGATATGACCCGTATTATGAAAGAGCAGTTCGAAAAACAATTTAAGGTAATAAACAAAAACTTTGGAGAAGTTTTCAAAGAACTGTTTGGTGGAGGCAAGGCAGAATTAAAATTAACAGATGAACAAAATATTTTAGAATCTGGAATAGAAATAGAAGTACAACCACCAGGAAAAAAATTACAAAGTATGAGTTTATTATCAGGAGGAGAAAGAGCATTTACAGCAATAGCATTACTTTTTGCGATACTAAAAATAAATCCAGCACCATTTTGCGTATTAGACGAAATAGAAGCTGCATTAGATGATGTTAATGTTTATAGGTTTGCAGATTATTTGAAAAAATTTGCAAAAGAAACACAATTTTTAGTAATAACACATAGAAAAGGAACAATGGAGGCAGCAGATACTGTATATGGAATAACA
Organism: uncultured Clostridia bacterium; assembly: GCA_944391955.1. Classification (GTDB taxonomy): domain Bacteria; phylum Bacillota; class Clostridia; order TANB77; family CAG-508; genus UMGS1781. The sequence goes on from CALXVG010000017.1 coordinate 17,725, forward strand.
ATGGAAGAAAAAGGTATAAGCAAATTATTATCAATGAAACTTAAATAATAGCAAAGCACATAGCTTTGCTATTATTATTAAACATCAAATTCCATATAAATTGGATAATGGTCAGATATTTCTGTTGGAATTGTTTCAAACTTTTTTAAATGTAGATTGCTTGAATAAAAACAAGAATCTATACAAGCACTATCATTCCCTGAAACCCATGTTGGTTGATTATTGTTCATATGATTAAATCTTCTTTTTAATATTTCATATTCCTCATAAGAAGATTTTTCCTCAAATTTATATTTGTGATTACCAATCTTATCAATGCCAACATTAAAATCTCCAGCAATTATTATTCTCTCATGTTTACTAATGTGAGAAGTTATTCGCAAAAGTGTTTTTGCAGATAAAATTCGTTCTTCTTCAAAAACCGAAAGATGCACGGAAAATAAATTTAGTCGTACAGAACCAAAAAGCACTTTATTACATAAAAATCCTCTTTGCTCATGTTCTGGAGCAGTAGTAGGAGACAAATAATTACAAGAATATTCAACAGGAAATCTAGAAAGAATACCATCTCCATAATAACCATTTTTATACTTTATATTTGTACCCATAGAACGATAAGGAAGCTCAACATATTTACTAAAAGTATATATTTGATTTTTATTATATGCTCTTCTTGTGTACATATCAATTTCTTGTAGAAAAATAATATCTGGTTTATATTTCTTTAAAAAAGTTGCTTGCCTTCGAACATCAATTTTTCCATCTAAACCTTCACCATGACACATATTAAAGGTTATTGCTTTTAATAACATATTTATCACCATTCCAATACTATTATATATCAAGATATATTAAAAAAACAATAAAACTTCATAAATTTAAAAAAATTATAAAAAACCCTATTAATATATTTAGTTTTTTGATATACTAATTGCAAACCAAAAGTAAGGAGTAAAAAGATGGCTGCTAAAAAGAAGAAAAAAAACAAAAAAAATAAGCAGAATTTGAAGTTCTTAAGAAATATTTTAATTGGTGTTGTAAGCATGTTAGTAGTTGCATTTATTATAAATATTGCACCTGGATATAGAAGAGATAAATATGCAGATGTTACTAATTTGGTTATTACAGATGAAAATGTTACAGAACATTTAAAACATATAATATATATAAATGAAAAAGGGACAATCTATTTATCAAAAGATGATATGTCGGAATTAATAGATAAAACAATTTACTATGATGAATCAACTAATACCATAATAACAACTTCAGATACCTGCACAGCAAGCATGAAAATAGGCGAAAAAATTCTAAATATAAACGGTGCAGATATTATAACACTAGATACAGTTATTTATTTAGATGATATCATGTATATACCTATTTCCGAATTAGAAAGTGTATATAATATAAGTGTAAAATACATAAAAGACACAGATATTGTGGTAATAGATAATTTAAATCAAGGAATGATAACCGCAAATCTAAGTGAAAATACAAAATTAAAGTTTAGACCAAGAGGATTTTCTAAGAAGGTAGACGAATTGCAAGAAGGTGAGAAGGTTTATGCATTTTATACAACAAGCAAAGGTTGGAGATTAATTAGGACAGAAGATGGAAAAATCGGTTATGTAAAAGCAAATACTTTAACAAATGAATATATAGTAAGACAAGATATGGAAATAAAGAAAGAAGCAAAAAACATAGAACTAAATTTACAGAGCAATGAAATACAACAAGTGTATAGCGATAAAATTTTAGTAAAAGATTTACTTACTATTTCTAATGAAGGCATAACAATAAAAGAGGCAATGCTTGAAGAAAAAGAAGAAAACACAAAATTATGGGCAAATCTTTCAAATAATGGAGAACTAAGCCTAGATAATTATAACCAAAGATTAGAATTAATCAATAATATTGTAAGTCTTGCTTATAAATACAATTTAGATGGTATAAATATTAATTTTACTGGAAATGTTGATAATCTTAATAGATTTGTAATAGAATTAGCACCAAGATTATATGAGATGGGAATATCTACTAATATTGTAATAAACGAGAATATAGACCAAAGTAATTACACAGAAATAGTTGATTATATAATAACAAGCAAATGAAGGGAGCAATAAAATGAAAAAAGTATTTATAATTATATTTATATTAATAGTACTACTAATAATAGGAGCATTACTAACATATAAAAGCTTAATTGGTCCAATAAGTGATAATAAAGATGAAAAAGAGATTATAATACCAATAGGAAGTTCAGCAGAGGACATAGCAACAACCTTAAAAGAAAACAATTTAATAAAAGATGAACTTATATTTAAGATATATGTAAAACTAAATAATATATCAGATTTTCAAGCAGGCACATATTATCTAAAAGAGTGTATGGACTTAAAAGAAATTACAGAAATGCTACAAACAGGAATAATGTTTGATCCAAACGAGATATCTATTACATATATTGAAGGCAAAAATGTAAGATGGCTTGCAAATACAATATCAGAAAGAACGAATAATTCAGAAGAAGCAGTTTATGAACTATTAGAGAATGAAGAATATATAGATACACTAATAGAAAAATACTGGTTTATTACAGAAGATATAAAAAATGAAGATATCTATTATGCACTAGAAGGATACTTATTTCCAGATACATATGCACTTTCAGATAAAGATGCTACAGTGGAAGAAATTTTTGAAAAAATGTTAAATCAAATGGAAAATGTTCTAAATGAATATAAAGAAGAAATAGAAAACAGCGAGTATTCTGTACACGAATTACTAACATTAGCTTCTATAATAGAACTTGAGAGTTTACATGAGGAAGATAGAAAAGATGTAGCAAGTGTATTTTATAATAGATTAGAACAAAATATGTCTTTAGGTAGTGATGTTACAACATATTATGCAATAGGTGTAGATATTGGGGAAAGAGATTTATATCAAAGAGAGATAGACGAATATAATCCATATAATACAAGAGGACCTAACATGGAAGGAAAGTTACCAGTAGGACCAATTGCATCAGTTTCTAGGTCTAGCATAGAAGCGGCAATTGAACCAAACAACACAACATATTTATTCTTTGTAGCAGATAAAACCGGAAAAGTGTATTTTACAAATACAAATGCAGAACATGAGCAAATAATACAAGAATTAGTAGACAGCGGATTATGGTATGAATATTAATACTAGTAAAAAATATTGAAAAAATAACATATCAAACTAAGTAAGTTTAATCCTTACTTAGTTTTTTTGAACATTATGGCGAATCTAATCATATTATGTAATATACATTAGAAAAAGGAGGAATCTTAATGTATCAAAAATGTTGTAAATGTAGTTGCAATAATATATTCCCAGTAGATAACGATAAATGTTATGAAGATAATTGTTGTAGTGTACAAAATAATATGGACATCTATGATGAATGCGAATGTGGCTTTGATGAAGAATTTAATTTCTTCCCAGAAAATCCAACTCTAGCAGAAAGTTATGTTGCAAGACAAAAAATGGATAAAACTTTTAATCCATGTGTTGGATTAAAAATGGGGACTATATATCCAGAATTAGTTAGCCCTTATGAACCAGGTCAATCTATGGCAACAATTAATTATCTCAAAGCAAGAAATGAAATAGGAAAGGGGTGCAACGAATGTTAGAAACAGAAAATAGAAACTGTAATTATATGTGTAACTGTAAAAACGAAACAGAAGAAACAATGAACATGATGGAATTACCAGAACAAAAAGAATGTCCTAGAGACTGCAAAAGAGAAGAAATGATTATGAAAATCAAAGAATTGGATTTTGCAGTAATAGAACTTGCATTATATCTTGACACACATCCAGAGGATAGAAGAGCATTATGTTTGCACAGAAATTATGCAAGAGAAGTTAAGGATTTAAAAGACAAATATCAAAAAGTATATGGACCTCTTACTATAAACTATCCATGTAATAAATGGAGATGGTTAGAGGAACCATGGCCATGGGAAAGGGGGAACTACTAATATGTGGACTTATAATAAAACATTAGAATATCCAATAAATATAAAAAGAACAAATCCAAGATTAGCTAAATTTATAATTTCGCAATATGGTGGTCCAGACCGGTGAACTTGCAGCTTCTTTAAGATATTTATCACAAAGATTTGGAATGCCAGACCAAAAGTCAAAAGCAATCTTAAATGATATTGGTACAGAAGAATTAGCACATCTTGAGATGGTTGGAACAATAGTACACCAATTAACAGATGGATGTACAGCAGAAGAATTAGAAAAAGCAGGATTAGGAGCATATTATACAGATCATGGGGTGGGTTTGGAATCTATCCAAAAAGAATTTAACTAAATAAACGATTTAAAAAATCAAAAATTTCTTTTTTATGAACTTCAAAAAATAAATTAGAATTTTGTTTTCCACTAATTATGTATCTTATAAAAATCATATTGTGTTTTTCAGAAACAACATAAATTATTCTATAATTTCCACATACTCGTTCTCGATAATGCTTGTCCGAAATTTCAGAAACGTATCTTCCAATATATGGAGCATCTTTTATCGAGTATATAGTAGAGTATATTTCATTTACAACTCTATTAGCATAGTTAGTGGAAATCTTTAATGTGAACTCTGTAATATTTTCAATATTATTTTGAGCTCTATTCGATATTGAGATTTCCATATTTTTGCCTCAACCTCGCTTTCGATTCTTCAATAGTCATAACTCTACCATTTTTTATATCTTCTTCGCTTTCTTTTAATGACATGAAGAAAACTAGATTATATATAAAATCATATAGAGTATTTTCTTGTGTATTAACTTGATTTAAAGTTTTTTTCATAAAATCCATTTTGATGACCTCCTTTTAATTTGGATTTTTACTTTCAAGCATTTCTCTTATAGTTTCTCTAGTTAAATGCTTGTCTGTTCCTGGAATGATAGTTGTTTCATCTTCACCGTATCTGTCTATATATTCAAACATAAGCTTAAATACCATTTCAGTTGGTTTTAAACCATCAAAAAAATCTTCTGGTACTGAATCACAAATATCTAACATTCGTTGTTTTACATCTGCCATATTTTTTAACTCCTTTCTTTGAAAATTTACTAATAGTATATCATAAAATTTTATATTTTACTATATTTTTGTCGATAAAATTTGGAAAAGAAGCAAGTAGTACTAGGCAAAATTAATCAATTTTTTTGAGACTAGGCTAATGC
>CALXVG010000018.1 GCA_944391955.1 uncultured Clostridia bacterium
GTAGCCCTATGGTAATTACAAATTTTGATGATATAAAAAATCAAAATTCTACCGTTACGAAAAGTAACAACGGTACACAAAGATGTTAGTGAAAGGCTTTTACATATAAATAAAGCATTAGCAATAGAAGTAAGAGAAGTTCTAAATGAAAATAAAGCAGAAAGACATATAAGAGGTGGAATGGCAACTAAATTAAAATACGAAAGAGAGCATAATAAAAAAATAAGTTAATAAAAAAAGAAATTTATTTTATACACTGTAAAATAAATTTCTTTTATATTATAATTTATATCAAAACAAAATAAATGTGAATACTATAAATAAGAGGAGGAACATATGAACATAAAAATAGGAAAAACACCAATGATAAAAATTAAATATAAGTACAATAACAAAGAAGGATATATTTACTCAAAATTAGAATATTACAGCATATCAGGGAGTATAAAAGATAGGGTGGCATATTATATTTTAGAAAAAGCATATGGAAATAAAGAATTGAAACCAGGAATGGAAATTGTAGAAGCTACAAGTGGTAACACAGGGATTTCACTTGCTGCGTTAGGAAGCTATTTAAAACATCCAGTTCATATATTTATGCCAGATTGGGTAAGCAGTGAAAGACTGAAACTAATGAAAATGTATGGGGCAGAAGTAACATTAATTTCAAAGGAAGAAGGAGGTTTTAAACAAGCAATTTTATTAGCTAAAAAATATGCAGAAAATAATAAAGCATTTTTAGCAAATCAGTTTGAAGCAGAAAACAATATATTAGCACACTATGAAACTACATCAAAGGAAATATTATCAGAACTTGGAAACAAAATCGGAGGATTTGTTTCGGGAATTGGAACAGGTGGAACATTAATAGGAACAGCAAAAGGATTAAAAGAATTTGATAAAAAAATAAAAATTTATGCAATGGAACCAGATAAAATGCCAATACTATCTCAAAATAAAATAATAGGAAATCACAAAATCGAAGGAATAGGAGATGATTTTATTCCAAAAATTGTTGATAAAAACTTAATTGACGAAATTATAGTAGTGAATGATGAAGATAGCATAAATATGTCAAGGAAATTAGCAAAAGAATTAGGATTAGGAGTAGGAATATCATCAGGAGCAAATTTACTTGCAAGTATAATAGCAAAGGAAAAGAATGATAAAGAAATAGTAACAGTATTTCCAGATGACAATAAGAAATATATTTCAACAGATTTAAGTAAGCCGATAGATAATAACCCAGAATATATATCTAATCAAATAGAATTATTAGATTATGAATTTATCAGTTAAGAATCATATATAATTTCATTTTTCACAATCACCCAAAATTCGACATAGAATATATTAGCACAACGAGTTTTTGAGGTGATTTTGTGAAACTGAAGAGGGGAAATATTGTAACAAGAAAGTCTTATGGAAAAGATATTTTGTTTTATATAGATAAAATAATTAATTTAAAAAATAATAAAAAACTTGCTATTTTAAAAGGCATTGTAGTACGAATTGAAGCAGATGCATTAATTGAAGACTTGGAAATAGCATCTATGACTAGAATAAATAATGCAGAAAAAAGGATTAATGAAATCTTACTTTACAGATTAGACAAATTAAAAAACATACATGGAAATTATATAATTAGAAAAGGTAAAATATTACATTTAGATGGGGATAGGAGATACAGCATAAAATCTAGTAGACATTATAAAAAACTAGGATTAGAAGCAGTTGTAAGAAATATACCAGAATATAAACAACCATCGGTTGTAAGAATGTTACTAGAAAAATATAATCCAGACATATTAGTAATTACAGGTCATGATGCAATGATAAGAAAAGGCCAAAATTTTAATAATTTATATAATTATAGAAATTCGAGATACTTTATTAATTCAGTAAAAGAAGCAAGAAAATGGGAAAAAAATTCAGAAAAATTAGTAATATTTGCAGGAGCATGCCAAAGCTATTATGAAGAAATAATTACAGCAGGAGCAGATTTTGCTTCATCACCAGCTAGAATATTAATAGATTTTACAGGTCCATTAATAGTCGCGGAAAAAATGGCATTAACCGAAAATTATAAATTTATCACAGGTGGAGAAATTGCAAATGAAGTAAAAGAAGGTAAAAAAGGAATTTTTGGAATAGGAGCAAAAGGAAAATTAAAAAAAATAAATGTATTAAAATAAAATTGTAACATAAATGTAACAAAACTCTAAAACGCACTAAAGATAAGGAATTCGAGGAAAAACAATAAAAAACATATTTTGACATTTTTTGCACGCGATGATATAATCTGGAAAATGGTTGAAGGGTGTGAGGAAGCATGATATGCAATAAAGATATATCGAGCATCAAGATGGAACTAAATAAAAACATAGGACAAAAAATAATATTAAAAGGTACACTCGGACGAAATAAAGCTTTTGAAAAAGAAGCAATAATAGAAAATACTTATCCAAGTATATTTAAAGTTAGATATAAAGAAGTTGAACCAAACATAACATATAAATACACAGACATTCTTACAAATGAATTACAGGTATCAATATTTGATGGAAAAGAATATACACCATTAATACCAGTATTATCAAAAACCAAATTTTAAAAATTCCTTAATTAAGGAATTTTTTTTTAATCTCTTCATATAATTAGTATAAATTAAGGAGGGATTTTTATGGTACTAGAGACAACCAAAGAACAGATAGTCTTAAATCAAATAATAGGACAAAAAAAAGAAATTAGAACAGTAGAGGCAGACATTATAGTAAATGATATAAAACCAGATGTATTAAATATAATAAGTACAAGTGGAGTTATAAGCATATACAAGAAAGAAGTAATGGATGGAAAAATACGAATAGATGGAGGAATAAATACATATATAATATATCTAGCAGATGATGAAAAAAGCAGTACTAGAAGCTTAAATAATTGTTTAGATTTCACACAAATTATAGATATAGAAAATTGCAAAGAAGGGATGATATCAGAGGAAAATATTATAATAAAGAATTTTGAAACTAAAATAATAAATGGAAGAAAAATTAATGTAAAGGCAAATTTAGAAATAGGAACAAATGTATATTCAAATGAGAATGTGGAAATAGTAACAGGAATAAATGATATAAATAATATGGAAATATTAAATAGAAATCAAAAAGTGATTTCACTATTGGGAAATGGTTCAAACAAGATATATGCAAAAGATACAGTCGCAATAGATATTGCAGATGATGTTGCCGAAATTATGAAAGTAAATGTTAATATTATTCAGGAAGAAACAAAAATAAGTTATAACAAAGTTTTATCAAAAGCAAATGCAGAAATAAATATTATGTATCTAACAGAAGATAATAGAATAAATACAATTAATAGCAAAATTCCAGTTATGGGAGTTGTGGACATATTAAATATAAATGATAATTGCATATGTTCTGTAAAAAATATTTTAAAAAATTTAGTAATTAAACCAAATTCAGCAGAACAACATTCAGTATATATAGAAGCAGAGGTAGAACTTATTTGTACTGCATATGAAATAAAAGAAATAAATGTAATAGAAGACCTATACAGTTTAACATCAGAAGTAAATGCTAATAAAGAACAAATTAATATAATTACTGAAAGACATGATTTACAGGACATTTATACAATGAAAGAAAATATAAGAATACCAGATTTAACAGGAACAGTATATAATATATCAGCTGTACCAGTAATAAACAGATATGAAATAATGAGAAATAAAGTTATTTATACAGGGGAAGTAAATGTTGAAATACTGTTTAATCAAAACGATGTAATGAGTTCAAGAATTGTTCAATTACCATTCAATTATGAAATGAATTCTGATAAAATAAATGAAAAAGCTATTATAGAAACAAAAGTTATAACCAAACAAACAGATGCAGTTGTAAAAAATGGAAATGTAGATATAATGATAAGTTTGGGCATTAATTTAGAAATACAAACAAGTAATCAACTAGATGTAATAAAAAATATAAATATAGAAGAAGACGGAAAATGTGATTTATATAGTATGACAATATATTTTGTAAAACCAGGTGATACACTTTGGAAAATTGCAAAAATGTTTAAAAGTACAGTCAAAGATATTGCAGAGGTAAATGAAATAGAAGATGTAAACAAGATTAATGTAGGGCAACAACTATATATACCTAAATGCGTGAAAAATAGAATAGCAGTTTAGGGAAAAAGAAGTGGATAAGATTTATTCAAGACACAGAATAAAAATATATAAATTTAAACCGAACAATACTAGAAGGAAAACAGCATATAAAAAAACAATAAAACTAGGAACGATTTTATTAATCGCATTTCTAACAGTATATACTATATTAAAATCATTAAATCCAATTTTTGAAGGACTATGCATATCAAAAGCAACAATAATAACAAGTAATATTGTGAATGGAACAACAAGAGATATACTAGCAAAATATCAGTATAAAGACCTTGTTCAAGTCATACATAATGATTCAGACAATACAAATATTTTAAAAGCAGATGTTGCAACAATAAATCAAATAATTTCTGAAATATCATTAGAGATTACTAATAAATTAAGTAATATGGATAGAGAAGATATACAGATACGTTTGGGAGCAATTACAGGAAACAGGTATTTCTCATGGATGGGCCCTGCTGTGGATATAAAAATCAGACAAACAGGAAAGGTAGAAACAGACATAAAAACAGAATTTGAATCAATAGGAATTAATCAATCTATTTATAGAATATATATGGAAATAACTACTAATATGAATATATTAACTCCATATAAAACAATAGGAAAACAAACAACTAATAAAGTACTATTAGTAGAAACAGTAATAATTGGGGAAATTCCTGAAACATATTACAACTTAGAAGGAATGAGCACAGATGATACAATGAATATGATGTAAGCATAAATATTACAGTCTCCTTTGATAAAGGAGGCTTTTTTAAAACCTGTGCCCAATTGGCATATCAAATTTGCTGGGCAAAATGTAGGGGCAGGTCTTGTGCCTGCCCAAAATTCGCATTTTTTATTGTATCTAAGCAGTTGACAATTTTAATCATACATTATATAATAATATACATCTTTATAAAAGAGGAAGGAGAGAGTGAAACAAAAGAATGATTTCACTATTAGTACTTGTTTTATTGATTTTTATAAATGCATTTTTCGCAGCAACAGAGATTGCATTTATATCTTTAAATGATGCAAAAATTGAAAAACAAGCAAAAGAAGGAAATAAAAAAGCAAAAAAAATTAAGAAAATGTTGCAAGAACCAAGTAAGTTTTTGGCAACTATCCAAGTAGGAATTACATTAGCAGGATTCCTATCCAGTGCATTCGCAGCAGATGCGTTTGCTTCTAGTTTAGCACCACAACTAGAAAATTTAATCCCAATAGGAATAGACATATGGGAAAAAATTTCTATAATATTAATTACATTAATACTATCATATTTCTCATTAGTATTTGGAGAATTAGTTCCAAAAAGATTAGCAATGAAAAATCCAGAAAGAATTGCATTTGGAACAATAGGAATAATTAGAGTAATAAATAAAATAACATCTCCAATAGTAGCATTTTTAAACTTTTCAACCAATTCTATATCAAAATTATTTGGTGTAGGACCAGAGCATGAAGAAGTAGTTACAGAAGAAGAAATTAGAATGATGGTAGATGTTGGAGAAGAAAAGGGTTCAATAGAAGAAGAAGAAAAAGAATTCATTAATAATGTGTTTGAATTTAACGACAAAATAGTATCAGAAGTAATGAACCATAGAACAGAGGTATATGCAATAGATGTAAAATCTAATGTGCAAGATATATTAAGAGACCTAAAAGAATATAAATATAGTAGAATACCAGTGTATGAAGAGAACATAGATAATGTTGTAGGTATATTATTTATAAAAGACTTGCTTGCATATGCATATTCAAATAAAGAAGTTAAAATAAAAAAACTGATGAGACCAGCATATTTCGTATCAGAAAACAAACAAATAAATGAATTGTTTAGAGATATGAAAAAAAATAAACAACAGTTAGCTATAGTATTAGATGAATATGGTGGAACTGCAGGTATAATATCAATGGAAGATATTATAGAAGAATTAGTTGGTAATATTTTCGACGAATATGATGATGTAGAAAAAGATTATGAAAAAATCGATGATAATACTTTCATGATAAATGGTAGTGTTAGCATTTATGAATTAAGAAAAATATTGAATGTAACAATTCCAGAAGGAGATTATGATACATTATCAGGATATTTAATAGAACTATTAGGAAGAATTCCGTCAGATGATGAGACACCAGTTATAGAAACAGAAAAAGTAACATATAAGATTGAAGACTATGAAGAAAAAAGAATACTTTGGGTAAAAGCTTGTAAAAACCAAGTCCCAGAAGACCAAGAAGAAAAAAATGATGATGACGATGAAGACGAAGATGATGATTAGTTATATTAAAACAGGCTCAAAAGCCTGTTTTAATATATAGTAGAAGAAAAGGAGATTCAAATGTATAAAAAATTAGGAATAAAACCAGAAATATTAGAGTTATCAGAAAAAGTAGAAAAAGAAATAAAAGAAGAATTTGAAAAAGTAGAAAAGATAGAAGAAATTAATACATTAAAAGTATTGGCAGCATGCCAAAAATATAATTTGTCAGATATGCATTTTGGAACAACAACAGGTTATGGATATGGAGATATAGGAAGAGATACAATAGAAAAGATATTTGCAGAAGTATTAGGAGCAGAAGATGCATTAGTAAGAAACCAATTCATATCTGGAACACACGCATTAACAGTAGCATTGTTTGCTATGTTAAGACCAAATGATACTATGTTGAGTATAAATGGAAAACCATATGACACTTTAGATGAGGTAATTGGAATTACACCAAATAAAAGCTCATTAAAAAGTTATGGAATCAAATATGAACAAATAGATTTAGTAGGAAATGAATTCGACACAGAAAAAATAATAGAAAGAGTAAAACAAGGTAATATAAAATTGATATGCATGCAACGTTCAAGAGGATATGCATTAAGAGATAGTTTGTCATTAGAAAACATAAAAAACATAATAGAAGAAATCAGAAAAGTAAATAAAGAAGTAATAATTATGGTAGATAATTGTTATGGAGAATTTGTAGATACTATTGAACCATGTTCATTAGGAGCAGATATAATAGTAGGTTCGCTTATTAAAAACTTAGGAGGAGGAATTGCTCCAAATGGTGCATATATAGCAGGAAAAAAAGAACTTGTAGAATTGGCAGCAGAAAGATTAACTGCACCAGGATTAGGAAAAGAAGTTGGACCTTCTTTAGGAATAAACCGTTCGTTAATACAAGGATTATTTTCAGCACCACAGGTAGTTGCAAGCAGTATAAAAACAGCAATTTTTGCAAGTAGAATGCTAGAAGAATTAGGATATGAAGTTTCTCCAAAATATAATGAAAAAAGGTCAGATATAGTACAAACTATAAGCTTTGGTAATCCAGATAAATTAATAAAATTCTGCCAAGGAATACAAAAAGGATCTCCAGTTGATTCAAATTCTATTCCAGAACCTTGGGACATGCCAGGATATACAGATAAGGTCATTATGGCAGCAGGAACATTTACACAAGGTTCATCAATAGAACTTTCTTGTGATGCACCAATAAGAGAACCTTACACAGCTTTTATGCAAGGAGGCTTAACATATAGATATGGAAAATTAGGAGTACTTAGAGCAATAAGTGAAATCAATTCTTAAAAATCATATTATCCATAAAAAGTAAACGGAAAAGAGGTGAGAAGATGAAAGTTATTGTAATTGGAGGAGGACCTGCTGGCATGATGTCTGCTATAAGTGCAGCAGAAGCAGGAGATAATGTTATTATATTAGAAAAAATGGAAAGCTTAGGTAAAAAATTGTTAATAACAGGAAAAGGTAGATGTAATATTACAAATGCGGCGGAGATGGAGGAATTTTTCAGAAATATACCTGAAAACTCTAAATTTTTATATAGTGCTTTTAGTAAGTATACAAATCGAGATATAGTGAATTTCTTAAATAAACAAGGTGTTCCAACAAAAACTGAAAGAGGTAACAGAATTTTTCCAGTTTCTGATAATGCTAGAGATGTATTAAATGCACTTACAAAAAGATTGAAAGCATTAAATGTTGAGATTAAATATAACTTTAAAGTACAAAAAATACTAACAAAAAACAATAAAGTAATATCAGTACAAGGAGAAAATGAGACAATATCAGCAGACAAGATAATTATAGCAACAGGAGGAAAAAGTTATCCAGTTACAGGTTCAACAGGCGATGGATATAAATTAGCCCAAGAACTTGGACACACAATAACTGATTTGAAAGCTTCATTGGTACCGCTAAAATGCGAAGAAAAAGAATCACAGGAACTATGTAGAGATTTACAGGGCTTGTCATTAAAAAATGTTGCCATAAGAATACAACATGAAACCAAAACGATATATGAAGATTTCGGAGAAATGTTATTTACTCATTTTGGAATATCAGGACCAATTATATTAAGTGCATCTTCAATCCTAGTGAGATATAAAAATATAGATAAATTAATGAAGGAAAATAAAATAAAAATCAATATTGATTTAAAACCTTCATTAACAGAAAAACAATTAGATAGTAGAATTTTAAGGGATTTTGCAGAAGTGAAAAATAAACAATTCAAAAATAGTTTGGAAAAACTGTTGCCTCAAAAGATGATACAACCAATAATAAATTTAACTAAGATAGTTCCAGAAAAAAAGGTTAATGAAATAACAAAAGAAGAAAGAGAACGCATAGTTAAAATAATAAAAAACTTGCAATTAAAAATAACAGGTTTTAGACCAATAGAAGAAGCAATAATAACATCTGGAGGAATTAATTTAAAAGAAATAGACCCAAAAAGTATGCAATCAAAGATAGTAGAAGGATTATTTTTTGCTGGAGAGATAATTAATATTGATGCATACACAGGAGGATTTAATCTGCAAATTGCATGGTCGACTGGATATGTAGCAGGAAATAGAACCTAGAAAGGATATATATGAAAAGACATATTATAAACGTAGAATCCACATCAATTGGAAAAAAAACAAATCATAATGATGATGATATATATATAGGTACAAATTTTGCAGCAGTGATAGATGGTGTTTCAAATAAAAGTATGGTTGAAATAGACGGAAAAACAATAAATATAGCTAATGTTATTACAGAAGCTATAAGGAAAATTGATAGAAAGACAGCACCAGTATATGCAAAGAGTTTAACCTTTGAAGAATTTATTAGATATATAAATATGTATATAAAAAAATACTTTGAAAATTTAGGAATTTCTGTTGAAAAAAATCCTGTAGAAGCAACAGGTGCAATATATTCCAAGTATCATAATCAAATTTGGCTTGTAGGTGATTGCAGAGCAATTTATGATGGAAATGTGATTTCTAATGAACTAAAAATTGATGAAGTATATATAAGGCTAAGACAAGACATAATACAAGAATTAAAAAAAGCAGGATATAGTGAAAAAGAACTCATAGAAAATGATGTGTCAAAAAAAATCATAGAAAATCCTCAAACAGTTTCAAAATATGTTGCCAATCAAGAAGTATGTAGTAGAATTATTAACAAAATAGAAGATACAATGAGAAGAACTTTAAAAGAATGTGGTTTTTCAGATAAAGAAATTGAAGAAAAAAAATTACTAAGTAAGTTCTATAATCCTAGAGAATTACAGCAATATCTAAAGAATAATCCTAATATGGGCAATTATGGATATTCGGTATTTAATGGAATAAATACTGCAAAAGAAAATTGTATTATACAGGATTTGCCAGATAATGTAAGAGAAATTAAATTGTTTTCAGATGGTTTCCCTATAAATTCATTAAATAATAATAGGGATTTAGGATATGCTATAAGGAAAAATAGAAAAATAGCAAGCTCAGACCCATTAAGCATAAGTGAGAATAAGGCCACAAGACCTGCAGTAAAACAATATAAAAAAGAAAAGTACCTTGCACTTGATGATGCTTCAGCAGTAGTTATTAGAATAGAATATACACAGGAAAGAGATGATGAAAGATAGAGGAAAACATTAATAAATTTAAAACTATACAGGGTAATGGAAAAGCAGAAATAATAGAGAAAAAATCAAAATTTATAGCACATGCATTTTATATAGAAACTATTGAGGAAGCGGAAGAACAAATAAAACAAATAAAAAAGGAATATAATGATGCAAGACACAATTGTTTTGCATATGCAATAGAAACAGGTAAAGGAGGGGTAGCGGTAAAATATAATGACGATGGAGAACCAGCAGGAACAGCAGGAGCACCAATATTAAAAATGATTTTAGAAAAAGGATTATCCAATGTATTAATTATTGTAACTAGATATTTTGGTGGTATTTTATTAGGAACAGGTGGATTAGTAAGGGCATACAGTCTTGCAGCAGAAAAATCATTAGAAAATATATCAATTATAGAAAAAACAAAAGGATATCAAGCAAAAATTCAGATAGAATATAGTGATTTAGAAGCTCTAAAATATTATTTGAAAAAGAATAATGTCAAAATATTAAATATAGAATATTTAGAAAAAATAGAAGTTGAAGTTGAGATAACAGAAGAAATTTCTGAGCAGATAATTAATAATTACAATATAGCTAATATTAAGATTTTAAATTACAAAAAAATAATAGAAAAATTCGTTGAAATATAAAGCAAAACTGGCAAAATTGGAAAAAAATTCTAAAAAAGTATTGCATTATTGATAAAAAGATATTATAATGCATTTTGTAAATATTTTACAAAATCTTTTTTAGGAGGTAAAAAAGTGAAAGATAAAATTACAATATTAATCGCAGATGATAATGCAGATTTTACTAAAACATTAGTAAAGCATTTAGAAAGTGAAAGCGATATGGAGGTAATCGGAATTGCTAAAGATGGAAAAGAAGCATGTGAAATGATTGAACAAACACAACCTGATATATTATTACTAGATGTAATAATGCCATATTTAGATGGATTAGGAGTGCTAGAAAAAATGCAAACAATGAACATGACAAAAATGCCAACATGCATTATGCTATCAGCAGTAGGACAGACTAAAATAACACAAAAAGCGATAAGCTTAGGAGCAGAATATTATGTAGTAAAACCTTTTGATATTGAAATATTAATAAAAAGAATAAGAGATATAAAAAATTATGAACCAACACCGACATCAACAACTGAAAGTTGTTATATTGCTAAAGATACAAAAACAAAATACATAGAAATAAGCGAAGAAAATAAAAAGAGCCAAGAAAGCTTAGAAGCATTAGTTACAAATGTGATACATGAAATTGGTGTACCTGCACACATAAAAGGATATCAATATTTAAGAGAAGCAATAATGATGGTAATAAATGATATTGATGTAATTAATCAAATAACCAAACAATTATATCCTGAAATTGCAATGAGGTATCACACAACACCAAGTAGGGTAGAAAGAGCAATTAGACATGCAATTGAAGTAGCATGGGCGAGAGGAAAAAATGAAGCAGTAGAAAATATCTTTGGATATACTGTATCAGCTGCAAAAGGAAAGCCAACCAATAGTGAATTTATAGCAATGATAGCTGACAAATTAAGACTAGAAATAAAAAGTGCATAGGACATTATTAGAACCCTTGCAAGAAGCGGAGTTGCTAGACAGTAAAAAAATGGAAACAAACCTATAAACTCTATGAAAATACATATAGATTATGTAAAAAATTCGCTAGTAAACCTATAAATACATAAGGAAAAAGGCAATAAACTTTTCCTATTCATTGGGTTAATGCTTATATTATTTATAAGTATTATTTCAATGGAAAGGGGGAGTTTTTTTATTATGGAACAAATTGATTATGATATTGACGATTTTATAAACTATTGTGAAGTTAAAAACTTATCAAAAAAAACATTATCAAGTTATGAACAGACTTTAAGATTATTTGCAGTATTTTTGAAAGAAATACACAAAGTAAAGGAAGCAGGAGAAGTAAAAGAATTGCATATAAGAGAGTATATCAAAAATCTGCAAGAAAGAGGGAAATATACAGTTGTATCAAATGAAAGCACTAAAAAATTAAATTTTCCAGAGAGAAGGGAAGATTATAAAAAGGAAATAAGCAAAACTACTATAAACAACTATATCAGAAACATAAAAGTGTTTTTTAATTATATGTATGACAACAGATATATAAACAATAACCCTGTAAAAAGAGTTAGGCAGTTAAAAAATCAAAGGAAAGTTGTAGGATATATTGATGACGTTAATATGAATAAACTTTTAAGGTGTTTTGACTTATCAAAATTCCACGAATATAGAGATTATGTTATTACACAACTGATATTTGATACAGGTATGAGAATAGGGGAAACATTAGTAATAAGGGAAGACAATATTGATTTTGTAAGACGAACTATATTATTACCAGCAGAGAACACAAAAGGCAAAAAGGATAGATATGTATTTTTCTCTACTGAAATGGGAAAAGAATTAAAAAGGTGGCTACAATATAAAGACAGGTACAAAGAAAGTCAATATGTATTTTGCACAACAAGGGGAACAAATTTAAAAGTTAGTAATTATGAAACAAACTTCACAAAATATGGAGAAAGAATAGGAAAGAAGGATATACACCCACATATGCTACGAAACAACTTTGCAAAAAGGTTTTTAATGAGTGGAGGGGATATATACACATTGTCAAAAATACTGGGGCATTCAAGTGTAACAGTAACAGAAGAGGCTTATCTTGATTTGCAAAGTGAAGATTTAAGAATGCAGTATCAAAAGCATTCGCCACTATTGAATTTGAAAAGAGTATAGAAGGGGGAATTATAATAATGGAAAAGATAACAGAAAAAGAATTTATAAAAGCAGTAAAATCAATGGAAGGAAGACAAGTTGAAATATTGTTAAATGGTGCAATAAGAGCAAAAAAAATAATAGATAAATTAAAATGTTTTGTAAAGAAAAATCTAATAGTATTAACAGAAACGAAAACGAAAGAGTTTGTAATGATAGATATGAATGAAGTATATACTACAAAATTAGATAAGGAAAAAAACATAATACAATTAAGTATAGACACAATGGACGAGGATACAATAATTACAATAAAGGGATAACATAAGAAATGCGCGAAAAAGTTGAATATTTGGCTTTTGATAGTTTTCGCGCTTTCTTTATGTATTATAAAAATACAACCTAAAAGGGAATATAAACGTATTGCATAAATCGACAAAATATGATAAGATAACACAAAAATAAATTGGAAAGGAGATAAAAAATGGGGGAGAAATTTTATTATAGTTCAAGTCAGTTAGCAGCAATTATACGAAGCATTGCATTGATTATTTTTTTAATAGGTGGCATAGGAAGTTTTGTCATAGGTGTAGAGGAAAGTTTTTTGTTGGGATTTGTTGTTGGAGCTAGCATTGTTATTTTTTGTTTACTGCTATATTCATTAGGAGCAATAATAGAGTTACTACACGATATAAGAGAAAATACAGAACATATACGAGATAAATTGGAAGGAGAATAAATATGGAAAAAAGTAGAAATAATAAATTTGAAAAAATATTACATATTAGTTTAGGAACAATAGGAATAATATTATTATTGGTTGTATTTTCTTACATTATTACATACTCAACATTACAAAAAAACAAACCAGAAGATATAATATTACCAAACTTTAAAGGTTTATCAATTGAAGAAGCAAAAGATAAGGCAGAGAATATGGGAATAACAATAAAAGTATCAGCAGAAAAATTTGATATTGAAATAGAAAAAGGCAAAATAATATCACAAGACCCAACATATCAACCTAATTTTAGAATTAAAGAAGGTGCAACAGTAGATGTTATTGTAAGCAAAGGTCAAGAGATAGTAACAGTTACTAAATTAGTAGGCAAAACAAAAGATAAAGTAATGAAAGAATTAAAAGAATTAGGTTTAAATGCAATATTTGAAGAAGAATATAATGATGATATAGAAAAAGGTATAGTAATAGAACAAAGCATAGCAGAAGGAGAAGAAGTATTAGCTGGAAGTGATATAACAGTAAAAGTAAGTTCAGGGATAGAACAGGTTGAAGTACCAGACTTAACAGGACTTACAGAAGAAGAGGCAAAGGAAGAAATAATCAAAGCAAATTTAATATGGAAAAGCACAAAGAAGACAAATGATACAAGTAAAGATAAAGGAGTAGTAGGGCAAAGCATATCTGCAAATGCAATCGTAGACAAAGGAACAGAAATATCAATAATTATAAATGAATAAAGAAAGTGCGCGAAAAATGTGAAAGAAGGGAATTATATGGAATTAGTAGGATTAATAGGAGTTTTACTTGGTGCAATAGTAACAGGTGCTATTGCAGAAGCTATTGGAAAAGAGAAAACAAAATCAGCATTTTGGTGGGGGTTTTGGCTTTCTTTGATAGGAATTATAGTTGTAGCCTGTATGCCTTCGAAAAAGCAAGAAAATAAATATGAAAGTTTAGAAAAATTAAAATATTTGAAAGATAATAATGTAATAACAGAAGAAGAATTTATAGAACAGAAAAACAAAATATTGGGTAATTAAAAGAAAGGAAAATATAATGGAAAATAACAAGGAATATTATGATAAATTATATGAATTGCAAATACTTAAAGAAAAAAATATTATTACAGAAGAAGAATTGAAAAGAGAAAAAGACAAACTAAAAATTGAGGCGAAAAAAGAAGAAGAAAGAAAAGAAAATAAAATTGCAATTATAAAAGCTACAATTTTTTTTGGGTTATTTGCATTACTTTTCTTTTTTGGTTATATAATGACTAAATAAAAAAATAAAGTAGATATTTTACATACCTACTTTTCAGGATAAGAATTTAAAATACAGCTGACACCTGTTATATAGTTCATATCCACATTATATAGTTGAGCAAGTTTTATCAAACTCTCAATGGGAATGCGTGTATATCCCAGTTCATAGTCCGAATAAGTCTTTTGACAAATGGATAAAAATTCTGCTACTTGATTTTGTGTATATAAATGTTCTATTCTTAACCTTTTTACAATATTATTACAAACCATATTACTACATTCCTTTTTTACAAATAAAGATAGGCAAGTTGTTGTTAAGCCTATCTTTATTTAATCACATTATTTTTAAAAACAATGTCGAATTGTGTATGAATAAAATGTCGAAAATTGTTATTATTTAGCAGGGTTAATTGTTATATCAGCTAATTTTTGTTTTGTGCTTTTTGACCTCGTTACTTTTTTTAGTTCAGATTTGTTTCTAATAACTTTTGAACATTCAGTTATTATTTTTTCTAAATAGTTTTCTGGTGTGATTTTTACGTTGCTTCCAGTTAATTCAGAAGCGTCGTTTATGTTTCTTATGTAATCAAAAAATTCTGCTGGACAAATAGTTTGTTTTTTTTCTGTGTCTAGTATTATTTTCATAATATCAACCCTTTCTTTTACAAAATCTGACAGTATAATAACATAAAGTAATATAAAAATAACTATTATAGAGTGATAAACTCTACAATAGAGTAAAAAACTCTAACACAGAATTTGACAAGCTAACAGCCTACATACATAAGCATTTGTCAATTAGCAAATGCAGAGTAATAAACTCTATTACAGAGTTATTTACTCTATCATTTGAAAACAAGAAAAGAAAACTAAAAAAATATACAAATTTTATACTATTTTCAAGTGAATTGGAATGAATATAACAAATTATCATAATAAAATATGTAAAAACAATTTTCAAAGTGAATTTTAAATTAAAATAAATATAGAAGCGGAATAAAGCGCGCGAAAATTAAATGTTTGAAATCAAGTCAGCTGTATTTTATAATAATAAGGGGAATATAAGCACCAGCAAGCGCGCCAAAAGTCAAATATTCCAGAAATTTTTTATAGAGTTGCTATATATAATAACTACATTTAATATGAACAGGTAAAAGCCTGTAATATTATTAAAAAAGGAGTAAAAATATAATGGAATTAGAAAACGAGAAAGTTATAGCAAGAATTAAGGAAGGAAAAAGTTACGGATTAACATATTCAAAATTAGCAAGAGAATTGGGAGTACAACCTGTTACCTTATATATGTTTCTTAATGGTACATACAACCTATCAAAAATGAAAAAATTACAAGCATTATGTATTATAGAAAAGCATATTGAACAAGTGAAAGAACAATTACGAATAATTGACCATAAGGGGTTATGCCTAAAATGAACACATTAGATAAACAGATACAGGGTGTTATTCAAAATAGTATATCAAAAACAATGAAGATTAAAATACCATTACAAAATAACGAAGAAGAAAGAAATATTTTATTACAAATATTAAAAGAACAAGCAGAATTAAAACAGAAAATGGCAATGTTAAGATTATCAATAGAGAATTTAAGAAGTGATATAGCAGTAATTAAGCACCACCACGAATATAATTGCTAGTGGGGGCTGGCTTTTGGGAAAATAACTATTTTAGAATAATAAAAACAATGCAGATGGAAAAGGCACCAATAGACCAAATTTTTTTGAGAAGAAAAAATATAATAATACATATTAAAAAAATAAATAATTTAAATAATAATAATTTTAAGTTAATGTCTAAGAAGAACTTAAAAAATTATAAAGTAAATAAATAAAGTCATGAAATTATGGTGGCTGGAATGCACAAGAAGGTTGAAATTTATACCTTTTCGCGCCAGCTACTATTAATTAAGGCTATGCGTTACTTGCAAAAGGTGTATACTTACCATAGGGAACTATGGCAAATGAGTAGGGGGGTATACTGTTTTAAATAACAAACTCTTTTGCATTAGTTAATCGCCTTGTATTAAGTACAAGTTGTCCTATACGCATAATAAGAAAATGCGTTGAAACAGAAGCAGTAGCTGGGGAATGTAAAAAACTAGGGGTAATATGATTAAATAATATAAAATTATATAAGCCCCTACTCACAGAACTATGCCAAAAAATTCCAAAATAATATCAAAAACTATTGTAAAAAAATTAAGAACAAGATAAAATATATTTATAAATATATTTTAAAGGAGATAAAGAAATGCAAGAAAAAAATAAGGAAGCAAAAGATACAAAAAAGAATTTTAAAGTTAAAGTATGGGTTTTATTAGTTATTGGTATTGTTGTTTTAGGAGTTATAGGTTTTGTAATATGGGAAAGAGTTGAAGAAGCAAATTGCAAAAATACAAATACAAACAATAATCGTAATAATTCAGGAGTAATAGCACCTAATAATCCTAATTTTATGATAGATGCTAAACCAATAATTTATTTATATCCAGAAGAAGAAATAAATGTAACAGTAAAACTAGGAAAACCTGAAAATATAACTTGTTCATATCCAAATTACGAAAATGGATGGGAAGTAATTGCAAGACCAAATGGAACTCTGACTGATATAGAAACAGGCAGAAATTTGTATGCATTATATTGGGAAGGAATAGACACAAATAAAAGTGAAATAACAGAAGGATTTATTGTAAAAGGTAGTGAAACAATAAAATTTTTAGAAGAAAAATTAGAAATTTTAGGTTTAAATGAAATAGAAGCAGAAGAATTTATTGTATATTGGTTACCAAAATTACAAGAAAATAAATATAACTATATAAGATTTGCAACAATTGAAGAAATAAATAAAAATATGCCATTGGAATTTTCAGTTAAACCTGATACATTAATAAGAGTATTAATGCAATTTAAGGGGTTAGAAGAATATATAGAAATTCCTGAACAAAAACTAGAAACACCTGAAAGAAAAGGTTTTGTTGTAGTAGAATGGGGAGGAACAGAAATAAAATAATATGTTCTATAAGCAATAGACCAAAAATCTATTGCTTTTTTTAAAGCCTTAAAAAGTCAAATATGCAACTTTTCAAGTGTTTTATGCTTTTCGCGCAAACTGAAAATTTTTATTCCAAAACAGATTTATTGGTATTGACTATACTAAAAAAGCAGTATAAAATAAGGCTATAAATTATTTAAGCATAAACCTATAAAGGTTTTGCGAATTTTAGAAAAAAACCTAATCTAGTATTTTACATAAGTAATTATCGAGAAGAGGGACTAAACTAATGCAATTGAAGTAGCATGGGCGAGAGGAAAAAATGAAGCAGTAGAAAATATCTTTGGATATACTGTATCAGCTGCAAAAGGAAAGCCAACCAATAGTGAATTTATTGCAATGATTGCTGATAAATTGAGATTAGAACTAAAATCTGCCTAATAGTGAGATGATAAGAAATTATCTACTAGACAAAATACTCCAAAATCTATGATTGATTTTGGAGTATTTTTATAAGATTAGCAAAAATGACAAAAAAATACTGAAAAGTATTGTAAAAACTGAAGAGATGTGGTATTATAATTAGTAATTGAATATTTTGTCATTAATTAGATTAATGACGCTTGATAGAGGTCGCGATATTTAATAGTAAAATATTTTTAGATTAGGCACTATAAATATTTGAAAGGAAATGTCGCCGAAGCGGTATTTATCGCCTAAGTAAATACTGCTGGGGCATTGCAAAATATGTAATGAACTGTCACTTATGTGGAGCGCTATCTAATATTTAATATAATAGAAATACAGAAATTAATTAAACTATTTTAGAGGAATTAATTTGTACTTTTCTGTATAAGTGTGTTTTAGATTATATTCAATATAACCATGGAAGTTCCGTATAAGAAACATCCATGGTTTTTTGTATGGCAAAATAATTAATAAAATAAACATATATTATAAGGAGGTCTTCATAATGGAAAGAAGAATATTAAATAATGAATTATTAGGAAACTTACAGAGTGCATGTGATATCATGACAGATGGTTATATAACCCAAACAGGGAATGACCAAATTAGATTTGGAGTATTGCAAAATCTGGTAAGGAGTTGTCCCAAATTTAGCCAATAATCAAATGGCAGATCTTATAAGGCAAGCTGCTCAAATTTATGATGAATATGAAGGAAATGAAGAGTATATTCACATTCCAGATGTTCAACAGATGTTATATAATGCATTAAAATATCCCGTGCTTGTTGCTTATAACAGAGAAACTAATGAACTAGAAGGAATAGTAACTATCAAATATCATGAAAATGACTCAAAAGAAACAATGGATCCATACTATCAAAAAGAAGGAGCAAGATTTTTTTCAATTACAGGGGTTCTGGTAAGACAAAGAGAAAATATGTTACACAAAGGAATAGGAAGTAATTTATATTCTGCTAGCATTTTAGGAATTGAACAATATGTACAAAAACATAGGGATGAACAAATGGAATTAAATGCGGTAATAGATTGTACAAATTTGCCTAGTTTATATGCATTAATAAATGGAACAGAAAATTTACAAGCAAGAGGATTAGTGGGAAAAAATAAAGAATTAGAAGCAGTGCTAGATGCAATTTATTTAGTAAGAGATAATGAACAGCATCTGGTAGAAGCTCCAACATTTGTATTAAAAATTGCTTTAGAACCAAAAGATATCAGGCAAAAAAAATGGAGTTCAGAAGAGGAAATGTTAAAAAGCAAGGATGTATTTTCTTATGATGTTGATATAGAAAAAGAAAATCATCAAAACTATGAAACATTATTAGATACTATATTACGTAAAATAAAAAAAGGAAAAACATTACAGATAACACAAATGGAAGATGCTGGAACCGGAATGGTTACATATATTGGACTAGGGAATAATAAAATTTACATAGAAGATATGCAATTAGAAAGAAATGGTGCACAAAATATAGGAAGAAAAAGAATACCAAGGAGAGATGTACATAGATTTGTAGGACCAATGCCAGATATTACAAAAGGAATAATAGAAGGAGAAAGAGATGGTAGATAAGACTATAGAAATTTTTAAGGAAATTACTCAAATTCCAAGAGAATCAGGCAACGAAGAGGAAATTGCTGATTATATATGTGAGTTTGCAAAAAAAAGAAAGCTAGAATATAAAAAAGATAAATGGAACAATGTACTAATAAAAAAGAAAACATGCAATAAGCCTCCAATAATTTTACAAGCACATATAGACATGGTTTGTGAGAAATTACCAGAAAAAAAGTTTGATTTTGAAAAAGATTCAATAGAAATAATAGAAGAAAATGGATATCTAAGAGCAAATGGAACTACTTTAGGTGCAGATAATGGAATTGGAGTTGCACAGATATTAACCATTTTAGATAGTAATTTGCCATGCAATGTAGAAGCTGTTTTTACAGTATCTGAAGAAACAAGTATGATTGGAGCTATTAATTTTGATACAACAGAATTAAAAGGAAAACAATTATTAAATTTAGATGGATTTGAAGAAAATACAATAATTATAGAAAGTGCTTGTTTTTATGATATTGTGTTAAAAAGCAAATACCGATTGAAAGAAGAAAATACAGAAAGTGAATATCTAATTTCAATTGAAGGATTACCAGGCGGACATTCTGGATTTGAAATTGATAAAAACAGAGGAAATAGCTGCATTGAGCTTGCAAAGATTTTAGAACAGATAGGTGAATATAGATTAAATAATTTTGTAGCAGGAACAAAGTTTAATGTAATTCCTTCAAATGGTTTTGCAATCTTTTGTACTGAACAACCTTTAGAAGAAATATCTAAAATTTGTAGAGAAGCAGAACAAAAATTAGAATTACAATATCCAAATGTACAAATTAAAGTAAAAAAACAAAACACAATACGAAAAATATTAAATGAAAAAGAATCTAAACATTTTATTAGAACAATTTTAGAATTTCCACATGGCGTATTATATCAAAATGAAAAGAATGAAGTTACTACATCAATAAATCTAGCAGTTGTAGATTTGCAGAATAATGAAATAAAAGTGGGAATGCGAAGCTCAAAAAAACAAGAAGAAAAACAATGCATAAACATTATTGAGAGGTATTGTGAAAAACAAACATTGCAATTTAATATATTAGGAACACAACCGGGATTTGAATCAAACCAAAACAGCAAAATAATACAAAATTTATTAAATTCACAGCCAACAAAATTATTTATCAAACCAGTAGAAATGAAATCAATGCATATCACAGTAGAGGTTGGATTTTTTCAGAAAAAAATACCAGATTTAGAAATTGCAATAATTTCGCCTACTATCACAGGAGCACATACAATTCAAGAATGTGTAGAAATTGCATCAATAGAAAGGACAACTGAATGGATATATAAGTTTTTGGAATTATAAACTATATTAATATAGAAACATCACACTGTAATATGTGGTGTTTTTTCTTCATATATTATAATGTAGTTTATTTGTCTAAGAAAACAGTTGAAATTATAAATGAAATTTAGCTTTGAACAAAAAAATATACATAAAAAATATATAAAAATTATGGAGTACAAATATATTAAAAAATATAAGAAAATTTTCAAAAAAAGTATTGACATAATAATATAAAAATGTTATCATAAAAAAGTACCAAATAATGAAGACATAATTATATATTTTTTGAATATCATATATAATTTAGTAATATTTTGGCAGAGAAATAAGACATTAAAAATTACTAAATTTTTTTGTTGAAAAAATTCAAAAAAAGTGTTGACAAAGTAAAAAGAAAGTGGTACAATAATGAACGTTCTCGATTTGAAAGAAAAAAGAGAACAAGT
>CALXVG010000019.1 GCA_944391955.1 uncultured Clostridia bacterium
CAAAAAGTATCATAATTAAGAGCATGTTTTCTATCTTCATCAGTCAAATTACTTTCTAATTTTTCAAATCTAAATTCCATCCAATCTTGTAATAATTTATCATCTTTATTCATCTTATTAAAACAACAAAAACATTTTTTATTCATAATCAAAACCTCCATAAATTTATTAAAATAATTGGGCTCAAAATGGGCACACGACCCACCAAAAATAACCCAAAATCACATAAATTTACAAAGTAAAAAAATTGGGCACACCAAATATACCAACGAATACATCTCAAAGCTAGATTTACCAATACTTTGTGAGCTTTACTCATAACCCGAAGGTCGTAAGTTCGAGTCTTACCCCCGCAACCAAAGATTTTATTAGAGTCGCAAGAGATTGTGGACTCTTATTTTTTTGCAAAAGTGGATTTTAGGCTATTTTGGGGACAGCTTGGGGACACAAGCAACTTTAAATAGCTATAAATAGCCTAAAATTTCACAATAAGACTTAAAAAAAGCAATTTTTGTAATTTTATTGAAAAAAGATTATTAGTTGTCACCTATTAATAGGTCTTGTAATACATACGCTGCTTTTCTCATATTTTTTTCTAGTGGGTGCACATAGTATTTTATAGTAGTGTTAATACTTGCATGTCCAAGTCTTGCAGATACTGTTGCTATATCAACATTATTAGCAATCATGAGAGTAGCATTTGTATGTCTAATACCGTGAAATTTAATTATAGGTAGTCCTAATTCTTCAATATAAGGCTTAAACCATTTTCCAATTGTATCTGGATGCATAGGTTTCCCATCATCTTGTATAAATAGCTTATTAGATTTAATCCATTTATCTCCCCAGATGTCTTTTTGTTCATCATACCATTCTTTATATTCAAGAAGAGTTTTTGTAATATAATCTGGTATTGGAACAATTCTATTAGAACTTTCTGTTTTAGTATCTTTGTCAAAAATTCCATTCTCAGGTAAGTACTGAGTAGATTTATTTATATTAATAGTCTCATTTTTAAAATCTACATCAGACCATTCAAGTCCAATAAGTTCCCCACGTCTTACACCAGAGAAAATATCAAGAAGAATTGCTACTTTATACTTTAACTTACTTCCAGTAAGTTCTGTTAAAGATTGTATAAGAACTTTGCATTCATCATCATTGAAAAATTCCATTTTAGGTTTCTTAGTTTTTGGTGGTTTAACTCTTCTTGCAGGATTAGAAGGTAATAATTGCCAATATACTGCATTTTGTAACATGGCGCTTATTAGTCTATGGTGCTCTAGAATTGTTTTGGGAGATAATGGTTTTAAAGTTCTTTGACCATTATTTTTTGCTATTCTTTTTATTTGAGTATCATTTTCTAACATATCATAAAAGTTCATTAAATCTGTTGGTTTGATTTTGTCTAAAGGAAATGAACCTAAATATGGAAGAATTCGAGATTTTAATATTCCAATATATCTTGAATAAGTTTTTGGAGCTAATTCTTTTGAAGCATATTTTTCATCCCAAATATAAAAGAATTCTTCAAAGGTAATTGACTTCCCTTCTGGAACTAATCCTCGATTTACTTCTGTAATGAATTCTGCTAAGGCTATTTCAGCATCTTTTCTTGTACCATGTATAGTTTTGGTTTTTTTACATCTAGTACCATCAAGATTTTTACCACCCGAAACGACTAACCTATAAGTATTTTCACCTCTTTTTTCAATACTTCCAGCCATTGCTTTTTTCACCTCCTTTCAGCATACTTATGGGTGGAAGTTTGTTAATATTTAATTGTCATGATTATACTACAATTTTAATGCTAATTCTAGTGGTTTTTCTTTATTTTTCAAGTGTTACAAAGATTACATTAAAATTCATAAAAGAAAATATATGGGACAATAAAATACTTTATAAAATGTAATGTTTATTTACTTGTCGAATTTTGTAATAAAATGTAACATTCTGCCAAAGTATTGAGAATAAAGAAAAAAATTGATATAATAGATAAAACAATTTTGGAGATGATGATACTGATTATTATAGAGGTGGTAAATAATATGGAGGAATATTTTAAAATAATATTAGGCGGATTGTATGGAATTGCAACAATAGTAGTGGCAGTAATGCAAATTTCATCTAATGTTATAAATAAAAAGTACTTAAATATGAATGTTAATAAGATGAAAAGATATAGAATATGGTTTCAGTTTTTGCCTATATATTCGTTAATTTTATATAGCATAATAATTATGAAATGGAATTGGATGGCTTCAAATGATTTTATTGTTATTGGTGGAATAGTCATTTTTCTGGTAATAATTACAATCTGTTCATATTATGCTGCACAATACTCAATTAATACAGAAAAATTTCAAGAAAGTCTATTGAAAGCAAGCAAAAAAAATTTAGAAAAAAAATTACAAGAGAACAATTATGAAAATTCAATTGTAATAGATTATTTAAAAGAAGCCAATAGAACAGTTAGTGAGGAAGACTGTAGGATATTTCAGGATGAAATCAGTAAAGAAAAAATGTATAGTGAATACATAAAGAAGTTGGATGTTGGAAGCTTACAAGAAGATCAAGCTATTACAGTTTTAAATTTAATGATTTTTGAATTTGGAGTGGATAAAGCATTTCAAATATGTAATATATTTAAAAATGAACAATTGACACTTATATTAGTTAGTTCTATAGACGGTAATACAAATTTAGACATAATAAAAAATTGCATAGAAAGAATTCATTCATATTTTGTTTTTTCATCATTAACCGAAGATTTGAATTACGATTATTATAATAAAATAATTATAGCAAATAAAGGAGCTATGCTTATTTCAAGAAAATATTTTATTGAAACAATAAACTATTTAATGAGCTCTAAATTTGTTTTAAAAGACGCATTATACTTAATGAAAATAATTGGACAAATTTTTGATATTGAGCAATATATAAGTATAGATGATTTACAGTTGGATTATAAAACAAAACTATTCTTAAAAGAACTGTTGAAATCAAAAAAAACATTTAGATGGCCATATAAAGAAAATGAAAAAGATGAGGCTTTTCAAACTGCATTATTAATGATGGGAGGTGTAAAAAATGGCTAAGTGCATATATGAATTATCAACTTATAATGAAGTAATAGATAAACTTACTAATTTAACTTTTAAAGAGAAATATCAATTAGTAAATTATTTAATGATTGTTGGAAATAAAGAAAAAGCATTTGAAATTTTGAAAGGATTATATAAAGAAAAATTATCTAAAAAACAAATGAATCAACTAGATTTTTTACAATTAATATATCATATTAATAATAACGATAAATATAATAGGGATGCTGTAAAATATAGGTTAATAAAAGCTCAAGAAAAATATAAACAATATTATGAGCTTGTATGTGAGGAAGACCTAGAAGAGAGATTAAAGATATTTAAAAGAATTGTACAAAACAAAAAAATTAAAATGTTTTTTAGAAATAAAAAATATAGAAATAATGTAATATATGCATATTTATTGAATTTTGGATTATCAGAAAATCCGATAAATATAAATTTTATTAACAAGTATATTAACAGTAGTATAAAAAAATTAATTAAAAAGAATAGATTAACTATATATGATATCAATTTCATAGAACATATTTCAAATATTATATTCAGTAATATATCTTATATATATATAAAGAATAATGATTATTTTATTGATTTTAATGATTATAAAGAATTACTAGAAAAAGCTATACAAGAACGAAAAAGTTATAAGGATTATACAAAAGAAAAAAATGTTCAATTTAATACTATAATGTTTGTTGCTATAAGAGATTTTATTAATTTAGATGAATTTTCAAATATAGAAAAGGATAATATGGTTAAATACATAAATACTTTTCTTAATGAAAATATAGATGAAATAGATGATAATATAAAAATAACACAAAGAGCTTATAAAGGGAATTTTTGGAAAGAAATAGACAATATTATAAAAAATAATAATGAACAAATAAATTTAACTGATTTAATTATGACAAATGCATGTTTAAATTATAAAGATTTAGAGGACTTTTATAATAGACTTAATGAAACTATTGAAAAAAACTCGAACATTGTTTCAGAACATATAAAACAAGAATTATATTTTGGAAGAGAAATATTAAATTTATGGGTAAATGGTGTTTTTAATAAAACGTTATTGCCAGATAAATATATTGTTTCAGATTTTACGAAATTAATGATAGAGTTTTGTAATGGAAATATTAAGCTAGAAGAATTTTACTTTGAGTTAAATAATGTAAAAGAAATTGATTGTTTTGAAATAATGAATTGGAGATTGTTGGAAGAAAAGTGTAAGGTTTTAGGAAATTTAGAATGGCTATCAATGATACTTGATAAAATTAATGATCAATTTGATGAAAAAGCTATGGATTATTTTCAAAGATTTTATTTTGATATTAAACAAGAAAAACGAACAGTATTTTTAAAGGATTTCTTAAAAATCAGTAGTATTCTTATAAAAAAATTTGATTATAATTATTTTTTTCTTTTCAATACTACAAATATGCTAATTCAAGATTATGCGGATTTTAAGGATGCTGAAAATCTAATAGTACAAATAATAAACAATTGGGATAAAATAAAAATCAAAAATAAAGAATCATATTTTTTGTCATTATTGGTAGTTATTGTTGAACAAAAAATGATTAAAATTGATATAGAGAAAATTAAAAATATCATTGATAATATGAATGTAAGTATTAATAAGAATTTTATATTATTATATTTAAGTATTATTTATAAAAATATAATATTTTCTGAAAATGAGTATAAAGAAATATTAAGTTTTATAGTAGAAGTATTTAAAAATCAGGAAAATATTGAAAATGATTTATATAGAATTATTGCAAGCTTTGCAATGAAATATGAAGAAAATAGAAATATAGTGGATCTTCCACCGTATGATGTTATTTATTATAAGGACAATAAGCATTACTGTAAAAAGACAGATGATAGCTTATTAAAAGAGAGTTATATATTGCTTTCATTGCAGGAAATTGAAAATATTGAAAATGCAACAGAAGAACATGTTTTAATGTTTTTAATATGTAGAATTTTTTTTGAAAAGATAGAAGAAAAGGGATTAGGAAAGAAATTTACTATTGCCGCTAATGCTGGTGCGAAAGAATTAATGGAACAAATTAATAGTGCATTAGGAATAGATAAAAATAATAACACAAAAAAACAAATACGTGATGGGAAAATAATAAAATCACCATGGATGAATATATATGATTATAATTCTATTTTTGAAGATATAATATCTAAAAAATGGAAAATGTTTTATAATTCGCATAACATGAGATTTCTAGGAGAAAATAAAATAATACATCTTTCTACATTAATTCTATTAGAGAAAATAGGAAGGCTAGATGTATTAGAAAAAAATAATTGTTATGTATCAAATTGTATTTATGAAGAGACAATTAAAAGAAGTAATAAAGATATTGTTGATCTTGGAAGAGGAATAATTGAAGAAGCAACATTTTATGATGAAGATTTAGATAAAATTGCAAGTTCATTACAAAAATTAAAAAAAGAAGGAAGAATTTACTCTGTTACTGAAGCAAAAATTATTCCAAGAGGTTATATTAACAAGTTTGATGATGAGATGATTAAGTATGTTATTGAAGGAGTAAATGAAAATAGAAATTTCTGTGTAATTACTGAGGATCCATATTGGCTAACAACAAAACCTTTTTCAAGTATTTCTGAAGGAACAGTAAGTTTGCTAATTGATTCATTTAAAAATAATTTAATTTCATCTGAAGAATTTTTAGATAGTATAAAGAAATTAAATGAAATTGAATACAATATTAATATAGGAGGAGTATTATATAATTACTTATTAACAAAATCTGATGATGAGAAAATAAAAGAAGTAATTAGTATAATTAACAACTACAAACTAAAATAGTAGCACGTAAATGCTACTATTTATTTTTTGCTCTATTTTTATAAACATTAGCTTTATTCTTACATTGAGGAGTATCATATTCAGATTTGGGATTGACAGCAAGAAAAGCCTTGTTACAGAACTTACATATCTTTAATAAATTAATATCTTTAGCTACTGTTTTAGCAAAGTAATAATCTATATATTGCTTTAAACAAGTAATTTGAAATTCAACAGATAAAGTTTCTTTTCTAGATAGACTCATTTTAATATTGTTAATTTCAAATTGCTTTAATAATTCATCTATTTTGTAATTATCTTCATTAGAAATATTATTTAATAAAATATATAAGTATTTAGCATATTGAATAAACATATCTAGGGGTTCACAATATAGATTAGATCCTGCTAATAATTTATTTACATCAGATAATATGTATTTTTCCATTGCAGGAGTTTCAGTTAATTTAGTTACTTCATTAATTAATTCCTTAATTTGATTATCATCACAAGTAGGAAAGAACAATTTAAAATATTTTTTTCTATCTACTACTGTTGTTAAATCAGAATTTCCAATATAGTTATAATCTTTTAAAACGATTTTATCATCTAAGAAAAAGTATTTATTCAAAGGTAAATCGTTTATTAATCCTAATGTAGAATATTTATTTACAAAGTCTAAAACACTTTTTTCTAAATCAGTTTCATTATAAAAAGCTAATTTACCAATATTTAATAGATCTATTAAAATAGATTCTTCAAAGTCTTTTTCTATATCAATTAATGGAGCACCACTAGATGGTTCTTTATTTATACTATCAGGAAATATATATTTCTTTTTGTTTATTTCTTTAATATCATATTTAGCAAATTTAAAAATATTTTTTCCTTCAAATGCACTAAAATTCAGATTCATACGAATCCCTCCTAAAAATTTATAAAAAATTTACAGTAAGCCCTTGACAAACATAATCGATTACTGATATACTTTTACCAGAGTAAGCGATTATTACACAAAATCAATTACAGAAGTGCAAACCAGTTAGGACTTGACTTTTCAGTAAAATTACAGTACTAAGTCAGTAATTGATTACTTATAACAATAGCTTACCACACAAAAGATAATATGTCAAGAAAATTCCAAAAGGAGGTGAGAATATGGGGATACCAGAAATTCAAAGAACTACTCTAACAATGAGGGAGGCAGCAGAATATTTAGGAATTTCATACTGTTTAATTAATCAACTAGTAAAAAGAAAACAAATACCATGCTCTAAAGTTGGTGGAAAATTCTTATTTAGAGTAAAAGCATTGGAAGAGTACTTAAGTGAAAAGGAACAAGCGTCAGTACGATAAATGAAAGGAGGGCTAATATATGATCCAAGTACAATGGCTTAAAATTTATACAGATATATTTGATAATGAAAAAATAAAAAAGCTATTAAAAAATAGGGATGGGGACACCTATTGTAGAGTATGGTTTCAATTGCTAACATTAGCTGCAAAAAGTAATCAACATGGAGCTATATTACTTGGAGAAAATATTCCAATGACAATAGATGATCTAGCAAGAGTTATGAACAAGACAGTGAATAAACTTACAACGATTATACAACAGTTATGCAATCTTGGCATGATAATTGTAAAAGAAGATACAATCTATATAAAAAATTGGGATGTATATCAAAGTACTGATAAACTTGAAAAAATCCAAGAAGATAACAGAAGAAGACAACGAGAATATAGAGAAAGACAAAAGAAAAATAACGTTACACAAATGTTAGGTAACACAGAAGAAAAGATTAGAGAAGAAAAGATAAAAAATAGAATAGAAGAAGGGTCACAATTTGAGAATGAAAGTGGATTTAAAGACTAAAAAAGCAAAAGTAATTCATGAAAAAAGAAATAAAAAAACAAGGAGGAATAAAAGTATGGTCAAAACAAAAATAATAAAAGAATTAAAATGTGAATTTTGTGGAAAAGGATTAAGACAAGAAGTTAATACTTGGGTATTAGGAGGTAAAGAAATTTGTATAAAAAGAACACCAGAAAGATGCAATTGTAAACAAGCAAAAGAGTATTGGAAAGAGCAAGATGAGTTTGAAAGAATAAAATTATTAACTAAATTAGAAATTGAAAGAAAAAAGAATATGGAAAGACTATATACACTTAGTGGTATGAGTTCTAGATTAAGAAATTATAATTTTGAAAGTTATAAAGTATGTAATGAAAACAAAACAGCATATTTTAAAGCAAAGAAATATGTAGCTGATTTATTAGCAGGTAACAAATCAAATAGTTTATTTATTACAGGGAATATAGGAACAGGAAAAACACATTTAGCAGCAAGTATAGCAAATAAACTAATAAAAAAGGGACAACCAGTAATTTTCGGAACACTAATTAATTTATTAATTGAAGTAAAAGATTCATACAGTATTGATGGCGAATATGAAAGTAAAATTATAAATAAGTATTCAAAAATTGGTTTACTGATAATAGATGATTTAGGAAAAGAAAGACCTAGTGAATGGACTTTAGAAAAGTTATTTACAATTATAAATAATAGATATGAAAATAACTTACCAGTAATAATAACAACAAATTATAACAGAGAAAAATTGAGAGAAAGGTTAGCTTGTAATAAAAATTATGAGATAGCAGATTCAATAATTTCAAGATTATATGAAATGTGTAAAGGAATAAAAATTACTGGAAAAGATAAAAGAAAAGAGTTAGTATAAGTCGCCAAACAAAATACTAACTCAACAAATATTCTAAATTAATTTTAATATAAAATGACTAAAAAGTAAAGTTTTTAGTACAAAAAAACAAAAAATAAGGAGCATTAAAAGTAGAAAAAAGTATCTTTAATCGCTCCAATAAAATAAAAAAGGAGAGTGCAAGTTATGGATATAACTTATAGAAAAGAAGGAG
>CALXVG010000020.1 GCA_944391955.1 uncultured Clostridia bacterium
ACTTCTCCTTTATCATTTCCTGCACTCATATGAATATGTGTATAAAACTCATTATTCATTGTGTTTATTGTTCCTGTTAAAGAAACTATTTCAAAATTTCCTTTGAATTCATTAGAATAATATTTTTTCTCATCTACTTTGAAAACACCTACTGTAAAATTGTTGGTTGCACCTAAAGCATTAATATTTGCCAATTTTATATTTTCTTTTAATGCTATTTCTTTAATTTTTTCTAATATTTCTTCTCCTTTATCTATTCTTGCTACTATTGTGTTATTAAATTTTTTGTATTCCATTAAAAATCATCCTTTCTTTTTTTATTTTGATACTAGATATACATTATTACCTATTAGCTTTTCAGGGTCTGAAGAATCACCAATAAATAATGTTGTTATATTTTTAAATTCAGTTTCATTTTTAATTTGTTCTAAAATTTCTTCATTGTTTAGATAATCTTTTATGCATAAAACATATGAATCTTCACTGTTTAATTCATCATTATTAATTAAATATTTTATTTCTTCTTTGTTTATATCTATCATTAGAGTTTTTTCATAAATCATCATTTCTGGTATGCTTTGCATATGATTAAAATAATTATCATCTATGTATACAAAAGATTTTTCACTATTCTTTTTAGCTATTTCTATACATTCACTATATTCTCTATATATAAATTTAGGTTCTGATACTATTAATCCATATGTTACTATTGTTGTTGATATTGCAACAAATATAATATTTTTATATTTTACATCAATTAGTGAGTCTAGGATTACATATAATGTAATTATTATAAAAGGAATCATTGGCATTACATATCTAAGCATTGACCAAGAAGTTAGTAACACTGTTATTATAAAAAACAGTACTGCCGGTATTGTTGCTAATAAAACTATAAATCTTTCTTCTTTTTTATCTCTTAAATATGTTAATTTTATAAAAATTAATATTAATAAAATAAATAATAATATTGTACTACCATTCACAGAGAATGCATATATAAGTTGTTTAACATATTCTCCAAATTGAATAAAATAATTAGAATTTGCTAAATTTTTTATTCCTCTATCTGATATTAATAAATGGTCTATACATGGTATAAACAATGCAATTCCAATACCTGCATATATTATATGCATTATAATATATTTTGCTAATTTCTTATACTCTTTTCTTTTCGCAATTTCTATTATCATTATTATAAACATTCCCATTACATAGATTGCGAAAAAATATTGAGTTAAAAATCCTATAATAGTAGTTATTCCCAGCTCTATCATTATTTTTTTGTCTAAACGAAATTCACTTTTATATATTTTTAGTGTTAAGTAAAAATATATTAATATAAATAATGTTAATAACATATACATTCTTTGGTATATAACCATTGAAATTGTTCCAATTGATAGTCCATAAAAAATTAATGTTGGAATGATAATATTGGATTTATTAATAATTTTTAATATTTTTACTATTATAAAGCAACTTAATATAAATGAAATTATATTTACAACAAAAACTGAATATTTTGAAAATTCCCCTCCAAATAATATTGTCGAGAAATGTACTAAAGCATAAAATACTGGCGGGTGATTATCCTTTTCTTGGTTTGTATATATTGAAGCTAAATTTAAATAATTATTATTATTTAATGTAACATATTCTTTTACATATTCTTTTGTTTTCCATACTGGTTCTTCATTTTCTGGTACATCATTATTTTTATATGCTGTCATTAATCCATTATCTGGATTAACAGAAGATACTATTGTATATACCTCATCTTCATGAAATCCAGTTTTTTGTATTTGGAATAAAACTAATATGCCACATATTATGATAATTACAAGTATTATTAAAATTTCTTTTTTATTTAATATATCTTTTATTTTCATTTTTATTTCCTAGTCTGAATATTTTCTAATCTTTTATATATTATCATAAAAATAAATAATTGACAATAGTTAAAATTTTAATATGAAAAAGAAATGCCACTCCTCTAGGTTTCCCTTTTGGAGTGGTATTCTACTGGCTTGAGCAAAAAAGGTTATTCAACCTTACCCTTATCTCAAGTCAAAAAGAGTAAAAAAGTTTGCAACGATGTCTCTGGTGGGTCGTTTCTCATAGTACAAAATTACTCTGAGAATTCCGAAAACCTCTTCTTCATATGTCTCCAACATTTTATCCGGGTTTTTAATTTTTCCGTAGCGATTTTTTGCATATTCTTCGATAAGTTGGCATTGCTCCTCGTTTGAAAGTTCCTCTTTTTCAATGAGAGCCATTGAAAACTTTCCGTCTTCCATTTGCGAGTATGCCATACCTGCCGAAAATTTCGAAGCGAAAATGCCTGCTTGCCGCTCAAAAAAACTGAGCTTATAGCAGTGTTGTTTATCCGGTGGAACCGGCCTGTAAACCGCCGACTTCTTGGTTGTTTCTTCCAAGAAAGCTTTCGCTTTCTTGGGGTTTTCTTCGAGCTTCGCAGTAAACCGCAAAACTCTAAATCCGTTTTCATACTGAAAGCTCCCCGAAGAAAAAATCTGATGTTTGTTGACCATTTCAACGAACTTCCGTAAGTTTCCAGAAGGTCTCCTGTATAAAGGAAGTTCAAAGATAATTGGTGGAACTCCGCTGCTTGCCATAGACAAACTCCTCTCTTTGTGCAAATAACAGCTAAACACTGTTTCATTTATTAGTATACCACTTTTTTCCATGAATTACAAGTAATTCGCTGTTTTATTTTAATATTGAACTATTATTAATTATTAATGTACTGTACATAAATAAAACATCTTGTTCATTAAATTCAATATAGTTTTCTAATAGTTCTGTTCTTATATATCTTATATCAATTAATGTTATTTTATTATATGCCTCTATGAAAAGTGGGGCTAAACTGCTTCCAAATGAATCTCTGAAAATTATTAATTCTTCATCTGTATTAGACTGTGAATTAGTAATAGTAATTAAAGGAACTGCACCTGATAAGTAAATATCATATTTATCATTACTATCTATTTTTGTTAAATCATATACTTTGCTCTCTCTTTGAGTTTCATAGTTATACACCGTAGCAGCTTCAACTATATTATTAGATAAAATACTAATTGTGTCTTTATCTGTTTTTATAGGTAATTGCCCTGCATATAAGCCTTCAAAATCAACAATATCTACTTTTGTATAATCTGTTTGTAATCTATTTTTAAATCCCATTTTTGTACTTATTGTATCTAATACTTTTTGCAAATTTTCTTGTCTCCAATGAATATCTGTTAAATAATAGTCTGCTAGTTTCAAATCATTAAAAATGTTTATATATTCACACTCTTTAATATTTTCTTCCATTATATTTTCTAATTTATCATAGTCCATGCGAATGTACTCTTCTTCATTTGTAAAGTAATTTTTATCTGGAATTATTGTATAGTATACTTTACAATTGGTAAGATATTTTTCTTTTATTTTGTTTATCTTATTTGCTACATTTAATACAGATTTTTCGTTTAGCGGATTTTCTATTTTTATTATACTTCCTTCATACATATACATATTATTGTTGTCTTTTTTGTTAAAAACATTAAATTCTATTAAAGATTTAAGTTTTCTAAATTCTTCTCTATATAAAATTTGGTCTGTTGTATATTGGTCAAATTGCTTAGTAAATGTTCCTTTTATTAAGCTTTTAGTAGTTAGTGTTGGCAATTTTGCAAGTTTTCTTCTTTCTGAAATAGAAATTTCTGATTCTGGTTTTAAAAGATTTACTACAAAAAACACAATAAGAAATGTTAAAAATATGAAAGTTATAATTACATTTTTTGCTTTATCATTCATTCTTTTATCTCCTTAAAATCTAAAATATAAAAATGGATTATATGAATTATCTACTAAATATGCTGTTGATATTAGTAGTAATGCCATTATTGCTATAGGTTCGAAAAGATTAATGATTTTGTTTATTTTAGATCTCTGTTTTAATTTTTCTATAATATTTTTAAGTAATGGTGTAGAACCTATTATTGCAATTATAAAAATTACTAAATAGCTTTTTAAATAATATAATGTATATGAATTTATAATTGTTTCTCCATTTATACCAAATAAACCTTTTATTTGGTATATTGCTTGTCTAATATCTGTTGCATTAAAGATTATAAAGCTTATCATAACTACAAATAACACATAAATATGTCTAAATATCTTAGGGATTTTGTCCAATGCTTTTAATAAAAAGATTTTCTCTATTATTAGTAAAATTCCAAACATTAGTCCCCATATTATAAATGTCCAGTTTGCTCCATGCCATATACCTGTTAAACACCATACAACAAATATATTTCTTAATAATTTTAATTTTCCTACTCTATTCCCTCCAAGAGGTATGTATACATAATCTCTAAACCATGTACTTAATGATATATGCCATCTTCTCCAAAATTCTGTTATACTTTTTGATATGTATGGATAATTAAAGTTTTCTAAGAAGTGGAATCCAAACATTTTGCCAAGTCCTATTGCCATGTCTGAATATGCCGAAAAGTCAAAATATATTTGAAGGCAGAAAGCAATTCCATACATCCAATAGGAGATTACACTAGTTTCATCTGTTTGAAGAAA
This sequence comes from uncultured Clostridia bacterium, assembly GCA_944391955.1. Classification (GTDB taxonomy): domain Bacteria; phylum Bacillota; class Clostridia; order TANB77; family CAG-508; genus UMGS1781. Next base: position 4,615 of record CALXVG010000020.1, read on the forward strand.
TATGTTACTTATTTCTCCTAGTTGATTTGCTATTAATATCTTTTTTGCAAGTCCTATTACAAATCTTCTTATTCCTAAAGCCATATTTTCAAATGAATGTGTTCTGTTACTTAATTCTTTTTCTATATCAGAATATCTTACAATCGGTCCTGCAATTAATTGTGGAAATAATGAAACATATGTTGCAAGTTTTATAATACTTTTTTGAACAGCAACCTTTTCATTATATACATCTATTACATAACTTAAAATTTGAAATGTATAAAAAGATATTCCTATTGGTAGAGCTAGATTCAATAATGCAAATTTTGCATTAAAAATAGAATTTATATTATCTATAATAAAGTTTGAATATTTAAACAAAATCAATAAGCCCAAACTTATTGTAATTGATGTAATTAAAAATACTTTCTTGTATTTTTTATATTTATCTATTAATAATCCATGTATGTATCCAGAAATAATTGAACCAATCATAACTAGTATATATACAGGTTCTCCATAAAAGTAAAATAATAATGAACTTAATAATAAAATTATGTTTTTAAATTTTTTAGGTGTACAAAAATAAATGATTAGTACACATGGTAAAAAATAATATAAAAAACTTATACTTGAAAAAAGCACTTTTTCCTCCTAAAAATTAAGCCTCTATTCTGAATTTTCTTCATTTAGAGGCTTATAAAATGTCTTATTAATATGTATAGATAAAATTATACTTCTGCTTCTGTTCTTGTTAATTCTTCTCCAAGACTTCCACCAGCAATATTTTTAAATTCACTATATACTGGGTCTGCCCATTCTGAACTAGACATTATTAGACATATTAAGTTTCCAGAATTTGTAACATATAGTTTTTCTGCAGAAACACATATCCATTTTCTTGTGTTTATATTATCAAACATTTCTTGTTTAATTGCATCTACATCTGCTCCATCTGTTACTTTTACTAAAACAAATGAGTAAGCTTGTGAACTCATCATTGGTTCTGAAGCAACTATGAAATCAATATTTTCTGCGTTTGATAATCCTGTATATGAACTAAGTGCAAATTCATCTTCTTTATCAACATCTATTGTCATTGTATTTGGGATTTGATCTCCAACCTTTGTATAAATATTTTCTATAAGGTCTTTCATATCTTGTTCTGTTTCTATCTTAATTGCTGCTTGTGGTTGTTCTTCATTATCTCCTTTTTTAAAAAACATAATTGAACCTACAATTAATCCTATTACTAAAATTGCTACAAAAACTACTATTATAATATTTTTTTTCATAATTTCCCCCTTTACGAAACCACTATAACATATAAGTAGAAAAAGTGCAAGATATTATTTGTTTTTTTT
>CALXVG010000021.1 GCA_944391955.1 uncultured Clostridia bacterium
ATCTATATGGTCTCTTCCAAATCTTGATAAGTCTTTTGTTATGATACAGTCTATTTTTTCATCTTCTATATCTTTTAGCATTTTCTGAAATCCTGGTCTGTTAAAATTTGTTCCTGTATAACCATCATCTACATATTCTCCTGCTTCAATTAGTTCTTCATGTTCTAGTATATAATTATCAATAATGTCCCTTTGGTTTTCTACACTTTCGCTTTCTCTATCATCTCCATCTTCACGAGATAACCTTATGTATTTGGCAACTCTTATGTTTCTATAACTATTTACTCTATTCAATTTTCCTCCCTTCTAAGTTGAAAGAAGAATTGTTATTTGACTAGGCGGACAAAAAAGAAATACCGGAGATGTGCTTTTTGCACATTGAGGATTTTCTTTTGCAGTCCAACAACGTCAAATGGCAATTATTGTTTCAACTTTTGAGAGTAAATAGCCTATTCAAAGCATACTTGGATTATAACGTGCTCTTTCCAGATTGTCAGCTTTAAATAAGCGTTATTTTTCATTCATAGTTATATAATTTATGTATTGTTCTTTTAGTAATTCTGTAATTATCTCTTTTAAACTTTCTTTTCCATATTCAATTTGTATATTAACATTTTGTCCGTTTTTCATTTTCTCTTTGCTCCTTTTTAGTTTTGTTTAATCTTATGAATGATATTTTAAATTATTCCTCTACTATTAAGGTCTATTATAAAGTTTAAAAATCGGACAGATTTTGGAAATTTGTTTTTTAAATCACAAAAAAGAGATATCTTTTGATACCTCTAACACATATATTTTGATCTAGAATAACAACTTGTAATTTGTGTTTATCTATTTAATTTCAAATTCATTTGAATATATATCAACATAGCCATTGTCATAAACTGGTTTTACTATTCTGTATATGCCGTTAGATAATTTGCCATAATACTTTTCTATATCTAATTTTTGTGTTAATTGCTTATCTTCGCCTAATTCATAAGCTATATCAATCCAAGGCAAATCATCAGATACATAGTTTAAATTTTTCCACTCTCCATTAACTTTTTCTTGAACTCTAAATTCAACGCCCCAACCATATTGATTTTCATTATTATCTGTAATAGTTATTGTAACGCTTTCTGGCTTTATTGTAGTACTTTCAACTTCTATTATAACATTGTCTGGGGTTCGATTAGATTTTGTATCATTTTGTTCATTGGTAATATTTATAGTTTTTATGATTTTTATTATCTCCTCTGCATTTGAATCTACTAAGCCATAATTAATAACTGCTATATATTCATCTATCTTATAGAATGAGATATCAGACCAATTGTTGTTTCCATCATAATACCCAATAGTAGCCTCTTTTCCATTATTCAAGATTACATTTTTTGATGTTCTTCCTGTACCACAAACACCAAACATAGTATTATATACGTACAACATTGCATATTGTTCGTCATTATCTTTATATATCTTTAAAGCATATTTATAAAAATCATTTTCTTCATCTTTAGGCATTTCTTCATAATTCCATGTATTTGGAATATCTAATTCTATCAAAGTTTCATCAATTGTTTTTGAATAATGTTTTTTATTATTTGTATCAATTTTCATTTCATATTCTTTCATTTCTTGTTCAAAATCATTATAATCCATCAACCAAGTACCAATTTTAATATCATCAAATCCTGCTAATGTATGAAAATCTATTACTTTATATCCTAGCCCGAAGTATTCTATTGTTCCTCCATCACTAATAATTCCTGCTGGATTTTGTATGCAAAAAATAGGTCTTTCTTGTTTCTGTACTCTATTATAATCAACCACAAAAAATATTAGTGCTAATAATACTATAATTGCAATAGTAACTATTATAACTTTAATTGCTTTTTTCATTTTCCCCACCTTTTTAAACCTTTCTATTATTTAGACGTTTTTTTCTTACTTTTTAGTTGGTGTTTTACAAAAAAAATCAAAAAAGTTATGGTTAAAATTAAAAATATTGATGAAATGGTTAAAATGCCAACTCCATAATAGTTTATTTGTTCTGTATTTGGTTGTTCTGGAATACCTACTTCTTCATTTATACCTACATTTTCTAATTCGTTAGTATCATTATATATTTCATCTCTTAAACTTTCTTGTATTTCTGATTTAGTAGTTTCGTCTTCTGCTATTTCATTATTTTGCTCAAAATAATTATCTTCTATTATCTCTTGTTCTGCTCTATTTGCTTCTTTTTTATTAAATAGCATTCTTAATCCAACTACAAATGTTATAATAAACATTCCTAGATTGCTTAATAATATTTTTAATGTATGTATTGATTTATAATATCTCCATTTAACTGTTCCAGTCGGTAAATCTAATAGTTTCCCTATTTCTTCAAATGATAAATTTGATAATATCTTTAATGACACTACTTCTTTTTCTTTATCATTTAACTTACTTATTAGTCTATTAAATTCTATTTGATCTATAATAGTATTAATTTCATTATTTGCATCTTCTATTTCATATATGCTGCTTAAATCAATATCGTTATTTTTCTTTCTAAGAAATGTTATTGTTTCATTTTTAGTTAAAGAATAGAGCCAACTTGCTTGATTCTTTGTTGGTAATTGCTCTTTATCCATAACATATATTTTTGTGAATACTGTTTGAACAATATCTTCAGCATCTGTATTATTTTTTATAATACCAAAAGCTATTCTGTACACCAATCTATTATACTGTGAGTATAATCTTTCAAAAGCAATTTTGTTATTGTTTTTGAATTCTATAAATAACTCTGATAATTCTTTTTCATTAATTTTACTCATTTTTTATTCCTTTACTAATTTATCGACAACAAAATAGACAATAACCATAATTAAAGATATTACCAATCCTATATAAAATTCCGGGAAAGCAAAGTTAATACTATTTTGTATGCTCAATTCTCCTGTTATATTTTGTATATGCCAAGTTAAAAACTGGTAAACTTCTGAAATAACAATACCAATTATGCCCAAGATACTTAATATTTTATTTACATTTATATTTTTAAAATGTATCCACACACCTATAATAAATAATAAAAAAGCTGTAATTCCAACTGGATTAAATAAATTAACCAACCCTGTTATTTCTTGTACACCTTTTGCTCCTCCATATTGATTTAATAACATTGGTAATAAACTAATAATAAAAGCAAAAGTTAATATAATTTTCTTTTTCATAATATAAAATTTCTCCTTATAATTACTTACTATAAATCTTTCAAACTACAAAATTGTAATTTGTAATTAACTTGTATATCTTTTATTTATATTTAAAATTAACATTGATACTATGATTGTTACAACTAAACTTGCACAACAACTTAACCAACTATAATTGAATATAAATATTGAAGATAATCCATTTATTAGACAATGAGTTAATATACAAGGGAAAATACCTTTTGACACTTTCCTTATTGTTGCTAAAGCATAACATAATGTTAGACACATTATTCCAAAAAGAAAATAATTCATATTTGCATTAGCAGTTCCTTTTATAAAAAATATTGGTAAATGCCATAGCCACCAAATAATAGCTGTAAAAATTGTTGCTATATTAAAGCCATATTTTTTTTCTAATTCAGGTTGTAAAATCATTCTCCATCCAACTTCTTCATTACCACCATAAAATAACATCATTGGTAAAATTACTATAAGCATAAATATATGAGTACCAAAGTCAAATCCATTTATTACACATCCTAAAATATAATAAATAGATACAAATAGAATTACTACAATATAAGTCCCAATATTGTGTTTTATATCAAATATTTTTTTGAACCACTCTTTAAAATTTTTAACTTTGTCATTTTTCTTTAATGATATATAGGAAGCAATAGTTGGAGAAAATCCACCAATAATGTGCATAATTCTTAAAAATATATTATTTATTGTTAGATTAAATATTTGACTAATTAAAGCACATCCACCCCAAAATACTACCATTATTGCAAATGTTATAATTAAAAATTCTTTTATTAGTTTTTTATTCATAAATTACTCCAATCTATTTTACAACTTACTATTTTATTTGATGCTTTCCAAATAAGAAATTTTTTTACCTTTTCTTTTTGCATACTCTATTTCTAATTTTGTACTTTCTCCAATATATCCGCCAACATTAATTACATAAATCTCGTCTGACATATCTATTTTTTGTTTATGCATTTCATCTAACATTTTTTTAGTCTCTAAATCTATTTCTTCTTTTTTTATATTATTAAAAAAATTAGGTATTAAGACAATATTTCCATCTAATGTAAGTTTTTCTTGAACTTTCATAAATTCATCTTTAAATCTAATTGAGCCACATAGTGTTATTATTTTATATTCATGCATCAATTTCAATCACTCGCTTTCTTTTTTATTAGTTCTTTATAAAAGGCAGGAAAGAGATACAGAATGTATCTCTCAAACACATAGAAAAACAAGTTTTCTAGTCCTCTGTTTTCTGCAAAATAATACAGAGAAAATACAGAGTTCCCACTTCGTTATATTGTTAGTTTTCAATATATTTCTTTAATACTTCTCTTACTAACAATAGAATTTCACTTCATCGTCTCCATATTTTTCTCTCCACTTTGAAACTATTTTTAAATAATATAATGGTACTATCTCAAGTAATCTATTTAATTCTCTTTCAGGTATACGTCCATTATTATTAGCTAAAATACAACCTCCACTTTTAGTTAACCATACTTTTGTTGAATTTGGTGTTGGCTTTCCTTTTGAAATATGAATATGAATAGGTTCGCTATTTTCATTTGACCAAAAATAAATTTTATATCCGCATTATTTCTAAAATACTAGGCAAATTTAAGTCCCCCTTCTCTTGCATATTTAAAGAATAAATGAGCACCTTTTTCAACTGTCTCTCTAAATTCTTTTATCTCTTCTTCGCTGTAATTTCCATCTTGCTCTACTATCTCATAACTTGGAAGTTCAAAAACTACAGTATCAAAACCATTTTCTGTTGGTCTTTCAAAAGAAACTCTTATATATTCTTCTCCATTTTCCTTTTTTCTAATATCTGAAAAAACTACTAATGTTTCATCAGGATATTTAGCAAATTCATACACCATTACTGTCACTCTCCTTCTTTTCTATTTTTTATTATAAATTAATCAATTTTATTTAAAATGCTTGTCCTCTATTTTATTAAAATCAAACTTTTGTTATATCCTATTACTAGTATAGCATAATTTCCTTAAAATTACTATATTTTTGTATTACTTTAAAAATTTTTATTTTGTTGAATTTTAAAGTGCCATTTAAAGTGTCATTAAAGTGCCACTTATAGTGCCAATTTTTAATATCATTATTAATATTGCTCTAAATAGGCTATTACTCTAGCATTTTACCTCTATATTATTTCCGGACATTAAGGAAATAGGTGTATGATT
>CALXVG010000022.1 GCA_944391955.1 uncultured Clostridia bacterium
TTGCTACTACGATTCTATCATTTCCTGATAAATCTTTTTTTGAATAAATTTCTTTATACTTTTTTTGTTTTAATAATTGAATAATTTCTTCCTTTTGGTCATCTCCTATTTCTAAGCATAAATAGCCGTTAGAGTTTAAATGTTTATCTGCATTGTTTATAATTATTCTGTAAAAATTTAGTCCATCTTTTCCACCATCTAATGCTAACATAGGTTCTTTTTGAACTTCCTTTGACAATGTCTTTATTATGTCTGTTTTTATATATGGTGGATTTGATACTATTACATCAAACTTCTTATTTTTTAAATTTTCAAACATATCTGATTTTATAAAATTAATTTTATTTTCTTTATCGTTTTTCTTAGCTATTTCTAAGGCTTTATCACTTATATCTGTTGCTATAATATTAGCGTTTTTTATGTTTTTTGATAGTGCAATTGCTATGGCTCCGCTTCCAGTACACATATCTAATATTTCTTTTTTATTTTCCCTATTAGAAATATTTATAACCTCTTCTACTAATATTTCTGTATCTGGCTGTGGTATTAAAACATTTTCGTTTATAAAAAATTCTATTCCATAAAATTCTTGTTTATTCACTAAATATTGTAAAGGGACATTATCTATCATCTGTTCCAGTAATCTATAAAATTTTTCTTGCTCTTCTTCTGATAATTTTTTTTCTTGGTTTATAATTAAAAACTCTTTTGGTTTTATCAAAACGTATGAAAGTAATAATTTTGCTTTTAAACTACATTCTTCTATATCATTTTCTTTTAATTTTTTTATTGCATATTCTAGATTTTCTTTAATTGTCAAATTTATCACCACTTTTTATTTTAGCTCATTTTTTCTTTTATTTTAGATAATGTGTTTAATGCATCTATTGGTGTTAACTCATTTAAGTTAATTTTATCAATTTCATGTGCTATTTCTGCTAGTTTATAATTATATAGGTTCAATTGACCTTCTGGTTCTTTTTTATTTTCTTGCTTTTTCTGTCCTAAAATACTTTTTCTTTCTAGCCCTCTTAGAATTTCATTTGATCTTTTTACTACTGCTTGTGGAACTCCTGCCAATTTAGCTACATGTATTCCATAGCTTTCGTCAGTTCCTCCATTTATTATTTTTCTTAAGAAAATGATATCTTCGCCCTTTTCTTTTACTGCAATTGAATAATTTTTTACTCCTTCAATTTTGTTTTCTAATTCTGTTAATTCATGATAGTGTGTAGCAAATAATGTTTTTGCTCCACATTTTTCTTTATTTGATATATGTTCTACAACTGCCCATGCTATTGAAAGTCCATCATAAGTAGATGTTCCTCTTCCTATTTCATCTAATATTATCAGACTATTTGATGTTGCTTCTCTTAGAATTGTTGCAACCTCCATCATTTCTACCATAAATGTACTTTGTCCCATACTAAGATCATCTGAAGCTCCTACTCTTGTAAATATTTTATCTACAACACCAATTTTTGCATATGATGCTGGAACGAAACTTCCTATTTGTGCCATTAAAGTTATTAATGCCACTTGTCTCATATATGTTGATTTTCCTGCCATGTTTGGTCCTGTTATTATGGCTAGTCTATCTAAATTTTTGTTTAAATATGTATCATTACTTACAAATGAACCTGTGTCTACCATTTTTTCTATAACTGGATGTCGTCCTTCTTTAATGTCTATTTCTCCACTATTATCTACTATTGGCTTTACATAATTCATATCTTCTGCTACAATAGCATATGATGTTAATACATCTAGTATAGCAATTATGTTTGCTGTTTTCTGTAATCTTGTTATATTTTCTGCTAATATATTTCTTATTTCAATGAATAAATTATATTCAAGCTCTATTAATTTTTCTTGTGAACCTAAAATTTTACTTTCTAATTCATTTAATTCTTCTGATATATATCTTTCACAATTTGTTAATGTTTGTTTTCTTATATATCTATCTGGTACTAAGTTAATGTTAGATTTAGTAACTTCAAAGAAATATCCAAATACTTTGTTAAATCCTATTCTTAAATTTTTTATTCCTGTTTCTTCCCTCTCTTTTTGTTCTAAATTTATTAACCATTCTTTACCTTCTGTTGATGCTCTTCTATATTCATCAACTTCTTTATTATATCCGCTTTTTATTAATCCGCCTTCTTTTACTGAAATTGGTGGTTCGTCTACAATTGATGTTTCAATTAAATTTGATAAATCTTCACAAGTTCCTAGATTCAAGTTTAAATTTTTTAATAATTCTGCTGTTAAGCCAGATAATAATTTTTTTATATCTGGTAATTGTTTTAATGAATTTTTTAATGATATTAATTCTCTACCATTGCTATTAGAATATGCAATTTTTCCTACAAGTCTTTCTATGTCATATACTTTTTTTAATGCATCTTGCAATTCTCCTCTTAAAATTGGTTTGTTTTTTAATTCTTCTACTGCTTGTAAACGTTTTTGTATTTCGGATATATCTAATAATGGTTCTCCTATCCACTTTCTTAATAATCTTCCTCCCATTGATGTGGATGTTTTATCTAATACCCATAAAAGTGTTCCTCTTTTTGATTTATCATGTTGCCTTTCTGTTAATTCTAAGTTTCTGCGCGCAGTAATATCTAAAGACATGTATTTTTGTAAGTTATATATAGTTATTTTTTTTATGTGCTCTAGTTTCATTTTCTGCGTTTGATTGAAATATTCTAATAATGCATTAATTGCTGATACTTCCAAACTATTATCTTCTAGAGTTTCTAAAGTTTTATCTTCACACACAAATGTATAATTTTCTATTAATTCTTTATAATCTTTTTTAAATATTTCATCTTGTCCGTTGTTTATATATATGTTAAATCTTTTTCTTATTAAATTAATTTCTTCTGTTGAATTGTATAAGAAATCATTTACAATAATTTCAGCTGGATTATATTTTGCAAGTTCATCTAATAGTACTGGGAAATTATTATTCTCGACTATTTTTGTAGCATAAAAGTCTCCTGTTGATATATCACATACTGCTAATCCAAAGTATATTCCTTCTTTATATACAGACATTATATAGTTGTTTTTCTTTTCATCTAACATATTGCTTTCAATTACAGTTCCTGGTGTTACTACTCTTATAACATCTCTTTTAACAATTCCTTTTGCTTGTTTTGGGTCTTCTAATTGCTCACAAATAGCTACTTTATATCCTTTTTCTATTAATTTAGAAAGATAGCTGTCAACTGCATGATATGGAATACCACACATTGGTGCACGTTCTTCTTGTCCACATTCTTTTCCTGTTAGTGTAATTTCTAATTCTCTTGAAGCTATTTTTGCATCTTCAAAAAACATTTCATAGAAATCTCCTAATCTATAAAAAACTATTGCATCTTTATATTCTTCTTTAATACTTAAATAATGTTGCATCATAGGCGAAAATTCTGCCATATTCTTTTTCCTCTCTTTCTATAAAACATCTAAATTATATCACAAAAATTTATTTAGAACAATATAAAATTGCTTGAGTTGCTGATTTTTCATTTTTAAATTTTTCCTGGCTTTTTTGGTTTCTTTATGATATAATAAAATTCAATTTTTTTAAAGGAGTATTCTTATGCAAAAGACAAAGATAAGACAAAAATATACTGATTTTTTAGAATTACCTAACTTAATTATGCAAAAATTTCCATGGATTACAAAACTTAATAAAAATATTCGGACAAGCACATTATCTTCCGCACTCATTTATAAAATTACAACAGATTGAAACTGTTTTTCTTCAAATGATAAATTTAGGCAGGATTTTTAGTGTTTCATCTCTAATTTATTTAAGATTAACAAGAATTGTTCATCCATTCTCTTTTATTGGAAAACAACTTGTTTTAAGATTTTTATAATTTTCTATTTTATCCAAAAAAAATAGTTGGACTCGAACCAACGACACCCAACTTGAAACTAGCTATTTCAACTGCTTTGCTTACGCAACTTGTTGAAATAC
>CALXVG010000023.1 GCA_944391955.1 uncultured Clostridia bacterium
CAGGAGTTCACACAATGAGAAAGAGAAATTTTTTAAACACTGTTTGCCCGTTTAGTGTTTTGGAAAAGAGAGTTACATGGGGCGAATTTATCAAATTACAAATACAAGCAATTATAGGGGTTATTTTCTTCTTTGCTTATTATTTTATGGCAATTATTTTAGCTGATATTATCGAGGTGGCCGGCTAATGAGTGTTGAGGTTAAAACAAAAAACGGCTATGTAAAAATTGCTAATAATCTTTTTGAAAATATATTTATACGAGATTTCACAAAAAGAGAATTAGAAGTAATTTTACTAATTGTCCGTTTATCTTACGGCTTCAATAAAAAGTATGCAATTATAGACCCTAAAACATATTTATGTTTAGTAGGTATTCCGCGCCAAAACATAAATAGAACCCTTGATAGTCTAATAGATAAAAAAGTAATTTTATCTAAAGGGAATAATATTTATTTAATAAATAAATATTATGACGAATGGGAAGTTAAAATAAACAAATATTTTGACCAAGATAAAATTAATTGCTTAAAGGCATTGCAATTTAAAAATGATGTAATCACCACGATTACAGAAATAGACAAAAATTGTAATCAAGATGATTACATAGAAGTAATCGCACCGATTACAGAAAATGACACAGAAAAATTACAAGATGTAATCCCCACGATTACACAGTGTAATCAAAATAAAAAAAATGATGTAATCACCACGATTACAGAAATAGACAAAAATTGTAATCAAGATGATTACATAGAAGTAATCGCACCGATTACAGAAAATGACACAGAAAAATTACAAGATGTAATCCCCACGATTACACAGTGTAATCAAAATAAAAAAAATGATGTAATCACCACGATTACAGATTTTCAAAAAAGTAATCACCGTGATTACACTACTGTAATCACACCGATTACAAAAAATGAAAATGTGTCATCACCACGATTACATGAGCAAGCCGAAAACATAGACAGCGACAGCGATACAAGCACACCTAAAGACATTATTAAAGACAATATAAAGACATGTATTAAAGACATTTCTCTTATAGGGGAAGAAAAAAAGGAAGGTACAAAAAAATTTGACCCATATTTTAATAATCCGATAGTAGAAAAATTTAAAAAAGAATATGAAAAAAATTTTGATAAAAAAAGATGTTATTTAGACAATTTCAAAATTAACAAATTAATTGAAATTTCCGTGGATAATCCCGACTTTGTCGAAAAATTGCCGGAAATTATAAAAAAGTTTTCAAAATTAAAATTTACTAATGCGCCCGCAACTTTAAAATGGTTGATTAACGAAGGGGGCTGGGCAGGTATTTTAAACGGTGAATATGATTCATTTATAAAAAACGAAGATTCCCAAAACAGTAGTTTTGATTTGGGGATACCCGTATGGAGTGATGATTAAATGCAGAAAATCAACGAAATTTTAAACAGCGATATTAAAAAATTAGATAGATGTAAATATTGCGGTAAAGAATACATAATAAAAGAATTTAAGGTTTTTGAAGGTAAACCGGAAGAAAAAATAACCCGTTTAGAAGTACCGGCATGTAATTGTATTGAATTACAGGAACAAAGGCGGAAAAGTGCGGCTGAAGAAAAAGAAAAAAAAGAAAGGTTAGATAAACTTTTTGAAAATTCACTTATAACGCCGTATTTTAAAAAGAAAACTTTTGAAAATCTACAAAAAAAAGCCGTAGAATACGGAAACGAAAAAGAACTAAAAAGGCTTTATCAATATGCGCAAAATTTCAAAAAAAACGAAATGCCCGGCATATTTTTAACAGGAAAGCCCGGAGTTGGTAAAACTTCCATGCTTGCGGCTGTATCAAATGAATTAATACAACGTGGGTTTAATGTTTTATTTGTGACGTTTTCCGCTTTAATGGAACGGTTTTTAAAATATAGTGCAGAGCATAACGGCGATATATACCCGCTTCTTATGTGGCTTGTAAAGTTTGATTTTGTCGTAATTGATGATATTGGCCGCGAAAATTACACCGACAGGCGTAAAGAAATTGCGTACAGAATTATAGATACACTTTTAAATTATGAGATTCCAACAGGTTTTACCGCTAACCCCGAAATGTTAGATAAATTAAGAAAAATTGAGGATTGGGGCGCAGTGCTTGACCGTCTTAAAGATATTTGCGGGCTTGCAATTAATTTTAAAGGCGAATCCGTAAGGGGGCGCAAATGGCAATAAACATTAAAACATACAAAGAAAATAAAGACATAATCAGGAATTTAAAGAAAATTAATCAATATTTTATAGACCAATTCCCGGAAAAATCGGCGGATTGGGTTGGTATAACATCTTTATTTTATTCTCAGTGTGCAATAGGTGAATATTTAAAAGAAAAATCAAAAGTAGATAAAAGATTTATACCGGCCTTAAAAGCTATTTTATGGAGTTATTTAAATGAAATTAGCCGTTACAACGGCGGAAAGGGTAAAGAATAATGGCAGATATTAACACAGTGACATTAAGCGGCCGGCTTGGTGACGCCCCGCAAATGAGATATTTTGAATCAGGCAATAAGACGGTAACTATTTCTATAGGGGTTAATAAATGGAGTAAAAAACAGGAAAAAGAAGTAGTTACATGGCATACCGCCCGCGCTTGGGGTAATAAAGCAGAATTTATCGGAGAAGTAGCAAAAAAAGGGGCTTTAGTCTTTGTAGAAGGCACTTTAGAAAAAGATGTGTTTAAAGACGAATCCGGCCGGGATATAGCCAAAACTTATATTTTGATAAATGAAATAAAAATTTCAAACAAAAAAGAGGATTAACACAAATTCCAAATTTTGGAAGATAGGGCGGAAAATGAACATTAAGGCATTTTTAGAGGGTAAAGAATTAAACAAAATACTTGAAAAGGATTTAAGCAAAAGGGAATTAGAAACGCTTAAAAATATTGCATTAGGCTTTGATATTTCCGAAATTGCAAAAAATCTAAAAATATCAAGAAATACCGTAAAAGTTTATTTAAACAACCTATCTTATAAAATCACCATACCGACCACTAAAACTAATTTTAGGGTAGCAATGTGCATATTTTACAACCACTTCAAGGAAGTTTTAGAAAATGGAAGAAATTAAAGTAATAAACGGAAAAGAGTATAAATTTGAAGTTACTGAAAACGAAATATTAGCGCGTGAAATACGCAAGCTGAATTTTGCCGGCTACAAAATAGCCGCGGTTACTGATTGTTATTCTACAGAATTTTATAAAATTTTTGGAAATGAAAAAAAATTAATAGGGAAACTTATATACAACCCGGCTAATTATAAATTTTCATTGTGGAAATTTTTAAAATCTAAAAATCATATAATGAATGTTACAAATGAAGTAGGGGTAAACGGTGCGATTTTTTCCAAATTGCGGGTTGGCGATTATTTATATTTCAAAATTGATAAAAAGACTTATAAAATCCGCGTTGGTAAGGCTATACAAGTAGGAAACTACAAAAATTTTGAAGGTACGGCCTATAATTCCGAATTGCAATTTTTTATACCATTATCGGAATTAACCGAACTTGAAAGTAAAAAGACCGGCGGAAAAAGAAACAAAAGGCGGCCGGCATGATAAAAGCAGATATTAACAGATTCAAAAATAAAATATTTACCGCGCCTGCTCAATTGTTTTTAAGATTTTTGGAAGACAAAAGCGTAGATTTGGCACTAATTGACCCGGCCTATGGTATAGATTATTGCGGCCAATTAAAAAGAAAATTGGGTGGCAAAAGATTATCAATAACTAAATATCATTGGAATGATTACGGCGCACAAGGCCAAACATGGGATAAAGAGCGCACAAGCCCGGATTTGATAAAAGAAGTTATAAGAGTATCAAAAAATCAAATTATATGGGGCGGTAATTACTTTGGCGATATTTTAGCGCCTACTCAATGTTTATTGATTTGGAATAAAATACAACGCGGCTTTAGTCTTGCAGACGGTGAAGTAGCGTGGACATCTTACAACAAAGCGTTAAGGATTTTTGATTATTCCCGAAGCGAATATAAATCAGATGAACCATATAAAATACACCCCACACAAAAGCCGGTAAAGCTTTTTGAATGGTGTTTAGATAAGGCAAAATTAAAGCCCGGTGCAACTGTTTTAGATTGTTTTTGCGGAAGCGGTACAACCGCCGTAGCTTGTTACAACAAAGGGTTAAATTATATTTGCTTAGACCAAGACCCGGACATGATAGCAAAAGCCCGTAACAGGCTTTGGAACGTGCAAAGGCAAATAAGGTTAATAAAACCGGAAGAAGTAGTAATACAACAAAGTTTAAGAGGGCTTGAAAATGAAATATAAAAGAAAAGCAGTTATATGCGACATAGACGGGTGTTTATTAGATACGTCGCAAATATTCAAAGAGATTGAAGAAAAAGGCTTGCAGGGTAACGAAAAATGGGCGTATTTTGAACGCTATGCAAATGACCGCGATAAAGCAAAATTTAATTTTATATTGGCAGATGTTTTAAATTGTTTGCGTAATCAGGGCTATAAAATCATTTTTTCAACCGCCCGGAGTGAAGCAATAAGAATTAATACAAAAATCCGATTACAAACCGATTTAGGTTTTATGGGTGATTTATTCATGCGGCCGCTTGGGAATATAAACCCGGCCGCGGAAGTGAAAGCTGAACATCTGAAAAGCATAAAAGAATTTTACAACGCTTGTATAGCGATTGATGATGAAGACGAAAATTTAAAAATGTTTTCAAAAAACGGGTTATTAGCGGTAAAGCTTGAATCCCGTCAATAAAAAGAAAGGTAGGTACACATGGGATTAAATTTAATTCCTAAAAATGTTTCAGAACAACAAAAAGAAGCGTATTTGTTAATGGCAATAATGCGCGAATACGAAAAACAAGACAAAATAACCGACGCGGTTAATATCCCTTATTTTATCCGGGCGCGTCAAAAAGTTGACCGGATTATACAAAGCGGGGAATTAGATAAAAAGTTTAAGGAATACAAAGAAAAGGAGAAAAAACATGGCTAAAAATTCAACCAAAAAAGCAAAATTTAAACCGGTAGAGTTTGAAATCAAAAAAAGCAGATTTAAAAAGATTATTGAAAACCAATTAAAAACAATATCACAAGAACCGGGTACGGTTTTAAACGGTGTTCAATTCAAGACAGACGGTAATACCTTAACATTGGCTTCAACTGACGGCAATACACTTTTAAAATCTGAAATTGAGTTGGAAAATCCGCAACCAAAGCATGAAATAGTGTTAAGCGGTTTATATCTTTCAAAAATGAAGATATTTAACAGCTATGAAAACGGTAGAAAATCAAGTTTTAGCCTTTTCGATACTCTTGTAATTACTCTTTTTGAAGACCATGCAACCATAGAAGATAAATTAAACAAAATTAAATACAATATCCCGGGCTTTTCTGATGTATCGTTTCCAAAATACGACCAGTTAATTCCGGATATAACAAAAGAACCATATACAAGAATCGGTTTTAATACAAAATTTTTAGAAAGATTTTCTAATATTTCCAACGGTAGAACCAAAGAAGGGGTATTAAGCGTAAATAAAAATAATCCTTTAGCTTGCTTTGTTATAACGGCGGAAAATCAAGAAGATTTTGTTAAAAGTACCGCATTAATAATGCCAAGAGGGTTAAGGGAGTAACCGGCATGGTTTGGACTGTTTTTATATTAGGCGTTATTGTAGGCGCGATTTTATTTAGTGATTAAAAAAGAGGATTAATAAAAATGATAAATGCAAAAGAAGCAAGAGAAAAGGCCGCAATAAATAAAATAAACAAGGCAATAAGAGAAGCGGAAGGCAGTATAAAAAGAGCCGTTGAAAAAGGATTAAGCGAAGTTAAAATACTATGCGCTTATGATGTTATACCAAATTTGCGTGAAGCGTACGAGCAAGCAGGCTATACCGTAACCGAAATTCAAGGCGGCGTAAAGATATATTGGGGGTAGTGATGAATCAGACACTATCGGAATACATTAAAAAATGCGATATTGATACACTCTATAGCCTTTTTGAAAAGGTTATAGAGGAAATCAACCGCAGGAAGGAAAAAGAACAGGCATGAAATATAAAATAAATTACCCGTACTTTGGTCGAACTAACGACGGTATATTATTTGTAATAATACAACCTAAATATATGATTGCATTAGAACACCAAGGAACGTACGGTTTTGGCTTTGCGGCGTATATATCACGGCCTAAGATATTGTCTTTTTACAAATTTTCTAAAGAAGTGGATAAGGCCGACTTTGAAGGTGCAATAAGACAAAAGGCATATAATTTTTTTAAAAAAACGCCGGGTGCTGAAACAATATTTAAACCTATAAAAGAAGCAAAGTTAATAGCAGGTAAATAAAGGCGGTAAATAATGGAAAAAGGTAAATTAAAAGCCTATATAGTAACTTCGCAATGGAACGAAAACGGCGACTTGATAACATGGGCGGAATCTTCCGGAAAAGCAAAAGCAAGCGTTATAAATAGTTGGGAATTTCATGGAAATGACTATACCGACCTTAGAGCAAAACGCATAAAAGATTTTGATAAATACGCAGATTCTAAAAAAGTACCAATAGAAGAATTATTAAAGCGTGGTTGGTGGTTTTATTGCGGCGGTTTTTGCGGTACTGAAATAACCCAAGACAATATAGACGCTAAAGAAGCTTTTGTAACGCGAAGACGTGAAGATATTAACGACTTTGTAGACGGCGACGTATATTGCGATAGGTGCAAAGCAAAATTAGAGGAGTGCGGCAAATGGTAAATGATAGATTACATATAATTTGCGGTAATTGCGGGCAAGACCTTAAAGAATCCGGCATGGCTACTTGGGAATATGTACCAGGAATAAAAGACGAAGAAACCGGCGAAACAATACAAAGCGCGGACGTGTTTATAAGGTGCGATAATTGCGCAACGATACATTTTTTAAAGAAATACATGGAAGAATATAAGGACGGTTAGACATGGAAGAAAAAGAAATAGAATTAGAACAATGGGAAAAGGACGCGTGGGAACAGTTGCGCAAGGCAGACGAAGAAACGCTAAAAAATCTAAAAGACAATGAAGCGCTTTTTGACAATATGGTTTATTACACAAGACCCAAAAACGAAGTAGAAGAATTAATGGCAATTGTTTCTATAGATTCAGATACAAAAATTATTAATATTTTGTGGACTGAATCAGATGAAGAATTGATAGAAGATTACATAGAATCAAAAATAGATGAAATGCCGAACGGAACATTTTTTATTAAGTTTTGGGGTTTTGACGAACAAACAAGCTACGAATACGACGAATGGGATTTTGCTACATCTGTAAATTGCGAAATTAAAAAATATAGTGATTTAAATTTTGAAAAAACTTTAAAAAGATATGCAGAATATGAAAAAGCCTTGATAGATATTAAAGAGTTGATAAATAAGCAAAGTGTGGCTTGTGCTGATAATGATATAGAGGAAATTAGTTGTTTGATAGACCAAATTAGACATAGAATAAGTGAGGTTAAAAATGCCAATTAAACCCGAAAATAAGAAATTATATCCGAAGAATTGGAAGCAGATACGCGAAGCGATTTTAAAACGTGCTAATAACAAATGCGAATTTTGCGGGGTGGAAAATCACACCGAAGGTTATAGAGATAAAGACGGTAATTTTATTAAAAGCACAGGCATGCAGCAAGAAGCCGACGAATTGGATGGCGAAAAAATTATAAGAATTGTATTAACCATTGCACATTTAGACCATAACCCGCAGAATTGCGACCCGAATAATTTACGGGCATTATGCCAAAAATGTCATAATATATACGATAAAGAGCATAGAAAAGAAACGAGAGCAAAAACACTATTAAAAAGGATGACAGCATGGACGAAAAAATAAAAATAACCCGCGAAAATTCTGTACATTTTGTATTAAAAAAAGAATGGTTTGAAAAGATTAGAAGTGGCGAAAAGACCCATGAATACCGTTTATATTGTCCATATTGGAATAAGCGACTAACGTATTGTAATGTGCTAAAATTTCTTCCGCTTCCAAAGAAATATGCCAAATTTTCTTTAGGTATGACAAAAGACCCGGCTAAAAATATGATTTTTAGAATTAAAAGTATAAATTTAGTACGTGCAAAAGATATACCTGATTTAGTAAAACTTAACCCAAAATTGGGGCATAGTATCGAATTGGCAATAGACGTAGAATTAGGCAAAAGAATCAAGTAGGATAAATGAGCATGAAAAACGATATAGAATTAGAAAAGCCCGAATATTGTAAAAATTGCAAGCAGTGCAGAAATACAACAGCGATTTATAAAAATTTAAAGGTAGTAAAAAATACAGGTTGGACGCATGATATTTATTGCGAAAAACTTAAAAAAATAGTTTACGGAATGTAAGGGGGTAAAATGAAGCAAAATACTATAAAATATTGGTGCTACAGGTGCAAAAAATACACAAATTACGTAACAACAAGTACAACGGGTTGTTATTTTTATAACAAATGCCGACAAGATAAAGAAAAAAAGATAAAAGAATATAAAAAATTGGAATATTCCGTAGGTGATAAAATAAAATTTTTGGAAGACAAAAAGCCTTATAAAATACAGGCATGCAATGAAAACTATATAATAGCAACAAAACCATTTAATTTAAAGCATACTTTTTTGTATGTAATTGTCGATTTTAAAAATTGCGTACGTGGTGCAGATAACTATAAATGTTTTCATAACTACGAAGACCCAAAAGAAGCGGCTGAAGCTATAGAAGAATTAGAAAAAGGCGAACTAGAAGTATCATACCGCAACTATTGCGAATTGAATATAGAACGTATAATAAGGGGGTAATTTTGGGTAGTTGTGATTTTAACGCGGATATAAAAAAATATCCGCTTTTCTTTTTTGATTTGTTTAGCCGGACATTAAAATCGATTCCGGCCGGCGAATTGACAAGCGTAAATAATTATGACCACGGGCAATATCATGCACATCATTTTATTGAAAAGCAAATCCGCAAAAATAACCCGGAATTTTACACAAAAATAGAGTATTTGCAAAAAATTATTATCGTGCCGGCGCAAATGAATTACGACGCGTCAAGCGGAATGAGTGAAGAAAATTTTTTAAAAAATTGGGGTATTGAAAAATACAAAATAATCTTTTCAAAACAGGCATGGCATGCGGGTTTATACCCTTAAACTAATTCAATTGAAGTAAATTAGTTGACATATTGTTTTATTTTTAATCCCATGTTAATATGGATTAGATTTAAATTTTAGTTGTCCTTGATTCCTTTTATGGGAATGCGCAAAAATCTTTTTGCGCCCGCTCCCGCAAGGTATTAGCAATGCGCAATGTAAATATTCAAGGTGTCGCTAGAATAATAAGGGAGTACCACGCTTTGTTATATTGTTGTAACGGCTATTTTTCGGCTGAAAGAAATTTAAGACTATATGATAATACAACGCATAAAAACCGTGTTTTAGAGATTGGGCAGTGTCCGAAGTGCAAGGCGCTTAAAGTTCAAATAAAACAGTATCGAATATCAGACGGTAAATATTGCGAGCGCAAGCCAAAAAAATCTAAAGATGTTGCAAAATTCATAAGAAAATTTGAAAAAGAAGCATATTACGAAATACCAGACCTTAGAGTTAAAAATGGGTCTTTATCTAATATGGGCTGGCGCTATGCGGATGCTTCCAAAAGTTTATGGGTAAAAGATTTTAATAATGTCCGGCAATTTAAGCTAAGCAAAGAATATAAGGTAATCGGCTAATGGATTTTACATGCTCAAATAAAGAGTATTTAAAAAACATTTGCGGGGATTTGTTAAGGCGTTATAAAGAAGGCGCTATATACAAAATATCTTATGAAGAAATCAAGCAGGAAAAGACATTAAAACAATTAGGCTTTATATTTGGCGGATTGATAAAAGCGCTTATACGATTCTTTGAGAATTTGGGGTACAGTTACGAGCCGTACATGATTAAGGATTGGTTATATTCCGAATGCGGATTAACGGAATATATAACACTACCAAACGGCAAGCAGGTAACATATTTAAAAACATTATCTTCTATGACTAAAGCCGAAGCCGCTAAGTTTATAGAAGATATTATTTTTTTTATTGATACATCCGCAATATTTGAAGATTTTATTTTACCGCCGGAATTGCGCTATAGTTGGACGCATAACATTGATAAAGATAAATTGGCTTTTATGAAAGCGGCCGAAATAAATAACTTTGATTCAGGTTATTTATTACATCAAAGTAAACTTACTTGTATTAAGTGCGGGGTGCGCGGCGGTATGGTGTACCACTTGAAAAAGTTATACACTAAAGACTATTTAACATTACCGCTATGCGCAAAGTGTTATGATGATGTAAACACACGCGGCGAATCTTATTTACAATCGGATATTAAAGCCGTTTTAAATGGTTTAAGTTTAGAAGACTTTTGTTTACTTGCTTACCATTATTACAGGAAATCTTTTTCATATAGTGGAACTCCTTAAAACACTGAACAAAGCCCCTTTATAGGGGCTATTCTAATTAAATGAGGTAAGAAAAGCAAGACATAATAAATAAAATAGGCTAAAACCCTTATAAATATTGATTTTTGAGGACAAAAAGGTACTTCCCGGCGCCCCCTGTTCTTGCGGGTAAGGAAACGCGCAAAGGTTTTTTAGGTACAGTTTAAAACTATCGTTTCGTTTTTCGTTTTTAGTTTGTAAATATTGTTAAATATGGGGTTTTGGCTGTTTGTAATTTAAAACTATCGTTTCGCTTTTCGTTTAAAAGTGTTAAAAATAAAGGCTCATGGGGTTTCGCTTGTGGCAATAAATGAAATTACATCAAAATTAGATTTATTAGCCGAAATATTAGGGATAACCCCCCGAAGAATACAACAACTTGTAGAAGATGAAGTTATACCAAAACCCGAAAAGCCCGGACAATATGACATACCGGCTTGCGTACAAGCATATTATTACAAGGAATTTTGCGGCGACGAAGACAGCGAATTAGACGGAAAGTACGAAAGAGCAAGAAAAGCAAAAGCAGAGGCCGACCGCATAGAATTTGATTTAGGGATTAAAAAGGGTCAATATGTTTCGGTTGAATTAGTTAAGCATGAACTTGAAAAAATAATCATGAATTGTAGGGGTAAATTATTAGCTATGCCGCGAAAATTAGCGCCGACATTAGCAACAGCGGAAAGCCCTAACGAAGTCGAAGTAATATTAACCGACGGAGTAGAAGAAGTATTAAACGAATTAGTTACGCCGGGGTTTGATGAATCAGATACAGGAATTGCAGAAAATACGGGGGATAATTAGACAGGCTTTTAATTGTTGGAAATGTCCGCCAAAATTAACTATATCCCAATGGGCGGATTTATATAGATATTTAAGTCCGGAAGCTTCGGCCGAACCCGGCAAATATAAAACATCAAGGGCGGAATATCAACGCGGAATTATGGACGCTTTTAGCGACCCGCAGGTAACAAGAATTGTTGTTATGTCTTCCGCACAGGTCGGCAAAACTGAAATTTTAAATAATATTGTTGGTTATTACATAGACCAAGACCCAAGCACAATATTAAATCTACAACCGACTTTAGAAATGGCGCAAACTTGGAGTAAAGACAGATTAGCGCCAATGGTTAGAGATAACCCATGTTTAACCAAAAAGGTTAAAAACTCAAAGTCCAAAGATTCAGATAATACGATTTTACATAAGCTTTTTCCGGGTGGCCATATTACAATGGTTGGTGCTAATTCCCCGGCCGGTCTTGCGTCAAGACCTATTAGAATTGTATTATGTGATGAAGTCGACCGCTACCCGGTAAGTGCCGGCGCGGAAGGCGACCCGGTTAACCTTGCAATAAAAAGAACTACAACATACTGGAATAAAAAAATAGGTTTGTTTTCAACTCCTACCATAAAAGGCATTAGTAGGATTGAAAAAGCTTTTGCAGAAAGCGACCAACGTTATTATTTTGTACCCTGTCCGCATTGTGGAGTTTATCAGCGTTTAAGGTGGGGGCATGTAAAATATAGCAAAGACAATGTAAAAGAAGCTTACTACGAATGCGAACATTGCGGCGCTCATTTATCTGATTCAGACAGATACAGGGCAATAGCCCGCGGATATTGGGAAGCGCAAGAAGAATTTAAAGGCGTTGCAGGTTTTCATTTAAACGAATTGTACAGCCCTTGGCGTAAGCTTGCGGATATTGTGCAAGACTTCTTAGACGCAAAAGACAAACCGGACACCCTCAAAACTTGGGTTAATACTTCCTTGGGCGAAACTTGGGAAGAAGCCGGCGAAAGCGTAGACCCTGACAGCTTAGAAGCAAGGACGGAAGATTATACAAAAATCCCTAAAAATGCCGTAGTATTAACGGCCGGGGTTGACACACAAGACGACCGTTTAGAAGTTGAAATAACCGCGTGGGGTAAGGGTGAAGAATCATGGTTAATTGATTATATTAGGTTGTACGGTGACCCCGACCAACCGGAAGTATGGGAACAATTAGACGATATTTTAGCTTCTGATTACTTACACGAATCCGGCGCAAGACTAAATATTAGCGCAACTTGTATAGATACCGGCGGACATAAAACGCAAAGCGTTTATGAATATGGCCGAACCCGTTACACTCAAAGGGTTTATTTAATAAAAGGTGTTGGCGGTGAAGGTATCCCGATTGTAGGCGCTCAAAGTAAAGTTAAATGCGGAAAATCTAAAAATAAGACCGTTAAATTATTCCCGGTAGGTGTCGACCAAGCAAAAGGAACTATTTACGGCCGGTTAAAAATATCTTCTTTCGGGGCGGGTTATATGCACTTTCCGAGAAAATGTGATAAAGCATATTTTGATAGTTTAACCGCAGAAAAATTAATAACTAAGTTTGTAAAAGGTTTTCCAAAAAGAACGTGGGAAAAAATCCGCCAAAGAAACGAAGCTTTAGACTGTAGGGTTTATTCTTATGCGGCTTTAAAAATACTCAATCCGAATTTTGAGAAAATCGGGGAACGCTTGAAAGAAAACGCGATAAAAAATAAATTGCAAGAACTTAAACAAAAGCTTAGCAATAAAGAACCTGAAAAGCCGGATAAACCCGCAAACGAAAATACAGCGCTTAAAATGCGGAAAAAACGCAAAATTAATACAAAACAAACATACGCGCAAAGTTGGAGAGTTTAACATGGCAGATGAAGAAAATATAACCCAAGAAACGCCCAAAACGCACGCTGAAAAGATGTTAGAAGCTATTGAGGCGGCAATAGAAGGGCGATTAACAGACGATTATAAAACATTAAAAATTAATAATCGGGAAATAACTAAATTTACTTTTGATGAATTGTTAAATTTGCGGACGTATTACCGTAGCGAATTAGCAAGAATCAAAGCAAGACGCAATAAGACTTTTAAAACGATTGGGTATAGATTTTAATGTTTAGCATATTTAACCTATTTAAAAATAAAAAAAATAATCAAACACCGGCAAAAGGTCATTATGTGGTTGTAAGACCTAAAGCGTATGAAGCCGCAAAAACAAACAGGCTTACATGGTCTTGGAATACATATAAATATACAGCAGACCAAATAGTCTATAAGTTTTTAAAACCGCTTGTAGCGCGTTCTTGCAATGAATACATGAACGACCCGCATGCGGTTAAATTCTTATCGTTGCTTGAAAATAATGTTATAGGCGATAAAGGTATAAGCTTACAAGCACAGGCCAAAGACCAAAACGGCGAATTAGATACAAAAGCCAATGAAGCCCATGAAAAAGCATGGAAGGAATGGCAAAAGGCTAAATATTGCGACGTTAAACAGCAACAAAATTTTATAAGCTTATGTAAACTTGCTATCAAAACTTGCGCCCGCGAAGGCGAATGTTTAATAAGGATAATTAAAGGCCGAAACGCGGGGGCGTGGGGTTTTGCCCTGCAACTTATAGACCCCCGCAGGCTTGATATTGATAAAAACGACGTATCTATACAACCTAACGGGAGTTTTGTAAGATTTGGAATTGAATTTAGCAGTTATGGTAAACCATTAAAGTATTACATTAAAAAATATGATGATGATTTACTAAACCAAACATACGGCGAACCTTACGACATAATACCGGCAGATGAAATAATACATTTATTCTTACCGCAATTTATAGACCAAAAAAGGGGTATTCCTTGGTTTGCACCGGTGCTTATGCACATGAATATGTTAAACGGTTTTGAAGTTGCGGCGGTCGAACACGCCCGCGCCGGTGCGTGTCAAATGGGTTTTATAACTAATAACGACCCGGAAGC